>NZ_JBVIPS010000006.1:285279-602285 GCF_055577715.1 Streptomyces sp. NPDC033177 | reverse complement strand
TGCAGGGGGGACCCTGTGGGAGAGTAGGACGCCGCCGAACTATTATTAACGGGAAACCCCCGCACCCTCTGGGTGCGGGGGTTTTCTGCGTTCAGGACCATTACAACTACCGCGTCCACCACCTACTCCGGCCGCACCAATTTCGTGTCGTACGCCAGAATCACGGCCTGTACCCGATCCCTCGCCCCCGTCTTCGCGAGAATGCGGCCCACGTGCGTTTTCACCGTCGACTCCGCGAGGTGCAGCCGGCCCGCAATCTCCGCGTTCGTCCAGCCCTGCCCGATGACCGTGAGGATCTCGCGCTCCCTTTCGGTCAGTGTGGCCAGGCGCGGGTCCCTGAACGGGTCGATATCCGAATCCGCCCCCGTCGGCAGATGATCGGCGTACGCGTCGAGGAGGCGGCGGGTCAGGCTCGGGGCCACGACCGCGTCCCCCGTGGCGACCGCTCGGATACCAGCGAGGAGCTCTTCCGGCAGGGCGTCCTTGATGAGGAAACCCGAGGCTCCCGCACGCAGGCCCGCGTACGCGTATTCGTCGAGGTCGAACGTGGTGAGGATCAGGACGCGGGTGCGGTCGCCCGCCGCCACGATGCGGCGCGTGGCCTCGATGCCGTCGAGGCCCGGCATGCGGATGTCCATCAGGGCGACGTCCGGGCGGAGTTCGGCGGTCATGCGGACCGCCTCGCTGCCGTTGCCGGCCTCTCCCACCACCCTCATGTCGTCCTGGCTCTCCAGGAGCATGCGGAAGCCGAAGCGTTGCATCGGCTGGTCGTCGACGATGAGCACGGTCGTCACTGGGGCGATTCCTTGAGTTCCTCGGGGAGATGGAGTCTTACCTGCCAGCCGCCTGCCGGTTGCCGCAGCGGGCCTGCCTCAAGTGTCCCGTCGTACAAAGCCGTTCGCTCGCGCATTCCCGTGAGACCGCGGCCCGGCGAATCACCGGGTGAGGGGCCGGGTGTTCCAGTGGGATCACCGGCTCCCGTGTCCGTCACCGTCGCCCGCACGCCGTCATCGTCGTACACGACCTCCACGTACGCCGTCGCCTCCGGGCCGCCGTGCTTGAGGGTGTTGGTGAGGGCTTCCTGGACGACGCGGTAGACCGTCAGCTGGCGGCCCGCCGGGAGGGAGTCCGGGCGGCCGCGGACCGTGCTGCGTACCGGAAGCCCCGCGGTCCGTACCCCGTCGATGAGTTGGCCGAGGTCGGTGAGGGCGGGCTGGGGAGCCAGGGCGGCGGCCTCAGGTGAGTGAGGGGCGTCCTCGCGCAGGACGTCCAGGAGCCTGCGCAGTTCCGTCAGGGCCTGGCGGCTGGTCGTGCCGATGGCCGTGAGGGCCTGGGCGGCGCGTTCCGGGGACTTGGCGGCCGCGTACGAACCGCCGTCCGCGAGGGTCGTGATGACCGAGAGATTGTGGCCGATGATGTCGTGCATCTCCCGGGCGATTCGGGTGCGTTCGGCGTTCGTGGCGAGCTGCGCCTGCTGGTCGCGCTCGACTTCGAGCTGCTTGGCGCGTTCGACGAGGGCCTGCGTGTAGTCCTGGCGGGAGCGCACCGCGATGCCGGCCAGAGCGACGACGACGAAGGACCAGACCTGAGGGACGATCAACTCGTCCCAGCTGTTCCGCGGGTAGGAGAAGACGCAGACCGTCATGGGCAGTGCCGTCATCGCGGCCGCACAACCCAGGGTCTTCAAGGGCAGCCGCAGGGCGATGTTGAAGACGACGATGTACTGGATCAGCGCGGCCTGCAGCCAGGCTCCCGTCCAGTTGCTGGCCACGGTCACCGCCGCCATCACCGCGAGGGCGACCAGCGGGTGGCGGCGGCGCCACAGCAGCGGGGCGGAGAGGCACACGCTCATCAGGTAGATCTGCCCCTGGGCCACCTGGGTGTTGGCCGCGGTGCTGCGCCAGCCGCCGGTGGCGTCGGTGAGAGCGGCGATCACGAAGAACGTGGTCACCAGGACGTCCCAGACCAGCGGGCGGCGCCTGTCGAGGGCGCGCACCCGCTGGGAGGATCGCTGGAGCAGCTGAGTGAGGGGGTGTGGCTCGGTCACGGCCTCATCCTCGTACAGGAGTTGGGCATGTGCCCGGGAGTTCCCGGCCGCATCGTCAGACGTCGCGCCGCTTGAGCAGGACCGATGCCGTGGCGATGATCACGGCTGCCCAGAGAGCGAGCGTGAAGAGGGCCGTCACCGGGGCGATGGTGTTCTCCACCCGGGTGATCGAGCCGAGCGAGGTCGCCGCCTGGGCGGGGAAGTGCCGGATGACGGTGTCCACGGCGGCGAACGGCAGCATCGTCAGGACCTCCGGCAGAATCAGCACGGCGCCGACGAACGCTCCGATGGCGCCGGGCACCGAGCGGAACAGGGCGCCGAGGCCGAGCGCGATGAGGCTCAGGAGGGTGAGGGCCGCGGCGCTGCTCGCGAGGGCGCCCAGGACGCCGGAGTCTGTCAGGGACAGCTCCTTGTCGGAGCCGGCGAGCCAGATCTGGGCGGCGAGGAACGTGACGACATTGATGGCGAGAGACATGGTGAAGGCGACGGCCGTGAAGATCGCCGCCTTGGACCACAGGACCGGCAGGCGGTTCGGGACGGCGGTGAGGGACGCCCGGATCATGCCCGTCGAGTACTCGCCCGCGGTGACGAGGATGCCGAGGACCGCGAGGCAGATCTGGGAGAGCTGCGTGCCGAAGAGGGTGAAGACGACCGTGTCGATGTCGGCGTCGTCCCCGTCGTAGGTGACGCCCATCGTGACGCCGACGGCCAGGACGAGGGCGCCGGCGGTGAACAAGGTGATCCAGGTCGAGCGGAGCGTCCACAGCTTGTGCCATTCGGAGCGCAGGACGCCCTTGGTGCTCAGGCGGTACGCCGACGAGGGCCCCGGGGCCGTCCTGGTGGTGGACGTGAGAGTGTCGGTGCTCATGCTGCGGCTCCTTCCGGCTGCGGGGTGATCGACGGGGTGACGTACTCGACCGAGTCGCGCGTCAGGTCCATGAACGCCTGCTCCAACGATGCTGCGTGCGGGGTCAGTTCGAAGAGCGGGATGCCGTGTCGCGCCGCCGTGCGGCCGATGTGTTCGGCGTCGGTGCCGCGTACGTCGAGTACGCCCGGCGCGTCACTCGTGACCTGTACGCCGGGTGCGGCGAGCAGCTCGCCGAGGTGGCCCGCCTCGGGGGTGACGACCTTGACGGAGCCGGTGCCCGACTCGCGTACGAACGTCTCTACCGTGGTGTCCGCGAGGAGCCTGCCGCGGCCGATGATGATCAGGTGCTCGGCGGTCAGCGCCATCTCGCTCATGAGGTGTGAGGAGACCAGGACCGTACGGCCCTCGGCGGCAAGGGACTTGAGGAGGTTGCGGATCCACAGCACGCCCTCGGGGTCGAGACCGTTGACCGGCTCGTCAAGGATGACCACTGCGGGGTCACCGAGGAGCGCGGCGGCGATGCCCAGGCGCTGGCCCATGCCGAGCGAGAAGCCCTTCACGCGCTTGCGGGCCACCTCGTGGATGCCCACGAGATCCAACACCTCGTCGACCCGGCGGCGCGGGATGCCGTGGGTGTGGGCCAGGGCCATCAGGTGGTGGAAGGCGGTGCGGCCCGGGTGCACTGACCGGGCCTCCAGGAGCGCGCCCACCTCGTGCAGGGGCGCGGTGTGGGTCGCGTACGTCCGGTCGCCGACGGTGGAGCGCCCGCGGGTCGGGGCGTCCAGGCCGAGGAGCATCCGCATGGTGGTGGACTTGCCCGCGCCGTTGGGGCCGAGGAAGCCGGTGACCGTGCCCGGGTGGACGGTGAAGGACAGGTTCTCGACGACGGTCTTCTCGCCGTAGCGCTTGGTGAGTTCGTATGCCCGAATCATGCTTCTGATGCTGGCGCTCGCTGGGGCGCGGGGCGTCGGACCATGGGCGGGAGCGGGCGGGTGCGGGTAGTACCGGGGTAGGACGGCGACCCTGAGGGTCTTGGCCGCTCTCCTGGGGCCTCGGGCGCTCTCAGCCGGGGAGTTCCGCGTGCGGCCAGCGGGTTCGGGCCTGTTCGCGGGAGCGGAGGAGGGCCAGGGTGGGCAGGCCGCGGTCCGCGCCGGTGGACAGGAGTTCCGGGAGCTGGGGCAGCGGGGCCACGGCGGCAACATCGTCCAGGACCAGCGTCATTGGTGGGTCGAGCCGACCGGAGGATGACCGTTCGGCCATGCGCCGGCCGTGCTCGACCACGCTTGAGGCGAGAGCCGTGAGGAGTGGCATCGCGCCGGGCCCTTGGGGCGACTTGGGGTCCTCGATGGGTTCACCCACCACAAAAAGCGTGCCCCCTTCATCGATGAAGGAATCCAAGGTGAGGGCATCGGTTCGATTCGGGGTGCACGATTCCCGTACGTTCAGGGTGAAGAGGGCGGAGAGCGACCTCGCCGTCAACTCCTGGGCCATGTCCCGGCGTTCGGGGTACGCCGTGAGCGCCGCCTCCAGCTCGCCCGCGGCTCCCGAGGCCGCCTTCTGGTGGGTACGGAGGATGCGGACTGCCTCTTGGACCTGGGTGCCTTGCGCCCACCGGTGCACGTGCTTGATGGGGCGGTCGTCCACCGCCGCGGCGTGCAGGAAGCAGCGGAGGAGCGTTTCCGCTGTGTCGGCCACCGTGCTGTCCAGTTTGGCGCTCGGCCTTATGGCGGCCAGCAGGGCGGTGGCTCTCTGTGCGGCGACTGCCTTGTCCTCGCAGGCGGTGGTGGGGGACCAGTGCATTCTTGCGGGGGTGTCGCAGAGGTGGTTCGGGTCGTAGACCAGGACGGGGCCGAGCTTCGCTCTGGCGTCCTTGGTCTCCTCCCACAGGGTGGGGTCGGAGGTGAGGATTAGGGCTGCGCCCTCTGCCTCGCGGATTGCCTCCGCTGCGAGGGGCCTGCGGGTTTCCTGAGGGCCCAGTACCAGGGGGGTACGGGGGGTGGGGACCGGCAGCTTCTCCATGCTCGGGGTTTCAGTGCGGGGTTCCTCAGTGGCCCCGGCGCCCTGTTCATCGGTACTCGGCGGTGTGGGCTGTGCCCACCCGTCCCGCCCTGCGGGACGATTGCCCACAGCAGCGGCGACTGGCTCGGGGGCGATCTCCTGTGGGGGCTCGCGCCTTGTTCTTCGGACTGCTCGCCAGCGGGTGACCGTTCCCAGTACGAAGATCGTCAGTACCACCAAGACCATCAGCTGGCCGATCAGCAGGCCCCAGAACAGGCCGTAGCCCGTGAGTTGCGTCGCCGGGGTCGCCGGCCAGGCGCCCGCGATGTCGTGCGGCTGCTGGAGCAGGTGCCGCATCGCCACCGGTGTATTGCCGAAGGTGACGTTCTTGGGCCAGGAGCCGTGCGAGAAGAAGCCCGCGAGGCCCGTCGCCGACCAGACGAGGACCGTCAGGCCGAGCACGAAGGCGAGGCCGCCGACCAGGAGGCCGTCGGGGATGCCTCGCTCGCGTGACTCGCGCCGCCCGCCCCCGTAGCCGTACTCGGGCTCAGGGCCCCGGTATCCCATCGGTCATGCCACCCCGTAACGCGACGACGACGAGGGATCGTTCATCTGCTGCTCCATGTACGCCGCTCGCTCCTCCGCCTCCTGTTCCGCCGCGCGCAGGGCGTCGTCGGCGAGGAGTTGGTCCGCCGAGGATTCCGTCATGGCGCGGTCGGTGAAGACCAGGGGGCGTTCGGTCTCTGTGATCAGGTGTTTGACCACCTGGACGTTGCCGTTGACGTCCCATACGGCGATGCCGGGAGTGAGGGTGGGGATGATCTCCACCGCCCAGCGGGGCAGGCCGAGTACCCGGCCCGTCGCTCTCGCCTCGTCCGCCTTCTGGGCGTAGATGGTGCGGGTCGACGCCATCTTCAGGATCGCCGCCGCCTCCTTGGCCGCCGCTCCGTCCACCACGTCGCTCAGGTGGTGGACCACCGCCACGAACGACAGACCGAGCCGCCGCCCGAACTTCAGCAGCCGCTGGAACAGCTGTGCCACGAAAGGCGAGTTGATGATGTGCCAGGCCTCTTCCACCAGGAAGATGCGCTTCTTGCGGTCCGGGCGGATCCACGTGTGTTCGAGCCAGACGCCCACGATCGCCATCAGGATCGGCATGGCGATCGAGTTGCGGTCGATGTGCGAGAGGTCGAAGACGATCAGCGGGGCGTCCAGGTCGATGCCGACCGTCGTCGGTCCGTCGAACATGCCCCGCAGGTCGCCGTCGACCAGGCGGTCCAGGACGAGCGCGACGTCCAGACCCCACGCCCGTACGTCGTCTATGGCGACGTTCATGGCCTCGGCCGACTCCGGCTCCGGGTGCCTGAGCTGCTCCACGATGTCCGTGAGGACGGGCTGGCGCTCCACGATCGTCTCGTTCACGTACGCGTGGGCGACCTTGAGCGCGAAGCCCGAGCGCTCGTCGAGGCCGTGCCCCATCGCGACCTCGATGATCGTGCGGAGCAGCGCGAGCTGACCCGTCGTGGTGATCGAGGGGTCCAGCGGGTTGAGGCGGATGCCCATGTCGAGCGCGGCCGTCGGGTCCAGGCGGATGGGAGTTATCCCCAGCTCCTGCGCGATGAGGTTCCATTCGCCCACGCCGTCCTCGCCCTGCGCGTCGAGGACGACGACCTGCCGGTCCTTGAACCGCAACTGCCGCAGGACGTACGTCTTCTCGAGCGCCGACTTGCCGTTGCCCGACTCGCCGAGCACCAGCCAGTGCGGGGCGGGGAGCTGCTGGCCGTACAGCTGGAAGGGGTCGTAGATGTAGCCCTTGCCGGAGTACACCTCGCGCCCGATGATCACGCCCGAGTCGCCGAGGCCGGGGGCGGCCGTCGGCAGGTAGACCGCCTGGGCCTGCCCCGTCGACGTACGCACCGGGAGTCTGGTCGTCTCCACCTTCCCGAACAGGAAGGACGTGAAGGCGTCCGTGAGGATGGTCAGCGGATCCCGCATCTTGGCAGCCCTCAGCTCTAGCGTCGGATGCCGGTCGCGAACGGCAGCGTATTGACGAAGGCCCTGTGGTGCTCGCGGTCGCACCACTCCAGCTTCAGATACGACTTCCCGGCCGAGGCCCGGATGGTGCGCTTGTCGCGCGCGAGGGCTTCGGGGGAACGGGACGAGACGGTGATGTAGCCGACCAGATTGACGCCGGCCGCGCCGCTCGCGAGGTCCTCGCCGCGCTGGTCGAGGCGGGAGTTCGAGGCGATGTCACGCGGGTCGACCGTGCGGTTCATCTTGGCCTGGCGGCTGGCTTCCGCCTCGTCGTTCGTCTTCTCCGTCAGCATGCGCTCGATGGCGACCTCGGTGGGTTCGAGGTCCATGGTCACCGCGACCGTGCGGATCACGTCCGGGGTGTGGACGAGCAGCGGGGCGAGGAAGTTGACGCCGACGGGGGTCATCGGCCACTCCTTCACCCAGGCCGTGGCGTGGCACCAGGGGGCGCGGGTGGAGGACTCGCGGGTCTTGGCCTGGAGGTAGGTGGGCTCCATGGCGTCGAGCTCGGCGGGCCAGGCGTTGCGCTTGGTCATCGCCTGGATGTGGTCGATGGGGTGGTCCGGGTCGTACATGGAGTGCACGAGCGAGGAGAGGCGGCCCTGCCCGAGCGGCTGCCGTACGCGGATGTCCGCTTCCTGGAGCCGCGAGCAGATGTCGGTCAGCTCGCGCGCCATGACGACCGCGAGACCGGCGTCCTTGTCGAGCTTGCGGCCGCCGTGCGGGCGGCTGGCGCGGGCCATCGCCTGGGCCTCGGCAGCCAGGTCGCGGGAGTAGTGCATGCAGGCGACGAGATACGCGCGGTGCTGCTCGCTGCTGGTGGACACCATGGACTGGAGCTGCTCGTACGACTGCTGCAGCCAGGGCAGTGCCCGGTCGTCGCCTCGTACGCTGACGTCCTTGGCGTGGGCGTCCGGGTCGGCGGGGAGGGTGCGCGCGAGCATTTGCAGCCGTGTCACGAACCCATCGCCATTGGCGACGTGCTTGAGCAGCGTGCCGAAGCGGTCCACGAGGGCCTCCTGGTCCTCGGAGTCCCTCAGCCCGACGCCCGGCCCCTCGATCTCGATGGCGGCGGTGACGGTGCGCCGGTCGGCATGCAGCAGTACGGCGATCTCATCCGGCCCGAAGGGCGCGGCCAGCCAGCTGATGCGGCCGATGCCGGGCGGCGGGCCGACCTCGATCTCGCGTCCGTCGAGGTGGACGCCCGCCTCGGGGGTGGCGGAGCGGTAGGCGGTGCCGCGCTTGAGGGAGCGCTTGTAGCTGCGGTTGATCTCGAACCACTTGAAGAACGTGCGGCCCTTGTAGGGGACGTAGACCGCGGCGATCGCCAGCATCGGGAAGCCCATGAGCAGCACGATGCGCAGGGAGAGGACAGGGACCAGGAGTCCGCACATCATCCCGACGAAGGCGCCGGCGATGATCAGCGCGATCTCACCGGTCTCCCGGTTCTTGCCGACGATCGCGTTCGGCCGCGCACGGCCGATCAGATATGTGCGGCGGGGCGCGACCGGATGGGACACGTGGGACTGGGTGGTCATGAACGCCCTTCACCTCCCGAGCGATTGGTAGTGCCAGTGGAACCTGTGGAGCCGTTGCCCGAGCCGCGGTTGCGCGCGTGCGGCGTGGCGGTCGCGCTGCCCCGGGGCGGGGGGGCGGCGGAGGGGACAGATCCGCCGCCGTTCGATGAGCCTCCGCCGCCTCCGCTGGGGCGGCTGCTGTGGGCTGCTACGCCGCCGCTGGCCGGGTTGGACGGCCGGGACTGGTTGTTGCCGCCGCCGCCTCCGCCTCCGCGGGAGCTGTGGGTCTTGATGCCCTGGGAGACGAGGGACGCGGGGGAGGTGATGACGGCCGCGGCGCGGTTCTCCGCACCCTGGGAGATGCGGTTGTTCCGGGAGTTGGCGATCTCGTCGCCGAAGCCGGGGACGAAGCGGTAGATCATGGCGCTCGCGAAGATGGCGAGCAGGATGATCGAGAGCCCGGACACGACGGCGGAGAACGCGTCGGGTCCGTCGTCGGCGGAGAGCGCGCCGGCCAGGCCGAGCACGATGACGATGATCGGTTTGACGAGGACGACGGCGATCATGATGCCCGCCCAGCGGCGGACGTGCGTCCACAGGTTCTTGTCGACCAGGCCCGCGTACACGACGGTGCCGAGCAGGGCGCCCACGTAGAGCAGGGCGGCCCGGATGACGAGCTCCAGCCAGAGGATGCCGGCCGCGAGGATCGACACGAGCGAGACGACGATCAGCATGATCGGCCCGCCGCCGATGTCCTCGCCCTTCTTCAGGGCCTCGGAGAACGTCCCGAAGAAGGTGTCCGTCTGACCGCCGGTGGCCTTCGCGATGACGTCCGTGACGCCGTCGGTCGCCGAGACGATCGTGTAGAGGATCAACGGCGTGAAGGCGGAGGCGAGGACCGTCAGCCACAGGAAGCCGATGGCTTCGGAGAGCGCGGTGGTGAGGGGGACGCCTCTCACTGCGCGTTTGGCGACGGCGAGGAGCCAGAGGAGGAGGGTCAGGATGGTGGACGCGGCGAAGACGACCGCGTACTGCTTGAGGAAGCTGGGGTTCGTGAAGTCGACCTCGGCGGTCTCCTTCACGGCTTCGGAGAGCTTGTCGACGGTCCAGGACGCGGCTTCGGCGCAGCCCTTGGCCAGGGAGGAGAGGGGGTCGGCGGTGGAGTCCAGGGGGGCGTCGGTGGGGTACTTGCCGCTGCTGTCGCCGGTGCCGCTTTCTTGGCCTTTTTCGCAGTACTCCTTCGCAGGGCCGCGGATGAGATCGCAGGGGTCGTCGTCGGGCTCGGGCGCGGCGACGGCCTGCGTGGCGAAGAGGACCACGGCGGTTTGCACCGTGGTTACCGCAGCTGCGAGCGTGAGGGTGCGACGGCGGTTGCTAGCGGGCATAAGTGAACCCTCCGTACTCCTCCACAGCCTTCGCCATGTCGTCGGCCGACGAGGCCCTTTGGTCGCGCCCGACGGGGACGGGGCCGTCCTTCTGCTTGAAGTCGGCGACCTTCCAGTCGCCTCCGACCCACCGCAGCTCGTACGTGTTCGTGAACCAGCTCTCGGAGACCGGGTTCTTCGTGTTCTCTCCGGCAAGGCCGAAGAGCGAGGAGTACCAGATCTCCACGGTCGCCGAGTTGCCGCTCATCTGCTTGGAGGTGGTGCCTACCGGGATGATGCGCGAGACGAAGGTCGTGCCCTTCGGCGCGCTGCCGTCAGGATTCAGGCCGATGCCCGTCAGAAACTCCTTGCCGGAGTACACCTTGTCCAGCGAAGCCTGGCGAGAGGCGGCCGCCTGCGGGGTGTAGACGGTGTTGACGATGCTGTGGCGCAGGCCGGCCTTGAACATGTCCGCCGAGCCGAGCGCCACCGCATAGTTCGCCGCAGCGGACTCCGCCCCCTGCTCACTCTTCGCGAAGCCCGAAGGGATGCCCGACGTCTTGCCGTCGACAGGCTTCTCCCCGGAGGCGGCGGTGGGGTTCGACTCCGCCTTCTTCCCGTCCCCCTCTCCGGAGGAGGTCCCGCCGTCGCCGCGGTTCGCGAAGGCGATGGCGGCGATCAGCACCACCACCACACCCACCACCGTCACGAGAGACCGTGACGAAGAACGGCTGGATCTGCGCGCTCCTCCGTACACATCCTGGCCGCCCCCCTCGCCCTCGGGGAGCCGTGTCCGGGTCTCGCCCGAGCCGCCGTAGAGGCCGCCGTTTCGCTCATCGTCGAGACTCATGCCGCGTACGCCCCCTCAACCTCTCGGTGAACCGCCACGTACGACGGTAGCCGTGCTGGTTCCCGCGCGGGCGCGGTGTGGTGACTCGACATCAGGGAGTTGCAACCTCAGCCGGTGGGCACGACGGATGGGTGGGTCGAAGGGGGACAGAGGGTGGGGGGACGGGGACGTAAGTGACGTAAGTGGGTGGCGGGGGCTAGACCGCCATGCCGTACACGATGGTGAAGACCGTGCCGAGCGAACCGATGATGAAAACGCCGGTCAGGCCCGCGATGATCAGACCCTTGCCCTGTTCCGCGCTGAAGGTGTCGCGCAGCGCCGTCGCGCCGATGCGCTGCTTCGCCGCGCCCCAGATAGCAATGCCGAGACAGAGGAGGATGGCGATCGCCATCACGACCTCGATCATCACCCGTGCCTCGTTGCCCAGGCTCCCGAAGGGACCCCAGTCGGGGGCGATCCCGCCGATGATGGTGGTGATGTCGCCCTTTTCGGCTGCCATAAGCATGTGTAACTCACCGCCCCTAGTGGGTTGTTCCGTCACCTCTGCCTACCGCAGTGCAGAGGACAGCTCATTCTCGCCGACAAATGGGCCAGTGCATGTCGACTTGGCGTCATTCGTTGGCTGAAACGTATGGTCACTCTGTGTATCACGGTGAGTGACGCCGGGCAATGACGGCCCGGCGAGCCCTCTGACCAGGTCTCATTCTGACCAGGTCTGGTGACGGAGACTCACATCATCGGTCATGTACGCCCGTCGGGGCCATCCAGCCCCCGGAGGTCGTTCACGTCGTCGAGTCCGTCAAGCCCGTCAAGGCCATCGAGGCCATCCAGGTCCCCGAGGCCGCCTCCCGTCACGACGTACGCGCAGTCGGTGTAGCGGTAGCCGGGCTGGATCTTGCTGCCCTCGGTGTTGTTGCGGACGCTTCCCACGCTGCTCGCGTCGCGCTTGTAGAGGAAGTGGTAGTCGCCGGCGGGCAGCCGGAGCGTCTTCTGCGGGTACCCCTTGCCCGCGAGGCAGGCCTTCTTGCCCTGGGCCCTGCTGGTGTACGTCTTGCAGTTGCCGCACGCGGCGAGCTTGAGGCTGCCGGTGGTCGGGCCGGTGTAGAGGACCTCGAGCGGCCCTGGGCCGCCGTTCTCGACGACGTACGTGAGCCTCGCGCCGCCCGGGGACTTCGTCGGCGGCAGGCTGCGGCCCGCCGCCGGGCGGGCCGCGGCGATCTCGGCGGCGATGGCGATGTCCTTGGCGCGGTCGCGCTTGCCGTTGCTCTTGTAGGTCCCGGTGAAGTCGTTGAGGGTCTTGGCCGCCTGGCTGAACTTGCCGTCCTTGAACTCGTCCACGCCGCACGCGTACACCCCCGACTCCACCGCGTTCGCGGCGTCGTCGGAGAGGCCGTCACCCGTGCCGTCGGGCAGGGCCTTGGCTGTGGTGCCGATGCCGCGGAGCTCCTCGGTGGCCTTGCAGGGGTCGGAGCCCTTCAGGTCCGACGAGCGGGCGTCGATGGCGTCGCGGATGGCGGGCTCGACCTTGCCGGCCTGGTCGGAGTCGGGGAACGTGCGCAGGAGCTCGCCCAATTCACCGCCGTCGGCGCTCCCGGCCGCCGCCGTGGAGGTGGCGCCGAGACCTTGGCTGCCGCACTCGTAGAGGGAGGTGGCCAGGCGGTCGTCGGGCCAGGTGGCGAGGGTGCCCACGCGGTCCTTGCCGAGGGAGCCGGGGAGGGTGCGGAGGTATTTCAGGGGTTCGAGGGCGTCGCAGTACTTGCGCTCGTCGTACGGGGCGGCGACGGACTTGTAGTACGTGGTGAGGCTGTCCGGGACGCGCTTGGCGGCCTTCGAGTCCGGGTGGTCATCGCCCAGGTCGCGGTAGATGGCGAGGGCGGAGCGGTAGTCGTCCTCGGCGGCGTCGAAGGTGCGGCCGTCCGCGGCCGTGACGATCTTGTCGGCCTTGTCGAGCCGGTCGAGCAGCATCTGCTCCACGGCCTCGTCGCGCGCGGCGTCGTACGCGATGACGCCGCCGGCGGGGACGGCGAGCAGGACGAGCCCGAGCCCGACGGCGAGCGGTGCGCGGAGCGGCCAGGCATGGGGCGTACGAAGGGCGCGGCGGGCCCCGTCGGCCGCCGCGAGGACGAGGAAGGCGACGAACCCGACGAGTACGCCGCCGGGGACGCCGTCGACCTCGGCGGGAAGCGCCACGAAGAGGAGCGCGGCGGTCGCGGCCCAGCAGAGGGCGGCCAGGAGCCAGCGCTTCAGGAGGACGTAACCGAGGCCGAGACCGGTGAGGTTCAGGAGCGCGGCGGAGAGGGCGCGCAGGGGGTCGGGGGCGGGAGCGGGGCCGGGAGGGCTTATGGGCGGGGCGTAGGCGGGCGGGGCCGCGGGAGGCGGGGGTGGGGGGAACGGTGGCGGTGGTGCGGAGGGCTGGGGCGTGGGCGGTGCCATGGGGGGTGGCGGCCCGAACTGTCCCCCTCGGGGGGCCTCGGGCGGCGGGGGAGCGGCTGGCCCTGGGGCGGGCGCGGGGCGCTCACCCGGGTCATGGCCCGGCCCCGCAGGCGGCGCGCTCGGGGCCGCCGGGCGCTGCTGGCCGCCCGTACCGGCGCCGTGCTCCGCACGCTCCCCGCTCCCCGGAACCGCGTCGCTGGGCCCCGGGCCCCCGGGCACGGCGTCGTTGGGCTCTGCTCCCGTGGCGTGCTCGTCCCCAGGTTGCATGTTCGGCTCCCCCCAGCCGTCACAACGCAGCGCCTTGATTTGCGCCCAATTCCCCAACGATCGGCGAAAGCTGGACACCCGTCAACAGGCCGTGCAGGGCTGGGCCTTCCGCCTCGCCCTCAGTCGCCTCGCCCTCAGTCGCGTCGACCTCAGTCGCGTCGGCCGAGGGTCTTCGCCCGGGAGTGGGACCAGACGGTCAGGGTTACGCCCCCGGCGAGGGCGACGACGTAAGCGGCCAGAAGAACCGCGAAGCCGCCGGGGAGCCAGCCGAGAAGGCCGGTGTGGCCGTGGTCTAAGAGCAGCCGGATGAGGCCTTGCGCGGAGAAACACATCAGGACTGCGCCGAGGATCTGCAGGATGTCGTACTTCACGCTACGAACGTATCAATGGGGCGACCATAAAATCGCTCCCGTGGCACACGATTGCTGCATTACGTCACACATTCCAGGGCCTACAATGAGGGCCGTGCGTGACGAAAAGAAATCCCGCTGCACGGTCTGCCGTGCCGGGATCAGCGCCGCGGGCAAGCGCGGGCGCCCCGCTCTCTACTGCTCCCGGAGCTGTCAGGCGAGGGCTTATCGGCAACGGAACCGGCCCCCCGTCCCGGCGCCCGAGAGCCCGGCACCCACGTCCGGCGCCCGGACGCGCAGACGCCGCCAGATCGCCGAGGCGGTGTGGCGCATCGCCGCCGAGCGGGGTCTTGACGCGGCGAGCATGCGGGAGGTCGCGGCGGAGGCGGGGGTGTCGCTGAGGGCGGTCCAGTACCACTTCGGCAGCAAGCATCAACTCCTTGTCGCCGCCCTGCACATGTTGCACCGCGAGAACGAACGCCTGGCAAGGACCCGTGTCCACTACGACCCCGCGGACCTACGCGGCGTACTCAGCTCTCTGCTGCGCGAGTTCCTGCCGCTGGACGCCCAACGGGCCATGGCCCTGCGGGTGTTCTCCGCGTACTACGCACGCAGCCTCACCGATCCCGCCATCGCGGCGGTCTTCCTGAGCGACGACCATCCCCTGGAGGAACTGGTCGCCGGGTTCATCGCCACGGCGCAGACGAGCGGCCAGACGGCGCCGGGCCTGGACGCCCGGCGTGAGGCCGACCTCCTGGTGGCGGCGGCGGTCGGTCTGGGCGGGGACGTACTCCACGAGCGCCGCACCCTGGACGAGGTGCGCGGCGCGCTCGACTACTACCTGGACAAGATCTTCAGCCCCGTCCGGCCGCAGCACGCTTGATCGCTTCGGCCTCGAGCAGAGGGTTCTCGAAGCTGACGTTCTCGGCGATGTGGTGCAGCAGACTCCGGTACTCCGCGCGCCGGTTCACGGCGGTGGTACCCAGCGTGAGGCTCGCCAGGCGTTTGCCGTCGGGGTGGGGGAGGTGGGCGAAGATCTGGAGGAGCGGGGTTTGCGAGGGGTCGGAGTCGGAGCCCGGGGTGCGGACGAGCTCGCTGAACGACGCCGGCCCGCAGGGCAGCTCCAGGTACTCGATGTTCGTGTGCCCCTCGGCGCCTGCGACGGCCCGGGCGGCGGTGACGGCGGGCGCCGCTACGGCGATGTCCCGCCAGGACAGGGTGAAGAGGGAGAACAGGTAGTTGACGCCGTCGCCGCCGGAAACATCGTCGCGGTGCAGGCCGAGCGAGCAGTGAGCGGTGGCGGCCTCGACCATCGTAGCCAGTAGCTGCTGGACCAAGGCGAGTTGCATCAAGAACTGCTTGCGGGTGGCATCGTCGGGGGCCGAGGCCAGCAGCGGCTCGATGGTGCTGCGCAACTTGTCGGCTCCGGCGGAGTCGGCCGGGTTCAGCAGAGCAGCCACAGGGATCGGGCTGAAGCCCGCGGGGAGGGCGAACCAGTATTGGGCGTCGGGGTCATCTACCGACTCGTCGAGGATGAACCTGGGTGTACTCAACGGGGCGTCGCCTTCTTGCGGAGTGAATCAGGAGCCGGGACGAATCCGGCGTGGCGGGCCTGTTCAAGATCGGCGGGTGTGGCTCCCCACTCCGTGGTGCAGGCGGCATTGGCCATTGCCAGACGCTGGTGGAGCAACATCATTCGGCGAGGCGTTTTACCGCTCGGGGTGGGCGCCGCGATGAGGCCGATCATGCGAGGGTCACCGGCGAACCAAACCGTCTCGATCTGGGACTTGAGCTGAGGCTTGGCGCGGGGCGCCATACGACGGTGCCACCAGGTGATGCGGAAGTGCTTGGTGAAGACGAGGGGAAGTTGCTGGGCCCGCTCGCCGGGGTTGGGGAACTCGAACCACCCGTACTGATTACCCAGAACTTCTGGTTTGTCTGACAAGCCGTGTGAGACACCTCGAAACACCTGCCACGGATAGGTCTGCAGGACGCGCAGCATGCGCAGAGCCGTGGGGATGTAGCTCAACTGGACGAGCATGCGATAGGGGCTATAGATCCAGTACGGCAAGTAGATCCATACCGCCCAATTGGGTGTTTCGAGTGAAATGCCCAAGAGTGCGATCCAGACGCCGATCCAGCAGACCAAGCCGGCCACGTTCATCAGCATGAGCAGGCTCCAGGCACGACGCGTCGGTGGGTGGTCCCACGCGGTTGCGTAGTCGGCAGGGTTCACTGGTTCACTCTTTCTGCAACGGTGGAGGTCAGGAGAAGATGTAGCGTGCGGCAGCCGGGAGCCCGGGCGCGTCGATGCCGAGTCGCACGCCGTCGACACCGGTCCCCACCTCGCCCCTGCGCTCGTCGTCATCGAACAAGCCGTATCCCGCAGTCACAATGCCGATGCCGCCCGAAGCCTTGGCTACGCTGTCGGCCCACAATTGCGGATTGGCTGTCCCGCCAAAGACTTTTTCGAGCAGCGGGTTGGTCAAGTTGCTGACCTCGGTGGCTTTGTCGGAGATCGCAGTGCCGTATTTGGCCATCTTCCCTCCGAGGCTCAGAACTTCACCCCCGTTGCGGATCGCTTGCGTGGCTTCGATGCCCCCCTTGGCGGCAGCACCGAGTCCAGGCACCATGCCCAGAGTGTCGGCGCCCACCGACACCAAGTTACTGAAGAAGTCGGAGTCGAACTCGCCCTTGGTAAAGCCATCCCATAGAGACGCGCGCACCGCAGGATCAGAAAGCCGGGTACCGAGCGCCGCCGCGCTGAATACCGCCGCGCCCACCAGTAGGAGCGGAAGCGCAATAGGCCCGGTGAAGACCAGCGCAGCCAGTGCAAGAACCCCCGCCACGGCGCTGAGGATGTCCGGAAGGTTCTCCTTGATCCACTCCCAGGAATCCTCCAGCCAACCAGGTTCCTGCGGTGCCAGCTTCTCCGTCGCGTCGCGGATCTTCTCAGCGCGGTACTCGGACCTCTCGCTGTGCTCATGCTCCAGGCTCCGCGCCCTGCCCAAGATCCGGTCCAGCTCCGCCTGAGCGTCCTCGACCTTTCCGTCGGCCAGCTTCAGGGACTTCTTCGCGTCGTCCTGCTTGCTGCCCTTCTTCTCCAGGTCAGGATCAGCACCGGCAGTGTCAGCGTGCCCCTGCGCTGCCTTCAACGCCTCCCGGGCGTCCTTCGCTTTGCCGTCCAAAGCCTTCGCCCGGCGCTGGTAGTCCTCCAGGTCGCCTTCCCAGCGATCAAGCTGCGTGGCGGCCTTCTCGATGGAGCGTGCGGCGTTCTTCAGGTTGAGGGTCAGCGGACCGCTGTCGATGGTTTCGCGAAAAGCTACGGCCGCATCGCCTTCCCAGTAGCTGCCGTCCATCAGCTTGGTGACGACCTTGCGGGTGTCGCGGAGGACAGTGACGCAGTTGTCCAGCTTCTTGCGCAGTTCCTTTACGGTGTCGCAGTCCCCGGGGGCGGGATTGAAGCCGAGGTCGGGATAGGTGGTGGCGTCCGTCTTCGTCACTTCGGCACCCGCACCGTGTCATCGTTGGTCTTACCGGGCTTTTCCAACGCCTTCACCAACGCATCCTCGACCTCGTTGAAGGCATCCTTGCTCTGCCCGATGATCTTGCTCAGATCCTCCGCCTGCTCGCCGATCTGCTCCGCGCCGTACTTCCAGTCCTCCTGGAAGTCCTCGCAGGCCTTGTCGAGGTCGTCCGTTCCGAGGCCGCCGACCGTCGCACCGGACAGGGCGTTGCGCAGGCCCTTCAAGGACTCGACTGATCCATCGAGCAACTTCATGAAGTTCTCGAGTTCGATCGCGTCAAGCCTCAGTCTCTCGGCCATACCTGCCCCCTGGGTCCTAGTCGCGCGTCACGGACGGCGGTCGTTGCTCTGGGCTGACTGACGCTATCGACGAGGGGAGTGCTTTCGCTAATGCGAATTTTGCGTCATAGCTACGCGTACCCGCATGTACCAGGCGGTGCGGTCCCCTGGAGGGGGAAGTGGCCCAAGGGCCACGGCGCGTCCTCGGGCTAAAGGGCTACGTCGACGGGCTGATGCGGCGTACGGCCACAGCCCGATCTTCTTTGCGACCGTGCCGCTTAGCGTTCTGTCCATGCGAATCGGACTGCTGGGAACCGGAAACGTAGCCCGCGCGCTGGCAACTGGCTGGCGTGCAGCGGGGCATGACGTCGTGCTGGGGTCGCGAGACCCCGAGGGGCGGGGGGACGCGGAGGAGCTTGAGGGGTTTGTCGTTGTCGGGTTGCGGGAGGCCGCGGGGCATGGGGACGTGCTCGTCAACGCCACGCCCGGTACCGCCTCCATGGATGTGTTGAACGACATCGGGGCCGCTGCCCTGGCCGGCAAGGTGCTGGTCGACATCGGGGTCGGGTTCACCGGGGACATGGAGCTCTCCCACCCCAACTACAGCCTCAGCGAGGAGATTCAAGCCGCCTTTCCCGACGTGGCCGTGGTCAAGACGCTTGCCACCGTCGACTCCGTCGTGATGAAGGACCCGGGGAGCCTGGAGGAGCCGGGGACTATTTTCCTCTCGGGTGACGATGCCGCCGCGAAGCGGACCACGCGGCAGTTGCTGAGTGACCTCGGATGGGCCGATGCCTCCCAGTTGGACCTGGGAGGCATTCGGACCGCACGCGGCCAGGAGCACGCCGCGTACCTGTTCATGGGCGTGGCGGAGGCGATCGGCTCGTACGGGTTCGGCTTCAAGGTGGTGCGTCCGCGGGCCGCCTGAGCAGGTGCCGGGGCCGGGGGTTTCAGCCCGCCGGGGAGTCACTGACCTTGCCGACCGGGCTGATCTCCAGCTTGACCGGGCTCTCGCCGTCGGAGACCGGGAGCGAGCCCGCGGGCCAGTCGAGCGTGACGTGCTTGGTCTCGTTCGGGGGTGTCACGACGAGGCTGGTGATGCGGACGCCGGAGCCGCCCGAGTTGTTGTACGGGAACGTGATGTTGAAGGCGGCCGACTCGCCGTCCTTCAGGACGCCGGGCGTGGCCTGCTCGCCGTTACGGCTCACGGAGAGGGTGTCACCCGTGGACGCCGTCAGGTCGACCCCCGCGTACCCCTTGATGGTGCAGTCGCGGCCACCGCCGTTCTTGAAGACGACGGTGACGACGCCCTCCGTCTTGTCGGTGGTGTTGTCGGTGGCGTTCACCTCGAGCTCGTCGGTGCGGCAGATACCGGTCGTGGACTTGTCGGCGCTGGTGTCGTCGGTGCCTCCGCTGCCGGAGGTCTTGCTGCCGCCATCGGCCGACGAGTCACCGCCGCCGGTGGTGGCAGCCTCTCCGGTGCCGCCGCCGTCACCGTCACCCGTGCCGTCGTCCTTTCCCGCCGAGTCCGAGTCCGAAGCTGCCGCGCCGGGCTTGGTGTCCGCCGACGCGTTGTCGTCGCCGTTGCAGGCGGTGAGCGAGAGGGCGGCGACGAGGCCGATGACTGCTGCGACGGCCTTGCGGGTGTGCTTCATGGGATTCCCCCGGAGTAGTGCTGGGCTGTGGTGATCACAGCTAAGGGGGAGGGATTCGGGGTGGGCAAGCAACACCGCGGCATGCGGGACGCTGGAATGGTTTCGGCGCCCTGACCTGCGGAAACGACCCTCGCCTGGGACAGCTGGGTGGGACGTACGGTGGGCGCTTTGATCATGAACTTGAGTTGATCATGGACATGCAGGTGATCTAGGGTCCCGGCGTCAATACTTGGCGGGGGAACGGATCACACCATCATGCGCACGCGTACGCGCTCCAGGCTGGCCGCGGTCGTCGCGGCGGCGGGTCTTGCCCTGACGGTGACCGGTTGCGAGGACGAGGGCAAGAGCGTCGAGGGCCACGCGGGCGACAAGAGCGTCGAGGGCAGCAAGACGGACGAGGGTACGTCCGCCTCGGTGGGTGGCGGCGGCGGTGGCGGTGCCTCCGACCCCGGCTCCAGCTCCGACCCCGGCTCCGACCCCGACCCCGGCTCCAACCCCGCCCCCGCCCGCAACGGCGGCACCAGCGGCGGGCCCGAAGTCCGGCAGAAGTGGATGCTGGAGAACCTGCCCCAGGCGGGCACGGTCATGGCCGCGGGCGAATACCTCCAGCGCTTCACCACGTGCGAGCGGTACAGCATCGATCCTTCCGACGAGCGCTACTACCCCATGGACGAGAAGTTCGACATGACCTGGGGCGTGCAGTTCCGCGGTACGTGCGACGACGGCGACAACGGCTGGATCCGGGTCTTCAAGACCAGCGACATGAAGCAGTTCCAGACCGCCTACAAGGCGGAGATCGCCGAGCGGATGCAGTCCGACGAACTCGCCGGGATACAGGGCGGCTTCGCCATCGGCAAGGACTTCGCCGTGATCGCGCCGGACGACGAGACGCTCCGGGATCTTTCGGGGTCGTCGCTCCTGGAACTCAACTGCAACCCGAACTTCCAGCCCGAGGGCGATGTGTCCACGGCACCCGCGCTGATCGATGGCTGCCTGCTGACCGACGAGTTCGTGGAGGGCTGACCCCCGGCGCCGGAAGCCGGGGTCGTCACTCCACCCCCTGGGCCCCCTAGACCCCCTAGACCCCCTCGCCCCCCTCCACCCCCTCCACGAAGTGGTCGAACTCGCCCGCCTGAACGCCCAGTACGAAGGCGTCCCACTTCTTCCGCGTCGTGGTCACGACGTTCTCGGGGTCACTGGTTTCCCGGAGGTACACGGCGTCCCCCGGGCCGTACGCGATCTCGATCCAGGGGCCCGGCCCCTCCTCCCCCTCGGGGGCGGCGCGTATCCAGTCGAGATCTGAGGGGACGGCGGGGGCGTTTTCAGACATGGACGGTTCCTCGGCTCGGGTCGATCGGTCTGTGGAGCGGCGGTCCCCTGCTCGGCCATATGCGGCCTGAGGTGGGATTCTGCTCCGATTACGGGGTGGAGGATGTCAGACTGGTGCGCGGTGGACTCCCGCGTGATGAGGGGTGGTTGACGGTGCGTAAGACGTGGCTGGTCGCGGCCGTCGGCATCAGTGGGGCGATGAGCTTCATCGCCCTCCTCGTCGTGGGGACGTACATGGCCGCGGGGAGTATGGCGAACGGCGGCGGCCAGGGCAACGTGGGGCTCGCGAAGGGCGCCGTGCCCGCCACCTACCAGGCGCTCGTGCAGAAGTGGGGCAACCTCTGCAAGGCGATCAACCCCGCCCTGCTCGCCGCGCAGCTGTACCAGGAGAGCGGGTTCAACCCGAAGGCGAAGAGCCCGGCCGCCGCCCAGGGGATAGCGCAATTCATCCCGGGGACCTGGGCCACGCACGGGGTGGACGGCGACGGTGACGGCGACCGCGACGTCTGGGACCCGAAGGACGCCATCCCCTCCGCCGCTTCGTACGACTGCAAACTCGCCGGTTATGTGAAGGACGCCCCGGGAAGCCCGACGGAGAACATGCTCGCCGCGTACAACGCGGGTGCGTACGCCGTCATCAAGTACGGCGGCGTTCCCCCTTACCGCGAGACCCAGAATTACGTGAAGACCATCACGGACCTGGAGAAGAGCTTCGCCCGGCCCATCGGCAGGGTGCAGCCCTCGGAGCAGGCGGCGGGCGCGATCTACTACGCGCAGAAGAAGCTCGGCACGCTGTATCTGTGGGGCGGCAATGGAACCGCCGAACAGAACGGCAGGTTCGACTGCTCCGGTCTTACTCTCGCCGCCTATCGCAGTGTCGATATCGATCTGCCGCGCGTCGCCAACGACCAGTACAACGCCGGACCCCATCCGAAACGGGACGAACTGCTCCCGGGCGACCTGGTGTTCTTCTCGGACGACCTCACCAATTCCCGTGCCATCCGGCATGTCGGGATCTATGTGGGCGGGGGCTACATGATCAATGCCCCGCGGCCCGGCGCGGTGATCCGGTTCGACCCGATCGACACGCCGGATTACTTCGGCGCGACTCGCGTCACCGAGGATGGCGCGGAGGCCGTTCGCGGCGCGTGATGTGGCTTGAACTCTCCGTCAGTACACTTCTCTGAGCTGCGGTGATGAGTCTCTCTTCGGTAACGTCTGCGTGATCATTCGGTGGAGAGTGGAACGTAGTGAAGGGGACCACGCGTTCCCTTGACTGTAGCCACGGGGGTTGACGGAAGGACGCACGGCAAGGTGCGTCCGAGGCGAGAAGACAAGGGGCCGCAGCACCATGGCTGGACTCGACACCACAGGGTCGAACCCCGACGTCAGCCTGCTCTACGACATCAACGGCCTCGCCGAGGATTCGCCGGCCTGGCTGGCGAAGTCGGTCGCATTCGTCGGCGAGTACGGACTGCTGCTCGCGCTTGTTCTGCTGGTCCTCTGGTGCTGGTGGGGGCAGCGAAAGCGCGAGACGCTGGATGACGCCGCTTCTTCTGTCGCCGCTGTTGTCTGGGCGCCCTTGGCTGCCGGGATCGCCGTCCTGGTGAATGTGCCGATCCGGGGATTCGTCGAGCGCCGTCGGCCTTTCAAGGACCATGACGGCCTTGAGCTCCTTGTGCACGGAAAGACCGACTTCTCCTTTGTGAGCGATCACGCGACGCTCGCAATGGCTCTGGGCGTCGGGCTTTTCGTGGCCAACCGGAAGTTCGGTCTCGTCGGCATCGCCCTCGCCTTGTCCGAAGGTTTCTGCCGGGTCTTTATGGGCGTGCACTATCCGACGGACGTCATCGGCGGATTCGCGCTCGGAACGGCTGTCACGCTGCTGCTCTCGCCGCTGGCGATGGCCCTGCTCACGCCTGTGGTCAAGGCTGTCGGGCGGTCGGGGCGGGGGGCTCGGCTGGTGTGGGCGAAGCCGCGGGACGAGGCTGTGGCCGAGCTTCCGCAGCGGGCGTCGTCCGGTCCGGACGAGCGGAAGCTCGCGGCGTAACGGGCGGCGTCTCGCCCTCGCGGCGGCGCTTCAGGAGCCACCAGCCTGTGCCGGCCGCCGCCACGGTCACGCCCGCGGAGATGGCGGCCAGGGCACCGGCCTGGGGGTGCGTGCCGGCGTCGGCGGCGTGGGCCGAGGGGGCCGTCAGGGCCAGTAGGGCGGCGGTGGACGCTGCGGCTGTGCCTATTCGCGGGTTCATACCCTCAGAGCAGCCGGGTCCCGGGGAGTGGGCCACCCGAGGGCGTGTCGGGCAGGGCCGTTCGGGTTGCCGGGGACGCCGTCCGGGGTAACGGAAGGTTTAGCGGGGGGCACAGGAGCCCGCGTAGTCAGAGGGCCTGCGCGTAGTCGAAGAAGCGCTTCGGGTCGTACTGCTTCTTCAGTTTCTTCAGGCGGGGGGCCGCCGGACCGTAGTACGCCTCACGCCAGTTCTTCAGGGTCGGGTCCGCGTAGTTCTGGTACGCCGCTCCGGACGCGTACCGGCCCATCGCCCCATGAGCCGTTTTCAGCCATGCCTGGGCAGGGGTACCGGACGTCCCCGGGCGCCACGCCGCGATGTACTGCGCCAGCAGCCGGGAGCGGCGGTGCACGAAGGCCGTGGCCGTCGGGTCGACCCGGTTGATCGCGCCGCCCAGGGCGGTGAGGGCGATGCTGCCGGCGCTCGCGCCCGTCACGTTCTCCACCTGGGTGAGGAGCGCGCGGATTCCGGCCGCCGACAGCGAGCGGTCGAAGAAGTCCGAACTCGCCGCGTACGTCTCGCGGTTCAGTGCCCCCTGCGGGCTCCGCCCCGGCGTCGCGCCAGGCAGATGGCACTGGGCGTCCGAGGCGAAGGACGAGCAGCCCGCGTACACCTCCATCGCCTCCTCGTACGAGCGCCGCTTCAGCGAGACGCTGCGGGCCGGGGCGCCGATCTTGTCCGCCAGGCGGTCCACCGCGTTCTGGAGTTCTCCGTACGTGCCCAGGGAGAAGCAGGCGACCGACACAGTGGGCGTCCCGCCCGGCGTGTTCGCCAGGTGCGCCGACGACCAGATCTCGTCCGGCTGGCCGGGGCCCCACTCCTGCCATGCCTTGATGACCGCGGCCGCCTTCGACCAGGGCCAGCTCATGTACGCCGAGACGCCCTGCGGGGCCGCGTGCGTGCGGAACCGGAGCTCCGTGACCACGCCGAAGTTTCCGTTGCCCGCGCCGCGCAGCGCCCAGAACAGGTCCTTGTTCTCGCTCTTGCTCGCCGTCAGCTGCTTGCCGTCAGCCGTGATCAGCGTCGCCGACGTCAGGCTGTCGCAGGTCAGGCCGTACGCCCGCGAGACCACTCCATGTCCGCCGCCGAGCGTCAGGCCGGAGATGCCGACCGTCGGGCAGGAACCCGCCGGGATCGTCACGCCCTTCGCGGCGAGCGCGCGGTACACGTCGATCAGCTTCGCGCCCGCACCGACCGTGGCCGTCGAACCACTGGCCCGCGTCTTGTTCAGCTTCGACACGTCGACGACCAGGCGTCCCGTGCCGGACGACCAACCCCCGTAGGAGTGGCCGCCGTTGCGTATGGAGACCGGGACGTCGTGCGCGCGGGCGTAGGCCAGGGTCGTGCGGATGTCGTCCGGGCTCGCGACGTACGCGACCGCTGTCGGCTTCAGGCTGTCGTAGCGCGTGTTGTAGAGCTGCCGGGCCGCCGCCCACTGTGCCTCGCCCGGCTTGACCAGGGCGCCGTCCAGGTCCTTGGCGAGGGCGGTGAGGTTCGCCGCCGCCGTCGCGGCGGCGCTCGACGTACGGATGGGGGTGCCGGAACGGGGACCGTCCGCGCTGCGGGAGGTCGCGCCGCTGCCGCTGCCGGAGCCGGAACCGGAGCAGCCCGCCGCCGCGAAGGCCGTCGCGGCCGCCGCCGTGGTGCCGATGAACGTACGCCGTTCCATGTCGCCCCTCCCGTTGCTGTCCCGGAGTACGAGACGGCCTGCGGGACCCATGGGTTCCGCTGAGCGGCAAGGGGAGTTGTGCGGGAAGCGGCCGAGCGGCGGTCTACCCGTGGGACGAGTGGGACTCCGCGTCGGTCCTGGCCTTGCTGCGCGCTCTGCGGGCCGGGCCGCGCCAGCCGCAACTGCACCTGGCCGCGCAGAAGCGGCCCTGCTCGACCGTCGTCGTGCGATGGGGTTCTTCCTGTTGCTCCTCTGCCACGGACCCACGGTACCCACGCCGGGTTAACGCTCTTCCGCGTGACGGGTCAACGTACCGGTCGTTACACGGAACGACAGGGGGCTACAAACCTCGCGGGAAGGCTTGGGGGTAGTCGGGCGATGGGTCAGCAGCAAAGGCGCACAGGCGGGGCGGCCATCGCGGCCGCGGCGGTGGGTCTCATGGCCGTCGCCACGGGCTGTTCGGGCGGCGGAGCCGCCGCCGACGACGGGCGCAGCACCCCCCAGGACGCCGTCGACGCGGTGCGGGACTCCGCCGACGCCCTTGTCCGTGCGGGCAGTTCCAAGGCGCGTACGTCCATGGAGATGGCCAGCGGCGGGACCCGGGTGACCATCCGTGGGCAGGGCTCGTACGACTTCAGGCGGCAGGTGGGGCGGTTCGTGGTGGTGCTGCCGAAGGATCCCGCCGGGGACGAGGAGCACCGTCCCATCACCGAGCTGATGGCGAGCGGCGCGCTCTACATGAAGAACCGGGGGGCCGGGGTGCCGGCCGACAAGTGGGTGCGCATCGACACGGCGTCGCTCTCGGACGGCAACCTCGTCACGGGCGGCGCCACCGATCCGCTCGCCGCGGCGGAGCTGCTGCGGGGTGCGAGCAAGGTGTCGTACGTGGGGGAGACCGCGGTGGCGGGCGTGCAGGTGCGGCACTACCGCGGGACCGCTGACTTGCCGGCTGCCGCGAAGTCCGCGTCCGAGGGGCAGCGGCGGGCCCTGGGTGCGGCGGCGAAAGGGTTCAGCAAGGGCGGGGTGCCGTTCGACGCGTACCTCGACGAGCAGGGGCGGCTGCGCAAGCTGCGGCAGCACTTCAGCGTCGCGAACGCCGAGGTGGCCTCGACCACGCTGCTGTTCGACTTCGGGGTACGGGTGGACGTGCGGCTTCCGGCGAGCGAGGACATCTTCGCGGGGAAGATCGCCGAGAAGTAGGGTGCACGGCTAGTCGCGCCCGGGGGTGTGGAAATGGTCCGTCCGTGCCATGCGCGGTGTGTAGGCCGCTCCCTACTCTAGGAAGTCGGTACCGGCAGGAAGCAAGGCCAGGAAGAGGTGATGAACGTGGCTCTGGTGCGCGGTACGACTGTTCAGGACCACGTTGCCCTTGCCGAGATCGAGCTGTGCGGTGAACTCATCATCGCGGCGTCCGCCGCCGCGGAGCGCTTGAGCGCCGACCGCATTGACGAGGTCCTGAACGTCTTCACCGACGTGGAGCAGCTGGGCAATAGCCGGGATTGACCCGGGCCCCCGGTTCTCCGGGGGGTGGAGCGCGGCCCAGCCCCTGCCGCGTCCCTTCGTCCCGGCCCGCTGCCCGGCGGTCCGCCGCGTCGCACGCGAGCCGCGCGTCACGCGCAGGCTCAGGTGCGCATCATGCGGGCGATGGCCTTGGTGGCCTCCTCGACCTTCGCGTCGATCTCGTCGCCGCCCTTGACGGCCGCGTCCGCCACGCAGTGCCGCAGATGCTCCTCCAGGAGCTGGAGGGCGAAGGACTGCAGGGCCTTCGTGCCGGCCGAGACCTGGGTGAGTATGTCGATGCAGTAGGTGTCTTCCTCGACCATCCGCTGCAGGCCCCGGATCTGTCCCTCGATGCGGCGCAGCCGCTTGAGGTGCTCGTCCTTCTGCTTGTGGTAGCCGTGGACGCCCTGGTCGTGGCCGGGCTCGGAGGGCGCTTCGGTGTTCATGGCCACACCGGCCGCATCGGTGGTCGTCATCGCGTCCTCCTGCTTGGACAGTCACTTCGCTGGGCAGTGATAGGAAAAGCCACTGGCTCGCTTGGCTTCCTATACCCCTAGTGGGTATAGGATACTCGATTGCTCGGGGGGCGTGCTGATCACTGTGCCTGATGGGCGACACTGGGGTCTGGCCGGTTAGCCGTGGCCGGATGATGCGCCTAGCATCAGCCTGACCGAATCCAAAGCACCCCGAGGACCCCACGTGCGCTTTCGTCTGACCCCCAGGGAGACGAGCTTCTACGACATG
The DNA here is from genome assembly GCF_055577715.1 of Streptomyces sp. NPDC033177. Taxonomy (NCBI): domain Bacteria; kingdom Bacillati; phylum Actinomycetota; class Actinomycetes; order Kitasatosporales; family Streptomycetaceae; genus Streptomyces; species Streptomyces sp. NPDC033177. The sequence continues at coordinate 575,570 of NZ_JBVIPS010000006.1, read as the reverse complement.
TTCGCCGCATCCGCGGACAACATTGTCACGGGCTCGAAGCTCCTGATGGAACTGCTCGGGGCTGACGCCTCCGCCCGAGCCGAGATCGCAGAGCGTATGCGGGCCGCGGAGCACGCTGGAGATGACGCGACACATGCGATCTTCCACCAGCTGAACTCCTCCTTCATCACGCCTTTCGACCGCGAGGACATCTACAACCTGGCCTCGTCCCTCGACGACATCATGGACTTCATGGAGGAGGCCGTCGACCTGGTCGTCCTTTACCAGGTCGAGGAACTCCCCAAGGGCGTCGAGCAGCAGATCGAGGTGCTCGCGCGGGCCGCCGAACTCACGGCGGAGGCCATGCCCAATCTGCGGACGATGTCCAACCTCACCGAGTACTGGATCGAGGTCAACCGCCTGGAGAACCAGGCCGACCAGATCCACCGCAAGCTTCTCGCTCAGCTCTTCAACGGCAAGTACGACGCCATGGAGGTGCTGAAGCTGAAGCAGATCGTCGACGTGCTCGAAGAGGCGGCCGACGCGTTCGAGCACGTCGCGAACACGGTGGAGACCATCGCGGTCAAGGAGTCCTGAGGCCTCTCCATGGACACCTTCGCTTTGGTCGTGACCATCGGTGTCGCGCTCGGATTTACGTATACAAATGGCTTTCACGACTCTGCGAATGCCATTGCCACTTCCGTCTCCACGCGTGCGCTGACGCCTCGCGCGGCTCTCGCGATGGCCGCCGTCATGAACCTCGCCGGTGCCTTCATGGGCAGCGGGGTCGCCAAGACGGTCAGCAAGGGCCTGATCGAGACGCCCGAGGGCAACAAGGGAATGTGGATCCTCTTTGCCGCCCTGGTGGGCGCCATCGTATGGAACCTCATCACCTGGTATTTCGGGCTTCCTTCGTCCTCGTCCCACGCCCTTTTCGGTGGAATGGTCGGAGCCGCGCTCGCCGGTGGTATCGGGGTGATCTGGTCCGGGGTGCTCGACAAGGTCGTCATTCCGATGTTCATCTCGCCCCTTGTCGGTCTCGTCGCCGGTTATCTGGTGATGTGCGCGATCATGTGGATGTTCCGGAAGTCCAACCCGCACAAGGCCAAGCGTGGATTCCGTATCGCGCAGACGGTCTCGGCGGCCGGAATGGCGCTCGGTCACGGTCTGCAGGACGCGCAGAAGACCATGGGCATCGTGGTGATGGCCCTGGTCATCTCCGATGTGCAGGACGCCGACGCGCCCATTCCGATCTGGGTCAAGATCGCCTGTGCGCTGATGCTCTCCGCCGGTACGTACGCGGGCGGCTGGCGCATCATGCGGACCCTCGGACGCAAGATCATCGAGCTGGACCCGCCGCAGGGATTCGCCGCGGAGACCACCGGCGCGGGCATCATGTTCACCACCGCTTTCATGTTCCACGCGCCGATCTCCACCACGCACGTGATCACTTCCGCGATCATGGGTGTGGGGGCCACGAAGCGGGTGAACGCGGTGCGGTGGGGCGTCGCCAAGAACATCATTCTCGGGTGGTTCATCACGATGCCGGCCGCGGCAATTGTCGCTGCGCTGAGTTTCTGGCTCGTGAACCTGGCGTTCTTGTAGTTCTTATAACTGCGGGCCCGTTTCGGCTGGTCGCGCAGTTCCCCGCGCCCCTTCGGGGCACGGAAATGGGCCCGCCCCCGGGAGCCAGGGGCGGGCCCTTCTCGTCCTCGCGGCGGCACCGCCATGCAGCGCCGCGAGGGGTCTCTGCGGGCTTATCCGAAGCGGCCCGAGATGTAGTCCTCGGTCGCCTGCACGGACGGGTTGGAGAAGATCCGCTCCGTGTCGTCGATCTCGACGAGCTTGCCGGGCTGGCCGACCGCCGCGAGGTTGAAGAAGGCCGTACGGTCCGAGACGCGCGCGGCCTGCTGCATGTTGTGCGTCACGATGACGATTGTGAAGCGCTCCTTCAGCTCGCCGATCAGGTCCTCGATCGCGAGCGTGGAGATCGGGTCCAGGGCCGAGCAGGGCTCGTCCATCAGGAGCACCTGGGGCTCCACCGCGATGGCACGCGCGATGCACAGACGCTGCTGCTGGCCGCCGGAGAGACCGGAGCCGGGCTTGTTCAGGCGGTCCTTGACCTCGTTCCAGAGGTTGGCGCCCTTGAGGGACTTCTCGACGATGGCGTTCAGCTCGCTCTTCTTGTACGAGCCGTTGAGCCGCAGGCCCGCCGCCACGTTGTCGAAGATCGACATCGTCGGGAACGGGTTGGGGCGCTGGAACACCATGCCGATGGTGCGGCGCACGGCGACCGGGTCGACACCCGGACCGTAGAGGTCCTCGTCGTCCAGGAGCACCTTGCCCTCGACGCGGCCACCGGTGGTGACCTCGTGCATGCGGTTGAGGGTGCGCAGGAAGGTGGACTTGCCGCAGCCGGAGGGGCCGATGAAGGCCGTCACGGAGCGGGGCTCCACGGTCATCGAGATGTCCTCGATGGCCTTGTGGGCACTGTAGTAAGCGGTCAGGCCCGATACGTCGATTCGCTTGGCCATGTGGATCACTGCCTTAAGGGGATTGCGAGAGGGTCGCTGAGTGGCCGCGGTCAGCGGCCCGTCTTGGGGGCCTTCCAGCGGGCTACGCCGCGGGCCGCCAGGTTGAGGATCATGATGAAGCCGATGAGGGCGAGCGCTGCCGCCCAGGCGCGGTCGTAACCTGCCTGGTTGCCGGCCCCGTACTGCTGGTAGATGTACAGCGGCAGGGAGGCCTGCGAGCCCTCGAACGGGTTCATGTTGATCATGGGGTTCACCCAGACCAGGAGCAGCACCGGTGCGGTCTCGCCCGCGATACGGGCTACTGCCAGCATGACGCCGGTGGTGATGCCGCCGATCGCGGTGGGCAGGACCACCTTGAGGATCGTCCGCCACTTCGGGATGCCGAGGGCGAGTGACGCCTCCCGCAACTCGTTCGGGACGAGCTTGAGCATCTCCTCCGTGGAGCGCACGATCACCGGCATCATCAGGATGGCGAGCGCCATGGCGCCGGCCCAGCCGGAGAAGTCGAAGCCCAGGATCAGGATCCAGAAGCTGAGGACGAACAGGCCCGCGACGATCGACGGGATGCCGGTCATGACGTCCACGAAGAACGTGACGACCTTGGAGAGCTTCCCGCGCCCGTACTCGACGAGGTAGATCGCGGTGAGCAGGCCGATCGGCACGGCGATGGCGGAGGCCAGGAGCACCTGCTCAAGGGTTCCGATGATCGCGTGGTAGATGCCGCCGCCGGGCTCGTCGTCCGCGACCACGCCCATGGAGTGCGTCAGGAAGTAGCCGCTGAAGACGGTCGAGCCTCGCTCGACGGTCTCATAGATCAGCGAGGCCAGCGGGACCACGGCCAGCAGGAACATGACCCACACCAGCGAGGTGGCGAGGCGGTCCTTGGCCTGGCGGCCGCCCTCGACGGTGACCGCGGCGACGTACGAGACGCCGATGAAAAGGATGGCTGCGATCAGGCCCCACTGGATGCGGCTGTCCAGGCCGGCCCCCACGCCGATGCCGACGGCGACGGCGACGGAGCCGAGCGCGACGACGGCCGGCGTCCAGCGCGGGAGGCGGGCGCCCTGCAGGCTCGCGGGCTTGGTGATGGTGGCGCTCATGCGTTGGCCCCCGAGTACTCCTTGCGGCGCGCGATGATCATGCGGGCCGCGCCGTTGACCAGCAGCGTGATGATGAACAGGACCAGACCGGAGGCGATGAGCGCGTCACGGCCGTACTCGGTCGCCTCGTTGAACTTGCTGGCGATGTTCTGCGCGAAGGTGCCGCCGCCGGGGTCGAGCACGGACGCGCTGATGAGGAAGGTCGGGGAGAGCACGGTGGCGACGGCGATCGTCTCGCCGAGCGCGCGGCCGAGGCCCAGCATCGAGGCGGAGATGACGCCGGAGCGTGCGAAGGGGAGCACCGACATGCGGATGGTCTCCCAGCGCGTGGCGCCGAGCGCGAGCGCGGCCTCCTCGTGCATCTTCGGGACCTGCAGGAAGACCTCACGGCTGACGTTCGTGATGATCGGCAGGATCATGATGGCGAGCAGGATGCCGACCGTCATCAGGGAGCGCGGGGCGCCGCCCTGGTACTCGAAGATCCCGGTCCAGCCGAAGTAGTCGTCGAGCCAGCTGTAGAGGCCGGTCAGGTTGGGCGCGACCACGAGGGCGCCCCAGAGGCCGTAGACGATCGACGGCACGGCGGCCAGGAGGTCGATCACGAAGGCGATGGGGGTCGCCAGCTTGCGCGGCGCGTAGTGCGAGATGAACAGTGCGATGCCGATGGCCACGGGGACGGCGATCACCAGGGCGATCACCGAGCTCACCACGGTGCCGAAGACCAGGACCGCGATGCCGAAGAACGGCTTGCCGCCGGTGGTGGCACCGGCCGGGTCCCACTCGAAGGTGGTGAGGAAGTTGCCCGTGTTGTCCGCGAGGGCCAGCGTCGTGCGGTAGGTCAGGAAGGCCGCGATGGCGGCCATGATCACGAGCAGCGTGATGCCGGAGCCGCGGGAGAGGCCGAGGAAGATCCGGTCGCCGGGGCGGGTCGCGCCGCGGCGGGGGCTCTTGGGGGTGATGCCCGAGGGCTTCACGTCGTTGAGGGGTGGGGGTGCTGTCGTACTGCTTGGTATATCCATAAGATTCTCCGGTCTGCGGAGCCGATCACCGCTTCTTCAGCGGGAGTTGCTCCTGGCGGCGGTGCACCGGACGGTGCGGCCGGCCCGGGAACGCGGGGCCGGCCGCACTCGGTTCGACTAGCTCAGGCCCGCGACGGTCGTACGGACCTTGGAGATGATCTCGGCCGGGATCGGCGCGTAGTCGTTCTCCTTGAGGACGTTCTGGCCGTCCTCGCTGGCGATGTAGGTCAGGAAGGACTTGGTCGTGGCGAGGGTCTCGGCCTTGTTGCCCTTCTCGCACAGGACCTCGTACGTCACCAGGGTGATCGGGTACGCGCCCTCGGCGGTGGGCTTGTAGTTCAGCTCGAGGGCGAGGTCGTTGCCCTTGCCGACGACCTTGGCCTCGGAGATGGCCTTGGAGGCGTTGTCGACGGTGGCCTTCACCGGCTCCTTGGCGTCGGTCTGCAGGTCGACCGTGCTGATGCCGTCGGAGGCGTAGGAGAGCTCGAAGTAAGAGATGGCGCCGGGCGTCTGCTTGACCTGGCCCGCGACACCGGAGGAGCCGTTGGCGGACTGGCCGCCCTTGGCCTCCCAGGACTTGCCGGGCTCGTACGACCAGGCGGAGGGGGCCGCGCCCTTGAGGTACTTGGTGAAGTTGTCCGTGGTGCCGGACTCGTCCGAGCGGTGGAACGCCTGGATCTTGGTCTTGGGCAGCTTGGCGTCGGGGTTCAGCTTCGCGATCGCCTTGTCGTCCCACGTCTTGATCTTGTCGTCGAAGATCTTGGCGAGGGTCTCGGCGTCCAGGACGAGGTTGTCCACACCGGGCACGTTGTAGCCGACGGCGATCGGGCCGCCGACCATCGGCAGGTCGATGGCCTGGCTGTTCTTGCAGACCTTCTTCGACGCCGCGATCTCCTCGGGCTTCAGCGCCGAGTCGGAGCCCGCGAAGGCGGTCTGGCCCTGCATGAACGCGGTGATGCCGGCGCCGGAGCCCGTCGGGTTGTAGTTCAGCTGAACGTCCTTGCAGGCGGTCGAGTAGACCTTGCGCCAGGCGTCGATCGCGTTCTTCTGCGCGGAGGAACCGGAGGCCGCGAGCTGACCCTTGGCGTCGTCGCACTTGATGTTGGCGTTGGCGTTGGTCTCCTTGCCGGTGCCACCGCTGCCGCCACTCGTGTCGTCGGAGCCGCACGCCGTGAGGGCCAGGGCGCCGGAGACGGCGATGGCGCCGAGGGAGAGGGCGCGGAGCCGGTTCTTGCGCTGAAGCTTCACTTTCGGGTCTTCCTTCCGGGAGCCGCCTGCCCTTTGCTGGCGGCGTGCGAGGTCTTCGTCGTGCCGGTGCTGCGGTCGTTCTGTCCTGCGGTCGTACGTTGTGTTGTAAGGCTGAAATTAGGCAGGGCAGGTGAAGCGGCCGATGGGCATGAGTGAACGGCGGGTGAACCTCGGCGGTCGGCCTGGTTAGGCAGGGTGTCACGGAACGTAGCGGATACGTCACGCCACGTTGAGTATGCCGAGCAGAGCGTCGACCAGCTGCTGGTCGCGGGGCTGTGTGAGGCGGTTGCGGGCCGCGGTCGGCGAGAGCCAGAGGATGCGGTCGACCTCGCTGTTCGGCGCGAAGTGGCCGTCCGTCGCCTCGGCCGCCCAGTAGTTGACCTCTTTGGGGCGGCCCTGAGCCAGATAGCGGACCGTGGGGAGCCGGGCGCCGGGAGCGCAGCGGTGGCCGGTCTCCTCCTCGACCTCGCGCAGGGCGCCGGCCAGGGGAGTCTCGGCTCGCTTCAGCTTGCCCTTGGGGTGCGACCAGTCGTCGTACTTCGGCCGGTGGACCAGGCATATCTCCAGGCCGCCGTCATGAGGGGAGTGGCGCCACAGGACGCAGCCCGCGGCGCGGACGACCTCGCCCTCGGAGCGCGTCACCGGGTACTCGCCCCCTCCGTCTCCCGGAGCCAGGCCTGGTGGAACGCGAAGCGCGCCGCTTCCACCTCGTGGCGCTGGTCGGCGTGCAGGACACCGAGGGCGTACGCCGTCGCCGGGGCGATGCGGGGGGTGCGGGCTGCCGAGGCGGCGGCCGATGCGGCGTCCGCGGCCTCGCGGTGGCGGTCCAGGGCGTGGCCTGCCTCCGCGAGGCGCAGGTCCCCGCCGGCCGGGCTGCCGGTGAGGACCTCCTGGGCGTACCTGTGCAGGCGAAGGAGGGCGCGAGTCGTCAGCCAAGGGGCGTCCTGCGCCTCGGGGGCGGTGTCGGCGGCGAGGCCGTGCGTCAGCGCTTCCGCGTTGTACGGGTGGCCCGCCTGGCCGAGGGGCAGCGCGGCGACGGCCTCGGCGAGGTCTTCCTCGGCTTTGGCCGCCAGCGGCTTCAGGTCCTCCGTCGCCTGGGTCAGCGGGACCTCGCTCGCGAGTACGGCGACGTTGTCCGCCACGGCGTGGAAGCGGGAGGAGCCGAAGGCTTGCAGCGCGGTCGAGTGGGCCCGCGTGCGGGCGAGGGTCAGCTGGCGCTCCAGCAGCGCTGCGGCCTTGGCTGCGCCAACCGCCAGGCCCCTTGGTGTCCCGCCCTGTTCACCGGTGCCGTGCGCTGCGGGCCGCGCATGGCCGTTCTGCCGTGCGGAGCGCCTGGCGGCGACGGCCGCGTGATCCGGGGGCGCCGGCACCCCCGGCGTACCCGAAAGGCGGTGCAGTGCATCCAGCAGGCGTTCCAAGCGGGCCGCGAGCGCGTGCTCCCTCGCCAACGTGCCGGACAACCACGCCAGTTCGGGGCGCATTCCAGCCGCCCACTCCTGGTCCAGTAGCGGCCGGAAGGTGTGCAGGGTGCCGCTGATGCGGCGGGCGGCGCGGCGCAGGGCGCGGGCCGCCTCCAGGGACTCCTCCGCTCCTCGCGCGTCCGTCGACGACTCGCGGTGCAGCCGCAGCGAGCGCAGGAACTCCGTGGCCTGGCCCTGCAGATAGGCCGACAGGACATCGCCCGTCGTCGTCTCATGGTTTAGCTGTGCCACGCCGGCGCCTCCGGGCGTCTATGAGCATCTCCTGTACGTTCCGCAGGGGCTGGCCCTCCGGATCCAGCGCGTGCCGGGTCCAGTTGCCGTCCGCGCCCAGGTGCCAGGAGGCGGTGGTGTCCGACATGCCGGTCTCCAGGAGCCGGCTGAGCGCCGCCCGGTGTGCCGGGTCGGTGACCCTGACCAGCGCCTCGATACGGCGGTCGAGATTGCGGTGCATCATGTCGGCGCTGCCGATCCACACCTCGGGCTCGCCCGCGTTGCCGAAGGCGAAGACCCGGGAGTGCTCAAGGAAGCGGCCGAGCACCGAACGCACCCGGATCGTCTCCGAGAGCCCCGCGACCCCGGGCCGTACCGCGCAGATCCCGCGCACCCACACGTCCACCGGCACACCGGCCTGCGAGGCGCGGTAGAGGGAGTCCACGACCGCCTCGTCGACCATCGAGTTGACCTTGATGCGCACATAGGCGGGGCGGCCCGCCCGGTGGTGCTGGATCTCCTTGTCGATGCGCGAGATGAGCCCGTCGCGCAGGGACTTGGGGGCGACCAGGAGACGGCGGTAGGTCTCGCGGCGCGAGTACCCCGAGAGCCTGTTGAAGAGGTCGGACAGGTCGGCGCCCACCTCCTGCTTGGCGGTGAGCAGTCCCAGGTCCTCGTAGAGCCGGGCCGTCTTGGGGTGGTAGTTGCCCGTGCCCACGTGGGAGTAGCGGACCAGGGTCTCGCCCTCCTGGCGGACGACGAGCGACAGCTTGCAGTGCGTCTTCAGGCCGACCAGGCCGTAGACGACGTGGCAGCCCGCCTCCTCCAGCTTCCGCGCCCACTTGATGTTCGCCTGCTCGTCGAAGCGCGCCTTGATCTCGACCAGGACGAGCACCTGCTTGCCCGACTCGGCGGCGTCGATCAAGGCGTCGACTATGGGGGAGTCGCCCGAGGTCCGGTACAGCGTCTGCTTGATCGCGAGGACGTCCGGGTCGGCGGCCGCCTGCTCCAGGAAGGCCTGCACGGACGTCGAGAACGAGTCGTACGGGTGGTGAAGGAGTACGTCGCGTTCGCGAAGGGCGGCGAAGATGTCCGGCGCGGAAGCGGACTCCACCTCGGCGAGGTCGCGGTGCGTGCCCGCGATGAACTTCGGGTACTTCAGCTCGGGCCGGTCCAGGGACGAGATGCCGAAGAGCCCGGTCAGGTCGAGCGGACCCGGCAGCGGGTAGACCTCGGCCTCGCTGATCTTCAGCTCGCGCACGAGCAGGTCGAGGACGTTCCGGTCGATGGACTCCTCGACCTCCAGGCGCACCGGCGGCCCGAAGCGGCGCCGCATGAGCTCCTTCTCCAGGGCCTGGAGGAGATTCTCGGCGTCGTCCTCCTCCACCTCCAGGTCCTCGTTCCGGGTGAGCCGGAACATGTGGTGCTCCTGGATCTCCATGCCCGGGAACAGCTCCGCGAGGTGCGCGGGAGCGGCGATGACGTCCTCGATGGGGACGTACCGCTGGGGGGAGGCCTCAAGGAACCGCGAAAGCAGCGGCGGAACCTTCACGCGGGCAAAGTGCGTGTGCCCCGACACGGGGTTGCGCACGACCACGGCGAGGTTGAGCGAAAGCCCCGAGATGTACGGGAAGGGGTGCGCGGGGTCCACGGCCAGCGGGGTCAGGACGGGAAAGATCTGCTGCCGGAAGAGCGTGAAGAGGCGGGACTGCTCCTTCTCGGTCAGCTCGTTCCAGCGGACCAGGTGGATGCCCTCGTCGGCGAGGCCGGGGGCGACGTCCTCCTGGTAGCAGGCGGCGTGCCGGGCCATGAGTTCGCGGGAGCGGTTCCAGATCAGCTCCAGGACCTCGCGGGGCTGCAGGCCCGAGGCCGAACGGGTGGCGACGCCGGTCGCGATGCGCCGCTTCAGGCCTGCCACCCGGACCATGAAGAACTCGTCCAGGTTCGAGGCGAAGATCGCCAGGAAATTAGCCCGTTCGAGGAGCGGGGTGTTCGGGTCCTCGGCGAGCTCAAGGACGCGCTCGTTGAAGGCGAGCCAGCTGCGCTCCCGGTCCAGGAAACGGCCCTGCGGCAGCTCCTGGCCGTCGTGCCCCACCTGGCCGTCCTCGTCGTACGCGTCGAGATCGGCGTCGATGTCGGGGTCGAGGTCGGACACCGCCGCCGACAGCGTGTGCGGGCGGTGCGCGGCGATGGAGCCCACGGAGGGCTGGGCGTGCTGGACACCTTGCGTGCTGGGCTGGCTCATGGCCCCATTCTTCCGCGCGGGGGCCCCGATGGGCGCGTCGGAGAGTGCCGGGGCGATGGCTAGCTTCCCGTTCATGGGGGGAGGGTCGGGCACGGCGGGCTGCATTGAGCGAGGGTCGCAAGCCAGTCTGAATCACTGGTTACGGCGACATGACGTGCGGGACATGTGCGGGAGTCCCCCGGACGTTTGCACGTCCGGGGGAGGTGCGCAACTCAGGCGGCGCGGCGTCGGAGCACGCGGAACGCGGCGTACGTCGCCGCTGCGGCGAGCACGAGGAGGATCCCCGTCTCCACGAGCTGGAGAGGCCAGAAGTGGGACGAGGGGTGGAAATCGTTGTACCAGCCGGTGACTTGGTGCTTGTCGAGGCACTGACTGAATTGGCCTGCATAGTTCGAGCACACGGACTCCGGCAGCCGTCGGCCGTCGGCGGTGAGCATGCCCTGCTCCACGCCGAAGCCGTTGCCGGGAGGGCCCTGCGCGTACTCGCCCGACGAGGTGACCGTCTCCGTCGCCCACAGGCGGCCCCGGAGCAGCGGCAACGCGATGACCGCGCCCGCGGTGACGGCCAGTGCGGCGGCCATCGCGGGCAGCGTGCGCCGCAGCACCACCGCCGCGAGCGTGCCCACGGCGAGGCCGAGGAGGGCGTACGCGACAGCTACCGGGCCCACGGATCCGTAGATCGCGCGCTCGAACCAGGAAGTCCGCGGACCGTTCAGATCCGGCACCGAGCTCCACGCCAGGCGCTGTCCTGCGGCGAGCAGCGTGCCGAAGCCGACCACCACGGTGGCGCACAGGGTGAACCGGACGGTGAGCCAGCGCACCGGGGAGACGGACTGCGTCCAGGCCAGCTTGTACGTGCCGGTCTCCATGTCCCGCCCGATCATCGGGCCGGCGACGAACAGGGCGATCAGGCAGGGCAGGGCGAGGATGGCCATGCCCGAGTAGTCGATGGACCGGCGGAACGAGAAGTCCGAGTCGAGGTACTCGCGGACCGTGGTGTAGCAGTCGGGGCTGATGTCCATTCCGATGGTGCAACCGGTCGCCCGGAAGGCATCCGCCTCGTGGGAGATCACCAGCTGGTTGGTGACCAGGAATGCGATGCCGAGTACCAGCAGACCGAGCGTGATCCACAGGGCGGTGCGGTGCTGGCGCAGTGCGGCGCGGTACGGGCCGGGCAGGGTGAGGGTGGTGCTGCGGCCCTGTGCCCGGGGTGCGGGCGCCGTCGTCGACGCGGTCACGTGGTCACCGCCGGTTCGGTCGCGGTCGTGCCCGGCGTCAGGAGTGCGGGCGCCTCGGGGGAGCGCAGATGGGCCAGCAACAGTTCCTCCAGGGAGGGCTCTTCGAGCTCCCAGCCTTCGCCGACCGGGCCCTCGGGCCTTATCAGCGCGGTCAGGCCGCGTCCGGTGGCGCGGGATTCGACGACGGTGTGCGGGGCGAGGTCCTCGACGGGGCGGCGCCCGGTGACAAGGGCGTGCGCGGAGACGAGATCGTCGATGCCGCCGCCGAGTCGCACCCGGCCGCCCGACACGAGCAGCAAGTGGTCGCAGGCGTCGGCCAGTTCGGAGACGATGTGCGAGGACATCACCACGGTGGTGCCGTGCTCGGCGGCCTCCGCCATCAGCGTCCCCATCAGCTGGTGCCGGGCGAGCGGGTCGAGGTCGGCCATCGGCTCGTCCAGGAGCAGGAGTTCGGCCCGCTTGCCGAGCGCGAGGGCGAGCGCGACGCGGGTGCGCTGACCCCCGGAGAGCGTGCGCACGCGCAGCCGCGGGTCCAAGTCCCCTTCGCGTACGACCCGTTCGGCCAGGCTCGCGTCCCAGCGCCCCGGGTTCAGCTCGGCGCCAAGACGCAGCGTGTCGGCAATGCTGAGCTGCGGATAGAGCGGCTTGTCCTGGGCGACGTACGCGACGTGCTCGCGCGCGGTGGCCGGGTCGGTGCCGAGGACGGAGAGCGTGCCCTCGGAGGGCCGCATCAGCCCGGCCGCGAGGGCGAGCAGCGTCGACTTGCCCGCGCCGTTGGGTCCCACTATCGCGCAGATCCGTCCGGCGGGCAGCCGGAAGGAGCAGTCGCGCAGGGCGTGGCCCCGCCGTCCGTAGCTCTTGGCCAGCGCGGCCGCCTCGATGGCGGTGTCGGTCATGCGGGGTCCCCCTTGGATACGTGCTGCTCTGCCTCGGTGAACTGCTCTTCCAGCACGGCGCTGAACAGCGCCGCCACGTCGTCCCTCTCCAGACCGGAGGCGCGGGCACGGGCGGCCCACCGGCTCAGCTCGCCGCGCAGCGGTGAGTCGGCGGGCGTGGAGCCCAGTGACTTCCGCACGAAGGTGCCGAGCCCACGGCGGGCCTCGACCAGGCCCTCGCGTTCCAGTTCGCGGTAGGCCTTCAACACCGTGTTCGGGTTGATGGCCGTCGCCTCGACGACCTCGCGGGCCGTGGGCAGCTTGTCGCCCGGTTCCAGCAGGCCAAGGCGCAGGGCCTGTTGGGTCTGCTGGACGATCTGGAGATAGGTGGCGACGCCGCTGCGCCGGTCGATACGGAACTCGACCATGCCCTTGCACCACCCTTTCACTAATTGAGTAGTGAAAGGGTGGTGCAAAAAAGGGGCGGCGTCAAGTGACGCCGCCCCTCAGGAAGTTGGTTCAGGACTCCGTGCGGTACATCAGGTCCGTCTCGTGCGTGGTGAACCCGAGCCGCTCGTAGACGCTCACCGCCGCCTTGTTGTCCGCGTCCACGTACAGCATCGCGGTCGGCAGGCCCGCCGCCGCCAAGTGGTTGAGGCCGATCGTCGTCAGCGCCTTGCCGAGGCCGCCGCCCTGCGCGCCCGACCGCACCCCGAGGACGTACACCTCGCCGAGGCCCTCGTCCGCGTGCACCTTGGTCCAGTGGAAGCCGACGAGTTCGCCGTCCTTCTCGGCCAGGAAGAAGCCCGCCGGGTCGAACCATGGCTCGGCCTTGCGGTCGTCCAGGTCGCGCTGGGTGAGCGAGCCCTGCTCGGGGTGGTGGGCGAAGGCGTCGGCGTTCACCGCGAGCCAGGCCGCGTCGTCCTGGCCCGGGGCGAAGGGGCGTACGGACACGCCTTCGGGAAGGACGGGTTCGGGCAGGTCAAGGTCGCCCAACGGGCGCCGCATCTGCCGCAGTTCGCGGAAGAGGGTGAGCCCGAGGACCTGCGCGAGGTGCCGCGCCGCCGAGTGGCCGCCGTGCGCCCAGATCCGCAGCCGGCGGCCGGACTCGGCGAGCAGCGCGGTGCCCAGCGCCCGGCCGTGCCCGCGGCCGCGGTGCGCGGGGTGCACGACGAGCTCGGCCGCCGGCGCCTCGATGGGATCGGTGTCCTCCAGCTGCGCGTACCCGACGAGATCGCCGTTGAGGCCGAGCAGCAGATGCCGCACCCCGTCCCGCGCGCCGCCCCGCAGCTGCAGCCGCCCCTGCTCGGACACGGCCTGCTGGCCGTCCGAGCGGGCCGCTTCCGCGATGAGCCCGAGCACGGCGTCGGCCTGGTCGGAGGTGAGGGCGGCGACGGTGTCGATCTGCCGCAGGGTGGCGGGAGGCTGCTGCTCGTCAGTCATGGAGTCGAGGGTACGGCGACGGCCGGTCGAGCAGCAGATCACGGACGTACTCACGGCCCGTGGAGGAGTGCGCGACGGCGCACGCGCCGCTGTCGCCGCATCCGGCCGGCTTCGCCCCCGTACGCCCCCCTGCGGTCGTCCGAAGTGCCCGAAGTGTCCGCGACGCTCCCGACGTGCCCCCTGACGGCAACCACCTCGTAACCCGTAACCCCCTGTCGCGCTACGCGCGTTGACCTTAGGCTGCGCGGAGTTTCACCACCCTCAGCCCGTCTCAGACCTCTCCCAGGGGGACACGTGCCAGTCACTCCTCAGCCGCGTCGGCCAAGACGCCGCGCCACCCGTGTGCTCGCCGCCGCTGCCGGTCTCGCCACGATCGGTGCGCTGGCCGCCGCGCTGCCCGCGAACGCCGGGCAGTCCGCCGGACAGGACGCGGCGGGTGGGGCGGGCAAGAAGCGCACCGTCGACGTGCAGCTGCTGTCCTTCAACGACTTCCACGGCAATCTGCAGCCCCCGGCCGGTTCCTCGGGCCAGGTGACGGAGAAGCAGGCCGACGGGACCGAGAAGAAGATCGACGCGGGCGGCGCCGAGTACCTCGCCACGTCCCTTCGTACGGCCCGCAAGGGGAAGCCCTACAGCGTCACGGCCGCCGCCGGTGACCTGATAGGCGCGAGCCCCCTCCTGTCCGGCCTCTTCCACGACGAGCCGACGATCGAGGCGATGAACAAGCTCGACCTCGACGTCACCAGCGTCGGCAACCACGAGTTCGACGAGGGGGCCAAGGAGCTGGCCCGCATGCAGAACGGCGGCTGCCACCCCAAGGACGGCTGCTTCGAGAAGGGCAAGAAGTTCAAGGGGGCCGACTACCCCTACCTCGCGGCGAACGTGACCGACGAGAAGACCGACAAGCCCATCCTCAAGCCGTACTGGGTGTGGAAGCACAAGGGCGTCAAGGTCGGCTTCATCGGGGTCACCCTGGAGGGCACGCCCGACATCGTCTCCGCCGAGGGCATCAAGGGCCTGAAGTTCCACGACGAGATCGAGACGGTCAACAAGTACGCCAAGATCCTCGACAAGCAGGGCGTGAAGTCGATCGTCACGCTCCTCCACGAGGGCGGCTCCCCCGCGTCGCAGAGCTACAACTACGACTGTGACTCCCCGGGCGCGGGCGACGGCATCTCGGGCCCCATCACCACCATCGCCAAGGGCATCACGCCGAAGGTCGACGCCCTGGTCACCGGGCACACGCACTCCGCGTACGTCTGCACCATCCCGGACCCCGCGGGCAACCCCCGCATGGTCACGTCCGCCTCGTCCTACGGGAAGCTCTACACGGACACGACGCTCACGTACGACCGCAAGACCAAGGACATCGTCCGTACGTCGGTGAAGTCGGCGAAGTCCGCGAATCACGTCGTCAGCCGTGAGCAGGCCAAGGCCAAGGACATGACCTCGCTCATCGGGCGCTGGAACAAGCTGGCCGAGCCTGTCGCCAACAAGCCCGTCGGCTTCATCTCGGCGGACATCCCGGGCCGTGGCGCGACCACCCCCGAGGCGCCGCTCGGCGACCTGATCGCGGACGCGCAGCTCGCGCACGGCAAGGCGCTCGACCCCGAGACGGATCTTGCGCTGATGAACCCCGGCGGCATCCGCTCCGACCTGGTCCACAAGGCGAGCGGGAGCGAGGGTGACGGGGTCGTCACGTACGGCGAGGGCTTCACCGCCCAGCCGTTCAGCAACACCGTCAATCTCGTCGACCTGACCGGCGCGCAGCTGATCACCGGCCTCAAGCAGCAGGTCAGCGGGTCGAACGAGGCATCCCCGAAGATTCTGCAGATCTCGGACGGCCTCACGTACACGCTCGACATGACGAAGTCCGGCGCTGATCGTGTCGTGGCGGACTCGATCAAGCTGGGCGGCAAGGCGATCGATCCGGCCGCCACGTACCGTGTGGCGATGAACTCCTTCCTCGCGGGCGGCGGCGACGGCTTCGCCGAGCTCGGCAAGGGCACGAAGCCGCTGGTCGGCAGCGATGACCTGAAGGCGTTCAACGACTACCTGACCGCCAACTCCTCGGCGGACAAGCCGATCGCGCCGCCCAAGGCGGACAGGATCACCATCGTGAAGTGAATGACGCGTTAACAGACGCGCTCAGAAGCCGGCCTAAATCGGTGGTTACTGGGCGTAAGGCTTGGGGTGGGGTGTGAACGTATGGTGAAATCAGCTGATGCGTTCCCCCCACCGCATAGCCACGCTTCCGCCCGATCACAACCAGGCTAATCCGTCTGATGGTTGGCACGCCGAATCGGTTCCCCCCGAAGCAGCTCCAGCGGCGGTGGAGACGACCGCCCCGCTCAACCCGTACGACGAGCTCGGCGCCCTCGCCTCGCCGAACCCGCTGGAGGACTTCCTCCGCGACACGGACGACGACGAAAGCGCGGCCGGCGCCGACAAGGCCGACGCCCCCTGGCAGCCCCCGAACCACCGCCGCGGCAGCCGCCGCCGTGTGAACCGGTTCGCCGGACTCCCGCTCGCCGCCAAGGCCGTCGTGGCGCTCCTGGTCGCCACCGCCTTCCTCGGGCTCGGTGACCGCTGGGCCCTGCTCTACGCCGAGCACGAGGCCGCGGAGAAGCTCAAGGACACCATGCACCTGAGCGCCACGCCCGAGGTCGACATCGAGGGCTTCCCCTTCCTGACCCAGGTCGTCGACAAGCGCGTGGACAAGGTCAAGGTCACCGTCCCGGACGTCGCGGCCGACCGGATCTCGCTCGCCCAGGTCTCCGCCACCGCCGAGGACGTGACGATCACCGGCGACGGACCCACCGACATCAAGGGCGCCCTCATCCGCGAGATGAAGGGCGAGGTGCTGCTCTCCTTCGACGACCTGAACCGTGAACTGGGCGCGTCACAGGTCACGTTCACCGGCCACGGCAGCGACCAGGTCCTCGCCCGCGGCACGCTGCCCGTCGCAGGCCACGACCTGAAGCTGCGCGCGGACGCCCGCATCCAGCGCAACGGCGACCGCGGCATCTCCACCGACATCGGCAGGATGAGCCTGCAGATCGGCGACCTGGCGACCTATCGGCCCGGCACCCGCGAGTCCGAGGGCCTGCACCTCAGCAAGAAGTCCGCTGACCGCCTCGCCGAGGAGACCGCCAAGGCCAAGGCGCTGCTCTCCGTGCCGTCGATCGTCAAGCGCCTCGGCGTCCCGGACTCCGTGCTCAGCGGCGCCCTGAAGAGCGACACCAAGCTCCACGACCTCGTCGGAACGCCGCGCTTCATCAACGACGTGATGGGCCTGAACCTCATCGACGTCGCGATGGGCCACCCCGAGCTCCTGAAGAAGCTGGGCCTGGACCCGGGTCTCCTCAAGGGCCTCTCCGGGCTCACCCGCCCCGTGCTCACCGACCGCCTCACGCTCGCCTTCCAGCTGCCGGAGCTGCCGGGCAAGGGGAACGTCTGGCTGCGGGACGTGAGCGTGCAGCAGGACGGCATCCGGGTGCGGCTGAGCGGCACGGGTCTCGGGATCGGCACGTAGCGGCTTACACGGCGGTCGTCGGGGGCGGGGTCGGCGCTCCCGGCAGGCTGACCGTCGCCACGGTCCCGCCGCCCTCGGCGGGCCGGAGCTCCACCTCGCCGCCCGACTGGTGCATGGTGCGGGCCACGATGGACAGGCCGAGGCCCGATCCGGGGAGGCTGCGGGCCGACGGGGAACGCCAGAACCGGTCGAAGACGTGCGGGAGTTCGTCGGTGGGGATGCCGGGGCCGTGATCGCTGACGGTCAGCGCGCCGCCCTTCAGGGCCACCTCGACGGCGGAGCCCGGGGGCCCGAATTTCACCGCGTTGTCCAGGATGTTCACGATGGCCCGCTCCAGGGCCGCGGGCTCGGCGCGTACGTACCAGGGGGCGAGGTCCGCCTCGAAGGTCAGCTCGGGGCCGCGCAGCCGCGCTCGCTCCAGGGCGGCCTCCACGACCTCGTGCAGGGCGATGACCTGCACCTTTCCGGCCTGGCCGCTGTCCGTGCGCGACAGCTCCTGCAAGTCGCCGATCAGCGCCGCCAGTTCGGTCATCTGCGCCGTCACGGAGGCGAGCAGCGCCTTGCGGTCGTCGGGCGGGATGGCCCGGCCGGTGTCCTCGCTGCGGGCCAGCAACTCGATGTTCGTACGGAGCGAGGTGAGGGGGGTGCGCAGCTCGTGCCCGGCGTCGGCGATGAGCTGCTGCTGGAGGTCGCGGGACGAGGCGAGCGATGCGGTCATGGAGTTGAAGGAGCGGGAGAGCCGGGCGATCTCGTCGTCGCCTTCGGCGGGGATGCGGAGGTCGAGGTCTTCGGTGCGGGCGACGTGCTCGACCGCTGCCGTCAGCTCGTCCACCGGGCGCAGGCCGGTACGGGCGACCCAGAGGCCGGCGGCACCCGCGCCGAGTACGCCGATGCCGGCGACGAGGACGAGGACGAGGACGAGGTTGTTCAGGGTGTCGTCGACCTCGCTGAGGGGCCGGGCGACCGAGACCGCCAGGGGCTGCCCCTCCAGGGGGTAGGTGAGGACGCGGTACTTGGCGCCGTTCGACGCCGTGGCGGTGTGGATCACCTGGTTGGACACCCGGTCGGCGACATCGACATCCTCGGGGGAGACCTCGATGGACTGCTTGCCGGAGATGACGCAGCTGTTGCCCTTGCGGTCGACCACCTGGACCGTCGACTTGAACGGGTTCGGGTCGTTCTCCTGGTTGCTGATGACCGAGGCGTGGCGGCACTGCCCGCTCCCGTCGATCAGGCTCAGTACGAGCTGATCCGGCACGCGGTTGGAACTCAGCGCCTCGTCCAGCGAGTTGATCAGCGCGGTGCGCACCACGAACCAGCACACGACCGCGGCGGCGGCGACCGCCAGCGCCACCGCCGTGGCCACCAGCATGGCGAGGCGCGACCGGAGCGGAAGCGCCCGGAAGCGCCTGGTCAGCCTCTTCACTCGGCGCCGCCGGAACCCGGCCGCAACACGTACCCCACGCCCCGCACCGTGTGGACGAGGCGAGGCTCGCCGCCCGCCTCCGTCTTGCGGCGCAGGTACATGACGTACACGTCGAGGGAGTTGGAGGACGGCTCGAAGTCGAAGCCCCAGACGGCCTTCAGGATCTGCTCCCGGGTGAGCACCTGACGGGGATGCGCGAGGAACATCTCCAGCAAGGTGAACTCCGTGCGGGTCAGCTCCACCGTGCGGGCCCCCCGCGTGACCTCACGCGTCGCGAGGTCCATCCGCAGGTCGGCGAAGGCGAGCGTGTCGCCCTCCTCGGCCTGCCCCGCGCCGGCGGCGTACGAACTGCGGCGCAGGAGTGCCCGGATGCGGGCGAAGAGCTCGTCCAGCTCGAACGGCTTGACCAGGTAGTCGTCGGCGCCCGCGTCGAGCCCCGTGACGCGATCGCCCACGGTGTCGCGCGCGGTGAGCATCAGGATGGGCGTCAGAGAGCCGGTCGCGCGCAGGCGCCGTGCGGCGGTGAGGCCGTCCATGCGGGGCATCTGGATGTCGAGTACGACGAGGTCGGGGCGGTAGGCCGCCGCCTTCTCCAGCGCGTCGGCGCCGTCGACGGCGACCTCCGTCCCGTACCCCTCGAAGGCGAGACTGCGCTGCAGCGCCTCCCGCACGGCGGGCTCGTCGTCGACGATCAGGATGCGCAGTTGTTCGCGGTCGCCTTCGGCGGGGCTCATCGGCTCGGTACTTCCTCGGGTGCGGGGCGGTGGACGGGGCCGGTATCAGCCTCGCACGCGCGCGCGGGGCTTGCGGCGTGCGGCGGGCCGGGAGGACGGTGCCTTGGCCGTGGCCACTTCGGGGGCGCGGGCCGCGGTGGCGCCGTGCAGTTCCCCGGCCACGGAGAGGGGGAGGCCGAGCCCCGCCGGATCGGTGTCGGGCAGGCGGCCCCAGCCGATGGTGGCGGCCAGGGCGTGCCGGGCGCGGTTGACGGTGATCAGGGGTCCGGGCATGGCGGCCTCCAGGTGCTCCGGGGGAGTGGTCGGGGTCAGTCGGTCGAGCCGGCCCGCAGGGTGTCCAGGTCGGCCTTGACCGTGTTGATCGGGATGGCGAAGCCGAGGCCGACGCTGCCGGAGCCTGACTCGGATCCGGCCTGCGACGAACTGGGCGAGTACATCGCGGAGTTGATGCCGACGATGTTGCCGTTCATGTCGATGAGGGCGCCGCCGGAGTTCCCCGGGTTGAGCGAGGCGTCGGTCTGCAGGGCCTTGTACGTGGTCTTCGACGAGCCGGTGTCGCCGTTGAACTGCTCGCCGCCGTACTCGAAGGGCCAGTTGCCGCCGCCCTGCTGTTGCTGCTGTCCCTGGCCTTGGTCCTGGTCCGCCGAGACGGTGACGTCCCGGTCGAGCGCGGAGATGATGCCGCTGGTGACGGTGCCGGTCAGGCCCTCGGGGGAGCCGATCGCCACGACGTCGTCGCCGATCTTGACGTTGTCGGAGTTGCCGAGGCTCGCGGCCTTGAGCCCGGAGGCGTCCTTGAGCTTGATCAGCGCCAGGTCCTTCTTGCTGTCGGTGCCGACGACCTCGGCCTCGTACGTCTTCCCGTCGTTCGTCGTCACCTTGACCGACGAGGCACCGGAGATCACGTGGTTGTTCGTGATGATCTCGCCGTCCCCCGTGATGATCACGCCGGAGCCGGTGGCCTGGCCCGAGCCGGACTGCGCGCTGATCTCCACGATGCTGGGGCTGACCGCCTCGGCGACACCGGAGACGGTGCCCTTCTGGCTGGTGGGCACGACGTTCGTGTTGGTGGCGCTGCTCGACGTGCCGTCCTTGCCGGTCAGCTCCTGGAAGGCGTACGCGGTGCCGCCACCGACGGCCGCCGCCGCGATGGCCACCGCGGCGAGCAGGGCCATGGGTCCCTTGGCCCGCCGACGCGAAGGCTTCGGAGGCTGTCCCGGTGTCGGCGCTTCCGGCGCGAAAGCGGGCGGGGGCGGGTACGCGCCCTGCGTACCGCCATGGTGAACAGGCGCTGACGACTGCTGCTGGGGGTACTCGCCGCTGTTTGTCATGGAATCTAGGCTGCGGGGTGTTCATGAGAGGCGGCTGAGTGCGCCCTGAGAACACCGGTAGAAGTGCGTATGCCCCATATAAAGCCGCCGCTGCGCGGCGGATTTTTCCCGCCCACCCACCCGATTACCCGGCAACAGCTCCCACCGGCCGAGGGCGCGGGGCAAACGATGAAAGGCGTCAGTTGCAGCCGCAGGACTGCCGGACCACGAGACGCGACGGGAACAGCTTCAGCCGCTCCCGGCGCGAACCGGCGACCCGAAGCCCGTCGTCCAGGACCAGGTCGACCGCCGCCCGCGCCATCGCGGGCCGGTCCGAGGCCACCGTCGTCAGCGGCGGGTCCGTGAGCCCCGCTTCCTTCACGTCGTCGAAGCCGGCCACGGCCAACTGCTCCGGGACGTCGATCCGAAGCTCCCGCGCGGCCCGCAGGATGCCGATCGCCTGGTCGTCGGTCGAGCAGAAGATCGCCGTCGGCCGGTCGGGCCGGGCGAGCAGTTCAAGCGCCATCTGATACGCGTCGTACCGGTTGTACGGAGCCTCGAAGAGCCGTCCCTCCACCGAGCGCCCGGCCTCCCGCATCGCCCGCCGCCAGCCCTCGACGTGGTCGGAGACGGGGTCACCGACGGTCGGGGTGTCGGCGGTGCCGCCGACACAGGCGACGTACTCGTGCCCGTGCTCCAGCAGATGCCGGGTGGCGAGCTGCGCGCCGCCGAGGTCGTCCGTGACGACGGCGACGTCGTCGATCGCCTCGGGCCGCTCGTGCAGCAGCACGACCCGCGCGTCCCACGCGTCGATCTCGGCGGCGGCCGAATCCGTCAGGCCGTGGCTGACGAGGATGAGGCCGGAGACCCGCATGCCGAGGAAGGCCCGCAGATAGTGGGCCTCGCGCTCGTCCACGTAGTCCGTGTTGCCGACGAGCACCATTTTTCCGCGCTCGGAGGCCGCCTGCTCCACGGCATGCGTCATCTCCGCGAAGAACGGCTGCCGCGCGTCCGGCACGATCATGCCTATGAGGTCGGTCCGCCGCGAGGCCATGGCCTGGGCGACCCGGTCGGGCCGGTACCCCAGCTCCTTGATCGCGGCGAGTACACGCTCGCGCGTGGCCGGGGCAACCGGCCTAGGTCCGTTGTTGATGACATAGCTGACGACGGCGGTGGAAGTACCCGCAAGTCGCGCAACGTCATCCCGAGTCACCTTGGCCACGCGCGGAGTCTACGCGGATGGAACTACCGCTGGGCAGGGCGTACGGCAGCTTCCTTCGGCGCGGAGACGGCGGGTGCCGCGTCCCGCTTCGGGATACCCCTGTGCTCACCCTCGACCGGCGGCGTCGCCGCCTTCGCCTTCTTCTCGTCCGCTGCCCGCTCGACCTTCTCAGGCGTCACGAAGCGGTAGCCGACATTCCGGACGGTGCCGATGAGTGACTCGTGCTCGACACCGAGCTTCGCGCGCAGGCGCCGTACGTGGACGTCGACCGTGCGCGTGCCGCCGAAGTAGTCGTAGCCCCAGACCTCCTGGAGCAGCTGGGCCCGCGTGAAGACGCGCCCGGGGTGCTGCGCCAGGTACTTGAGCAGCTCGAACTCCTTGAAGGTCAGGTCCAGGACCCGGCCCTTCAGCTTCGCGCTGTACGTCGCCTCGTCCACGGACAGATCGCCGTTGCGGATCTCCATGGGGGAGTCGTCGGCGGTGATCGACTGGCGGCCCATCGCGAGCCGCAGCCGCGCCTCGACCTCGGCGGGACCCGCCGTGTCGAGCAGTACGTCGTCGATGCCCCAGTCGGCGGTGACGGCCGCGAGGCCGCCCTCCGTGACGACGAGTACCAGCGGACAGCCGGGTCCCGTGGAGCGGAGGAGCTGGCAGAGGCTGCGGACCTGCGGGAGGTCACGGCGGCCGTCGATCAGGATGACGTCGGCACCAGGGGTGTCGACGAGGGCGGGGCCTTCGGCGGGGGCCACCCGCACGTTGTGCAGCAGCAGGCCGAGGGCGGGAAGCACCTCCGTCGACGGCTGAAGGGCATTCGTGAGGAGCAGCAGAGAACTCATCGCCGCCCACCTGCCTGGGTCGTCATACGGTTGTGCACGTTTCGCTCGCCCATAACGTCGGTTCCTCCTCGGTCCCTGCGAGGACGTTTACGGCACTGCTTCGTACTGTTACTACCTGGTACTGCCGTGATTCCGGGGGCCGCGCCCTGGGCCCCGGCGCGCTGTCGATCACAACGCGTCTGAAAGCACGAAAGGACCCGGGGGCTTCGCTGCCCGGATCCTCTGCCAAGGAGAATAGCCCACATGAGTTCCGGTCCGGCAGGTCAAGTCGCGCGATCTTCTGTGCGGCCGATCACTCGCGTTCAGCGGAGCGCAACGCTCCGTACACGGGACGGAGTCGCGATCGACGCTCTGTACGAGCCCGGTCCCGACCCCGGCACGGACCTCGCGATCGTGATCGCACACGGCTTCACGGGAGATCTGGACCGGCCGCACGTGCGGCGGGCCGCGGGCGTTTTCGCCAAGGCCGCGGCCGTGATCACGTTCTCCTTCCGGGGCCACGGGGCGTCCGGCGGGCTCTCCACGGTCGGCGACCGCGAGGTGCTCGACCTGGCGGCCGCGGTCGAGTGGGCGCGGTCCCTCGGCCATGCACGTGTGGTGACGGTGGGCTTCTCGATGGGCGGTTCCGTGGTGCTCCGGCATGCGGCGCTCGCGGGATCAGCGCACGGGGGGCGCACGGAAGCGCGGGTTGACGCGGTCGTCGCGGTGAGTGCTCCGGCCCGCTGGTTCTACCGGGGGACGGCGCCGATGCGGCGACTGCACTGGGTGGTGACGCGGCCCGTGGGGCGCGTGGTGGGCCGGGTGGGACTGCGCACGCGAATCCACCCGCACGAGTGGGACCCCGTCCCGCTGTCCCCGGTGGAATCGGTCCCGCTCATCGCTCCGACGCCGCTGCTGATCGTGCACGGCGACCGTGATCCGTACTTCCCCGTCGACCACCCCCGGATGCTGGCCGCCGCCGCGGAGGGCGGGGCGGAGCTGTGGCTGGAGACGGGCATGGGGCACGCGGAGAACGCGGCGGACGACGTCCTGCTCGGTCGGATCGCCGGATGGGCCACGGCATCATGGACGTCGGCAACCGCCGAAGGAAGACCGGCATCCGCCGAAGGAAGACCGGCATCCGCCGAAGGAGAGGAGCTGTGATGGTGAACGGCACCATTCGTTACTGGGCCGCGGCCAAAGCAGCCGCAGGTGTCGCGGAGGAGCCGTACGCCGCGACGACGCTGGCCGAGGCGCTGGACGCGGCACGCGAGCGACACCCCGGCGAGCTGGTCCGGGTACTGCGGCGATGCTCGTTCCTCATCGACGGCGACCCCGTGGGTACCCGTGGGCATGAGACGGTACGGCTGGCCGAGGGCGGCACGGTCGAGGTGCTCCCGCCGTTCGCAGGAGGGTGAGCAGCGATATGAGCGATCCGCGATATCAGGGGTACGGGGATTACGACCCCTACCGGGGGGACTATCCGCCTGCCGAGCCGCAGGCTTACCCGCCCGAGCCGGGGGCCTACCCCGCTGACCAGCAGTACGCCCAGCAGCAGTACCAGTATCCGTACCCGCAGCAGCCGTATGCCCAGGACGCCTCGTACACCCAGCAGTGGGAGGGGCAGACCTGGGACACGACGATCCAGCCCTCACCTGTGGTGGACGTGACGGATACGGCGTATCTGCCGCCGCAGTCCTACGGGGAGCCGCAGCCTTCGCCTGAGCCTGGTTACTCGGAACCCGGCAGCCTTGGTGGCCATGCCCACCCGTCCCGCCCTGCGGGACGCCTGCCCATGGCAGGTGCTGCGGACGAGGCGGCTGAAGTCGACTCCGCCACCTACGGCCCCGCCACCACCACCGGCAACCCCCGCGTCACCGACGCCCAGCGCGCCCGCGCCGAGGGGCGGTCGCCGATCATAGAGCCGGGGATCCAGCCCGCCGCGCTGACCGCGGTCCTCGGGCTGCTGCTCGCCGGTACGGCCGCCGTCGGGCAGTACGCACTCCTCGTACCGCTGATCCTGCTGCAGGCCGTCACCGCCGCCGGATGGTTCCGGCTCAACGGGATGTGGCCCGCCCGGCAGGGCATCGCGCTCGCCTTCATGGGCGGTGTCGTCGCCGACATCGCCCTGCTCGTCACCGGCAAGGAGAACGCGCCCGCCGCGATCCTCGGCACCCTCGGCGTCTGGGTGCTGCTCGTCCTGGTGCTCCAGCTGCGCAGCCGCGCCTCCGCCGACGAGCGGATGGCCGGCCTGATGGCGACCGTCGCGTCCGCCGCGCTCGCGATCATCGCGACCGGGCACCTCGCGGCGTCGGACGACGCCGTGACGGTGGGCGGCATCGCGGTGGCGGTCGCCGTGATCGCCCGTGCGCTGCCCCTGCCGACGCCCGCTTCGGTGGTCGTCGCGCTGCTCGCCGCCGCGGGCGCCGGTATCGCCGTCGGCGGCATGACGGACTTCGGGAGCAAGGGCGCGCTGCTCGGCCTCGGCGCCGGTGTCTGCGCGCTGATCGGCCACCGGGTCGCCAGCTACGACTATCCGTCGCGCTTCGTGCACATGACGGCGGGCGTCGCCCTGCCGCTCGCCGCCGCGGCCCCGGCCGTCTACCTCCTGGGCAGGGCCATCGGCTGATCGTCACAGCTGATCGACAGGTCCCCGGCCGGGCACTCCGGCCGGGGACCTGTCCTTTAGGCTCGCGGCAACGACAGCCAAGCGGGGGTACAAGGTGGGGGAACACCGGACATGAAGCGCTCCGTACGAATACTTCTGATCGTCCTCGTGATCCTGGGGGGTCTCTTCGTCGGCGCCGACCGCCTCGCGGTGGGCTTCGCCGAGGACGAGGCGGCGGAGAAGCTGCGTACCAGCGAGGGGCTCAGCGAGACGCCCGACGTCTCGATCAAGGGCTTTCCCTTCCTGACCCAGGTTGCGGGCGGCACGCTCGACGACGTCGAGATCGGCATGCAGAACTACGACGCCGCCTCCGGCTCCGACAAGATCCGCATCGCCGATCTCGACGCCCGTATGCAGGGCGTCGATTTCTCCGGCGACTACAGCTCCGCCACCGCCGACAAGGCCACGGGCACCGCCCACATCTCGTACGACGAGCTGCTCAAGCAGGCCCAGGGCGAGCCGGTCGAGCTGCCGCTCGGCGCCACCGGCAAGGTGGTCGGGCTCTCGGACGGCGGCGGCAACAAGATCAAGGTCGAGGTCGAGGTGAGCAAGGGTGGCGCGAAGCTGCCCAAGCCGGTGCACGTGCTGAGCTCGGTGACGGTCGAGGGCGACACGATCAAGGTGAACGCCGACGAGATCCCGAAGAAGTTCGAGGTCATGGGCGTCTCGATCCCCCTCCCCGAGGGCATGGTCCGCGACGTGACCGACTTCGAGGAGAAGGTCACCGGGCTGCCGGGCGGCATCAAGATCGACGGGGTGGAGCCGGCGCAGGACGGCGTGGACATCTCGGTCAAGGGCACGAACGTGAAGCTCGCGGGCTGAGGCCCGAGGGACCTTCCTGATCGGCCGCCAGGAGCGGCCGTTCCGCAGTACGAGACGAAGCCGTCCGCGCGATGGATGCGGCAGGAGCGAACCCCGCTCCCCGCCCCCGCGCGGGCGGCTTTTTCGTAGATCGCATCCCACATCGTGGATGATCCTGTCTCACCATCCGACACCCCGGTGACACGGCCGCCCTCGCGTCCTTACGATCGGACGCATGCAGCGACAGGCGGACCTCACGAAGCGGCGGGCAGTAGACCTGTGCCGCGTCGCCGCCATGCTCTGTCGCACCTTCTGAGCGGGAGCTCCGACTCCCGTATCCCCCGGCCCGTTGACACCGTCAGGGCCACCCCGTGCCGCGTACGCCGCGCTACAGCGCAGTCACCGCACGTACCCGTCACGAACCCCTCGTACAGCACCAAAGCCCCGCCGTAACTGCCCCGGAGGAGAAGAAGTATGAGCCGCAGCGACGTCCTGGTAGACGCCGACTGGGTCGAGGCCCACATCGACGACCCGAAGGTCGCCATCGTCGAGGTCGACGAAGACACCTCCGCGTACGACAAGAACCACATCAAGAACGCGATCCGCATCGACTGGACCGACGACCTCCAGGACCCGGTCCGCCGCGACTTCGTCGACCAGGAGGGCTTCGAGAAGCTCCTCTCGGCCAAGGGCATCGCGAACGACACCACCGTCGTCCTCTACGGCGGCAACAACAACTGGTTCGCGTCCTACGCCTTCTGGTACTTCAAGCTCTACGGCCACCAGGACGTGAAGCTCCTCGACGGCGGCCGCAAGAAGTGGGAGCTCGACTCCCGCGACCTGGTCGACGGCTCCGAGGTCCCCAGCCGCCCGGCCACGTCGTACAAGGCCAAGCCCCAGGACGCCTCGATCCGCGCCTTCCGCGACGACGTCGTCAACGCGATCGGCTCGCAGAACCTGGTCGACGTGCGCTCGCCCGACGAGTTCAGCGGCAAGCTGCTCGCCCCGGCGCACCTTCCGCAGGAGCAGTCGCAGCGTCCGGGCCACGTCCCGTCCGCGCGCAACATCCCGTGGTCGAAGAACGCCAACGACGACGGCACCTTCAAGTCGGACGACGAGCTCAAGGCCCTCTACGAGGACGAGCAGGTCGACCTGGCCAAGGACACCATCGCGTACTGCCGCATCGGTGAGCGTTCGGCCCTGACCTGGTTCGTCCTGCACGAGCTGCTCGGCCAGACCAACGTCAAGAACTACGACGGCTCCTGGACCGAGTACGGCTCCCTCGTCGGCGTGCCGATCGAGCTCGGCGCCAACAAGTAACCCTCAAGGCCTGAAGGACGGAATCGACATATGTGTGGAGCGAAGGCCGGCGGCCCCGACGCCTCGACCATCAAGCCCGGCGAGACCACCATCCAGGGTCAGGTGACCCGCGACGGCGAGCCCGTCAGCGGCTACGTGCGCCTGCTCGACTCGACCGGCGAGTTCACCGCCGAGGTCCCCACCTCGGCCACCGGCCAGTTCCGCTTCTACGCGGCCGAGGGCACGTGGACGCTGCGCGCCCTCATCCCGGGCGGCACGGCCGACCGCACGGTGGTGGCCCAGACGGGCGGCCTGGCGGAGGTCGCGATCGCGGTTTGACGACAGCGGATCACTGACGGCCGAAGGGCCGCACCTCCGGGGGTTGGACGCCATCGGATCGGGGTGCGGTCCTTCGGCTTACGCTGGACGTATGTATGCGCGAAGGCGGCACGCCTACTTCGCCATGATGGGGACGTGCATCGCCCTCTTCGTCCTGGCGTGGGGCGTCGTGAGGCTCTGGTCCATCCCCGTCGCCGTCGGGATGTGTGTCGTGGCGATGGTGATCCCGCCGGTCGCCGCGATGGTGGCGAACCGGCGCGGCGCCGATGACCGCTGGTGGGACGACCCCTCGGGGGACTCGAAGTCCGACGAGTGGTGGGACGAACTGGACGGGAAGCGGCGGCCCCGGCAGTAGGCGGCAGCCGCCGTCAGTAGCTGTCAGTAGACGAGCGCCTGGGTCCCGTCCGTCATGGCCTCCTGTACGAAGACCTGTGCGCCCGCGATCCGTACGCCGTCGAGCACGTCCTTCTCGGTGATGTCGCGGCGCGCCGCGCACTGCGTGCAGAGGGTGACCCGGCCCCCGGTCACGATCGAGTCGATCAGGTCGGGGAGCGGTGCCGCGTGCGGCAGTTCGAACTCCGCCGCGCGGCCCGGCAGCGCGAACCACGCGGATTCACCGGTCAGCCAGAGCGAGACCTCCACGCCACTGGCCACGGCCACGGCCGCCACCGTGAACGCCTGGGAGCAGCGCTCGGGGGCGTCGGCCCCGGCGGTCACCTTGATCACGAGCTTCTTCGCCATGGCCGCATCGTATGGCCATCCACCGGCCGTCCACACAGTCACCCGTAAGGCCACCTCGCAGCGAGCGGCGGGCCGCGCACGACTACAGTGGGAGCGGCTCTGATACCTGCCCCCATAGCTCACCCCATAGCTCACCGAGGAGCACCCCGTGCTTGAGGCCTTCTTCTCCGCCCTGCTGGTCCTGGTCTGCGTCGGCGTTCTCGCGTTCGCCGGTCTGACCGTGAAGAAGCTGTACCAGGGTCAGCGCTGAGTCCCGTACGCCCCGTACGCCACCTAGAGATCGTCTGAGCTTCCCATGATCGAGATTCCGTCCGACCTGCACCCCGACCTCGTGCCCCTCGTTTGGCTCCTCGGCAACTGGGCCGGCGCGGGCGTCACCGACTTCCCCGGCGCCGAGAAGGCGAATTTCGGCCAGGAAGTGTCCTTCTCCCATGACGGGCGGGACTTCATCGAGTACCACTCGCACACGTGGGTGCTCGACGCCGAGGGCAACAAGGTGAAGCCGCTGGAGTCCGAGTCGGGCTTCTGGCGCATCGACAAGGACCGCAAGGTCGAGACCGTGATGGTGCGCGACGACGGCGTCGTCGAGGTCTGGTACGGCGAGCTCGCCGACCAGAAGCCGCAGATCGACCTGGTCACGGACGCGGTCGCCCGCACGGCGGCATCCGGCCCGTACACCGGCGGCAAGCGCCTCTACGGGTATGTGAAGGGCGACCTGATGTGGGTCGGCGAGAAGCAGACCCCCGAGGTGCCGCTGCGCCCGTACATGTCGGCGCAGCTGAAGAAGGTCGTCTCGCCCGAGGACGTCGCCGAGATGGCCAGGGGCCTGGGCGACCTGCCGGACGACGGCATCGCCTTCTTCAAGTAGGCCGCGGGACCGGCTGGCCTAGACTGCCTGTGTGGCGAGCACCGATTCCGACTGGAAGAGCGACCTGCGACAGCGCGGCTACCGTCTGACGCCGCAGCGCCAGCTGGTCCTCGAAGCCGTCGACACCCTTGAGCACGCGACCCCCGACGACATCCTCTCCGAAGTGCGGAAGACGGCGTCGGGGGTCAACATTTCCACGGTCTACCGCACCCTGGAGCTCCTGGAGGAGCTGGGTCTGGTCAGCCACGCGCATCTGGGGCACGGTGCGCCGACGTACCACCTCGCGGACCGGCACCACCATCTGCACCTGGTGTGCCGGGACTGTACGAACGTCATCGAGGCGGATGTCTCGGTCGCCGCGGAGTTCACCGCGAAACTGCGGGAGACCTTCGGTTTCGACACGGACCTGAAGCACTTCGCGATCTTCGGGCGCTGCGAGAACTGCTCCGGCGCGAAGGCCGAGGGCCCCGGCAAGGAATAAGAGCGCCCGCCACCGGGTCGTAGTGTGGGTGAACATGAAGAGCCCCCTCCTGTCCCTGCCCGGCGCCGTCCCCGCCGAGGGCGTGGACGAAGGCGTCGCCGCCCACTACGGCGACCTGTTCCGCGAGCAGCGCGCCCTCGCCGACGGCACCGGTCTCGTCGACCTCTCGCACCGCGGTGTCGTCACCGTCTCGGGACCCGACCGGCTGAGCTGGCTGCATCTGCTGCTCACCCAGCATGTGACGGAGCTGCCCGTCGGCCAGGCCACCGAGGCGCTGATCCTCTCCGCGAACGGCCACATCGAGCACGCCCTGTATCTCGTGGACGACGGCGAGACGGTGTGGGCGCATGTGGAGCCCGGCACGCAGGACGCGCTCGTCGCGTACCTGGAGAGCATGAAGTTCTTCAACCGCGTCGAAGTCGCCGACCGTACGGACGAGTTCGCGGTCGTGTATCTGCCGGCCGGTTCGATCGCCCCGGTCCCGGACGGTGTCGTCGTACGCGAGACGCCGCACGGCCGGGATCTCTTCCTGCCGCGTGCGTCCCTGGAGTCGTACGCCGATGACAACGGCCCCGCGATCGGCATCCTCGCCTACGAGGCGCTGCGCGTGGAGGCGCACCGGCCGCGGCTCGGCTTCGAGACGGACCACCGCACGATTCCGCACGAGCTGGGCTGGATCGGTACGGCGGTGCATCTGCAGAAGGGCTGCTACCGCGGTCAGGAGACGGTCGCCCGCGTCCACAACCTGGGGAAGCCCCCGCGCCGCCTGGTCTTCCTGCACCTGGACGGCAGCGAGGTCCACCTGCCGGTGGCGGGTACGGAGCTGCGTCTGGCCTCGGAGGGCGAGGAGGGCCGCAAGCTGGGCTTCATCACGACGGCGGTACGCCACCACGAGCTGGGCCCGATCGCGCTGGCCCTGGTGAAGCGGAACGTGCCGCTGGACGCGGCGCTGAGCGCGGGCGGCACGGCGGCGGCCCAGGAGGCCGTGGTCGAGCCGTAGCCTTTGGCGGCCGGCCTTGAGCGGTGGTCCCAGCTGCCCCGCTGCACTGCCGTGGGCGGTTCTGCCGTCGTCGGCGGCGGTTCGGTTCGGCCCGTCACATCTCCAGAAGCACCGTGAACGGGCCGTCGTTCGTCAAGCCCACCCGCATCTTGGCGCCAAAGCGGCCGCAGGCCACCGTCGCGCCCAGCGACCGCAGTTGGGCGACCACCTCGTCGACGAGGGGCTCGGCCACGTCGCCGGGAGCGGCGGCGTTCCAGGTGGGCCTGCGGCCCTTCCTCGCGTCGCCGTACAGCGTGAACTGGCTGATGACCAGCAGCGGCGCGTCGATGTCCGAGCAGGACCTCTCGTTGGCCAGCATCCGAACGGACCACAGTTTGCGGGCCAGCTGGGCCGCCTTCTCCTTGGTGTCCTCGTGGGTCACGCCCACCAGGACGCACAGTCCCTCGCCGTTGATCTCGCCGACCGTCTCGGGGCCGTTCTCGCCCTCGACGACGACGCTCGCCCCGTCCACCCTCTGCACCACAGCACGCATACGGCCCATCATGCCTGCTGGGACGCCTGCTCGGCCGCCCACTCAGGCGCCTGCTCCGAACGGCTGTGCCACGCCGCCGGATGCGCCGCCCATGGGGTGTCCTGAACCCCCCATCTGGGGCCGATTAGGGGCACTCGCTCACATAGCGGCCACCGGGGGTGGCACCATGCTTACACGCGGTGTACCGCGCCGGTCGAGGGGACGGTAGAGCCACATGAGCACACCAAGTACGGGACAGCCGCCCGGATCTGTGTCGCTGACCCGCATGAGCGCGGCGCGACCTACGAGCGTGCCGCGCCCGCCCGTGCAGCGGACGGGCAGTCCGGTCACGGGCAGTGCGGTGCTGTCCGAGCAGCCCGCGCACGACCTCGCCGCGCTGCTCCTGCGCGAGCTGCGTGAGCTGCGCAGGGACGCGCAGCAGAACGAGGCGGATCTGAGCTATGTCCGGCGCCTGCTGCAGGGCCGGATCGACATTCTGCGGGCCGAGGTGGCGCGCCGTAAGGACCCGGCGGCGCCGGGTCCGGAGGGGAAGGGCCCAGCGGGGAAGAGTCCGGAGGGGCCGCTCGTGCACCGGCTCTCGGAGATCCTCACGGACGGGCCCGCCCGGCATCGCTCGTCGGCCCGGCATGTGACGCTGGGCACGCCGCACAGCGTGGAGGTCGGTCTCCTGGCGACGGAGATGCTCGCCGAGGTCGAGCTCTCCGACCTGGACGCCCGCACGGACGACGAGCTGCACACGGCCATGGGGCGCCTCGTCCGCTACGAGCAGCAGGTTTCCCGGCGCCGCCAGCAGCTGCAGCGTACGGCGGACGATTGCAGCGCGGAGATCGCCCGCAGGTACCGTGAAGGTGAAGCACAAGTAGACGACCTGCTCGCGTGACCCGGTGATCCCGGCTTCCGCGGGCGGCCCGTGACGCCACCCCCGCCCCGGAAGGCCGAAGATGACCTCGACGTCCGCCGAGTCCGCCGCCACCCCTGTCATATCCCCGGTCCTCGCCGAGGTCGTACGTTCAGGCTTCGTCGAGGGCCGTCACAGGGGAAGCCTGGTGCTGCTCGCGGCGGACGGCAGCGTGGAGCTGGCGATGGGGGACGTGTCGGCTCCCGTCTTCCCGAGGTCGGCGAACAAGCCGATGCAGGCGGCCGCGGTGCTGCGGGCGGGGCTCGACCTGGCGGGTGAGCGCCTCGCGCTGACCGCGGCAAGCCACTCGGGGGAGGTGTTCCACCGGGACCTCGTCCAGAAGATGCTGGCCGAGCACGGCCTGACGGCGGCGGACCTGCAGTGCCCGCCGGATCTCCCGCTGGACGCGGTCGAGGCCGAGACATATCTGGCAGCGGGTGCCGTTCGTGACCGGGTGACGATGAACTGTTCCGGCAAGCACGCGTCGATGCTCGCGGTGTGTGACCTGAACGGCTGGCCCACGGATTCCTACCTGGACCCGCAGCACCCTCTCCAGCAGCTGATCCTCCAGGTGGTCGAGGAAGCGGCGGGGGAGCGGGTGGCGGCCGTCGGCACGGACGGCTGCGGCGCGCCCCTGATGGCGATCTCCCTGACCGGCCTCGCCCGCGCCTTCCGCCACTTCGTCCTCGCCCCCGAGGGCTCGGCGGAGCGCCGGGTCGCGGACGCGATGCGGGCCCACCCGGAGTACGTGGCAGGCACGCGCCGCCCCGACACCTGGCTCATGCGGGAGATCCCGGGCGCCCTGTCCAAGATGGGCGCCGAGGCGGTCCAGGCGTTCGCGCTGCCGGACGGCCGCGCCCTCGCCTTCAAGGTGGACGACGGGGGCCTACGGGCTCTCGGCCCCGTCCTGGCCCGCGCGCTGCACCTGGCCGGCGTGAACGAGGACGTACTCACCCGCGTCGGCCGGGCGCCCCTACTGGGCGGCGCGACCGAGGTGGGGGAGATCCGGGCGGCGTTCTAGCCCAAGTTGCGGCCCGGGTAGCTAGTGCGCTGATGGCTGACCGGGCTCCCGGCTCCCCTCCGGATGGGGGCCCGGCCAACCAGCTCTGTCAGCCCGGCTGGGCGAGCAGCAGGACGAGGAGCGCAGCCCCGGCGCCGCTGATTTTGGTGCTCTTGGCCTTGATGCCCACGGTCAGCAGGACGAAGGCGACGATGCCCAACGGTCCGTACTTCCACTGGATGAGCTGCTCGAATCCGATGGCGAGGGCGGCGATGACGATGGCGATGAGCGGCATGACGTTCCCCCTTTCGGGACGGGGCATGCGGTCCCCGTCCCATCCGGTCGGTGGCCATCCGATGGCGGACTACTGGCGGCCAACCCCTTGGGGTTCCTGCCAGGTTGCCTAAGTTGGCTACCAACTTCATCTGAGTTATCTCCGCGATGGCTCGACTCATAACCACCTTCCGAGCAACTCCCCAAAGATGGCGCGAAGTTGTACTGTTTGGTTGTGAGCCCGGAACCTGCACCCGTCAACGGGATGAAGAGGCCACCTAGGTCGCACCACGAGGTGGCCGACGAACTGCGCGACCGGATCATGTCCGGTGCGCTGCGGCCGGGCCAACGCATGCCGACGCAGGCCGAACTCGCCGACGAGTTCGGCGTCGAGCGCGGCGCGATACGCGAGGCGCTGCGCACCCTGCAGAGCGAGAAACTCCTGGCGAACGTGTCCAAGGGGAGCCCGGCCACGGTGGCGGTCACCTCGAAGCAGGTGCTGGCCGGGCCGGGCGGCGTGAAGCCGCAGCCCACCATGGTCGGCCTCGCCCCGCGCATCGCGGCGGCGTTCGAGGCCCCCCACGTGGAGATCGACGCGCTCTGTCTGACCTCCATCTCGCTCACGATGGCGATCGGGGAACCGCTCCGGCAGATTCACGCCGGACAGCGGAAACCGGCCAAGGTCGACGTCCGGGTGCTGCTGCCGAGCCGCAACATCGACCTCGCCTTTCCGGCGCCGGTGGACAGCGGGGACGACGAGAGCGGCCAGGTGCACCGGCGCTGGCTCGACCAGCGGAACGCGCAGGGTCAGGTGCTGCGCCACAACCTGCGCGCGCTGCGGGCCTCGCACGGAATCGACGTACAGGTCTCCTTCCGCGCGCTGCCGTTCACGCCGCCGGTGAAGCTCTATCTGCTCAACGGCTCAGAGGCGCTCTTCGCGTACTACACACTGGCCAAGCAGAGCGAAGAGATCGACCACGAGTACCTGGAGATGTACGACGCCCAGGGCGCGCAGTCGATGCTCTTCCCCTTTCACCAGGGTGATGGCCTGCGGGACACGACGTTCGTGGAGCAGTCCCATCTGTGGTTCAACGCGCTGTGGAGCACGATCAGCCAGGACCTGGAACTGGCGCGCGGCTAGCTCAGAGGTTCAGAGGCTCAAAGGTTCAGAGGTTCAGAGGGCGGGGCCGGTCATCGTCAGCGCGAGGACGACGGCTCCGATGGAGCTGCAGGTGGGGCTCTTCGCCTTGATTCCGACGGTCAGGAACAGGAGCCCGACGATGCCGACGGGTCCGTACCGCCACTGCAAGAACTGCTCGAAGATGACAACGGACGCTGCTGCGAGGAGGGCGAGGACTGCCATGATGGTTCCCCCTTCTGCCATCTCAAATGAGTTGGCAACCAACTTCACTTAAGTTGTCCCCACTTGGTCCCACAACATAAACAACTTCGAGACAACTGCCCTGAGATGGCGAGGAGTTGTATCGTCTGGTCGTGACCCAGGAGAACGTTGCAGTGAACGGCAGCAGAAAACTCACTCCCCAGGACATCGCAGACGCCCTCCGCGACCGCATCCGCACCGGCGAACTCAAACCGGGCGACCGCCTCCCCACGCAAGCGGTGCTCGCGGAGGAGTTCGGCGTGGAGCGGGGGACGGTACGGCAGGCGCTGAAAACACTGCAGGGCGACGGCCTCCTCGCCAACGTGAGCAAGGGCAGCCCACCCCGGATCGCCGCGGAACCGCCGGGACCGACATCGGCGGGCTCGGAACCCCAGGCCTCGATGGTGGGCCTGGTACCACGCCTGGGCGACGCGTTCTCGGAGCCGCAGGTGCGGATAGACGTCGTGTCGTACACGGCGGAGACGTTGATCCTGGCGCTCGGTGATCCGCTGCGGCGCATCCACGAGGGCCTCATCCGCCCGGAGTCGATCAACGTCCGCATCCTGCTGCCGAGCAGCGACATCGACCTCGCCTTTCCCAGGCCGGTCAACGGTCAGGGGGACGTGGACGGCCGGGTCCACCAGCGCTGGCTGGCACTGCGCAACACCCAGGGGCAGGTCCTGCGCCACAACCTGCGCGCGCTGCGGGCCTCGCACGGCATCGACGTGGACGTCTCGTTCCGCGCGCTGCCGTTCACGCCGCCGGTGAAGCTGTACCTCCTGAATCAGCGGGAGGCGCTCCTCGCCTACTACACGATCGAGCGCAGCATGCTGGACTTCGGCAGCGCGGAGATGGAGGCGTTCGACGTGTCCGGACTGAAGTCCCCCCTGTTCTCCTTCGACAGGAACGCGGCCCCGCGGGACGCCGCGTTCGTGGACGAGTCCCAGAAATGGTTCGACGCGCTCTGGGCAACCATCGCGACGGAGCTGACACTCTCTTAGTGACTCCTGATGCGAAGCAGACTGAGTGGATGGCGGAAGAGGCCGAGAAACTGCGGGAACTGATCGAACGCGCCCGCTACGTACTCTTCGACTTCGACGGCCCCATCTGCCGGCTGTTCGCCGGGCACTCGGCGGAGCGGATCGCGGGTGATCAGGTCCGCTGGCTGGAGGAGCGGGGGCTGCGGGGGCTGCTGACCAAGGAGGAGCGGGCGCAGCCCGACCCGCACGCCGTGCTGCGGGCGGTCGACCGCAGGCATCCGGGCAGTGATCTGGTGACCGAGCTCGAGGAACGCCTCACGCATCAGGAGCTGACGGCGGTCGCCTCGGCGTGGCCCACCCAGTACGCGGATCCGCTGATCATGACGTGGCACGCGAGCGGCTCCCGGCTGGCCGTCACCACGAACAACTCGCCGCGAGCGGTGACCCGTTACCTCGAAGGCCGTGGCTTGAGCCAGTGCTTCACCCCGCACATCTACGGCCGCACCCAGAACCTCCACCTCCTCAAGCCCCACCCGCACTGCCTCAACCGCGCCCTGAGCGCGATGGGCGCCGAGCCCGCGGCGGCACTGATGATCGGCGACACCCCCACGGACCACCAGGCAGCGCAGGTGGCCGGAGTGGGCTTCTTGGGCTACGCGCGTAACGAGCGCAAGGCGAAGCTGCTGAAGGACGCGGGCGCGGCTTGTGTGGTGAGTTCGCTGGAGCCGGTGCTGAAGGTGTTGCGGGGTCAGGCTCGGGCCTGAGTCATCAGGAGCAAGATGATCAACGCTGATACGGACAAGCAGGTCTTGTCCTTCGCCTTCATGCCTATGCCGAGCAGCACCAGGGCGAGCAGCCCGAGACGGCCGTAGTACGTCTGGAGCAGCTGTTCGATGCCGAAGCCGAGTACGGCTGAGAGCAGTTGGTAGAAGATCACGGGTCCCCACCCCTCTTCGCGCGCCGGCCGAACCGGCGAAGCGATCAACTTTCCGTCCAATTGGACTGGTTGGCTTGGGATTGGTGTGCCCCGGTCGGCTGATCGGTTAACCAACTGCCTTGCCGAGCAACCAATTTGACTGGAAGCGGTTTGCTCGGAGAGCGCCAGAGGTACGGTCGGCGTGTGGACGATGAGCGAACTGGTGAGGGTGGCGGCAGCGAGTTCCAGCGGGTCTCGGACGCGCTGCACTCCCGCTTGGCCGACGGCACGTACTCGCTGAACAGCCTCCTGCCCACGCAGCGCGATCTCGCACGAGAATTCGATGTCTCCAGGGACACCATCCAGCGGGTGATGAGGGAACTCACCAGCGAGGGCCTCGTCCGTTCCAAGCAGGGGAGCGGGTCGCGGGTGGTGAAGGCGCAGCTGGCCCACATGAGTACGGGCGGACAACCGGGGAGCGGCACCGGCCGGGTCTTGCTCGGGCCGATCATCGGGGCGGCGTTCGCGTCCCCACAGGTGACCCTGGACGTCTTCACGCTGACCTCGGAATCCCTGGACGCCCACATCCGAGTACAGGCGGAACGTATACGTGTCCGAGAGATCGCACCGGAGCGCATAGCGGTCCGCATACTGCTGCCGTCCGAAGAGCTCGACCTCCCGTATCCCCGCGCCAAGGACGACCCGGACGATCCGCGTCCGCAGCAGCGCCTGCGTGACATCACGCGCCGGCACACGGCGTCGCTGCGCAACGCGCTGCGGGATCTGCACACCGAGGATCTGGTGGCGGAGGTGAGCGTCGAGGTACGTCGAGTGCCGCTGGCGCCCGCGTTCAAGCTTTACCTGCTCAATGGCGCCGAGGCGCTGCACGGGCCGTACGAGGTGCTCGAGCGCCGTATCCAGCTGGACGACGGCGAGGAGATCCTTGCTCTGGACGTGGTCGGCCTCGGATCGGCCCTCACGCATTACGTGCGGGGCGACGAACCGGAATCGCAGGGGACCCTCTTCGTGGACAGCATGCAGGCCTGGTTCGACTCGTGCTGGAACCTGCTGGTGGAGCGCTGAGCGGAGGGTCGGAAATGGACGTTCCTCGAACGTTCAGCACCCAGGAGTGGCGCTTACCTCGTTGAGCCCATTGATTGCCGCCGCCGAGCGGTCTCCATTCTCGTGCGCCACTAAGGTGTGCATCACTTTCGCCAACTTCGCGTGACTATTCAGGAGCGACCCGTGGGCGTGTCAGCTGTGCCCGTTTCCCCGTCACTGGTGTATCGGGAGGAGGGCCACGCCGACGAGGCGTACGCGCGCTTTGTCGAGCGAGCCCTGCTGCACGGGAAGATGAGCGGAGGCCATCACAACCGGAATTACGTGCTTCCGCTGACGGAGCCGATGGCCCGGCTGGTGCGCCGCGATCCGGGGACACCTGTCACGGTGCGGCTGCGCAGGCAGGACGCACTGCCGGTCGTCATCCGGACCTGGCAGGACGAGTCGGCGATCCTCCGGGCGCTCAAGGGCGTGCTCCCCCACGTCCCCGAGTTCCTGGCCAAGGGCGACGACTCCGTGGTCCACAGTTACGTGGAAGGCGTGCCGTTCTCCAGCATCAGCCCGAACGACAAACCAGTCGACTCCGTACTGATCAGGGCGCTGGCCACACTGCTCGCGCAGATGACCCAGGTGCGCCGGGAGTCGCTGCCGCCGCTGCCGGAGTGCTGGCCCCGTACCGACAAGGGCGGGCAGTCGTTCCTGCGGACGCTGGCGCTCCTCGCGGAGCAACAGATCCGGCAGCCCAATTGGTGCGACTACGGGGGTCTCTTCGCGGCCCTCGGCATTCCTGAGGACGCGTTGCTCAGGCTGGCGGACCGGGTGCCCAGCATGACCCGCCGTCCCTGCAGCCTGCTCCACACCGACTTGCACCGCGACAACGTGATCTTCTCCTACGACGGTGAGCCGCCGCTGATCTGCGTGGACTGGGAGCTCGCCACCTATGGTGACCCGCTGCACGACCTGGCCACGCACCTGGTCCGTATGCGATACCCGGAACATCAGTGGGATGAGGTGACCGAGGCCTGGGTGGAGGCGATGGAACGTCTCAGGCCCCGGGCGGTCAACGGCCTGGGCCGGGACCTGGAGCACTACGTCGCCTTCGAACGCGCCCAGTCCGTCTATCCGGACGTGATGCGCGCGGCCAAGTCGCTGGGCGACACGCCCGACCAGAAGAGCCTCGACCTGGCGACCGGCGTGGTCCACAGAGCGCTGACGGACGCGGCTGCTCCGCTGCAACTGCCCGGAGTGCCGGACGAGGAGGAGATCCAGCGGGTTCTGTTCCGCTGGCGCGCGGCCCGATTCGGGGGCCGCTACGAGGGGGTCCGGCAGAACATCCCGATCTCCTGGGAGCCCGACCCGCGCGTGCCCGAGAACCCCGGCTTTCCCCGTTCCGCCGTGCTCGACGCACTGATCGGTGAGGGAGCGGCGCCGGCCGCCAGGGTGTTCAAGGGGACGGCCCACCTCAACACCGTGGTCAGGGTGGAAGGGGTCTGGCTCCCGGTCGTGGTGCGGCGAAAGCTCAGCTCGCCCGAGCGCCGCGAGCGCAGCATCCTCAGTGAGCACGCGGTGCTGCGGCTCATCGAGCATTCCGGCCAGCCGGTGCGGGCCCCCGTCGTACTGGCTCTGGGAATAAGCGACTTGAAGGACCAGTTCGCGATCCATTCCTACGAGGGGCCGGGCAACGGCGACCTGGCACCGGTCCATCCCGTGAACGGGCTGCGCCCCGGCGAGGCCGATGACCTGGTGGACCAACTCTGCGCTCTGACTCACATCGATACCAGGCAGCTGGATCCCACCGCACGCGAGACGGACTTCTACCGCTGGCTCTGCGACGAACTGGTGCAGCTGGTCATGGATCTGCCCAGAGAATCCCGGCAACTGGCCAGGGAACTCGGACTGCCGGCAGGCGACCGGCTGCGGGAGTTGCTGAGCCGCCACCGGCTGACGGCCCGCCGTTCCGCCTTGCTGCACGGAGACCTCAACCCCTGGAATCTCGTACGCCACGACGACGGCCGTGGACTCACCGTCATCGACTGGGAGATGGCGATGGTCGGCGATCCGCTGTACGACTTGGTCCGCCACATGCATCTCACCCCTATCCGTGCCGAGATCAGGCAGCGCATGTTCACTCGCTGGAGCGCCCGGCTTCCCGAGCAGTGCACGAGAGGGTGGGAGGACGACTGGCCCGTGTACCGCTGGATCGAAGTGGTCCGGTCGGCCTACGTGGACTTGGACCGACTGGTCACCGGCGCCGGTCTGGACGCGCCCAATGTGCAGCGCGCCGTGGACTCGTACGCGATGACGCTGGCCGCGGCGATGGCATCTCTGGGTCTCCGGCCCAGCCCAACGGCCAATCCCTATCTTGCCCGGGCACTGCCGCACGGCGAGCATGGAGTGATGAGGGCGACGCCATAGAGGCTTGCTCGGGGGAGGGCTCTCGTGGCGAGAACCGTGGGCGGGTGGCTGCGGCGGTACCGGGCGCGGTTCGAATCGGCTGCTACGCGAGCCCTGCTGCTTGCCATCTTCGTGACGGGGCTGACCGCGCAGTTCGTGAAGCCGGTGGGAGACGCTCTCGAGGGCCAGGCGTACCTGGGGGGAGCGCTGCTCAGCCTGGTCGGCTATGTGCTGTACGACGCGGTCAACGAGCTCGCAGTCTCGTCCCGGCCGCCCGACCGCGCCCTCGTCAGCTCCCGTGATCTCGGCAGGCTCGTGAGCGATGCCTTCCACTCCAGGAAAGTGGAGATCTGCTTCCTGGGCTACACGGGCGAGACGCTCTACAACGAGCTCTATCACCGGCTGGAAAGCCTTCTGGACGACCCCGGGCCGACAAAGCGGGTGTCGGTCAGGATGCTGATACCGGACTTCGGGCGTGAGATGGCCGTCCCGTCACGCGTAGGCCCTGACGGGAGACCCGTCGACTACCCCGAGTTTCGCGCTCGGATCGAGGCCAAGTGCCGGGAGTACGACCAGATCCTCTCCCGGCTGGCTGACCGCCTGACGGGCGACGGCAGGGTGATGGTGCAGTGCGAGTACCGGCTGTACAACGGGGACCCGCGGGACAAAGTGTGCATCTTCAACAAGGAATTGGTGCTGTGCGGCCTCTATGACGTGGTCGCCACCATGTCCCTGCAGGATCCCGACTGCGAGGTCTACGACCCCAAGGGCTACAACACGGACCTCACCGTCCGCTCCCGCAAGGAGGGAACGGCAGCGGCCGAGACGGCTGTCGCGACGCAGATCAGTCACTTCGAGGGGGTGTGGCGTCTGGCGGCCACACCCTCGTGGCGCCGTTAGCCCGTCCCTGGCACTCCTACGCCGTCCGCCTCCTGAACAGCTCCCCCGAAGCCGCCACCGAAGCCGCCAGGATTCCCGTGCACCAGGCCAGTGCCACCCATGGGGTGGAGCCCACCGGTTGGTTGAGGAGCAGGCCCCGGAGGGATTCGATCACGTGGGTCACCGGCTGGTTCTCGGCGAAGGTCTGGAGCCAGGGCGGCATCGTGGCGGTGGGGACGAAGGCGCTGCTCGGGTACGGGAGGAAGCTCACGAAGAACGTGAAGCCGCCCGCCGCTTCCGGGGACTTGGCCAGGAGGCCCACTGCTGCCGAGAGCCAGGACAGGGCCAGGATGAAGGCCAGGAGGATGGCTGCCGCCGCCAGCCAGCCGAACAGGGTTGCCGTCGGGCGGAAACCGATCGTGAACGCCAGGGTCAGGACCAAGGTCGTGGCGATGAGGTTGCGGGCCAGCGAGGCGAAGACGTGGCCCGTCAGGATCTGGGTGCCGCCGATGTCCAGCGAGCGGAAGCGGTCGATGATGCCGCCCTTCAGGTCCTCCGTCACCGCGATCGCCGTGTTCGACGAGCCGAAGCCCGCGCAGAGGAGAAGCACTCCGGGGACCACGTACGTCACGTACGACCGGGTGTCCGTCTTGATCGCGCCGCCGAAGAAGTAGACGAAGATCAGCAGGATCATCACGGGGAGCGCCATGGCGGTGACCAGGGCGTCCACGTTGCGGCGGCTGATGCGGATCGCCCGGCCGGTCATGATCAGGGCTTCAGACATGAGTCGGCGCCTTCCGTGGGCTTGTCAGGGTGAGGAAGACTTCGTCCAGCGTTGCCGCGTGGAGCGTGAAGGCCGCGAAATCCGTGCGGGCCGGGTCCAGGTCGTCAAGGAGGGCGCGTACGTCACCCGCCGTGCCGTCCGTCGGGAAGCCCAGCGTCAGGTTTTCCGGGGCGTGGTGCGTGGCCCGGTCGGTCAGGCGCAGGTAGGCCTCCCGGGTGGTGA
The DNA here is from genome assembly GCF_055577715.1 of Streptomyces sp. NPDC033177. Classification (NCBI taxonomy): domain Bacteria; kingdom Bacillati; phylum Actinomycetota; class Actinomycetes; order Kitasatosporales; family Streptomycetaceae; genus Streptomyces; species Streptomyces sp. NPDC033177. The sequence goes on along the minus strand of NZ_JBVIPS010000006.1, from coordinate 533,641 downwards.
GCCTCGCCTCCAGGCGGTGGCCCGACACCAGGGACTTGAGGGACGAGGGTGAACCCTCCGCCACGATCTCTCCCTCGTGCAAGACCGCCACGTGGTCGGCCAGTTGGTCCGCCTCCTCCAGGTACTGAGTCGTCAGGAAGACGGTCGTGCCCTGCGCCGTGAGGTCACGCACCACCTCCCACATCTCGTGGCGGCTGCGCGGGTCGAGGCCCGTCGTCGGCTCGTCGAGGAAGATGACCTCCGGCTCGCCCACCAGGCCCGCCGCCAGGTCCACCCGGCGGCGCATGCCTCCCGAGTACGTGCGGACCAGGCGGTCGGCCGCTTCGGTGAGGTCGAAGCGGGCCAGCAGTTCCGCCGCCCGCGCGCGGGCCGCGGGGCGGGACAGGCCCGCGAGCCGCGCCATCATGCGGAGGTTCTCCGCGCCGGTCTGCGTCTCGTCGACCGCCGCGAACTGGCCGGTGAGGCTGATCGCGCGGCGGACCTCGCGACGTCCCGTACGGATGTCATGGCCCGCCACCCGCGCCGTGCCCGCGTCGGGCGCGGTGAGCGTGGTGAGGATGCGGACGGCTGTCGTCTTGCCGGCGCCGTTCGGGCCCAGGAGGGCGAAGACGGTGCCGGGCGGCACGTGGAGGTCGATGCCTCGGAGCACGGGGACGGGGCGGCGGGCGCCGCTTCCGGCTCCGTACGTCTTGGTGAGGGATGTCGCTTCGATGGCTGGGGCCCGTGTGGGTGGCATGCGGTTGACCTCTCCCGGCTTGCGTCGCGTTTATTGCGTATGGTCTACGCATTACCGTGTAAGGGTTACGCAGAACTACGATGTGCGTCAAGAGGGGGCGGGTGGACCGGGAACAGGGAGGCGGCGGCTCATGGCGGCGGACAGGGACGCGCGGGGTGACGCGCAAGACGCGCAAGACGCGCAAGACGCGCAAGACGCGCAAGACGCGCAAGATCAGGGCTCAGGGCTTTCCGTGAGCCTCGAAACCGCCTGGGGGCTGCGCGAGCGGCCGTCGAAAGGGCCGAAGCCCGGCCTGAGCCTCGAACGCATCGTCGACGCGGGCATCGCCGTCGCCGCGGCGGAAGGGATCGGCGCGGTCTCCATGGGGCGGGTCGCCAAGGCGCTCGGCGTCTCGACGATGTCCCTCTACCGGTACGTCTCCGCCAGGGACGAGCTGTACGTCCTCATGCAGGACGCGGCGACCGGCGCCCCGCCCGAGATGCCCGCCGAGATCACGGGGTGGCGGGCGCGGCTCGACTGGTGGGCGCGGGCCCAGCGCGACGTCTTCCGGCGCAACCTGTGGCTCGTGCGCGTCCCCGTCACCTCACCGCCCGCGTCGCCCCACTCCCTGGAATGGATGGAGCAGGGCCTCGCGGCGCTCGGCGACAGCGGGCTCGACGAGGGCCGGAAGATCTCCGTGCTCATGCTGGTGGGCGGGTTCGTGCGCAATGAGGTCGCGCTCATGGCCGATCTGGACGCGGCCATGAGGGCGGGGGGCCAGGACCCCGACGAGGCGATGCGGCGGTACGCGCGCACTGTCGACGCCCTGACCTCGGCCACCCCCGAACGGTTCCCGGCGCTGCGGCGGATGCTCGCGGCGGGCATCTTCGACGCCGCGGACACCGAGGACACGGAGTTCGAGTTCGGGATCGGACGCGTGCTCGACGGGGTGGCGGTCCTGGTGGACCGGTGAGGGTGACGACCGTCCTTCAGGCGTACCGCGCCACCCCCGAACGCAGTTGCCCGAAGGCCCTGTTCGCCGCCACCACCGCGTCCGGCCACACCGCCTCCGCGCTCTCGCCCGCGTCGATGCGGCGCCAGTTCTCCATGGCGAGGATGCGCTGTACGGCGATGATCTGGCCGGCGGCCAGCCGCGCGGCCAGCGCCTCGGCGTCCGAAGCCGCCCCGCTGATCGCCTCGTCGAGCGAATCATCGAGTGCCTCGCCCAGCGCCCTCTCCGACCGCTCCTGATACGCGTACAGCCGCGCCACCAGCGACGGCGTCCCGTAGAGGAGGCGGTGGAAGGCCAGTACGTGGCTGTTGTCGCAGAGGCCGGTCACCGGGTCCCGGCGCTCCAGGCCGTCGAGGAAGTGGCGCTGCAATGCGTCCAGGGGGGAGCGTTTCGGCGGGCGCCCGGTCACCACGCGTGCCGCCTCGTCCACGTGGTCCGCGAACCGGTGGAGTACGAGGTCCTCCTTGGCCGGGAAATACCGGAACAGGGTCGGCTTCGAGATCTCCGCGGCCGCCGCCACCTCCGCGACCGGCACCTTCTCGAAGCCCTTCTCCAAGAAGAGTGCGATCGCCGCGTCGGAGACCGCTTGGTACATCCGCTGCCGCTTGCGTTCGCGCAGGCCGGGCTCGGCGGTGGCATCAGTCGCCGTGCCTGCCCCCGCCCCCGGGATCGGGCCCTTTTCGTCCGTCATGGCGGGATCCTATCGCATCGCTGATTTACGGTAACGAATCTGACTGGACTACAAATTTAACTCGGTTACATTATCCTTGCCCGTATGACGCCCCTCGACGAAGACCTGGCCCGCGAACGCCGCTACCACGACAACTGCCGCACCGCCCTCACCGGCATGGTCGACGGCGCCGAGCAACAGGTCGTCAACGGAGCCGACGTCTCCGCGTCCGGCGCCGACGCCGAAGTCCTCGGCTACCAGTTCCGCAGCCTCGCCAAAGCGATGCGCGAACTCCCCGAAGCCCCCCTCTTCTTCGGCCGTCTCGACTTCGCCGCCGACGGGCCCGCAGCCGCCGAAGCCGGTGATCACCGCGGGCAGAGCTATCACGTCGGCCGCCTCCGCATCACCGAACATCCCTCGGCCCCGCCCCTCGTCGTCGACTGGCGCGCCCCCGTCTCCCGCGCCTTCTATCAGGCGGGACCCCGCGACCCCCAGGGCGTCGCCGTCCGCCGCCGCTTCGGCTGGGCCCCCGGCAGCAAGGGCGACTCCGCCGACCTCACGGGCCTGGAGGACGAGCCGCTGGCCGGCGGCAGCAAGCCGGACGGCACCCCGCTCGCCCCGCCCCCGCTCGCTCCGCCCCCGCCCAGCAGCCGCATCCTCGCCCAAGAGATCGAGCGCCCCCGCGTCGGCCCCATGCGCGACATCGCCGCCACCATCCAGCCCGAGCAGGACGACCTCGTCCGCGGTGAACTCACCGCGTCCGTCTGCGTCCAGGGCGCCCCCGGCACCGGCAAGACGGCCGTCGGCCTGCACCGTGCCGCCTATCTCCTCTACACCCACCCCCAGCGCGTGCAGCACGCCGGACTGCTCATCCTCGGCCCCAACCGCACCTTCCTGCGCTACATCGCCGAGGTCCTCCCCTCCCTCGGCGAGACCGGCGTGCGTCAGTCCACCGTCGCGGACGAGATCGCCAGGGCCACCGCGCCCGTACGGGCCGAGGACGGCGAGGCCGCGGCGAGCGTCAAGCACGACGCCCGCATGGCGGAGGTCCTGCGCCGCGCGCTCTACTCACGCGTCACACCGCCCACCCGCTCCCTCGCCGTGCCGGACGGCTCGTACACCTGGCGGGTCGCGCTCGACGACCTGGAGCGGATCATCGCGGACGTGCGCGCCGAGGAACCCCCCTACGCGGTCGGCCGCGAGCGCGTACGCACCCGCGCCGTCCGGCACATCCAGGACCAGGCCGAGCGCCGCGCGGGCGCCGTGAACAAGGCCTGGCTGCAGAAGATCTCCCGCGCCAGGCCCGTCTCGGCCTTCGTCGACGAAGCCTGGCCCAGGGTCAAGCCGGAGGAGGTGCTCGCCGCCCTGCTCACCGACCCGGCAGCGCTCACCGCCGCGGCCGACGGCATCCTCGCCCCGGACGAGCAGCGCGCGATTCGCTGGGCAAGGCCCCCGCGCTCGTACAAGTCGGCGAAGTGGTCCGCCGCCGACCTCGTCCTGCTCGACGAGATCGCCGGGCTGCTCGAACGGCCCGAGGGTTACGGCCACATCGTCGTCGACGAAGCCCAGGATCTCTCCCCGATGGAGGCCCGCGTGATTGCCCGCCGCGCCGGCTTCGGCTCGCTCACCGTCCTCGGCGACCTCGCCCAGGGCACCACCCCGTGGGCGGCCCGCGGCTGGCCCGAACTCCTCGCCCACCTCGGCAAACCCGACGCCTCCGTCACTCCGCTGACCACCGGCTTCCGCGTACCGAAGGCGATCGTGGGGCTCGCCAATCGCGTTCTCGCCTCGCTCGACGTCGACGTACCGCCCGCCCGGTCACTGCGTACGGACGGCGAGTTGAGGATTCGGGAGGTGCGGGCCGTCGACATCGCCGCCGCCACTGTCGACGCGGTGCGTGCCGCGCTGGCCCGCGAGGGCTCGGTCGGCGTCATCGCCGCCGACGCCGACACCGCCCGGCTGCGCGCGGCCCTCGCCGCGGCCGGGATCGAGAGCGCGAGCCCGGACGACCTGGGCGCGCGTGTGACGGTGCTGCCCGCGTCCGTCGCGAAGGGCCTGGAGTACGACCACGTCGTGGCCGTCGAGCCCGCCGCCATCGCGGAGGCGGAACAGCGCGGGCCCAGTCGCCTCTACGTGGTTCTGACCAGGGCGGTGTCCCGGCTCGACGTGCTGCACAGTCGCCCGCTGCCGTGGGAGAGGTGACCTGGCGGCCCCTACGGGAGCATGCCGTTGCGGTTATATAGCCATGGGGTTATGTTCGGAGTATGCCCATACCGTTCGACGTCCTCGCCGAGCCCAGCCGTCGGAAGATCCTCGACCTGCTGCTCGAACGCCCCCACCTGGTCGGCGAGATCACCGAGCGGCTCGGTCTGAGCCAGCCCGGCACGTCCAAGCATCTGCGCGTCCTGCGCGACGCGGGTCTCGTGCGGGTGCGGCAGGACGCGCAGCGCCGCTGGTACGAGCTGCGGCCCGAGCCCCTCGCCGAGCTCGACGCCTGGCTCGCGCACTACCGGCACCTCTGGACGGGCCGGCTCGACGCCCTCGAACGGCACCTCGACGTCATGGACGGTGAGTCCTGATGAACGATGAACGATGGACCACAAACCGGGACGGTGACTCCTCATGAACCCGCACTCCGACACCCTCGGCCCCGACGAGGAAGGCGACCGCAGCGTCCTGCGGATGGAGCGCCGCCTCGCGCACCCGCCCGCCAAGGTCTGGGCCGCGATCACCCGGCCGGAGCACCTCGCCCAGTGGTTCCCCTCCGAGGTGACCCTCGAACTGCGGCCCGGTGGCGCGATGGGCTTCCACTTCCCTGGCGACGAAGGCCCCGGCATGACCGGCGAGGTCACCGACGCGGACGAGCCCCGCCTCTTCGCCTTCAGCTGGGGCGAGGACCACCTGCGCTGGGAGATCACCCCGGACGGCCCCGACGGCCGCGGCTCGCTCCTCACCCTCGTCCACACCTTCGGCGACCGCTTCGGCGCCCCGAGCTTCGCCGCGGGCTGGCAGCTGTGCATCTCGGCGCTCGGCCAGTTCCTGGACGGCGGGCGGGCCGAGGTGAGCCGGGACGTGGGCGAACTGCACGAGGCGTATCTGGAACAGTTCGACCTGGGCCACGGGCAGGTCACCGGCGAGGGCATCCGTTTCGAGCGGCAGCTGGTGCGGTCCGCCGACGCGGTGTGGGCCGAACTCTGCTCGGGGGAGGTGCCGTTGGAGGGCGACACGGCACCCGACGGGTTCCTGGCGGACGGCGTCTCCGCGGGCCCGGTCACCGCCCTGCGGGCGCCGGAGTTCCTCACGTACGCCGTGCATCCCAAGGGTGAGGTGCGCTGGGAGTTCGGCGAGGGCACGGGCTACGGCACCCGGCTCGTCCTCACGCAGACCGGACCGTTCGACGACCCGGCGGCCAAGGACGAGGCGCTCGCCGCCTGGCACGCCCGCATCGAACGTCTTGCGGGACGGCTTCTGGAGGGCCGGGGAGCCGAGGACTGAGACGCTCAGTCGTCCAGCACCGCCTCCATGACCGCCTTCGCGATCGGCGCCCCGAGCTTGCCGCCCGCGATCTCCGAGCGAGGGATGTTCATGTCCTTCGGGTCGACGAAGACGGCGACCGCGACCGGGGACGAGCCGTCCTCGTTCTTGGCGTAGGAGACGAACCAGGCGTACGGCCGCTCGTCGTTGACGTTCGAGCCGTGCTGGGCGGTGCCGGTCTTGCCGCCGACCGTGACGCCGTCGATCTGCGCCTTGTTCGCCGTGCCCTCCTCGACGGTGTGCTCCATCATCTCCTGCACCTTGCCCGCGGTGTCCTCGGAGACGGCCTGGCTCAGTTCCTGCGGCTTGCCCTTCTCGATCGTCGAGAGGTCGGGGCCGCGCAGCTCCTCCACCATGTACGGCTTCATCACCTTGCCGTCGTTGGCGAGGCCCGCCGCGACCATCGCCATCTGCAGCGGCGTACTGGTCAGGCTGCCCTGGCCCATGCCGGTCAGGGCGGTCTGCGGCTTGTCGAGGCCGTCCGGGTAGCTGCTCGCGGACGCGCGCACGGGGACGAACTGCTGCTTGTTGAAGCCGAACTTCTCCGCCGTCTCGCGCATGTCGTCGTCGCCGACCTTGAGCGCGGTGTCCAGGAAGACGTTGTTGCACGACCACTGCATGCCGACCTTCAGCGAGGCCTTGTCACAGGGGGCGCCGGGCACGTCGTTGCCGATCGTCGTGGAGCTGAGCGGCAGCTTGTAGGGCGCCTTGGCGTCGGTGCGGTCGTCGATGTCGTCGATCACGCCGTGTTCGAGGGCCGCCGCCGCGGTGAGGATCTTGAAGGTCGATCCGGGCGGGTAGATCTCGCGCAGCGCCCGGTTGGAGAGCGGCTTGTCCTTGTTCTCGCCGAGCCGCGAGAACTCCTTGCCCTCCTTCTGCGAGATCCCGGCGAAGACGGAAGGGTCGTACGAGGGGGTGCTGGCCAGCGCGAGCACCTTCCCGGAGCGCGGGTCGAGCGCGACGACCGCGCCCCGGGCATCGAGGTCCACCAGACCTTGGTAGGCGGCCTTCTGGGCCTTGGGGTCGATGGTCGTGATGACGTCGCCGCCCTTGCGCTTCTCGCCGGTCAGCATGTCCAGGGTGTTGCGGATGAAGAGGCGGTCGTCGTCGCCGCTGAGCACGTCGTTCTCGACGCCCTCCAGGAAGGTCGCGCCCTGGGCCTGCGAGAAGTAGCCGGTGACCGGCGCGTACATGGGGCCTTCCTTGAAGACCCGCTGGTACTTGAAGTCGGTGCCGCTGACTTCCTTCGAGCCGGTGATCGGCTTGCCGCCGACGATGATGTCACCGCGGGGGTGGGAGAAGGCCTCGATCTGCACGCGGCGGTTCTTGTCGTGCTTCGCGAGCGACTCGCCCTCGGCGAACTGCACCCAGGTCGCCCGCAGGAGCAGGGCGAGCGTCAGCACCCCGCAGAAGACGGCTATGCGGCGCAGCGGCTTGTTCATTCGGTCCCCCCAAGACCCGTGACAGCAGGTGGCGATGAAGTTTCATCATGCGCCCGGAGTCACGTTTCTCCTGCCTGTTGTTGCCGAATGGTCACACTTGCATCGTGTCCCGCCGATCCGCCCGCAGAACCTCGATCACGCTCGCATAGCTGTCGGAGCCGTGCCCTGCGGCGCTAGCCCGCTCCATGGTGGCCTTCAGGAGTTCCGGCAGAGCATTGTCCACACCGCGGTCGGCGGCCGCGTGGATGAGGTGTCCGATCGCCGCGATCTGTACGTCGACGGTGGCGTCGTCACCCGGATAGCGCCCGGCGTCCACCTGGGCCGCGTAGGTGTCGATGAAGCCCGCCACGGCGTGCCGCATCCAGCGGAGGGCGACGGGCGTGAAGTCGGTGGCCTTGGTTCCGTCGCCCTTGGCCGCTTCCGCCCCGACCAGGGCCGTGCCGTGCAACCAGCCGGTGAACGTGGACCACATCAGGCCGAGCAGGGCGGCGTCGAAGAGCGAGGCACGGCCCGGCTCCGCGCCCAGATACAGCGGGTCGCCCAGCGCGGCGAGGGTGGCGCGGTGGGCGTCGAACACCTCGGCCGAGCCGCTGTAGAGGAACATCATCTCCGGGTTCCCGACCCCCGGCGGAGTGGTCATGATCGCCCCGTCGAGATGACCGAGCCCGAGCGACTCGGCCCACTTCGCCGCCTCACCGGCCTGCTCGGGGGAGCCGGAGGTGACGTTGACCAGGGCCTTTCCGGCGAGGACCTCGGCGACCGGGTCCAGTACGGCGTGCAGGGCGCCGTCGTCGAGCACGCAGGCGAGGATCAACGGGCTGGCGGCGACGGCCTCTTCGGGGGTGGCGGCGAGGCGGGCGCCGCGCGCGACGAGGGGCTCGGCCTTGACGGGGGAGCGGTTCCAGACGGTGGTGGGGTGGCCGTTCGCCAGAAGGGCGGCGGCGAGGGCGGCGCCCATGTTGCCGAGGCCGATGACGGTGACGGGCGTCTTGCGTTGTGGGCTCGTGCTGCCTGCGGCGGGGTTCTCTGCGTACGTGCTGCCTGCGGCGGCGTTCTCGTTCTCTGCGTTCATGCGGACCACGCTCGCAGCGGGCGGCGGCGTCGGACAGTGACAGGGGTGACGGCGGCCACCAAATTCCTGCCACGCCCCGGGGCGGCCCCCTCGCGGCTTACGCTCACCGTCATGAGCGCTGGTTCCGTGGCCCTGGTCGTGACCGAGGAGATAGCGATCCCGTCCTGGGATCTGTACGAACTGAGCATCCCCTGCACGGTGTTCGGCAAGCCGCAGCCGGACCTGTCGGACCACTGGTACGACTTCCGGCTGTGCGGCACCGCGTACGAGGACGAGGGTGCTGCCTTCGGCCTGACTGTGCGTACCCCGTACGGCCTGGACGACATCGTCGGGGCGGACACGGTCATCGTCACGTCGGTGCCGGACGCCTGCGTGGAGGAGGGCCACCCGCTGCCGGACGGCCTGGCGGCGGCGCTGCGTCGCGCCTACGACGAGGGCGCCCGCATGGTCTCCCTGTGCACCGGCGCCTTCGCGCTCGCCGAGGCGGGGCTCCTCGACGGCCGCAGGGCCACCGCCCACTGGATGCACACCGCCCAACTCGCCGCGCGCTACCCGAAGGTGGAGGTCGACGACTCGGTCCTCTACGTGGACGACGGCGACGTCCTGACCAGCGCGGGCGTCAGCGCCGGCCTCGACCTGTGCCTGCATCTGGTCCGCCGCGACCTGGGCGCGCACGTCGCCAATCAGCTGGCCCGCCGCATGGTCGTACCCGCTCACCGCCCCGGCGGCCAGGCCCAGTTCATCGACCTCTCCGTGCCCGCGACGGACGACGAGGGCCTCGGGCCCGTCCTCGACTGGGCGCGTGCCCGTCTCGACCGCCCCCTGACGGTCGACGACCTGGCGCGCCGTGCGGCGATGAGCCCGCGCACCCTCTACCGCCGGCTCCAGGCGGCCACCGGCACGACTCCGCTCCAGTGGCTGCTCAACCAGCGCCTGGCCCGCGCCCAGAGCCTCCTCGAATCGACCGCCGCCCCGATCGACAAGATCGCCGAACTGAGCGGTCTCGGCACGGCGAACAACCTCCGCCACCACTTCCTCAAGCAGGTGGGGGTGTCACCGGGGGACTACCGCAGGGCCTTCGGGGCGGGAGCCTCAGGGGCGGGAGCGGCCACCGGCTAGGGTCTGCGCTCATGCGGAACACGGAGATCGTTCGTCGTGAAGGACCGGAGCGCAGGCGCGAGACGCTGGAACGCCTCGACCGGGAGCGGGACATCTGGCTGTCGACGTCCCACCCGGAGCACGGGCCCCACCAAGTGCCCCTGTGGTTCCGGTGGGACGGCAGCGCGCTGTGGATGTGCACAGGCGAGACCTCCGTGACGGTACGCAACGCGCGGCAGGAGCCCCGGGTGCGCCTCGCCCTGCCGGACACCGCCGATGTGGTGCTCGTACAGGGCGAGGCGGAGTGCTTCCCGGCCTCCGTCGTCCCGCGGGATGCCGGGGACGGGTTCGCCGCCAAGTTCGGCTGGGACCCGCGCGAGGAGGAGGGCTCCTTCGTGTACTTGCGCGTCACCCCGCGAACGGTGCGTGCATGGCGCGGCGAGCACGAGCTGACCGGCAGGGTCCTGATGCGGGACGGGGCGTGGGCGGTGTGACGGGGCGTGGGCGGCGTGACCGGCTGTCCGCGCTCGGCCCTACTTCTCGCGCGGCTGGTTGAACCGCAGCATGTTGCCCGCCGGGTCGCGGAAGGCGCAGTCGCGGACTCCGTACGGCTGGTCCATCGGCTCCTGGAGCACGTCGGCGCCCGCGGCGCGGATCCGCTCGAAGACGGCGTCGACGTCGCTGGTGCGGAAGATGACGCCGCGCAGCATCCCCTTGGCCATCAGCTCGGCCGCGGCCTGGCGGTCGGCGTCCGACGCGTTCGGGTCGGCGAGCGGCGGTTCGAGGACGATCTCGACGTCCGGCTGCGCGGGCGAGGCGACGGTGACCCAGCGCATCCCCTCGAAGCCGACGTCGTTGCGGACCTCCAGACCGAGCACGTCGCGGTAGAAGGCGAGCGCTTTGTCGTGGTCGTCGACGGCGATGAAGCACTGTGCGAGGTTGATTTCCATGCGTACGACGCTACGGACCGGCGTCGGGTTTCGCTTCTCCGTTCCTGATCGGTGGTGCGTTTCCAGTCGGCCCATTCCTCACCGGCCCGTTCTTCACCGGCCTGGTGTGGATCTTGGTGACGCAGGCGGGGATGGCGGCGCTGTGGGAGTGGTCGCGGGCGCGGTACGCGCTCGGGCTCTCGCCGACCAGCTCGGTGAAGCGTGAGCTGAAGGAGCCCAGCGACGTACACCCGACCGCCATGCAGACGTCCGTCACCGACAGGTCCCCGCGCCGCAGCAGCGCCTTGGCCCGCTCGATCCTGCGGGTCATGAGGTAGCTGTACGGCGTCTCGCCGTAGGCGGTGCGGAAGCTGCGCGAGAAGTGCCCCGGTGACATGAGGGCGGCTCGGGCCAGCGCCGGGACGTCCAGGGGCTCCGCGTAGTCGCGGTCCATCCGGTCACGGGCCTGGCGGAGCCGGACGAGGTCGGAGAGAGACACAGACACACGACAGACGTTACCGACCGCCGGGAGAGGCGGCCGGTAACGCATGGGGGAGGGGGGAGGTGAGGGGCGCGGTCAGGCCGCGGGGCAGAGCGCGGCGGGGGCCACGGCCGCCGCGTGGACGGGCCGCACGGCGGGTGCGTTGCCGGCGGCGGCCTTGGTCCCGGGCACGGTCTTGGTCGCGGCCTTGGTCCCGGGCACGGTCTTGGTCATGGCGGCGGCCTTGGTCACGGCGGCGGCCTCGGTCGCGGCGGCGGCCTCGGTCGCGGCCTGCGAGCGGCTGCGGGCGAAGACGACCAGACGCAGCACGGCGAACCGTGCGACTCCGGCGAGCGCGGATGCCGACAGGTAGACGACCTGTTCGAGCGCCGCGCCGGGCGCCGCCACCAGCAACTGGAGGACCAGCATCGCCAGACAGGTCACCGCGTACGCGGCCGCCGCGGACCCTGCCGACTGCGCGTGCTGGCGCCGGGTGGCCCGCCCGCCCGCACCGAAGGTGAAGCGGGCGTGCAGCTCGGTGGCCAGGAGCGTGGACACGACGGTGATCAGGGCGTTCGCCAGGGCCCAGGGGATCAAGGAGGCCAGGGCGGCGACGGCGAAGCTGGAGGCGACCCCCACCCCTCCGCCACAGAGCACGAAGCGGGCGAAGGCGGTGAAGGCGCCGGGTGCCGCCGACTGCTGACGTGGTGCTGATTCCATGATCCGTTCCCCTCCCTCGCTGCTTCGGCGGCGCGTTCTCCGCTCCGGTGGTGCCATCGTGGCACACCGCTGGTGCCACGTCGAGTCATTATTGGCGTCAGGGGTGGTGTCGTGAGGGTCAAGGGGGGTCACCAGCCCACGAATGCGCAGGTCAGCGGTCGGCTCACATCACCCCCAACGCGCGCGAAATCTCTGAATACTTCACGCGTCGAGCCGGGGGAGCGGGCGCTGCTGGCATCAAGTGGCACCCCGTGGCGCCACGCCCAGTGCCATGCCGCGGGTGCTCATGTGCCGGGGTGTCCGGCGGCGCGATCGGCGGCCCGATCAGTGGCGTGGCGCACTTTTGCAAGCAGGCGCTTGCAATTGTTAGCAACGGGCGTGCAGTATCGACGCATGGCATCACTCAACGTCGGCAATCTCGGGGAGTATCTGCGCGAGCAGCGGCGCAACGCGCAGCTCTCGCTCAGGCAGCTCGCCGAGGCCGCCGGGGTGTCCAATCCGTATCTGAGCCAGATCGAGCGCGGCCTGCGCAAGCCCAGTGCCGACGTGCTGCAACAAGTGGCCAAGGCGCTGCGGATCTCCGCCGAGACGCTGTATGTCCGGGCCGGGATCCTCGACGAGAAGGAGCGGGACGAGCTGGAGACGCGCGCCGTCATCCTTGCCGACCCCTCCATCAACGAGCGGCAGAAGCAGGTCCTGTTGCAGATCTACGAGTCGTTCAGAAAAGAGAACGGCTTCGAGGTGTCCGAGTACGCGGACGACCTGGACGTCGCGGACGACGCGGACGACGCGGACGACATGGACGCCACCGCTGACGGCCCCCGCACGGCCGACGGAAGTGCTGCCGACGGCAGTGATGCCGGCACCAAGGACCACCCCACAAGCTGACCGACCTGAGCCAGCTGACCGAGCTGACCGAGCTGACGCGAATCCGGGAGGACCATCGCCATGGCCATCAAGGACGACCTGCGCAACACCCTCACCGACACCACCCCCGCCTACTTCGTCGTCGGCACCGCCGACCTGGCGTTCCAGCAGGCGAAGAAGGTGCCGGGCGCCATCGAGCAGCTGATCGCCGAGGCGCCGGCCCGTATCGACGCCGTGCGCAACACCGACACCAAGGCCGTCCAGGACAAGGCGGTCGCCCGCGCCAAGGAGGCGCAGGAGACCCTTCAGACGAGGTTCACCGAGCTGCTCGGCTCGCTCGACACCGACTTCAAGAAGCTGAGCGAGAGCGCTCAGGGTCTTGCTCTCAGCTCGGTCGGCGTCGCCGCCGAGTACGCCGTGAAGGCGCGCGAGCAGTACGAGAAGGTCGCCGAGCACGGCGAGCAGGCCGTGCGGACCTGGCGCGGCGAGGCCGCCGAGGAGATCAACGAACTGGCCGTGGCCGTCGAGCCGGACGCCGAGGAGAAGCCCGCCGCCGCTTCCGACGCGTCGGTGACATCGGACCCGACCGGGGCCACCGCCGCTCCTGCGAAGAAGCCGGTCGCCAAGAAGGCCCCGGCGCCCCGCAAGCCCGCGGCGAAGAAGACCACGCCGCCCGCCAAGTAAGCGCGCGGTACGGAGGTTGTCGTGTGAAGGGGCCGGGCACTCTCGAAGTGCCCGGCCCGTTCTCCGGGTAGCGGGTACGGTGTCCGCGTACTCAAGAGCCGAGACTGGTGGTGGACGTAGTGCTGATGCAGGGGTTCGCAAACTTCATGTGGCTGCTGTCGTTGGCGCTGATCGTCTTCAGCGGCTTCGCGCTGGTGGACGCGGCGATCCGTCGTGAGGACGCCTATCGCGCGGCGGACAAGAAGACCAAGCCGTTCTGGCTGATCATCCTCGGGCTCGCCTTCATCGTGAACCTGATCTTCAACATCCTGTCGTTCCTGCCGATCATCGGGCTCATCGCGACCATCGTCTACATGGTCGACGTACGCCCCGCGCTGCGGCAGATCACCGGCGGGGGCAGTGGCGGCGGCCGCCGCGGCGGCTCCAGCAGCGACGGTCCGTACGGGCCGTACAACGGCGGCCGCTAAGACTCCGGCCGGCCGTGAGGCCGGGTCCTTCAGCGGTCCCGGTCGAGCAGCAGTACGGCCACGTCGTCGGTCAGATCCCCGCCGTTGAGCTCACGCACCTCGTTCACCGCGGCCTCAAGGAGCTCGTCGCCCCGCAGGCCCGCCGCGATCTGGCGGCGCAGCATCTCCACCATGCCGTCCTGGCCGAGGCGCTGGTTGCCCTGGCCGATGCGTCCCTCTATCAGCCCGTCCGTGTAGAGCATCAGGCTCCACTTGCCGCCGAGCTCCACCTGGCGGCGCGGCCAGCGGGCGTTCGGCAGGAGCCCGAGCGCCGGGCCGTTGGTGTCGTACGGCAGCAGCTCGGCGAGGTGGCCGTCGCGCGCGATCAGCGGTGACGGGTGGCCCGCCAGGCAGAGCCCGGCCCGGCGGCCGTCCGGGGCGATGTCGACCGTGCAGAGCGTCGCGAAGATCTCGTCGTCGGCGCGCTCGTGTTCAAGGACCTTCTGCATGGTGCTGAGCAGCTCGTCGCCGCACAGACCCGCGAAGGTCAGCGTCCGCCAGGCGATGCGCAGCTCGACGCCGAGCGCCGCCTCGTCCGGGCCGTGGCCGCAGACGTCGCCGATCATGACGTGCACGGAGCCGTCAGGGGTGCGCACCGTGTCGTAGAAGTCGCCGCCCAGGAGCGCACGCGAACGCCCCGGACGGTAGCGGGCGGCGAACCGCAGCGGTGAGCCGTCCAGGAGCGGCGTCGGCAGCAGACCGCGCTCCAGCCGGGCGTTCTCCTGGGCCCGCAGGCGCGACTCCGTCAGCTGGCGCTGGGCGGCGTCCGCGCGCTTGCGCTCCACGGCGTACCGGATGGCGCGGCTCAGGAGCCGCCCGTCCAGCTCGTCACGGAAGAGATAGTCCTGGGCGCCGACCCGCACGGCCTCCGCGCCACCCTCGGTGTCGCCGCTCGCGGTGAGCGCGAGGACGGCGTGCCGGGGCGCGAGGCGCAGGACGTGCTTGAGCGTGGCGAGCTCGTCCGCTTCCTCCTCCGGGGTGCTCGCGGGGCCCGCGAGGGCCAGGTCGAGCAGGATGCAGTGCACGTCGTCGGTGAGCAGCCGCTCGGCCTCGGTGAGGTTGCGGGCGGTGCGGACCCTGATGGGCTTGCCCGCGGAGTCGAGCATCTGCGGGACGCTCAGGGAGCCCACCGGGTCGTCCTCGATGACCAGGAGGCTGAGGCCGGGGCCGCTCGCCTGCTGGTCCATGTCCCTGGACGTCGGCAGGTGCCCCATGGGGGCGGGTACGGGTTCGGGCGCCTGCACGGGTGCGGGCGTCGGCGTCGGCAGAGCGTGAGCCTGACCGCCTTCCGCGGCCGGGATCGCTCTCTGCCGCGGTATGGGTACGGGCATGGCTTCGGTTTCCTTCCCTCCCCCCGAGGGCATGGTGGATCGACGGTCGAACGCTCCACCGACGGGGACCATAGCGTTAGGCGAGCCCCGATTGGAATGGCGCGCGGCAAACAGCCAGCGTCATATGCCGCATCTAGGACCGCAATTGGGCACGACAGCCTCCGGCAGGGATGACGAACATCACGCCCGGATGGTTGAGAGACCCGTCCGGGGTGCGGTGGGTCACATGACGTGGCCCACAGAACGGCCGCCGGGTCTCCACCTGCCCAGGTGCCGCCTACTTGTCGGGCCGCACGACCCCGAGAATCTTCATCGATCCCGCGCCCGCGACGGTGACATCGCGGCCGGGCCGCGGCGCGTGCACGATCGCGCCGTCACCCACATACATCCCGACGTGGCTGGCGTCCGCGTGATAAATGATCAGGTCGCCGGGGCGCATGTTCTTGATGTCGATGCGGGGGAGCTGCTTCCACTGCTCCTGTGACGTACGTGGAATGCCCTGGCCGGCGGCGGCCCAGGCCTTGGACGTGAGGCCGGAGCAGTCGTACGACGAGGGGCCCTCGGCGCCCCAGACGTACGGCTTGCCGATCTGCTCGGTGGCGAACTCGACGGCCTTCTTGCCCGGACCGGTCGCCTTGCCCTTGATGTCCTCGAGGACACCCGAACTCACCCACGCCGACTGCTTCTTGAGCTGGGCCTCTTCCTCGAGCTTCCTGAGCCGTTCCAGCTCCTTCTTCTCGAGCTTGGACTCCATCTCCTCGGCGGCCGCGATCTTCTTCTTGATCTTCTTCTTCGACGCGGCCTTCGCCTTGCGGTTGGACTCCAGCTTCTTCCACTGGGCGGTGGCGTCCTTGGCGTAGATCCGCAGGTCTTCCTGCGTCCGCTCCATCTCCGTCATCATGCCCTTGGTGGCCTTCTGGCCCTGCCGCATCCGCCCGGCGCCGTCCAGGAACTCCTGGGGGTCCTCGCTCAGCATCAGCCGGGCCTCGGAGGAGACACCGCCGCTGCGGTACTGGGCGCGGGCGGCGGCCCCCGCGCGGGACTTGAGCTTGTCCAGCTTCTGCTGGCCCTTGGTGATGGAGCGGGCGAGCTTCACGATCTGCTTGGACTGCTTCTCGCTCTTCTCCTCCGCCGCGTTGTACGCGTCCGTGGCGACGCCCGCGTCGTGGTAGAGCTTCTCGAGCTCCTTGCGCAGCTCCTCAAGGGACGTGGGGCTGCCGGGCGTTGGCTCCGCCGGACTCGCATAGGCCGCGCCCGGTGCGCTCAGCACCACTGCCGCGCAGATCAGCGCCAGGCCAGCCGCAGTCGAACTCCGCTTGCCGGTCACGTCCGCCTCCCCCAAAGCTGATTTACCGTCAGTAACATACGAGTGCACCGGGGATGGTGCCATGCCGACGCGCAATGCGACAGAGCGCGGCGGCAACTTCGATCTCACCCGCCCCATGTGACGAACGGCACTCGTAGATCGTTCCCTCCGCGGCGTGCCACACGCGGAGTTCACCCGCCGCCGGCCCCCGAATTCACCCGGAGGCACCCCGCGCGTTCACCCCTGACGCGGCGCCAACGCTTCCCACCGCACCGTCACTTCGCCCTGCCGCCACCGCGCGGGGCGGTCCGCCACCGGCCAGTCGGCGGCCAGGTCCCGCACCGTCCTGATCCACCGCTGC
Source organism: Streptomyces sp. NPDC033177 (assembly GCF_055577715.1). Taxonomy (NCBI): domain Bacteria; kingdom Bacillati; phylum Actinomycetota; class Actinomycetes; order Kitasatosporales; family Streptomycetaceae; genus Streptomyces; species Streptomyces sp. NPDC033177. Next base: position 516,913 of record NZ_JBVIPS010000006.1, on the reverse strand, counting down.
CGGGCGCCGTACGAGGCGTAGGGAGCGGCGGCGGCCCAGGCGCGGTCGAAGTCGCGCAGGAACGTGTGCACCGGCTCGCCCGGCACGTTCCGGTGGATCAGCGCCTTGGGCAGGCGTTCGGCGAGGTCGGACGGCCGGTCGAGCGATCCGAGGCGCGTCGCGAAGGTGACCGTGCGCGGACCTTCGGGCCCGAGCGCGACCCAGACGTGCCGCCGCCCGATCTCGTCGCACGTCCCCTCGACGAGCAGGCCGCCGGGTGCGAGCCGCCCGCACAGCCGTTGCCAGACGGCGGCGACCTGCTCCTCGTCGTACTGCCGGAGCACGTTCGCCGCCCTGATCAGCGCGGGCCTGCCGGTCAGCGGGACCTCGAAGCCGCCGTGCCGGAAGGACAGCCCTTCCCTCTCGTACGGCTTCGCGGCCGCGACCCGCGCCGGATCGATCTCGACGCCGACCACGCGCGCGTGCGGCGCGGCGGTCCTGAGCCGGACGAGCAGTTCCACGGCTGTCCAGGGGGCGGCGCCGTAGCCGAGGTCGACCGCGACGGGGTCGGTGGAGCGCCGCAGTCCGGCGCCGTGCGTGGCGGCGATCCAGCGGTCCATGCGGCGCAGACGGTTGGGGTTGGTGGTCCCGCGCGTCACCGTTCCCACGGGGCGGGGAGGGGTGCGGGAGGCCATGGGGGAAAGGGTATGCGCCCTGGTGCCGGGGGTGCGCGGCACGTTCCGTGAGGGTGTGGGCCGGGCTCCGGCCGGTCATGGGTTGAGCTGCGTCCGGTAATGATTTGGCAAAGAGGAAATGGAGTCGGCCCTTCCGATGTTCTCCCTCCGGAGGACCGTGCACGCCCTCCCTTGAGACATGCCCGCGCGCACAAGGAGGACCGCCACGTGAGCCAGTACGTGACCAGGCTCGGCCGTCGCTCGTCGGCAGCGCCCGGCAGGCTGCGGCTTCCGGTCGGCAATCGGCGCCCACGCCGGGTGGCCATGCTCAGCGTGCACACGTCCCCGCTGCACCAGCCGGGCACGGGCGACGCGGGCGGCATGAACGTCTACATCGTGGAGCTGGCCAAGCGCCTCGCGGCCATCAACATCGAGGTGGAGATCTTCACGCGCTCCACGACGGGCGCACTGCCGCCCGCCGTGGAACTCGCTCCGGGCGTCCTCGTGCGCCATGTCGACGCGGGACCCTACGAAGGCCTGGCGAAGGAAGAGCTGCCTGCCCAGCTCTGCGCCTTCACGCACGGCGTGATGCAGGCGTGGGCGGGCCACCGCCCCGGCTACTACGACCTGGTCCACTCCCACTACTGGCTCAGCGGGCATGTCGGCTGGCTCGCCGCCGAGCGCTGGGGCGTGCCGCTGGTGCACGCCATGCACACGATGGCCAAGGTCAAGAACGCGGCGCTCGCGGAGGGCGACACCCCGGAGCCCGCGGCACGCGTGATCGGCGAGACGCAGATCGTGCGCGCCGCCGACCGCCTCATCGCCAACACCTCCGAAGAGGCCGACGAGCTCGTACGCCACTACGAGTCCGAGGTGGGCAAGGTCGCCGTCGTGCACCCCGGCGTGAACCTCGACCGCTTCCGCCCCGCCGACGGCCGCGCGGCGGCCCGGCACCGCCTCGGCCTCCCGCAGGACGCCCTCATCCCGCTCTTCGCGGGCCGCATCCAGCCCCTCAAGGCGCCGGACGTCCTGCTCCGCGCGGTCGCGGTCCTCCTCGACCAGCGCCCCGACCTGCGCAGGCACATCGTCGTCCCCGTGGTGGGCGGCCCGAGCGGCAGCGGACTCGCGAAGCCGGAGGGCCTGCAGAAGCTGGCCGCCCGGCTGGGCATCGCGGACGTGGTCCGCTTCCAGCCGCCGGTGGGCCAGGAACAGCTCGCGGACTGGTTCCGGGCCGCCTCGGTCCTGGTGATGCCCTCGTACAGCGAGTCGTTCGGCCTGGTCGCCATAGAGGCCCAGGCGGCGGGCACGCCGGTCCTCGCCGCGTCGGTGGGCGGTCTTCCGGTCGCCGTACGCGACGGGGTGACGGGCTTCCTGGTCGACGGCCACGAACCGGCCCACTACGCGCGCGTGCTCCGTGAATTCGCCGAGACCCCGCACCTCGTGGACCGCATGGGCGACGCGGCCGCACGGCACGCGCAATCCTTCGGCTGGGACACGGCCGCGTCCGCCACGGCGGACGTCTACACGGCGGCGGTGCACGAACACCGGCGTCGCGTACGCTCGCATCATGGCTGATCAGGCGGACGCAGCGGCGATCGGGATCATCGAACAGACGCTGAACGAAGCGGAACTGGAGTGGGAGAGCCCGCAGAGCGGCTCCTTCGTCGTGACGCTCCCGGGCACCCGCAAGCTGTCGACGACGCTCTCGCTGCGGGTCGGCAAGCACGCGCTGTCCCTGACGGCGTTCGTGATCCGGCACCCCGACGAGAACCACGACGCGGTCCACCGCTGGCTCCTCGAGCGGAACCTGCGTCTGTACGGCGTGAGTTACGCGATCGACTCCCTCGGCGACATCTATCTCACCGGCAAGCTCCCGCTCGCGGCGGTCACCCCCGACGAACTTGACCGCCTGCTCGGCTCGGTCCTTGAGAACGCGGACGGGTCCTTCAACACCCTCCTTGAGCTGGGCTTCGCCTCGGCGATTCGCAAGGAGTACGCGTGGCGGGTGTCGCGGGGCGAATCCACGCGCAACCTGGACGCGTTCACTCACCTGACTCAGCCGCAGGGCTAGCTGCGCCGCAGTAATTGCGCCAGATTCGCCTCCGCGGGACGTCTTCCCCGTGCGGGGAGGCAGTGGCATGCTCGCGCCCATCGCAGACATGAATGGCGTTCACATCCATGGAAGGTGGCGGCGGGCATGGACAGGCATACGGGCACGGACGAGGAGCATCCCAGCAGACGTGGCGTACTCGGCGGTGCGATCGCCGTAGCGGCCGTCGCCGTCGCCGCCTCCGGTGGGACTGCGGCGGCGAAGCCCGGCGAAATCCCCGCGCTCTGGCGGGAGTTCAGGGCGGCCCCGTATACGCACCCCCAGATCCCCTACGTAGCCAGGGCAGGCGCCCGCTCCGGCGCCCGCCGCCTCCCCAGGCCCAAGGTGGTCGCGAACGCGCGGGACTACGGGGCGAGGCCGGACGGCACGCAGGACGCGGCCCCGGCGATCAACCGCGCACTGGCCGAAGCGGGGGAGCGGGGCGGCGGCACGGTGCTCCTCCCGCCCGGCAGATACCGCATCGACGGCATCATCCGCATGGCCCACGACAACGTGGTCCTGCGGGGCGCGGGCAGTCACCGCACCACCCTCCACGCGACGAAGAACCTCACGGAACTGATCGGCCCGTACGGCTCACGCTACGGCGGCGACAAGTCGAGCTGGTCCTGGGCCGGCGGGCTCATCTGGCTCTGCCCGCAGGCTCGTTGGGATTCGCTGACGACCGCCATCAGGGCGAAGGCGTGGCCTTTCGAGGGCTGGACGGGCAACGGGCGGGACGAGTGGGAGCCCCTCACGGCGGTCGCTCCCGCGAGCCGAGGCGATCGCACCCTGCGGGTCAAGGACACATCGCGCCTCCACCAGGGCGACCTGGTGCTGCTGCGCCTGGCGGACGACGCCGGCCACACGCTCCTGGAGCACATGGCGGGCGGCGGTCCGGGCGCCGAGTCGTACACCTGGGACGACAAGACGAAGCGGTCACCCTCGAACGCCCGCTCCCGCTGGATGTACGCGAGGAATGGGACCCCCGCCTGACGACGCACGTGGAGGCGCTGACGGGCGCGGGGGTCGAGGGCCTGACGCTCGAAGCCGTGGAGACACCGCAATCGCCCCACCTCCTGGACAAGGGCTACAACGGGGTGACTTTCCAGTGCGCGTACGACTGCTGGGCGGACGACATCGTGGTCCGCCACGTGGACAACGGCTTCGGCCTGGTGAGCGCGTCGGCGTGCACGCTGCGCCGCACGCGGGTGGAGGGCAGGGGAGCGCACCACCCGTACTTCTGCCGCGAGGGCTCGCACGACAACCTGACCGAGGACTTCCACATAGCCCGGCGCACGGCCCCGGCCCCGTCGGGCACCCAGCTCCACGGCATCAACGTGGAGGGCCTGTCCTCCCACAACGTCTGGTCCCGGGGCGAGATGGAGATGGGCACGTTCGACAGCCACCGAGGCATGCCCTTCGCGAACGTCCGCACGGACATCACGGTCGACAACAACGGCCGCCACGGCGGGGACGCGAGCGCGGGCCCCCTCTTCGGGGCACGCTTCACCCACTGGAACATCCGCGTCACCAACGGCCGCGCGGGCCTGATGAAAATCGACGGCCTCGCGCCGTACAGCGCCACGGTCGGCATCAACGAGGTCCGTGAGTTCGACCAGATCGACGTACCGGACTTCTCCGGAGACCTGCACGCGCGACTGGAGCTCTACGGGACGACGGATGCCGTGCGGCCGAGGAACCTGTACGAGGCACAACGGGAACTGCCCGAGGCGCAGCTGGAACTGCCCGAGGCACAGCGGGAGCCGCGCCCCGTCTGACAGGTCCGCCCCTGACAAGTCCGCCGATTCGGCCCCCCACGGGTGCTTTGTCGCCAACCCCGCCCAACTGAGTGCCCCCATCACGCGGTTCCGGCTACACAGGATGACCGGGACGTTCTTGCCTGATGGGGAGGGCCGGCCAAGTGGTGCTCACGATGGATCTCGCGGTCCTGCTGGCTGTCGTCATCGTCTTGCTGTGGCGCAGACGTGTGAAGCCAAGGACCCGGCTCGACACGGGGATGACCATGGCGGTCGTGCTGGTCTTCGGCGTACTGATCGCCCCGACGGCCTTCGGGCACGGGATCATGGACGCCGTCGGCGAGCTCGCGCAGGGCATCTCGGACGCGGGTGGCGGTCCGTGAGCCCTGCCCCGTGATCAGGGGGGTGGGGCTGGGGCGATCGCGTCGCCGATCGCCCCGCCGGTGGCATCCCGTACGGCCCGCGCGATGCGTCCGATCAGGTCGTCCTCGAAGTCCACGGGGATGGCGCCGCGCAGCGAGGCGGCGCCGAGTTCCTCGTTGACGACCCGGAAGGCGGCGGAGGCGGCCGCTCCGTGCAGGCGCACCGCGAGGTCGCCGGGCGGGCGCGCGAGCCGCTTCGCGATGATCGCGGTCATTTCGCGTTCCACCTGGTCGCAGGCCATGAGCCAGGCCGTCCGGATCGGCGGCTCGCGGTCCGCGAGCCGGATCATCTTGATCGCGAGCAGGGTGTCGGAGCGCTCCGCGGCATCGGCGGCGTTCTCGTGCCTGATGACCTCCGCGGCGAGATGGTCTTCGAGGGAGAGATGGCGCGGCCAGCTCCGCAACGCGCTCATCTCCCATTCGACGCCTTGCGTCACGATGGGTTCGGCGCAGCTTTCCTTGCTGCGGAAGTGACGCCAGATGGTGCGAGTGGACAGGCCCACCGCCGCGGCGATCCGGTCGCCGCTGGTCGCGGCGACGCCGTGCTCCCAGAAGAGGCGGGACGCTTCCCGGGAGATCTCCAGGCGCAGCCGGTGGCGCCGGCGCTCACTCATTCCCCTGGAGCCACGGCTGGTGGGCGTTGCCATCTGATTCACCCCATCGCGGCACATGGACGTCTGCCACCAGTGTAATTTGCATGTCATCAAGTGTCACGATGGCATTTAGTGGCGCTCCTGGCGACCCGGGATGGGGTTCCGAACCGGCTCAGGCCGTGGTGACCGGAACCGGGTCCCCCACGGCCCCTCCCGTGGCCCGGCGCACGGCGGACGCGATGCGTTCCGAGGCGTCGGCGAACTGTGCGGGATCGGCACCGTCGAGGAGGGCCGCGCCGATCTCCTCGTTGAGGACCCGGAGGGCGGCCGAGGCCGCCGCGGCGTGCAGGCGCACCTCGAGGTCGGCGGCCGGGCGCCCGAGCCGCTTCGCGATGATCTCCGCCATCTCGCGCTCCACCTGGTCACAGGCCATCAACCAGGCGGTACGCAGGGCCGGTTCCGTGTCGGCGAGCCGGATCATCCGCATCGCGAGCCCGGTGTCGGCCACTTCGACGGGGTCGGCCTCGCGGCGGAACCGGCTCGCCTCCGTACGGAAGCGCTCTTCGAGGGAGACGTCCGCGGGCCAGCCGCGCAGCGTGCTCATCTCCCATTCGACGCCTTGCGTCACGATGGGTTCGGCGCAGCTTTCCTTGCTGCGGAAGTGACGCCAGATGGTGCGGGTCGACAGGCCCACCGCCGCGGCGATCTGGTCGCCGCTCGTGGCGTCCACGCCCTGCTCCCAGAAGAGGCGGGATGCCTCCCGCGAGATCTCCAGGCGCAGCCGGTGGCGCCGCTGGTCGCTCATCCCGCTCTTGCCACGCTTGGCCGTCGCCATGCCGGTCACTTCCGCTCGTGTTCTTGCCGGTGCGTCAGTGTCATATTGACATTAAGTGACGTCCCGTGCCAGCACGGCAGGGCGGGCCTACGCGTGGCCGGTGCGGCGACAAGCCTCGGCCAGTACGGCGCCGATGTCCCCGACAAGACCGGCGACGGGGTCGTGGGTGAGCTCAGTCATCCGGAGCCGCCCGCCGACGGTGACCACACCGAGCACGTGCTCCCCGCGCAACTGCGTGATCTGCGCCGGGCCCCACAGGGCGGTGAGCGTGCCGGCACTCGGGGGCCGCGGTTCCGCCACGCCGAGGTTGGTGATCTGGATGTCGGCCGCGGTGGCGGCGGCCATCATCGCCTCTGCCTCCTCCCCGCTCGCCGGGGCATGCTCCGTGAGCTGCGCACCGGCCTCCTTGATGGCGTGCGGAGCACGCTGGCGGGTGAGGGACTCGCGAACGTTCCGCGCCAGCTTCCAGAAGTCGCCGGCCTCGTGCGCCTCACTCGAGGTCTTGGCCCCGACGAAGCGGTTCACCACCTCGTCGGGCAGACCGCCGGCGCGGCGCAGATCGACGGGAGTCAGCACTCGTACGAACTCACGCCCTCGCCGGTGGAACACCACCGCGGCGGCGGCGCAGAGCGCGGCATGCACCGATGCGCTCTCCAGGCGGCAGCGGTGGACGAGCCGGCTGGTCAGCTCCTGGTCGAGGGCCAGGGACTGCAGGTGCGGCAGGTGCCCGGAGAAGGGGGCAAGTCCGCCGGTGGCGTGCATGCGCGGATCATCCGCTGCCGGTCCGTCGGTCACGGTGTCCGGTGGCGTGACCATCCGGATCCGGGCGAGCAGGTCTTCCTGTGCCTCGGGGACACTGCCGGGCGAGCGCTCCTCGCCGTCCAGCGCCGCCACCAGGTCGAGCAGCGCCCGCAACCCGCCCACCCCGTCGGCGATCTGGTGGGCGAAGGTGAGCACGATGGCGCACCGCGGCCCCCGCGGCAGCAGGGCGGCGCGCACCAGCGGGCCCGGGTCCTGAGGGATCGGCCGGGTCTGCTCGGCGGCCGCGACGGCCTGCCAGGGCGTGCCATCGGGCAGCGTCGTCACCGGGATCGCGCGGTCGGTCCGCCGGTACACGGCCTCGGCCGCGGTGCGGTCCACCGTCACCGCGAGCAGCGGGTGCCAACGGCACAGCTCCACCAGCGCGGTTGCCAGCTCGGCCTCCGACACGGGCCGGTCGAGCTCTGCGACCAGGGAGAACTGGAGGGGGTTGCGGCGCATGTAGAAGTCGATGGTCCGCTCGAACGCGCCCAGCGGTCGGACGACGTGGCCTCGGCTCGTGGTCACTGCGGTTTCCTTCCCGGTGTCACGGTCACGGTCGCGGTCACAGCCACCGTCGCTGTCGCCGTCACCATCACCGGCTGGGCGAGACGTGCTTGGCGGGCAGCAGGCCGATCTCCGCCAGCCGCTGGTTCGAACGCCGGGCGGCCCAGGCGACCACCAGGAGGGCCAGGGCGAGCAGCGGGAAGCCCATGGCGATCTTGGCGGCGCCCAGCGACCCGACCTGGTCGGTCGCGTAGAAGTACTGCTGTACGGCGAACCGGGCGCCGAAGACGGCGGCGAGCACCAGGGTGGCGACGTCGTAGTAGAGCCGCGAGCGCTTGTCCGCGCGCCAGATGCTGCCCTGACCGGTCGCCGCGTTCCAGAGCACGCCGGCCAGCGGCCACCGCACCAGTACGGAGAGGAGGAAGAGGACGGCGCCGGCCAGGCTCGCCCAGATGCCGATGAGGAAGTAGTCCTTGGCCGAGCCGGTGAACCAGACGACGCCGGCGGCGATCGCGACGCCGAACACGCCGCCGATCGCGGGCTGCACCGATTCCTTGCGGACGAGCCGCTCCACGCCGATCGCGACGGCGACGGCGACGGCGGCGATGATCGACGCCTTGAGCCCGCGGAAGTTGTGGGCGACGACGAATGCCAGTACGGGCAGGGCCGAGTAGACGACTCCCTTGGTGCCACCCGCCTGATCGAGGATCGAAGGCCGCTGCGGGGATGCCGGCTGCTGCTCCTGCTCCGCCTGCGTGTGGTCGGTCTCTGTCGCCAGGAAGCTCTTGGTCTTCATGGTGGTCAGTTCTCCCGAGTTCGTCTGGGGGGCACAGTGCGATTTCGCTACGTCACTTAACGCTAGATTGACACTTAGTGACACACGATGGCTACCCGTTTTGCATGTGACGTGGACCACACGGTTGCCCGCGCTTCCGCCTGTCGATGCCTGCTTGCCGTGCGTGTCATTTAGTGACACTGTCATTAAGTGACAGCAAGTGCCGCGATGGAGGCGTGACAGCAAGCGCCCACAGGAAGGACCGACATGGGACTGCGAGAGACACGAGAGACGCGGGAGACCATCTCCGTCGAGGAGTTCTTCGGTTCGCCGGCTCGAGCGAAGGCAACGCTCTCGCCGGACGGCAAGAAGATGGCGTACCTGGCGCCGTGGAAGAACCGCATGAACGTCTGGATCGAGAGCGTCGATCAGCAGGCAGAAGGCAGCACCGACGCGCCGGGCGACGCGCGCTGCGTGTCGACCGAGGACCGCGGGGTGGTGAGTTACCACTGGACGCGTGACCCGCGGTGGCTGCTCTACTGCCGGGACCAGGGCGGCGACGAGAACCTGCACCTCTACCGCGTGGACCTGGAGAACCCGGACGCCCCCGCGGTGAACCTCACGCCCTTCCCCGGCGTACGGACCATGGGCCTGGACCTGCCCGCGGGACGGCCCGGCAAGGTGATCACCCAGCTGAACCTGCGCGACCGGGCCCAGTTCGACCTGGTCGAGCTGGACATGGCCACCGGTGACCTCACGACCCTCGCCCGGCACCCCGGCGGCAAGGTCGGGGGCTGGCTGTACGGCGAGCGCGGCCTGTTCGCGGTGGCGACGACGGCCGAGGGCAACCTCGAACTGTCCCGGTGGGACGGGGCGACGGGCGCGCTGCACCCCGTGGCGGAGTTCGACGGCAGTGACGCGCCGCTGGGCATCTACCCCATGGAGGTCACGCCGGACGGCACCGGCGTGTGGCTGGGCTCGAACCGCGGGAGCGACCGCCTGCGTCTTGCCCGGCTCGACCTGGCCACCGGCGAGGAGGAAGAGGTCGACTCCCACCCGTCGTACGACCTGGACACCCGTGCCCTGGTTTTCCCCGCCCTGCCCTCCCCTCTCATCCGCTGCCGACGCACCGGGGAGCTGCTCGGGGTCCGCTATCTCGGCGAGCGGCAGGTGATCCACGCCCTCGACCCGCACTTCGCCGCCGTACTGGAGAACCTGGAGAAGCTGTCCGACGGTGACCTCGCCGGGGTGTCATCCGACGAGAGCGGCCGGCGGTGGGTGGTGAGCTTCACCCACGACCGTGACCCCGGGGTCACCTACTTCTACGACCACGCCACGGGCGAGAGCCGCCTCCTCCACCGGGCGAGGCCGGACCTCGACCCCGAGTCGCTGGCCCCGATGCGACCGGTGTCGATCACCTCACGCGACGGTCTGACCCTGCCCTCGCACCTGACGCTGCCGGTCGGCATCGAGCCGTCAGGGCTGCCGCTGGTCCTCTTCGTCCACGGCGGCCCCTGGACCCGGGACAGCTGGGGGTACAACGCCGCCGTGCAGCTCTTCGCCAACCGTGGCTGTGCCGTGCTGCAGGTCAACTTCCGGGGTTCCACCGGGTACGGCAAGGCTTTCACCAGGGCCGGCATCGGGGAGCTCGCAGGCAAGATGCACGACGACCTCATCGACGGCGTGCGGTGGGCGGTCGACCAGGGGTACGCCGACCCGGACCGCGTGGCGATCATGGGCGGCTCGTACGGCGGCTACGCGTCCCTGGTCGGCGTCACCTTCACCCCGGACGTCTTCGCCGCAGCCGTGGATGTCGTCGGCATCGCGGACCTGGCCAACTTCATGCGCAGCCAGCCCGACTTCGTCAAGCCGATGCTCGCCTACAACTGGTTCACGTACGTCGGCGACCCGGCGGACCCGGAGCAGGAGGCCGACATGCTGGCCCGCTCCCCGATCAGCCGCGTCGACCAGATCCGTACGCCCCTGATGGTGGTGCACGGCGCCAACGACGCCCGCGTGGTCCTCGCCGAGTCCGACCAGCTCGTCGAAGCCTGCCGCGCACGCGGTGTCCCCGTCGAGTACATCGTCATGGAGGACGAGGGCCACGCGATCGAGAACCCGGAGAACGTTATCGCGCTCTACACGGCGGCCGAACGCTTCCTGGGCGAACACCTGGGCTTCAGCCCTCACGAGGCATGAACACACCCATGCGTACGGCCGAGACACTTACGGGAGAAGCCATGACCCAGACCCAGACCCAGACACTGCCGCAACGGCTCTACCTGCTCTGCTACTCCGTGGACAAGGGCAAGTTCCAGCTCGACAACATCCAGGGCCGCGGCCAACTGCTGCGGGCGGGTGCCTTCACCGAGCTGGCCCGGGACGGGCTGCTCGCCACAGAGGGACGCAAGGTGATCCGAAGGCCCGGGAAGGCGCCGGACGATTCCTTCGCCGCCGGGGTGTGGGGCGACCTGCCCGACGAGAAGCCCAAGGGCTGGCTCAACTACGTGCACAACAAGGCCCACACCGCGGAGACACCGGTGCGTGACCAGCTCGCCGAGGCGGGAGCGGTGTCCGTCGCCCGCGGCAAGCTGATGGGCCTCATCCCGGCCGACCGCGTCACCGTCACGGACCCGGAGGCGGTGCGCACCCTCCAGAAGCGGGTACGCGACACCGTCCTCAGCGGAGCCGACCCGGCGTCGATCCCCCTGGACGAGCTGACCATGGCCGTGTTCGCGGTCGAACTGGAACTGACCTGCGTATGGACCCGCGCAGAGTCCCGCGCCCACAAAGAACCCCTCAAGACCCTCGCCACCCGCTACGACGAAATAGTCCCGGGCCTGCGCGAGGCACTACGGGACTCCTACCTGGCGAGCCGCGCGACCGGCGGCGGCTGGAGCGCCTGAGCCCGACCCCGCGCACAGACCAACGAAAGCCCCCTGCCCGACGGGAACCGGCGGGCAGGGGGCTTACGACTGTGCGCGTACGGCTGTGGGCTACTTCTTCTTGCCCTGGGTGGTGTCGGGGATCTTGGGGAGCTGGGACTTTGCTGTTCAGGGCGGTGTCCATAGGCGGCCGAGTGCTCGTCATTGGTCATTATTGGCCAGTGGCGAGCGGCCTCGGACGCCCCAGAAACGGCCCAGGATCTGACCGGTTCAGACCTCCGTGATTCGGTAGGGCTCAGGCAACGGCGCCAGCGGCACGTTGAGCACACGACCCAGCAAGGCTCGCGCAACATTGTCCCGCTCCCAGTCGGGTTGGCCGGACCTCATGGCCAGGACCACGCGGTCTTGGGTGACCACGGCAGCGCCGGTGAACCCGGGGTCGGTGATCGAAGACTCGTCAAGCGTGATGTCCACCTCTGCGAGAAGATCGAGCAGCGGGGCATCCAGAAGGCGTTCTGGGCTCAACGCCACCTGCGAGACGTGGGGCGCCAGCGCAGGAGTCTGCACTTGGTCGGAACGGGGCACAGGTCAACCTCTCTCTGTCGCTTCTTCTGGGCCGCCAGGGTGCCGTGGCAGAGGTGGGCCAGGGAGTGCGCCACGCTGGGCGATCTCCCGCAACGGTGAAGGCCAAGACACGAGTGCGAGCTGCTGTCGGAGATATCAGCTTGGGAAGCTCGGGTCTCCTGTGGGCGATTGCTGGCCTGCCCTGTGTAGCAGCGGCTTTGACACGGGACGGGCCGACGATCTGGTCCCCGCCATTCCCCATGGTTCCCCGCGCGACCTGGCACGCTTCTGCACGGTCTCTTCGGCCCGAACTCCTGGCTGGAGGGCCATTAGGTCTGGTTGGCTGGTGAGTCAGCCATCGACGGCTGTTGGCGGTCGGCTGCGGTCGTGGTGGTTGCTGTACTTCGCTGCTGTACAGCGGTCACGGGATCAGGGAAGCCCCCCGGCCTCGTGAAGCGCGTCGAAAGCCAGCTCGTCGACGGCCGAGACTCGGTCCCGATCGGCATAGCGGAACCATGCCTTCTCGGAGATTTCCCTCGACGGGGTTAGCTCACCACGGTGATCGGCGGTGTAACAGATCATCCGGAAAGGGCCGTGATCCGGATGGCCCTCACCGATCTCGAAAGTGCCGAAGTGCACCATGGAACCAGGGTCGATCGTCGCCTGCAGTTCCTCGTCGATCTCCCGCACCAGGGTCTCGCTGTCGGACTCGCCCGGCTCACGATGACCGCCCGGGAAGTAGAAGCAATCTCTGCCGTGACTACGCGTTACCAACACCCGGTCGTCCCGAACCAGGATCCACGCCACCTTTTCCGGCACGCCGTTGCCATTCGCCATGGCTCGGGAGCGTATCGGAGGGCATCGTCTGCGTCAGCGCCGTCCAGCCTCAGCCAGGCTGCTGGCGACGTCCGTATGAGAAGGCCGTGCCGACGGTAGCGTAGCGGCGAGCCTTGGGGAACGACCGCTGCGCCCCGAAGCAACTTGGGGAGAGGCTGAGCGGGACTAACTGCCGTGCTGAGCTGCGGAGATGGTCCGTCGTTGTTCGCTTACGTCCGGCGCTGTCCGTCGGTTTTGTCACTCAGTTAGACACTCACAGATTCCCGCTCTACCTCCGCGCCTTCTGTCCGCAGCTCGGTAGAAATTCGGTCTCGGAGGACATCCAGGCTATGGGGAGGCAAGTGAGCCCCGCTGTGGAACGCTTCCGGCTTCTGGGGTTGCCGTATCCACTGCTGTGCTGCATAACAGATCCACACAGGACTCCGTGCTACGCGCGGTACATGAGGAGGCCAGATGACACGCTGGCGCGAGGACATGAGGGACGCAACAGCTGCTACGAAGGTCGCAGGGTGGGCATCCTTGATCCTTGGCTTCCTGCTGCTGGCCTGGTCCGTCTGGAAGGATTCGACCTCGGGTTGGGGCTTGGCATATGTGCCGAGCGCCCTCTCGGGGCTTACCGGCTTCCTGATTGGAGCGCCCGTTGCGCTCTTCTTCCTCAATGCACTCAACAGGGATCAAGTAGAGCGTTCGGAGCGGCGAGCAGCACTCAGCCTGGCTCGCCGTGTGGCGGAAGATTTTGATCTGACCGTGCGGAGCTGCATCCGGATGGACGATTCCGGGGAGGGCGCCGAAACACGGCTCAACGGTCTTGTGACTTTTGTCGACGACTTCTACACACACGCCGTCACCAACACGCGAGATCTACTCCGGCCGAGACGGGGCATGCGGGAGCGGGTGATCGGCGTTTCTGTATCCCGATACGAGTGGGATCAGGCTGCAAATGCCGGACGGAAGTTCTTGGACCAATCTGGGATAGCGACAACGCTCTCGCAGAGTCGGCAGGCTCTGGAGTGGGCCGGACTTGCCGAAGCGGAGTGGCGCTTCCTCGAACGCGATGTCCGAGCTCGGTTGGCGTCAGTCGGTCTCCCCTGGTTGGACAACGAGTTGACGCAGGTCTTGCGCAGGGATCTGAACATTCTTACCGGCGACGACGCGCAGTGTCTGCGGAGGACTCGACAGCTGATTGATTCCATGCCCAAGGCCAAGGGAGCGCCAACGGTACGGGATCTCCACGACCTCGCAGCGTGCGCACGCAGCGCGTACCGGTGGGTGCATGCTCTGAAGAAGGTGCAAGATGCATCGCGCCGCCCAGCTGGCTTTTGGGCCAAGTAGACGGCCCTTCGCCCATTTCAGCTACTCCTCGACCCAGTCCTCCGCTACAGCTCGAATGAAGGCCTCTAAGTCGGTCTCCTGGGGAGGGGTTCTCGTGGGATGGCGGGCGGCGAATACGAAGTAGTAGTGCTCGACTCGTGCTCGGATTTCCTCCTCCCGTGGATCCGTAGAAACGAGGGTCAGGCCCACCTGTCCGGGCGGTCCATATGCGCGGATAGGGCGCCCCCGACCGTCGTAGCCTTCAAAGAACTCCTCTACCGACCCGATCAGTTCATCAGCGAGGGCTGGTTCAGGGACTATGAACATGCGCCCATCTGGATCGAAGAGCAGCACCGGGTCTGCTGGATGTCGCATGACTGAAAGCTACGACTAACCACTGTCAGGGGCTACCACTAGGCGGCTTCGATCGGTTCAGCTCAACCCACCACTCTCCTCAGCTCCCATCCCGTCCGCCGTCGACCCACACACCGTGGAGCGGGCGTGGTTCATGGCGTCCAGGTGGAGCGCGCCACTGTACGAACGACCTGGACGCCATGGGCCGCGTCTGCTCGGCTCTGCCTGGGTCGACGGTGGACGGGATGGGAGCCCCCCAACACTCGCCACGATGAGCCCGCAGACGCGTACGGCGCCCCCTCCATCCCAGAGTCAGAGCGCCCCCGCCGGAGGCATCGCCTTGCGCCTGGGTCGATTCGTCGGGTGATCGCCGATTGGCCCCGGCCCTATCCATGTGTGGGCGGGCGTCGGCGCAGCACGCCTACGCTCCTGATCTGGACGGGAGGGGGCAGGGATGGCAGACGAGTACATCTACGTCACCGTGGTGTGCGACGACATACCTCAGACCGTGGTGCTCACCGACGTCGGAGCCCGGACGCTGGACGTTCTGCAGGTCGTGCGTTGGCTGACCGGGCTGAGCATCTGGCAGAGCAAAATCTTGATGGATGAGGCTCCCGTTGTAATCCACGACGGCATATCCGAAGAGGCCGCCGAGATCGCGGTTGCGGCTCTCCGTGAAGCGGGAGCACAGGCAGATGTGAGACCACAGCCGCGACCGGGCTCCGCCGGTCCTGCCGTGTGACGCCCGACCAAGCAGCTGACGGCCCAGAGACGGCCCCACAGCAGCATCAAGCCCCCCTACCAGCGGAGGACCCGCAGGTAGGGGGGCTTGATCAGTCCGTCTTACTTCTTCTTGCCCTGGTTCTTGACCGCCTCGATCGCCGCCTTCGCCGCGTCGGGGTCGAGGTACGTGCCGCCGGCCTTCAGCGGCTTGAACTCCGCGTCCAGTTCGTACGACAGCGGGATGCCCGTCGGGATGTTCAGGCCCGCGATGTCCTCGTCCGAGATGCCGTCCAGGTGCTTGACCAGGGCGCGCAGCGAGTTGCCGTGGGCTGCGACCAGGACCGTCTTGCCGGTCAGGAGGTCCGGGACGATGCCGTCGAACCAGTACGGGAGCATGCGGACGACGACGTCCTTCAGGCACTCCGTCTGCGGGCGCAGCTCGGGCGGGAGCGTCGCGTAGCGCGGGTCCTCGAACTGCGAGTACTCGGCGTCACGGTCCAGCGGCGGCGGCGGGGTGTCGTACGAGCGGCGCCAGAGCATGAACTGCTCCTCGCCGAACTCGGCGAGCGTCTGCGCCTTGTCCTTGCCCTGCAGCGCGCCGTAGTGACGCTCGTTCAGGCGCCACGAGCGGTGCACGGGGATCCAGTGGCGGTCCGCGGACTCCAGCGCAAGCTGGGCCGTGCGGATCGCGCGCTTCTGGAGCGACGTGTGGACCACGTCGGGGAGCAGGCCGGCGTCCTTGAGCAGCTCACCGCCGCGGACCGCCTCCTTCTCGCCCTTCTCGTTGAGGTTGACGTCCACCCAGCCGGTGAACAGGTTCTTCGCGTTCCACTCGCTCTCGCCGTGGCGGAGGAGGATCAGCTTGTACGGTGCGTCGGCCATGCCCCTGAGCGTAATCGAACCGCCGGGTGCCCCGCGCGTCCGCCCGGACCCCGGACGGCAGGCCGGTCGATTGACGGGTTTCGCTAATCCACTGGCCCTCCGGGACAGTCACATCGTAATGTTCGATCCGCGCTAGAGACACTTACATGAGGCGCTTGTAGGTCTGCCTGAACCGTGGGGGAACACCGATGCCACTCGCCGCCCTGAGACGCGCCGCCAAGGAGTCCGTCTCCGGTCTTCCCCGCGAGTTCTGGTGGCTGTGGACCAGCACCCTCGTCAACCGCCTCGGCGCCTTCGTCGCCACCTTCATGGCGCTCTACCTGACCCTCGACCGCGGCTACTCCGCCCTGTACGCCGGTCTCGTCGCCGCCCTGCACGGACTCGGCGGCGTCGTCTCCTCGGTCGGCGCGGGCGTGATGACCGACCGGCTCGGGCGGCGGCCCACCCTCCTCGTCGCCCAGGCCTCCACCGCCCTGTCCGTGGCGCTCCTCGGCTTCATGAAGGACCCCCTGGCCATCGCGGCCGTCGCCTTCCTCGTCGGCATGGCGAGCAACGCGTCCCGCCCCGCCGTCCAGGCGATGATGGCCGACATCGTCCGCCCCGAGGACCGGGTGCGGGCCTTCTCGCTCAACTACTGGGCCATCAACCTCGGGTTCGCGATCTCCTCCATGGGCGCCGGTTTCATCGCCGAGTTCAGCTACCTCGCCGGGTTCCTCATCGAAGCCGTGATGACCATGGTCTGCGCCGTCGTCGTCTTCGCGAAGCTCCCGGAGTCGCGGCCCGTGCGGACCGCCCTGGAGAAGGCGTCGGACCCGGAGGTCGGCCTCGGGACCGTCCTGCGCGACAGGCGCTTCATGGGCGTCGTGGGGCTGTCCTTCCTCGTCGCCCTGATCTTCCAGCAGGGCTCCGTGGGACTGCCCGTCGCCATGGGCGAGGCCGGGTTCACGCCCGCCGACTACGGTCTCGCCATCGCCGTCAACGGCGTCCTGATCGTCGCGCTCCAGATCCCCGTCACCCGCTTCATCGAACACCGCGACCCGCAGCGGCTGTTGATCGTCTCCGCGCTGCTCGCCGGCTACGGCTTCGGGCTCACCGCCTTCGCCGGATCCATCGGCGTCTTCGCCCTGACCGTGTGCGTCTGGACCCTCGCCGAGATCGTCAACGCGCCCACGCAGACGGGCCTGGTCGTACGCCTCTCGCCGACCCACGGCAGGGGCCGCTACCAGGGCATGTACGTCCTGTCGTGGGCCGTGGCCTCGCTCGTCGCCCCGCTGATGTCCGGCTTCGTCATCGACCGCTTCGGCGCCGAGTGGCTCTGGGGCATCTGCGCGGTCATCGGCACGTTCGCCGCCGCCGGGTACTGGTGGCTGATGAAGGGGCTGCCCGCCGAGGAGGAAACGGTGGAAGCGACCCTCGTGCCCACGGCTCCCGCGCCCGGCGAAGCCGCCGACCTTCCCGCCCGCGCGTAGGGGACAGCGTCCCTGCCCGTCCCTCAACACCCGCGCGCGCGTGCGCCGTTGCTGCGCCCCTCCCAGTGGGCATGGAATGGGCATCAGGCAGTACGCCTTCGAGGAGGAGACCCATGGCCGAGTCCCCCATGACCGAAACCGTCCCCGAGCAGTCGGCGAAGACGCCCGGCCTGCCCGAGCTGGTGCTCCTTGGCTCCTGCGGCTGCGGCTCGGGCTGCGGCTGCGGCTGTCAGTCGGGCGGACCGTGCCAATGCGGCGGCTGCTGCGGCTGACCCGGAGCGACGCCGGACACGACCGTGCCCCGCACGACCTGACCGTGCGGGGCACACCCTTGCGTACGAACAGGAGGGCTCAGGCGCCCTCCGGACGAGAAGCGCCTCAGGCGCCCTCCACCGGCGCCCCCGTCGTCTGGATCTCGTCCGCGTGCTCGCCCGTGACCAGGTAGACGACCCTCTTCGCCACCGAGACGGCGTGGTCGGCGAAGCGCTCGTAGTAGCGGCCGAGCAGCGTCACGTCCACGGCCGTCTCGATGCCGTGCTTCCAGCGGTCGTCCATCAGGTGCTGGAAGAGCGTGCGGTGCAGCAGGTCCATCTCGTCGTCGTCCTGCTCCAGCTGGAGCGCCAGGTCGACGTCCTTCGTGATGATGACCTCGGCCGCCTTGGCCATGAGGCGCTGCGCGAGCTGCCCCATCTCCAGGATCGTCGCGTGCAGGTCCTGCGGAACGGCCGACGCGGGGAAGCGCAGGCGGGTCAGCTTGCCGACGTGCTGGGCGAGGTCGCCCGAACGCTCCAGGTCGGCGCTCATCCGCAGCGAGGTCACGACGATGCGCAGGTCGGTGGCGACCGGCTGCTGCCGTGCGAGGAGGGCTATCGCGCGCGCCTCCAGCTCGTGCTGCAGATCGTCCACCTTCTGGTCGGCGGCGATCACGCTCTCCGCCATCTTCAGGTCGGCGTCGAGCATGGCCGTCGTGGCGCGCCCGATCGCGGACCCGACAAGGCGGGCCATCTCGACCAGGCCTTCGCCGATCGAGTCAAGTTCCTCGTGGTACGCGTCCCGCATGTGGATGTCCCTCTCTAGTACGTCCCGGGGGGTGACCCCCACGCTCCCACGGTGCGGCCCCGACGCGTCCGTTTCCGGCACCCCGAATGAACCGCCCCTGTCACCGAGGTGAACTGTGGGCGACGCGTGGTGCGCGCCCCGGAGCCGTGTCCGCACGGCCCGGAGTAACCCGTTCGGCCGAAGTGAACCAACACCGTCCCCTCGGTGAACTCTGGGCGACGAGTGTTCGAGCGGGCACCCGGATGGCTGGGGCAGGTGCTCATCCGGCGCATAACCTGGGGGCATGGACGTGAACGCGGCGGTCGCCGCAGCGGCAGCGATCGCCGGGGTGTGCACCGGCGTCATCGCCATGCTGGCGTTCCGCTGGAGCGAGCGCGACCTGAAACGCCCCACCCGGACCTCCCTGCACACCGACCCCGTACTGCCGCCCGGCGTCGACACGGTGCTCTCCGTGCTCCGCTCGTCCGCCGTCGTCCTCGACGAGGCGGACAGCGTCGTCAAGGCCAGCTCGGCCGCGTACGCCCTCGGCCTGGTCCGCGGCGGCAAGCTCGCCGTCGAGCCCATGCTCCAGATGACGCGCGACACCCGCCGCGACGGCGAGATACGCCAGGTCGAACTGGACCTGCCACGCCGCGGCACCGGCCGGGGCGAGGCCCTCGCCGTCTCCGCACGCGTGGCCCCCTTGGGCTCCCGCCTGGTCCTGCTCCTCGTGGAGGACCTCACGGAGGCCCGCCGCATCGAGGCCGTACGACGCGACTTCGTCGCGAACGTGAGCCACGAGCTCAAGACGCCGGTAGGAGCTCTCTCCCTCCTCTCCGAGGCCGTCATGGACGCCTCGGACGACCCCGAGGCCGTCGAGCGCTTCGCGGGCCGCATGCAGATCGAGGCGACCCGCCTGACCAACCTCGTGCAGGAGCTCATCGACCTCTCCCGGGTCCAGAACGACGACCCCCTGGAGGACGCCGAGCCCGTCCGTGTCGACGAACTGGTGGCGGAGGCGATCGACCGCAGCCGTCACCAGGCATCGCACAAACAGATCACCATGGCCGCGGGCGGCACCGCCGACCTGCAGATATGGGGCAACCGCGGCCAGCTGGCGGCGGCACTCGGCAACCTCGTCGAGAACGCCGTGAACTACTCGCCGGCGCGCACCCGGGTGGGCGTCGCCGCCCGCCGGGTCAACGCACCGGGCGGAGACTTCATCGAGGTGGCCGTCACCGACCAGGGGATCGGCATCTCCGACAAGGACAAGGAGCGCATCTTCGAGCGCTTCTACCGAGTGGACCCGGCGCGCTCCCGCGCCACCGGCGGCACCGGCCTCGGCCTCGCCATCGTCAAACACGTGGCCGCCTCGCACGGCGGGGAGGTCACCGTGTGGAGCTCCGAGGGACAGGGCTCCACCTTCACGCTGCGGCTGCCCGAAGCAGCCGCGAACCGCGACCGCGGATCCGGTCACGGCGGAGACGGCAGCGAAGCCGGCACCGCACGGCCCGAAGAGACCACTTCGTACGAACCCATTCCTGCCCCGGAGGTCCTTCCGTGACCCGAGTGCTCGTCGTAGAGGACGAGGAGTCCTTCTCCGACGCCCTGTCCTACATGCTTCGCAAGGAGGGCTTCGAGGTCGCCATCGCGGCAACCGGCCCTGACGGACTGGACGAGTTCGAGCGGAACGGCGCCGACCTCGTCCTGCTCGACCTGATGCTGCCGGGCCTGCCCGGCACGGAGGTCTGCCGACAGCTGCGCGGCCGCTCCAACGTCCCGGTGATCATGGTCACCGCCAAGGACAGCGAGATCGACAAGGTGGTCGGCCTGGAAATAGGAGCCGATGACTACGTCACCAAGCCCTTCTCGTCCCGCGAACTCGTGGCCCGCATCCGCGCGGTACTGCGCCGCCGCGGTGAGCCCGAGGAGGTCACCCCGCAGGCCCTGGAGGCGGGCCCGGTCCGGATGGACGTGGACCGCCACGTCGTCACGGTCTCCGGCTCCAAGGTCGACCTGCCCCTCAAGGAGTTCGACCTCCTGGAGATGCTCCTGCGCAACGCGGGCCGCGTCCTGACCCGCATGCAGCTCATCGACCGCGTCTGGGGCGCGGACTACGTGGGAGACACCAAGACCCTCGACGTCCACGTCAAGCGCCTCCGCGCCAAGATCGAACCGGACCCGGGAGCCCCGCGCTACCTGGTGACGGTGCGGGGCCTGGGCTACAAGTTCGAGCCGTAGACGGCCCCCCGGTAGACGCGGCAGACAGAGGAAGGGCGGGAACCCGGCACCGGGTTCCCGCCCTTCCGTGTGTACGTCTCGTACGGACGCCGGTCAGTGCTGGACGGCGTCGCCCGCACCGTGCGACTGCGTGCCGCCACCGGCCGGCGACGAGGCCGCCCCGGACGGCTCGGTGTTCGCGCCATCGGCGGGCGTGCCCGAGGGGTTCGTGGCGGGCGAGCCCGAAGGGTCGGCCGACGCGCTGCCGGACGGCTTCTCCGACGGCTTCGAGCCCGGGGCCTCGGGAACCTCGGCCGGGCCCCACTTCTTGAAGTAGCTCTCGGCCGGCACGACGAAGGTCTTCATCTTCACGTCGCCGGTCTTGCTGAAGGCGAAGGTGACCGGCTGGGCGTCGCCGTCCTTGACGGCCTCGCGGCTGCTGGGCAGGACCGCGGTGGCGTTGTCCTTGCCGCCGATGATGACCGAGCCGCCGGCGGGGATGGTCAGCGGACCGCCCCGCTTGGAGATCTTGTCGTCCTTGGCGGGCGTGATCTTGGCCTTCTTGCCGGTGCCGTCGACCGCGATCTCTTCCAGCTTCTGGTCGGTGCTGCCGTTGTTGAAGATCGTGGCGGCGATCACCGCCGGGCCCGTCGACTTCAGGTCGGGCTGGGTGATCACCATGGCGTTCTGGATCTTGATGTCGCCGACAGCGGTCGCGGCGTTGTCCGGCTTGATCTCGTGCGTCTGGGCGTTGTTACCGGCGCCGCACGCGGCGAGCGACGCGAGCGAGAACGCGATGGCGGTGGCGGCAATTGCGCCACGTCGAAGGCTGCGGCTCACGGCGGCGGCAACTCCTTGAACGAGGGCGGTACGGGAGGGGCGGGCGGCCCTGAAGCCGCCCTAAGCGTGTGTCAGCGGGCTTAGGTTACCGAGCCGTTCCCGTGCCACCGCACCCGACCCGCCCCTACGGGTGGTGAGCCGCTCTCCCGTGGCTCGTGCGGCGACGCACACGCCCCTGCCGTGACGTCCGCGCCATTGGCATCTCGTCCACCATTCACTTAAGTGCCGTCAAGAGTCATCGCGGCTGGACCTGCGGATTTCCGGTAAGGAATGCATGGCGGTTCCGGGGAAGTCCGAGGAAGTGCGCGGAAGTCCGGGGGAATTGATCACCGGGGGCGCTTGATCAATTCCGGATTTCCGTCGAACGCGGGCTCGCACCGCTCTCCGGTCGCCGAACGGAGTAGCGGAAGTTCACCACTCGGAACCCGGCAAACCGGGACGTTCAGCCTCGTGGAGCGCTCCCGGAGGGGGTGTGACGGGCATGTTTCCGCTTCCCCGAAGAGCCGCTCCGACCTGCGAATACCTCGCTCCACAAGCCCTTCGCAGCACGTTCCTGTTGCTGTTGTCAAGCCCCGAGATATGCCCTGACCTGCGAAAACGCCATTCAGAAGAGGCGATTCTCGTGTTAGGATGGATAGCCACGGAAGGGGTACCTGTCACATGACGTTCAAGGTTGGCGACACCGTGGTCTATCCCCATCACGGGGCCGCGCTGATCGAGGCCATTGAGACTCGCCAGATCAAAGGCGTGGACAAGACCTACTTGGTGCTGAAGGTCGCTCAGGGCGACCTGACGGTACGTGTGCCTGCGGACAATGCGGAGTTCGTCGGCGTGCGTGATGTGGTCGGTCAGGACGGGCTCGACCGGGTCTTCGAAGTACTGCGCGCGCCGTACGCCGAAGAGCCGACGAACTGGTCCCGTCGCTACAAGGCAAATCTCGAGAAGCTCGCATCGGGCGATGTCATCAAGGTCGCGGAAGTCGTGCGTGACCTGTGGCGTCGTGAGCGTGAGCGCGGACTGTCCGCGGGTGAGAAGCGCATGCTCGCCAAGGCTCGCCAGATCCTGGTGAGCGAGCTCGCCCTCGCGGAGAACACGAACGAGGACAAGGCCGAGGCCCTGCTTGACGAGGTTCTCGCGTCCTGATCGCGTCCTGACATACGCATACGTCTTGGCGCCATGAAATGCCGCGGTGCCCGCTGACCCTCAATGGTGTCGCCGGGCGCTGCGGCATGTTCGTACCCAGACCTGCCCTGCTTGGACCTGCCCAGCTTGCTCAGGCGTAATCCCTGAAGGCGTAATCCTTGAATTCCTGACGTTCCCTACCCGCGTCGTACTCGGCGCTGCTTGGTGTGCGTGCCGGGCAGTCGGCTCGACCAGATGTCACGGAAGGGTCCGGTCAAGGCTCACGCCCGGCACTCTGCCAAGGCCATACCCAGCCCCGCCGAGCACACAAACCTGAACGGAAGCGATGTCTGAGGAATCCCGCACCGCGGTCGTGATCCCCGCCGCCGGACGCGGCGTACGGCTCGGCCCGGGCGCCCCCAAGGCGCTCCGCGCGCTGAACGGCACGCCCATGCTCATCCATGCCGTACGGGCCATGGCCGCCTCCCGCGCCGTCTCGCTCGTCGTCGTCGTGGCCCCGCCGGAGGGCGCCGCCGAGGTCAAGACCCTCCTTGCCGACCACGCGCTGCCTGGGAGCACCGACTTCGTCGTGGTCCCCGGCGGCGACACCCGCCAGGAGTCCGTGAAGCTCGGCCTCGACGCCCTGCCGGACGGCATCGACGTCGTCCTGGTGCACGACGCGGCCCGCCCGCTGGTGCCCGTCGACACCGTCGACGGCGTCATCGAGGCCGTACGCGACGGCGCCCCCGCCGTCGTCCCCGCGCTGCCCCTGACCGACACCGTCAAGCAGGTCGAACCCGGCGAGCCCGGAGCGCCGGAGCCCGTGGTGGCCACGCCCGAGCGGGCCCGTCTGCGCGCCGTGCAGACCCCGCAGGGCTTCGACCGCGACATCCTCGTCCGCGCCCACGCCACGGTCACCGACAACGTCACGGACGACGCCAGCATGGTCGAGCAGCTCGGCCTCCAGGTCGTCGTCGTGCCCGGCCACGAAGAGGCCTTCAAGGTCACGCGGCCCCTGGACCTCGTCCTCGCCGAGGCCGTACTCGCCCGCAGGAGGGCCAACGATGGCTTCTGAGCAGCAGCCGCGCGCGGCGTTCCCGCAGGTCGGCATCGGCACCGATGTGCACGCCTTCGAGGAAGGGCGCGAGCTGTGGTGCGCCGGACTCCTCTGGGAGGGCGAGAGCGCCGGCCTCGCCGGGCACTCGGACGGTGACGTCGCCGCGCACGCCGCCTGCGACGCCCTCTTCTCCGCCGCCGGCATCGGCGACCTCGGCGCGCACTTCGGCACCGGCAGGCCCGAATGGTCCGGTGCCTCCGGAGTGACGCTGCTCGCCGAGGCGGCCAGGATCGTGCGCGCCGAAGGCTTCGAGATCGGCAACGTCGCCGTCCAGGTCATCGGCGTACGCCCCAAGGTCGGCAAGCGGCGTGACGAGGCACAGAAGACGCTGACCGCAGCCGTCGGCGCCCCGGTCGCCGTGTCCGGCACGACCACCGACGGGCTCGGCCTCACCGGCCGCGCCGAGGGCCTCGCCGCCATCGCGACGGCACTGGTCGTGCGGACGGACTGACCGGCGCACGGGCGACGGGGGAGTATCGGTACGGCACCCCGACAGCAACAGCGACAGTCACCGACGTACGAGAGAGGCGCCCCTATGTCCGCCGAACTGTCCGACAAGCTCAAGGCCCTGCTCGACACCCCCGTCTTCGTCTCCGTCGCCACGGTCCAGCCCGACGGCAGCCCCCAGGTCTCACCGGTCTGGGTGAAGCGGGACGGCGACGACCTGCTCTTCTCCACCACGGTCAACCGCCGCAAGGAGAAGAACCTGCGCCGCGACCCACGCGTGACGGTGCTCCTCCAGCCCTTCGACGCCCCGTACACGTACGCCGAGATCCGCGGCGAGGTGACGATGACCACCGAGGGCGGGCAGGAGCTCATCGACGAGCTGGCGCTGAAGTACACCGGCCTGAAGTACGCCGAGTTCAATCAGTCCGCGGCGAAGGACGACACCCGCGTCGTCGTCCGCGTCACCCCGCGCAAGGTCGTCGGCAGGATCTGACGCCCCCTCGCGGACCCGCGCATGTCACAGTTACGTGCCCTGTTGACCCGGGAGGTCGCAGGGCACTGTCCTTGGACCACTACCCTGGAGTGGTGACGATTCGCCTGTACGACACCAGCGCCCGGCAGATCCGAGACTTCAGCCCGCTCAACGACGGTTGTGTCTCGATCTACCTGTGCGGCGCGACGGTGCAGGCAGCCCCACACATCGGCCACATCCGGTCGGGACTCAACTTCGACATCATGCGCCGCTGGTTCGCCCACCGCGGATACGACGTCACCTTCATCCGGAACGTCACGGACATCGACGACAAGATCATCCGGAAGTCGGCCGAGCAGGGCCGCCCGTGGTGGTCGATCGGGTACGAGAACGAGCGCGCCTTCAACAGCGGCTACGACGTCCTGGGCTGCCTCCCGCCCACGTACGAGCCGCGCGCCACCGGACACATCACCGAGATGGTCGAGATGATGCGCGGCCTGATCGAGCGCGGCCACGCTTACGAGTCGGACGGCAACGTCTACTTCGACGTGAAGTCCTTCCCCGGCTATCTGGAGCTGTCCAACCAAGAGCTGGACAACCTCCTTCAGCCGTCGGGCGAGGGCGAGACCGGCAAGCGCGACCCGCGTGACTTCGCCATGTGGAAGACCGCCAAGGAAGGGGAGCCCAGCTGGGAGACCCCCTGGGGCCGCGGCCGTCCGGGCTGGCACCTGGAGTGCTCGGCCATGGCCCACAAATACCTCGGCCGTGAGTTCGACATCCACGGCGGCGGCATCGACCTGATCTTCCCGCACCACGAGAACGAAATCGCGCAGGCCAAGGCCTTCGGCGACGCGTTCGCGCGGTACTGGGTGCACAACGGCTGGGTCACCATGAGCGGCGAGAAGATGTCGAAGTCGCTCGGCAACTCGGTCCTCGTCTCCGAGATGGTCAAGAAGTGGCGCCCGATCGTCCTGCGCTACTACCTGGGCACCCCGCACTACCGCTCGATGATCGAGTACAGCGAGGAGGCCCTGCGCGAGGCCGAGTCCGCGTTCGCGCGGATCGAGGGCTTCGTGCAGCGCGTGGTGGAGAAGGCAGGAGGCGTCGTGGAGCCCGCCTCCGACGTGCCGCCGGCCTTCGCCGACGCCATGGACGACGACCTCGGTGTCCCGCAGGCCCTCGCGATCGTGCACACGACGGTCCGGCAGGGCAACTCCGCCCTGGCCGCCGACGACAAGGAAGCCGCGGTGGAACGGCTCGCCGAGGTGCGCGCCATGCTGGGCGTCCTCGGCCTCGACCCGCTCGACCCGCAGTGGGCCGGCGACGGCGACCGCGGCGACGACCTCCACGGGGCCGTCGACACCCTCGTCCGTCTCGTGCTCCAGCAGCGAGAGGCGGCGCGCGGCCGCAAGGACTGGGCCACCGCCGACGCCATCCGCGACCAGCTCAACCAGTCCGGCCTCGTCATCGAGGACAGCCCGGCCGGACCGCGGTGGACTCTCGGCCCGCGCTGAGCGTCTGACCTCGCGATGTGCCGCCCGGCGACCCGGGCGGCACACTTCATATACGTACGCAGTCACGCCGTGGGCAGCCATGCAGCAAGCAGGCAGCCGCACGCAACACAGAGACAGGTAGGTCATGGCCGCTAACAACCGCCGCATGTCCGGCAAGAAGGGCGCGCAGGTCGGCAGCGGCGGGAACCGGCGCCGCGGCCTTGAGGGCAAGGGCCCGACGCCGCCCGCCGAGGCGCGCAAGGGACACAAGAAGAACCGCATCGCCAACGCCGCGGCCAAGAAGGCAGGCGGCGGCCCCGGTGGCAGCCGCCGTCCCGCCTCCGTGAAGGGCCGCGGCAAGGGCACCTCCGAGATGGTCGTCGGCCGCAACTCGGTCGTCGAGGCGCTGCGCGAGGGCGTGCCCGCCTCGATGCTCTACGTCCAGCAGTTCATCGACAACGACGAGCGCGTCCGCGAGGCGCTGCAGATCGCCGGTGAACGCGGCGGCATCCACCTCATGGAGGCCCCGCGCCCCGAGCTGGACCGCATGACCAACGGGCTCAACCACCAGGGCCTCGTGCTCCAGGTGCCGCCCTACGAGTACGCGCACCCCGAGGAGCTCGCCGCCGCCGCGTACGACCAGGGCGAGGACCCGCTGATCGTCGCACTGGACGGCGTGACCGACCCGCGGAACCTGGGCGCCGTGGTGCGTTCGGCGTCCGCCTTCGGCGGGCATGGCGTCGTCGTCCCCGAGCGGCGTGCCGCCGGGATGACCGCGGGCGCCTGGAAGACGGCCGCGGGTGCCGCGGCGCGTACGCCCGTGGCGCGCGCCACGAACCTGACCCGCGTCCTTGAGTCGTACAAGAAGGCCGGGCTCGCGATCGTCGGGCTCGCGGCGGACGGCGAGCACGAGGTCGGCGACCTGGAGGCACTCTCCGGTCCCGTCGTCATCGTCATCGGCAGCGAGGGCAAGGGCCTCTCCCGCCTCGTCGGCGAGACCTGCGACTACCGCGTACGGATCCCGATGCCGGGCGGCACGGAGTCCCTGAACGCCGGTGTCGCGGCCGGAGTCGTGCTCTACGAGGCGTCCCGGCGCCGCAGCTAGACCTCACCCAGGACGTCGGCCGGCCCGGATTCAGCGGGCCGGCGGGCGTCCGATGTAGATCTTGACGCGGTCCGGACATTTCCGCACGGTCAAGGCAGTGTCCTAAACACACATCACTCGGTTAGATGAGTGTGGACACCAGAACGCCCCGCAATCCCACGGGGGGAAGCTCGTCAGGGTTCGACGAAGCTCCCGCGCTGAGCATGGTGAAGGTGCCGAGCGACCCGGCCCAGGTCATCGTGAACCACGCGAGCTTCCGCGTGCAGCTCCCCACCGCGCAGCGGACCCAATCCCCGCGTATCGCACGGCACTTGAGCAATGCCGACGACACCCTGCGTATCCCCGCGGCAGGCTCCGCCGCACGGCGCCGCTCGCCCGTTGTCTGGAGCGGGAAGTCCGAGCCGGGCGACCCCGGAGCCACCGGACTGCTGCAGGCGGTGCGCGGCACCGGCCTGCGCCATTCGGCCGAAGCAGGCGGCTCCTCCTACGACGACGGAGGTGCCACGCAGGTCATCCCCCGCATCGACGTCGAGGACGACCTCGAGACCACGCAGGCCACGCCTGCCGTCATCGGCCCCCGCCACCCCGACCCCGGAACCCGGCTCATCCCGCGCATGCCCATGCCGGAGAGCGACCTCGACGAACAACTCCCCTACAGGGACGACGAGTTCGACGACGGCTTCGACGACGAGGACGAGGACGGGCGTCAGGTCGCCCGGCGGCACGGAGCCGACCCCGTCCGGCACGCCTACTACCCCGGCCGCCGCATGAACCTCGGCGTCGTGCTGCTCCCGCTGCGCGTCTTCCTCGGATTCATCTCCATCTACGCCGGCATGGGCAAGCTCTGCGACCCCGTGTACTTCGACGGCGGCGACCGCGGCTCCATGGTCAAGTGGCTCAACTCGCTGCACCCCTGGGCGCTCGCCGAGCCGCTGCGTGACTTCGCCCTCTCGCACCCCGTGGGCGCGGGGCTCTGCATCGCCTTCCTGCAGATCATCGTCGGCGTGCTCACGGTGCTCGGGCTCTGGCAGCGGGTCGCGGCCGGCGTCGGCGTACTCCTGTCCGCCGCGCTCATCGTCACCGTCAGCTGGAAGACCGTCCCCGCCTACGACGCGCCGGACATCATCTATCTGGCCGCCTGGTCGCCGCTGATCATCGCGGGCGCCCCCGTCTACTCCGTCGACGGACGCCTGGCGGGCGAGGCCTGGCGGACGCTCGGGCCGCGCGTGCACATCTGGGATCTGCGGCGCCGGGTGCTGCGGCGCGGCGCGCTCGTCGGTGCGCTCGTCGTCGGCCTCACCCTGCTGATCGGTTCGATGCTCGGCGGCGCGGTGCGCGACGCCGACCGCGTGACCGTGCCGGGACCCGGCGAGGCCCCGCGCAACGAACTCCCGGGCTCACCGCTCCCGGAGGAGCCCGGAAAGCAGCGGCAGCGCGGCCAGGGGCAGTCGCAGAGCCCCACGGCCACCGGCTCCGGTGCGCCGACGCGGGGCAGTTCCGCGAGCCCCACCCAGGGCGCCACGGCGACCCCGCCGGGTGCGGCGGCGCGCGAGACCGCGGGCGCGGCCGCCGGCCAGGGGCAGCCCAGCCAGACGCAGGGCACCACCGGTCAGGCACCGCCACAGCAGTCCTCGCCGCAGCAGCCTCCCTCGTCCGCGACCGCCGGACCCACGTCCAGCGGCGGCGGCAGCGGTGGCGCGGCGCCCGAGAGCGGCACGAGCGGCGGCAGCACGGGCGGCGGCGGCAACGACCGCCTCGTGGGCGGCCTGCTCGGCGGCTGACCTGCCCTTCCGGATACGCCGACGGGGCCCCGCACAGACACTGTGCGGGGCCCCGGTTCGCGTACGGGTCACGAATATCGTCGAGAGGCTCTCAACCGCTCTGTGCCGCCAGCTCCTTGGCCGCCTCGGTGAGGTCCTTCGCGGTGTCGATCGCCCGCCAGTACGCGCCCTGCGGCAGCGGGAAGCCCGCCAGGCTCTTCTCACGGGCCAGGCGCGGGAACGTGGTGCGCTCGTGGTCACCGCGGTCCGGCAGGAGCGCGGTGAACGAGGCGGAGAAGACGTACACGCCCGCGTTGATCAGGTACGGGGACGGCGGGGACTCGATGAAGTCCGTGATGTGGCCGAACGCGTCGGTCTCGACGGCGCCCCACGGGATGCGGGGGCGGGCCAGGGCGAGCGTCGCGGTGGCGTCGCGCTCGGCGTGGAAGGCCGCCATGTCGCGCAGCGAGAAGCGGGTCCAGATGTCGCCGTTCGTCGCGTACCAGGGGCGGTCCGCGTGCGGGAGGTGGCGGGCGGCGTACTTCAGGCCGCCGCCGCGGCCCAGCGGTTCGTTCTCGACGACCGTGGTGACGTTCAGGGGGAGGTCCGCCGACTCCAGCCACTCCTGGAGCACTTCGGCGAGATGGCCGCAGGAGACCACGGCGTCCGTCACGCCCTCGGCCGCCAGCCAGGAAAGCTGATGGCCGATGATCGGGGTCCCCGTGCCGGGGATCTCGACCATCGGCTTGGGCCGGTCGTCGGTGTACGGACGGAGGCGCGAGCCCTGGCCTCCGGCCAGGACGACGGCCTGCGTGGGTCTGTGAGCGTGAGGGTCGCCGGTCATGCCGGAAACCCTACGTGCCGGCCCGGTCAGCCGTTCTGATGGGCGCCGGCGACGCCCGTCGCGAAGGACGTGTCGCAGACCGGACGGGCATACGACTGCGCGCGTGTCGGGCCGTACGCCCGGACGGCCGCGCGGCCGAGGGCACGGGCGATGGAGACACAGTGCCTGGCGAGCGACGGGTGGCGGTTCACCTCCTGCTGGAGGTGCGTGAGCGCGACGCCCGGGTTCTTCTCCTGGAGCTCCAAGAGCAGCTTGTCGCGCAGGATGTCCTGCGGGGCGCGGGACTTGGCCGGCTTCGAAAGATTGTCGGCGGATGCGGTGAGCATCGAATCCGAGGAGTTCCCGGACCAGTTGACGCTGGTGACCGCGAGGGTCCCGGAGAGCACCAGCATCACGGGCAGGACGAGAGCGAGCGTGCGGCCGATGCGTCGGGCGGGGCCTCGGTGGGCTCGGCGCGGCTTCTGGGTGTAGTTGGCGGAGTGCGTCACGCGAGTGAGCGTAGCGCTCGGTGATGATTTGGCGACATTACGTCACTCGGTCGAGCGACGGAGAATGAGGTTTTTTTGGAGCGGTGTTGACGGGCCCGGGGCGAAATGACCGGTCTGCCGGGGTATTTGTCGACAACGTGGGCGCACGCGAAGGGCCCCGCACCGAGGTGCGGGGCCCTTCGTCCGTCGATGTCCGCAGGTCAGTCGGTGAGGCGCTCGCCCGTCGACGTCGAGAACACGTGGATCTCACCCGGACGCGGGACGACGTGCAGCTGCGTGCCCTTCTCCGGGACCCTGCGGCCGTTCACGCGGACCACGAGGTCCTTGTGCTCGCCGCCGACCTCCGCGGAGCCGTAGACGTAACCGTCGGCGCCGAGCTCCTCGACGACGTTCACGGAGACGGCCAGGCCCGCCGGGGCGTCCTCGGTCTCCTTCGAGAGGGACTTCGCCGTGGAGCCGTCCTGCTCGACGATGTCGAAGTGCTCCGGGCGGACGCCGACCGTCACCGTGCGGTCGCCCCTGTCGGCCGCGGCGGACAGCGCCTCGCGGTTCACCGGCACGACGGAGTTGCCGAACTTCACGCCGCCGTCGGTGATCGGGACCTCGACGAGGTTCATGGCGGGGGAGCCGATGAAGCCGGCGACGAAGAGGTTGGCCGGGCGGTCGTACATGTTGCGGGGACTGTCCACCTGCTGGAGGAGCCCGTCCTTCAGCACGGCCACGCGGTCGCCCATGGTCATGGCCTCGACCTGGTCGTGCGTGACGTACACGGTGGTGATGCCGAGACGGCGCTGGAGGGACGCGATCTGCGTACGAGTGCTCACACGGAGCTTGGCGTCGAGGTTCGACAGCGGCTCGTCCATGAGGAAGACCTGCGGCTCACGCACGATGGCGCGACCCATGGCGACACGCTGACGCTGACCACCGGAGAGCGCCTTCGGCTTACGGGCCAGGTAGTCCGTGAGGTCGAGGATCTTCGCCGCGTCCTCGACCTTCTGGCGGATCTCGGCCTTGTTGACGCCCGCGATCTTCAGGGCGAAGCCCATGTTGTCGGCGACCGTCATGTGCGGGTAGAGCGCGTAGTTCTGGAACACCATGGCGATGTCCCGGTCCTTGGGCGGCAGGTGCGTGACGTCGCGGTCACCGATGCGGATGGCTCCGGCGTTCACGTCCTCCAGGCCCGCGAGCATGCGCAGGGAGGTGGACTTTC
This sequence comes from Streptomyces sp. NPDC033177, assembly GCF_055577715.1. NCBI lineage: Bacteria > Bacillati > Actinomycetota > Actinomycetes > Kitasatosporales > Streptomycetaceae > Streptomyces > Streptomyces sp. NPDC033177. The sequence goes on along the minus strand of NZ_JBVIPS010000006.1, from coordinate 485,303 downwards.
CGCAGCCGGAGGGACCGACGAGGACGAGGAACTCGCCGTCCGCGACGTCGAGCTGAAGCTGGTCGACGGCGGGCTTGTCGCCACCCGGGTAGATGCGGGTCGCCTTGTCGAACGAAACAGTGGCCATGGTGAGGGCCCCCTTCACCGGCAGGAACGTGCCGGACGATCCGTTGTAAAGAGAGGAGTGGTGTAGTCCACCTGAGTGAACTGCTCGGACGGTACCCCGGGGGGCACGGATCTGTCAGTAGTCCTGCACCCGCGACCTTCGAGGAAATTTTCGACGGGGGCACATGCGACGTTGGTTACACTGCTCGGGCACGCCGCAGCACGCCTCCTTAGCTCAGATGGCCAGAGCAACGCACTTGTAATGCGTAGGTCGTCGGTTCGAATCCGACAGGGGGCTCCGACACAGCGAAGGCCCAGGTCACCGGATTGGTGGCCTGGGCCTTCGCTGTGGTTGTGGGGGTGGTGTTCCTGGCTAGGGGGCGATGGTCGCCGTTGCCTTGCTCGTGGACGTTCCGTCGCGGTGGGCGGTGCGGTGTGCCGTGACCTTGACCGTGACCTTCTTGCCGCGCTGGGCGGACTTCAAGGTCAGCGAGGACTTGCTCGCGCCGGTGATCTTCGTTCCGTTTGCGTACCACTGGTAGGAGTACGACCCCGGGGCGGGCGACCAGGTGCCCTTCGCGGCCTTGAGGGTCTTGCCGACCTTGGCGGTGCCGCTGACCGTCGGCTTCTTCGTCGCCTTGGGCGCGGCGCCCAGGGCGACCGTGACCGTCGAGGACGTCGCGGTGGCGTCCTCGTGGCCCGCCTTGTGGGCGGTGACCGTCACGGAAAGCTTCTTGTTCAGCTGTGCCGCCGGGATTTTGTACGTCGATGCCGTGGCGCCCGCGATCGCCGTGCCGTTCGCCTTCCACTGGTAGGTGTACGACGAGGGCGCTGCCGCCCAGCTACCGGTGTCGGTGGTGAGCTTGGAGCCGACGGCCGCCGTTCCCGTTACCTTGGGAGCGGTGGTGTTGCGGGGCTGCGGCTCGGTCACGGTGAAGGTGCCGCGCTGGTGTTCCCCGCCCGCGATGACGCTGACGTTCCAGGTGCCCGCGGGGACGTCCGTCAGGTCGAGCGTCGCCTTCAGCGTCCGGTAATCCGCGGAGACCGACGTCGTCTTCGCGGTGAGGGTCCTGCCCGCCTGCGTCAGCCGGACCGTCGCGTCGGGGCTGATGGCGGTGCCCGTCACGGTGACCGTGGGCTTGGTGCCGCCGGGGGCCTCGGCCGGGGTGACGCCGGTGATGGTGGTCGTCTCGTCGCCGCAGCGGCTGAACCGGCACTTCAGGGTGGCGCTGTAGGACGTGGCCGAGGCCTTCTCCGGGAGGCCGAGGATGAGCACGGAGGGCTTCTTCGGGTCCGTGGGCGAGTCGTTCACCCCGCAGGTGTAGTCACCCGGGACCATCCCGGCGCAGCCGTTCTGCCAGGAGCTGTTGTAGAGGGCGGGGACCGCTTCGTCGGTCGCTCCCGTGGTGTCGGAGATCTCGACGTCGAAGTGGTCGTTGCGGGCCGTGGGCAGGGATGCGCACGTGGCCGTGTGCGTTTCGTCGAGGGCGCCGGTGACCGGGCCGTAGCCGAAGGCGACCGAAGGGACCTTGGTGCACTCGGCGACGGGACCGTCGGCGGTGGCGATGCGCAGTGCGTCGAGGCGGTACTTAGGTGCTGCCGCGCGGTTCGCCGGAGTCTGGACGAGGACCTGGTGGGTGGTGCTGCCGGTGGCGGCGCAGGCTCGTGCGCGCTGGCCGCACTCGCTCTTGCCGGCGCCGTCGATGACGTACATGTCGGCGGTGCCAAGGGCGTCCCGCACGTTGACGTGCACGACGTCGGTGGCGGCGGACGTGGTGACCTGGTGGCAGCGGAGAGCGCCGGGGGTGCCGGACGTGCCCTGCACGGAGGGGCCGCCGACCTTGGCGGCCGCCGTCTTCGTGCAGCCTGCCGATGAAGCCGTCGACGTCACGTCGCGCCTCGTCAGGGTGTAGTCGGCGGCCTGGTCGCGGCCGGTGACCAGGACTGTGTGGGCCTTGCCCGCTGTCAGGGAGCAGAGCGTCCAGCCGTTGGTGGTGGCGGTTCGGTCGCAGACGCGCTTGCCGGTGGAGTCGAGCACGGAGAACTTGGCAGGTACGTCACCGGAGGTGGCGGCGAGTTGCAGTGCCTCGGCCGAGGTGTGGTCGTCCGCCGGGATGGTCAGGCAGTGCGCGAAGACGCCGTCCCCGGTGGAGAAGGCGGCCTTGGCCCCGTCGGCGGCGAAGCTGCCCGCGGGCAGGACGGGGCAGTCTTCAGCCGCATCCGTGCGGTGCACGGCGACCGAGTACGGGCCGGTGCGGGGGCTGCCGGCGGCGTGCACGAGGGCGCGGTACGGCGCGGTGCCGGTGAGCGCGCAGTCGCCCGCGGCGAGCTGGTCCGCGCCGCACTGTTCGGTGCCTTCGCTGTCCAGAACCTCCACCGCTGCGTCGACCCCGGAGCTGCTGAGCGGGGTGAGGGCCGCGATCCGGGAGTCCTTGGGCGCGGGGAGGTTCAGGCAGTCGTACTGCCCTGCCGTGCTGAACGAGCCCTTGTGGGTGCCCATTTCGCTCTTCAGGCAGCCATCGGCGGAGGCCCGGTCGAGGACGATCAGTCCGCGCGGGGTGTCGTGGAAGGGGGACGAGCCGTCGAGGTAGGCGGTGTAGGTGCCCGCGGAGGGCAGTCGGCAGGGCTGCTCATTGGTGCGGCAGACGGTTGTGCCGGAGCGGTCGTGCACGCGGACCGGGGCGGTCTCCCCGTCCTTGTCGACGGAGTCGAAGCGGTACTTGCCCGCCTTCTCGGCGGTGACCGCGAAGCAGGGAGTCTTGGTCAAGTCCTGCGCGGTAAGCGGGCCGTAGGGGCGGACCGGGGCGGACGGGCAGCCCTGCGGGTCGTTCAGGCGGCGTGCCGTGACCGCGAACTCGGCCGGGAAGCCGCCCTCCACGCGCGTGACGCGGGACAGAGCACGGTAGGGGCCCTTGCCGGGCAGGACGCAGCTGTTCTCGCCGTCCTCGGGGAAGCGCGGGCAGATCCGGGCGCCGGTGGCGTCGGTGATCCAGGCGATGGACTCGCCATAGACCTTCGTGCCGCGGGTGAGCCGGATGCGGTCGCCCGGCTCGGCGTCGAGGGGCAGGCAGTCGATCTGGGCGGGGCTGACCGACGTACGTGTGGGCGTCGACTGGTCCCAGTTGGTGCCGGCCTTCGGGGCGCAGCCGCGGTCGCTGCCGAGCGAGACGACGGTGACCGCGACGTCGGCTTCCTCCCAGCCGTCGTTGACGACCTTCAGCGTGTAGGTGCCCGCGGCGGAGAGGTCGCACCAGCCGTCGGTGCGGTACTCGGTGTCATAGCAGTCGACTTCGGTGTCGCCGCTGTAGACGTCGGTGTGCGCCTCGTTGCTGGAGTCGTCGAACGAGACGAGGTGAAGGCCGGCCTCGGCGGTGGTGAAGGTGAAGCAGGTCGTCGCGTCGGGGGCGACGGTCGTTTTCCCGAGCGCGGCACCCGGATCGCCGAACGGGGCGAGAGCCAGCGGTGCGCAGTCCGGCTCGGCGGCGTGGGCTGCCGTCGCGGGCAGTGCGGTGGGTACGAGCAGGGCCAGCAGTGCGGCGAGAGCGAGAAAGAGCGCGGCAGAAGCCGCGGGTCTCGCAGAAGGACGTGGTTCAGGCATCGAGCCCCCCCAGGCTGAGTGAATGATCGAGTGATCGTGGCACACGGTTGTGGCACCCGGTGCTGGAGGGGCTGCTGATGTTTAGTGGCGTCCGGACGCCCTGTCTGCCCATTGGGCCAGGCGGGACGATGTTGCGGTTGGGGTTGTGAGTTCGTTTTGGTCTGCTTTGCGGTATGTCGCGTACATGCCCTGGACGCCCAGCCAGCGGAACGGTTCCGGTTCCCATTTGCGGACCTTGTGGTTGACCCAGGGGAGGGTGGTGAGGTCCGTGGGGCCTGCTTGGCCCGAGTCCTGTTGGACCAGGTCGCGCAGGGTGCGGGCCGCGAGGTTGGCGGTGGCCACGCCCGAGCCGACGTAGCCGCCCGCCCAGCCGAGGCCCGTGGCGCGGTCCAGGGTGACCGTGGCGCACCAGTCGCGGGGGACGCCGAGGACGCCGGACCAGGCGTGGGCGATCTCGACTCCGGCCAGTTGGGGGAAGAAGCGGGTCAGGATGTCGCGCAGGGCCTCGATCGTGGCCGGTTGCGTGCGGCCGTCGCTGTCCGTTTTCGAGCCGTAGCGGTACGGGACGCCTCGGCCGCCCAGTGCGATGCGACCGTCGGCCGTGCGTTGCGCGTACATGTACGCGTGCGTCATGTCGCCCAGCGTTTCGCGGCCTTCCCAGCCGATCGACTCCCATTGGGCAAGCGACAGGGGTTCTGTCGCGATCATTGAGGAGTTCATGGGGAGCCATGTGCGGCGTTGGCCCTTCAGGGACGCCGTGAAGCCCTCCGTGCAGCGCAGGATGTACGGGGCGCGGACCGTGCCGTACGGGGTGATCGCGTGCTTCGGCTTGATCTCCGTGACGGGCGTTGATTCGTGGATCGTGACGCCCAGGGACTCGACCGCCGCCGCCAGGCCCTTCACCAGTTTCACCGGGTGCAGGCGTGCGCCGTGCGGGGTCCAGGTGGAGCCGACGGCGCCCGCGACGCGGATCCGGTCGGCCGTCTCCCGGGCGCCGTGCAGGGTGCGTTCCTTCTCGCCGTACGCGAGTTCCGTGGCGTGGAATTCCTTCAGGCGCGCCAACTGGGCGGGTGTGTAGGCGACTTCCAGTACGCCGCCGTGGTGGATGTCGGCGTCGATCCCTTCCGTCTTCGCCGTCTCGATCACCTCGGTGACCGTTTCGTTCATCGCCTCCTGGAGGCGGACCGCTGCCTCTTTGCCGTGCAGGCGGGCGTAGCGGTCGCGGCCCGCGATGCCGTTGTAGAGCCAGCCGCCGTTGCGGCCGGAGGCTCCGTAGCCGCAGAACTTCTGTTCCAGGACGGTGATGCGGAGGAAGGGGGCGGCCTTCTTCAGGTAGTACGCGGTCCACAGGCCCGTGTAGCCGCCGCCGACTATGCAGACGTCGGCACTCTCGTCGCCCGGCAGGGGTTCGCGGGGGGCCGGGGTGCCGTGGTCCGCGTACCAGTACGAGATGCCGCCGTTGATCGTGCTGCTCATGTGCGGGACGTTACTGCGCTGGTGGGGGCTTTGGGGAGGGGTCTTGGGGGTGGGGGTTCCGATACGTTGATCCGGCGCGTGGCGATGTCGAAGCGGCGCGTGCCGAGATCCAGGAGGACTGTCCAGATGGCCGTACGCAAGGCCGGGCGCATCGTCGCCGCGGTGGCTGCCACCGCACTCGTCGCCGGGGGCGCAGCCGCCTGCGGGCCCGAGGACCTCACGGGCGGGGGCGGGAGCGACGACAAGGGGACGTCGGCGTCGGAGTCCGCGTCCGGCGGCGGCCCTGCGGCGAAGCAGCCGCCGGCCGGCACGGACGCGCTGGCCAAGACGCCCGCGTCGGTGAAGGGTGGCGTGATCACGGTCGGCGACCCGAAGGCCGGGCACACGGTCAAGCTGTACGAGGACGCGCGCTGCCCGATCTGCAAGAAGTTCGAGGAGACGGGTGCGCAGGCTCTGGTGAAGCCGGTGGCCGAGGGCAAGGTGAAGGTCGAGTACACGCTCGCGTCGTTCCTCGACAAGAACCTCGGCGGCAGTGGTTCGGTGAACGCGGCGAACGCGTTGCGGGCCTCGGTGGACGCGGGCAAGTTCCCGCAGTTCCACGCCGCGGTCTTCGCCAACCAGCCGGAGCGCGAGACCGACGACGCCTTCACGCCGGCCTTCCTGTTGAAGATCGCCGACACCGTGGACGGGCTGCGGGGCGCCGAGTTCGACAAGGCGGTGAAGAAGGTGACGTACAAGGGCTGGGTCGGTGAGGCCATGCAGGCCTTCACCGACGACGGCATGCAGGGCACGCCGACCGTCGTCATCGACGGCAAGAAGGCGGACAGCAACTCGCTGTTCGACCAGGACGCGTTCGCGAAGGAGCTCAAGGCCTCGGGGATCTGATCGGGCTCTTCCCCCTATGCGTGGTCCCCGTGCGTGATCCCCGCGCGTAATCCCCGTGCGGTGATTCACGCACGCCCGGTAGCGTCGCCGGTGTGATCGACTTTCGCATTCCGGACGAGCTGATCGAGTCGCAGTACGCGTACGCGGGGGAGCCGGGCCGTGCCTTCATCGCGGCGCTGCCCGCGCGCGTGGCGGAGTTCGTCGAGCGGTGGGACCTGCGGGTCGACGGGCCCTCGATGCACGGCATGGCGGCGCTCGTACTGCCCGTGGTGCGGCGCGACGGCACCCCCGCGGCGGTCAAGTTCCAGCTTCTGGACGAGGAGACCGAGGGGGAGCCGGTCGGGCTGCGGGTGTGGGACGGCGACGGGGCGGTGCGGTTGCTCGACCACGACGAGGGCACCGGCACGATGCTGCTCGAACGCCTCGACTCCGGGCGGATGTTGTCGACGGTGGAGGACACGCACAAGGCGGTTCTCGTCATCGCCGAGCTGCTCGCGCGGCTCACGTCCGTGCCCGCGCCCGCGGGCATGCGGCGGCTCGCGGACATCGCGGCGGAGATGCTCGACGATCTGCCGGATGCCCTGAACGCGATCCCCGACCCGGCCGAGCGCGCGCTCGTGGAGCGGTGCGGGGGCGCGATGCGTGAGGTCATGGGGGAGCCGGGGGAGCAGCTCCTGCACTGGGACCTGCACTTCGAGAACGTTCTGGCGGCCGAGCGTGAGCCGTGGCTCGCCATCGACCCGAAGCCGCTGGCCGGGGACCCGGGCTTCGATCTGTGGCCCGCGCTCAACAACCGCTTCGACGCGGACGACGTGCTGTGGCGTTTCGACGCGATGAGCGAGGTGCTCGGTCTCGACCGCGGGCGGGCCCGTGCGTGGACGCTGGGGCGGGTGCTGCAGAACGCCCTGTGGGAGATCGAGGACGGGCGGTCACCGGACGAGGAGGATCTGGAGGTCGCGCGGCGGCTCCTGGGCCGGTGACGACCTGCTGTGCGGCGCAGGATCGTCGTACTCTGCCGCCATGATTCGTACCGCCACGCCTGCCGACGTCCCTGTCATCCACGCCATGGTCCGCGACCTCGCCGCGTACGAGAAGGCGCTCGACGAGGCCAGGGCCACCGAGGAGCAGCTGCGTGAGGCGCTCTTCGGGGAGCGGCCCGCCGCGTTCGCGCACATCGCCGAGGACGACGCCACGGGGGCGGTCGTCGGGTTCTCGCTGTGGTTCCTGAACTTTTCCACGTGGCGTGGGGTGCACGGGATCTACCTGGAGGATTTGTACGTACGGCCGGAGGCGCGCGGCGGCGGGCACGGCAAGGCGCTGCTGACCGAGCTCGCGCGGATCTGTGTGGAGCGTGGCTATGAGCGGCTCGAATGGTCCGTGCTCGACTGGAACGAGCCGTCGATCAACTTCTACAAGTCGCTGGGCGCGCTGCCGCAGGACGAGTGGACCGTGTACCGGCTGACCGACGGGGCGTTGGCGGGGCTGGGGTCCGCCGCGAAGTGACGGGGCTGCTCCCGTAGATCAGGCGGACTCGAGGTCGAGCCTTGTCGAGGTGAGGGCGAGTGTCACTGCCTCCAGCGCGCTGTTGAAGGAGACCTCGGAGAGCAGACCGGGCGCCGCGACCTGGTCTCCGGCCAGGTAGACGCCGTTGCCGCGGTCGATCGCCGGGCGGTTGCGCCAGGTGGTGCCGGGCAGGTCGACCGCGCCGGTGCGGCCGTTGGACACGGCGTCGCGGCGCCAGACCAGGCGGTCGCGCCAGCCGGGGAAGCCGAGGTCGAGCAGGCGGTCGGCGCGGGCGGTGCCGTCCGCCTTGGACTCCTCGGGGGAGAGCGGGAACTGGCCCTGGACGAGCTCCTGCCCCGCGGGGGCGAGGCTGCGGTCCTGGGTGGTGAACCGTTCGATCCAGCCGGTCCCGTCCAGGTCGGAGATCGCGAACGGGTCGCCCCTGCGGGAGGTGAGGGCCAGGTCGACGAGGGTCGTACGGGCGCTGTCCCAGCGCAGGCCGTCGTCCTGGAGCAGTTGGCGGGCCGCGGGCAGTGAGGTGGCGACGACGACCGGTCCCTTGGCGGAGAGCGGGGCGAGGGAGTCGACGCGGGACAGCGTCTCCACCCGTACGCCCAGGTTCCAGGCGAGGGTCGCCATGCGGTCGATGACCGAGCCCCAGCCGCCGCTCGGGTAGTGGGCCTCCGGGGGCAGCTTCGTGGCGCGGCGCAGGCGCTCGTGCACGAACCTGGCGGAGAGGGAGCCGGGGTCGTGGTGGAACGTGGCCACGGCGATGTAGTGAGCGGCGGCGCGTGCGCCGTCCTCGCCCACCTCGCCGGTGGCCCACGTCATGAAGTCCTGGTCGACGGGCGCCTGTTCGGCCTTGCGGCGCAGGAGCTTCAGCATGGCGAGGGGTGGGGTGCGGCGGAGCCTGCCCTGGTGGTGGAGGCGGAGCCGGGTGCCCTCGATGGGCGGGATGGGGGCGAGGGGGCCGATGAGGTCGCGCTGCTTGAGCCAGGTCCAGTGGGGGCCGCCGTTGTAGAGGGCGTGCGGGCCTTCGTTCGTGCGGTACGGGCCTTCGGCGGTGCGGGCCCGGCCGCCGAGGGTGTGGTGGGACTCGTGGAGGGTCACGCGGGCGCCGGATTCCGCGGCGGTGATGGCCGCGGTGAGGCCGGCGAAGCCGCCGCCGATGATGCTGAGGGTCTTGCGGTGGGTGGGCATGTGGCTGGGCTCCTGCCGTGGTCGGTGCGTTCACTGGGTACGACGGACGGGGGTGCCCGGGATGTGACATGGGGGTGCGGGGGTTGTCAGTGGGTGGGTGCACGATGGGCGCATGGGACTGAGGGATGGGCAGCGGGATGCGGCAGGGGTGAAGAAGGCTCGGCGGCCGGAGGTGCGGTTGCCCGCGCTGCGGGGGTTCGTGGAGCTGGGGCTCGGCGGGGGTGAGCTGCAGCCCGACGGGGATTACGACGGGGTCGAGTTCCGGGACCTGGATCTCGCGGGGCAGGACGGTGGGGGAGCGCTGTTCCTGGACTGCGCGGTGACGGGCTGCGGGGTGACGGAGACGCGGCTCAGCCGGGCGCGGTTCGTGGACTCGGTGCTGACGGAGCTGCGCGGGGTCGGCACGGAGCTGGTGGAGGCGTCGCTGCGGGACGTGGAGGTGGTGGACGCGCGGCTGGGGGGTGTGCAGCTGCACGGGGGTGTGCTGGAGCGGGTGGTCGTGCGGGGCGGCAAGATCGACTATCTGAATTTGCGGAAGGCCCGGCTGAAGGACGTCGTTTTCGAGGGGTGCGTGCTGGTGGAGCCGGACTTCGGGCAGGCGGTGCTCGAACGGGTGGAGTTCGTGGGCTGCGTGCTGAAGGGGGCGGATTTCAGCGGGGTCCGGATGAAGGACGTCGACCTGCGGGAAGCGGCCGAGGTGGACATCCTGCGGGGGATCGACTGCTTGGCGGGGTCGGTGATCAGTACGGCCCAACTGATGGACTTGGCCCCGGCGTTCGCCGCGCAGGTCGGCGTACGGGTGGATTAGCGTGCCTGCGCCTCCCGGGGGGAGGGGAGGATGCGCCTACGCCCGGGGGAAACGGGACTGGAGCGTCCAGATCGCCGGGTTGTCCGCCAGCGACTCGTGCAGGTCCGTCAGGTCGGCGAGGAGGTCCTGGAGGAAGTCCCGGGCCTCGCGGCGCAGCTCGGAGTGGGAGAACGTGAGAGGGGGTTCCTCTGCCTGCATCCAGTCCGCCTCGATGTCCACCCAGCCGAAGCGGCGGGTGAACAGCATGCGGTCCGTCGACTCCGTGAAGTCGAGCTCGGCGTACTGGGGGCGGGACGCCCGGCTTCCCAGGGGGTCCTGGTCCAGGAGCTCGACGATGTCGCACAGCGCCCACGCGAAATCGAGCACCGGAACCCATCCCCAGGCTGTGGACAGCTCCCGGTCCGCCTTCGTGTCCGCGAGATACACGTCACCGCAGAACAGGTCGTGCCGCAGCGCGTGGACGTCCGCGCGGCGGTAGTCGAACTGCGGGGGGTCGGGAAAGCGGTGGGAGAGGGCGTAGCCGATGTCGAGCACGTGGTCGATGGTGTCACGGGCCGGAGGCCACGGATCGCCGCTGCTCCTTGGCCGGGGCCGTGGACGGCCTGCCTCTCCTCACGGCAGCAGGCGTTGCTCCTTTGCCACCGATACCGCTCCCGCCCTCGTGTCCACGCCCAGCTTGTCGTAGATCCGGCCCAGGTGTGTCTTCACCGTGGCCTCGCTGATGAACAGCGCGCGGGCGATGTCGCGGTTGCCGAGGCCCTGGGAGAGCTGGGCGAGGATGTCCAGCTCGCGGTCGGTGAGAGTGGGCAGCGGCTTGCGCATGCGGGCCATCACGCGGGACGCGACCGGCGGGGAGAGCGTGGTGCGGCCCTGCGCCGCGGCGTGGATCGCGGCGAAGAGCTCCTCGGGGCGCTCGGCCTTCAGGAGGTAGCCCGTCGCCCCCGCCTCGATGGCACGGGTGATGTCCGCGTCCGTGTCGTACGTCGTCAGGACCAGGACGTGGGGTGCGGGGGCGGCGACGGACGTGATGCGGCGTGTCGCCTCCACGCCGTCCATACCCTCGCCGAGCTGCAGATCCATCAGGACCACGTCCGGCGCCAGCTTCGCGGCGAGCGCGATCGCCTCCTCGCCGGTGCCCGCCTCGCCGACCACCTCGATGTCCGGCGCGCTGCCCAGCAGGGCCAGCAGTCCGGCGCGTACGACGATGTGGTCGTCGCAGACCAGGAGGCGTACCGAAGGCTGTGACATCAGGTGGTCCTTTGGGGGGAGAGGGGGATCGCGACCGAGAGGACCGTGCCCTCGCCCGGCGCGGACTCGATCGTCAGGGTGCCGCCGAGCTGCTGTGCGCGGGCGCGGATCGCGGGCAGCCCGTGCCCCCGACGGTCGGAGGCGGGCGGCTGTTCCGTGGGTGTGAAGCCACGCCCGTCGTCCGCGATGTCGAGCACCACCTGATCGTCCAGGTGTGTGAGCGTCAGCGCCGCGGTGGACGCGTCGGCGTGCTCCGTCACGTTGGCGAGCGCGCCCTGCGCGATGCGCAGGAGCGCCGACTGGGTGCGGTCGGGCAGCGGCGCGGGCGTCCCCTCGGCGTGGAAGCGGACCGTGAGGCCCGCGTCCTGCGCGGTGCGCTCGGCCAGCGTCCGCAGTGCCGCGTCGAGGCCGCCGCCGTCGGCGAGGTCGGCGGGCGCCAGGTCGTGCACGAAGCGGCGAGCCTCCGTGAGGCCCAGTTCGGTGATCGACTCGGCGGTACGGACATGGGCGCGGGCCTTGTCCGGGTCGGTGTCCCAGACGCGGTCGGCGGCCTGGAGCAGCATCTGCTGGCTGGACAACCCCTGCGCGAGGGTGTCGTGGATCTCCATGGAGATGCGCTGGCGCTCGGCGAGGGTGCCCTCGCGGCGCTCGATGGCGGCCAGCTCGCGCCGGGTGCGGATCAGGTCGTCGATGAGGGTGCGCTGCCGGGCCGCCTGACGCTGCATGTAGAGGAAGACCGCGGTCGCGACCGCGGCCCAGGCGGGCGGAGCGAGCAGCAGGTTCGGGTCGAAGTGGCCCGCGAGCTGCAACTGCGCGACGACCACGAAGGCGGTCAGGACGGCCACCAGGAACAGCGCGGCGCGCGGCGGCAGCGTCCGCAGCCCGGTGTAGAAGAGCGGCACCGCGCACCAGGCGAAGCTCGGCGCGAGTATGACGATGACGACCCAGACGGTGACGACGAGGATCAACCAGGTGAGGCGGCGCGGCGCGGTGGGGCGGGCGCCGATGGCGGGACCCAGTACGTAGAGCAGGGCGAGGGAGACCGAGAGTGCGATGATCCACGGCGTACGCGGTTCGCCGGGGTGCCGCATCAGGAAGCGGGTCAGGGACGAGCCGAGGAGCACGAAGAACGCCGTGTGCATGACGGCTGCGAGCCAGCGTGCGTCGGGGTCCGCGGAACCCCTGCCCGCGGGGGCGACTTCGGCCTGCTCCACGGCTTCGCTCCTTCCGACACGCGGCTCACGATGCGCGGCTCGTGACGCGCGGCGCACGATGAGCGGCTCATGACGCGCGGCTCGCGCCTCGCTGCTGAACTGCGCAAACAACCTCATTGTGGCCCGTCGGGATCACCAGGGGGTCAACCGATCGGCTGACCCTCGTGTCGGCCGAGTCGCAGGCAGGTAGCAGCCGGTACGTCGAGGGGTGGGCCCCGGATGCGGCCGGAGGATTGATCGCAGAGGGAACGACCTCCCCCGATCCCCGCCTCCGCGCCCCACCTTCACCTGAGGAGCACCCCATGCAGAAGCTCTCCCGCCGCACCCGCGTCCTGACCATCGCCGCGACCGCCGCCGTTCTCGCCGGCACCTTCGGGGCCGTCTCCGCCAGCGCCGAGTCCCCGGCCGCCGCCCCCAAGGCCGCCGTCGCCGTCGCCGCTGACAAGAACCTCACGCAGTCGACGCACCTGAACGTCGCCGCGGCGACCAAGGCCGCCCAGGCCACCCTCGACGCCGCGAAGAAGGAGAACCAGCGCGTCTCCGTCGCCGTCGTCGACCGCAACGGCAACACCATCGTCGAGCTGCGCGGTGACGGCGCAGGACCGCAGTCCCCCGAGTCCGCCGTGAAGAAGGCGTACACCGCGGTCTCCTGGAACGCGCCCACCTCCGAGCTGACCAAGCGCCTGGAGCAGGCCCCGAACCTGAAGGACATCCCCGGCACCCTGTTCCTCGCGGGCGGCGCCCCGGTGACCGCCAAGAACGCGCCCATCGCGGGCATCGGTGTCGCGGGCGCCCCGAGCGGCGACCTGGACGAGAAGTTCGCCAAGGCGGGCGTCGCGGCGCTCGGCCGCTGATGCTGAGGGTGTTCCCGGTCCGTACGACGACGAGGAGGACGCACATGGCAAGGACCGCGCAGGACCAGCGGCTGCTCGACGCCGCACGGGCCGGGAACGCCGACGAAGTGAGAACCGCCCTCGACGCGGGAGCCCGCGTCGAGGCCCGTGACCCCGAGCTGCGCACCCCCCTGCTGCTCGCCGTCATAGGCGACCGCGTCGAGGCCGCACGGGTCCTGGTGGCCGCCGGCGCCGACGTCGACGCCCAGGACCGCCGCGCCGACAGCCCCTGGCTGGCCACCGGCGTGACCGGCAGCGTCGCCATGCTGCGCGTCCTGCTTCCCGCGGGGCCCGACCTGAAGCTCCGTAACCGGTTCGGCGGGATCTCCGTGATCCCGGCGGCGGAACGCGGCCACGTCGCGTACGTACGGGAGGTCCTGCGCGTCACCGACATCGACGTCGACCACGTCAACGACCTCGGCTGGACCGCCCTGCTGGAGGCCGTGATCCTCGGCGACGGCGGTCGCGCGCACCAGGAGATCGTGGAGCTGCTGCTCGCCGCGGGCGCGACGCCAGGACTCGCCGACCGGGACGGCGTCACCCCTCTCGGGCACGCGGAGCGCCGCGGTTTCGCCGAGATCGCCGCGCTGCTGGGGGGCGCCGCGTGAAGGCGCGGCCCTTCGCCACCGGTGCGTCGGTCCTGCTGGCGGCCGCCGTTCTCGCGGGCTGCGGCACCGGCGGGGATGACGCCGCGGCGTCCGGCGCCGAGCCCACCCGCGCGAAGGCCACCGCCACCATTCCCGCGGACCGGCGCACCCCCGAAGGCACCCTCCTGGTGGCCGACTTCGGCTCGGACACCGTCACGTTCGTGGACCCCGAGCGCGGGCCCGTCGAGTCCGTGAAGGTCGGCACCGCGCCGTACGGGATCGCCGTGGGGGAGGACGGCCGCGCCTGGGTCGCCACCGCGGACGGCGTGGCCCTCGTGGACACCGACACGCGCGAACGCGTCGACCGCATCCCGTACGAGACCGACAGCGGCCCCGCGACGACCGGCGAGTACCGCGGCGGCGGCATGGGCATCGCGCTCTCGCCGGACGGCGAGCACGCCTACGTGGGCGTCAATGTCCCGGACGGGAAGGGAACCCTGGAGGTCATCGACACCGGGAAGCGCGAGGTCACGGACACCGTTCCGGTGGGCCGCCGGCCCTTCGACGTGGATGTTTCGAAGGACGGCAAGGAGGTCTACGCGACCAACCACGACACCTTCGACGTGACGGTCGTCCGTGCGGACTCCCTCGAACCGCGTCGCATCGAAGTCGCCCCCTACGGCACGGAAGGCGGCCTCGGCTCCTGGCTGAAGCCGCACTACGCCGCCGTACGGCCGTCGGACGGCAAGCTTCTGCTGCCCTTCGAGGGCGAGAAGCTCGTCGTGCTCGACCCGCGCACCGGCGAGTCCGACATCGAGAAGATGACGGCCAACACGCATCAGCACGGCGCGCTGATCACCCCGGACGGCACGCTCTTCGCGGTCGGCACGGGCCCCATCGACCCCTCGTCGGACGAGGGGCCTTCGCTGACCATGCGTATGAAGGACGGCGAGGAGAGGGTCTTCCCGCTGGACGGCCCGCACGAGGACGTCGCGGTCTCCGAGGACGGCGACACCGCCTACGTCACCGGTGGCTTCACCCGCGACGGCTTCTGGAACGGCATCACCGTCATCGACCTGAGGAGCGGCGAAACCCACCGACTCCCGGCAGGGGAACGCCCGCTGGGCATCGTGGTCCTCTAGGGCGCCGACGCGGCGGGCGTGCGCGATGCACGACCGAACATATGCCGCATAAGATCACAGGCGTGCACCCACGATCCACGGCACTGCGCGGCACGTCCGCCGCCGCCCTCACCGCTCTCGTCCTCACCGCGTGCAGCGGCTCCGGAGTGCACGGCACGCCCGGGGCCGACGGCGTGCGTGACCCGTACTTCCCCAGGCTCGGCAACGGCGGTTACGACGTCGCGCACTACGACCTGACCCTCGGCTACGACCCCGACGCGCGCCACCTCTCCGGCACCGCCGAGGTCACGGCGCGCGCGACGCAGGACCTCAGCGCCTTCAACCTGGACCTCAAGGGCCTGGAGGTGAAGGGCGTGACCGTCGAGGGGAAGGACGCCTCCTTCCACCGCGACGGGCAGGAGCTGACGATCCGCCCGCCGGACGACCTCGACGAGGGCGAGACGTTCCGCACGGTCGTCCGCTACTCCGGCAACCCGGAGACCATCACCGACCCGGACGACTCCGAGGAGGGCTGGCTGCGGACGGAGGAGGGCGCCATCGCGCTGGGTGAGCCGACCGGCTCCATGGCGTGGTTCCCGTCGAACAACCACCCGTCGGACAAGGCCTCGTACGACATACGCGTCACCGTGCCCAAGGGCCTGAAGGCCATCTCCAACGGCGAGTTGACCCGCGAGTCGACCAGGAACGGCCGCACCACCTTCGCCTGGCACAGCGCCGAGCCGATGGCGAGCTATCTCGCGACGGTGGCGATCGGGCCGTACGAGGTGAAGAAGTCGACGACGGAGTCCGGCATACCGGTGCTCACGGCGGTGGAACCCGCCGAGGCCAAGGCCAGTGCCAAGGCGCTCGCCCGGATTCCCGAGATCCTGGAGTGGCAGGAGCTGAACTTCGGCCCCTACCCCTTCTCGTCGACCGGCGCGATTGTCGGCAGCGAGGGGGACGCGGGCTACGCCCTGGAGACGCAGACCCGCCCCACCTACCCGGGCGCCCCCGACACCCAGCTCATCGTCCATGAGCTGGCTCACCAGTGGTTCGGGAACTCCGTGACGCCCAAGTCCTGGCGGGACATGTGGCTCAACGAAGGCTTCGCGACGTACGCCGAGTGGCTCTGGCAGGAGGACAACGACGGCGACAGCGCGCAGGAGATCTTCGACCAGATCTACGCGGGCGACTACTACGAGGCCAAGGAGGACAACGACGCCATCTGGGCCTTCCCGCCCGCGAAGCCGCCGTCCGCCGCGACCATTTCGGACAGCCCGGTCTATGAGCGGGGCGGCATGGTCGTCCACAAGATCCGCCGGGCGGTGGGCGACGCCACCTTCTACGACATCGTGCAGGGCTGGACGAAGACCCACCGCCACGGCAACGCGGACACCGAGGACTTCACGCGGTACGTGGAGCAGCACGCGGGCAGCGAGGCGGCGCGCAAGAAGGTGCGCGCCATCTGGGGCCCGTGGCTGTACGGGGACGGGAAGCCGGCGCGCCCGTAGACCTACGGAAGCGGCTTGCGGAGTACCGCGCAGGGGCGGTCCGCCTGAAGATCGCGGCGGTGATCGATGACCTCGTAACCGAGTGCCTTCCAGAAGGCGAGCCCGGTGGCGTTCCCGTCGAGCACCGCGAGCCGCACCCCGTCGCGCCCGTCAGCCCGGAACCTCTCCTCGATCTTGCGCTCGAACTCCCCTCCATACCCCTTGCGTTGCTCCCCCGCGTCGACCATGAGCAGCCCGATCCACGGGTCCGGGTCGGCGGGGTCGGGATGGCGGTCCAGCGTGATGCCGATCCCGACGACCCGCCCCTCGGACCGCGCGAGAAGCACCTCGGCTCCCGGCACGGCCAACTCGTCCGCGAGCGCGGCGGCGACCTGCTCCGAGCGGATGTCGTGGGGGTCGGGGAAGTCCCCGGAGAGGGCGTGGAAGGCGTGGTTCGACGCGTACAGGGCGGTGAGCTCGGTGAGCAGCTCGCCGGGGAGCGCGCCGTCCCGCGCGGGCGTGAGCGGTTCGAGGATCATGCGGCGCACGTTAGCCGCCTGCCCGTGGCGGGCGGCGGCGCACCGCGAGGGCCCCCGGCGGAAAATCTCCGCCGGGGGCCCTCGCGAACTCGCCCAGAAAACTCAGACGTTGACGCCGAAGTCCTGCGCGATGCCGACGAGGCCGGACGCGTAGCCCTGGCCGACGGCGCGGAACTTCCACTCCGCGCCGCTGCGGTACAGCTCGCCGAAGACCATGGCGGTCTCGGTGGCGGCGTCCTCGCTCAGGTCATAGCGGGCGATCTCGGTGCCACCGGCCTGGTTAACGATGCGGATGAAGGCGTTCCGCACCTGGCCGAAGTTCTGCGAGCGGTTCTCGGCGTCGTAGATCGAGACCGGGAACACGATCTTGTCGATGTCGGCCGGGAGGCCGGCCAGGTTGACCTTGATCTGCTCGTCGTCGCCCTCGCCCTCACCCGTGACGTTGTCACCGGTGTGCTCGATGGTCTGGTCCGGCGTCACCTTGTTGTTGAAGAAGACGAAGTGCTGGTCCGAGAAGACCTTGCCCTGCGGGTTCACCGCGATGGCCGAGGCATCCAGGTCGAAGTCGGTGCCAGTGGTGGTACGGACGTCCCAGCCGAGGCCCACGGTGACGGCGGTCAGGCCCGGAGCCTCCTTGGTGAGCGAGACGTTGCCACCCTTGGACAGGCTTACTGCCATTGTTGGGAGTCCCTTCCCTCGTTGCGTACGAACGGGCTTCGTACTGGGGACGAAGCTACCGTCACCTCTATGAACGTCGACCAGGGTCCCAGAGGTTCCAGGTCCTTTTACTTTCTTTACTCATCTCACGTGTCACTCCCGACGCAAGCGGGGCGCGCCGTTAATACGGGTGACGTGGACCGGACAGACGCGGGACCATAGGACCCATGTCCGGTCCCTATGTCATCCGCGGCTCCGTCTCCCTGCCCGAGGCCGAGCTCATGTGGCGCTTCTCCAGGTCGTCAGGGCCGGGCGGTCAGCACGTCAACACCAGCGATTCGCAGGTGGAGCTGAGATTCGACCTGGCCGGCACGGAAGCGCTGCCTCCGGTGTGGAAGGAGCGCGCCCTGGAGCGGCTCGCCGGCCGGCTCGTCGGCGGAGTCGTCAGCGTGCGGGCCTCCGAGCACCGTTCCCAGTGGCGCAACCGCGAGATGGCGGCCACCCGCCTCGCCTCGCTGCTCGCGGAGGCCACCGCGCCGCCGCCGCGGCCCCGCCGCGCCACGAAGATCCCCCGGGGGATCAACGAACGGCGGCTCCGCGAGAAGAAGCAGCGCAGTCAGACCAAGCGCGGCCGCTCGGGCGAGGGCTGGGGCTGAGCCCCGGACCCGGCCATGGCCACCGCAGCAAACGATCCCGCCGGCAAAGACCGTTCAACCCAGAACCATTGAGTTCAGGACCATTGAGCCCGGAACGGTTCATCCGGCAACCGTTCAGCCCAGCTGTCGGTACTTGCCCTTGAAGTACATCAGCGGGCCCCCGTCGGCGCTCGGCAGGGCAGCCGAAAGTACACGCCCGATGACGAGGGTGTGATCACCCGCTGTCACCGTCTGTTCGGTCCGGCATTCAAGCGTAGAGAGCGCGCCGCCGATCAGCGGTGCCCCTGACGTCTCCCCCCGGGAGTAGGGAAGGTCCTCGAAGAGCAGCCGGTCGCTGATCCGGCCCTTCATCGCGAACCGGCCCGCGATGTGGCGCTGGCTCTCGGAGAGCACCGAGACGCCCCACAGCGGCTGCTCGGCCAGCAGGTCGTCCATCCGGGAGCCCTCACGCAGGCTGACCAGCACGAGCGGCGGGTCGAGGGACACGGACAGGAAGGCCGTCGCGGTCATGCCGACGTCCTCGCCGTCCGGCGCCTGCGGGTCGTCCGCGTCCAGTGACGGCTCTCTGGCGGTCACCAGGACCACACCCGCGGCCAGCCGGGACATGGCGGCACGGAACTCTTCGTTGCTCACCCCCACAGGATGCCCGTCGGGGGACGGGGCGCGGGGGGAGGGCGGGGCGGGGGGAGTCGCGGAGGCGCTCGGCAGGGATGTCTTCAGTACGGGAACCACAAGGCCGACGCTAGCCCGGCCGTCCCCGCCGCCACATCGGCCCGTGGTCCGAGACCGGGCCTAGGACCGGCGACCGAGGCGGCCGGCAGGGCGTGCGGAGCCGTGTACCGGGCAAGTGGACTGGACCAACGAAGGCTTCCCATCTGTGACTTGAGTCACAGGACCCATATTTTGTTGACCCTGTGTACCGAGTGAGCTGCTCGCTGTGATTCAGTGACGGTGGCAATCGGACACTGAGAGAACTCAGGTACGAAGAGAACAGTAAGGGCGCTGCGAATCCTGGAGTTGCTGTCGAGGTCTCGGGGAGAGCGAGCAATGGAGACCGAGTCGGAGCCGTACGTCCGTCTTGCGACCCTGCGGCAGCTGCATCAGGTGGTGGCGGATCTCAATACGGCCCGGAGCCTGGCGGACACGCTGCAGACCGTCGCCGACGGCGTGGTCAACGGCCTTGGCTATGAACTGGCGTGCGTCAATCTCGTGCGCCCTGACGGCGACCTCGTGGTCGCCGCCTTCGCGGGCAACACCGCCGCCGAGGCCCTCATCACCGGCCGGGTCGGCTCCCGCGAGGCCTGGGAGAAGCGGCTCGCCATGGGCGAGGCCTGGGGCGCCCTGCGGTTCATCTCGTACACCGAGGGATGGGTCCTGGACGAGGACGACGTCCCGCAGTGGTACACCGACGGTCCCGAGCCCCGCTTCGAGGACGAGTGGCACCCCGCGGACCGCCTCTTCGCCCCGATGTACGCGACGGGCGCGGCCGGCGGCGAACTGCTCGGCGTGATCTCCGTGGACCGCCCCCGCAATGGCCGCAGGCCCGGCGCCTGGGGCCGCGAGGCCCTCCAGATGTACGCCTTCCAGGCCGCCATCGCGATCAGCAACGCCCGCCTTCGCGCCAACATGCAGCGCGCCCTGGTCCGCCTGGAGCGCGAGCAGCAGGCGCTGCGGGCCAGCGAGGAGTCCTTCCGCCAGGCCTTCGAGTACGCGCCCTCCGGCATGGCCATCGCCGAGATGGGCGGCGACCAGCACGGGCGGATCCTGCGCACGAACGACGCGCTGTGCCGCCTCCTTGGCCGCCCCGCGTCCGCGATGCGCCGCTACTCCTTCTCCGACCTGGTCCACCCCGAGGACATCGGCACCCTCCTGCGGACGTCCGCCGAGGGCGGCAGGGCCGAGCTGCGCCTGGCGCGCCGCGACGGGACGTACGTCTGGGTTTCCCTGCGCAACAGCGTGGTCGCCGACGCCGCCGACGGGCCGCGCTTCCTCCTCACCCACGTCGAGGACATAGAGGAGCGCAAGCGCCGCGAGCTCCAGCTCGCGCACCGCGCCTCGCACGACTCCCTCACCGGCCTGCCGAACTCCGCCGAGCTGCGCTCCCGCCTCAGCGCCCGGCTCTGTCGCAGGCCGCACGCGGGCCAGCCGAGCGCCGTGGACTCGCTGGACGCGGCGTACGACGGCGTCTACGACGCGGAGGGCCGGCACAGCTTCGACTACGGCTCGCAGAACGCGCACAGCCTCCAGCAGGGCGGCGAAGGCTTCGACCACCACGTGCACACCGTCGCGCCCCCCGAGGGCCACGGGGACACGGACGACGGCACGAAGGGCCTCGCCGTGCTCTTCTGCGACCTCGACGGCTTCAAGTCGATCAACGACCGCTTCGGGCACCACACGGGTGACGCGGTTCTCATCGAGGTCGCCAGGCGGCTGACCAGCGGCGTCCGTGACGGGGACACGGTCGCGCGGCTCGGGGGTGACGAATTCGTCGTCCTCGCCGACGGGCTCGGCCGCGCCGACGCCCAGGACCTCGCGGTGCGGCTGCGGAACGCGATCATCCCGCCGATCCGGGTGGACGGCAGGGCGGTCCGGGTCGGTGCCAGTTTCGGCATCGGGTGGGCGCACTGCGGGATGTCGGCCGACGAGGTGTTGCACTCCGCTGACCAGCGGATGTACGTGGAGAAACGCTCACGTGCCAAGCAGCACAGGCGTGCCGGGTGAGGCGCACGCCACCCATTGGGCCTACCCGGAGCGGGTAGGCTCCCCCGGTCAGCGACATGAGGGAGTGACCAGGGAATGACGCCCGGCAACAACGGCGAGCACACGCCGAACCCGCCGGAGGGCGACGACGATCCGTTCGGCTATCTGTACGAAGACGGACAGGCGGCCGGCGCCACCCCGCCCAACGGCGGGGGCGGCTACGGGTACCCCGGTCCGCGGTCCTCGTACAACCACGTGCGCGCGGTCGGTGACCGTCGGCCCAACAGCTACGGCACGCAGGCCGCGCCCACGTACGGCCAGCAGGTGCCGCCGCAGCAGCAGGCGTACGGCCAGCCGAACGCGCACTACGCCGCTCCGGAGACGCAGCCCGGCGGGGCTCCGACGACCCCGCAGTACACCCCGGCGTCCAGAGGCTCCGGCGGTCGCGGCAGCGGCCCGAACACGAAGGGCCTCCTGATCGCTGCGATCGCGGTCGTCGCGGTCGTCGCCATCGGGATCGGCGCCGCGATGATCTTCGGTGGCGGCGACGACGAGGGCGGCAAGAAGGAAGCGGGCGGCGGCTCCACCCAGGCCGAGACGGTCGAGCCCAGCGAGAAGCCGACCAAGAAGCCCGATGAGCCGGTCGAACTGCCGAAGACCGACGCGAAGGCGCTCAAGCTGGAGGGCGGCACGACCACGGCCTCGGACGTAGACGGCGCGAAGTCGGACGGCGGCTCGTACGTGTCCGGGTTCGACAAGGTCGGCGCCCAGGTGACGTGGACCGTCAACGGCATCCCCAAGGCCGGTTCGTACAGCCTGCGCGTGAACTACGGCGTCCCCGGCAAGGACTCCAACGCCACCATCCTGGTGAACGGCAAGAAGCAGACCCGTCCCCTGAACATGAAGAACTTCGCCGGTGCGGAGGAAGGGAACTGGGAGAAGGGCTGGACCAACACCTGGGCGGTGGTCCAGCTCACCAAGGGCACCAACTCGATCACGCTGACCTGCGCCCAGAGCGACCTGTGCGGGACAGTCGGGGCGAACATCGACCAGATGTGGCTCGTGGAGGGCGGCAAGGGCTGAGCCGTCCGCCGCCCCTTTGGGGCTACTCCTGGGGCTGCTTCAGCAGCCCCAGGAACCCCGCCACCGTCCCGGCCATCGCCTCGCGAGCCGGGGCGAGGTATTTCCGGGGGTCGACACCCTGGTCGTGGGCGGCGAGGTACGCGCGCACCTCGCCCGTGAACGCCGTGTTGAGGGCCGTGCCGACGTTGATCTTCACCATGCCGGACGCGACGGCCCGCCGGATCTCGTGGTCCGGTACGCCACTTGAGCCGTGCAGCACGAGAGGCACGGGCACGGCTGCCGCGAGGGTCGCGATCAACTCGTGGTCCAGGGCCGCCGTGCGCTCCGTCATCGCATGGGAGGAGCCCACCGCCACCGCGAGGGCGTCGACTCCCGTGTCGGCCACGTAGGCCGCCGCCTCCGTGGGGTCCGTGCGGACGCCATGCGCGTGCGCGTCCAGCGGGGCCTCGCCCTCCTTGCCGCCCACCTTGCCCAGCTCGGCCTCGACCCAGATGCCGCGCTCGTGGCCCCAACGCACGGCGTCCGCGGTCGCCTTGACGTTCTCGTCGTACGGCATCTTCGACGCGTCGAACATCACCGAGCTGAAGCCCTCGGGATGCGCGGCCCGCAGGAGTTCCGGGTCCATGACGTGGTCCAGGTGCAGGGAGAGCGGGGCCGAGGAGGTGCGGGCCACCGCCGCTGCCGCCGCCGCGATGGCGGACAGGCTGCCGCCGTGGAACTTCACGGCGTTCTCGGAGATCTGGAGGATCGCGGGGGAGCCCGCCTGCTCGGCGCCAGCGGCGATCGCCTCCGCGTGCTCCAGGGTGATCACGTTGAACGCGGCGACCCCGCGCCCCGTGGCGCGCGCGTCGGAAACCAGGTCGCCGGTGGATACGAGTGGCACGATGAATGTCCCCAATTCCTGGGCCATAACGGCCCGTTGTGCGTCGCGTTGTGCTCGCCCACGCGGTGACGCGTGATCTCACGCCGCGGTGGCCTCCCCGGTCACCACGACCCGCGCGAGCAGGTCTTCGTACGTCGAGGGAACGAACTCGCCCGCCACGGGGGACTCGACGGTCGCCGCGGACAGGGCCACGGCCCGTGCGAGGCGCTGCGGCCAGGGGAGTTCTTCCACCAGGGCGGAGAGCAGGC
Source organism: Streptomyces sp. NPDC033177 (assembly GCF_055577715.1). NCBI lineage: Bacteria > Bacillati > Actinomycetota > Actinomycetes > Kitasatosporales > Streptomycetaceae > Streptomyces > Streptomyces sp. NPDC033177. The sequence goes on along the minus strand of NZ_JBVIPS010000006.1, from coordinate 462,409 downwards.
CCGCCACCGCCGAGTCACCGGCACCCGTCGGGTTGCCGCGCACACGGGCCGGCGGAGCCGCCTGCCAGGTGCCCTCCGGCGTGACGGCGCGCAGGCCGTCGGCGCCCAGGGACGCCACCACGGCGTGCGCGCCCCTGCGGCGGGCGTCACGGGTCGCCTGGGCGGGCTCGTGGGAGCCGGTCAGTTCGGCCAGTTCGTCGGCGTTCGGCTTGATGATGTCGGGGCGTGCGGCGAGGCCACGGCGCAGCGCCTCCCCGCTGGTGTCCAGGAGCACGGGGACCTTGGCGGCACGCGCGGCCCGTACGAGCGTCGCGTACGCGCCGACCGGGACCCCGGGCGGCAGGCTGCCGCAGAGCGCGACCGCGGAGGCGCCCCGGCGCAGCAACTCCTCGTACGACTCCTGGAACGCGGTCCACTCGGCGGGTGAGACCGCCGGGCCCGGTTCGTTCAGCTGGGTGGTGTCGCCGGTCGCCGCGTCGACGACGGCGAGCGTGCGGCGGGTGGCGCCGGCGACGGGCACGAGGGCGTCCGTGACGCGGGGCTCGCGCGCCAGGCGCTCGTGCAGGACGCGGCCCGTGTCACCGCCCGCGAAGCCGGTCACCGTCACGTCGTGGCCGAGGGCGGCCAGGACGCGGGCGACGTTCAGGCCCTTGCCGCCGGGGCGTTCGATGACCTCGGTGACGCGGTGCGAGGCGTGCGGGACGAGGGCGGGGACGCGGTAGGTGATGTCCAGGGCGGCGTTCAGCGTCACCGCGAGGATCACTGGTCACTCACCCCCGGGTTCACTTGGGAACGCGCTTGCCGCCCGTCTCTTTCCGGGGCTGATCATGCCAAAGAGAAGGCGGTTGGCCCAGGGGTCCGGGCCAACCGCCTTCTCTTGGTTGTCTCTTCAACGGGTGGTGAAATCACCCCAGTTGGGCCTAATGGGGCGCAAGTACCCACTCGCCCTTGCGCATGACGCCCTTCAGGTCGAACTCCGCGTCCAGAATCACCAGGTCGGCGTCCTTGCCGGGTTCCAGCGAGCCGATCTCGGCGTACATCCCGAGCAGCCTGGCCGGGTTGGCGGAGATGGACCGCACGACGTCCTCGACCGGCAGCCCGTCCACCGTCACCGAGCGCTTGAACGCGCGGTCCAGGGTCAGGGTCGAGCCCGCGATCGAACCGCCCTCGACGAGGCGCGCGACGCTGTCCTTCACCTCGACCTCCAGCGGGCCGAGCATGTACCGGCCGTCGCCGAAGCCCGCCGCGTCCATCGCGTCCGTGATGAGCGCCGTGCGGGCCGCGCCCGCGTGGTGGAAGGCCAGCTCGAACGCGGCGGGGTGCAGATGCGTGCCGTCGTTGATCAGCTCGACCGTGATCCGCTCGTCCTCCAGGAGCGCGGCGATCGGGCCCGGCTCGCGGTGCCCGAGACCCGGCATCGCGTTGTAGAGGTGCGTGGCGACGGTGGCGCCCGCGTCGATGGCCTCGACCGTCTGCTCGTACGAGGCGTCCGTGTGCCCGATGGCCGCGATCACACCGTGCTCGGCCAGGAGGCGTACGGAGTCGATGCCGCCCGGCAGTTCAGTGGCCAGCGTCAGCATCTTCGCCCGGCCGCGGGCGGCGTCGATCAGCTTGCGGACCTCGGCGGGGTCCGGGTCGCGCAGGAGCACCTCGCTGTGCGCGCCCTTGCGGCACGGCGAGATGAAGGGGCCCTCGAAGTGGATGCCCGCGATGTCGCCCTGCTCGGCCAGCTCGCTGAGCATGCCCGCCCGCTGGGCGAGGAAGTCCATCTCGCCGGTGACGGTGGAGGCGACGAGCGTGGTCGTGCCGTGCAGGCGGTGCGTGTGGACGCCCTTGAGCACGTCGTCGACCGTGCCGGAGGTGAAGGAGGCTCCGCCGCCGCCGTGGTTGTGGAGGTCGACGAAGCCGGGGACGACCCAGTGACCGGGCGGAAGGTCGATGACCTCGGCGTCCGCGGGAGTGCTCCCGGCGATGCGCGTGCCGTCCACGATCACGCGGCCGTTGGTGAGCGTCCCGGTGGGCAGGACCACCTGAGCACCGGCGAGAACTTTGCTAGCGGCCATCAGGCGGTTACCTCCGTGGGTCGGGTGGGGTCGGGGGCGGTTCCTTCGAGCAGATCCCAGGCGAGCAGGCCCGCGCCCAGGCACCCGGCGGTGTCCCCCAGGGCGGCGGGGACGATGAGGGGCTGGGTCTGGAACGTGACGATGCGTTCCGTCATGGCCGCCCGCAGGGGTGTGAACAAGGTTTCCCCGGCCTCGGCCAGACCGCCACCGATGATCAGAGTGTGCGGGTCCAGGAGGGTGAGGGCCGTGATGAGGCCGTCGGCGAGCGCGTCGATGGCGTTCTGCCAGACCTCCCGGGCGCGCGGGTCGCCGGACTCCACGGCCTTCGCGCAGTCCGCGGCGTCCGCCTCCGGGTCGCCGCTCGCCGCCGCCCACGCCTCGCTCACCGCGGACGCGGAGGCGAGCCGCTCCAGGCAGCCGCGCTGGCCGCAGCCGCAGAGCGGGCCGCCGGGGCGCACGATGATGTGCCCGATCTCGCCCGCCGAGCCGTGGGCGCCGGGCTCGATGCCGCCGCCGATCCCGATGGCGCCGGCGATGCCCGTGCCCAGGGGCACGAAGAGGAACCGGTCGGCGCCCTTGCCCGCGCCGATCCGCCCCTCGGCGAGGCCGCCGGTGCGGACGTCGTGGCCGAGCGCCACCGGGATGCCTTCGAGCCGGCGGCTCAGGAGGTCGCGCATCGGGACGTCACGCCAGCCGAGGTTCGCGGCGTAGACCGCCGTGCCGCGTTCGGTGTCGACGATCCCGGGGATCGCGACGCCGGCCGCGGCGGCGGACTCCCCGAACTCCTGGATCCCGTGGGCGCGCAGATCGGCGGCGAAGTCGAGGATGGACTCGACCACGGCGTCGGGACCGCGTTCGCGGCCGGTGGGCCGCCGCGCCTCGTGGAGGAGCGCGCCGTCCGCCCCGACCAGGGCGGCCTTCATTCCGGTGCCGCCCACATCGAGGGCGATGACGTGTCTCACGGGGGACAGTGTCGCGCCTACGCCGCGAGAGGTCTAGTCCACTTCGGGTATCTGCCGGTCTCCTCCGGTGGGTGGGCGACCCTAAACCGCCGCTTCGCGGCGGATGTCTCCCACCCACCCACCCGGCACCCCGCGGGGCAATCGGGTGGGTGGGTGGGGAGCATCCGCCGCGAAGCGGCGGGTCAGGATCGGACTAGCCCAAAATGACGCTCCGCGTCAGGTTCCGGGGCCGGTCAGGGTCGAAGCCCCGCGACTCAGCCAGTGCAACCGCGAGCCGCTGGGCCCGGATCAGATCCGCCAGGGGATCCAGCTCCTCGCGGGCCACCAGCTCCCCGCCGACCCGGTCGACATTGCCCGCGAGCCCCTCCGGAAGCACCCCGAACATCCACGCCACCCGGCCAGGGCCCGTGATGGAGATCGGCCCGTGGCGGTACTCCATCGCCGGGTACGACTCCGTCCAGGCGCCCGCGGCCTCCCGCATCTTCAGCGCGGCCTCAAGGGCGAGACCGTACGTCCAGCCCCGCCCCAGGAACGTCCACTGCTCGGCGCCGACCACGGAGGCGGGCAGCGGCTCCGTGACCGCGAGCTCCGCGTCGACCGCCGCGTCGGCGACCGACTTCACGCCGGGGATGTCACCGAGCCCGGCCCGCAGGAAGGCGAGCGCGGTCGTGGCGAAGCGGGTCTGGACGACCGACTCCTCGTCCGCCCAGTCGAGGACCGCCACCGCGTCGGCCGCGTCCATGACCGGAGTCTTCGGGTCGGCGGTCAGGGCCGTGGTCGGGACCACGCCCTTCAGCTGTCCGAGGAGTTCGAGCACCTCCGTCGTCGTACCGGACCGGGTGATGGCCACCACCCGGTCGTACGACCGCCCCGCCGGGAACTCCGACGACGCGAACGCGTCCGTCTCGCCCTGCCCGGCGGCCTCGCGCAGCGCCGCGTACGCGATGGCCATGAACCACGACGTCCCGCACCCCGTGACGGCGACCCGCTCGCCCTTCTTCGGCAGTCCGTCGAAGGTGAGAGCGGCCTCGGCCGCCCGGTGCCAGCAGGCGGGCTGGGTTGCGATCTCTGCTGCGGTACGCGACATGCGTCGAGACTCCTTGCCGGTGGGCTGTCAGTGGTACGCCGTTGCACAAGCGATACTGAGGTGGTGTAGACCTCGTGTCCATACGCGAGGGAAAATCGCAGTTCACGAAGATCATCGAGGGTGGGAACAGCTGTGCAGCGGCGCGCGACAGGACTGACCGCGGCGATAGCCGTACTGGGCATGGCGGCGGTACTCGCCGGCTGCGGCGGTCCGGGCGACTCCGGCGACGTCACCCTCAAGCTGGTGGCCGCCGACTACGGCGACTCCAAGGCCAACAGCTCCCAGAAGTACTGGGACAAGATCGCCGACAAGTTCGAGGCCGAGAACCCCGGCATCAAGGTCGACGTCAGCGTCTACTCCTGGACCGACGTGGACCGCAAGGTCAAGGAAATGGTCAAGGCCGGCGACGCCCCCGACATCGCCCAGATCGGCGCGTACGCCGACTACGCCGCGGCGGACAAGCTCTACCGCACCGAGGACCTGGTCTCCATCACCACGCAGGCCGACTTCATGGCCCCCCTCTCCGAGGCGGGCGAGGTCAAGCGCGTCCAGTACGGCATGCCCTTCGCCTCCTCGACGCGCCTGCTCTTCTACAACGAGAAGATCTTCAAGGACGCAGGCCTCACCCCGCCGCAGAGCTGGAGCGATCTCGCGGCCGCCGCCAAGACGCTCAAGGCGCGCGGCGTGAAGATCCCCTACGCCCTTCCGCTCGGCAAGGAAGAGGCGCAGGCCGAGACGATGCAGTGGCTGCTGAGCGGTGGCGGCGGCTACACCGACAACGTCGACACGTACGACATCGACTCCACGCAGAACGTGAAGACCTTCACCTGGCTGAAGGACGAGCTCGTCGGCAAGGGCCTGACGGGCGCCACGCCCCCCGCCAAGCTCGACCGCGCCGAGGCCTTCGCCGCCTTCACGCGCGGCGACGTCGGCATGCTCAACGGCCACCCCACGCTGATGCAGATGGCCGCGAAGAAGGGCGTGAAGTACGGCATGGTGCCGATGCCCGGCGTGAACGGCCACGCCGACGCCACGATGGGTGTCGCCGACTGGATGATGGCCTTCAAGCAGAAGGGCCACCGCGAGGAGATCGGCAAGTTCCTCGACTTCGCCTACAGCACGAAGAACGTCCTGGACTTCTCCCGCGAGTACGACCTGCTGCCGGTCACGAACTCCGCCGCCGAGGAGATGACGGGCAACAAGAACGACAAGGCGCTCGCCGAGTTCCTCGACGAGCTGCCCACCTCGCAGCTGTACCCCGTGGGCAAGACGTCCTGGGCGCAGGTGTCCGTCGAGGTCAAGAAGTACATCGGCAAGGCAGTCGACCCGAACGGCAATCCGGCGTCGATCCTCGGCCAGATCCAGTCCAAGGCGGCGACCGAGGAGAACTCGGAATAGCGTGACCGGCATGACGGATGCCACGGATCCCGCCGACTCCTCCGGTGACATGTTTCCCGACACCGGGCTCTCCGAGCGTGACCGCGCGATCCTCGCCCTGGAGCGCCGTGACTGGGTGACCGGTCCCGGCGCCAAGGAGCGGGCCGTGCGCGAGCAGCTCGGCCTGGTGCCGGTGCGCTACTACCAGCTCCTGAACGCCCTGCTCGACGATCCCCGCGCCCTCGCGCACGATCCGGTCACCGTCAACCGGCTCCGGCGGGTCAGGGAGTCCCGGCGCGGGGAGCGTTGAGCGTAGGGTCGGGCGCATGGGTGACCTTGAGTACTCGCCGAACTCTCCCGAGCTGCCCGAGCCCGTGACCGCCGCCGGGCGCGAGGGCCTTGCCGCGCTGCTCGCGCGCCCCGGGAAAGCCGTGATCGCGCTCGACTTCGACGGCACGCTCGCCGCGATCGTGCCGGACCCCGAGCAGGCCCGCGCCCACCCCGGCGCCGTCCCCGCTCTCGCCGCGCTCGCGCCGAAGGTGTGTTCCGTCGCGGTCGTCACCGGGCGGCCTGCGGGTGTGGCGGTGCGGTACGGCGGGCTCGCGGGTGTGCCCGGCCTCGAACACCTCGTCGTGCTCGGGCACTACGGCGCCGAGCGCTGGGACGCCGTCTCGTCCACCGTGCACGCGGCGGAGCCGCATCCCGGTGTGGCGGCCGTGCGCGCCGAACTGCCCGGTTTCCTGGACACGATGGGCGCGTGGCGCGGTACGTGGATAGAGGAGAAGGGCCGGGCGGTCGCCGTCCACACCCGGCGTGCGGCCGATCCGCAGGCCGCCTTCGAGGCGTTGCGGGAGCCGCTGGCGGAGCTGGCGTCCCGCCACGGCCTCATCGTCGAACCGGGGCGCCTCGTCCTGGAGTTGCGGCCCCCCGGCATGGACAAGGGCGTGGCCCTCGCGGACTACGTACGGGAGGTGGGTGCCGAATGTGTGTTGTACGCGGGCGACGACTTGGGCGACCTGCCCGCCTTCGCGGCCGTCGAGAAACTCCGCTCTGACCAGGTTCCGGGGCTGCTGGTGTGCAGTGGCAGTGCGGAGGTGGCGGAGCTGGCGGAACGGGCGGACTTGGTGGTGGACGGGCCGGGGGGTGTGGTGGCGCTGCTTGTCGCGGTGGCCGCGCGGCTGGCCTGAACGGCACGATGTAGTCCCCAACCCCGCCCCTTCCCGGCTGTGACATTTGCGGCTCCGCCGCGGGTCGCTCGGCGCGAGGGCCCTCCTCAAACGCCGGAGGGGCTGAAAATTCAGCCCCTCCGGCGTTTGAGGAGCGGGGTCTGGGGCGGAGCCCCAGGTAGGCCCGGGGCGCAGGCACGGTCTTTGGGAAGGGGCGGGGTTGGGGAAAAAAGTCAGGCCCTCAGCGCCCGCAGCTGGTCCAGGAACCACTGGGCCGGGGGCAACGCCGTCGCCGCCGAAGCGAGCCGCTTCGTACGTTCCGCCCGCTCCCCCTCCGGCATCGTCAGCCCCGCGTGCAACGCGACAGCCGTCCCCGTGACGTCGTACGGGTTCACGACAACCGCATCCTCGCCCAACTCCTCGTACGCCCCCGCCTCCCGGGACAGGACAAGAACGCACCCGTCGTCGGAGACGACCGGCACCTCCTTGGCGACCAGGTTCATCCCGTCCCGGATGGGATTCACCAGCGCCACGTCCGCCAGGCGGTACGCCGCGAGCGACCGCGCGAAGTCGTCCTTCACGTGCAGGACGACCGGGGTCCAGCCCTCCACCCCGAAGCGGGAGTTGATCTCATCGGCGACCCGTTGGACCTCGGCGGTGTACTCGCGGTACACCGCGAGATCCTGCCGCGAGGGATAGGCGAAGGCGACGTGCACCACCCGCTCCCGCCACTCGGGGCGCGTCTCGAGCAGCTCCCGGTAAGCGAGCAGTCCCCGCACGATGTTCTTCGACAGCTCCGTCCGGTCCACTCGGACGATCACCTTCCGGTCGCCGGAGCCCCCGATCTGCTCCCGCAGCGCGACCAGGCGCTCCTCCACGTCCGCCCGCCGCGACCGCTCCCGCAGGAAGTCCGCGTCCGCCCCGAGCCCGTGCACCCCGATCCGCGTACCGGACGTACCGCCGAGGACGGCGACGCAGCACTCCGTGAACGCGTCCGCCCACCGGCCCGTCAGGAACGCCGCACGGTCGGCGCCCAGGATGCCGCGAAGGAGCTGCTCCGCGACGTCGTCCGGCAGCATCCGGAAGTAGTCCACCGGCGCCCACGGCGTGTGCGAGAAATGGCCGATGCGCAGGTCGGGGCGCAGCTCACGCAGCATTCCCGGCACCAGCGCCAGGTGGTAGTCCTGCACGAGGACCGCCGCGTCCGCGCCCGCGCTCTCGGCGAGTGCCTCGGCGAAGGCCCGGTTGTAGGTCTCGTACGCCGCCCACTGCGCCCGGAACTCCGGGCCGAAGGCCGGCTCCAGCGGGGTCTGGTAGAGCATGTGGTGGACGAACCACAGGACCGAGTTCGCGATCCCGTTGTACGCGTCCGCGTGCACGCGCGCGTCGATGTCGAGCATCCGTACGCCCGGCTCGCCCACCCCGCGCCGCACGGCCTCCCGGTCGCCGTCGCCGAGCGCCGCGCAGACCCACAGGGCCGCGTCGTCGCCGTCGGAGTCGCCGATCGCGCTGAGCCCGGAGACGAGTCCGCCTCCGCCCCGCTTGGCCGTCAGTTCCCCGTTCTCCTCCAGGGTGTACGTGACGGGGCCGCGGTTGGACGCGACGAGGACCTGTGCGGAGGCGTGCTCGGAGACCATGTGGCGAACCTAGCCCCTGGGGCGGGGACTCAAACGTACGGCCGGACTCCGGGTGGCCGGCGGCGACTGATCACGTCTGCTCCTGGCGCCCGCGACCGTCAGCGCGCCCAGTGTGCACAGGGAGATCGCAAGCCCCGCGTACAGCATCGTGTCCGAGTCGCTGCCCGACTTGGCCAGTTGCCCCGGGGCGCCCTCCCGGCGCACGGGCTCGCCCGTTTGTTCCCGCGGCGCGGGCTGCGCCTGCGCCCGCCGGGCGATGTCGTCGGTGTGGCCGATCCCCGGCCCGGTGCCGGCATCCGCCGTGGCGGCGGACGCGGTGGCCGCGCCGAGAGCCCCTGCCGCGAGGGTGGCCGTCGCCAAGGCCACGGCACCGGCGCGTGGCGCGCTTCTCACTGCTTGTCTGACCCACATAAGTGGGGAATGTAGACAAAATGCCTGGCTTGGGGTGGTTACGCCACGCGGCGAGCCGTGTACTCCGCGATACCGCACATCGGCGGCCGCTCCTCCGTGTCCACCGAATGGGACCGCGGCTCGAACCCCTGCTCGCCCCGTTCGAACTGGGTGAGCTCGGGCCGTACGAGATGGCCGCGCGCGAGCCGCAGCTGCGCCGTCCGGTAGATCGCCGCCGCCATCCGGCCGAGCGCCTGCCCGTCCTGGTGCCGGTGCTTGCGCACCCCGACGTCGACCTGCGCGAGCGCGTCGAGGCCCACGGTGTGCAGCGCGTCCACGAGCAGGCCCAGCTCCACCCCGTAACCGACGGGGAACGGCAGCCGCTCGAGGAGGGACCTGCGCGCCGCGTACTCGCCGCCCAACGGCTGTACGAAGCCCGCCAGTTGGGGCCAGTGCATGTTGAGCAGCGGGCGCGCCATCAGCTCGGTCACCCGGCCGCCCTGACCTGCGGTCTCACCCAGGGGGCGGTCGTACATCGCCTTCACGAAGTGCACGTCGGTCTCGGTCAGGAGCGGGCCCACCGTGCCGGTGACGAAGTCCGCCGAGAACTCCTTCAGGTCCGCGTCGACGAACGCGACGATGTCACCGCCGGTCACCAGGAGCGAGCGCCACATGACCTCGCCCTTGCCGGGCACGGCCGGGATGCGCGGCAGGATCACGTCCCGGTGCACGACCCGCGCGCCCGCCTTCCGCGCGACCTCCGGCGTACGGTCCCGCGAGCCGGAGTCGACCACCACGAGCTCGTCGACGAGAGCGGCCTTCTCGACCAGCTCACGGCGGATCTCGGCGACGATCTCGCCGACCGTCCCCTCCTCGTCGAGCGCGGGCAGGACCACGCTCACCGAGGCCCCGGACGTCCGTTTGGCGTCGACGAGCGCGCTGAGCGGACGGTCGGCAACGGACCAGGAACGCCTGGTCAGCCAGCGCTCGGCCTCTTCCAGCACGGGGGGCTCCTCCTGTGTGTGACCTACATGTGATCCATCTCGCGGTTCGGACGACTATCTCAAGGGTCCAGGCCGTCGGTTACAGTCTTGAACAACGCCGATGACCATCGCATGCCGGGGTCATCGCGTGACAAATGCCCTGGGGCCCCTGAAGCCCCCGGCGCCATACCGCTCATCCAGAGGGGCAGAGGGATACGGCCCGTTGAAGCCCCGGCAACCATCCCGCCGACCGCGCACGCGAGGTCTCGGTGGGGAAGGTGCCAATTCCGTCTCGCGACGAGATGCGTCGCGGGGAAGATGAGGAGAAAGGGCCTCGCCTCCATGGCTGCGCAGACTGTCGCAACGAACGACACCACCCCTTCCACCACGGGTTCCGTGGACCTCGGTCCCGCATCGGGCCTCTCTTGCCGCGAGTGCGGCGAGCTCTACGCCCTCGGCCCGATCTTCGCCTGTCAGGCCTGTTTCGGCCCGCTCGAAGTGGCGTACGACCTGCCGACCGGTGACCCCGAGGCCCTGCGGAAGCAGATCGAGTCCGGCCCCGACAACATCTGGCGTTACGCCCCGCTGCTGCCGGTCCCGGCGAACGTGGCCGAGAAGCCGAACATCAACCCCGGCTGGACCAAGCTCGTCAAGGCCGACAACCTCGCCCGTGAGCTCGGCGTCGAGCAGGGCAAGCTGTTCGTCAAGGACGACTCCGGCAACCCGACGCACTCCTTCAAGGACCGCGTCGTGGCGCAGGCCATCGAGGCCGCACGCGCCTTCGGCTTCACCACGCTCTCCTGCTCCTCCACCGGCAACCTCGCGGGCGCCGTCGGCGCCGCGGCGGCCCGTGCCGGCTTCCGCTCCTGCGTGTTCATCCCGCACGACCTGGAGCAGGGCAAGGTCGTCATGGCCGCGGTCTACGGTGGCGAGCTCGTCGGCATCGAGGGCAACTACGACGACGTGAACCGCTTCTGCTCCGAGCTCATCGGCGACCCGCTCGGCGAGGGCTGGGGCTTCGTGAACGTGAACCTGCGGCCGTACTACGGCGAGGGCTCCAAGACCCTCGCGTACGAGATCTGCGAGCAGCTGGGGTGGGTCCTCCCCGACCAGCTGGTCATCCCGATCGCCTCCGGCTCGCAGCTCACGAAGATCGACAAGGGCCTGAAGGAGCTCATCCAGCTGGGTCTGGTCGAGGACAAGCCCTACAAGATCTTCGGTGCGCAGGCCGAGGGCTGCTCCCCGGTGTCGACCGCCTTCAAGGCCGGGCACGACGTCGTGCGCCCGCAGAAGCCGGACACCATCGCCAAGTCGCTCGCCATCGGCAACCCCGCCGACGGGCCGTACGTCCTGGACATCGCGCGTCGCACGGGCGGTGCGGTGGAGGACGTGAACGACGAGCAGGTCGTGGATGCGATCGAGCTGCTCGCTCGGAGTGAGGGGATCTTCGCGGAGACCGCCGGGGGTGTGACGGTGGGCGTCACCAAGAAGCTTCTTGAGGCGGGGCTCATCGACCCGACGCTGACCACAGTCGTGCTGAACACCGGTGACGGGCTCAAGACCCTGGACGCTGTTGCCGAGAGGTCTCAGGCGACCGCGACCATCCGTCCCAGCCTCGACGCGTTCCGCGCCGCCGGGCTCGCAGACTGAGCTTGTCCCCCTGGCTGCGGGCCGGCTGTGGCTGGTCGCGCCCCGCGGCGGAGCCGCAAATGTCACAGCCCCGCGCCCCTGACGGGGCGCCCCTGGCGGGCGCCCCTCCTGAACTACCGAGGTGAATCCCATGAGCGTCAAGGTCCGCATCCCCACCATTCTCCGCACCTACACCGGCGGTCAGTCCGAGGTTGCCGCCGAGGGGGCGAACCTCTCCGAGGTCATCGCCGACCTGGAGAAGAACCACGCCGGTATCGCCGCCCGCGTCCTGGACGACCAGGGCAAGCTGCGGCGCTTCGTGAACGTCTACGTGAACGACGACGACGTCCGCTTCGAGCAGGGTCTTGAGACCGCGACGCCGGACGGTGCGGGCGTCTCGATCATCCCCGCCGTCGCGGGTGGTTGATCCTGGTTGATTCTTTAAGGAAATACCCTGCGTAATCCTTGTTGCCCCCTCCGCGAGAGAAACGGAGGGGGCAATTCCATGAGGTTGAGCGCGGTACAGTTGGGAAGCGAGCTTCCCCGTTTGTGCCTGGCGCATATACGAAGTCGCCCCGAGAGCGACAAGAAGTAGCCAATGTGCACCGCCCATTTGCCCTTCCTGTGGCATTTGTCTGGCCCGACTTGCCCTGAACTCCGGTGAATTCTCCGCGTATCACCGATCAGGCGTGCCCAGAATTCTCGTCCGATTGACCTGTTGCAGAGGGCAGTTGGACAGATACATTCAGCCGCGGTCGACGCGTTCCGGCGCACGCCTCCACAACCCATTGGGGGGGTGAGGTCTGACCCGGGTCCGCGAAGTGCGGGTCCGTGCAAGGGCCAGTAATAGGGGAGTTAGGCATGGCTCAGGGCACCGTCAAGTGGTTCAACGCGGAGAAGGGGTACGGCTTCATCGCGGTCGACGGTGGTGCGGATGTTTTCGTCCACTACAGCGCGATTCAGATGGACGGCTACCGCACCCTTGAAGAAGGTCAGCGAGTGGAGTTCGAGATCTCGCAGGGCCAGAAGGGTCCGCAGGCGGACATGGTCAAGCTCGCCGTCTGATCTCGGCGCGATCGGCCAGCGAACTTAGCGAGTGACGAGGGGCCCGTATCCCGACAGGAGTACGGGCCCCTCGTGCGTCATCGCCCGCGACCCGTGGCGCGGACCGCCGCGCGCCCCTGGGCGCGCACCCCCTCGTACGTCTGAGATCCGCAAGAGGCGCTTGCACTCGTAGGGGTCGAGTGCTAATCATTGGGCTTAGCACTCTCCGAGTGAGAGTGACAGAACTTGGATCGGGTCGGTGAGGCCCGCAGGCCGGGTGGGGCAAGGAACCACAAGGCTTGCAGGCCGTCCGTCGCGGGCGCTGGCGCGATCCGGAAGCATGCCACCCCTGTCCGGGAGGACCACTTCACATGGCCAAGATCATCGCGTTCGACGAGGAGGCACGGCGCGGCCTCGAGCGCGGCATGAACCAGCTCGCCGACGCCGTCAAGGTGACCCTGGGCCCCAAGGGTCGCAACGTCGTCCTCGAGAAGAAGTGGGGTGCCCCCACGATCACCAACGATGGTGTTTCCATCGCCAAGGAGATCGAGCTCGAGGACCCGTACGAGAAGATCGGCGCCGAGCTGGTCAAGGAGGTCGCGAAGAAGACGGACGACGTCGCCGGTGACGGCACGACGACCGCGACCGTCCTGGCCCAGGCGCTGGTCCGTGAGGGCCTTCGCAACGTGGCCGCCGGTGCCAACCCGATGGCCCTCAAGCGCGGCATCGAGAAGGCCGTCGAGGCCGTCTCGGGCGCCCTGCTCGAGCAGGCCAAGGACGTGGAGACCAAGGAGCAGATCGCTTCGACCGCCTCCATCTCCGCCGCCGACACCCAGATCGGCGAGCTCATCGCCGAGGCGATGGACAAGGTCGGCAAGGAAGGCGTCATCACCGTCGAGGAGTCGCAGACCTTCGGGCTCGAGCTTGAGCTCACCGAGGGCATGCGCTTCGACAAGGGCTACATCTCGGCGTACTTCGCCACGGACATGGAGCGTATGGAGGCGTCGCTCGACGACCCGTACATCCTGATCGTGAACTCGAAGATCTCGAACGTGAAGGACCTCCTTCCGCTCCTCGAGAAGGTCATGCAGTCCGGCAAGCCGCTGCTGATCATCGCCGAGGACGTCGAGGGCGAGGCCCTGTCGACCCTGGTCGTCAACAAGATCCGTGGCACCTTCAAGTCCGTCGCCGTCAAGGCCCCGGGCTTCGGTGACCGCCGCAAGGCCATGCTCGGCGACATCGCCATCCTCACCGGTGGCACCGTCATCTCCGAGGAGGTCGGCCTCAAGCTGGAGAACGCCGGTCTCGACCTGCTCGGCCGCGCCCGCAAGGTCGTCATCACCAAGGACGAGACCACGATCGTCGACGGCTCCGGTGAGAGCGACCAGGTCCAGGGTCGCGTCAACCAGATCCGCGCCGAGATCGAGAACTCGGACAGCGACTACGACCGCGAGAAGCTGCAGGAGCGCCTGGCGAAGCTCGCCGGCGGTGTTGCGGTCATCAAGGCCGGTGCCGCGACCGAGGTCGAGCTCAAGGAGCGCAAGCACCGCATCGAGGACGCCGTTCGCAACGCGAAGGCCGCCGTCGAAGAGGGCATCGTCGCCGGTGGTGGCGTGGCGCTCATCCAGGCCGCCGCTGTCTTCGAGAAGCTTGAGCTCGAGGGTGACGAGGCCACCGGTGCCGCCGCTGTGAAGCTGGCCCTCGAGGCCCCGCTGAAGCAGATCGCCGTCAACGCCGGCCTTGAGGGTGGCGTCGTCGTCGAGAAGGTGCGCAACCTGACCGTCGGCCACGGCCTGAACGCCGCGACCGGTGAGTACGTCGACATGATCGCCGAGGGCATCCTCGACCCGGCGAAGGTCACGCGCTCTGCCCTGCAGAACGCCGCGTCGATCGCCGCGCTGTTCCTCACCACCGAGGCCGTCATCGCCGACAAGCCGGAGAAGGCGGGCGCTGCCCCGGCCGGCGGCGGCATGCCGGGCGGTGACATGGACTTCTGATCGACCTCTGGTTGATCAGCGGTTCATCGCTCACGCGAACCGAGGGCGGCACCCCTTCTCACGAAGGGGTGCCGCCCTCGGGCGTTTTCCGGAGCCGTGTGTGACTACGGCAGCCGGTCCATGATCCATGCGCAGAGTTCCCCGGTGACGAGGGTGTGGCCCTCGTTGTGGGTGGCGCAGAGGTACTCGTCGAGCTCGCTGTCCTCGGACTGCTCCGGGAACGGGTCGTGCAGCTTCTCCTGGGTGTCGATGTCCCGCAGGGCGACCGCGCTGACCGAGGGCACGAAGCAGTGCTCGCGGATCTCGGCCTCGGAGCCGAGGCCGATGATCGCGGGGATCTTGTTCAGCTCGTCGGCCAGGATGCCGAAGCCCTCCAGGGTGCCGCCGGGGGCGCCGTCGATCTCGGGCAGGCCCGAGGTGTGGATCTGCGGCTTGCGCAGGGTCACCACCCGGAGCTGCGCGACGAGCTTCTCCTCGCCCGTGGGCTGCGTGTAGAGGTGGGTGCCGGTGATGGCCAGGCCCCTGCCGTGGAACGCCCGCTCGCCGGGGCCGATGCCGTTGGCGACGCCTGTGCGCACGCCGTTGGCGACGCCGATCTTCCGCGGGCGCCTGGGCCAGCCGCCGACCCGCGCCAGCTCGGCGAGGAACTCGACGCGCTCCTTGTCCGTCTCCGGGGTGTCATTCCACTCCGCGATGTGCTGCCACAGGAGCTGGCGCGCGGCCGGGCTGTTCATCTGGTTCGAGAAGGCCGCGTTGAGCCGCCGGATGTAGTGCGCGAACGACTGCAGCGCGATCGGGATCCAGGCACCGCGGTGCGGGCTGTCGAAGGAGAAGTACAGCTCGGTCTCGTGGTCGACGCTCTCGTGCTCCATCTTGGCGAGCGCGTACCGCGTGACGAGGCCGCCCATGCTGAAACCGCCGACGGTCAGCGGGTGGTTGCCCGTGCGCCGCGCGATGGCCTCCTGGATCGCCGAACGGGCCGCCTTGGCGTTGTCCAGGATCGAGGCGCTGCGCTCGTCGAAGCCGAGCAGGATGACGTCGTGGCCGCGCGCCCGCAGCTCGCCGATGAACGGGTACGCGCCCCGCTCCAGGCCCTCCCAGAGGAAGTCAAGGTCGCTCGGCCCGGTGTTGAAGCCATCGGCGAGGATCACCGGTTTGGTGAGCCCCTGCCCGGGGTCGGCGAGATACACCCAGGCCCTGCCTTCCGGCAGCGTCCACTCCTGGTCGGGGGCGGGAGCGGCCTCGGAGACCGCCCTGGGGCCTGGGGCGAGCGTGATGTTGGCCGCGGAGCCGAGAGCTTCGGCGATCTGCTGTTCGTCGGGCTGGCCGGTGTCGTTGGGCTCGGTCATGGATGGTCCCCTCCGGTGCGTCGGCCTCGATGACGGCACGTGCCATCCTCGATACGCGGGGTAGCCACCGGAAGACGGCCACCGCGATTCCCCGGGCGGGCCGAGTCCTTTCGGACAGCGGGACGTTGGCCGCTTTCGCCTGTGCCGCAGGGGGGCCGGAGCAGGTCGGGACGGGGCGGAGGCGGACGCGGGTGCGGGACTCGGTCAGGATCGGCGCGCCGCGGTCGGGGAAATATGTCCCGAATGAGCACACCTTCGACTTCTCCGGCTCAGCGCACCGGGAAGCCGAAGGTGTAGCCCTGCTGCTTGAGCCGGGGGAGGAGCGTGCGCAGAGCCTCGACGGTCTGGGTGCGGTCGCCGCCGGCGTCGTGGAAGAGGAGGGTGGGCCCGTTGGGCAGCTCCCGCTCGACCGTGGCGACGATGGCGTCCGTACCGGGGCGCTCGAAGTCCTTGGTGTCCACGTTCCAGCCGAGCGGCCGCATGCCCCGCTCGGCGGCGAGCTCGCGGCTGTACGGGGTGAACGCCCCGCCGGGGGCCCGGTAGTACATCGGCCGTACGCCACCGGACGCCTTGGTGATCATGCGTTCGGCGTCGAGGATCTGCCGGCGCTGGTAGGCCTTGGAGTCCTTGTCCATGCCGGTGTTGTGCGACACCGAGTGGTCGCAGAGGCGGTGCCCGGCGGCGACGACCTTCTTCACCATGTCGGGGTGGGCCTCGGCCTGCGTCCCGACCATGCAGAACGTGGCCTTCACGTCGTACTCCCGCAGCACGTCGAGTACTTGAGGAGTCCACTTGGGATCGGGGCCGTCGTCGATGGTGAGGTTGACGCCCTGCTTCCCCTTCTCGGAGGCGTGCGCGATGGCCGCCGAGACCGGCTTCACGGCGCTGGGCTTCTTGGCCGCCGGTGCTCCCTCCGACGTACCGGCCTGCGCGCTCCACACCCCTGCGCCGGTGGCGAGCAGCGTCACCCCGAGCGCAGCCCCGATCATCTTCCCGTACCAGCCCCGGCCGCCGCTGTGTCGCGCCATCGTCCGCCCCTTTGCGTCCAGTCCCTCGCCGCTCCCCGGTCACGCGCGGCACCTGGCAGGACGAGGAAGGGGGCCGGGAGGATGCACCGAGACCAAGTCCGTTACGGATCACGGACAATCCCGGGGGACTTCGTGGACAACTCGCCGCGGCCCGTGCAGAAAAATCCCGATGAACGCCGCTTCGGGCGGCGTTCACCGGGATCTTTTCGTCATCCGCCCCCGAGGCCGCGGGTCAGACCCTGGCCGGCTCCGTATCCGCTTCCGCCTCCGGAGTC
Organism: Streptomyces sp. NPDC033177; assembly: GCF_055577715.1. Taxonomy (NCBI): domain Bacteria; kingdom Bacillati; phylum Actinomycetota; class Actinomycetes; order Kitasatosporales; family Streptomycetaceae; genus Streptomyces; species Streptomyces sp. NPDC033177. The sequence continues at coordinate 445,422 of NZ_JBVIPS010000006.1, read as the reverse complement.
GTCGGCTCGGACTTCGTGCCGGGGGACGCCGCGACGACCTGTTCGTGGGCGGTCGTGTCGACGTTCAGCTCCACCAGCATCTGCTTGCTGAAGCCGAAGAAGTACGTCGCGAAGAAGCCCACGAGGTAGCCGACGAGGAGGCCGCCGCCGTAGATCGCGATCGTCGGGCCAAGGCCCTGGTTGCCGTCGAGGAGGGGGAACAGGGCCCAGCCCGACGGGCCGATCGCGGTGGAGCCGACCTTGTCGCCGATCATCGAGAAGAAGCCGATGAACGCGCCGCCCGCCGCGCCGCCCACGCACGCCGTGATGAAGGGGCGGCCGAGGGGGAGCGAGACGCCGTAGATCAGGGGCTCGCCCACGCCCAGGAAGCCCGCGGGGAGCGCCGACTTGATCGTCGTACGGATCGAGGTGTTGTGGCGCAGGCGCTTGAACACCGCGATCGCGCAGCCCACCTGGCCCGCGCCCGCCATCGCGAGGATGGGGAGCAGAACCGTGAAGCCCTGCTGTTCGATGAGCGTGGTGTGGATGGGGATCAGCGCCTGGTGCAGGCCCAGCATGACGAGGGGGAGGAACAGGCCACCGAGGACGAGGCCGGCGAACGCGCCCGTGTTGTCCAGGAGCCAGTTCGCCGCCGTGCCGATGCCCGTCGAGACCTCGCCCGCCAGGAACATCAGGCCGAAGATCGTGACCAGGCCGGAGAGCAGGACCGTGATGGTGGGGGTCACGAGGACGTCGAGCGCCTCGGGGACCCAGCGCCTGCACCACTTCTCGATGTACGTGGCGAGGACCGCCGCGCCGAGCGCGCCCAGTACGCCGCCCTGGCCGGGCGACAGCTTCTGGCCGAACGCCTCGATGTTCGCCACGCCCGCGTAGACGATGATCGCCGCCACCGCGCCGCCCAGGATCGGCGTACCGCCGAACTCCTTCGCCGTGTTGAAGCCCACGAACACCGCGATCAGCGCCATGAACCCGGAGGCGATCGCCGCGAGCGCCGGGGTGATGCCCGGCAGCCACTCCAGGTTGATCAGGAGGCCGTTGATGCCCGCGATGATGCCGCAGCCGATGAGGGCCGGGATCAGCGGCACGAAGATGTTCGCGATGCGGCGCAGGAAGAGCTTGAAGGGGGTGGCGTTCTTCTCCTTGCGGGCCGCCCTGATGGCCGCCCCCTGCTCCGCCAACTCATCCGCGGTGCGGGTGGGTTCCGGCGGGGACGCCGCCCCGGCTTCCGCCACCAAGGCCTCGAACTCCGGCGTGACGCGGGCGACCGTGCCCGGGCCCAGCACGATCTGGTACGTGTCGTCCTCGACCACACCCATGACAGCGGGCAGTGCCTTCAGGGCCTCGTCGTCGACCAGCGAGCGGTCGGCCAGGCTCAGGCGCAGGCGCGTCATGCAGTGGGCGATGGACGTGACGTTCTGGGCGCCGCCGACGAGGGGGAGGATCGCGGCGGCTGTGGCGCGGTTCTTGTCAGTTGCCATGGTGCGGGGTGCCTTGCTGTGCGTGCGGGTGGCGCTGTTCTTCCAGCGGCTGGGGGAGGTCAGTCAGGTGGTGCGGGGGGTGTGCGTGGTGCGGTTCGTGCGGGAGGTGTCGAGGGCGGCCCTCAGGTGGCCGTCCGATGACGACAGGAGGTCGGCCGCGGTGGGGCCGTCCACCCCGCCGAGGATGGTGAGGATGGCGTTCTTCACCTCCCCGTCGGTGGCGGCGAGCGCGGCCTCGATCTCCTCGTCGGACGCGCCGGTGGCGAGGGAGACGATCCGGCGCGAGCGGGCGCGCAGCTTCTCGTTCGAGGCGCGTACGTCCACCATCAGGTTTCCGTAGGTCTTGCCGAGGCGGATCATCGTGATCGTCGACAGCATGTTGAGGACGAGCTTCTGGGCCGTGCCCGCCTTCAGGCGGGTGGAGCCGGTGAGGAGTTCGGGGCCCACGACCACCTCGATGCCGTGGTCGGCCGCTGCCGCGAGGGCGCTGTCCGCGTTGCAGGAGAGGCCGATGGTGAGGGCGCCGTAGCGGGTGCGGGCGTGTTCCACCGCGCCGATCGCGTACGGCGTGCGGCCGGACGCGGAGATGCCGACGACCACGTCGTCCGCGGTGAGCCGGAGCCCGTCCAGGTCATCGGCCGCGAGCTCCTTGCTGTCCTCCGCGCCCTCGACCGCCGTGACCATGGCGCTCGGGCCGCCCGCGATGAGGCCGACGACCTCGGCCGGGTCGGTGTTGAAGGTGGGCGGGCACTCGGAGGCGTCGAGCACCCCGAGGCGCCCGGCCGTTCCCGCGCCCGCGTAGATGAGCCGGCCGCCGCGGGCCATGCGCTCGGCGGTGCCGTCGATGGCGGCGGCGATGGCCGGGAGCTGCTCGGCGACGGCCGCGGGCACGGTGGCGTCCTCGCCGTTCATGATCTTCGCGATCTCCGACGTGGGCAGCCGGTCGATCTCGGAGAGCTCGGGCCGGAACGCTTCCGTGGTGAGCGTGTCCAGCTGGGCGCGGAGTTCGCCGTACGTGTCGCCGGATCCGCTTCCGGGGGCGGGGGAGTCCGTGGCGTCGGTCGTGGAGGTCATGAGGTGCGGCTCTTTCGTGTGCGGCGAGGGGGGTGGGTGCGGGTGCTGCAAGGGGCGTGCTGCAAGGGTGGGCTCAGCGGCTGCCGCCGCGCGGGCTGTGCCGGTGGGCGAGAGCTTCGTACGAGGCGGCGAGCGCGGGGGCGGCGGTCTCGTACGTCCGCTGGGCGACGCCGACGAACAGGCAGTCCACGACGAGCAGCTGGCTCGTGCGGGAGGACATCGCGGCGGGCCTGAGTTCGCTCTCGCGGGCGGTGGACGTGGTGAGGATGTGGTCCGCGTACTGCGAGACGGGGCTGCCGGGGCGTCCGGTGATCGCGATGGTCGTCGCCCCGCGCTCGAAGGCGACCCGCAGCGGCTCGATGACGTCACCGGTCGACCCGGAATGCGTGATCGCGATGGCCACGTCCTTGGAGCGCAGGGTGACAGCGTTCGTGACGGCCAGGTGAGGGTCGGAGTGCGCGTGGGCGATGTGACCGATGCGCAGCAGCTTCTGCGCGAGGTCCTGGGCGACTAGGCCGGAGGCCGCGACGCCGTAGATCTCGGCGCGGGGCGCGACGGCGAGCGCGGCGACGGCGGCGCCGAGCTGGACGGTGTCGAGGCCGCCCGCGGTGTCGGCGAGGGTCTGCTGCTCGTCGTACGCCAGCTTCGCCACGACGTCCGCGATCGGGTCGTCGACCGCGATGTCGGCGGTGACGGCGGGCGCGCGGCCCGACTGCTGCTGGGCGGCGAGTCCGGCGAGGGCGAGCCGCAGGTCGCGGTAGCCGGGATAGCCGAGGAGGCGGGCGGTGCGGACCACCGTGGCCTCGCTGGTCCCGGTGAGCTCGGCGAGGCCGGTGACCGTGAGGGCCGCGCAGCCCGCGGGATCGCCTGCGACGGCTTCGGCGACCAGTTGCATGGAGCGGGTCATGGACGGGGCGAGGGTCCGCACCTTGGCCGCGAGGGCGGCCGGGGCGGGGGGCGCCGCGCCCGCGAAAATTTCCTTCACGTCATTGGTCACGCTTGAAAGATATTTTCGGAGCGGGGGGCGGTCAAGACCCCTTTGGTCCCGATCTCGGTTACCTGCCTCACCTCCGTTCCGGTTGGATCTTCAGCGGGTTGCGCGTGGGGTGGACAATGGCTGCATGGACGCGATCGACCCCCTGGAGCAGGCGCTGCACGCCGCTCGTGCACTTGTCCTCGCCGACCTCGTGACCCGCGAGGTCGCCCAGGCCGAGGTCGTCTCGCTGGTCGAGGAGTCGGTGGCGCACCGCCGCTGGTGGGTCGAGCAGTGGCCGGAGGGCGTCGAGTACGTCGCGGGCCTCGTCGCCCAGGACGTCCAGGACGCGCTCTTGGAGCGCTACGGCCGCTGGCCGCTCTGCCCCGTCTGCGGCACGGGCGACCCGCACGCCCTGGACGTGGAGCCCGAGTTGGGCCCCGACCCGCACTGGGTGTGCGGCAAGGCGGGCGTGGTCGTGGCTCCCGTGGGCGGCCTGACGCCGTGACGGTGTACATCGATCCGCCGACCTGGCCGGGGCATGGGCGCATGTGGTCGCACCTGGTCAGCGACGTCTCGTACGAGGAACTGCACGCGTTCGCGGCGGGCATCGGCGCCCCCGCGCGCGCCTTCGAGCGCGACCACTACGACCTGCCCTCGCACCGCTACGACGACGCGGTGCGCGCGGGAGCGGTCGAGATCGGCTCGAAGGAGCTTGTGCGCAGGCTCACTGAGGCCGGGCTGCGGAGGCCCAAGGGGAGGCCCGCCGGCGGTGCGAGGCACGCTTGAGCGGGAGGCCCGCTTAAAGGCGGGCGGCGCTTCGCGGGGCGAGCCTAGGGTGAGCCGCATGATCACGGTTCACCTGAAGTACGAGATCGACCCCGACCGCATCGACGACTTCGAGGAGTACGGCCGCCGTTGGGTCGTCCTGGTCAACCGCCTCGGCGGCGACCACCACGGCTACTTCCTGCCCAGCGAGGGCGACAGCGACATCGCGTACGCCCTGTTCTCCTTCCCGAGCCTCGCCGACTACGAGCGCTACCGCACCGAGAGCGCGAGCGACCCCGAGTGCCAGGAAGCCGTCGAACTCGCGCGCCGGACGCGGTGCATCCGGCGCTACGAGCGTCGGTTCCTACGGCCTCTGGAGTGAGGGCGCGGCGGCGGGGTGGGAGGCTTCGGCTTCAACCTCGGGTTCGGGTTCGGTCGTGGACGTCGTGATCACGCGGCTCGGTGCCTTGCGGTGCAGTCGCATCGACACCGTCACCGCGATGATCGCCACCGCCGTCATCGCCGCGCCCGCCCACGCCGTCGATGCGTAGCCCAGGTCCAGGTCGATGACCGTGCCGCCGAGCCAGGGGCCGCCGGTGTTGCCCAGGTTGAACGCCGCCGTCGTGGTCGCGCCCGCGAGGGTGGGGGCGGCGCCCGCGACGTTGAACATGCGGGCGTTGAGGGCCGGGGCCGTGTAGAAGGCGGAGACGCCGAGGAGGAAGGAGAGCGTCACCGCGACGGCCGTCGTGCCGGAGAAGAGCGCGAGGGCGACGAGGAAGACGGTCGAGGCCGCGGCGCCGCTCAGCATGACCCCGAAGAGGTGGGCATCGGCGACACGGCCGCCGATCGCCGTGCCGATGAGCGCGCCGAGCCCGAAGAGGCCGAGCACGGTCGGCACCCATCCCTCGTCGAGCCCCGCGACGTCCGTCAGGAGCGGCGAGAGGTACGAGAACGCGCAGAAGACGCCGCCCGCCGCGAGGGCGGTGATCGTGATGGAGAGCCAGACCTGCCGGTCGCGGTAGATGGCCAACTCCTGCTTCAGGCGCGGCTTCTCGGCCGGGAGCGGGATGCGGGGGATGAGGGTCAGTACGCCGACGAGGGCGATCGCGGAGGCGGCGCCCACCGCCCAGAAGGCCGAACGCCAGCCGAAGTTGTCGCCGAGGAACGCGCCCGCGGGGACGCCGAGGACGTTCGCGATCGAGAGGCCGCCGATCATCACGGCCATGGCGCGGGCCCGCTGGTTGACCGGCACCATCGCGATGGCGACGGCCGCGCCGACCGCCCAGAACCCCGCGCAGGCGAAGGCGCTGACGACGCGGGACGCGAAGAGGATCTCGTACGTGGGCGCGAGGGCACCTGCGACCTGGCCGAGCCCGAAGACGGTGATGAGGGTGATCAGGGTCGTACGGCGGGGGAGGCGAAGGGTCGCCACGGCCAGGAGGGGAGCGCCGACGACCATGCCGATGGCGAAGGCGGAGATGAGGAGGCCGGCGCGGGGGATGGAGACGTCCATGTCGTCCGCGATGGGGGGCAGGAGCCCCGAGAGCATGAACTCACTCGTGCCGAGCGCGAAGACGGCGAGGCCGAGGATGTAGACGGCGACGGGCATACGGTTCGTGCTGCGGGCGGGGCTTTTCCCTGGCTCGGGGGCCTTGGGGAGAGGGGCCTTTGGGTCAGGTGTCGGCATAACAGTGGTGAACGTCGGGGTGGCTGCTTACATTCCCGTGGGGTGCGGGGGTGGGCCGCGGCCGCGTTCCCCGCGCTGCGCGCGGGCGTCTCCTGCGGGGGTGCCCCGGTCGGGTGCCTTTCCCGCGCTCCGCGCGGATGCTTCCCGCCCACCCGCCTGATTGCCCCGGGTCGGGTGCCTCTCCCGCGCTTCGCGCGGATGCTTCCCGCCCACCCACCCGATTGCCCCGGGTCGAGATGCCATCGCCACCCCCCACCCGGCTAGGCGCGGCGCACGTACGCCCGGAGGTTCTCCCGGTCCGAGGCTCGGGTGTAGCCCGCCCTTGTCACCACCGCCTGGGAAGGTTCGTTCTCGGGGTCGATCACGGCCAGGAGGGACGTGACTCCCGGGCGGGCCAAGGCCCAGTCGGAGAGCGCGCGGAGGGACTCCGTGGCGTACCCCCGGCCCCGCGCGCCGACCGCCAGGTCGTAGCCGACCTCCGCCACGCCCTCCTCGTCCGGCGGACCGTGGAAGCCCATGCCACCGACCGCGACCTCGTCCTCCACCCGCACCAGCGCGAACATGCCCCACTCGGGCCGGTGCACCCCGGACGCGTACGCCTTGGCGACCCCCTCCGCCGCCCGCCGCGTCCCGTCGAAGGGCCCGCCCTCGATCCAGGTCAGACCCCCCGTGCCGCCCGCGGCGAGATCCGCCGCCGCCGCGGGGGAGACCTCCCGCAGCGCGATCCGCCCCGCGGGAATCGAAAAGGCGTTGTGCCAGCGCCACTTGTCGAGGCGGGGCCGCCCCGCCAGCGCACCGCGCCCCGTGGCCCAGAGCAGCGTCGCCCAGTGGTCGTCGGGCGTGCGCGCGGGCATGACCTGCGGGAAGAGCCAGGCGAGCACCGCCTCGCACAGCCCGGCCGGCGGCTGCGCGTCCAGGCCGAGCGCCTGCCCGATGTCGTACGTGTGCAGGAGCACCTCCGCCGTGCCCATCGCCGCGAAGCCGGTCGCGTCCGCACTCCCGGACGGGTACGGGTGGTAGCCCCGCACCCCCGGGGGCGTGGTCCGCACCACCGCCGAGAGCAGGCGGCCGGTCGACTCGATGACGCTGATCGCGTCCGCGGGACCCGAGCCCTCGTCGAAGGCGATCTCGAAGGGGACCCACCCGTCGGTCGCCCGGCCCGTCAACTGCCCCGCGTACGCGACGAGGTCGCCCGCGATGTGCTCGGCCGTATCCAGGCAGCTCCATTCGAGACCGCCCGCCTTGACGCTCCAGTCGAGCTCCACCCCCGCGCGCAGCACCTTCGCCGCGTACGCCACGGCTTCCTCGATCTGGTCCCCACCCATGAAAAGCATGCGGCGAGCGTACGGGAGCCTCAGGAGTCCAGCAGCTCCATTTCCGTCGCCAGGTTCGCGCGCGCCGGACCCTCCCACTCGGCCGCTCCGTACGGTGTGCGGAACAGCCTCGGCAGCGCGAGGAGCTGCCGGAGCACCGCGGCCCGGCCCGCGCGGAAGTCCTCGTCCGGCACGAAGGCGTACTCCTCGCGGACGGCGGCGGCGTACGCGGCGTAGGCGTCCGGGGCCGCGGCCAGGATCGCCAGGTCGGCGTCGCACAGGACCTCGCCGTCGTGGTCGCCGTCGGCGGGGTCGTGGGTGACGGTGAGCCGGACGAGACGGGCCACTTCGGCGGTCCGCGCCTCGGTCAACCCGGCCTCGGCCAGGGCACGTTCGGCGAGGCGGGCGCTGCGTTCCTCGTTCTCGGAGCGGTCCGGCGCGTACACCGCGTCGTGGAACCATGCCGCGAGCCGTACGAGATCGGGCTCCTCGGCGTGCTCCTCCAGTACGTCGATGTGACCGAGGACCGCCGCGAGGTGGGCGGTCGTGTGATACCGCCGCTGCGGCTCGGCCCAGCGCGTCAGCAGGTTGTCCGCGTAGGGGGCGGGGTCGGGGGTCTCCTCGCTCGCGCGGAGCAGCGTCGCGTGCCAGCGGGCGCGGAGGTCGAGGTCCTTGTCGTGGTGGGGCATGGGGCGACTTTAGCGGGCGCGAGGGCCTGTACCCCTGGGGGGTATGTAGATATTCACCGCCCTTGTGCGTTGCCGTATGCCGCCGCGCGCGATTGGCTTGCCCGCATGACTTCCATGACGCACCGCGACGAGACATACGACCCCGAGCTGCCCGGCCGGCTACTGCGAACCGAACGCGACCTGCTCATACCGCTGTTGAGGGACGCGGACGACTCCGCGTACGCGGTCAGGACCTGTTGTCCCGGCTGGACCGTGCGGCATGTGCTCGCGCACTGCAGTGCCGCGCTGATGCGCGTCATCGACCGCCGTTTCGAGGAGGGCGTCTACAGCGCCGAGAGCAACGACCGCGACATCGCCGAGCGCGCCGACTGGTCCCACTCCCGTGTCGTGGACGAGCTGGAGCGCGGCATGACGGAGGCGGGTGCGGTCATGGTCGAGTTCAAGGGGCGCCTGGACGGCGTGGCGCTGGGGGAGTGGGTGCACGCGGGGGATGTGCGGGAGGCGTGGGGGCTGCCTGGGGCGTACGGCGGTGCGGGGCTGCCCGATGTGTTGACCCTGCTCGGGGAGTACAGCAGGGCTACGTCGGCGCTTGCGCTGCACGCGGATGTGGACGGGAGGGATGAGCCGCTCTCCCTTGGTGTCCCCGACGGCAAGCGGCCTCCGGCCCGCTACATCGGCGATGCGCCGACCCTGATCCGTCTCTACACGGGCCGTCCCCTTGCGGGAACGCGCTACGAACTGGCCGGAGCAAGGGAATCGGAACTCCCGATCTTCGACTGAGCCCGCTCACACACGTCTGCGGGCCCGCTGTGGCTGGTCGCGCAGTTCCTCGCGCCCCTTCGGGCGCCCAGGGGGCGCGGGGAACTGCGCGAGCAAGCACAGTGAACCCGCAGGTGCGGACGGGGGTCGTAGCGGTTTCAGGGGCGCGGGGAACTGCGCGAACGGCCACAGCGGACCCGCAGGTGGCGAGGAACCGCAAGGCGTCAGTGTGCGTGTCCCGAGTCTGCGGACTCGGGGGTATCCCCGTGCCCCCCCTCGCCGCCGGCACCGGCACCCGCACCCGCACCCGCGTAAACCGTGAACGCCGCCGTCCGTACCTCCCCCTCATGCTTGAAGTCGAGGAACAGCCGATACGCGCCCCCGCTCGGAGCCGTCGCCGCGAAGGAGACGCCCGGACCCGGCTTCGTCCTGCCGTCGCCGGGTTCGCCGGTGGGGTGGACGTGGAGGTAGGCGAGGTCACCGGAGCGCAGGGCGACCAGGTGGCCGTACGAGCCGAGGTAGGGCTGAAGGTCGGTGACGGGCTTGCCGTTCTTCTCCACGTCCAGGGTCACGTCCGCCGCCTTGCCGGGCTTCAACTCCCCCTTGAGGCTGACCTCGTAGCCGTCGACACTCGCCTTCCTGGAGGGCTCCGGCAGCGACCGCGGCGCGTACGTCCCCGCCACCGCGAGGTCCGCGCCCAGTGTCAGCCCCTCCTTCGCGCCCGCGGGCTTGAAGTCGGCGAAGACGCGGTAACCGCCCGCCTCCGGGAGCTCGACCGGCGTCGACCACGTGCCGTCCTTCGCGCGGGTCGGGTGCAGGTGGCGGTAGGTCGTCAGGTCCTGTGAGGCGACGATGAGGTGCAGCTCCTTGCCGTGCTCCTTCTCGTACGCCGTGACGTTCTTGCCCCGGCCGTTCTTGCCCCGGCCGTCCTCGCCCCCACCGCCCGCACCGCCCTTGCCGTCCTTGACGACCGAGAACCGGAGCTCCTCGCGGTTCTCGGCGTCGATGCGGGAGGTCTCCAGGTCCAGGGTGTAGCCGCGCTCGGAGATCTGCAGGCCGCCGGGCACGGTCTCCGCGTGGCCCGTGCCGGCATCCGCCCCTCCTGGCTTCTTCGCCTTCCCGCTCTCGTCCGCATGCCCGCCGTGCTCGCTCGCGGGCTTCTTCTCCGCGGTCACGGGGTCGACGCCCTGGCCCACTCCGTACGCGGTGCCGAAGGTCGCGGCGACGGCCGCGGCGAAGGCGGTGATCTTCAGTCCGGTGTTCATGACGGCTCCCATGAGTCGGGTGGAGGGGTCGGGTGGAGAGTCGGCGGGAGAGGCACGGCCCGCCCTTCATGTCTTGACGATACCCCCTAGGGGTATCAAGTCAAGCCCGGGGTGGCTCTTGCGATCGATACCCCCCAGGGGTATAAAGGGGCCCAGGTCGAAGGTACCCGCCCCGGGTACCCCCGTCACAAGGAGCCCGCAGCCATGACCACCACACCCGGCACCACCGAGGTGGCAGAAGTAGAGCTAGCCATCGGTGGCATGACCTGCGCCTCGTGCGCCGCCCGGATCGAGAAGAAGCTCAACCGCATGGACGGCGTCGAGGCGACCGTCAACTACGCCACCGAGAAGGCCAAGGTCAGCTACCGCGGCCAGGACATCGCCGTACAGGACCTGATCGCCACCGTCGAAGCCACCGGCTACACCGCGCAGGAGCCCGCACCGGTCGCCGCGCAGGAGCAGGGCCCGGCCGACGACGAACGGCGTGCCGACGATGAACTGCGGCCGCTGCGCGAGCGGTTGATCACCGCCGTCCTGCTCTCCCTGCCCGTCGTCGCGATGGCGATGATCCCCGCCCTGCAGTTCGAGTACTGGCAGTGGCTGTCCCTGACGCTCGCGGCACCGGTCGTGACGTACGCGGCCTGGCCCTTCCACAAGGCCGCGTACACGAACGCGCGGCACGGCGCGGCGACGATGGACACACTGATCTCGGTCGGCACGTCGGCCGCGTTCATCTGGTCGCTGTGGGCGCTCTTCTTCGGTACGGCCGGCACGCCCGGCATGACGCACCCCTTCGAGCTGACCATCGCCCGCACGGACGGCGCCGGGAACATCTACCTGGAGGCCGCGGCAGGCGTCACCGCCTTCATTCTGGCCGGTCGCTACTTCGAGGCCCGTTCCAAGCGCAAGGCGGGCGCCGCCCTGAAGGCACTGCTCCAGCTGGGCGCCAAGGACGTCACGGTCATCCGTGACGGTGCGGGCGGCGGGCGTGAAGAGACCATCCCCGTGAGCGACTTGAAGGTCGGCGACCGATTCCTCGTACGCCCCGGCGAGAAGATCGCCACCGACGGCAAGGTCGTCGAGGGGGCGTCCGCCGTCGACGCCTCCATGCTCACCGGCGAGTCCGTGCCGGTCGAGGTCGCCAAGGGCGACTCCGTCACCGGCGCCACCCTCAACGTCGGCGGACGCCTGGTCGTCGAGGCCACCCGCGTCGGGGCCGACACCCAACTCGCCCGCATGGCCAAGCTGGTGGAGGACGCGCAGAACGGCAAGGCGGCGGCCCAGCGCCTCGCCGACAAGATCTCCGCGGTCTTCGTGCCGGTCGTCATCGCCCTCGCCGTCGCCACCCTCGGCTTCTGGCTCGGCAACGGCTCAGGACTGACGGCGGCCTTCACCGCGGCCGTCGCCGTACTGATCATCGCCTGCCCCTGCGCCCTGGGGCTCGCGACACCGACCGCGCTCATGGTCGGCACCGGACGCGGCGCCCAGCTCGGCATCCTGATCAAGGGCCCGGAGGTCCTGGAGACGACCCGCAAGGTCGACACGATCGTCCTGGACAAGACCGGCACCGTCACCACCGGCAAGATGACCCTGCTCGCCACGCACGTTGCCGAGGGCGTCGGCGAGCTCGAAGTCCTGCGTCGGGCGGGCGCGTTGGAGCACTCCTCGGAGCACCCCATCGCCCAGGCCGTCGCCGCGGGTGCCGCAGAGAAGGTCGGCGAGCTGCCCACCCCCGAGGACTTCGCGAACGTCGCGGGTCTCGGCGTCCAGGGCATCGTCGAGGGCCACGCGGTGCTGGTCGGCCGCGAGGCGCTGTTGAAGGAGTGGGCGATCCCGCTGCCCGTCGAACTCGGGCGGGCGAAGGCGGCGGCCGAGGCAGCAGGGCGTACGGCCATCGCGGTGGCCTGGGACGGCGAGGCGCGGGCGGTCCTGGAGGTCGCGGACGCGGTCAAGGAGACGAGTCCGGAGGCGATCCGCCGCTTCCGCGCCCTCGGTCTGACCCCCACCTTCCTCACCGGCGACAACAAGGCGGTCGCGGAGTCGGTGGCCGCCGAGGTGGGTATTGCGCCCGATGACGTGATCGCCGAGGTCATGCCGCAGGACAAGGTCGACGTGGTCAAGCGCCTCCAGGCCGAGGGCCGGAGCGTGGCGATGGTCGGCGACGGTGTGAACGACGCGGCGGCGCTCGCCCAGGCCGACCTGGGCCTGGCGATGGGCACGGGCACGGACGCCGCGATCGAGGCGGGCGACCTGACCCTCGTACGGGGAGACCTGCGCGCGGCGGCGGACGCCATCCGCCTCTCCCGCCGCACGCTCGGCACGATCAAGTCCAACCTGTTCTGGGCCTTCGCCTACAACGTGGGCGCGCTGCCGCTGGCCGCCGCGGGCCTTCTGAACCCGATGATCGCGGGCGCCGCGATGGCGTTCTCCTCGGTCTTCGTGGTCGGCAACAGCCTGCGCCTGAGGGGGTTCAAGCCGCTGAGCTGAAAGCCCGGGGGCCTTTGAGCTGAACGCCGAAGGGGCGTTCGCCTGAACCCCCGGCAAGATCGACGTGTACATGTCTCTTCGATCACCCCGGTGCGGTGGGGGCGCGCCGGGGTGATCTGCGCGTAGGCTGGGTAATTGGACTAGACCTATGTGTGGCTGCTTCAAGGCCACCGCGTCGCCCGCTCCCGCGGCCCCGGACCCGAAGGAAGACATCCATGAGCAAGCGTGCAGTCCTGGAGGTGATCGCCCTCGACGCCGAGGACGCCGTCGCCGCTCAGGCCGGAGGCGCGGACCGCCTCGAGCTGGTCACCGACATGGCCGCGGACGGCCTGACCCCGTCCCGCGAGACCTTTGCCGAGATCCGCGCCGCCGTGGACATCTCCCTGCGCGTGATGCTGCGCCTCGCGGACGGCTTCGACGCGGGCGACGTCGACGCTCTCGTACGCAGTGCGCGCGAGCTCAGGAGCGCGGGCGCCGACGAGTTCGTCCTGGGCTTCCTCGACGAGACGGGTGGCCCCGACCTGGCCGCGGTGGAGAGCGTGGTGGGCGCGCTCGACGGCTGCCGCTGGACGTTCCACCGGGCCATCGACCGGGCCCCCGACCGCGACTCCCTGCGCAAGCAGCTCGCGGACCTGCCCGGCCTCGACACCTACCTCACCGCGGGCGCGGCGACGGGCGTGGACGAGGGCATGACCACGCTGCTCGACGAGGCGGCGCGGTCCGGCGAACCGGGCTACGAGCAGCAGATCCTGATCGGCGGCGGCCTGCGCCTCGACCACCTGCCGCGGCTCAGGGCCGCGGGCGTCGACGCCTTCCACATCGGAGGCGCCTCGCGCCCCGACGGCTGGGCGGCACCGGTTTCGGCGGACGCGGTCCGTACGTGGCGCGAGGCGCTGGACGCCTGACCGCCGTGCCCGTACGCGACGCGCGCGGGCGGGCGCGGTGTGGGGCTGACGCGCGGGACGCGATACAACTGGACGGACAGGGAGGGGACTTCATGCCGAAACCAGCCAGCAGGACGCGTCCCGCGGAGCGGATGCTCGCGGCCGGGGCGCTGCCCGTCGCCGCGATGCTGCTCACCGGGACGGTGGCGCTCTACATCGCACTCGTGGCGTTCGGGAACATCACCGACTTCGGTACCAATCAGCAGTTCGTGCGCCATGTCCTGGCGATGGACACCACCTTCAAGGACGACGACCTGATGTGGCGCGCGGTGGAGTCCACCACGCTGCAGGACATCGCGTACGTCGGGATCATCGTCTGGGAGACCCTGGCGGCGCTGGTCCTCATCGCCGCGACGGTCCTGTGGGGCGGGGCGCTGCGCCGCCCCCAGGGACTGCGCCGGGCCCGGCGGGCGGGCACGGTCGGCCTCCTGATGGTGCTCCTGCTCTTCGGGGCGGGCTTCATCGGGATCGGCGGCGAATGGTTCGCCATGTGGCAGTCGGAGGACTGGAACGGCCTGGACGCGGCCACCCGGATCGTGACGCTCGCGGGCCTCGTCCTCGTCGTCACGCACCTGCCGTCCGCCGGCGCCGCGGCGGACGGCTCCGGGACCCGCGGCTAGCCGGCGAGCTGTTCGGGAAGCGCGGCCGAGTGCACGACGGTGAGCCCCGAGACGGCTCGGGTCAGGGCGACGTACAGGCGCCGCAGGCCCGTCCGCTCGTCGGGCTCGCCGTCGACGACGGCCGCGGGCTCGTCCAGGACCACGTAGTCGTACTCGAGTCCCTTGGCGAGGGAGGCGGGCACGAGCGTGAGCCGGGTGTCGGGGGTGGTCTCCTCGCCGGGCGAGAGGTACGTCATCCCCGCGGCGCCGAGTGCTTCGGCGAGCGCGGGGACGCGGGCGTCGGCGGCGATGAGCCCGATGGAACCTTCCTGCCGCAGGGACTCCGCGCAGGCTTCGACAGAGGCTTCGACCGAGGCGGCGTCCCTCTCTGTCACCTTGCGCACCACGAGTGAACCGGGCGACTCACGCACGGACTTCACCTCGGCGAGGCCCGGCGCGATCGAGGGAAGCAGCCGGGAGGCGAACGCGATGACTTCCCGGGGCACACGGAAACCCGCGGTGAGCTCCTCCACCACGGCGTTCCCCTTCCCCAGATGCTCCAGGGCCTGATCCCAACTCCGGGTCGCCCACGGGGTGGTGCCCTGCGCGAGGTCGCCGAGGACGGTGGCGGAGCCGGTGGTGCAGCGGCGGCCGACGGCGCGGTACTGCATGGGGGAGAGGTCCTGCGCCTCGTCGAGGACGACATGCCCGAGGGAATGGGTCCGGGCGACGAGATCAGTGGCCTCATCGATCAACACGGCGTCGGCAGCGGACCACTTGGCGGCCTTCACACTCCGCGCGGGCTTCGCCCAGAGGATGAGCTTCTGCTCGTCGGGATCGAGGATCCCTTCCGCGTGCGCGGCGAGGAAATCGGCGTCGGAGAGCAGCCGCAGCACGAGCTTGGCGGGATCGACGGGCGGCCACACGGCCTTGACGGCGGCTTTCACGGCGGCGTTGCGCGCGACGGCGTCCTGCACCCGGTCGTCGGGGGCCTCGCCGGCCTGCTCCATCCGTACGAGCACGGCGTGCGCGATGCGCTGGGGCAGGGCGTCACGGGCGGCCCCATACCGGATGTCACGTGCGAGCAACTCGCCCACGATCTCCTCCAGTTCGTACGCGGGGATGCGCCACCGCCGGGAGCCGCGCACGACGACGACGGGCTCGTCGGGCATGGAGACATGGGAGCGCAGGGCGTTGCGCAGTACGGCGGCCATGCGGGCGTCGCCCTTGACGACGGCGGCGGCGGCTTCGTCCGCCCCGCGTACCTCCACGTGGGCGACGAGGTCGTCGACGGTGGCCTGCTTGACCTCCAACTCGCCCAGTGCCGGCAGCACTTGCTCGATGTAATGCAGGAAGGACTTGTTGGGCCCGATGACCAGGGTCCCGGTCCGGGCCAGGCGGTCGCGGTGGGCGTAGAGCAGGTAGGCGACGCGATGCAGGCCGACGGCGGTCTTCCCGGTGCCGGGCCCGCCCTGGACGCACACGGACCCGCCGAGATCACTGCGCACGATCTCGTCCTGCTCGGGCTGGATCGTGGCGACGATGTCCCGCATGGGGCCCACGCGGGGCCGCTCGATCTCCTGCTGGAGCAGCTTGCTGGTCTGCTCGGCCTCGTCGGCGTCGCTGAGGTGCTCGTCCTCGTACGCGGTGAGGTCGCCGCCCGTGTATCCGAACCGCCGCCGCAGGGCGATGTCCATCGGCGCCTTCTTCGAGGCGCGGTAGAAGGGCTGCGAGACCGGGGCGCGCCAGTCGATGACCATGGGGTCACCGTCGGAGTCGTGGACGTGGCGCCGCCCGATGTAGAACTGCTCGCCCTGCGCGCCTTCCGCCTGGTCGGCGCCGGGGGCGTGGAGGTAGTCGAGCCGCCCGAAGAACAGCGGGGTGTGGGAGAGGTCGGCGAGGGACTTGATGCGCTCGTCGAGCTGGCTCTGCAGGACGGCGGCGTTGACCCAGTTCGCGGTGACGTCGCGGATGTCGAGCGCTTCGGCGTCCTCGCGCATGGCTCGGAGGGCCGAGCGGGAGGCGGCGAGGTGGTTCCGCTCTCGGGAGAGCGGGTCGGGCTGGGCGTGCACGGTTGCCTCCGGCAGGGGGTACGGGGTCTGGGGCCGGCCGGTTGCCGTCCGGGCGGTGGCGGGCGCGAGGCACGCGGGCAGACCGGGCATCTTATGCCACGCCACGTGGCGGGGCCACCGATTTATGCCCCCGCCGGGGGGCTCGCCGAAGGGGCCTCTCCCGCCTGTCCGCCCGTTTACCCCGCAGCCTTGCCTCTGGGCGGAGCCCTCAGATCCACTAAGGTCGCCGGCGTGAAGGTACCGTTCGTGAGCACCGTGTCACGTTGCGTCAAGGACCCCGCGCCCGCAGTCGCGCTTCTCGCCGTCTCTCTCGTCGGCTTCGCCGCTCTCTGTCTGGTGCAGCGCATCCCCATGGCCGACGTCCTCGTCTATCGGGCCGAAGGCGCCGCCGTCGCGAGCGGCGGGGATCTTTACGGGTTCACCGTCACCGAGTGGAAGCTTCCGGCCACCTATCCGCCCTTCGCCGCCCTCCTCTTCGTCCCCACCACCTGGCTCCCCCTCCCCGCCCTCAAGCTCACCTTCCTCGCCGGGAACGTCGTTCTCCTCGCGCTCCTCGTCCACCTCTCCTGCCGCCTCGCCGGACTCCCCACCCGCCTCGCCCCCCTCCTCGCGGCCACCGCCCTCGGGATCTGGGTCGAGCCCGTCTTCCAGACGATCGTCTTCGGGCAGATCAATCTCGCCCTCGCGTGTCTGATCCTCTGGGACCTCACCCGGCCTCCCGGCGCCCCGGGCAAGGGCGCAGCGATCGGGGTCGCCGCCGGGATCAAGCTCACCCCGGCAATCTTCATCGCGTATCTCCTGATCACCGGACGCGTACGCGAAGGGCTCACCGCCACCGCCGCCCTCGCCGGCACCCTCGCGCTCGGAGCGCTCGTGCTGCCCGCCGCCAGCGTCGACTTCTGGACCCACCGGCTCTTCGAGACGGGCCGCGTCGGCAAAGCGTGGATCGTCGACAACCAGTCGTTGCAAGGGCTGATCGCCCGCGTGGCGCACGACCCGCATCCAGGGCTCGTGTGGGCCGTGCCCGCCGTCCTCGTCGCCGCCACCGGGCTGTGGCTGGCCCGCCGTAAGCCCGGCGAGCCCCGCGGCGTACTCCTCACCGCCGGCACCGCGCTCCTGGTCTCGCCCATCAGCTGGTCCCACCACTGGATCTGGTGCGTACCGCTCCTGGTCCTGCTCATGGCGGAGGGCCGCCCCCGCCTGACCGCGGCGGTGGCGGCCCTCTTCACGGCCCGCACCCTGTGGCTCGTCCCCCACCAGGGGGCAACGGACCTGCGACTGTCCGACTGGCAGCAGCCGCTGGCCTCGCCCTACCCCCTGCTGGCGCTCGCCTTGGCCCTCAGTTGTCTGCCAGCAGCTCGTCCGCGTCCACGATCCGGTACGCGTACCCCTGCTCCGCCAGGAACCGCTGCCGGTGCGCCGCGAAGTCCTGGTCGATGGTGTCCCGGGCCACGACCGAGTAGAAGCGGGCCTCATGGCCGTCGGCCTTCGGACGCAGGACGCGACCGAGCCGCTGCGCCTCCTCCTGCCGGGAGCCGAACGTTCCCGACACCTGGATCGCGACCGTAGCCTCGGGCAGGTCGATCGAGAAGTTCGCGACCTTCGAGACGACGAGAACGGAGATCTCGCCCTCCCGGAACGCGCCGAACAGCTTCTCGCGCTGCGCGTTCGTCGTCTCGCCCTTGATGACCGGCGCGTCCAGATGCTCGCCCAGCTCGTCCAGCTGGTCGATGTACTGCCCGATGACCAGCGTCTGCTCGCCCGCGTGCTTCTTGACGAGTGCTTCCGTCACCTTCCGCTTCGTGGCCGTCGTGGCGCAGAAGCGGTACTTCTCCTCGGCCTCGGCCGTCGCGTACGCGAGCCGCTCCGAGTCCGTGAGGTTGACCCGCACCTCGACACAGTCCGCGGGCGCGATGTAGCCCTGCGCCTCGATCTCCTTCCACGGAGCGTCGAACCGCTTGGGCCCGATCAGGGAGAAGACGTCCGACTCGCGGCCGTCCTCCCGGACCAGCGTCGCCGTCAGGCCGAGGCGTCGCCTCGCCTGGAGGTCGGCGGTGAACTTGAAGACGGGGGCGGGCAGCAGGTGCACCTCGTCGTAGATGACGAGGCCCCAGTCGCGGGAGTCGAAGAGTTCGAGGTGCGGATAGACGCCCTTACGCTTCGTCGTCAGGACCTGGTACGTGGCGATGGTGACCGGGCGGATCTCCTTGCGCGTACCGCTGTACTCGCCGATCTCGTCCTCGGTCAGCGACGTCCGCTTGATCAGCTCGTGCTTCCACTGCCTGGCCGAGACCGTGTTGGTCACCAGGATCAGCGTCGTCGCCTTGGCCTCGACCATCGCACCGGCCCCGACCAGCGTCTTGCCCGCGCCGCAGGGCAGTACGACCACACCACTGCCGCCGTGCCAGAACCCCTCGACCGCCTGCTTCTGATACGGCCGCAGCGCCCAGCCGTCCTCCGCGAGGTCGATGCGGTGCGCCTCGCCGTCGACGTACCCGGCGAGGTCCTCGGCGGGCCAGCCCAGCTTCAGGAGCGTCTGCTTGATCTGACCGCGCTCGGACTGATGTACGGCGACGGTGTCCGCGTCGAGGCGCTCACCGACGAGCGGCTGCACCTTCTTGGACCGCAGGATCTCTTCCAGGACCGGCCGGTCGGTGGTGGTCAGGACGAGACCGTGCGTGGGGTGCTTCGAGAGCGTGAGGCGGCCGTAGCGCGCCATCGTCTCGGCGATGTCCACGAGCAGCGCGTGCGGCACGGGATAGCGGGAGAACTCCACCAACGCGTCCACGACCTGCTCGGCGTCGTGCCCCGCGGCACGGGCGTTCCACAGGCCGAGCGGCGTCACGCGGTAGGTGTGGATGTGCTCGGGAGCACGCTCCAGCTCCGCGAAGGGCGCGATGACACGACGGCAGGCCTCCGCCTGCTCGTGGTCGACCTCGAGCAGGAGAGTCTTGTCCGACTGGACGATCAGGGGACCATTCACGCGCGCACCCTTTCGGTAAGCCAAACGTCCAGTGTGCCGCATGGCGCGCGCATACGGTCCTGCCTCAGCCCTGGCCCGGCTCCCGCCTCAGCTCCTCGCCCGGCTCCCGCCTCAGCCCCCGCCTCAGCTCGTGGCTCGGCTCCCGGCTCAGTCGTCGGCCAGCTCCGCGACCCCTGTCACGCGGTGCAGCGGATACGTCTTGACCTCGTCCGCGGTGTGGTCGTACGCCGTGACGAAGCCGCCCTCCACCCGGATCGGGGCGATCACGCGCTGGCTCGCGGAGCCCTCGGCGTTGACGTACCCGATCCACACCGCCTCGCCCGTCAGGACCGCGGCCTGCATCGTGGCGAGGGTCTCGGCGGCCGTGGTGCGCGGCAGCGCGTCGCCCTTGTCCGGGGTCGCCTTGCGGGGCGCGGTCGAGGCGAGGTCACCGGCGCGGATGGCGCGCACGGCCGCGCCGATCAGGGTGGTGTCCGGCAGCGGCGGCCCGTCGTGCACCGGCTCGGGAGCGGTGCGGGGCGGCGAGCGGTGGGCGTGGGCCCGCGTGATCAGTACGTCGCCCTCGGCGCTCTCCGCGGCGGGCGCGAAGCCCATGCCCCGCAGACCTTCGAGGAGCGCCCCGGGATCGGCCTGCGCGGCGAGCACGGTCGGCGCGAGGCGGCGCAGCCGCAGGCCCTGGGAGCGCTTGTCGGCCAGGATCTCGTTGAGGAGCGCCTCGTCGTCGCAGCGTACGTACGCGGACGCCGCGCCGATCCGCAGGTGGCCGTGCTTACGGGCCACGTCGTCGATGAGATACGCAAGGGGCTGCGGCACCGGCGTACGCGCGTGCGCGGCGAGGAAGGCGTGCAGGTCGGAGGCGGACTTGCCCGCGTCGAGCGCCCGCCGCACGGAGCCGGGCGTGAACCGGTACACGGTCGCCCCGCCCTTGGACTCGACGTCGGCGAGCACGGACAGCGTCTCGGCGAGCGGCCGCTCCAGCGGGCCGGGGGCCACGGCGGTGAGGTCGGCCTGCAGCAGGACGTGGTCGAGCGGTTCGGGGAGCAGCGGTGCGAGGAGCCGGGCGGCTCGTGCGCCGTACGCGGCGAGTTCGGCGGGGGAGGGGTGGGGGGCCGCCGTCCCCACGGAGTCGTCCTCGCTCTCGGAGCCGAGCAGCGCCCGGCCGTGCGCGGACAGCGCCCCGCGTCCTGTGACGCCGAGCAACTCCGCCTCGTTGAGCGTCCATTGGGCGATACGGGCGCGCAGCTCCAGGGGGGCGGTGCTGCCGGAGGTGCCTGTGCCGCCGCGCGGCGGGCGCTCCCACCGCAGGCGGGCCAGCATCGACTCGGGGGTCGGGCTCGCGCCGTCCGGGAGCGTGGTGAGGAGCGTGAGCACGCGGTGCCGGATCTCCGGCGCCGACGAGCGGTCCAGGTGCGGGCCGAGCGCCGAAAGCGTGCGGTCCTTGCCGTCACGGCCGCCGATCAGGCCCGCCGTGCGGGTCGCCGTCAGCCACGCCGTGGCCAGGACCGACCAGCGCTCGGCGGGGGGCAGCTCCTGCCAGTCGTCGTACGCGGGCGTCGCCGCGTACCGCTCGTCGGCCTCGCCGTCCGATGCCACGAGGCCCGCCGCGTAGGCCAGTTCGACCCAGAACGCCGCCACCGGTTCGGGCAGGTCGAGGGCGACCGCCGTGCGCTTCAGGTCGCGCACGCTGAGGCCACCCGCGCGGAGCACGGTGGGGCCGCCCTCGTCCCAGTCCTTCAGGAGCTCCTCGATCGTGTCGAGCGCCATGTACGCCTGGCTGGCCGCCGCCGCGTCCACAGCCTGTGGACGGTGTTCGCGCAGCGCCTCGACGGCGGGCGGCGCGGGTTCGAGCACCCGGTGGGCGCGGCCCGCGCGCAGGTGCAGGGCCGCCTCGCGGGGGAGTACGACGGTGCCGGGCGCGGTCGGAAGCAGCAGCCCGCGGTCCAGGAGCCAGCGCAGGTGGCGCGCCGGGTCGGCGGTGACCTGCCCGTACGGCGGCCCCCAGACGAGCCGCGAGAGCACCTCGACGGACTCGGCGGGGGCTTCGTCCAGGAGCGCGGACATGCGGGTGCGGTCGGTGAAGAGTTCGGTGAGCGAGCGGACCGCGGACACCGCGTCGTGCGTGGAGGGGAGCCCGGCCGCCGCCACGATGTCCTGCATGCGGTTCGGCGACATGCCCGCGGTGGCCTCGGCGACGGTCGGGCCGAGGCCGGTGGGGGAGGGGTACTGCGGGGCGGGGGCGAGGAGTTCGCGTGCGGTGCGGACCAGGCGGAGGCGGTCGTCGGTGCCCCAGACGAGGGCCTGCTCGCGGAGGGTGGCGAGGGCGCGGCCCAGCGCGGCCTCGACGGTGCTGCTCTTCTCGCTTCCCTCGTCCCCGGCCACGAGTGCGTGCAGCTCTCCGTACGTGGCCGGCTCCGGGGCCACGGCGAGCGCCTCGGCGACCTGCTGGGCGAACCGGTCGAGGCGCTCCAGCGCGCGGACCACGGAGGCGCGGGTGGCCGCGCGGGTGGCGAGCTGGGTGAGGTCGTTCGGGACCGGCGTGAGCAGATCGGGGCGGGCGTGGAGCAGCGCACCGAGGGACGCGTCATCACGGAAACGAAGCGCCTCGGCGAGGGACCGGGGGGTGTCCGCTGGGCGCTGTGGCTGCTCGTCGGTGCTCATCAGGCTCACGGTAGCGGTTCACGGTGCAAGGCCGGTGCTTCCTGACGGCCACGGGGCAAACGGGTGGGTGGGCGGGAAGGCTAGTTCGCCAAGAGCTCAGCCACGGGGCAATCGGGCGGGTGGGCGGGAAGGCTAGTTCGTCAAGAGGTCAACCGCGGGGCAATCGGGCGGGTGGGCGGGAAGGCTCGTTCGTAAGGAAGGAGGAAGGGGGTCAAGGCGCCCACGCCAGAAGAAGGTACGGTCGTGCTACCGGGCACAAAGGGCGGGCCAACGGCGCCGCCCCGGAGGGGACTTCGTGGGGATCGAGAGCGATCAGCTCGTCTTCGACTATCTGAGCCGCGTCGGCGACCTGGCCCAGCAGCACCAGCTGCCGTCCGCCGCCCGCATGCGCCTCGTATCCGACCTGCGGAACCAGATCGACCGCAGCAGAGCGAAGGCCTCCGCCGACAATCCGGCCGCGATACGCCGCATCCTGGACCGCCTGGGCTCCCCCGAGGAACTGGTCGAAGCCGCGGGCTCAGGCGGCAGCGGCCCCACTGCCACCGACACCGCCGACGCCGGTGACCGCGACCTGCCCAAGGCCCGCACAACCCGCACGCCCCGCACGCCCCGCACGCCCCGCCCCGCCGTCCCCACCCAGCGCACCGGACAGCCGAAGGAACGCCCCAAGCGCCTGCGCCGCGTCGTCCCCCGCCCCCGCCCGGCCGCGGAGGAGCCGGAGCCGCCCCAGGAGGACCTGCCTTCCCCGCCGCACCTCGCGAGCACGGACGAGCTCGGCGCCCCCGGCTCCGAGCCCGACTGGTGGCGGGTGGACAGCAGCCCCTTCGGCCTCGCCGACAGCGTCCCGGGCTTCACCGGCGGCGTAGAGATCCCGGAGATACTCAAGCCCCCGCCGAAAAAGCGCCCCGAAGAAGACAAGCGCGAGGCCGGCGACGACGAGGACTACGACGACGAGGACGAAGAGGAGGAGTGGGAGGAAGCGGAGGACACCGCTCCCACGCGTCGCCGCCGCATCCGCATCCGCAGGCCCGTCACCGCGGCCGTCGCCCCCACAGGACCCCGCTTCACCAACCCCCTGCTCCTGCTCGCGGCGGCCCTCCTCACCGTGGGTGCCATCCTGGGCAACTGGCTTGCTCTGGGAGGCGGCTGGCTCCTCGCCTACGCCTCGCGCAGGCTCAGCCGGGCCGAGGCGAAGTGGGCCGCACTCGGACTTCCGGGTCTGTCCGTGGCTGCCGGGATCACCTGGCTGTGGGGCAGGAGCGAGGGCCGCTGGGGCGACCCCATCCGCGAGGGCCACATGAGCGACGCGATGGCCGAGACCTGGCCGTGGGTGGTACGCGGCGCCGCCATCGCCTCCGCGCTCTACCTGCTGTGGAGATCTCAGCGCCGACGGCCGTAGGCCCACGGGCCGCGGTCAGCCGCGGCCCTCCGAACCCCCCTCCGGACCCCCCTCCGAACCCCCTTCCGGACCCCCTTCCGACCCCTCCGGCTTCGCATGAAGCACCTCGCGTGCCTGGTCCGCCGCACGGGCGATGCTCTCGCTGACGAAGTCGAGGAAGCGGGCGATGTTCTCGAGGCGGGTGGCCGCCGGGGTGCCGGGGCCGAGGATGCCCACACCCTGCCGCGCGGTCTCGACGACGTGGGCGGTGGAGCGGGCGCTCGCCATCATCGACTGGTACCAGATGTCGTCGTCCACGACGTACCGCTCGCGGCGGCGTTCGTCGCGTTCCCGGCGGATGAGGCCCTGCCCGTCGAGGTAGGTGATGGCCTTGGAGACGGACGCCGGGCTGACCTGGAGCCGCTGGACGAGTTCGGCCGCGGTGAGGCTGCCCGAGTCGGTGGTGCAGAGGCAGGCATGGACCCGGGCCATCATCTTGGGCATCCCCGACTGCATGAAGACGGTGGTGAGCGTCTCCTCGTACTCCCGTACGGCCTCGGCGTCGCGTCCATGTGCCTGCGGGGCGGCTTCCGGCGCGCGGGGGGACGCTTGCCTGCGCCGCTGGGTGCGGCGTTCGGTGGCGCGGTGGGCCAGGTCGGCGCGGTAGGCGGTGGGGCCGCCGTTCCGCATCACCTCGCGCGTGATCGTCGACGTCGGCCGGTCGAGACTTCTGGCGATCTCCGCGTAGGCGAGGCCGTCGGCCAGCCCCAGCGCGATCTGCTGACGTTCCTGCTGAGTGAGTCTGCCGCCCGGCATCGCGATCTCCTTCGTACCCGTCGAATGCCCTCACCATAGCGTTCACTCGCAATCCATTGCAACGAATGCGTCCCCTCTGTTGCATTCGCTTCTGGTCTGTTGCAACGAAAAAGCTGCTTTGAGCTGCGCTTATACAATCTAAGCGCAACGAGTGTGTTGCTGAAATCGTGAACGCAACGTAGCTTTTCTCATGTCAGAAACAACGACGACCCGAAGGAACACACCATGCGGAACTTCGACACCCCCACCCCGATCTCCGCCGTCATCGACATCCCCGCCGGCCACCTCCGCCTCATCGCCGCCGACCGGACCGACACCGCGGTCGAGGTCCGGCCCGCGAGCGCATCGAAGAGCCACGACGTGACGGCGGCCGAGCAGACCACGGTCGAGTACGCCGACGGTGTCCTGCGCATCCAGGCCGCACCGGCGAAGCACCGCATCCTCGGCAACGGCTCCGGATCGGTGGAGGTGACCGTCCAGTTGCCCGCCGGATCCCACGTCGAGGCGAAGACCGCCGCCGCCGACCTCCGCGGCGTCGGACGGCTCGGTGACATCGTCTTCGAGGGCGCGCAGGGCACGGTCAAGCTCGACGAGACCGCGAGCGCCCGCCTCGCCCTCCAGGCCGGCGACATCTCGGTCGGCCGGCTCGGCGGGCCCGCGGAGATCAGCACGCAGAAGGGCGATCTGACCGTCGCCGAGGCCGTGCACGGCACGGTCACCCTGCGCACCGAGTCCGGCGAGATCTCGGTCGGCGCGGCCCGCGGGGTCTCCGCCTCCCTGGACGCAGGCACCTCGTACGGCCGGATCCACAACTCGCTCCAGAACGCCGACGGCGCCACCGCGGGCCTGACCATCCACGCGACCACCGCCTACGGCGACATCACGGCCCGCAGCAACTGACGACCCAGCACCTGACAACTCAGCATCCGACACCCCCGACAGCCGACCCGCAGCCCTTTAGGAGCGCTCCTCATGACGAACCTGGCCATCGCCGCGAACGGGCTGCGCAAGTCCTACGGCGACAAGACCGTGCTCGACGGCATCGACCTGGCCGTCCCGGAAGGAACGGTCTTCTCCCTCCTCGGCCCGAACGGTGCGGGCAAGACCACCGCCGTGAAGATCCTCTCCACCCTCATCACTGCCGACGCCGGTGACCTGCGCGTCGGTGGCCACGACCTGGCCGCCGCTCCCCAGGCCGTGCGTGCCGCGATCGGTGTCACCGGGCAGTTTTCCGCGGTCGACGGCCTGATCACCGGTGAGGAGAACATGCTCCTCATGGCCGACCTGCACCACCTCTCCAAAAGCGAGGGACGCCAGGTCGCCGCCGAACTCCTCGCCCGCTTCGACCTCACCGAAGCCGCCAAGAAGCCCGCCTCCACCTACTCAGGCGGCATGAAGCGCCGCCTGGACATCGCCATGACCCTGGTCGGCAACCCGCGCATCATCTTCCTCGACGAGCCCACCACCGGACTCGACCCCCGATCCCGCCACAACATGTGGGCCATCATCCGCGAACTCGTCACCAGCGGCGTCACCGTCTTCCTCACCACCCAATACCTGGAGGAAGCCGACGAACTCGCCGACCGCATCGCCGTGTTGAACGACGGCAAGATCGCCGCCGAAGGCACCTCCGAAGAACTCAAACGACTCATCCCCGGCGGCCACGTACGCCTGCGGTTCTCCCACCCCGACGCCTACCGGCACGCCAGCAGCTCCCTCACCGAAGCGACCCGCAACGACGAGGCCCTCACCCTCCAGCTCCCCAGCGACGGCACGCAGCGCGAACTGCGCTCCATCCTCGACTGGCTGGACTCCGCGGGCATCGAGGCCGACGAACTCACCGTCCACACCCCCGACCTCGACGACGTCTTCTTCGCCCTCACCAGCACCGACGCCATCCCCCACCAGCCCAACCAGTCCGAGGAGAACGCCCGATGAGCACCCTCGCCCTCGCCGTCCGCGACTCGAACACGATGCTGCGCCGCAACCTCCTGCATGCCCGGCGCTACCCCTCCCTCACCCTGAACCTGCTGCTCACGCCGGTCATGCTGCTCCTGCTCTTCGTCTACATCTTCGGCGACGTGATGAGCGCGGGCATCGGCGGCTCGGACCGCTCCGACTACATCGCCTACATCGTCCCGGGCATCCTGCTGATGACCATCGGCAGCACCGTGATCGGTACCGCGGTGTCCGTCTCGAACGACATGACCGAGGGCATCATCGCCCGCTTCCGCACCATGGCGATCCACCGCGGCTCGGTGCTCGTCGGGCACGTCGTCGGCAGCGTGATCCAGACGGTCATGAGCGTGGTCCTCGTCGGTGCCGTCGGGGTGGCCATCGGCTTCCGCTCCACCGACGCCACCGTCCTGGAGTGGCTGGCCGCCTTCGGACTGCTCGTCCTCTTCGCCATGGCCCTCACCTGGGTCGCGGTCGGCATGGGCCTGGTCAGCCCGAACGCCGAGGCCGCCGGCAACAACGCGATGCCGATGATCCTGCTGCCGCTCCTGTCCAGTGCCTTCATCCCGGTCGACTCGATGCCGGGCTGGTTCCAGCCGATCGCCGAGTACCAGCCCTTCACCCCGGCCATCGAGACCCTGCGCGGCCTCCTGCTCGGCACCGAGATCGGCCACAACGGCTGGCTGGCCGTCGGCTGGTGCCTGGGGCTGACCCTGCTCGGCTACTTCTGGGCGACCGCGAAGTTCAACGACGACCCCAAGTGACCGCCGCGCGACACCACGGCCCGTACACCCTCAAGGCGGCGCACACCGACCCCACGTCGGAGTGCGCCGCCTCGTTCGTCCATTCCTGCGTCATTCCTTCGTCAGAGCCGCCTGCATCTCGTCCAGGATCTTGTCCGCCGCCGTGTAGCCGATGCCCTGGATCCACAGCTCGTCGTCGACGGTGTGGACGTTGCCGCGCTTCACCGCGTCCATGTTCTTCCACAGGCTGCTGCCGACGGTCCGCGTCTGCTTGGACTTCTTCGGATCGCCGTACGTGGAACGGAAGATGACGTCCGCGTCGGCGAGGTCGATCTTCTCGGGCGACACGTCGTACGAGAAGCCGTCCTTGGCCTTGGCGGCGATGGCGGGGCGGCCCAGACCCACGTCCTTGAGGAGTGTGGCGACGTACGTCTGCTCGCCGTAGATGCGGATGTCGGCGCCCTCCACGAAGCGCACGACGTTGACCTCCGTCGCCTTGGCCTTCGCGGGGCCGCCGACGGCGGTGGTGACCTTCTCGGCGTGCGCGTCGTACGCGGAGACGACCTTCTTCGCCTCGGCCTTCTTGCCCAGCGCGGCGGCGTGCACCTGGAAGTTCTCCTTCCAGGGGTAGCCGGTGTTCTCCGTCATCACCGTCGGCGCGATCTGCTTGAGCTGCTCGTACTTCGCCGCGTGCCGGATCTTGCTGGTGAGGATGACATCCGGTTCGAGGGCCGCGATGGCCTCCATGTTCGGGTTCAGCATCTCGCCGACGTCCTTGATGCCGCTGACCTTGTCCTTGGGCAGATAGCCCGGGAAGCCCGACGACGCCTCGACGTGCGTGGAGCCGACCGGCTTCACGCCCAGCGTGATCGCGGAGTCCAGCTCGGCCGTGTCGAGGACGACGACACGCTTCGGGGCGACGGGTACCTTCACGTCACCCATGGCGGTCTTGACGACGTGCGTCCCGCCGGAACGGGCGTCCTCCTTGCCGGAGTCCGACGATCCGCAGGCGGAGAGCGCGAGGGCGCCACCGAGGGCGAGTGCCCCGGCGGCGAGGGCGCGGGAGCGGCGCGGGGAGCTGGTCTTGGTGCTCATGGTCCGGGGGCCACCTTTCGGTTGGACGAGGGGTGCGGGTGCGCGTCGGCGGCCCACGGGGCCCCGGGGACGACCAGGGGCGACCCCGTCACGGGATCCGGTACCACCACACAGTCCAGACCGAACACCTCGCGCACGAGATCCTCGGTGACGACATCGGCGGGCGCGCCTTCGGCGACGATGCGGCCCTGCTTCATGGCGACGAGGTGATCGGCGTACCGGGCGGCCTGGTTGAGGTCGTGCAGCACGACGACCACGGTCCGGCCGCGGGCGCCTTCCTGAGTGTCGGCGGCCAACTGGCGGACCAAATCGAGCACTTCCACCTGGTGGGCGATGTCGAGATACGTCGTCGGCTCGTCCAGGAGCAGGATGTCCGTCTCCTGCGCGATGGCCATCGCGATCCACACCCGCTGGCGCTGGCCGCCCGACAGTTCGTCGACGGACCGCTCGGCGAGCGCGGCGACGTCGGTACGTTCCATCGCCTGGGTCACGGCCCGCTCGTCCTCGTCGGACCACTGCTGCCACCAGTGCTGGTGCGGCTGGCGTCCGCGCGCGACGAGGTGGGCGACGGTGATGGCCTCGGGTGCGACGGGCGTCTGCGGGAGCAGCCCGATCTGCTGGGCGATCTTCTTGGTCGGCAGCTTGGCGAGCGCCTCGCCGTCGAGCAGGACCGCGCCGCCGCGGGGCTTGAGGAGGCGGCCGAGCGCGCGCAGGGTGGTGGACTTGCCGCACGCGTTGGGGCCGACGATGACCGTGACCTTGCCGTCGGGCACCGCGAGTTCGAGCTGGTGCACGACTTCGCGGTCCTCGTAGGCGAGGGTCAGCTCGCGGGCGCTGAGGCGGGCGGCGGGGGCGGTCACGAGGTGCCTCCATTGCGGACGGAGCGGCTGCGGACGATCAGCCAGATCAGGTACGGGGCTCCGACGGCCGCCGTGAGGACGCCGACCGGCAGCTCGGTGGGCGAGAAGAGCCGCCGGGCGAGGAGGTCGGCGAGGACCACGATCAGCGCGCCGGTCAGTGCCGAGCAGAGCAGCGGGATCTGCGCGGTGCGGGTCATCCTGCGGGCGATCTGCGGGGCGAGGAGTGCCACGAAGTCGACGGGTCCGGCGGCGCCGGTCGCCACGGACGCCAGGATCACGCCGAGCAGCACGAGCCCGAGGCGTACGTGTCCCAGGCGCACCCCGAGCGCGGTCGCCGTGTCGTCGTCCATGGTCACCGAGCGCTGGGCGCGGGCGGCCCAGAACACGAACGGGAGCAGGACGAGCAGGGTCAGGGCGAGCGGCGACGCCTCCGGCCAGCCGCGGCCGTTGAGGGAGCCCGTCATCCAGATCTGCGCCTGCTGGGCGACGAGGTAGTCGCCCTTGGTCATGAAGAGCGTGGTGACGGAGCGCAGGGCGATGGCGAAGCCGATGCCGATGAGCACGAAGCGCGTGGCGTGCAGGCCGCCGCGCCAGGCGAAGACGTACACGAGCGCGGCGGCGGCGACACCGCCGAGCACCGAGAGATACGGCAGGACGGTGGCGGAGGTGACCCCGAAGGTCATCGCGCCGACCGTCAGGGCGCTCGCGCCCTGGCTGATGCCGATGATGTCGGGGCTGGCGAGGGGGTTGCGGGCGACGGTCTGGATGAGCCCGCCCGCGACGCCGAAGGCGGCGCCCACGAGGAGGCCGACGACCATGCGGGGTTCGCGCAGCGTTCCCACGACCAGCTCGTCGGGGGATGGCTGCCCCGTCAGGACCTTCAGGACTTCGCCGGGCGCGACGAAGGACTCGCCTATGCAGAGGTACGCGAGGCAGCTCGCCGCCAGCAGCAGGGCGAGGGCGACGGCGGCCACCGCTGCCCTGCGGTGCAGAAGGAACGTGGCTTTCCCGAGCCGCAGTACGGCATATCCGGCTGGACGCAGCTTCACCGGGCGCCCCGCATCAGGGGTTGTGCCCACCTGTTCCGCCCTGCGGAACGCCTGCCCACAACGCTCGCTCACGCGGCCACCGCCTTCCGGCGCACCAGGGTCACCAAGAACGGCACCCCGATCAGTGCCGTCATCACCCCGGCGGGAACCTCACTCGGCGGAAAGATCACGCGCCCCACCGTGTCGGAGACGAGCAGCATCACCGGCCCGAGGACAGCGGCCATGGGCAGCACCCAGCGATGCCCACTGCCCACGATCGCGCGAGCGATGTGCGGGACGGCGAGCCCGATGAACGCGATGGGTCCGGCCGCCGCGACCCCCGCCCCGGTCAGGACGGTCGCCCCGAGGCCCCCGACGATCCGCACGGTCGCGACGTTCTGCCCGAGCCCCTTGGCCACGTCCTCGCCGAGGGCGAGCGCATCCAGTCCCCGCGCGACGGACAGCACAAGCACGAGCCCCACAAGCAGGAACGGCCAGATCTGCCCGACGATCTCCGCGTCGCGCCCGGAGAGCGAGCCCACCTGCCAGAAGCGGAACTCGTCCAGGGCCGATGCCTTGGTGGTGAGGATCCCGGTGGTCACGGACACCAGCAGGGCGTTGATCGCGGCGCCGCCGAGCGCGAGCTTCACGGGGGTCGCCCCGCCCCGTCCGCTCGCGGCGATCGCGTACACCGCGACGGACGCGATGCCCGCGCCGACGAAGGCGTACCAGACGTATCCGGTCAGGGTGTGCACGCCCGCGAACGCGATCGCCATGACCACGCCCACCGAGGCGCCCTGGCTGACGCCGAGGATGCCGGGGTCGGCGATGGGGTTGCGGGTGATGCCCTGAAGCACGGTGCCGGCCAGGGCGAGCGCGGCGCCGACCATCAGGCCGATGAGCGTGCGCGGCACCCGCATCTCGCGGATGACGTCGGCGGCGTCGCTGTGCCCGCCGTGCAGCAGGGCGTCGACGACGGCGGACGGTGCGATGGCGCGGGCGCCGACGGAGAGGCTGAGCAGGACCGCGAGCAGCAGGGCCACGACGGCTGCCGTCATCGCGACGGCGCGTCGGGCTGGCACACGCATCGGCTGCGCTCGATTCGGGTCGGTGGGGCTGAGCGGGAACTGAGGTAAGGCTCGGCTAAGCGTAAGGCCAGCACGGCGCAGGTCATCCGGCTCTCGGGCCTCTGCACAATGGCTGCATGACGTCACGCGCCCTGACGGTCGGCTTCGACCTCGACATGACCCTGATCGACTCCCGCCCCGGCATCAGGGAGGCCTACTTGGCGCTGTCCGCCGAGACCGGGACGTACATAGACGCCGACCTCGCCGTCACCCGCCTCGGCCCGCCCCTGGAGCAGGAGCTGCGCCACTGGTTCCCCGAGGAGCGGATCCAGGAGATGGCCGACCGCTACCGTGAGATCTATCCCACATACGCCATCGCCCCCACGCTCGCGATGCCCGGAGCCCGTGAGGCGGTCACGGCCGTGCGCTCCCACGGCGGCCGGGCGATCGTGGTGACCGCCAAGCACGAGCCGAACGCGAAGCTCCACCTGGCGCACCTGGGCATCGAGGCCGACGCGGTGATCGGCTGGCTGTGGGCCGAGGCGAAGGCGGAGGCGCTGCGCGAGCACGACGCGGCGGTGTACGTCGGCGACCACACCGGTGATGTACGCGGCGCGCGTACGGCGGGCGCGCTCTCCGTCGCGGTGGCCACCGGGCCGTGCGACGCAGCGGAACTGCGCGCGGCGGGCGCGGACATCGTGCTCACCGACCTGTCGGGGTTCCCGGCCTGGCTCGGCTCGTACGTCGCGGGCGCCGCCGACCGCGGTTAAGTGGCCGCGGACCTGGCCTGACGGCGCTGCACGGCGATACCGCGCAGCACTCCCGCCACGGCGACGACGAATCCGACGCCCATCAGCATGCACACCGCGTACGCGATGGACGGGAAGGGGTCGGTGCCGAGGAACAGTGGGGCCACCGTGACCAGAGTTGCCACGGCGCCGACGAAGAAAATGATCGCTCCGGTACGGACCAGGCCATCGCCCGGTCCGGCGGAATTCGTTTGGGTTTTGTCACGCACCCCACCAGGGTAGTTCCCAGCGCGAAGGAAGAATCCGGGGACGTCTTGTCACCGGCCCCCGGACCAATAGTCTTGGTTCCGGCGGGTCGGGCGACCCGCTGTAGTGCTATCCAGAGCCGTTTTCCGCGGCATCGACGCGTACGACGACGTACGACGACAAGTACGAGGACGAGGACTTCAGGTGCCTACCGGCAAGGTCAAGTGGTTCAACAGCGAGAAGGGCTTCGGCTTTCTCTCCCGCGATGACGGCGGCGACGTCTTCGTGCACTCCTCCGTACTGCCCGCAGGTGTCGACACACTCAAGCCCGGCCAGCGCGTCGAGTTCGGCGTCGTCGCCGGTCAGCGCGGTGACCAGGCTCTGTCGGTGACGATCCTCGACCCGACGCCGTCCGTCGCGGCCGCGCAGCGGCGCAAGCCGGACGAACTGGCGTCCATCGTCCAGGACTTGACGACCCTCCTGGAGAACATCACGCCGATGCTGGAGAAGGGCCGTTACCCCGACAAGGCGTCGGGCGCGAAGATCGCGGGCCTGCTCCGGGCGGTGGCGGACCAGCTGGACGTCTAGGCCGCAGGCTCAGGGGAAGGGCTCAGGGGAACGCGAGTGCGTCCGGCGCGAGGGGCGGTACGAGCCCCTCCGCCGCGGCGCGCGTCAGCAGTCCGCGGATCGCCGCGTGGCCGTTCTCGCCCAGATCAGCCGTGAACTCGTTCACGTACAGGCCGATGTGCTGGTCCGCGACGGCCGGGTCCATCTCCTGGGCGTGCTCCTGCACGTAGGGCCGCGAGGCCTCGGGGTCGTCCCAGGCCATCCGCACCGAGGTGCGGACGCTGTCCGCGAGCTGCCGCAGACGCTCGGCGCCGAGCGACCTCTTGGCGATGATCGCGCCCAGCGGGATGGGCAGGCCCGTCGTCCGCTCCCAGTGCTCGCCCATGTCGGCGAGGCAGTTGAGCCCGTAGTTCTGATAGGTGAAGCGCGCCTCGTGGATGACGAGTCCGGCGTCGACCTTGCCGTCCCGCACCGCGGGCATGATCTGGTCGAAGGGCAGCACGACGACCTCGCCCACGCCGTCGGCCAGGGTGTCCGCGGCCCAGAGCCGGAACAGCAGGTAGGCCGTCGACTTCTCGCTCGGCACCGCGACGGTCTTGCCGGTCAAATCGGTCCCGGCCTCCCGGGTGAGGACCAGCGGTCCGCAGCCCCGCCCGAGGGCGCCGCCGCAGGGCAGCAGCGCGTACTCGTCGAGGACGTAGGGCAGCACGGCGTACGACACCTTCAGGATGTCGAGCTCGCCGCGCTCGGCCATGCCGTTGGTGATGTCGATGTCGGCGAAGGTGACATCGAGTGCGGGCGCGCCGGGCACCCGGCCGTGCGCCCAGGCGTCGAAGACGAACGTGTCGTTCGGGCAGGGCGAGAAAGCGATCTGCAGGGTGTCCGCGGTGTTCGCGGTGCTTGCGTCCTGCGTGGGCGATTCAGTCATGCCGTTTCCAACTCTCCAGTACGGGCGCGAATTTCCCGAACGCCTCTCCCAGCGCGCCGAGCGCCTCGCCGATCCGCCAGGCCGCGCGGTCCCGTGGCCCGACGGCGTTGGAGATCGCGCGTATCTCCAGGACGGGCAGTGCGTAAGCGGCGGCCGCCTCGGCGACGCCGAATCCCTCCATCGCCTCGGCGAGCGCCCGCGGGTGGCGGCGGCGCAGCTCGGCGGCACGCTCGGCGGAGCCGGTCACGGTGGAGACGGTCAGGACGCTGCCGGTGAGACCGCCGCAGGTGGCGGCCAGATCCCGTACGAGGGACAGCGGCGGCGCGTGGGTGACGGCACCGAACCCGAGTGCGGTGACGGGCAGGAAGCCGTCCGGCGTCTCGGCACCCAGGTCGGCCGCGGTGATCTCGTCGGCGAAGACGAGGGAGCCGAGCGGCGCGTCGGGCCCGAAGCCGCCGCCGATCCCGGCGGAGATCACCAGGTCGTACGGCGCGCGCGCGAGGGCGGCCGCCGTGTGCGCCGCGGCAGCCGCGGGGCCGACCCCGACGGCGACGGCGTCCATGTGCGGGGGCAGCCGGTCGGCCACCGCGTCCCGTTCGGCGGGGACGGCGGTGGCCACCAGGACGTGAGGGGCGGACACCAAGGGAGGAGTCAGGCGTCCTTCTTGAGCTTGAACGACCACAGGCCGGTCGCCTTGGCCTCGGAGCCCTTGCCGCCTTCGAGCAGGCCGACGGTGGTGGAGTTCTTGCCGCCGCCGTACTGCTGGTTGAAGAAGACGCTGCCGGGGATGACGACGTAGGTCTTGTTGCTGGCCTCGGTGAGCGGCTGACCGTTCATCAGGAGCGTCCAGCCCTTGTCGGCGACCTCGGGGTCGACGCCGAAGCGGACCTTCTCGTCGGGGTCGACCTTGATGGACTCGGCGTCCGTGTCCTTGAGGCAGCCCTGGAGCTGGGTGTCCGAGATCTCCTTGCCGTCGTTGTAGCAGGAGGCCTCGGAGTTCACCGAGTCGCTGCCGACCGTGACGGTGGCCAGCGGCGTCGGCTTGTCGCAGGCCGACAGGACGAGGAGTCCGGCGGAGACAGCGCCAAGGGCGGCCACGGAACGGCGACGGCGTGCCGGCTTGAGAACGTGTGCGGCTCCGCCGCGGAGCAGGGAGGTCATGGGCGAAGGCTATCGGGCACCCCGTGCCGTCCCGCCACGTGGGGGTCGCGGCGTGCCGCACCTGTCAATTTGTCGGGTTCACGCCACCCGCGGGCGGCGCTTCCCGCCGTGCCGGGCCGCCGAGAGCAGGCCCCGCACGGTCGAGAGCCAGCCGACGGCGACGATCGCCGCGGCCACCGAGAGCCCCAGTGACCCGTTCAGCGGCAGGGCCATGCCGATTCCGCCGCCGACCACCCAGGAGACCTGGAGCAGGGTCTCCGAGCGGGCGAAGGCGGAGGTCCGCACTTCTTCCGGTACGTCCCGCTGGATCAGCGCGTCCAGGGAGAGCTTCGACATGGCCTGCGCGAATCCGGCCACGGCGCCGAGGCAGGCGACGCCCACCGCCCCGAAGAACACCGCCGCGGTGACGGCCACGCCGAGGACGACGGCGACGACGGTCACGATGATGACCTCCGGCGCCCGCGATCTGAGGCCGGCGCCGACGGCCGTGCCGAGCGCGTTGCCGACCCCGGCCGCGACGCCCACTATCCCCAGGGACACCGCGGCGCTCTGCCCGCCGAGCGGTTCCTCGCGCAGCAGGAAGGCGAGGAAGAAGATGAGGAAGCCGGACAGACACCGCAGGGCGGCGTTGACGGTGAGGGCGTGGGTGACGGCGGGCCCGACCGTACGCAGTCCCAGGCGCCGCTTCTTGGACGTGTCCGACGCGGCCTGGGCGCGCGCGTGCAGATGCAAGTGTTCCTCGTCGGCCGCGAGGAGCGCCTTGTGCTCGCCCTTCGCCGAGTCGACCTTGGACGGCAGCGAGACGGAGAGGAACATCCCGACGATGAAGATCACGAAGGCGCCGTAGAGGGGCCAGCGTGGGCCGAGGGCTTGTAGCCCCGCGCCGATGGGAGCGGCGATACCGGTCGCGAGAAGCCCGCCGAGCGTGACTCTGGAGTTGGCCTTGACCAGGGAGAACCCCTTGGGCAGGAGTCTGGGCACCACGGCGCTGCGCACGACCCCGTACGCCTTGGAGGCGACCAGGACGCCGAGCGCGGCCGGATAGAGCTCCAGGCTCCCGGTGATCACCGCCTCGGACAGCAGCAGGGCGAGGAGGGCGCGGGCCAGCATCGCGGCGGCCATCGCATATCGGCGGCCGTGCGGGAGGCGGTCGAGGAGGGGGCCGATGACGGGGGCGAGGAGGGTGAAGGGCGCCATGGTGATGGCGAGATAGAGGGCGACACGGCCGCGGGCCTCGTCCGTCGGCACGGAGAAGAAGACCGTCGAGGCGAGCGCGATGGTGATCATGACGTCGCCCGCGCCGTTCACGGCGTGCAGTTCGATGAGCTTGCCGAGGCCCGACTCGCCCGCGCCGTGCGCGTGCGTGGCCTTGCGGATGCCGCGGGCCGTGCCGGTGAAGGGCAGGTGCAGGGCGCGGCCGACCCAGCGGGCGGCCCGGTTCAGCACCGAGCTTCGTCCGCTGTATCCCTGGGACGACGACCTTGCGGTTGCCACCTCGTCATAGTGCCCCCTAAAGGCGCGCTGTACGGGTGGGTGGGCGGGAGAAACGCCGCGAAGCGGCGAAAGGCTCTGCTCGGTGGGGAGGGCAGCCGCACGCCGGTGTAGGCCCAGAGGCCAGGAGAAGGTAGCGTGCGTAGCGCGCCTGCGGCGGTTGTTCTTGGCCGCGCGCCTCTCGGTCATCCCGCAGAATGGATGACGTAGGTGCGCCCGAGGACGTCAGGGCGCGGACGTCGACGCGGCCCTTTGGTCCGCTCCGTCCGCACTCCCGCGTATGGGTGGCGCACTCGTGAGACGGCGTAATGGAGAAGCGATACCTGTGAGCGCAGCGACAACGCGAAGCCGTACCCCGCGTACCCCGCGTACTCCCGACCGCCTGTGCGCCGAGGCGGTGGGACTGGCCCGTGACGCGGCCGAGGAGGCCGCCGCGCCCGGTGTGGTCGGTGAGCACGTCGAGGTCGTGGTCGAGGGCGACCGCGTCGTCACGCACCTGTTCGAGTGCAAGGAATTCGGCTACCGGGGATGGCGCTGGGCCGTGACGGTGGCCCGCGCCTCGCGCGCCAAGGTCGTCACGCTCGACGAGACGGTGCTGTTGCCCGGCCCGGATGCGTTGCTGGCCCCCGAGTGGGTGCCGTGGAGCGAGCGGCTGCGCCCCGGTGACATGGGTCCGGGGGACCTGCTCCCCACGGACGCGGAGGATCTGCGCCTGGAGCCCGGCTACTCCGGCGAGGAGGAGCCGCCGCCGAACTCCGTGTTCTCCGAGGAGATGGCGGAGCTCGTCGAGGCGGAGGACGCGGAAGTGACGGCGGGCTCGCCCGCCGAGCTGCCGGCGGCGCCGGCACGTGGCTCCATCGCGGCGCTCGCGGACGAGCTCGGCATGCGCCGGGCGCGCGTCCTGTCCCGGTACGGCCTGCACACCGCGGCCGATCGCTGGGAGGAGTCGCACGGCGCGAAGACGGCGATGGCGCAGGCGGCGCCCGCGTCCTGCGTCAGCTGCGGCTTCCTTGCCCCGATCGGCGGATCGCTCGGACAGGCGTTCGGGGTGTGCGCGAATGAGTTCGGTCCTGCGGACGGGCACGTGGTGTCCCTCGCCTACGGCTGCGGGGGTCACTCGGAGGCGGCCGTGATGCCTACGCCGTCCCGGCCGGCCGGCCCGGTCCTGGACGAGACCCGCGTGGACGTCCTCCCCCTGCGCCCGTCCCCCGACTCGGGTTCGGTCCCGCTGGAGGCTGCGCCGGAGGACTTGGGCCACAGCTGAGCTCCCGCTGGGGGTCCTTGGCCGGGGCTTTCCCTGCGGGTGAGGCTGGGGCGGGGGCCTGCTGTCTGCGTGCGGGCCGGCGGCACTCCATGCCGCGCTCCGCGCGGATGCCTCCCACCCACCCACCCGATTGCCCCGTGGTGCACGGGGTGCCGTAGGTGGAACGGGGTCGCTTCACATCTGCGGCTCGCCGCTCCTCCATGCCCGCGCTCCGCGCGGATCTCCCCCACCCACCCACCCACCCGATACCCCGTGGTGCGCACGGGGTGGCGTAGGTGGGGCGGGGTTGTGTTGCGTCTGCGCATCGCTGCTTCTCCGTGCCGCGCTGCGCGCGGATTTTTCCCGCCCGGCTGCCCGATACCCCGGGGTGGCGTGGGAGGGGTGTGCGTCTGCTGTCCGTCTGCGGCTCGGCGTTGCTCCGTGCCCGCGCTTCGCGCGGATATTTCCCGCCCACCCACCCGATTGCCCGGCATCGATTGGCTGCGGGGCAATCGGGTGGGTGGGCGGGAGAGTCCCGCGCGGAGCGCGGGGTGGCTCCACCGGTCCGCAGGTAGGGACTCCTCGCGCCACCGAGGCCCCTACGCGCAGGCTGGCGCTGCGGGGTGCACGGGTGGGTGGCCGGGGGGAAATCCGCGCGGAGCGCGGGGAGGTGTCCACCGGCCCGCAGGTCGG
Organism: Streptomyces sp. NPDC033177; assembly: GCF_055577715.1. Lineage (NCBI taxonomy): Bacteria > Bacillati > Actinomycetota > Actinomycetes > Kitasatosporales > Streptomycetaceae > Streptomyces > Streptomyces sp. NPDC033177. The sequence goes on along the minus strand of NZ_JBVIPS010000006.1, from coordinate 407,652 downwards.
GACTCCTCGTGCCGCTGAGGGTTCCTACGTGCAGGTTCGCACTGTGGGCAATCGGGTGGGTGGGTGGGAGGCATCCGCGCGGAGCGCGGCACGGAGTGGCGTCGGCCCGCAGCAGACAGCAGACAGCAGACGCACATTCCTCCCACGCCACCCCGTGCACCACGGGGCAATCGGGTGGGTGGGTGGGAAAAATTCGCGCGGAGCGCGGGGAGGTGTCCACCGGCCCGCAGGTCGGGACTCCTCGTGCCGCCGAGGGTTCCTACGTGAAGGTTCGTGCTGCGGGGCGCTCGGGCGGGTGGGAAAGAAGGCCTCCGGCCCGGGGGAGCGAGACGCCCCCCGCCAGGGGAAACCGCTGGACGCGGTACCGTTCGCCCCGCGAACCGAGCTAGGGAGACGACACCGTGAGCAAGACCGTGCGGCCGGCGGCCGAGGGCACAGACCCGTTCGGCACGGCACGGCTCCGCCGGGGAGTCCTCGACGCCTGGGCGGCAAGCCCGGCCCGCTTCCGGGAGGACGCGAACGCCGAGGAAGACCTCGCCCTCGGCGGCTACCGAGACCGCCTGATCGTCGAACTCGCCCAGAACGCCGCCGACGCGGCAGCCAGGGCCGGCGCCCCGGGACGACTCGCCCTCACCCTCCGGGACGGCGTACTCGCCGCCGCCAACAACGGCGCCCCCCTCGACGCCACCGGCGTCGAATCCCTCTCCACCCTCCGCGCCTCCGCCAAGCGGGAGGATCAGAGCAACGGCGCCGTGGGCCGGTTCGGCGTCGGCTTCGCCGCCGTTCTCGCCGTCTCCGACGAGCCCGCCCTCGTGGGGCGTACCGGCGGCGTCCGCTGGTCCCTGGGCGAGGCGCGCGAACTCGCCGCCGACACCGCCCGCTTCAGCCCGGGTCTGGGGGACGAGATCCGCCGGCGCGACGGCCACGTACCCCTGCTGCGGCTGCCCTTCGCCGCCGAGGGTTCCGCCCCGGAGGGATACGACACCGTCGTCATCCTGCCCCTGCGGGACGCCGCCGCCGAGGACCTCGTCCTGCGGCTGCTCGGCGACATCGACGATGCTCTCCTCCTCGCCCTCCCCGGGCTCGAGGAGGTGGTGGTCCAGGTCGGCGACCACGCCCCCCGTACCCTCCGCCGCACCACCGAGCCGGATTACGTGGACGTCTCCGACACCCGTGACGGCGACACCCGCTGGCGCACCGTCAGCCGCCAGGGCGGTCTGGAGCAGGACCTCCTCGCCGACCGGCCCGTCGAGGAGCGGCTGCGCCCCCACTGGTCCGTCACCTGGGCCGTCCCCACCGACCGCGACGGTGCCCCGCAGGCCCCCCGCAGCGCCCCCGTCCTGCACGCGCCGACCCCGAGCGACGAGCCGCTCGGCGTACCCGCGCTGCTCATCGCCTCGTTCCCGCTGGACACGACCCGGCGGCACGCGGCACCCGGGCCCCTCACCGACTTCCTCGTGCAGCGCGCGGCCGACGCGTACGCCGAACTCCTCGCCGCGTGGCGGCCCGTCGGGGAAGGCATCATCAGCCTCGTCCCCGGCCCGCTCGGCAAGAGCGAACTCGACGGCGCCCTGCGCCAGGCCATCCTCGATCGGCTGCCCCGCACGGCTTTCCTGCCGCCCGCGGTGGAGGCCGTACCGCAAGAGGACCCCGACGTACCCGAGTGGCAGGCCCCCGTCGCGCTGCGGCCGCGTGACGCCGAGGTCGTGGAGGGCGCGGGCGCCGACACCGTACGTGTGCTCGCCGACGTCCTGCCCAGCCTGCTTCCCGCGGGACTCGAGCGGCGCGCCGAGCTGCGCACCCTCGGTGTCGCCCGCGTACCGCTGACCGAGGCCATCGACCGGCTCGCCGGTCTGGAGCGGGAGCCGGGCTGGTGGCACCGGCTGTACGAGACGTTGGCCGGTGTCGATCCCGATCGGCTCACCGGGCTTCCCGTACCCCTTGCCGACGGCCGTACCACCATCGGGCCCCGCCAGGTCCTCCTGCCCGTCATCGGCGACGACAGCGACCCGGCCGCTCTCGTCCGTCTCGGCCTCAAGGTCGCGCACCCCGACGCCGTGCACCCCCTCCTGGAGAAGCTCGGCGCCCTGCCCGCCACGCCCCGCGCCGTCCTGACGACCCCGCAGGTCCGCGCCGCCGTCGCCGCCTCGCTCGACGACGACACGTGGGACGAGGACGCCCTGGACGCCGACGAGCTCGCGGACATCGTGCTCGCGCTCGTCCGTGACGCGAACCTCGCGCCCGGCGACGAGCCCTGGCTCGGCGCGCTCGCCCTCCCCGACGACGAGGACGGTGACCTCGCGCCCGCCGGTGAACTCGTCTTCCCCGGCAGCCCCTTCGCCCAGGTCATGCGCGAGGACGAACTCGCCACGGTGGACGCCGAGCTCGCCGAGCGCTGGGGCGAGCAGCCTCTCGCCGCGTGCGGTGTCCTCGCCACCTTCGCGCTCGTCCGCGCCACGGACGTCGTACTCGACCCCGATGAACTCGACCCGCGCGAGGGCGACTTCGCCGAGCCCGACGACGCGGGGCTGCTCGATGCCGTGGACGTGTGGTGCGAGGACACCCTCGACCGGCTGCCGGAGACTCCCGTCCCGCCGGTCGCCACCGAGATCATCGCCGTACGGGACCTGGACCTGGTCGACGACGACTGCTGGCCGCAGGCCCTGGCGATGCTGTCGCGCCCGCCGCTGCGGGACGCGGTGACGCAGCCGTTGCGGGTCCTGCTGCCGGACGGCACGACGGAGAGCGTGCGTTCGTACACGGCGTGGTGGCTGCGCGGGAACCCCGTGCTCGGCGGCCGGCGTCCCGCCGGTCTGCGGGCGTCGGGCGGCGATCCGCTGCTCGAAGGGCTCTACGACGCGGCCGACGCGTCCGGCTTCGACGACGAGCAGGTGCTGCGGGCGCTCGGCGTCCGTACGTCGGTCGCCGCGCTCCTCGCGGAGCCGGGCGGCGCGGCCGAGCTGCTCGAACGGCTCGCGGACCCGGAGAGGACCGTTTCGGCGGCGCAGTTGCACGCGTTGTACGGGGCTCTGGCCGATCTGGACCCGGAGCAGGTGACGTTGCCGGACGAGGTGCGGGCCGTGGTGGACGGGGAGGTCGTGGTCGTCGACGTGGCGGACGCGGTCGTCGCCGACGCGCCTGATCTGTTGCCGCTGGCCGGGGGTGTGGCGCTGCTGCCCGTGGAGCCCCGCAGGGCGGGTGACCTGGCCGAGCTGTTCCAGGTGGGGAGGTTGAGCGAGACGGCGGCGGTTGACCCCTCGGGGGAGGGGGCCGAGCATCCGGTGCCGGATGCTGTGCGGATTCTGCTCGGGTCCGGGACGCCTCGGACGTACGTCGAGTACGAGGAGCTGCACGCGGGTGGCGTCGAGCTGGACTGGCGGCGGACGCCTGACGGTGTGGTCCATGCGGCCACGCTGGAGGGCGTGGCCGCGGGGCTCGCCTGGGCGGCGGGGCAGTGGCCACGGCGCTTCGAGGTCGCCGCGTTGCTCGAAGATCCCTCGCGGACGGATGAGTTGGAGCGGGATCGCTGGTTCGACTGAGGGGTCCGCGGGTGCGGGTGGGATGTGGCCGCTCGCGCAGTTCCCCGCGCCCCTTGGGGGCTGTCGGTTCGTCGCCGTCCGCGGGTGGGTTGTGGTCGCTCGCGCAGTTCCCCGCGCCCCTTGAGGGACGCCTGTTCGTCGTCGGGTGCGGGTTCGCCGTGGCGGATCGCGCAGTTCCCCGCGCCCCTTCGGGGCCCGGGGCGCAGTCGCGGAAGGCCGTCGTCCATATCTCGGTCACGAAATCTTCACTTCCCGTACAACCGCGGGGGCAGGTCGAGGGTCTGATCTTCCGAGTCAACAGACTCCTAGATCACCGGGCCCCGCGTGACAGCCCCCACGCACCGCGGAGCCCCTTCCCAACTGGGGAAACACATGCGCATCTGTGCCACCGTGGCCGTACTGACCGGCACCCTGGCTCTGTCCGCTCTCGTCGTGCCCGCCGCTCAGGCGGCCGACGAGCCGAACGCCCCGAAGCTCGCGCCCTTCGCCGCCAACGCCCCGGCCGACGAGGCCCTCGGCGACACGAAGATCACGAAGGTCACCGTCAACGGTGGCAAGAACATCGTGGTCGGCACCACCGAGAAGAAGAAGTTCACCGTCGCCATCACGGCGACCGACCCCGAGGGCATCTACGACGCCGATGCCTCCATGTGGCACGGCTCGGACGTCGAGAGCGACATAGACGGCCTGCTTTTCTCCGATGAGGGCGGCGCCACGTGCAAGGTAGTCAACGCGACCACCTCTACCTGCACGGTCAACATCACGGCCGACCCGAAGCTCGACCTCTACAGCAACATCCTGGCCGGCAAGTGGAAGGTGTCGGCGTACGCGATCGGCAATGACGGCGACTACGTCAGCAAGGACACGGTCGGCTCCGCCAGCATCCAGCGCAACTCCCGCCTCACCACCAACGCCTCCCCGGAGCCCGTCAAGAAGGGCAAGACCCTTACGGTCACCGGCGCCCTGACCCGTGCCAACTGGGACACCTCGAAGTACGCGGGCTACACCAAGCAGTCGGTGAAGCTCCAGTACAAGAAGAAGGGTGCGACCTCCTACTCCACCCTCAAGACCGTCACGTCCGACTCCAAGGGCAACCTGAAGACGACCGTGACGGCCTCCTCGGACGGCTACTACCGCTACGTCTTCGCCGGTACGTCCACCACCCCGGCCGTCACGTCGACCAGCGACTTCGTCGACGTGAACTAGTACCGACTACGCCGGAAAGCGGCGGCCGACCCAGCGGAAGATGACCTCGATGATCAGTGAGGCCACCGCCGCGACCGCGACCGCCACCCACGGCATCGTCGTGCCGACCAGCTTCAGCTGGAAGAAGTCCTGGAGCCACGGCACGGTGAGCACCAGAAGGAAGCCGAGACCCATCACGGAGATCAGGCCGAGCCTCCACCACGTGTAGGGGCGGGCGATGATCGCGAGGACCCACATGGCGATCAGGAACAGCGCCAGCGTGGCCGCGCTGGTCTCGGCTTCCCGCGCGCCCGCACCCTCGTAGTGGTGCCGGGCCAGTAGGTACGTGCAGAACGTCGCCACGCCCGCGACGACCCCGCCCGGGATCGCGTACCGCATGACCCTTCGTACGAAGTGGGGCTTGGCCCGCTCCTTGTTGGGGGCGAGGGCCAGGAAGAAGGCCGGGACGCCGATCGTCAGGGTGGACAGGAGCGTGAGGTGGCGCGGCAGGAACAAGTACTCCACCTGCGAGCAGACCACAAGGAGTGCGATGACGACCGAGTAGACCGTCTTCACCAGGAACAGCGTCGCGACCCGCGTGATGTTGCCGATGACCCGGCGGCCCTCCGCGACCACCGAGGGCAGCGTCGCGAAGCTGTTGTTCAGGAGCACGATCTGGGCGACCGCCCGCGTCGCCTCGGAGCCCGAGCCCATCGAGACGCCGATGTCGGCGTCCTTCAGGGCCAGGACGTCGTTCACGCCGTCGCCCGTCATCGCGACCGTGTGGCCGCGTGACTGGAGGGCGCCCACCATGTCGCGCTTCTGCTGCGGGGTGACCCGGCCGAAAACGGAGTTGGCGTCCAGGGCCTCGGCCATCTCTCCCTGGTCCGTGGGGAGTTTGCGGGCGTCCACGGTGTTCTCCGCGCCCGGCAGGCTCAGCTTCCCGGCGACCGCGCCCACGGAGACCGCGTTGTCGCCCGAGATGACCTTCGCGCTGACGTCCTGCTCCTCGAAGTACCGCAGGGTGTCGGCGGCGTCCGGGCGCAGCCGCTGCTCCAGGACGACCAGGGCGGTGGCGCGCGCCCCCGAGGCCACGTCCGGGTCGTCCAGTTCACCGGCGGCGCGGGCGAGCAGCAGTACGCGCAGGCCCTGCTGGTTGAGGTCCTCGATCTCGGCGAGGGACGGGTCACCGTCGGGCAGCAGCACGTCCGGGGCGCCGAGCAGCCACGTCGAGTCGTCGCCGTCGCCCTCGCTGAAGGAGGCGCCGCTGTACTTGCGGGCCGAGGAGAAGGGCAGCGACTCCGTGCAGCGCCACTCCTCGCTGTCGGGGTAGGCGTCGATGATCGCCTGGAGTGACGCGTTGGGCCGCGGGTCGGATTCCCCCAGGGCGCCGAGGACCTTTTGTACGTACGCCTCGTCCGTGCCGTTCAGCGGGCGCAGTTCGGTGACGTCCATGCCGCCCTCGGTGAGGGTACCGGTCTTGTCGAGGCAGACCGTGTCGACGCGGGCCAGGCCCTCGATCGCGGGGAGTTCCTGCACCAGGCACTGCTTGCGGCCGAGCCGGATGACGCCGATCGCGAAGGCGACCGACGTGAGGAGCACGAGCCCCTCCGGGATCATGGGGACGATGCCGCCCACGGTGTAGGCGACGGACTCCTTGAAGTTGTCGTCCTTGACGACGAGCTGGCTGATGATGAGGCCGATCGAGGTCGGGACCATCAGCCACGTCACGTACTTGAGGATCGTGGAGATGCCGGAGCGCAGCTCGGAGTGGACGAGCGTGAAGCGGCTCGCCTCCTCGGCCAGCTGCGCCGCGTACGCCTCGCGGCCGACCTTCGTGGCGGTGAACGCGCCGCCGCCCGCGACCACGAAGGAGCCCGACATCATCTTGTCGCCGGGCTTCTTGATGACGGGGTCGGCCTCACCGGTCAGGAGGGACTCGTCGACCTCCAGGCTTTCGGTCTCGACCGCCTCACCGTCCACGACGATCTTGTCGCCCGGACCCAGCTCCACCAAGTCGCCCAGGACGATCTCGGAGGTGGAGATCTCGGCCGCCGTGCCGTCGCGCCGCACGGTTGGTTTGGCCTCGCCGATGACCGCGAGTCCGTCCAGGGTCTTCTTGGCGCGCAGCTCCTGGATGATGCCGATGCCCGTGTTGGCGATGATCACGAAGCCGAAGAGGCTGTCCTGGATCGGCGCGACGAAGAGCATGATCACCCAGAGCACGCCGATGATCGCGTTGAAGCGGGTGAAGACGTTCGCCCGGATGATCTCGGTGGTGGACCGGGAGCTGCGGATGGGTACGTCGTTGACCTCGCCGCGTGCGACCCGCTCGGCGACCTCGGCGGCGGTCAGACCCGTCGCGCGTCCGGTGGGCGGTGCCACCGGGTGGACCGGGTCGAGCTCGGCGCCCGCGTCGATATGCGTCATGGCATCGACGGTACGGGCGGGGCGGGGGCTTCACCCCTTGAGTGGCCCAAAGATCCGACCACGGTAGGAGACGGGCCGTCCCGTGGTCGTACTGGAGTCCCGTGGTCGCGCGGGCGGCTCCGCTACGAACGGGCTACTCCGCTACGAACGGACTACTCGCCGGCCGAGGAGTCCGAGGGCGCCTTGCGCGCCGCGTCCCGCTTGATCGCCGCGTCGCGGCCCCGCACGTACCAGATGCCGATCAGGCCGAGGCCCGCTCCGGCCAGGCAGGTCCACACCCACCAGGTGGCGTCGCGGTCGTCGAACCAGCCGTAGAACGGCAGCTGCACCAGGAAGAGGACGAACCACAGGATCGTGCCGCCCGTGATGGTGGCGACGACGGGGCCCTCCAGGGGCTCGGGCGCCTCGTGCTTGGGGGTCCACTTCTCCATGCGCCTAGCTTACGAGCAGCCGGGGCGGGCCCCCGCGGGGGTCGGTGCGCCCTGATCCCACAACGGTCTACGCGCGGAGATAGCGTATTCCCCTTCATGTATTCATACTGAAACCGCTCGTTAATGGCTGGTTGTTTTCGTAAGAACAAACAAATCGATCAACGGTCACCACTTAACGATCTTCCCCCCTTTCTCTGCGTTTCTCTGAGTCCACGAGGTTCCGCATGCCTTCCTCGGCCACCACCCCGGTCGACGCCAGCAAAGAGCCGCCGAAGCCCCCGCAGGGTGGCATCGACGGCTTCTTCAAGATCACCGAACGGGGCTCGACCCTCGTCCGTGAGGTCCGAGGCGGCTTCGCCACCTTCTTCGCGATGGCCTACATCATCGTGCTGAACCCGATCATCCTGGGCAGCGCGAAGGACATGTACGGGCACCAGCTCGACAACGGCCAGCTGGTGACCGCGACCGCCGTGGTCGCCGCCTTCACCACGCTGCTCATGGGCGTCATCGGCAACGTCCCGATCGCACTCGCCGCCGGTCTCGGCGTGAACACCGTGGTCGCCCTCCAGCTCGCGCCGCGCATGTCGTGGCCCGACGCGATGGGCATGGTCGTCCTCGCGGGCTTCGTCGTGATGCTGCTCGTGGCGACCGGACTGCGGGAGCGCGTGATGAGCGCCGTGCCGCTGGGCCTGCGCAAGGGCATCGCGATCGGCATCGGCCTCTTCATCATGCTGATCGGCCTCGTGGACTCCGGCTTCGTCTCGCGCATCCCGGACGCCGCGCACACCACGGTCCCGCTGCAGCTGGGCGGCGACGGGCACCTCAACGGCTGGCCCGTACTCGTCTTCGTGCTCGGCGCGCTGCTCACGCTCTGCCTGATCGTGCGCAAGGTGCCGGGCGCGATCCTCATCAGCATCGTCGTCATGACGATCGTCGCGATGATCATCAACGGGGTCGCGAAGGTGCCCTCCTGGGGCCTGACGACGCCCGAGTGGCCCGGCAACCCCGTCGCGACCCCGGACTTCGGCCTGGTCGGTCAGGTCAGCCTGTTCGGCGGCTTCGAGAAGGTCGGCCTGCTCACCGGCATCCTCTTCGTCTTCACCGTGCTCCTGTCGTGCTTCTTCGACGCCATGGGCACGATCATGGGCGTCGGCGACGAGGCCAAGCTGACCGACGCCAACGGCAACATGCCCGGCATGAACAAGGTCCTGTTCGTCGACGGCATCGCGGTCGCAGCGGGCGGCGCCTCGTCCTCCTCGGCCACCACCTGCTTCGTGGAGTCCACGGCGGGCGTCGGCGAGGGCGCGCGTACGGGCTTCGCCAACATCGTCACCGGCGGTCTCTTCACCGTGGCGCTGTTCCTCACGCCCATCGCGACGATGGTCCCGTCGCAGGCGGCCACGCCCGCGCTGCTCGCGGTCGGCTTCCTGATCCTGTCCGGCTCGATCGGCCAGATCGACTGGGCGGACTTCACCATCGCGATCCCGGCGTTCCTGACGATGGTCATGATGCCGTTCACGTACTCGATCACGAACGGCATCGGCATCGGCTTCATCAGCTTCACCGTGCTGCGTCTGGCCTCGGGCCGCGGCCGTGAGGTGCCGGCCGCGATGTACATCGTGTCGGCTGTCTTCGCCTTCTACTACCTGATGCCGGCGCTCGGCCTCACGTAATCGGGCGGGTGCGTCTTCATGCCTACGGGGCGGCCATCAGGCCGCCCCGTAGAACTTTTCCGTCTCCTCGACGGCGCTCTGGAAGCGCTCGTCGAAGTCACCACGGATGAGCGTCCCGACCACGTAGTCCTGGACGCTCATTCCCCTCTTGGCGGCGTGCTGCTTGAGCCGGTCGAGCAGCTCACCGTCTATTCGCAGGCTGAGCACTGTCGATCCCATGCGTGTCAGGGTCGCTGCCGTTCCGCGGACCGTGTCTCACTTTCCGCGGCCACCTCACTCATATGGGTGACGAAAGGGTTCCGTGACCCTTGTCGCGGGAAACCAAGTGGTCCTTAGCTAGAGTAATGAGTTACTCTAACGAACATGCCGGACCTCTCCCATGGTGACGACGCCGCCGCCGTGAACTCCCTGCGCTCCGCCGTGATGCGCCTGTCCCGTCGACTCAAGCACCAGCGGGTCGACGAGTCGCTGAGCCCCACCGAGATGTCGGTGCTCGGCACCCTCGCCCGCTGCGGCCACGCCACCCCCGGTGAGCTGGCCCGCAAGGAACACGTGCAGCCGCCGTCGATGACCCGCATCGTCGCGCTGCTCGAAGCCAAGGGTCTCGTCCGGCTCGAACCGCATCCCGAGGACCGCCGCCAGAAGGTGGTGACCCAGACGGAGACGGCCGAGGCCATGCTCGAGGAGAGCCGCCGCAAGCGGAACGCCTGGCTGGCCGGCCTGGCCGAGCACCTCGACGAGGACGAGTGGGCGCGCCTGCGTGCCGCCGCCCCCGTCCTGGAGAAGCTCGCGCATCTATAACGCGCATCTATAAGCAGCGCACACGGCGGCAGCACGCCCGCCCTGTGCCGTACGACGCCAAGGAGGCGAACGCACTTTGAGTACGGGATCCGGAGCAGACTCCGCCCCCGCACCAACCACCCTCGACGAAACCCCTGCCGCCAAGACGTCGATGTTCAGCTCGCTGAAGATCCGCAACTACCGGCTCTTCGCCTCCGGCGCCGTTGTCTCCAACACCGGCACGTGGATGGCGCGCATCACCCAGGACTGGCTGGTCCTGAGCCTCACGGGATCCTCGGCCGCGGTCGGCATCACCACCGCGATGCAGTTCCTGCCGATGCTGCTGTTCGGCCTCTACGGCGGCGTCATCGCCGACCGTTTCGCCAAGCGGAAGCTGCTCTTCTGCACCCAGGGCGCGATGAGCATCAGCGGGCTGTTCCTGGCGGCGCTCACCCTGAGCGGCAACGTCCAGGTCTGGCACGTCTACCTCGCGGCCTTCTTCACGGGCCTCGTCACGGTCGTCGACAACCCGACCCGGCAGTCCTTCGTGTCCGAGATGGTCGGCCCCGACCAGGTCCGCAACGCCGTCTCGCTGAACTCGGCGAACTTCCAGTCCGCCCGCCTCATCGGCCCCGCCGTGGCGAGCGGTCTCACCGCCGCGGTCGGCCCCGGCTGGGCGTTCCTCGCCAACGGTCTGTCCTTCCTCGCGCCGCTCACCGGCCTGATGCTGATGCGCACCCGCGAGCTGCACCCCACCCCACGCAAGCCGCGCGGCAAGGGTCAGCTGAGGGAAGGCCTGAACTACGTCTCCAAGCACCCCGAGCTGATCTGGCCGATCGTCCTCGTCGGCTTCATCGGCACGTTCGGATTCAACTTCCCGATCTGGCTGAGCGCCTTCGCGGACGACATCTTCCACGGCGGTGTGGGGATGTACGGGCTCTTCAACACCCTGATGGCCATCGGCTCCCTCGCGGGCGCGCTGCTCGCCGCCCGCCGCGGGACCTCACGCCTTCGGCTGCTCGCAGGGGCGGCGATCGCTTTCGGAGTGCTGCAGATCGTGGCGGCCTTCGCGCCGGACCTCTGGATGTTCGTCGCCCTGATCGTCCCGATCGGCATCCTGGGCCTGACGGTGAACGTCACCGCCAACTCCTCGGTCCAGATGGCCACCGACCCGGAGATGCGGGGCCGCGTCATGTCCCTCTTCATGATGGTCTTCACCGGTGGCACGCCGCTGGGCGGCCCGCTCTTCGGCTGGCTCGCCGACGCGTACGGGGTGCGCGTGAGCATGGCAGCGGGCGGCCTCATATGCGCCGTGGCCGCGGTCGGCGTCGGCCTGATGCTGGCCCGCGCCGCGAACCTGCGGCTCAAGGTGGATCTGCGGCGCGGGCAGCAGCACGTGCAGTTCGTGCCGCGGGAGCTGGCGACGGCGGCGTGAACTCTTACTCGGTCACACCCGCCGGGCCAGGATCTGGCCCGGCCAGGTGCCGTCCTGCTCGACGAAGGACTCGGTCCGCGTGAAGCCGTTGCGCTCGTAGAACGCGACGAGCTTGCCGTCACCGCCCGCGTAGCAGTCGACCCGGAGCAGGGAGACCCCCTGTCTCCGGGTCTCTTCCGCCGCGTGCGCGAGGAGGGCGGCGCCCGCGCCCGTCCCGTGCCGGGAGGCCAGCAGATGGATGTACCGCTCCGGCTCGTCCACCGGCGCGATGTACGACCCCGGCCCATCGGTCAGCGTGAGCGTGCCGACCGGCAGCCCGCCGATTTCCGCGATCCAGGGGGAGCCGGTGGTCAGATACTTCTCGACCAGAGCGATGGTCTTCGGATTGGCCGACCAGGGCGTGTCGCCCCACTGCCCGGTGCGGCCCTGCGACACGAGCCAGGCGACGGCCTCGTCGAAGAGGGCGAGGACGGTGGGAATGTCGCCGGGTCCGGCGGGGCGGATGGTTATGTGGCTGTGGCTGTCCATGCGGCCATCCCTCCCCAGGCGCGCGCCCGGATATCCAGCGGGATCACTCAGCTCGTCATGGCGGTAAGCCGCGCTATGAGGTGGTCGGTCGATGGCCCCTGAGCGGAGCCGGTTAACCTCGACCACGTGGACCCGAAAACCAGGAACCGGATCATGGCCGGTGTGCTCGTGCTGATGTTCGTCGTCGTGGCGGTGGCGGCCGCGGTCGGCCAGTGAGGCGATGACCGCGGCCGTACGCACCCGGTGATCAGCCGGTGATCAGCCGCTGATCACCAGGCGAAGGACTCCGGCGAGGGCCCCGGCCCCGGGAAGATCTCGTCCAGGGCGTCGAGCAGCTCGGCCGGGAGTTCCAGCTCGACCGCGCGCAGTGCGCTGGTGAGTTGCTCCGGCGTACGCGGCCCGACGATCGGCCCGGTGATGCCGGGCCGGGTGAGCAGCCAGGCGAGCGCCACTTCGCCCGGCGCGAGGCCGTGCTTGTCGAGCAGGTCCTCGTACGCCTGGACCTGCGCGCGCACCTCGGGCTTCGCCAGGTCCTGGGCGGCCCGTCCGCCGGTGCGCCGCTTGCCCTCGCCCTCCTTCTTCAGGACGCCGCCGAGCAGCCCGCTGTGCAGCGGCGACCACGGGATGACGCCGAGTCCGTAGTCCTGGGCGGCCGGGATCACCTCCATCTCGGCGCTGCGCTCGGCGAGGTTGTAGAGGCACTGCTCGCTGACGAGGCCGTAGCTGCCGCGCCGCGCGGCGATCTCGTTGGCCTGGGCGATCTTGTATCCGGGGAAGTTCGATGAACCCGCGTAGAGGATCTTGCCCTGGGTGATGAGGGTGTCGATCGCCTGCCAGATCTCCTCGAAGGGTGTGCTGCGGTCGATGTGGTGGAACTGGTAGATGTCGATGTAGTCGGTCTGCAGGCGCTTGAGCGAAGCCTCCACGGACCGGCGGATGTTGACCGCCGAGAGCAGGTCGTGGTTGGGCCACGCCGGCTTCCCGTCGAGGGCCATGTTGCCGTACATCTTGGTGGCGAGGACGGTCTTGTCGCGCCGCTCGCCGCCCTGTGTGAACCACGTGCCGAGGATCTCCTCGGTGCGGCCCTTGTTCTCGTCCCACCCGTAGACATTGGCGGTGTCGAAGTAGTTGATGCCCGCGTCGAGCGCGGCGTCCATGATCGTGTGGCTGTCGGGCTCGTTGGTCAGTGGCCCGAAGTTCATGGTCCCGAGCACGAGTCGACTGACCTTGAGTCCTGTGCGTCCCAGCTGCGTGTACTTCATGGTTGCCAAGCCAACGACTTGGAGTGCGCTCTATGCAAGGGTGCCCGCCGGAGCAATCGTGTTGTCTGCGACCGCCCTCTTTCAGTGAGCGGAGAGGCCCTGCCGGCAGTCGTACGGTGCGCCGAGTCCCCACGCCTGGTGCATCGCGTCCGCGAAAGCCGCCGCCAGCTTGTGCTCGCCGCTCGCGTTCGGGTGCGTGCCGTCGTACGTGTCGCGGTCGATGTCGTACGAGGGTGGTGTGGAGGCAAGGAGCAGCGGCGAGGTGCCCGTGTCGAGGTCCGCCGCCGCCTTCGCGAGGAGCACGTTGAAGCGGGACACCTCTGCCGCGAACGGGGCGTCCGTCCTGGCCCGGATGTTCGGGATCACGGGGAGCAGGACGAGGCGGATGTGCGGGTTGGCCGATCTCGCCGCCGAGACGCAGCGGCGTATGTTCTCCGCCGTCTGTTCCGCGTTCGTGTAGAAGCCCAGGTCGATCAGGCCGAGGGAGATGAGCAGGACGTCGGGGCGGTCCTCCCGCACCGCGTCCGCCATCTGCGGCGCCATGTGCAGCCAGCCCTCGCCCCACCCCGCGAAGTGGTGGCGAGGAAACTCCGGGTCGTCGCCCGCATAGTCGTACGAGACCGGTTCGCCGGAGACCTTGTCGTGCAGCGCGCTGCGCGGCCCCACCACCGCGAACCCCTCCTCGCCGAGCGAGGACCGCAGGTGCTGCCACATCCGGTAGCGCCAGGTGTGTTCCCCCGCGCTGCCGATCGTCATCGAGTCGCCGACGAACATGAACCTGAGCATCCGCTCATCATCGCGGATCAGCGCCCCGGCCTGCGATGTGAGGCTGAACACCTGGCCAACGCCCGTCCCTGCGCCCGGGGGTGGCAGGCTTGGGCCATGCGTTCACTGCGTTCTTCGATGGGTGCCGCCGCCGGGTGCCTGGTCCTGCTGAGTGCCGCCGGCCCCGCCGCCGCCGACGACAGCCACGACGGGTTCACCATCAAGGACCCCCGCATCATCGAGTCCAGCGGCCTCGCCGCCTCCCGCGCCCACCCGGGCGTCTACTGGACGCACAACGACCAGGACAAGAACGGGGCGCTGCTCTACGCGGTGGACGGCAAGACCGGCAAGACGGTCGCCACCCTCACCATGACCGGTGTCGGGGAGCCCCGTGACGTGGAGGCCGTCTCGGTCGGCGCCGACGGCAACATCTACGTCGGCGACATCGGCGACAACCTCGGCGGCACCTGGTCCCACGTGTGGATCTACAAGCTGCCCGAGCCGAAGAAGCTGGCCGACCAGACCGTGCGCGCCACGCAGTACACGGTGAAGTACGAGGACGGCGCGCGCGACGCAGAGGCCCTGATGGTCCACCCGAAGACCGGCCGGATCTACATCGCCGACAAGAAGGAGGAGGGCGGCGCGCTGTACGAAGGGCCCGCCCAGATGTCCTCGTCCGGGGCCAACGTCTTCAAGCGCCTGGGCACCACCGGCCTCTGGACCACGGACGGCGCCTTCTCGCCCGACGGCAAGCAGCTCGCCCTGCGCGGGTACCTCGGCGGCGTCTCGTACACCTGGAAGGGCGAGGGCAAAAAGCCCGAGCGCCAGGGGCGGCTGAGCGTGCCGTTGCAGCGGCAGGGCGAGTCCGCGACGTACACCCTGGACGGGACGACCATCCTGTACGGCACCGAGGGCGCGCAGAGCGATGTCGAGCCCGTCGAGGTCGAGGGGGCGGGCGGCGGCCACGACTCCGCGTCCGGCGGCGGGAGTTCCGGCGAGTCGGGGGACGGCTCCGGGCTCGACGGCGACCTCAAGGTGGGCGGCCTTGCGCTCGCCGCCGTGCTCGTGGCCTTCTTCGGGCTGAAGCGGATGTTCCGCCGGAAGTAGCAGTCCAGGCTCTACCCCTTCCCGGGGGCGCCCGCCTCCGACTCGCGCCGGGCCACCAGGACGTCGAGGCCGTCCAGCAGGCGTTGCAGGCCGAACTCGAAATGGTCGAACTGCGGGCCGAACGCGTCGTCGGACAGGCCCGCGAGGTGGGGGTAGCGGCCGCTGTTCATGATCCGTTCGAGGGTCGGGTACTGCGCCTCCCAGAACGCCTCGTCCGTCAGTCCGGTCCTCTTGGTCGCCTCCACCTCGTGCACCTGGGTGCGGGCGACCCCGGTGACGTACCCCTCGACCATGACGACCACGCTGATCAGCTCGGGGTCGGTCAGGCCCATCGACTTGATGCCGGACAGGGTCCGCTCCAGGCCTCCGGCCAGGCCGGGCCCGAGCACCGGACGTGCCTGGTTCACCTGAAGCAGCCAGGGGTGCTCGCGGTAGACGGCCAGTGTCTCGCGGGCGTACGCCTCCACGTTCTCGCGCCAGCCGCCGCTCGGGGGCGCGGCGTCGGGAGCCGGCATGTACACCCGGTCCAGCATCAGATCGACCAGCTCGGCCCTGCCCGCGAGATAGCGGTACAGGGACATCGTTCCGGTGCCGAGCTCCGTGGACAGGCGGCGCATCGAGACCGCCGTGAGCCCCTCGGCGTCGGCGAGCCGCACCGCCTCGGTGACGATCCGGTCCAGGGTGAGTCCGGGCTTCGGGCCGCGCGTGCGGCGTTCGCCCTCACCCCAGAGCAGTTCCAGGCTGTGGGCGATGTCGCTGCCGGTGCGCTGGGCGTTGTCGCCGGAACCGCCGTTCGTGCTCGTCATGACGCTCAGCCTAATCGCCGGACCAGAAATTGGGTACGGTGTACCCGAAAAACTGAGTACGGTGTACTCTCATTTGAGTACGCCGTACCCAGAGGGGGGTTCGGACGGCCGGCGCGGCACGAGTTGGAGGGGCAGTGAGCGAGACGAACGCATACGCGGTACGGGCCGAGGGGCTCGACAAGCGCTACGGAGAGAAGAAGGCCTTGGACGCCTTCGATCTGCGCGTGGAGCGCGGCACGGTGCATGGCCTGCTCGGCCCGAACGGCGCGGGCAAGACCACCGCCGTACGCATCCTGTCGACGCTGGTGCGCCTCGACGGTGGCCGGGCCGAGGTCGCGGGGGCCGATGTGGTGCGACATCCCGACGTCGTGCGCGGCCGCATCGGCCTGACCGGCCAGTACGCGGCCGTCGACGAGGTCCTGACCGGGCGGCAGAACCTGGAGATGTTCGGCCGCCTCTTCCACCTCGGCGGCAAGAGGGCCGCCCTGCGCGCCCAGGAACTCCTCGAACAGTTCGACCTGGTGGACGCCGCGGGCAAGGGCGCGGGCCAGTACAGCGGCGGCATGCGGCGCCGGCTCGACCTCGCGGCCTCGATGATCCTCGCGCCCGCCGTCCTCTTCCTGGACGAGCCGACCACCGGACTCGACCCGCGCAGCCGCCTCGAAGTCTGGGACACCGTGCGGAAGTTGGTCGCGGACGGCACCACCGTCCTGCTCACCACGCAGTATCTGGAGGAGGCCGACAAGCTGGCCTCCCGGATCACCGTCATCGACCAGGGCCGCGCCATCGCCGACGACACCCCGGATGGCCTGAAGAACACGGTGGGCGGCAGCTATCTGGAGGTCGTCGTCCGCGAGGCCGCCGACCTGCCGGCCGCCATGAAGGCCGTCGAGCGCGTCGCGAAGGGCGTGCCCGAGTCCGTCGACCTGGAGCGCCGTGTCCAGGCGGCCGTCACCGACCGGGTCGCCGCCCTGACGGACGTGGCGCGGACCTTGCAGGACCAGGGCGTCGCCGTGGAGGACATCGGACTGCGCAGGCCCAGCCTCGACGACGTGTTCCTGCGGCTCACGGGACACCGCACCGAGGACGAGACGGCCGCGGCCGCTCCCGCGGAAGCCGCCGCCCGCATCGACGAGAAGACGGGAGCCGCGGCATGAGCGCCGTACTGACACCGGAACCACTGACACCGGAACCACTGACACCGGAACCACTGACCGCCGACACCTCGCGCGGACGCCTCTACTGGGCGCTCGCCGACACCTGGAACGTCACCCGCCGCTACCTCACCCATTTCCAGCGCCAGCCCGTCAACATCGCCTGGCAGCTTGGCTTCCCGATCATCTCCGTGCTCCTGTACGGGTTCGTCTTCGGCGAGGCGATGAAGGTGCCCGGCGGCGGCGACGACGGCGACTACAAGCAGTTCCTGATGCCCGGCATGTTCGTGATGACCATGGCCTTCGGCTTCATGAACACCGCGATGGCGGTCGTCACGGACTCCACCAAGGGCGTCATCGACCGCTTCCGGTCGATGCCGATGGCGCCGTCGGCGGTGGCCGCGGGGCGCGGACTCGCCGACCTGATCGTGGCCTGCGCCGAGCTGACGATCCTCGCCCTCACCGCGCTCGCGATCGGCTGGCGGTCCAGCGCGGGACTGCCCGAGACCTTGGCCGCCTTCGCCCTGCTGCTGTTGCTGCGCTTCAGCCTGATCTGGGTGGGCGTGTTCCTGGGCCTCGTGGTGCCGACCCCGGAGGCGGCGGGCGGGCTCTACGCGGTCGCCTTCCCGCTCACCATGATCTCCAGCGTCTTCGTAGCGCCGTCGCTGATGCCGGACTGGCTGGCGCCGGTCGCCGCCTGGAACCCGGTCTCCTCCACGGGCACGGCGGCACGCGAACTGTTCGGCAACCCCGGGGCGGGCGGGGCGAGCTGGGTCGAGCAGAACGCGGTGCTGATGGCCGTGCTCTGGCCGCTCGCGATCTCGCTCCTGTTCCTGCCGCTGGCAGTACGGAAGTTCAAGCAGCTGAGCAGGTGAGTTCGTCCTTGTACGCGAAATGGGGGCGCTCGGCAGGTATCACCTGCCGGGCGCCCCCATTTACGTAGGAACTGCTAAAGCTTCTCGATGACGTAGTCAATGCACTTCGTCAGCGCCTCGACGTCCGAGGGATCAATCGCCGGGAACATCGCCACGCGCAGCTGATTACGGCCGAGCTTGCGGTACGGCTCGGTGTCCACGATGCCGTTGGCCCGCAGAGCCTTCGCCACAGCGGCAGCGTCAATCTCGTCCGCGAAGTCGATCGTGCCGATGACCTGCGAGCGCTTGGCCGGGTCCGTGACGAACGGCGTCGCGTACTTCGACTCCTCGGCCCACCCGTACAGGGTGCGCGAGGAGGCGGCCGTGCGGCCGGTCGTGAAGTCGAGCCCGCCCTGGCCGTTCATCCAGTCCAGCTGCTCACCGAGCAGGAAGAGCGTGGCGAGCGCCGGGGTGTTGTACGTCTGGTTCTTGCGGGAGTTGTCGATCGCCGTGGGAAGGCTGAAGAACTCCGGGACGTGCCGGCCGCTCGCGTGGATGCGCTCGGCACGCTCGATGGCCGCCGGGGAGAACGCGGCGATCCACAGGCCACCGTCCGACGCGAAGGACTTCTGCGGGGCGAAGTAGTAGACGTCCGTCTCGGCGATGTCGACCGGCAGGCCGCCCGCGCCGGAGGTGGCGTCCACCAGAACGAGGGAACCCTCGTCCGCGCCGGCCACCCGCTTGACGGGGGCGGCGACACCGGTCGAGGTCTCGTTGTGCGTGAACGCGTACACGTCCACGCCCGCCTCGGCCTGCGGCTCCGGGTGCGTACCCGGCTCGCTCTTGATCACGGTGGGCTCGGCCAGCCACGGGGCGAGCTTCGATGCCTTGGCGAACTTGGAGGAGAACTCACCGAAGGCGAGGTGCTGCGACTTGTTCTCGATGAGGCCGTGCGTCGCGACGTCCCAGAAGGCGGTGGAGCCGCCGTTGCCCAGGATCACCTCGTACCCCTCGGGGAGGGAGAAGAGGTCGCGCACACCCTCGCGCACCTTGCCGACCAGGTTCTTGACCGGGGCCTGGCGGTGGGAGGTGCCGAGCAGAGAGGTACCGGTGGCGGCGAGCGCGTCCAGCGCCTCCGTGCGCACCTTGGAGGGGCCCGCGCCGAAACGTCCGTCGGCGGGCTTGATGTCAGCGGGAATCTGGATCTCAGCCACGGGATGAGCCTAACGGCTTTGAGCGCCGTGGCCTCCGGGTGTCCGTCCGGTGAGATCGGCGGACGGGCCGGTGATCACCGGCAGCTCGTACAGGTCGTTCTGCGTCACGACGGGCTTGTTCCGGAGCGCGGCGGGGTCGACCGCGAGGGTCAACTCGGGGAAGCGTTCGTAGAGGGCAGGCAGCGCGACCCCCGCCTCAAGCCGTGACAGGGCGGCGCCGGGGCAGACGTGCGGGCCGTGGCCGAAGGAGATGTGGCGGTTCGGGGAGGTGCGCGTGATGTCGAAGGCGCCCGCCGTGGGGCCGTGCGCCCGCTCGTCGCGGCCGATCGCCGCGTACGACACGATCAGCGCGTCACCCTCACGGATCACCTTGTCGCCCACGGGGACGTCCTCGGCCGCGAACCGGATCAGGACGTGCGACGTCGGAGTGGAGTGGCGCAGGGTCTCCTCCACGACCATCTCCCAGGTCGCGTCGCCGGAGAGGACGAGCGCCAGTTGCCCGGGATGAGCCGAAAGATTCACCACCGCGTTGACGATCAGCGAGATCGTCGTCTCGTGGCCCGCCGCGACCATCAGCTGGAGCGTGGAGACGATCTCCGCGTCGGTGAGGTGGTCACCGTCCTCCGAGGCGAGGATCAGGGCGCTGGTCAGATCGTCGCCCGGCTCGGCGCGCCGAGCCGCGACGACCCGGCCCATCATGGCCGCCAGCTCGCCCAGCGTGGCCATGACCTCGGCGGGCGGCGTCTGGGTGGAGAAGAACTTGTCGAAGAGGACCTTCAGGCGGGGGTGGTCGGCGGCGTCGATGCCCATCAGGTCGCTGATGACGTACATCGGCAGCGGGTACGCGAACTCGGCCTTCAGGTCCAGCACTTGACCGTCTTGCTCGCCCTGACCGTCTTGGCCGTCGTTCGAGGGGAGCCGGTCCAGGAGGTCCTTCGTCAGCTCCGCGATCCGCTCCCGCATCCGCTCCACCCGCCGCGGCGTCAGCGCCTGCGCGACCAGGGCGCGCATCCGGCGGTGCTCCTCGCCGTCGACCGTCAGCATCGAACGGCCCGGGTTGGCCAGGCCGATCAGCGGCCAGTCCGCGGGTATCTCGCCGCGCCGCCAGGCGCCCCACACCTCGATGTCCTTCACCAGGCGTTTGTCGGTGAGGAGTTGACGTGCCTCGGCGTGGTGCGTGACCGCCCACACCGGTACGCCGCCGGGCAGCTCCACCTCGGCCAGCGGACCCGCCGCACGCAGCCTGGCGCTCTCGCCGTCCAGGTCGGTGACGAAGGGGTCGAGGACGATGCGGTCGGGTGCGTTGCCGTCGGGTGCGTCGTGGGCGGGGCAACCGGTCGTCATCAGTGTTCTCCTCTGGGGCCGCACGGGGTTCTGATGATCAAGTCGCGGCAACTATAGGTGCGTGTCGGGCGTTTGACTGCGGTCGGTGCGGGCCTTCGCGGATGCATATTGGGGGCATGGATAGGGGCATGAGTGATCTCGGAGGCGTGGAAGAGGAACTGCGGGCAGCCGTGCGGGGGGAGGTGGACTTCTCCGTCACCGCGCGGGCCCTGAACACCATGGACGCGTCCAACTACCGCAGAGTGCCGCTCGGCGTCCTCGCCCCGCGCGACGCGGACGACGTGGCTGCGGCGCTCGCCGTGTGCCGGGAACGCGGGGTGCCGGTCGTGGCCCGCGGCGCCGGTACGTCCATCGCCGGACAGGCGACCGGCACGGGGCTCGTTCTCGACTTCACGCGGCACATGAACCGGATCGTGTCCCTGGACGCGGAGTCGCGGACCGCGGTCGTCCAGCCCGGTGTGATCTGCGACAGCCTGCGGGGCGCGGCGGCCCCGCACGGCCTGACCTTCGGCCCCGACCCGTCCACCCACAACCGCTGCACCCTCGGCGGCATGATCGGCAACAACTCGTGCGGGTCGCACTCGGTCGCCTGGGGCACGACCGCCGACAACGTCGCCTCGCTCTCCGTCGTGAGCGGGGCGGGCGCGCGGCACGCACTGGGGCAGGGCTGGCCCGGTGCGCCCGAAGGTCTTCGCCCGCTGGTGGAAGGCGAGTTGGAGCTCCTGCGCACCGGCTTCCCGGACCTGCCGCGCCGTATCTCCGGCTATGCGCTCGACGCCCTGCTCCCCGAGCGGGGCGTCGACCTGGCCCGCGCCTTCTGCGGCTCCGAGGGCACGCTCGGCGTGGTGACGGAGGCCGTCGTACGCCTCGTCGAGTCGCCACGCGCGCGTGCGCTCGCGGTCCTCGGGTACGCCGACGAGAGCGCCGCGGCGGAGGCGGCGGCCGGGCTGCTCCCGTACGGGCCGCTGACGGTGGAGGGGATGGCGGCCGACCTCGTACGGGGAGCCGAGGGGCTGCCCAAGGGCGGCGCCTGGCTGTTCGTGGAGACGGGCGGCGCGAGCGAGGGTGAGGCACGCGCGCGTGCGGAGGCGATCACGCGGGCGGTG
The DNA here is from genome assembly GCF_055577715.1 of Streptomyces sp. NPDC033177. NCBI lineage: Bacteria > Bacillati > Actinomycetota > Actinomycetes > Kitasatosporales > Streptomycetaceae > Streptomyces > Streptomyces sp. NPDC033177. Next base: position 386,039 of record NZ_JBVIPS010000006.1, on the reverse strand, counting down.
GCCGGGGACACGGTGGACTCGGTGGTCGTGACGGATCCTGCGGGGCAGCGCGTGCTGTGGCGGGTCCGTGAGGACGCCAGCGGGACGGCGACGCGGATGCCGGACGGCAGCGAGGCGTGGCCCGGGTGGGAGGACTGCGCGGTGCCGCCCGCGCGGCTCGGGGCGTACCTGCGGGACTTCAGGGGGCTGCTCGCCGAGCACGGCCTGCGCGGGACGCCGTACGGACACTTCGGGGACGGCTGCATTCACGTACGCATCGACTTCGACCTGATGAGCGAGGTGGGCGTGCGGCGCTTCCGCCGCTTCTCCGAGGACCTGGCGCGGCTCGTGGTCGCGCACGGGGGTTCGCTGTCGGGCGAGCACGGGGACGGCCAGGCACGGGCCGAGCTCCTTCCCACGATGTACGGGGCCGACCTCGTCCGGCTGTTCGAGCGGGCGAAGGGGGTGTGGGACCCGGCGGACCTGCTGAACCCGGGGATGCTGGTGCGGCCCGCGCCGCTGGACTCGAACCTGCGGTTCGCGCCGCTGCCGCGGCAGCCGGTGGACGTGGCCTTCGGCTACCCGCATGACGGCGGGGACTTCTCGGCGGCGGTGCGGCGGTGCGTGGGAGTCGCCAAGTGCCGCACCACGTCTGCTGGTTCGGGCGGCGGGGTGATGTGTCCGTCCTTCCGGGCGACGGGCGAGGAGGAGCATTCCACGCGGGGCCGGGCGCGTCTCCTGCACGAGATGCTCGCGGGGGATGTGGTCACGGACGGCTGGCGGTCGGAAGAGGTACGGGACGCGCTGGACCTCTGCCTGTCCTGCAAGGGCTGCCGGTCGGACTGCCCGGTGGGCGTCGACATGGCCACGTACAAGGCGGAGTTCCTGCACCACCACTACGAGGGCCGCAGGCGCCCCGCGGCGCACTACGCAATGGGCTGGCTGCCGCTGTGGCTGCGCCTTGCCTCCCGGACGCGGACGGCGGGGGTGGCCAACGCGCTGTCCGGGGTGGGGGTGCTGGCGTCGCTGGCCAAGAGGATGGGCGGGATCGCACCGGAGAGGGAGATTCCGCGTCTCGCGCGGGAGACGTTCCGCAGGTGGTTCCGGGAGAGGCGTCCTGCCGGGGCTCCCGAGGGCCCGACGGTCGTGCTGTGGCCGGACACGTTCACGGACCACCTGTCGCCGGCGGTTGGCCGGGCGGCGGTGCGGGTCCTCGAGGACGCGGGGCTGCGGGTGGTGGTGCCGCCGGGGGACGTGTGCTGCGGCCTGACGTACGTGTCGACGGGGCAACTGGACCGCGCCCGAGCGGTGATGTGCCGCACCCTGGAGCGGATGGGGCCGCTGCTGTCCTCGGAGGCGCCGCTGGTGGTCCTCGAACCGAGCTGCGCGGCGGCGCTCAAGACGGACCTGGTGGAACTGCTGTCCGGGGACGAGCGAGCGGGAGAACTGGCCGCCCGCGTACGGACGTTCGCGGAGGCCCTGGAGGAACTTGCCCCGGGGTGGTCACCCCCGCGGATCGGCCGCCCGGTGGTGGGCCAGACGCACTGCCACCAGCACGCGGTGCTCGGCGACGCGGCCGAACGCCGCTTGCGCGAGAAGGCGGGCCTGGAGGGCGAGTTGAGCGGCGGCTGCTGCGGCCTGGCGGGCAACTTCGGCTTCGAGGCAGGCCATTACGAGGTCTCCACGGCCTGCGCAGAGGAACAACTGCTCCCGTCGGTACGGAGTTCCGCCCCCGAGGCGGAGGGAGGCCCCGTAATCCTGGCAGACGGCTTCTCCTGCCGAACCCAGCTGGAACAACTGGGGGCGGGGGCACGGGGACGGCATCTGGCGGAGGTGCTGGCGGAGGGGCTGGACGGGGGGTGAGGGGGGTCGCGGGGCGCGGGGCGTGGGGGGTTCACGCACCAGCCGCGCTGCCGGCCCGCGGTGGGCTCGCCTTCGCGCCGCTCGCGTCCGCCTCGCCCGCCCGCAGTTCCCCGTACAGGCGCGCCGATGTCCCGCACGCCAGCGGCATGACCAGTGGTGGGAGCAGGAGCAGGGCCACGGTCGTGGGAAAGATCTGCACCAGTACGCCGGTGATCCATACGTTGTCGTCGCTGAGCCACAGCATGCCGAGCCCGGCGTAATGGGCGAGAGGGGCGGCCGCGTACCCGGCGAGGAAGATGACGAGTGCCGCGGCCGCGACGGACAGTGTGCCGAGTCCGAGGGTGCGCATGCGCGCCCGGCGGGTCAGCACCCAGGAGCGGTACAGGGCCACGAACGGAGAGCGGCGCTCCAGCACCGTCTCGGCGGTGGCCAGCGAAAGGCGGAAGTACAGCAGCGGGCCCAGGCACATGACGGCGATCGGTAGCACCCACCCCACCAGCGTGTAGATCGGGGTCGCGGTCTCGCCGATGGGCGTGGGCTCGACGCCGGGCACCTCGCCCCGTTCGACGGTCATCCACAGTACGTAGCCCGCCACCGCCATGGCACCCACGGGCAGCCCGCTCAACGCGTTGACCGCGAGGGCGGCGGGGAAGCGCCCGCGGGTGCGCCGCCACAGCTCGCGAACGGTCAGCGGCCCCTCACCGTCGCGCGTGGCGTGGGACTCGGCGACGGCGTACGCGGCGTGCAGGACGGAGACGACAAGAAGTCCCAGCACGAGCAGCAGCAGCGACACCACGAGACCGACCTTCACCAACGGGAACCAACCGCCGTCGGCATAGGCAACGTAGGAGTCCTCGTTGGCGATGTTGCGGTCCGCGTAGTCCCGGACCCCCTCGAAGGTGTCCCACGCCGCAGCGAACCCCCCGGCCAGGATCGCGCACCCGAGGAGCACCGTCAGGACGGCCACCCACAGGACGAAGCCGTAGGCCGCACCCCGGTAGCTTCGGCAGCCGCTGCCGCCCGGCCGCTCGGTCGCCTGATTTCCGTCGCGCGCCATGCCTTGACCTGACTTCCGTACGGTTACGTGGTGACTGCACCCAAGACGCGGTGCGGAGCGTGCGGGGTTCCACCGGCGGCCGTCATGTGGACCCGGTTTGCGTACAGCAGTGAAAGGGCTCCACAATCCTGACGTGGTCTACTACCTTGGACGGGGTAGTCCAGGTGAGTGGACTGGCTGGGATCGGCTGGGACCGAAGAGGCGGAAGGGTTGGCTGTGGACGCGTCGAGGAGTGGCCAGGAGGCGGCATCCGGTGGGCGGTGGGGTGCCCTCGGGCCCGTCGGCCTTGTGCTCGCGGGCGGCGTCTCCGTCCAGTTCGGCGGGGCCATCGCCGTGAGCGTGATGCCCAAGGCCGGAGCCCTCGGCATCGTGACCCTGCGGCTCGCCTTCGCCGCGCTCGTCCTGATGATCGTCTGCCGCCCCAAGATGCGCGGGCACTCGCGCGCCGACTGGGGGACCGTCGTCGCCTTCGGTGTGGCCATGGCCGGGATGAACGGGCTCTTCTACCAGTCCGTCGCCCGCATCCCCATGGGTCCCGCCGTCACGCTCGAGGTCCTTGGCCCGCTGGCGCTCTCCGTCTTCGCCTCGCGGCGTGCCGTGAATCTCGTGTGGGCCGGGCTCGCGCTGTGCGGCGTCTTCCTGCTGGGCGGCGGGGGCGGGTTCAGCGGGCTCGATCCCGTCGGCGTCGCGTACGCCCTCGGTGCCGGTGCCATGTGGGCCACGTACATCATGTTCAGCGCCCGTACGGGGCGCCGCTTCCCGCAGGCCGACGGACTCGCCCTCGCGATGGTCGTCGCGGCCGTCCTCTTCCTGCCGCTCGGCCTCATCGAGTCCGGGGAGAAGCTCGTGCGGCCCGAGGTGCTCGCGCTCGGTGCGGCCGTCGCCGTGATGTCCTCCGTGCTGCCGTACACGCTCGAACTGCTCGCCCTGCGGCGCCTTCCTGCCTCCACCTTCGCGATCATGATGAGCCTGGAGCCCGCGATCGCCGCCGTCGCCGGATTCCTGGTGCTGAACCAGGCGCTTTCCGTCAACGAGGCGCTGGCCATCTCGCTGGTCATCGCCGCCAGCATGGGGGCTGTGCGAACCCAGGTCGGGCGTGGCCGTGCCCGCCGTGAGGGCGCCGGGGACGGCGGGGACGTCGTGGCGGGGGCCACGCCGGACGCGGTGCTGGCTCCCGCCCCCGAGGAGTCGCCTTCGGAGGCGTCTCGAAAGTAATGCAAGCACGCTTGCTTGTTTCTCCGGGCGCTGCCATGCTCCGGGGCACACCGTCGTGCCCCGAGAGGAGCGCTCCGTGTTCGAAGCTGTGCCCGTACTCGATGATCTGCGCCGTGAGAGCGAGGAACTCGACCAGCTGGTAGGGGAGTTGGGCGAGGGGCGCTGGGCGCTCGGCACCCCCGCCGACGGTTGGACCGTCGCCCATCAGATCGCCCATCTCGCCTGGACCGACCGCGCCGCGCTGACCGCCGTCACCGACGCGGAAGCCTTCGGCCGGCTCGTCGAGGAGGCCCTCGCCGCGCCCGACTCGTTCGTCGACGCCGGGGCCGAGGAGGGGGCCGCGCAGCCCCCGGGTGAGTTGCTCGCCCAGTGGCGTGGCGGGCGTGACGCCCTGCTGAAAGCCCTCACGGCCGCGCCGCGCGGCACCCGTTTCCCCTGGTACGGGCCGCCCATGTCGGCCACTTCCATGGCGACGGCCCGGCTGATGGAGACGTGGGCCCACGGCCAGGACGTCGCCGACGCGCTCGGCGTCGAGCGGGTGCCGACCGACCGGCTGCGGCACATCGCGCACATCGGGGTGCGCGCCCGGGACTTCTCCTTCGGGGTACGAGGTCTTGACGCCCCCGCATCCCTCTTCCGCGTGGAGCTCCGGCTGCCCTCGGGCGAACCATGGACCAGCGGTCCCGAGGATGCCGACCAACGGGTGACCGGCCCCGCACTCGACTTCTGTCTCCTCGTCACGCAACGCGCCCACCGGAACGACCTCGCCGTACGCGCGGAGGGTGCCGACGCCGAGCGGTGGCTCGGCATCGCGCAGGCTTTCGCGGGGCCAGCAGGACCGGGCCGCCCGGCCAAGGAGGGCGAGCGGTGACCGGGTCGCAGCGCGCCCCGCAGCCCGCCCCGCAGCCCTCCACCCCCCTCCGCATCGGCAACGCATCAGGCTTCTACGGCGACCGATTCGATGCCATGCGTGACATGCTCACCGGTGGCCCCCTCGACGTCCTCACCGGCGACTATCTCGCCGAGCTGACCATGCTGATCCTGGGGCGTGACCGGCTCAAGGACCCCGCCCGCGGCTATGCGAAGACCTTTCTCCGTCAGCTGGAGGAGTGTCTGGGGCTCGCCCAGGAGCGGGGCGTCAAGATCGTCGCCAATGCCGGGGGGCTCAACCCCGCCGGACTTGCCGATGAAGTAAGGGAGTTGGCTCGGCGGCTCGGGATCGGTGTGCGGGTCGCGCACGTGGAGGGGGACGATCTCAAGTCCCGCTTCCCGGATGCTCTCACCGCCAACGCCTACCTCGGCGGCGCCGGAATCGCCGCCTGCCTGCGCGCGGGCGCCGACATCGTCGTCACCGGGCGCGTGACCGACGCCGCCCTCGTCACCGGGCCCGCCGCCGCCCACTTCGGGTGGAGCGACGGTGACCACGACCGGCTCGCCGGCGCGGTCGTCGTCGGGCACATCCTCGAATGCGGGGCGCAGGCCACCGGCGGCAACTACGCCTTCTTCGCGCAGCGTTCACAGCGCGAGCTGTTGCGGCCCGGCTTTCCGCTTGCCGAGATCTACGAGGACGGGGCCGGCGTCATCACCAAGCATGACGGCACCGGCGGCTTCGTCGACGTCGGTACGGTCACCGCGCAGCTCCTCTACGAGACCTCCGGCGCCCGTTACCCCGGACCCGACGTCACCGCCCGGCTCGACACGGTCACCCTCACGCAGGAAGGACCCGACCGGGTCCGCGTCTCCGGAGTGCGTGGTGAGGCGCCGCCGCCGGACCTCAAGGTCGGCCTGAACCGGCTCGGCGGCTTCCGCAACGAAGTCGTCTTCGTCCTCACCGGGCTCGACGTGGAGGCCAAGGCCGGCCTTGTCCGCGCCCAGGTCGAGGATGCGTTCGCCCGTTCCAAGTCGCGCCCGCAGGACGTGCGGTGGGAGCTGGCCCGCACCGACCGACCCGACGCCCCGAGCGAGGAGACCGCCTCCGCCCTCCTGCGGCTCGTCGTGCGCGACCCGCAGCAGGACCCCGTCGGCCGAGCCCTGAGCGGCGCCGCGATCGAACTGGCCCTCGGCAGCTACCCCGGCTTCCACGTCACGGCACCCCCGGGCAAGGGCGCGCCCTACGGAGTCTTCGAAGCCGCGTACGTCGATCGCGGCACCGTCGACCACGTGGCCGTCCTGCCCGGCGGTGAGCGGATCCAGGCCCAGGGCCCCGGCGACACCCTCGTACTCGAAGACCTCGACCAGCCGCCGCCCCTGCCCACGCCCCTCCGGCCCGGCCCCACCCGCCGCGCCCCCCTCGGCCTCGTGGCCGGGGCCCGCAGCGGCGACAAGGGCGGGGACGCGAGCGTCGGCGTCTGGGCCCGCACGGACGACGCCTGGCGGTGGCTCGCCCACGAGCTGACCGTCGAGCGGTTCCGTGAACTCATACCTGAGGCAGTCGAGTTGACCGTCGTACGGCACGTCCTGCCGAACCTGCGCGCGCTGAACTTCGTCGTCGGGGGAATCCTCGGCGCGGGCGTCGCCTCCCAGGCCCGCTTCGACCCGCAGGCCAAGGGCCTCGGCGAGTGGCTGCGCTCCCGCCACGTCGACCTACCCGCCGAACTCGTGGAAGCGGACGGGCCGTTCGTAGAAGTGACCGAACCGACGGAGGTACTCCCGTGACCGTCCTCGCGTCCGCGCTCGACCCCGCGAGCGCCGAGTACGCCGAGCACCGCGAGGCCATGCTGGCCAAGCTCGCCGAGCTCGGCACCGAGCAGGCCAAGGCCCTTGAGGGCGGCGGCGAGAAGTACGTGGCCCGGCACCGCAAGCGTGGAAAGCTCCTCGCCAGGGAGCGGATCGAGCTGCTGCTCGACCCCGACACACCGTTCCTCGAACTGTCGCCGCTCGCGGCCTGGGGGAGCGATTACCCCGTGGGCGCCTCGATGGTGACCGGCATCGGCGTCGTCGAGGGCGTGGAGTGTCTGATCACCGCCAACGACCCGACCGTACGCGGTGGGGCGAGTAACCCGTGGACCCTGAAGAAGGCCTTCCGCGCGCACGAGATCGGGCACGCCAACCGGCTGCCTTCCATCCACCTCGTGGAGTCGGGAGGCGCCGACCTGCCCTCCCAGAAGGAGATCTTCATCCCGGGAGGCGCGCTCTTCAAACACCTCACACAGTCGTCGGCCGCCGGCGTCCCGACGGTCGCCGTCGTCTTCGGCAACTCCACGGCGGGCGGCGCGTACGTCCCCGGCATGAGCGATCACGTGATCATGGTCAAGGAGCGCGCCAAGGTCTTCCTCGGCGGTCCGCCGCTGGTGAAGATGGCCACCGGCGAGGAGAGCGACGACGAGTCGCTCGGCGGCGCCGAGATGCACGCCCGCGAGTCGGGCCTCGCGGACTACCTCGCCGAGGACGAGCGCGACGCGCTGCGGCAGGCGAGGCGGGTCGTCAAGCGCCTCAACTGGCGCAAGGCGTATGCCGATCCGGCCGCGACCGCCGTCGTGGAGCCGCCCAAGTACGACCAGGACGAACTGCTCGGCATCGTGCCCGGCGACCTCAAGGTCCCCTTCGACCCGCGCGAGGTCATCGCCCGCATCGTCGACGCCTCCGACTTCGACGAGTTCAAGCCGCTGTACGGGTCGAGTCTCACCACCGGGTGGGCCTCCCTGCACGGCTATCCCATCGGCATCCTCGCCAACGCGCAGGGCGTGCTCTTCAGCGAGGAGTCCCAGAAGGCAGCCCAGTTCATCCAGTTGGCCAATCAGCGCGACATCCCGCTGCTCTTCCTGCACAACACCACCGGCTACATGGTCGGCAAGGAGTACGAGCAGGGCGGCATCATCAAGCACGGCGCCATGATGATCAACGCCGTGTCGAACTCGCGGGTGCCGCATCTGAGCGTCCTGATGGGCGCTTCGTACGGAGCGGGTCACTACGGCATGTGCGGGCGCGCCTACGACCCGCGTTTCCTCTTCGCCTGGCCCAGCTCCAAGTCGGCCGTCATGGGGCCGCAGCAGCTCGCCGGAGTCCTGTCGATCGTGGCCCGGCAGTCCGCCGCCGCGAAGGGGCAGCCCTACGACGACGACGCGGACGCCGCCCTGCGCGCCATGGTGGAGCAGCAGATCGAGTCGGAGTCGCTGCCGATGTTCCTTTCCGGCCGTCTCTACGACGACGGCGTCATCGACCCCCGCGACACCCGCACGGTCCTCGGCCTGTGCCTGTCCGCGATCCACACCGCCCCCTACGAGGGCTCGCGCGGTGGCTTCGGCGTCTTTCGGATGTGAGGACCCCCATGACGACTCCCACGACGACCCCCATGACGAAAACGATCAGCAGCATCCTCGTCGCCAACCGCGGTGAGATCGCCTGCCGCGTCTTCCGCACCTGCCGCGACCTCGGCATCGCCACCGTGGCGGTCTACTCGGACGCCGACGCGGACGCCCTGCACGTCCGCGAGGCCGACACCGCCGTACGGCTGCCTGGCTCGGCGCCCGCCGACACGTATCTGCGGGGCGAACTCGTCGTGAAGGCCGCGCAGGCGGCGGGCGCGGACGCCGTCCACCCCGGCTACGGCTTCCTCTCGGAGAACGCGGACTTCGCCCGCGCGGTCCTGGACGCCGGGCTCGTGTGGATCGGGCCCTCTCCCGAGGCCATCGAGTCCATGGCGTCCAAGACGCGCGCAAAGGAACTCATGGGCATCGCGTCGATGGCCGTGGACGAGGTCACCGAGGCCGATCTGCCGGTCCTGGTGAAGGCGGCGTCCGGCGGCGGCGGGCGCGGCATGCGCGTCGTACGGGAACTGGCCTCGCTGAAGGGTGAGTTGGAGGCGGCGCGCGCGGAGGCCGCCAGTGCCTTCGGGGACGGCGAGGTCTTCGTCGAGCCCTATCTGGAGGGCGGCCGGCACGTCGAGGTGCAGATCATGGCCGACGCGCACGGCACCGTCTGGGCGCTCGGCACCCGGGACTGCACGCTCCAGCGCAGGCACCAGAAGGTCATCGAGGAGTCCCCGGCGCCGGGCCTGACCGCCGAACTCGTCGACGAACTGCACGCACAGTCCGTGCGGGCGGCGCGCGTGACCGGGTATCGCGGGGCGGGCACGGTGGAGTTCCTGGTCGCGGGCGACCGGGCGCACTTCCTGGAGATGAACACCCGGCTCCAGGTCGAACACCCGGTCACGGAGGCCGTGTTCGGCATCGATCTCGTGGCGCTGCAGATCCAGGTGGCGGAGGGCGAGCCCCTCGCGAAGGAGCCGCCGACCGCACGCGGCCACGCGGTGGAGGCCCGCCTCTACGCCGAGGACCCGGCCGCCGAGTGGGCCCCGCAGACCGGCACCCTGCATCGGCTGTCCGTGCCGGGCGTGCGGCTCGACACGGGGTACGTGGACGGCGACACGATCGGTGTGCACTACGACCCGATGCTGGCCAAGGCCGTCGCGTACGCCCCCACGCGCGCGCAGGCCCTGCGCGGCCTCGCGGGAGCCCTGGAGCGCGCGGTCGTGCACGGCCCCGTCACCAACCGGGAGTTGCTCGTACGGTCCCTGCGGCACCCGGAGTTCGTCGGGGCCCGCATGGACACGGGCTTCTACGACCGGCACCTCGCCGAGCTCACGGCCCCCGCCCCGGACCCGTACGCCCCACTGGCCGCCGCGCTCGCCGACGCGCACGGGCGCTCGCGGTTCGGCGGCTTCCGCAACCTCGCCTCGCAGCCGCAGGTCAAGCTCTTCCGCAGCGAGCCGGACGGCACCGAGCACGAGGTCCGCTACCGGCACACGCGGGAGGGGCTGAGCGCGGAAGGCGTGCGGGTGCTCGCCGTCTCCGGTGAGCTCGTCGTGCTCGAAGCCGACGGCGTACGGCGGCAGTTTGCGGTGGCGCGTTACGGCGACGACCGCATGTACGTCGGCAACACCGCCCTCACCGCGCTCCCGCTCCTCCCCGAGCCGACCACCCGGCAGGAGCCCGGCTCGCTGCTCGCCCCGATGCCCGGCACCGTCGTGCGCCTGGCCGAGGGGCTCGCGGAAGGGGCCCGGGTCGCCGCCGGGCAGCCCCTCATCTGGCTGGAGGCCATGAAGATGGAGCACCGCATCTGTGCCCCCGCCTCCGGCACGCTCACCACCCTGCACGCCCTGCCCGGCCGCCAGGTCGAGGTCGGCGCCCTGCTCGCAGTCGTAGACGTAGTACAGGAGGAACAATCCGTATGAGCCCCGTCCTGAGCACCGTCCTCGAAACCGAAGAGCACCAGGCCCTGCGCGCGGCCGTCGCCGCGCTCGGCAAGCGGTACGGCCGCGACTACATGTCCCGGGTCGTGGCGGGCGAAGGCCACCCCGACGAGCTGTGGGCCGATGCCGCCAAGCTCGGCTACCTGGGCGTGAACCTGCCCGAGGAGTACGGCGGCGGAGGTGGTGGCATAGCCGAACTCTCCATCGTCCTGGAGGAACTGGGCGCCGCGGGCTGCCCCCTCCTGATGATGGTCGTCTCGCCCGCGATCTGCGGCACCGTCATCGCCCGCTTCGGCACCGACGAGCAGAAGCGGGCCTGGCTGCCCGGCCTCGCCGACGGCAGCCGCACCATGGCGTTCGGCATCACCGAGCCCGACGCGGGCTCCAACTCCCACCGGATCACCACGACCGCCCGCAAGGACGAGGCGAGCGGCGACTGGCTCCTGACCGGCCGCAAGGTGTTCATCTCGGGCGTCGACATCGCCGACGCCACCCTGATCGTGGGCCGTACGGAGGATGCCCGCACCGGCAACCTCAAGCCCTGCCTCTTCATCGTCCCGCGCGAGACGGAAGGCTTCCATCGACGGCAGATCGAGATGGAACTCCAGGCGCCGGAGAAGCAGTTCGAACTGACCCTGGACGACGTAAGGCTGCCCGCCGACGCCCTGGTGGGAGATGAGGACGCGGGGCTGCTCCAGCTCTTCGCCGGCCTCAACCCCGAGCGGATCATGACGGCGGCGTTCTCGCTCGGCATGGCGCGTTTCGCCCTCGCCCGTGCGGTCGGCTACGCCAAGGAACGCAGCGTCTGGAAGAGCCCGATCGGCGCTCACCAGGCGATCGCGCACCCCCTCGCGCAGTCCCACATCGACATCGAGCTGGCCCGCCTGATGATGCAGAAGGCCGCACGACTCTACGACGCGGGCGACGACATGGGCGCGGGTGAGGCCGCCAACATGGCCAAGCTCGCGGCTGCCGACGCGTGCGTGAAGGCCGTCGACCAGTCGGTGCACACGCTCGGCGGCAACGGCCTGACGAAGGAGTTCGGCCTGGCCTCGCTGATCGTGGCGTCACGGGTGGCCCGGATCGCCCCCGTGAGCCGGGAAATGATCCTCAACTACGTCTCGCACCAGACGCTGGGCCTGCCCAAGTCGTACTAGCCGCACCAGGTCACCCATCGCGAACAGAGGGAGTTCCCATGAGTCTTGTCTGCTCCTCCCCGCAGCGCGGCATCGTCACCTTCACCCTGGACAACCCCGCCAACCGCAACGCCCTCTCTGCGGGTCTCCTGGACGGCTTCGCGGAGGCGCTCGGCGACTGCGGCAAGGACCCCGAGGTGCGCGCGCTCGTCCTCACGCACACCGGCTCCACGTTCTGCTCGGGCGCAGACCTGCGGGAGCCGCCGGACCCGGCCGTGTTCGTGGGGCTGCTCCGGCAGATCCTGGAGCTGCCGAAGCCGGTGGTGGCGCGGGTGGACGGGCACGTGCGCGCGGGCGGGCTCGGACTGCTCGGCGTGTGCGACATGGCGGCCGCGGGGCCTGGGGCGTCATTCGCGCTGACGGAGGTACGGATCGGGGTGGCGCCCGCGGTCATCTCCATGCCGCTCCTGTCCCGGCTCGACCCGAGTGCCGCCTCGCGCTACTTCCTCACCGGGGAGCGCTTCGGCGGGGCGGAGGCGGCGCGGATCGGTCTGGTGACGGCGGCCGGGGGCGACGTGGACGCGGAGCTCTCGCCCCTCCTGGAGGGGCTGCGGAAGGCGGCGCCGCAGGCCCTGGCCGAGACGAAGAAGCTGCTCACGGCTAGGGTGCTCGACGCATTCGACCACCACACGGACTCCCTCGTCGCCCTGTCCGCGCGGCTCTTCGCATCGGCGGAGGCGCGGGAGGGGATGGGGGCGTTCCTCGAACGACGGGAGTGCCCATGGGTGCTGTGACCGCGGACGACAGGGCCGACCGCTCGCCCAAGCAGGACCGCAGCCGTGCGACCCGTCAGCGGCTCCTGGAGGCGGCGGTGGCGTGCCTCGCCGAGAGCGGCTGGGCGGGATCCACGGTCTCCGTGGTCGCCGAGCGGGCCGGGGTCTCACGCGGGGCGGCCCAGCATCACTTCCCTACGCGGGAGGACCTCTTCACGGCGGCGGTGGAGTACGTCGCCGAGCAGCGCTCCACGGCCCTGCGGGAGCTTCCGGCCCAGGACCGTGCCTCGGTGGTGGCCGCCCTGGTCGACCTCTACACGGGTCCGCTTTTCCGGGCGGCGCTGCACCTGTGGGTGGCGGCGTCGAACGAGCCGCAGCTCGGCTCCCGGGTGACGGAGCTGGAGGCGCGGGTGGGGCGTGAGACGCACCGGATCGCGGTGGAGCTGCTGGGGGCGGACGAGTCGGCTCCCGGTGTCCGCGAGACGATCCAAGGACTACTGGACATGGCCCGGGGCCTCGGCCTCGCGAACCTCCTCACCGACGACGGGGCCCGGCGGGAGCGGGTGGTGGCCCAGTGGACGGTGCTGCTGGAGGGGGCGCTGCGCTGATTTCTCCCCGACCCCGCCCCTTCCCGTAAACCCGCTCTGGCGCGGGGGCCTTGGTTGCCGTCATCACCGGCTTCGCCGAGTTCGTCCTCAATCGCCGGACGGGCTGAACTTCAGCCCGTCCGGCGATTGAGGACATCTTGTACGGGGTCTGGGGCCAAGCCCCAGCTAGGTCCGGGGCGGAGGCACGGTTTTCGGGAAGGGGCGGGGTCGGGGAAAATTCCCTACCTGGCGATATCTCCGTACCCCTCAACCGCCCGGGGGTCCCGCGTCCCGGGCCCGATGTACCGCGCCGAGGGGCGGACCAGGCGCCCCGTCCGCTTCTGCTCAAGGATGTGCGCCGACCACCCCGCGGTCCTCGCGCACGTGAACATCGACGTGAACATGTGCGCCGGCACCTCGGCGAAGTCGAGGACGATCGCGGCCCAGAACTCCACGTTGGTGGCGAGGACGCGATCGGGACGCCGGGCGTGCAACTCGTCGAGGGCGGCCTTCTCCAGCGCCTCGGCCACCTCGAAGCGGGGAGCGCCCAGCTCGCGTGCCGTGCGGCGCAGGACCCGCGCGCGGGGGTCCTCGGCCCGGTACACCCGGTGACCGAAGCCCATCAGACGCTCGCCCTTGTCGAGGGCCTGCTTGACGTACGCGACCGCGTCGCCCGTCCGCTCGATCTCCTCGATCATGCCGAGGACGCGGGAGGGTGCGCCGCCGTGCAGGGGGCCGGACATCGCGCCCACGGCCCCGCTCAGCGCCGCCGCCACGTCCGCGCCCGTGGAGGCGATGACGCGGGCCGTGAACGTGGAGGCGTTCATGCCGTGCTCGGCGGCCGACGTCCAGTACGCGTCGACGGCCTGGACGTGCTTGGGGTCGGGCTCGCCGCGCCAGCGCTTCATGAAGCGCTCGACGACCGTGTCGGCCTTGTCGATCTCGCTCTGCGGCACCATCGGCAGGCCCTGGCCGCGGGCGGACTGGGCGACGTACGAGAGCGCCATGACGGCGGCCCGAGCCAGGTCGTCGCGGGCTTCCTGCTCGCTGATGTCCAGGAGCGGCTTCAGGCCCCACACGGGGGCGAGCATCGCGAGCGCGGACTGGACGTCGACGCGGATGTCGCCGGAGTGCACCGGGATCGGGAACGGCTCGGCGGGCGGCAGGCCGGGGTTGAAGGCGCCGTCGACGAGCAGCCCCCAGACGTTGCCGAAGGAGACGTGGCCGACCAGATCCTCGATGTCGACGCCGCGATAACGAAGCGCGCCGCCTTCCTTGTCCGGTTCGGCGATCTCCGTCTCGAACGCGATGACTCCCTCAAGTCCGGGTACGAAGTCGGACATCAGGCGGCTCCTCGTGATGTGTACGACAGATGGTGGTGACAGACAGCTCGTGACCATGTGTCAGAAATGGGCGTGTTCGGTCCGGTTCCGCGGTCTGCCGGTGCGTAGGCGGCTGCCGGCTTTCGACTCGCGGTCCGGATCGGACACCCCGGTGATGCCCCGTGCGGCTGGTGGTCACCCAACCGATTCGGCGTCGGAACGATATCCCTTGGTGCCACCCTTGGCGATGGTAAGCGGCACTCAGTGCCACACGTCACCTCCCCGTGGTGTACGACAGCCCATCGGCCGGCCCTTCGTATACGGCAAGATGACCGCGTGACCGATCGAGCCGACGCCTCAGCATCAGCCTCCTCATCTGCCGCTCCCGTCCCTCCCGTGTCCGATCCCGCCGCCATACGTGCCCACTACGGCATCGAAGGACTCACCGAGGCCCAGGCGCCCGCCACGCCCGTCGAGTTGTTCGCGGTGTGGTTCACGCAGGCGCTTGCCGCGGCCGGGGCGGGCCTGCTGCACGAGCCGAACGCCATGGTCGTCTCGACGGTGGATGCCGGGGGCCGCCCCAACTCGCGCACGGTCCTGCTGAAGGGGTACGACGAGCGCGGCTTCGTCTTCTTCACGAACTACGAGTCCCGCAAGGCCCGTGACCTGGCCGCGAACCCGAACATCTCGCTGCTCTTCCCCTGGCACCCGATGGCCCGCCAGGTCATCGTCACGGGCACGGCGGAGCGCGTCGCCCGCGAGGAGACGGTGGCGTACTTCCGCACCCGCCCGCACGGCTCGCAGCTCGGTGCCTGGGCCAGCGCCCAGTCCTCGGTCATCGCCACGCGCGAGGAACTGGACCGCGCGTACGCCGACCTGGAGGCGCGTTACCCCGAGGGCGAGCAGGTGCCCGCGCCTCCGCACTGGGGCGGCTTCCGGGTCGTGCCCGAGAGCGTCGAGTTCTGGCAGGGCAGGGCGAACCGCCTGCACGACCGCTTGCGCTACGCGCGGACCGGGCAGGACGCCGCCGACACCGCTTCGGACTGGACGGTGGAGCGCCTCAGCCCGTGACGGGCTGCCGCGCGGCCTACCCCGTCAGGACTCCGTCGAGGAACGGCTGGATCGCCTCGCGCCAGGCCTCCGGCTGGTCGTAATGCACCAGGTGCCCGGCGTCGGCCACCTCCGCGTACTCCCCGCGGGGCAGCACCCGCACCATCTCCTGGGACTCGGCACGGCCCAGCTCGCCGTCCAGGCCGCGGACGACCAGGGCGGGGCACTGGACCTGGGCCAGATCCTCCCAGTGGGCGTCGAACACCCACGTCTCCCGGGACTTCAGCATCTGTTCGCGGTCGAAGACGGGGCGCCAGCCGTCGGGGCCCTCGGCCATCACCTCGGCGAAGAACTCACCGCGCGAGGGATTGGGCCGCTCCACCCAGGGATCGTCCTCGCCGAACCACTTCCGTACGTCGGCGAGCGTGGCGAAGGGCACGGGCCAGGCCTTGAACCAGTCCTCCCACTCGCGCTGCGACGCGGCCCCGAGAGCGGAGGCCCGCATGTCGCAGATGATCAGGGCGCGGACGAGGTCGGGGCGCTTCGCGGCGAGCTGCCAGGCGGTGAGCGCGCCCATGGAGTGGCCGATGAGGACGGCGGGAGCGAGGCCGAGCTGGACGAGCGCGGCCTCGGCGTCGTCCACGTAGGCATCGCGGGTGAAAGGGCCCTCGGGGGGCTTGTCGCTCTGCCCGTGCGCGCGCTGGTCGAGTGCGACCGCGCGATGTCGCTCGGCGAGCCAGCGGGCGGTGCCCGCCCAGTGGGACGCACGGCCCATCAAGCCGTGCAGTAACAGCACGCCGCCGGGCGGACCGTCGGTCTCCCTCGATTTGGGAGGATCGGCGAACTCCCAGGCGGCGAGGCTCACGCCACCCGCGCCTGTCACGTCAATGCGCCGCACCATGTTTCCTGGCACCCCCCTTGAATCCACTCGGGCCGAACGCCTGGTTCCGTCACGCACCCCCGCACGCTATCGAACTCTTTTTCGAAAGCGGCCAGTTCGCCGCCAACACCCCTCATTCGAGTGACCACGCTCAAGGATTGGCCGCCGCTGCCGAGGGGAGATCTTCATCGGGAGGCGGGCCGCTCGGGGAAAACGGTCCGAGGGGGATGACCCTGGGAGCTCGGGGCTCCGGGTCAGAACAGGGGAGGACAGGCCCCGGCGCTCAAGGGCGCCGGGGCCCTCTGCGTGCTCAGGGGGCGATGACGCGCACTGTTCGCGTTCGCGCTCCCGCTCACCTGATGGGCACATCCTCCTGCCCCCTCCCACGGCCGTGGCGGCGACCAGGCGCCGACACGGCAAGAGCCCTCAAGTCATATGCCTCTCGCGACAGCCTCGCACGCAAAACGTCCGGGCGCTGCGATTCCGCACACTGAATCTTGGACCCCATCGGACCCCCGGGTCTTCACAACTGCCCAACCGTTACCGCTAGTTGACATGAACTCTCGGTAACAGGGGCCGGAAGCCGCCGGACCCTGGTCCGGCGGGCCTCAGCGCTTGGCGACGAAGACGTGCGAGGCGACCTCCGCGTCCAGCTCGGCGGCCTCACCGCTGCTGCCCACGAGCACCCCGCCCGCGGACTCCGTCACGCTCACCACGGAGCCGGGCTGCACGCCCGCGCGACGCAGCGTGTACATCAGTTGCGCGTCCGTCTGGATCGGCTCGCCGATACGGCGCACGACCACGGTCTTGCCCTCCGTGCCGGGGTCGAGATCGACCAGGGACACCATGCCCTCGTCCAGGAACGGGTCGGCCCCGTCCTTCTCGCCCAGCTCCTCCAGGCCCGGGATCGGGTTGCCGTACGGAGACTCGGTGGGGTGGCGCAGGAGCTCCAGGACGCGGCGCTCCACCGCCTCGCTCATCACGTGCTCCCAGCGACACGCCTCCGCGTGGACCTGCTCCCACTCCAGGCCGATCACGTCGACCAGGAGACACTCCGCGAGGCGGTGCTTGCGCATCACGCGCGTGGCGAGCCTGCGGCCCTCCTCGGTCAGCTCCAGGTGACGGTCGCTGGCGACGGCCACCAGGCCGTCACGCTCCATGCGCGCGACCGTCTGGCTCACCGTCGGCCCGCTCTGGTCGAGACGCTCGGCGATCCGGGCGCGCATGGGGACCACACCTTCCTCCTCCAGCTCGAGGATGGTGCGCAAATACATCTCAGTGGTGTCAATAAGCCCCGACATGGGTGCCCCTCAGATCTCGCTCGTGCGGCCGGCCCTGCCCTCAAGTCTGACGCATACCGCTGACAACCGGGTCGCGCCAGGGGAAAACCCGGTCCAGACGGCCTTGACGGGGTGCTCGGGCCGTATTGACAGGGCACTGGTCCAGACCGCAACGTGATCCGCGGCACACGGGAAACACGTGCAGGCACCACCAGGAAATACATACCCGGAAAGGTCCCTCGGCGCATGGGCTCGAAGAGCGAGAGCAAGCTGGCCGGTCAGTACATCGACGCCGCGATCGGCCTGCTCGGGCGGGTGCGCGACGAGGAGGGCGGCAACGTCGACGCCGCGGGCACGCTGCTCGCCGACGCGGTCGAGTCCGGCGGCAGGCTCTTCGCCTTCGGTGCCGGGCACTCCTCGCTGGCCGCCCAGGACGTCGTCTACCGCGCGGGCGGCCTCGCCCTGATGAACCTGCTCGCCGTCCCCGGGGTCGTCGGCGTCGACGTCATGCCCGCCACGCTCGGCTCGGCCCTGGAGCGGGTCGACGGGCTCGCGGGCGCCGTCCTGGACTCCTCGCCGGCCCGCTCCGGCGACGTCGTCGTGATCATCTCGCTCTCCGGGCGCAACTCGCTGCCCGTGGAGATGGCGATGAACGCCCGCGCGCTCGGCCTGAAGGTCATCGGGGTGACGTCCGTGGCGTACGCGACGGAGACGAAGTCGCGGCACGTGTCCGGGACCTTCCTCAAGGACCACTGCGACGTCGTGATCGACTCCAAGATCACCGTCGGTGACGCGGAGCTCGGCCTCGACACGGTCGGCGCGCCCTTCGGACCCGCCTCCAGCGTGGTCGCCAACGCGATCATGCAGGCGATGATGGCCACGGCCGTCGAACGTCTTGCCGCGCGGGGCGTCGAGCCGCCGGTCCTGCGGTCGGGGAACGTGGACGGCGGGCACGAGTGGAACGGCCGCGTGTTCGCCGAGTACGGCGACCGGATCTTCTACCGCCGCTGAGTCACCCCTGTGGAGGCCTGTGGGCCCCGTGGGGGAAGCGCACCCGCACGCTGAGCCCCCCTCCCTCCCCGTTCGCCTCCGCGGTCGCCTCTGCGCCGTGTGCGCGGGCGATCGCGAACACGATGGACAGACCGAGGCCCGCGCCCTCCCCGCGCGCGTGGGTACGTGCGTGAAGGCGCCGGAAGGGCTCGAAGAGGTGCGGGACGGTGTCCGGCGGGATGACGGGTCCGGTGTTGGTGACCTCGAAGCCGTCCCGGCCCGTGCGCACCTCGACCCGGCCGCCCTTGACGTTGTAGTCCACGGCGTTCGCCACCAGGTTGTGCACGAGGCGGTCGAGAAGCACCCCGTCACCCGTCACGGTGAGCGGCTCGGCGTGCAGGGACAGGGTGACGTCCCGCTCGGCCGCCCGGCCCGCGAGCCCTTCCGCCACCGCGTCGGCGATGACGTCGAGGGCCACGGGCTCCCGCAGTTCGAGCCCCCGCTCCGAGGTGGCGAGGAGCAGCAGCCCCTCGATCAGATGCTCGCTGTCGTCGGCGACTGAGATGAGCTTCTTACGGATGCGGGCCACCTGACCCGCGTCGGGCTCACCCGCGAGCCCGATCTCTGCGGCGGCCCGCTGGACGGCGAGCGGGGTGCGCAGTTCGTGTGCGGCGTTGGCGGCGAACCGCTGCTGCGCGCTGACCAGCTGCTCTATCCGGCCGAGCATCTCGTCGAAGGTGTCGGCCAGCTGCTTCAGCTCGCCGGGCGGCGCGTCGAGCGCGATGCGCTCGTGCAGGTTCTCGCCCGACAGGCGCCGCGCGGTGCCGGTGATCACGCCGACCGGCCGCAGGACGCGGCCCGCCATCCACCAGGCGAGAACGATGGACAGCGCCGCGTAGACGAACAGCACGATCACCGACACGGTGAGCAGCCTGCTCAGGGCCGCCTGTTCGGCGACGTCGCTGATCTTCGTGACGGCGAGGCCCTGCGTGAGGTCCAGGGACGAGACGGCGGCGTCGGACGGCACCCGTTGGGCCGGCACGGCGGATGTGGCCGGGGTGGGCAGCACCCAGGGCGGGTCGACCCTGCGGGGGACGGCCGTGGTGACGGCGGCGCTGATCGAGGAGTACAGCCCCTGCCGCACCAGGAAGTAGACGAGCCCGGTGAGCAGCGCCCCCGCCAGGAGCAGCATGCCGCCATAGAGCGCGGTCAGCCGCCCACGCTCACTGCTGAGCCGCCCAACACGAAAACGCCTGACGGAACCCCCGCCCCACCCCCTCACGCCGACCAGCCCGCGATGCGGTAGCCCGCGCCCGGGACCGTCTCCACCACCGGGGGGTCGCCCAGTTTGGCGCGGAGCTTGGAGAGGGTCACGCGGACCGCGTTCGTGCGGTAGCTGGTGTCCTCCTCCCAGACCTGTTCGATCAGGTCCTCACCGCTGACCACCGCGCCCTCCGCCCGCAGCAGCGCCTCCAGGACCGCGAACTCCTTGCGGGAGAGCGCCAGATGACGGCCGTCGCGGCTCGCCTGACGGCGTGCGGTGTCCAGGACCAGGCCCGCGCGTTCGATCACCGGCGGGAGCGCGGGGCGCGTGCGGCGGCCCAGGGCCAGGACGCGGGCGAGGAGCTCGTCGTACGCGAAAGGCTTCGTCAGATAGTCGTCCGCGCCCAGACCGAGGCCCGCCACCCGGTCCCGGACCGTGGCCGACGCCGTCAGCATCAGGACGCGCGTGAGCAGCCGCTGGCCCACCACCCTGCGGCACACCTCGTCTCCGTGCAGGCCCGGCAGGTCCCGGTCCAGGATGACGACGTCGTACTCACCCAGCTGGAGCTTGCGCAGCGCCGTCAGGCCGTCGGCCGCGACATCGACCGCGAGCGCGTCACGGCGCAGCCCGACGGCGATCATCTCGGCCAGGAATTCCTCGTCCTCCACCAGCAGTACGCGCATCCGGCCTGTGTACCTGAAGTGCACCTTTCGTCGGTGTAAGCGTCTCCGTTGAGAGAAACGAAACCTCCCTTCCCGCCAGCCTGAGCGCGACAGCAAGACGTGAGAAGTGAGGGGAAGCCATGAGGACTCGCAGGACTCGTACGCGCTCAGCGGCCATCGCATCGGGCATCGCCGCCCTCGCCCTGTTCACCGGAGCCTGCTCCTCCGGCGGCGACAGCGGCAGCCAGGACAAGGCCGACGGCGGCAAGGGCAAGCAGGCCGACGCCGCCTTCAAGGAGCGCGAGTGCCTGCGCAAGCACGGCCTCAAGGTCCCCGAGCCCAAGGCGGGCGAGGACACCCGCGGCATCACCATCGGCGGCGACCTGAGCAAAGAGAAGATGGAGGCTGCGATGAAGGACTGCACCGGCAAGAGCGGCGGCGCGGGCGCCCGCGGTCCCTCGCAGGCCGACAAGGACAAGATGCTCAAGTACGCCCAGTGCATGCGCAAGAACGGCTTCAACATGCCCGACCCGAAGTTCGAGGGCGGCGCCATGGAAGCCCAGAAGATCCCCAAGGGCGCCGAGGCGAAGAAGATGGAGAAGGCCGCCAAGGCGTGCAAGGACATCGTCGCGTGAGGCGCCGCACCGCCGTCGTCGCCACCGTCGTCGCCCTCATCGCGATCACCGGCGGCGGCGTCGCCGTCACCGCCCTCGCCGACAACGGCAAGGCAGGGTCCACGCAGCAGGACGCCGGGCTCCCGCCCGCCACCGCCGCCGTCGAACGCGGCGACCTCAGCAGCGGCACCCAGGCCGACGGCACCCTCGGCTACGCCAAGGAACGCAAGGTCAACGCCGGCACCACCGGCACCCTCACCTGGTCCGCGGGCAGCGGCTCGACGATCAAGCGGGACGGACGCCTGTACGAGGTCAACGGCGTCCCGGTACGCCTCATGTACGGCACCGAGCCCATGTACCGCACGCTGAGGACCGGCGACGAGGGCAACGACGTACGCCAGCTCGAAGAGAACCTCCAGGCGCTCGGGTACGGCGCCGGGCTCGCCGTCGACGACGAGTACACGGCGGGTACGGCGGCAGCCGTCAAGCAGTGGCAGAAGGCCCACGACCAGAAGCAGACGGGCCGCGTCGGCCCCGACCAGATCGCCTTCTCGCCCGGCGGCGTCCGCGTGAAGTCCACCGAGTCGGCCGTCGGCGACCAGGTCGCTCCGGGCAAACCGGTGCTCAGCACGACCGGTTCGGAGCGGGTCGTACGTTTCCAGCTCGACGTCGCCGAGGGGAAGCTCGCCAAGGTGGGCACCAAGGTCACCGTGGACCTCCCGGACGGCACGACCGCCAAGGGGAAGGTCGCCTCCGTCGGCAAGACCGCCAAGCCGGGCGACGACCCGGCCGACAAGACCCCCAAGATCCCGGTCACCGTCTCCTTCGACGACCCCGGCAAGGTCGACGGATTCGACCAGTCCCCCGTCACCGTCAACCTCACCGGCGAGACCCGCGAGAACGTCCTCTCCGTCCCCGTCAACGCCCTCCTCGCGCTGCCCGGCGGCGGCTACGGCGTCCAGGTCGTCGAGAACGGCCGCGCCCGCCAGGTGAAGGTCGAACTCGGCATGTTCGGCCAGGGACGCGTCGAGGTCACCGGGGGCGGACTCAAGGCCGGCACGAAGGTCGGGGTGCCCAAGATATGAGCACCGTCGTGGAGTTGGGCGGGGTCACCAAGGCGTACCCGGGCGGGGTCGCCGCCCTGCGCGGCGTGGACCTCAGGGTGGAGGAGGGCGAACTCCTCGCCATCGTCGGCCCCTCCGGCTCCGGCAAGTCGACCCTGCTGCACATCATCGGCACCCTGGACCGTCCTTCGGAGGGCTCCGTGGCCATCGCGGGACACGACATCGCCACGCTCGCCGACCGCAGCCTTTCCGCACTGCGCGCCCGGCACATCGGCTTCGTGTTCCAGGCGTTCCACCTCGTGCCGGGGATCAGCGCGCGCGACAACGTGGCGGAGGGGCTCCTGTACTCGGGCCTCTCGCGCGGGGAGCGCCGCGCGAGAGCCGCCGACGCCCTTGACCGCGTCGGCCTCGCCGACCGCATGAAACACCGCCCGCACGAACTCTCCGGCGGCCAGAAGCAACGCGTCGCCATCGCGCGTGCGGTGGTCGGTGCGCCGGACCTGCTCCTCGCGGACGAGCCGACGGGAGCTTTGGACTCCGCGTCCGGCGAGGCGGTGATGGAACTCCTCCACGATCTCAACGCCGAGGGCGCCACCATCGCCGTCATCACGCACGACACGGAGATCGCCGAACGGCTGCCGCGGCAGGTGCGGATCCGGGACGGACAGGTGGTGGCGGATGTCCGCTCCTCGACGGGGTCGGAGGTGTTCGCCGGATGATCCGTACGAAGCGCGTGAAACATGTACGGCTGAAGGCGGCGCGGCTCGGGCCGCGGGACGTGCTCCACGTGGGCTCGGCGGGCCTCCGCAGCCGCCCCGTGCGGGTCGTGCTCTCCGCACTCGGCATCGCCATCGGGATCGCCACGATGATCGCCGTGGTGGGCATCTCCTCCTCCAGCAAGGCGCAACTCATGCGTGAACTGGACGAATTGGGCACGAACATGCTGGTCGCCGCCCCCGGGGAGCCGATGTTCTCCGGCGAGAAGGTCGTGCTCCCGCGCGACGCCGCCGGACGGGTCTCCCGCATCGAGGGCGTCCAGGACGTCGGCGCGACCGGCGACCTCGACCACAGCGTGCGGCGCAGCGAGAAGATCCCCGAGGACGAGACCGGCGGTATCGCCGTCAAGGCGGCGACCGAGGGCCTGCTGAAGGTGCTGCGGGGCGAGATGGGGCACGGCACGTGGTTCAACGCGGCCAACAGCCGCTACCCCTCGATCGTCCTCGGCCATGTCGCGGCCGACCGCCTCGGCATCACGGAGCCCGGACAGCAAGTCTGGGTGGAGGACCGCTACTTCACGGTCGTCGGCATCCTCGACCCGCTGCCGCTCTCGCCCGACGTGGAGCGCTCGGCCCTCGTGGGCTGGGAGGCGGCGAAGACCGAACTCGGCTTCGACGGCCGCCCCACGTCAGTGTACGAACGGTCGACCGACGCCTCCGTGCACGATGTCCGCAAGCTGCTCGCCGCGTCGATCGACCCGGAGAACCCGCGCAACGTCCAGGTGACGGACCCCTCTTCGGCCCTCCAGGCGAAGGCGGCGACGGAAGGCGCCTTCTCCACACTGCTGCTCGGCCTCGGCGGGATCGCGCTGCTGGTGGGCGGAGTCGGCGTGGCCAACACCATGATCATTTCGGTCCTGGAACGCCGGTACGAGATCGGCCTGCGCCGCTCCATGGGGGCGACGAAGGGGCAGATCCGCATCCAGTTCGTGACGGAGTCCCTCCTGCTGTCGGGCCTCGGCGGTCTCGCGGGAATCGCCATCGGCGCGGCGGCGACGGCCGCGTACGCGGTGTCCGGCGGGCTCCCCTGGGTGGTCCCCCTATGGGCCGTGACCGGCGGCTTCGGAGCGACGCTGGCGATCGGCACGGTGGCGGGCCTCTACCCGGCGGTACGAGCAGCCCGCCTCTCCCCAACATTGGCGCTGCACGCGGCCTAGCCGGCCGGGCGGCCGGATTCCAGGCCCCGGGGGAGCCGGGCCAACGGGGCGGCTGCGCCGGCCGCACGGACCTCAGGCCCCGGGCGGAGCCTGGCTTGGCTGGCGGGTGGGCCCTGAACCGCCGCTGCGCGGCGCATTCCCCCAGCCGCCCACCCGTTTGCCCGGCGTTGGATGATCACCCACTCGACGCGCCGCGGGGCGATCGGGTGGGCAGGGGAGCCGTCAGCCGCTCAGGACCCCCGCCAGGTCAAGCGAGGCCGCAACCCTCGCCGAGACGCTCTCCGCGTACACCGCATCCGCCCGCTCGAACTGCGTGCGGCTCGCGCCCCGCAGGAACGTCACCACCCCCAGCGTCCGCCCCCGACTCCGCAACACCGCGCACAGCGCATGCACCGTGTCCTCCGGCCACTGCCTGACCGCCGCCCACTCCCGGGCACGCTCCGGCGGCGCGGTCCCCGCACTGGCCCGCACGGAACCCACCCGGTTCACGCACTGCGGGGCCGGGTGACCCTCCAGATAACGGACGGGAAGCCCCGCCTTGGCCACCGGCAGGCACGGCCCCGGAGCACCGGCAGGCGTGGCGGCGACGCGAATCAGCCGTACCGGCTCCGCACCCCCTGCACCCCCCGCACCCGCCGCCTCTCCCGCCACCAGATCGATCAACGCGTGGTCGGCGAACCCGGCAAGGGCGAAGTCCAGCTGGACCGTCGCCGCCTCCATCGGATCCTCGCACTCACCCGCGGCCCGCGCCGCCCGGTGCAACTGCTGGGAACGAAAACGGAGTTGCGCCGCCTCCTGCTCGGTCTGCTTCGCCTCCGTCACGTCCAGGAAGAGCCAGGCGACCCCCAACGGCACCGGCTCCTCCGCGAGCGGCGACGCGAGACGCAGAAAGCCGCTGCGCCAGCAACGCCGCTCCGGCTCACCGCTCTCCGTGGCCCGCACCGACACCCACATCTCGGCGGGCGCGGGCGGCGCCCCCTCGGCGAGCACATGACTCAGCGCGCTCTCCAGCTCCTCCACACCCTGCCCGAGCAACTCCCCGAGGGGCCGCCCCAGTAACGCCGTACGCCCCATGCCCAAGGACCGCGCGGCATGTTCGTTCGCCACGGCGGGGCGCAGATCCGCGTCGACGAGCACCACACCCCACGAGGCGTTCTCGAACAGCGCCTCGCTCAGCGCGATGGAACGCTCCAGGTCGATCTGCGCGTGAACCTCGCTGAACGCGCAGTACACCCCCGCGGGCTTCCCGTCCCCGCCCCGCACGGCGGCGGACTGCGTCCGCACGAGCACCCGCCCGCCGTCCTTGGTGAGAAGGGCGAACTCGTGCACCTGCCGCCCATGCGCCTCCATGGACGACATCAGCCGGTCCTCGACCTCCTCGGCGTCGGCGGTCCGCACCGCCCACCCCGCGAACCCCTGCCGCCCGACGGCCTCCGCCGCCGACCACCCGAGAATCCGCTCGGCCTCACGATTCCAGTGCGTCACCACCCCGTCGGCATCGAACGCACACAGGGCGGCGTCCATCCCGTCCAGCAATGCCGCAAGCAATTCGGCCCCACCGGGCTCGGGCTCTTCAGGCCCCAACTCGTCGGTGGTCCCGCTACGCCGGGAAGCACTCACCTGGCACCCCCTGCAGGCCGTGTCCTCATGAGCTGCATGTTCTGCGAGTTCCGCGTATACCGCACGTCAGATCATTGAACTCGAACGTGACGCAGCCCACAGCCACTTCCCAGAAGTCGGACGAAATCGTTGCCCCCAAAGCGCTGTGCAAAGCCCTGAATAAATCGCTTGTGCGACGGACGGGGCCGTTCCTAGGGTGGCACGTACACATGAAGGGAGGTGGTTCGGCAGATGCATGGAAACCGGACGCGTGAGGTGACTGCGGGCTAGTGGCCCGTCGTCGCAACTCGATTTCGGCGCCGGACCAGCACGTGTGATGTGCGTGCGACCGGCCCAATCCCAAGCAGTCACCCGACCCGCGAGCCGCCGGTGAGTCCGGCCGGCTTCCCGCCGTCTCGTACGGCGGGGACCACGGCTCGCGGGTCGTCTGCGTTCCAAGGCCCCGCGATGTCGCCCCTCAGCCCTTGCTGACCGCCGTGAGGATCTCCGGCAGCCGCCTCGCCACCCTCGGTGCCGCGAGCCGCAGGCCGACGTACGTGATCAGCGCGCCGTAGGCACCGCCCAGCGGCAGCAGGACCCAGGACCAGGAGCTCTCGCCCGAGACGTGCAGCCAGATCGTGAAGGCGAGCACCGGGGCGCAGAGCAGGGCCGCGGCGACCATGCCCCCGAAGATCGAGATCCAGGCCAGGCCCGCCTGTCCGGGGGCCACGTTCTTGTAGCCCTCCTGCGGGATCGAGTAGGGGAAGCGCGCCGACGACCAGGCGCCGGTCGCCAGCATCGCGCCGAGCAGGGCGAAGGAGAGGCCGAGCCCCTCCGCCAGGCCGGTCCAGTCGCCGAGCACGGCCGCCGTGATGACCGTCACCAGCGTCGCGTACGGGAGGGTGATCAGGAGGAGGGCCAGCGCGCGAGCCCGGAGTTCCACGTAGGCGTCATACGTCGACGAGATCGTCATCGCGACCATCCAGAACGCCGACGTGTCCTGGCCGAACTGGTTGTACATCAGGACGCCCAGCATCCCGGCCGCGAAGCACGCGAAGTAGATGGAGCCGGTCCCTTGCAGGGCGTTGAAGAGCGGCACGATGAGGCCGATGGCCAGGGACGTCACCCAGGCCGCCTTCGTCTTGGGGTCGCGCCACACGTAGCGCAGGCTGCGTTCCATGACCGTGCCGGTGCGGCCGCCGGGGAGCAGGCGTCCCAGGCCGTGTGCCGCGCGTGCCTTGGTGGGTTCCGCCGCCGTGAGGGTCGAGCCGTCGGGGGTGGTCATGAGGTGGGTCAGGCTGCGCTGCCAGAGGGCGAGGAGGGCGGCGAGGGCCGCCGCGCTCAGCGCGAGTTGGGCGATCCCGGTGGCGTACGCGCCCTCGCTGACCGAGTCGACGGCGCCGATCGCCGACGCGGGCGGGACCCAGCGCACGACATCCGCCGCCGGGTCGAGTTGCGAGAGCCCCGACGAACCGAGGCGCTGCGCACCGAAGTTGACGACCTGCGCGCCGACCGCGATGAGCAGGCCGCTCAGGACGGCCAGATCGCGTCCCTTGCGGCTGGTCAGGAGGCGGATGTTGGCGGCGGCGACGGTGCGCGCGAGGGCCACGCAGATGAGCAGGGTGAGGGCGATGGCCACGACGCCGGTGACGGCGGCCGTCGCGCCGTGGGCGAGCGCGATGACCGAGCCGAGCGCGAGGCAGAGGGTGAAGAGCGGGCCGATGCCGACCAGGGAGGCGACGAGGAGCGCGCGCACCAGGGGGCGGGGGCGCAGCGGCAGCATGACCAGGCGGGTGGGGTCGAGGGTCTCGTCGCCGCCGGCGAAGAACAGCGGCATCACCGCCCAGCCGAGCGCGAGCACGGCGGCGAGCAGGACGGAGACGGTGGCGGCGTGTTCGTTGCCGCGCAGCGCGATCAGGCCGAGGAGCTGGAGGGCGGCGACGAGGAGCGCGGCGACGACGGACGCGATGTAGGCGGCGCGGCGGCCGGTCGACTGGTGCAGGCCGTTGCGCAGGAGCGAGAGCTTCAGGCGTACGAAGACCGGGGTGATGGAGGGGGCGGACGCGGCCACGGGTGGCGTGCTCATCGGGTGCCGCCGCCCAGCCAGTCGAGGTGCGATCCGGTGTCGCGGGCGTTCGCGCCGACCAGTTCGAGGAACGCCTGCTGGAGCGAGGGGGAGTCGCCGCGCACCTCGGCGAGGGTGCCCTGGGCGCGGATGCGGCCCGCGGCCATCACGGCGACCCAGTCGCAGAGCGATTCGACGAGTTCCATGACGTGCGAGGAGAAGACGACGGTGGCGCCGGACGCGGTGTAGCGCTCCAGGACGCCGCGGATGGTCTGCGCGGAGACCGGGTCGACGCCTTCGAAGGGCTCGTCGAGGAAGAGGACCTCGGGGTTGTGGAGCAGGGCCGCGGCGAGGCCGATCTTCTTGCGCATGCCGGTCGAGTAGTCGACGACGAGTTTGTGCTGGGCGCCGGCGAGGTCCAGTACGTCGAGGAGCTGGGTGGCTCTCTTGTCGACCTCGTCGCCGGGGAGCCCCCGCAGGCGCCCGGTGTAGGCGAGTAGTTCGCGTCCCGAGAGGCGTTCGAAAAGGCGCAGGCCCTCGGGGAGGACGCCGATACGGGCCTTGACCTGGACGGGGTCGGTCCACACGTCGTGGCCGACGACTTCGACCGTGCCCCGGTCGGGGCGCAGGAGTCCGGTGACCATCGAGAGGGTGGTGGTCTTGCCGGCGCCGTTCGGGCCGACGAGGCCGATGAACTTGCCGGCGGGGAGGGTGAGGTCGATCCCGGCGACGGCGATCTGCTGGCCGAAGGCCTTCCACAGCCCTTGCACTCTCACCGCCGCGGGCGGTACTGCCTCGGTCACCTTGGTCACTTCGGTCACCGTGTCCGCCTTTCGTCGCCGTTTCCGCACGATACGTCGGCGAGAAGCACAAACGCCGGACGGGAGCTGGAAAACCAGCCCGTCCGGCGTCCGTGCGCCCCGGGGACGCGCTACCGCCGGGCCTCGCGCCCGCACGCGTACGCAAGCGGCGAGATGATCTCCTCCGCGTCGGGGAGCCAGCGGTTCGCGGGGGTGGGGCGGCAGGCCCACTGCACGGCGCCGGTCGCGCCGAACCGGGTCGGCGGCGCGGCGACATAGGCACCCTCGCCGAGTGAGACAAGGTCGATCGCCGCGGGCGGCCAGCCCAGCTTGCGTACCAGGTCAGGGACCTTGGCGGTGGCGCCGGGGAGGACGAAGAACTGCATCCGGCGGTCGGGCGTGCAGGTCACGGGGCCGAGCGTCAGCTGCATCCGCTCCATGCGGGCGAGCGCGAGGAACCCGGCCGTCTCCGGCACGTCGATGGCGTCGAACGTACGGCCTGTCGGCAGCAGGATCGACGACTTCGGCTGCTTGGACCAGAGCCGCTTGGCGCCGGTCGCGCTGCCCGTCGCCTGTGTCGCCCAGTCCTCGCGCGCCGGGTGCGAACCGGGTGTCGTGCACGCGGTGTCACCGCACGAGCAGATCTCGGCCCCCTCGACGGACTCCAGCCACGTCCCGGGGAACACGTCCCAGTGGCGCTCTTCCGCGTATCGCACGGCCGTGTCCAGCAAGGATTCTCCGCGCTGCTTCGGGATGTGCGCGGCTGACGTGACTCCCATGGTCTCTTCCACGGACTTCTCAACTCCGCCCGACACCTACGGTTACGGCCCGCGCGTGCGCGGGGGCGGAGCATCGATCCTGCACGTGGGGCGCATGGGTGCACGGGCGGGGGCGCGCATGGGGAATGGGTTCCATGTGCGGGTAGCCAAGGCTGGGGCACTCCGAAGAAGCCCGGTTGTCGTCGGTTACCGACTCGGTTACCGACTTATCGTCCGTTTGTGGTGCATCTTCCGTTTGTCCCAAGGGCATTGATCATCTGGGGTGGCTGATTCCGGCCCCTCTGTCCGGTCCGTCCAGATGAACCACGGTGCACATCAGGGGGTACGCCATGGCCGCAAGGCCGCTCGTCGCGCGGCAGCCCAACGAAAGGCTGCAGGCACTCATTCAGGAAGCGGGCTGCTCGAACGCGGGCCTGGCCCGCCGGGTCAACATGTGCGGCGCGGAGCACGGTCTCGATCTGCGCTACGACAAGACGTCGGTCGCCCGGTGGCTGCGCGGTCAGCAGCCGCGCGGCAGGGCGCCCGGCATCATCGCGGAGGCCCTCGGCCGCAAGCTCGGCAGGACCGTCACGATCGACGAGATCGGCATGGCGAACGGCAAGAACCTCGCCTCCGGCGTCGGTCTGCAGTTCTCGCCCACCGTGCTCGGCGCCATCGAGCAGGTCTGCGAGCTGTGGCGCAGCGACGTGGGGCGGCGGGACTTCCTGTCCGGCTCGTCCGTCGCCTCGTCCGCGCTCGTCGAGCCGAGCCGCGACTGGCTGATCTCGTCGCCGGACGCGCAGGTCGGCCGGATGGCCGGCCCGCGGGTCGGGCTCTCCGACGTGGCGGCGGTGCGGGCCATGACGGACGCCCTGACGCAACTCGACCACCAGTACGGCAGCGGGCACGTGCGTCCGGTCGTCGTGCACTACCTGAACAGCGTGGTGTCGGGGCTGCTCGCCGGTTCCTACCGCGAGGCGGTGGGGCGTGAACTGTTCGCCGCCGTCGCACGGTTGACGGAACTCGCCGGGTACATGGCGGTGGACACGGGCCAACCCGGCCTGGCCCAGCGCTATTACATCCAGGCGCTGCGCCTCGCGCAGGCAGCGGGAGACCGCGGGTACGGCGGTTACGTACTTGCCGCGTCCATGAGCCACCTCGCGGCCCAGCTCGGGAACCCGCGGGAGATCGCGCAGTTGGCGCGGGCGGCCCAGGAGGGGACGCGCGGGCGGGTCACCCCGCGCGCGGAGGCCATGTTCTACGCCGCCGAGGCCAGGGGGCACGCGCTGCTCGGGGACGGGCGTTCGACGCAGGTCGTCGCGGGCCGTGCGGTCGAGGCGATGGACCGGGCGTCCGGGGAAGCGGAATCGGGCGACGACCCGGTGTGGATCAAGCACTTCGACCACGCCTACCTGGCCGACGAACTGGCCCACTGCCACCGTGACTTGGGGCAGGCGGACGCGGCGGCCCGCAGCGCCGAGGAGTCCCTCGCGGGGCATCCGGAGACACGGGCGCGGCGGCGGGCGATCGGCCTGGTCCTGCTCGCCACGGCGCAGGTGCAGCGGCGTGACATCGAGCAGGCGTGCCACACGGGCCTGAAGGCGGTCGAACTGCTCGGCACGCTGCGGTCGAACCGCGGCGCCGAGTATCTGGAGGACCTTCAGCAGCGGCTCGCTCCTTACCGCGAGGAGCCGGTGGTAAGGGAGTTCGGGGCGCGGATGGACGTCCAGGCGGCGTGAAAGAGTGCGGGATCGGGTGCGTGAAGGGTTTGTGACGTGTGTCGCGCTCCGGTGAACGTGGCCCGTCCCGGCCCTTTCCGTACCGTGAACGGCAACTCCCGTGCGCGTTCGAAACTCCCTGGTGACGTAATCAGCGTTTCGCGGAGAGCTTTTGTTACTTCCGCGATTGATGCGGTCGCGGAGGTTTGAGCTGCGTGGCAGACGGCTGTGGCGACCCGGTAGCGTGAGCCGACGGTTCCGTAGGTCCCCCATTCGTAGGAGTCCCGGTGACGCAGCAAGGCGGGCAGGGTGCCGCTTCCTCCGATCCGCATTCCGCGGACCGGCACGCGCACGAAGGCATCGTGCTGCCTGCCGACGGAAGCGAGCCCCTGATGCCCGGCACCACCGGCGACCACGTGGCCCCCGCGGGCGGCAGCCCCTGGGGCCAGCCGTGGGGCCCGACCCCTGCGGACCCGCCCCCCGGCTCGGCCCAACCCTGGGACGCCCCCCAGCAGCAGTACGGCACGACCACCCCCTCGCCCGCCGAGAGCGCCCAGCACCAGGACTACGCACAGGACGCTGCGTACGGGGGCGGTCCTGCGGGCGGCTCGTACGGGGGTCAGGGCACGTACGGCGGTCAGCCGCAGGGCGGTTCGTACGGCAGTCAGGCTCCTGACGGTACGTACGGCGGTCAGGCTTCGGGCGGTGCTTACGGCGGCGCTTACGGGGCCCAGCCGCAGGACGGTTCTTATGGGTCGGCGCAGGGCGCGGGCGCACCGTACGGGGGCCAGCCACAGGGCGGGCAGTACGGGGGTCAGCCTGCGGGGCACGCTCAGGGCGGTCAGCACGCGGGGCAGCCTGCGGGGCCTTCGCAGGGTGCGCAGTACGGGGGCCAGTCCCAGGGTGGCCAGCACGCGGGTCAGCCTCAGGGTGGCCAGCACGCAGGGCAGCCGCAGGGCGGTCAGCACGGGGCGCAGGCGTACGCCGGTCAGCCTGTGGGTCTGCCTCAGGGCGGTCAGCGCGCAGGGCAGCCGCAGGGCGGTCAGAACGGGGCGCAGTCGTACGCCGGTCAGCCTGCGGGTCTGCCTCAGGGCGGTCAGCGCGCAGGGCAGCCGCAGGGTGGGCAGCACGCGGGTCAGCCGCAGGGTGGGCAGCACGCGGGTCAGCCGCAGGGTGGGCAGCACGCGGGTCAGCCGCAGGGTGGCCAGCACGCAGGGCAGCAGCAGGGCGGTCAGCACGGGGCGCAGTCGTACGCCGGTCAGCCCGCGGGTCTGCCTCAGGGCGGCCAGCACGCAGGGCACGCTCAGGGCGGCCAGCACGCGGGCCACCAGGGCGGGCAGTACGGGGGTCAGTCCCAGGGGGGCCAGCACGCAGCGCAGTCCCAGGGCGGCCAGCACGTGAGTCATGCGCAGGGCGGTCAGCCTGCGGCGCAGTCGCACGGCGGTCAGCCCGCGGGTCTGCCGCAGGGCGGCGCGCACGCGAGACAGGCGGCAGGTGGCGCCCACGCCGGGCAGCCCGCCAACGCCTCCTCCTACCCCGGCCGGCCCGCCGACGCCTCGTACCCCGGCCAACCCTCCAACGCCTCGTACCCCGGGCAGTCGGGGCAGCCGCTTCCCCCAGCCGGGCAGCTTCCGCCCGCCGCACAGGCGGGGCAGCTTCCCGGTGGCTCCGGTGGCGCCCCCCTGCCGCCCGTCGCAGGCGGTCTCGCGCCGCTCGCGCCCGCCGGTGCGGGTGACGCGGACGCGACGCAGTACATACCCGCCACGCCCGCCGCAGGCGCTGGCGCAGGCGCCGGCGTCGACGAAGGTGCCACCCAGTACATACCCCCCGTCGCCCCCGGCGCCCTGCCGCCCGAGGCGCCCGCCGGGGAAGCCACGCAGTTTCTGGGCAGCACGCCGATGCCCCCGGCGGCCGGTTCCGACAACGAGCCCACGCAGTTCATCGCCCCCGTGCCCGCCGAGCCCGGCAAGGCACCCTTCGGGATACGGCCCGGCGCCCCGGGTGACCGGCAGCCGCCCGCCGAGTTCGACAGCCTCTTCCGCACCGAGGCAGCGGAAGACGAAGGCCCCGCGTCCACCCAGCAGATGCCCCGCTTCGAGCCGCCGCAGCCCGCGGGCCACGGCCAGGGCGGTGGCGACGGCGGCGGCCGGGCCGCACGCCGGGCCGCCGCCGCGGCCCCCGCGGCACGCGGCGGAGGCCGCACCGGGTCGAAGGTGCCGCTCTTCGCGGCCGTCGGAGTGGTGATCGCGCTGGTCGGCGTCGGAGCGGGCGCCCTCCTCAGCGGCGGTGGCGGCGACGAGGAGAAGGACAGTCCGCAGACCGTCTCCGAGTCCGCGCCCGCCGACGAGAAACCCTCGCCCTCCGTCGACCCCGCCAAGGAGCAGGCCGTCGCCCTGGACAAGCTCCTGGCCGACAGCAACAACAGCCGTGACTCGGTGATCGGCGCCGTACGCAACGTAGGAAAGTGCACCGACCTCGCCCAGTCCGCGACCGATCTGCGCAACGCGGCCAAGCAGCGCAACGGCCTGGTCACGCGCCTCTCACAGCTCTCCGTGGACAAGCTCCCGGCCAACGCCCAGCTGACGGCCTCCCTCACCAAGGCGTGGAAGGCGTCCGCCGCGGCCGACAACCACTACGCCGCGTGGGCGGGCCAGGTCGCGGGCAAGAAGGGCTGCAAGAAGGGCCACGCCCGCACGACGCCGCAGGCGGTCGCCGCGAACAAGTCGAGCGGCGAGGCGACCACGGCCAAGCAGGAAGCGGCCGGGCTGTGGAACGCCATCGCCAAGCAGTACGGCCTCACCACGCGCGACAAGTCACAGCTCTGACGCGTCGCCGAGGCCGCGGAGCGGGTTACGTCACCTGCTCCAGCGTCTTCGAGACGTTCACGAAGCCCTTGCGCGCCGGCACGAGGCGGCCGTCGCGCACCATCTGGAACGTGACGTCGGCGTTGACCAGGCGCGGGAAGTCGCTGGCCGCGAGCATGTCCTTGAAGCGCCAGCTCAGGGTGGGCGTGAGCCCGCCCGTCTCCACCTTGAGCCCTTCGTCGAGGGCCCGCCGCAGCGTCCGCGAGGAGACCTCGCCGCCCTCCAGCGACTCGACGGTCTGCTTGAGGACGGTGTACGCGATGTACGTCGTCTGCACGCCCGCGTCCGTCGGGTCGACCCGGTTGTCGCCGAATGCCTGCCGGCGGATGACCTCGCGCATGTCGTCCCAGCGCGGATCGCTGGCCGCCGGGTACCAGCCGGTGAGGTAGGCGCCTTCGTACGGTCCGTTGCCGCCGCCCGTGCGGTCGACGAGGGACTGGTCGACGCTGCCGAGCACGGAGGAGATCTTCGCGGTCGGGTACGCGTCCTCGGTGCGCCGGTAGGAGTCGTAGAACGTGTCCGTGCGCTCGCCGAGGGCCGCCGTCACGCAGCCCCCGGTGCCAGCGCGCTCCAGCGCCTGCTCGGCCTGCGCGGTGAAGTCGGTGCCGTCCTCGGGTGCCCGTATGTCGGCGGCGGGCTTGTGGCGGCCCTCGGCGAGGCCCGCGTCCAGAAGCCCGGGGAGGTCGTCGCCGGCGATCGTGTCGGGGCGTACGAGGGAGACACGCTCGCAGCGGCCGGCGAGCTGACGGCCGTTGCCCGCCATGAGCGCCGGTTCGCCGCCGTTGACGGGATACGACAGGGGGCTGCTGAACTCCTCGTCGGTGACGCCGTACCCGCCGATGTAGGGGATGCCGGCGACTTCGAGGGGGGAGAGGAAGGAGCGGCCGTGCTGGCTGTAGGAGCCGACGACGGCCGCGACCTCCTCGTCGACCGCCTTGCGGGCGCAGTCGGCGGCGCCCACCGGGTCGTTGTGGTCGTTGCAGGTGATGACCTTGAGCTCGCGGCCGTCGAGGCCGCCGTTCGCGTTGACCCAGCGCGCGTAGGCCTGCGCCATCGCGGGGATTCCGGGCTTGTTCGTGGCCTTGGTCTTCTCGGGGGCCCAGGTCATGACGGTCACGGGGTCTTCCCTGGATCCCCCCGTGGAACCAGGGATGACCCCGCACGCGGTGGTCAGGGACGCACCCGCCGCCACCAGGGCGGTCGCGGTGAGGATTGCGGTCTTGGAGGGGCGGGGGAGCAACGTGCGTCGCGAGACGGGCATGGTCCTGCACGATTCCGCCGCAGTGCCAACCATGGAGTGACGCGTTCTCAACGCATGGTGACAAGAAGGTGAATGACAGGGGCCGATTCGGCTGCGTCGAGGGGGAACGTACGATCGATGACCGTGCAAGGTTCGGAGAACTCTTCCCGTCGCGGCCGTCGCTCAAGCACCATGGGCGGCATGCCAACGAACGACATGCCATGGTGGCGCTGGCGCAGCAACGTGCGCTCGGCTCTTCACATGCTCTCCGACCCGGGGTTCCAGCGTGAGTGCTGGCTCGCCGGGCGCGAGGAGTACGGGGACGTGACCGACGCCGTGTACCGCTTGGTCGAGGACACGTGGCTCGACAACTGGTCCGCCGAGAAGTACGTCGGGACGATCTTCCGTGACGCGGAGGAGGCGGCCCTCGTCGACACCGCGGTGCTGCGGGTCCTGCGGATCATGCACGAGGTGGGCCCGGACGCGCTGGTGTCCGCCTATCTCGATCACCCGGGGTGGCCGGAGGCGGTCCGCGCCGCGCGCGAGGCCCATGTGCGGCTCGCCGCGAGTGACGGGGAGAACCCCGACGAGGCTCCCCGGACACTTGAGGTCCTGCGCATCCTCACCCGGTCGGCGAGCTAGGCACTTCCCCGTCCGGGGCTTGGACCGTGGTCCCGTGGGGTGCCCTGATTGTGGGAACCTTGGGCGCATGAACGAGAAGGTCCCCGCGCCCGTCCCCGCCCCCGCTGAGCAGTACGTCCTCACCCTCTCCTGCCCGGACAAGCAGGGCATCGTGCACGCCGTGTCGAGCTACCTCTTCATGACCGGCTGCAACATCGAGGACAGCCAGCAGTTCGGTGACCACGACACCGGGCTCTTCTTCATGCGCGTCCACTTCTCGGCGGAGCCGCCGGTGACGGTCGAGAAGCTGCGGGCGAGCTTCGCCGCGATCGGTGACTCCTTCCACATGGACTGGCAGGTGCACCGCGCCGACGACAAGATGCGCGTCGTCCTGCTCGTGTCGAAGTTCGGGCACTGCCTGAACGACCTCCTCTTTCGCTCGCGCATCGGCGCGCTGCCGGTCGAGATCGCCGCGGTCGTCTCGAACCACACGGACTTCGCCGAGCTCGTCGCCTCGTACGACATCCCCTTCCACCACGTCCCGGTGACGAAGGAGAACAAGGCGCAGGCCGAGGCGCAGATCCTGGAACTCGTGCGCGCGGAGAACGTGGAGCTCGTCGTCCTGGCCCGCTACATGCAGGTCCTTTCGGACGACTTCTGCAAGCAGCTCAGCGGCCGGATCATCAACATCCACCACTCCTTCCTGCCGAGCTTCAAGGGCGCGAAGCCGTACCACCAGGCGCACGCGCGCGGTGTGAAGCTGATCGGCGCGACCGCCCACTATGTGACGGCGGACCTCGACGAGGGCCCGATCATCGAGCAGGAGGTCGAGCGCGTCGGCCACGGCGTCACGCCGAACCAGCTGGTCGCGATCGGCCGGGACGTGGAGTGCCAGG
This sequence comes from Streptomyces sp. NPDC033177, assembly GCF_055577715.1. NCBI lineage: Bacteria > Bacillati > Actinomycetota > Actinomycetes > Kitasatosporales > Streptomycetaceae > Streptomyces > Streptomyces sp. NPDC033177. Next base: position 349,619 of record NZ_JBVIPS010000006.1, on the reverse strand, counting down.
CGCTCGCGCGCGCCGTGAAGTGGCATGCCGAGCGCAGGATCCTGCTCAACGGCCACCGCACGGTCGTCTTCGCCTGACCCCTCCGGGGTCCCGCGCGGGACTCACATACGGCTCAGTGACGCCGCCGCGAACAGCACGTCCCTGATCGCCTGGCGGTCCCCGACCTGACCCGCTGCCGCCTCCTGCGGAGACACGTGGCCCGCGGCCAGGCGGCAGAACTCGACGCCGTCCAGCGCGACATGGGCCACCTCGCGGTCCGCCGACGCACTGGCGCCGGGGGAGTCGAGCGGAATGAACCATTCGCCGCCGCCCATGCCCTCCACCTCCAGGCGCAGGCTGCGGCCCGGGGCGCCCGCCGCCACCAGGCCGTGCGCCGGGCCCGCGAGCCCCGAGCGGCGGCGCTCGGCGAGCGTGCCGGGGAGCAGCCGGGCGGCGAGGTCGATCATGCGGTGCAGATGGCGCGGCGACGGCGGCTCGTACGGATAGTCGACCGCCTCCGCGATGTCGCCCGCGTGGATCCAGCACTCGAAGGCGCGGTCCAGCATGGAGTCCCGCAGCGGCAGTTCGACGCGGCGGCCCTGCTCGTCCGGGGCGCTGTAGGGGACGGCGAGGCCGCCGGAGCCGGAGCCGTGCGGGCCGCCCGCCGTGAAGGACACCGTGCGGATCAGCTCGTGGGACTGCTCGCGCCAGGGGCCGCGCACCGCGCGCGTCGGCGGGAAGTACGAGGCGCGCCAGTACGCCTCGGTGCGGTGGCCCGGGTCGGACCGAGGCGCCGTCTCCCTGCCGAGCGGGTCGTCGAGGCCGAGGGCCAGCGCGACCATGCCGTCCACGGCGAGGAGGTGGGCGATCACCCCGGCCACCGTCGTCTTGCGGCTGACCGGGTGATCCGCGTCGAACCACCGCAGGCGCACCGGAGCGTGCCACTCCGAGTCGCCGATGTCCTTCAGGAGCGCGTCGAGCCGGGCGGTCTCGGCGTCGTACGGAACGGCCCACTCGGGGACCGGGATACGGGGCGGGCGCCGCCCGAGGCAGTTCTCGATGACGCGGTTGCGCAGGCCAGGGTCGAGGTCGAGGCTCTCCTCCTGATGCAGCAGGCCCACCGCGTCGCGCAGCCGCAGCGCCTCCTCCGCGCAGGGGCCGCAGTGCCCCAGGTGCACCTCGACGGCGAGGGCTTCCTCGACCGAGCAGGCGGCGAGCGCCCAGGCCCCGAGCAGGGACTTCAGGACCCGGTGGTCGAGGGCGAGCGGCGGGTCGGGCAGCGGGTGTCCCGTGTCCTCTATGGAGGCGCGGGGCAGCGGTATGCGGGGCGGCCGGCGGGAGTCCCCGTCGCCGGGGCCGTCCGCGCCGCCGGGACCTCTGGGACCGCCGGGACCTCCCGCACCGCCGCCGTTCTCCGGAAGGTCCGGTTCCTCGAAGGGATCCTGCCGGTCGGGGCCCTTCACAGCGCCCTCCCGTAACCGGGGCGAGCCCCCGGCGCGGGGTGCGGCTCCGCCGGGCTCGCCGCGTCGTTCGCGGTGGAGAGCAGCTGCAGGCCGAGACGGAGGCGGCGGCGCGCCTCGTCCTCCGTCACGCCGAGGTCGGCGGCCGTCTGGCGATAGTCGCGCCGCTGGAAGTAGGCGAGCTCCAGGGCGGCACGCAGCGGGGCGGGCATGGCCGTGACGATGTAGTCCGCGCGGGCGGCGGCCGAGGCGCGGCGGACCTTGCGCTCGAGATCCTCCGCGGTTCCTTCCCCGCCGCGGGCCAGGGCGGCGGACTCGGTCTGGCGAAGGCGCCGGACGGCCCGCTGGTGGGTGAGCGTGGCGACCCAGGAGCGCAGGGGGCCCTGCTTCGGGTCGTACGCGTCGGGGTTCTCCCAGATGTGGGCGAAGACCTCGCGGGTTATCCGGTCTGCGGCGTCCTCGTCACCGAGCACGCGGTGGGCCAGGCCGTGCACGAGCGAGGCGAAGTGGTCGTACAACTCGCCGAGCGCGGCCGCCTCACCGTGCGCCAGCCGCTGCTGCATGCGGCGGTCCCAGCGGCGCGGCGCGTCCTTCGCCATGCGGCCCCCTCTGCGCGTGCCGTTCCTTGCTCGTCCAGAATCCTTGCTCGTCCCGAAACCCTCTGTCGAATGTAGTCGCCACCACCGACAACGCACTCCCTTTAAGGCAAAGTGCGCATGCTCCCGGCCTCGGATGATAGGGAGCGGTGTTCCTGGTGTTTCATGGGGAGGAGCTGGGGCAGCCGCGACGTAGGAAGCGTAGGGAAGGCTTCCGCATCGGCGAGCTACGAGCGAGCGGTATCAGCGAGCGAGAGGCGTGCGAGTGACGCTGCAGGTGGCCGTGGACGAGCAGGACGGCTGGGCCGTTCTGCGGGTGTCCGGCGAAATGGACCTGGTGACCTCGCCTGTCGTGCGCCAGCGCGTGCACGACGCCGTGGCCGACGGCCGCCACAGCCTGGTCCTCGACCTCTCCGACGTGCTGTTCTGCGATTCCAGCGGCGTCGGCGTGCTGATCGCCACACGCCGCCTGTTCCGCTCCTGCCAGGGCCGCCTGCGCCTGATACTGCCCGCGAAGGGCGCCGAGGACGGCTCCCACGTGAACCGCGTCCTGGCGGCCCTCGGCGTACGCCGCCTCTTCGAGGTCTTCCCCGACGTCACGGCAGCGGTCGACGACGAGGCAATCCCCCTCTCGGCGTGACACCGCCCGCCAGCCACACCGTCCCTCAGTCCCGCCGGATCAGCTCCGGGTCGATGCGCCGCCCGACCAGCGGCAGCGTCCCCACGACCGCCAGGACGAGCACCCCGGCCATGGCCGCGACCAGCAGCGGAACCCCGGCCCCGTCCCAGAAGATCTCGCCGCCGCCGGTGACCAGATAGGCGGACTCCGCCAGCTTCCCCGCGACGAGGGCGAGCAGCAGGCCCACGGCCAGCGGCAGTACGACCTGCGTGCACTGCACAAGCCGCAGGGTGCGGGCCCGCGCGCCGATCAAGGAGAGCGCCGTGACCTGGGGGCGGCGCTCCACGGCTCGGTCGGTGACGGAGACCAGGAACGCCGCGACACCGATGACAAGGCCCATCACCATGCCGAGCGCGAGCAGCGTCTCGATCACGGTGATCTGCTGGAGGCCGTCGATGTTGATGCCCGCCGGGTCGACGTCAGCCGTGGGCGCGACGGCGCCGATGCGGTCCAGAACGTCGCGTACGGTGCCGGGCTCCGAGCTGCTCGTGAGGACCAGCGTGGCCGCGGCGGGCAGGGCGTGCGCCGGGAGCTCGGAGGGCGGCACCAGGAGGCCGGGGCTCGGCATGTTGGTGACCTCGTACCCCTCGAACAGGACGGTGGCGCTCGGCACCTTCACCTTCAGCGAGGTCCGCTTGCCGTCCTGCTGCTTCAGCACGTACGTCGAGGGCTTGAGGGGGGACTCGGACACGTTCGGGTCCTGGAGCCGGAGCACCTTGCCCTCCTCGCAGCCCGCCGAGTGTTCCACCAGCTTCGCGAGCTGTGCGCAGGTGGCGACCAGGGCGGGGGCCTGCCAGTCGCCGCCCTCCTTGGTGGGGTCGGTGTGCGGCTCCATCACGATCGCGTCCGCCCGTACCCCGGGGATGTCCCGCAGCTTCGCCTGCTGCTCCTCGCCGAGTTGCGAGAGCCGCAGGCCGTACTCCTGGACGGGCGAGTCGGAGCGGGTGATCTGCTGCTCCTCGACCAGGACGCCCTGGGCGAGCGACGCCGAGAACACCAGCAGGACGAGTCCCGTGACCACGCGCATCGCGCTGCCCGGCTCGACCTCGTTGCGGCGCATGGCCAGGCTCAGGGCGAGGTTGCCGGAGCGGGCCAGACGCGTGGCGATGCCGTACGAGAGCAGCGGCATGACCAGCACCAGGCCGAGCCCGGTGAGGAGCACCCCGCCGGGAACCAGAAGGGAGTTGATGCCGGTGCTCTGCGCGGGGTGGTCGGTGAGGCCGGTCGCGCAGTAGCCGATGACGATGCCGAGCCCGGTGACAAGCAGCAGGCCACCCCAGACGCGGGGCGCGCGCGGGGCGGCGGTGCGCCGGGTGCTCAGCGGGTTGGTGGCCGCCGCGCGGGCGCTCGCCCGGCCCACGAACCAGGAGAGCGCGGTGCAGCCGATCAGGCAGACGGCGACGGTGGACGCGGAGAGCGCGCCGTCGGCCGGGTACCACTTCAGGCCCGGTAGCCCGGTCCTCGCCATGATCTGGTTCAGGAGCCAGAACTCGCCGAGCCCGAGAAGCGCCCCCAGGAAGGCGGCGACGACGGTCTCGGCGGCGTTCACGCGTTGCGTGCCCCTGGCACTCAGGCCGAGGAGGCGCAGCGCGGCGAGGCGGCGGTTGCGGCTGGCGGCGGAGAGCTTGGCGCAGACGGAGAGGAAGACGCCGAGCGGCAGCAGCACGAGGGCGGCGAGGGTGAAGCGCAGGATGTCGAGGGTGGACTTCTCCACGGCCGTGGTGGGCGGGTGCTCGGAACCGAAGCTCTTCAACGCGCGTGCGTCGTCGGCGAGGTCGGATCGCGTGGTGCCGACGTAGGCGTAGAGCTCGTTCGGGTCGGTCAGGCCGGAGGGGCCGATCAGCCCCTTCTCCGCACCGGGGAGCAGCCCCTTCAGGCCGGGCTCGCGGCGGAGCTGATCGTGCAGTGCGGGGGAGACGTACACCTCGCCGGCAGCGGGGAGCTCGCTCAGGCCGGGCGGAGGCTGCACCCTGTCGGCATCCTTGCCGCGGGCGACAAAGACGCGGCTGAACGGCTTCGAGCCGTGCGGATCGGTGCGCTCCAGGACGAGGGTGGGCTGCCCGGACCTCTTGCCGGCGAAGACCTGTGGGTCGCGGTCGGCGGCCCGTCCGTCGTGGGCTCCCAGGATCGAGGGGATCGTCAGGACGAGCGCGAGGCAGCAGACCCCGAGGGAGCCGCCGAGGGTCATCAGCAGGAAACGTACGCGGGTGCCGCGCCCGGAGCCGAAGAGCAGCCGCAGGCCGAGCAGGAACTCGCTCATGCGGAGGCGCCCTTCGCGGTGAGGACTCCGTCGGCCATGGAGTAGTTGCGATCGGCCTGGGCGGCGACCGTGGGGTCGTGCGTGACGAGCAGGACGGAGGTCCCCTGCGAGCGGGCGAGGCCCAGGAACTCCTTGAGGACGGTGGCGGCGTTGGCGCTGTCGAGCGAGCCGGTGGGCTCGTCGGCGAAGACGACCGCGGGCCGGTGCACCAAGGCCCGCGCCACGGCGACGCGCTGGCTCTGCCCGCCCGACACCTGCGAGGGCCTGCGCTCGCGCAGGTCGGCGATCCCGAGCCGGTCGAGTACCTCGGCGGCGGCCTTGAGCGCCGGGCGCTTGCGCTGTCCGGCCAGGCGCAGCGGCAGCGCGGTGTTCTCCTCGATGGTCAGCTCGGGGAGCAGCTCGCCGTACTGGAAGACGAAGCCGAAGCGCTCGCGGCGCAGCGCGCTGATGTCCTCGTCGTCGAGCCCGCCGTACGCCCGCCCCTCGAACCGCACCTCACCGCGCGCGGCCGGCAGCACACCGGCGAGGCAGTACAACAGTGAGGACTTCCCGGAGCCGCTCGCCCCGGTGATCGCCGCGATCTCACCACGCGCCAGCGTCAGATGGGCATCGCGGACGGCGGGAGTGGAACCGTAGGAGAGGTCGACTCCCGTGGCGCTGAGGACTTCTGACGTGCTGCTCGACGTACTGATCGCTTCCCCCAAGAAGGCGAAGGGCCCGGAGCGGGGGTCCGGGCCCGGTGTGCATGCGTGGCAGCTGGTCAGTGCTGCCGCTGTGTGCCGGTGGTGACTACCGCTTGTAGTGCTTGGTCGTCGAGCAGTTGTCCGGGTGGAAGGAACCCCGGTCACGGCAGGCGCGGATCCATGCGTCGCTGGTGTAGCGAGCGGCGCCGTCCCACACGAGCTTGTCCTTGTGGACCGTCCGCTTCTGCTTGCCGTTGAACCGGTTCCAGTCGTAACCCTCGACCTTCACCTGGACGTAGACATTGTGGCCGTCACCGGCCGAGGTGTCCTGCAGGTCGCCCTTCCAGTGGAAGGCACCGTGCTTGGCGCCCGGCGCCTCGAACTTGTAGTAACCGTTCTTGAACTTGACGCCGCTGCTCGACAGCGTCGGGATCTTGTGCCACGAGGCGGTCGCCTCGACATCCCCGTTGCCCCCGCTCGCGGTGGCGAAAGCGGTCCCCGCACCCGTCAGAAAGAGCCCTGCCGCGAGGGCACCGACGGCCAGCTTTCGATTCATTTGTGTTCTCCCGTTTTTGTTGGTCGCCCCTTGTTTGATCAAGGGAGGCAGGAACGTAACACCCATGGCCGACAGCGGCAGTTGCAATTTCGTCCGCACGGACTGTTGGCCGTGTATCACTGTGCGTTCGCTTTGCGTGCACGTAGATGATCTTTGACTCGATCATGCCAACCGGGAGGTTTGAAACACGGAGCGTGGCAGCGTGAGGACACGTCCTCCACTGCGGGTGAGGGAAGGTCAAGGGAGACCCAAAAGATCATCAAGGATCGGTTCCTGGTACAACCTCTCTTGTCCCGGTCTTGGCACAAGCGTCGGCTTCCGGCCTCCGGGTGGTCGCCGAACACGTACGCTCGCTGCCAGAGACACCCAGGGAACCCCCTGTGCACACGCACCCAACCGCAGAAGTGAGGCGGCCCGAACACCATGGACAGTGCCGAGTACGAGCGTAGGATCGCGGCCCGTTTCGCCAGCTTTGACCAGGACGGCAACGGCTACATCTCCCGTGAGGACTTCAGCACGGCGACCGCCGCCCTGCTCAGCGAGTTCGGCGCCACGGCACGCTCCGAGAAGGGCCAGGCCCTTTACATCGGGGCCGAGGCCTTCTGGCAGGGCATGGCCGGGATCGCCGACCGTGACGGTGACCAGCGGATCACCAAGCCGGAGTTCGTGGGCGGCGCGGTCAAGCGTCTGCGCGACAACCCGGCCCGGTTCGCGGAGATCGCGCGGCCGTTCCTGGACGCCGTGATCTCGGTCGCGGACGGCGACGGTGACGGGTCGGTCAGCCCGCAGGAGGTCGAGCGCGTGCTCAGGGCCCTCGGCGTCCCGGCGGACGTCGCGAGCGCCGCGGGCGGCTCGCTCGACACCGACGGGGACGGGCGTGTGACGGAGGAAGAAGTCGTCGCGGCGTTCTCGGCGTACTTCACCGTCCCTGAGTGAGAGACGCTCGCGCGCACTAGCCCCGTGTGAACCGATCCCGCAGCTTGTACTTGAGTACCTTGCGCAGCGTCTCGTTGCGGGGGAGGGCCTCCACCAGCTCCAGTTGCTCCGGCAGCTTGTACGTGGAGAGTCCTTCCCCGCGCAGATACGCCGTCAGGGAGGCCAGAGTCAGCGCGTCGTGAGCATCGTGAGCACCCGGCCGCCGCTCGATCACCGCGCAGACCCGCTCGCCCCGTTCGGGGTCCGGGAGGCCGATCACCGCCGCGTCGCCGACGGCCGGATGCCGGTGCAGCAGGTCCTCGATCTCCTTCGCGGAGATGTTCTCGCCCTTGCGGATGATGATGTCCTTGGCCCGCCCGGTGAGCACGAGATGCCCGCTCGGCCGCACGTGGCCCAGGTCGCCGGTGAGCAGGAAGCCGTCCGCGTCGAAGACCCCCTCGCTCTGGGCGGGGTCCAAGTAGCCCCGGCAGACCGCCTCCCCACGCAGCCGCACCTCGCCGTCGACCCCGGCGGGCACCTCCTTGCCCTCGGTGTCCGTGATCCGGATCTCCATGCCCTCCGGCGGCTTCCCCTCCGTCGTCGCCAGGTTCTCCGCCGTGTCGTCCGGGGCCCCCATGGTGATCATCGGCACCTCGGTCATGCCGTACCCGTGGGTCAGTTGGCAGCCCATCTCGCGTACGACCGCGTGATAGATCTCCGGCGGCTTCGGCGCACCGCCGCCCGCGAGGAGGCGCAGGGTGGGGATGACCTTCTCGCCGGGTGCCAGCTTGCGCTGCTCGGCGAGGAACATCGAGTAGAACGCGGTCGAACCGCCCGCCACCGTCACGCCGTGCCGCCGGTAGCCGTCGAGCGCGTCCGGCAGCGCGAAGGTCTCGAACATCACCGCGGGGAAGCCGTACAGGAGCAGCATCACGGTGTAATCGGGGCCCGCGATGTGCGCGAAGGGGAAGGCCATCGAGCCGATGTCGTCGGCCGAGAGGTGCAGCGCGTGCGCGAGGCACGAGCCGCCCGCTATCAGCGAACGGTCCGTGTGCAGCACGCCCTTGGGGTCGGACGTCGTCCCCGACGTCCAGTAGATCCAGCGCACCGATGTGCCGTCCGAGGGCGGCGGGGGCAGGGCGGACGGGTCGCCGTCGGGCAGGTCGTCGTACGCGTACGCCTCGAATACGCCCCGCGCGCCGAGCCGTCGTGCCATCTCCGTGTGGTCGAAGCCCCGCCACACGCCCGGCACGGCGAAGAACTCCGCCTTCGACTCCCGTAGCGCGAAGCCGACTTCGCGGTCGCGGTAGAAGGGGATGACCGGTGACTGGACGGCGCCGATGCGGGCCAGCGCGAAGGAGAGCAGGGCGGTCTCGATGCGCGTGGGCAGCTGCCAGGCCACGACGGTGCCGGGGCGCACCCCCATCGCGTACAGGCCCGCGGCCACCCGTTCGGCACGGTCGCGCAGCTCGCCGAAGGTCAGCGTCCGGTCGTCGGCGGGGTCGGCCGCGGCCTGGATGAGGACGGGTGCGTCGGGAGTGAGCCGGGCGCGGCGGTCGATGAGCTCCCAGAGGGTGCGGGATGCCCCCAGTTCGTACGCGGTCTCGTTCTCCGAGGTCCTCATGCGATCCCCTCACGACAGCAACTGAACTGACGGCCAGTCAGATCGTGCCGAGAGCGTAAGCCTCACCGCCTTGTCGGTCCAGGGGTGCGCGGCTAGCCTGCTATCTGACGGGTCATCAGATAGCCCGGAGGGACCGGAGAGATGACCGCCAGGCCCCTTGAAAGGCAGGACACCATGACCGAGCTTCCCCGGATCGTCAGCGTCGACGACCACGTGATCGAGCCGCCGCATCTCTTCGACACCTGGCTGCCCGCCAAATACCGCGACCGCGGCCCCAAGCCCCTCACAGCCGGCATCGGCGAACTCGCCTACGTGGCGGGCAAGTACCAGATCACGATGGACCCGGACGGCCCTCCCACCGACTGGTGGATCTACGAGGACCTCAAGTTCCCGTACAAGCGGAACATCGCGGCGGTCGGCTTCGACCGCGACGACATGACCCTTGAGGGGATCACCCGGGCCGAGATGCGCCGCGGCTGCTGGGACCCGGCCGAACGGCTCAAGGACATGGACCTGAACCACGTCGAGGCGTCCCTCTGCTTCCCCACCTTCCCCCGGTTCTGCGGCCAGACCTTCGCCGAGGCGCACGACAAGGAGGTCGCCCTGGCCTGCGTGCGCGCCTACAACGACTGGATGGTCGAGGAGTGGTGCGGCGACAGCGGCGGCCGGCTCATCCCGCTCTGCATCATCCCGCTGTGGGACATCGACCTCGCCGTCGCCGAGATCAAACGGAATGCCGCGCGGGGCGTCCGGGCGGTCACCTTCTCCGAGATCCCCACCTACCTGGGGCTGCCCTCGATCCACTCCGGCTACTGGGACCCCTTCTTCGCGATCTGCCAGGAGACCGGCACGGTCGTCAACATGCACATCGGGTCGAGCTCCCAGATGCCCGCCGCCTCACCGGACGCCCCGCCCGCCGTCCAGGCCGCGCTCTCCTTCAACAACGCGATGGCCTCGATGATGGACTTCCTCTTCAGCGGGGTCCTGGTCAAGTTCCCCACCCTCAAACTCGCCTACAGCGAGGGCCAGATGGGCTGGATCCCGTACGCCCTCGAACGTGCCGACGACGTGTGGGAGGAGCACCGCGCCTGGGGCGGCGTCCGCGACCTGATCCCCGAGCCGCCCTCCACGTACTACTACCGGCAGATGTTCTGCTGCTTCTTCCGCGACAAGCACGGCGTCGCCTCGCTCGACGTCGTCGGCCGCGACAACGCCACCTTCGAGACCGACTACCCGCACGTCGACTCGACCTTCCCGCACACCAAGGAAGTCGCCCTCGACCACGTCAAGGGCCTGGACGACGAGACGGTCTACAAGCTGATGCGCGGCAACGCCATCCGCATGCTGGGCCTCGACCTGGACCGAGACCTGCATCGCGACCTGGACCAGGGCAAGCGGGCCTGACGTGGACCTCACCTACACGCAGGAGGAGGAATCCTTCCGGGCCGGCCTGCGCGCATGGCTGGCCCGCACACTTCCGCAACTGCCGCCGCGCCCCGACCCGTTGGACTGGCCGGGGCGCAGGTCGTACGACATGGGGTGGCAGTGCAGGCTGTACGACGCCGGGTACGCGGGCCTGCACTGGCCCGTCGACGCGGGCGGCCGAGGAGCCACCCCCACCCAGCACCTGATCTTCCTGGAGGAGACCGAGAAGGCAGGCGCGCCCTACGTGGGCGCGAACTTCGTCGGCCTGCTGCACGCGGGCCCCACCATCGCCTCCGAAGGAACCGCCGAACAGCGGGCCCGGTGGCTGCCGCCCGTACTGCGCGGCGACGAGGTGTGGTGCCAGGGCTTCAGCGAGCCGGACGCGGGCTCCGACCTCGCGTCGCTGCGCACGCGCGCGTGGCGGGACGGCGACGACTACGTGGTGAGCGGCTCCAAGATCTGGACCTCGCACGCGGAGGTCGCCGACTGGTGCGAGCTCCTCGTGCGGACGACACCGGTGAGCGAGGACGTCCCCAAGCACCGCGGCATCACCTGGCTCGCGATGCCGATGGACGCCCCCGGCATCACCGTCCGCCCTCTGCGCACACTCGCCGGGTCGACCGAGTTCGCCGAGGTGTTCCTCGACGAGGTGCGGGTGCCGATCGCCAACCGGGTCGGCGCCGAGAACGACGGCTGGCGCGTGACGATGGTGACCCTGTCCTACGAGCGGGGGACGGCCTTCGTGGGCGAGGTCGTCGCCTGCCGACGCGTCCTGGGCGAGCTCGCCCGCGAGGCCCGCAAGAACGGCCGCTGGGACGACGCGGTGCTCCGGCGCAGGCTCGGCAGGCTCAGCGCCGAGTTCGGGGCGCTGTGGCGGCTCACGCAGTGGAACGTCAGCGAGTCCCAGCGGGCCGGCACCGGCGTGCCGGGCATCGGCGGCTCCGTCTTCAAGCTGCGCTACTCGCACGCACGCCAGGAGCTGTACGAGGCGGCGAGCGAGGTCCTCGGGTCCGGCGCGCTGGACCTCGGCCACGAGTGGACCCTGGACCGGCTCTCCTCCCTCTCGTACACGATCGCCGCCGGGACCTCGCAGATCCAGCAGAACATCGTGGCCGAGCGCATACTCGGCCTCCCGAAGGGGCGGTGAGGGGCCACGTGGACTTCCAACTCACGGAAGATCAACAGGCGTTGCGGGACGGGGTGCGCGAAGTCCTGGAGGGGCGGTTCGGCGGGGTCGCGCTGCGGGAAGCGGCGGACTCCGGGGCGCCCGCGCTGGACCGGGCCCTGTGGCGGGAGCTCGGGGACGCCGGGTTCTTCTCGCTGCGGGTGCCGGAGGCGCAGGGCGGGGTCGGACTCGGACTTCCGGAAGCCGTCCTGGCGTTCGAGGAGGCGGGGCGCGTGCTGCTCCCCGGGCCGCTGGTGGCCACGTTCCTCGCGGTGCCCCACGTCACGGGAGCGGCCCAGGGGGCGACGGTGGTGACGGCCGTGTCCGGTGGTCTCGTTCCGTGGCTGGACGAGGCGGACGTGGTCCACGGCGATGCCTCCGGCGCCGTACGGCTGCGGTCGGTCGACCCGCTGACGCCGCTGCACCGGGTGCCGGGTGAACGGACGGACGGGTCGGCGGCTTCGGAAGGCTCGGCGGCACCGGAGGCGGACCTGCTGCTCGCGGCGGAACAGCTCGGCAGCGCGGGCAAGACCTGCGAGACAGCGGTCCGTTATGCCCGAGAACGTACGCAATTCGACCGCCCCATCGGGTCCTTCCAGGCCGTCAAGCACCTCTGCGCGCAGATGCTCGTCCGCACGGAGGTCGCCCGCGCCGCCGTGTACGCAGCGTCGGTCACCGGTGACGCCGCGGAGATGGCGGCGGCCAAGCTCCTCGCCGACGACGCGGCGGTGCGCGGCGCGCGCGACTGCCTCCAGGTGCACGGCGGGATGGGCTTCACGTGGGAGGCCGACGTCCACCTGCATCTGAAGCGGGCCTGGGCGCGGGCCGGGCTCGGACAGTCGGCCGCCCGGGCCGAGGAAGAGTTGGCGGCGGCCCTGTAGGCCCCAAGCCCCTTGTGGGCGCGCAGAGTGATCGACTTGTGAAGTCCGCGAAGTGGGGGGAGGCTACTGAGCGTCGATACCGGGTTGTGTCCTATGCGTGACTCGTCACGGCATGGAGTCGGGCTTCCGCTCCGGTACCTTGTGTCAGATGCGAGTGGTTCTGAGGTCGAGCCATGCCGGTGTTGCCTGTGAGGCGGCGCCGGAGCTGGCAATGCATGCCGCTCGCAGTGCAGGAAGGGGCTTCATGCCCGCCTGTTCGACCCCCTGCAGCGCGCGTCGCACAGTATGCCGCACGCGTACTCCTTCGCGCTGGAATATGCCTGAAGCGCTTGTTGGGGTGACTGAACGTCAACCATGCTGTCTCTCAAGGGGATCACGTTCCGTGACCCCGTGGAGTCGCGAGGCGATGTGTCCGCCGGTTCGGATGGTGTGAGCGGTGCAGGTGCTTCAAGTTCAGCTGGAGGTCAGGCCCGACCCCGCAGAGGTGGGGCGGGCCCGAAGGTGGGCGCGTTCGCGGCTCGCCGGTTCCGGGATAAGGGTCGACGAGCCACTGGCGGAGACGCTGATCCTGCTGATCTCGGAGCTGGTCACCAACGCGGTGGTGCACACGGGCTGTCCGGCCGTGCTGCGTATGCGGCTCCCCGACGTCCCGGACGTGCCCGACGAAGCCGCGGGCGCGGGTCCGGGGACGGCCGGCGCGGGTCCGGGAACGGTCAGGGTCGAGGTCTGCGATGCCAGCGCGCGTCCGCCCAAGCAGCGGCACGCCGACGGCGACGCGACCAACGGCCGGGGCCTGGAACTCGTCGACGGCCTCGCCGACCGCTGGGGCTGGCAGGCCGAGGGCGCGGGAAAGAGCATCTGGTGCGAGGTGGACCGGTGCGAGCCGGGAGTCGCGGCGGTCGCGTTCGACGGGACGACCTACGAGGACGTGGCGTACGAGGCGGTCTGAGCCCCGCATGGCGGTCCCTGGCGGCCATGCGGTGGTCCTGCGCGACCGAATGGCGGTCCCTGGCGGGCCATGCGGTGGTCCTGCGCGATCGTAGGGCGGTTGCGGTCGTCCGCATGCGCCGTCGCGTGCCACGGTGCGCGGCCGTGCGCGTCCGGTACATAAGCGGCATAATTCATTAATCACCGGACGGGTGTTGACGTACCGTGTCCGATTGATCACGCTTGTGTGCAGCGATTCGCCGCGAGGGGACGTCGAGGGACGGTGCCTGTGACCCGGACCTCGGCGAGATGTGGGTCGCCGTCGGCGTCGGTCCCTTCGTGGCCGAGTAGGGCAGGACCAGGGCGCCGGAGCCGGATGGCGGCGCGCGCGGCAACGCGCTCGGGGCGGGAGCCGGGGCGCCGCCATCCGAAGGCTCACGGAAGGTTCGGGAAGCTCACAACACCGCGACCGGCGCTACAGGGGTCCCCGTGCCGCCGACGAACGGCTCGGGCATCGCGGAGAGAAGGAAGCTGTAGCGGGAAACTTCTGCACAGGCTGTGGACAACTTTTCCAGATTCCAGTTCTGGCCCTGCAGCATCCCCATCTCCACCAGGTCGAGTGCGTGTACGGGCAGCCAGAGGTTCTCGATCTCCGGCGGGAAGATCTCGAAGGTGAGGGTGTCGTTGGCGACCGCCGCGACATCGCGCGCGTGGAACCACTCGGGGGTGCGCACCGAAAGGCCGGGGGACGGATATCCGTACGCGTGCTTGTCGCCCGCCAGATAGGTCTGGATCTGCCCGGTGCGTACGAGGACGATGTCGCCGGCACGGACGGTGACCCCCGCGAACTCCTCTGCCTCCGCCAGGTCTTCGGGGGTGACCGCGTGATCGCCGGGCAGCCGGTCCACACCCTTGGCGCGGGCGACGTCAAGGAGTGCACCGCGCGAGACGAGATGCGGCACCTTGTCGATGCCGCTGAACTGCGCGCGGGTGTGGGCGGTGATGGTGTCCGCGGGACGGCCGTTGTAGATCTTTCCCGAGTGCGACGCGTGGGTGAGCGCGTCCCAGTGGGTGGCCGTCTGCAGGCCCATCGTGACGGCGTCGTCGCTGGTGGCGACCGTACCGGGACCGAAGAGCTCCTGGTTGATCTGCACCATCGAGTGGAGGGGGTTGACGCGGCCGGGTATCAGGCCCGTCTGGACGCCGTCCTCCTTGAGGGGCAGCGCGAGCGCGACGCGGCGTCCGGTGCGGATGGACGCGGCGGCCTCGCGGACGACTTCGTCGGTGATGAGGTTGAGGGTGCCGATCTCGTCGTCGACGCCCCAACGTCCCCAGTTGTTCACGCGTTTGGCGATGTCGAAGAACTCGGGCGGCAGGGCCGATTCTGCGGGTCGCGTGGGTGCCGAGTCTGACATGGGTCCTCCCCGGGTCTTGTCTTCGGGTATCTGACGGGTCATAGAATCTAACGGTCCGTCAGAAACCGCGGGAAGGGGCCGGACGTGGGGAACTTCTTGGCAGGCAAGGTGGTGGCCGTGACCGGTGCCGGGCGCGGCATCGGCAGAGCGGTCGCGCTCGCCGCCGCGGCCGAGGGGGCGAAGGTCGTCGTGAACGACTACGGCGTCTCCATGGAGGGCGCGGAACCGACCAGCGAGATAGCCGACGGCGTGGTCAAGGAGATCCAGGCGGCGGGCGGCGAGGCCGTGGCCGTCGCCGACGACATCTCCACCATGGCGGGCGGCCAGCGGATCGTCGACATCGCGCTCGCCGAGTACGGGCGCATCGACGGCGTGGTCTGCGTGGCCGGGATCTTGCGCGAACGGATGCTCTTCAACATGTCCGAACAGGAGTGGGACCCGGTGGTCGCCACGCACCTGAAGGGCACGTTCACCGTCTTCCGGGCCGCGTCGGCGGTCATGCGCAAGCAGGGCACGGGCACGCTGATCGGCTTCACCAGCGGCAACCACCAGGGTTCCGTGGCGCAGGCCAACTACAGCGCGGCCAAGGGCGGGATCATCTCGCTGGTGCGCAGCGCGGCCCTCGGCCTGAACAAGTACGGGGTGACGGCGAACGCGGTGGCTCCTGTCGCGCGCACGAGGATGTCCGCCAACGTGCCCATGGAGCTGAAGGAGATCGGTGAGCCGGAGGACGTGGCCGCGCTGGTCACGTATCTGCTGAGCGAGCGGGCCCGGGAGGAGAAGATCACCGGGCAGGTCTACACGGTCGCCGGCCCGAAGATCGCCGTATGGGCCCAGCCGCGTGAGCTGCGTGCCGGGTATGTCGAGGGCGGCTGGACCCCGGAGAAGATCGCCGACTTCCTGCCGGGGACGGTGGGGGTCGACCCGATGCCGATGCTGGCCCAGCTGGAGGCGATGGCGAAGGCCGCGGCCGCCAAAGACCGGCCGAACGCGTAGGCCGGGCGGGCCGGGCGGTGGAGTTCGGATTCGGTCCCGAGGACGAGGAGTTCCGGGCGGAGGCACGGGCGTGGCTCGGGGAGCACCTGACGGGGGTGTTCGCCGGGGCTGCGGGGCGCGGCGGGCCCGGCAGTGAGCATGAGGGGCCGGCGGAAAGGCGCGCCTGGGAAAGGGAGTTGGGGCGGGGCGGGTGGATCGGCCTCGGGTGGGGCGCCGGGGAGGGCGAAGGCGCGGACTCGAAGGACGGTTCGGGGCCGGGCCGTGGTGCGTACGGGAATCGGCGGGCGACGCTGACCCAGCAGGTCGTCTGGGCCGAGGAGTACGCGCGCGTGCGGGCACCCGGACGCTACGGCCACATCGGCGAGAACCTGCTGGCCCCCACGCTCCTGGCCCACGGCACGCAGGAGCAGCGGGACGAGTTCCTGCCGCCCGTCGCGCGCGGCGAGGCGCTGTGGTGCCAGGGCTACAGCGAGCCGGGGGCCGGATCGGACCTGGCGGGGCTGTGGACCTCGGCGGTGCGGGACGGCGAGGTGTACCGCGTCACCGGGCAGAAGATCTGGACCTCCCTCGCGCACGAGGCGGACTGGTGTTTCGTCCTCGCGCGGACGGAGGCGGGGTCCGTCGGCCACCGGGGAATCTCCTTCCTGCTGGTGCCGATGGACCAGCCGGGGCGCGTCGAGGTGCGGCCCATACGGCAGTTGACGGGGACGAGCGAGTTCAACGAGGTCTTCTTCGACGGGGCGATCGCGCGTGCCTCGCACGTGGTGGGCGGCGCCGGCAACGGGTGGCGCGTCGCCATGAGTCTGCTCGGCTTCGAGCGAGGCGTCTCGACTCTGGTGCAGCAGATCGGATTCGCGGAGGAGCTGGGAGGCGTCGTCCGGGAGGCCGTCACGAGCGGCGCCGTCGAAGACCCCGTGCTGCGGGACCGCCTCGTACGGCAGTGGGCGGAGTTGCGGGTCATGCGATGGAACGCGCTGCGTACGTTGGGGAGTTCGGGCGGCGCGGACGCGGGGGTGCCGAGTGTGGCCAAGCTGCTGTGGGGCGGGTGGCATCAGCGCCTCGGGGAGCTGGCCATGGCCGTGCGGGGGCCCGCGGGGGCGGTCGGCCCCGGTGACTGGAGCGAGGACGCACCCTACGAACTCGACGCGCTGCAACGGCTCTTCCTCTTCACGCGGGCCGACACCATCTATGGCGGCTCGGACGAGATTCAGCGGAACATCATCGCCGAGCGCGTGCTCGGCCTGCCGAGGGAGTCGCGATGAGGGGTGTCGTTTTCGACAGGAGCAGGGCCGAGGGGAGCAGGGTCGAGGTCGTCGACGACCTGGAGATACGGGACCCGGGGCCGGGGGAGGTACTGGTCGCCGTCAAGGCCGCAGGGCTGTGCCACAGCGACCTCTCCGTGATCGACGGGACCATCCCTTTCCCTTCGCCGGTGGTGCTCGGGCACGAAGGGGCGGGGGTGGTGGAGGCGGTTGGCGCGGGAGTGACCCATGTGACGGCCGGTGACCACGTGGCCCTGTCGACCATCGCGAGCTGCGGGGCGTGCGGGGAGTGCAACCGGGGGCGGCCGACCATGTGCCGGCGCGCGATCGGGATGCCGGACCAGCCCTTCTCGCGGGGCGGCGAGCCGATTTACCAGTTCGCGGCGAACTCCGCGTTCGCGGAACGCACCGTGGTGAAGGCCGTGCAGGCCGTGAAGATCCCGGAGGACATTCCGCTGACGTCGGCCGCGTTGATCGGCTGCGGGGTGGTGACGGGGGTCGGCGCCGCCCTCAACCGGGCGAAGGTCGACCGCGGGGACAGTGTGGTGGTGATCGGGACCGGTGGCATCGGCCTGAACGTGCTCCAGGGGGCGAGGATCGCCGGTGCGACGCGGATCGTGGCGGTCGACGCGAACCCCGCGAAGGAGCCGGTGGCACGGCAGTTCGGCGCGACGCACTTCTTCTCGTCGGCGGCGGCAGACGGCGTGCGGAAACTGCTGCCGACGGGGGCGGACCACGTCTTCGAGTGCGTGGGCCGGGTCGAGCTGATCCGGCAGGCGGTCGACCTCCTGGACCGGCATGGCCAGGCGATCCTCCTCGGGGTGCCGCCGGCCACGGCCGAGGCGTCGTTCCTGGTGTCGTCCCTGTTCCTGGACAAGTCGATCCTGGGCTGCCGCTACGGCTCGGCCCGCCCGCAACGGGACTTCGCCCTGTACGCGGAGCTGTATCGGGCGGGGCGCCTGCTACTGGACGAACTGGTGACGGAGACGTACCCGGTGGAGGACTTCGCAAAGGCGGTGGGGGACGCGGAGGCGGGACGGGTGGCGCGGGGGGTGCTGACATTCTGAGATGGGGCCCGGTCTGTTCATTCAGGTGGTGCTGCGGGGCAATCGGGTGGGTGGGCGGGAAAGGCTTGTTCGGTAAGGGGAGGGGCGGCCCCGGGGTCACCGTCGAGACTCGGTCAGCGCCCCCGCTCGGAAGGTGCGGCGGTAGGCCGTGGGCGTCACACCCAGAGCCGCCTGCAAGTGCCCCCGCATCGACTGCGCCGTGCCGAAGCCCGCGTCCCGCGCGATCCGGTCCACGGAGAGATCGCTCGACTCCAGGAGATGACGGGCCCGCTCGACCCGCTGCTGCGCGAGCCACTGGCCGGGGCTGATGCCCACCTCCTCGCGGAAACGGCGCGTGAAGGTGCGTACGGACATGGACTCCTGGTCCGCCATGTCCCGGAGCTGGATCGGCTCGTGCAGCCGGGCGAGGGCCCACGCCCGCGCGGACGTCGTCGTCGCGAACTGCGGCTCCGGAACCGGGCGTTGGATGTACTGGGCCTGACCCCCGTCCCGGTGCGGCGGCACCACCGTACGGCGCGCGACATCATTGGCGACCGCCGACCCGTGGTCACCGCGCACGACATGAAGGCAGAGGTCGATGCCCGCCGCCACACCCGCCGAGGTGAGCACGTCGCCGTCGTCGATGAAGAGCACCTCCGCATCCACCGTGATCCGCGGGAAGAGCCGCTGGAAGTGCTCCGCCGACGCCCAGTGCGCCGTCGCCGTGCGGCCGTCGAGATAGCCCGCCGCGGCCAGGACGTACCCGCCCGTGCAGATGGAGATCATGCGGGTGCCCGGCCGGACGTGGGCCAGGGCCGACGCCAGTTCGCCGGTCAGGCGGCCCTCTTCGTAGACCGGACCCAGCTCGTACGACGCGGGGATCACGACCGTGTCGGCCGTGGCCAGGGCCTGCGGGCCGTTCTCCACGAGGATCGAGAAGTCGGCGTCCGTGCGCACCGGGCCCGGCTCGCGGACGGAGGCGGTCACGACCTCGTACAGCAGCGCGCCGTCAGCGGTCCGCGCGCGGCCGAAGATCCGCTGCGGGATGCCGAACTCGAAGGGGATGACGCCGTCCAGGGCCAGGACCACCACACGGTGACGTGCGGTGGCGGGCACTCCCGGGGCGCCTTTGGCTGCGGTCATGGCCCGATCCTAGCCAATGCTGTCCTTCGGGCCACTCGTTCGGGCCTGGACGTGTCCCGATGCTGATTGTCGTGACCCAGACAGACGTGAATCAGGCGGTCGAGCCGCCCCTGGAGGTGCCGAGGCGCCGCCGTCGTATCCACCGGGCATGGTTCGTCGCCGCCGTCACCTTCGTGACGATCATCGGCGCCGCCGCCTTCCGCTCCCTGCCGGGCCTGCTCATCGACCCGCTGCACGACGAGTTCGACTGGTCGCGCGGCACGATCGGCCTCGCGGTCTCCATCAACCTCGCGCTGTACGGACTCACCGCACCGTTCGCCGCCGCGCTGATGGACCGCTTCGGTATCCGCAGGGTCGTCGCCGTCGCGCTCGTCGTGATCGCGCTCGGCTCCGGCCTCACCGTGTGGATGCAGCACGCCTGGCAGCTGCTGCTGTGCTGGGGCCTGCTCGTCGGACTCGGCTCGGGGTCCATGGCGCTCGCCTTCGCCGCCACCGTCACCAACCGCTGGTTCACCACGCGGCGCGGACTCGTCACCGGCATCCTGACGGCGGCCTCCGCGTCCGGGCAGCTGATCTTCCTGCCGGTGCTCTCCTGGCTCGTGCAGGCCCATGAGTGGCGGCCCGCCGCGGTGACCGTCGCCCTGGCAGCCCTCGCCGTTGTCCCGTTCGTGTGGCTGCTGCTGCGCGACCATCCGGCGGACGTGGGCCTGAAGCCGTACGGCTCCGAGCAGTTCGTGGAGAAGCCGCCGCCCGCGACGGGGGCGGCGCGACGTGCGGTGACGGTGCTGTTCAAGGCGGCCCGTACCGGCCCGTTCTGGCTGCTCGCGGGGACCTTCGCCATCTGCGGCGCCTCGACGAACGGCCTGATCCAGACGCACTTCATACCCGCCGCGCACGACGAACACATGCCGGTCAGGGTGGCCGCCTCGCTCCTCGCCGTCATCGGCGTCTTCGACGTCGTGGGCACGATCGCCTCCGGCTGGTTCACCGACCGCTTCGACGCGCGGCGTCTCCTTGCCGTGTACTACGCGCTGCGCGGCGTCTCGCTGCTCTTCCTGCCGCTGCTGCTCGCGCCGACCGTGCACCCGCCGATGATCTTCTTCATCGTCTTCTACGGCCTCGACTGGGTGGCGACCGTGCCACCGACCCTGGCCCTGTGCCGCGAGCAGTACGGCGACGACAGCGCCATCGTCTTCGGCTGGGTGCTCGCCTCGCACCAGGTGGGCGCCGCGCTCGTGGCCGTCATCGGCGGTGTCGTGCGCGATGCCTTCGGGTCGTACGACGTGATGTGGATCGCCTCGGGGGCGCTGTGCGCGGCGGCGGCGCTGATGGCGCTGGTGATCCGGCGGGTCGGGGACGAGTCGGCCGCGCGGCCGCCCGCTCTCACGTAGCGGGCGCGTCGACGCTGCCGAGCCCGCCGAACCTGCCGAACTTTCCCCGGTGGAAGAGCAGCGGTTCGCCGTCGTCGGTGGCGCCCAGGGCGTCGACCCTGCCGACCACGATCAGGTGGTCGCCCCCGGTGTGCACCGCCTGGATCGTGCAGTCGATCCAGGCCGGTACGCCGGCCAGGCGGGGCGAGCCGGTGACGGGCGCCGCGTCGTACACGACCCCCGCGAACTTGTCGGCGCCGCTCACCGCGAAGCCGCGGCACAGGGCTCCCTGGTCGGCGCCCAGGATGTTGACGCAGAAGACGCCCGCGCGTGCGATGCGGGGCCACGTCGTCGACGTACGCGCGACCATGAAGGAGACCAGGGGCGGGTCGAGGGAGAGCGAGGAGAACGACTGACAGGCGAACCCCGCCGGTCCTTCCTCCCCTTCGGATGCCGGTGCCGTGACAACGGTCACGCCGGTCGCGAAGTTCCCGAGCACACGCCGGAACTCGCCCGCACCGAGCGGCGCCCGCTCGTCGTCCCCGACGGCCCGCAACTGCGGCCGCGGAAGGGCCTCGACCGGCCCGCTGGTGGTCGGCGCTCCGACCGACCTGAGGTATCGGACGACGGTGGCCGCCATTCCCGCATGTCCCATCACATCAGCCATTGAAGCTGACGGGTCGTCAGATGGGAAGGGGTGGAGCCGTCGAGGGGCGCGGGAATGTCGCGTCGGCGGCCGCGTGGGACTGTATGGGGCCGCGTGGCGTTGCATGAGGCTGCATGGGGTCGCGTGGGGCCTCAGCGGCCCTCGTACGAAGGTGAGCGGCGTTCCACGAAGCTGGTCACGCCCTCGTTCGCGTCCGTCGTCGTCATGTTGATCTCCTGGGCCGCCGCCTCCGCCGCGAAGGCGGCGGCTCGGTCCGAATCAAGGGACGCGTTGACCAGTTGCTTGGTCATGGCGATGGCGCGGGTCGGCCCCGTGGCGAGGCGTTCCGCCCAGGTGCGGGCCGTCTTCTCCAGCTCGTCGGCCGGTACGACGCGATTGACGAGGCCGAGCCGTTCGGCGTCCGCGGCCGGCACGGAGTCCCCGAAGAACATCAGCTCCTTGGCCCGCTGCGGGCCGATGAGGCGAGGGAGGAGATAGGCGCCGCCACCGTCGGGCACCAGGCCCCTGCGGACGAACACCTCGATGAACTTGGCCTGTTCGGCGGCGATGACGAGATCGCAGGCGAACGCGAGATGCGCGCCGATCCCCGCTGCGATCCCGTTGACCGCGGCGATGACCGGCTTCTCGCAGTCAAGCACGGCGGCGATGAGGCGCTGGGCACCCAGCCTGATCACGCGGGCCACATCACCGGGCACGCGTTCGGCACCGGAACCCGGAGCCCCGCGTAGATCCGCCCCCGCGCAGAAACCCCTGCCGGTGGCGGTGATCACCACGGCTCGCACCGAGGGGTCGGCGGAGGCGTCCGCGAGGAGCGAGATGACGCGTTCGCGCTGGTCCCAGGTGACGGCGTTCATGGCTTCGGGCCGATTGAGCGTGATCCACGAGACGCCGTTGTCAGTGGCGTGGAGTACCAATGAGTCGAGGGGATCGGTTGGATCAGCTGGATCGGTTGGATCGGTTGGATCAGTTCCGGCTTCGGGGGAGGGTGGTGGTGTCATGGGGCTGCGTACTCCATTTCGCTGCGGGGTGCTTAGGAGAGTGGCCGGGCGGATGGCCGGTCGGGTGGCTGGGTGGCCAATCCGGTGGCGGGTTCGGGTGGCCGGGCGGATGGCCGGGAGGTCTTGGCTGCGTAGTGGCGCCCCGAGAAGCCGCTCAGCGGCAGACGGCCAAGGCGTCCAGGGCAACCGCCCCCTGCCCCCGCGGCAGCACCATCAGGGGATTGATGTCCAGCTCAGCCAACTCGTCGCCCAGCTCAAGAGCCATCCGCTGGACCCGCAGCACCACCTCGACGAGCGCGTCGACATCGACCGGCGGCCCTCCGCGCACCCCGTCGAGCAGGGGCCGCCCGCGCAGCTCGGAAAGCATCGCGAGGGCCTGGTCCTCCCCGAAGGGCGGCACCCGTACGGCCACGTCCCGCAGCACCTCGACGAGCACGCCCCCGAGCCCGACGGTCACCGTCGGCCCGAACAGCTCGTCCTGTGTCACACCCACCACCATCTCGACGCCCCGCTCCACCATCTGGCAGACCAGCACACCGTCCAGCGCGATGCCTTCGTAGCGGGCGATGTCGGTCAGGTCCCGGTAGGCGTCCCGCACTTGACTCGCCGAGGTCAAGCCCACCTTCACCAGGCCCAGGTCGCTCTTGTGGGCCAGCCGCGACCCGGACGCCTTCATCACCACCGGGTAGCCGACGAGCCCCGCCGCCCGCACGGCCGCCGCCGCGCTGGTCACCAACTGCTCGCGCGGTACGCGAATCCCGTACGCGCGCAGCAACTGCTTCGCCGCGTGCTCGCTCAACTGCTGGCCGGACCGCATCAGCGCCTGGGCCTTGCGGAAGGACGGCGAGGCGGTGCGCGGGGCCTCGGCGAAGGGGGAGCGGTAGCGGGTCGTGAAGCGGTGGTGGTCGAGATAGGCCCGCACCGCCGTGATGCAGTTGCCGAACGTGCGGAAGGTGGCGACGCGGGACGAGCCGAGCAGCGTCGTGCGGTAGGCATCCTCCGTGCCGACGGGCGAGCCCCACACCACGCACACCAGCTTGTCCGTCTGCTCGGCCGCGTCCACCAGGTCCTGCGCCAGCTTGTCGCTCATGGGCGGGAAGGGGCCGGTGATGGGACAGATCAGCACCCCCACCTCCGGATCGTCCAGGATCGCGTCGATGATCTTCCGGCCGCGCCAGTCGCCCACCGGGTGCCCGCCGTTGTCGACGGGGTTGGCGACGTTCAGGTAGCCGGGTATCCACTGGTGCAGCTCCGCCTGCTTGGCGTCCGAGAGGGGCGGAAGGCGCAGCCCCGCCTCGGTCGCCAGGTCCGAGAAGTGCGCGCCCGTGCCGCCCGAGATCGAATACACGACGACGCCCTCGGCCTGCGGAGGCCTCGCGCGCGCCAACAGGGCCGAGGTGTCCTGGAGTTCGTCGAGACCGTCCACGCGGATCACGCCGTACTGCCGCATCGCCGCGTCGACGACCGTGTCGGCGCCGGTGAGCTTGCCGGTATGTGAGGCGGCCATGCGCGCGCCGGTCTCGGTGCGGCCGACCTTGACCGCGACGACGGGTACGCCGCGCTGGGCGGCGCGGTCGGCGGCGAGCAGGAAGGCGCGGCCGTCCTTGAGCCCCTCGACGTAACAGGCGATGGCCCCGACCTCGGGGCGCTCGGCGAAGTAGGAGATGAAGTCGGAGGTCTCCAGGTCGGCCTCGTTGCCGGTGGGCGCCCAGTGCGAGAGGCGTACGCCGATCTCCTGCATCGTGAAGACGGGGCGCCCTTGGTGGCCGGACTGGGTGATCAGGGCGATGGCGGGGCCTTCGAGGTCGTCGCGGAACTTCTCGAAGGCGTTGAGGTTGGTGTTGGGCCCGAGCAGTCGCAGGCCCGAGCGTTCCACGGCGGCGGCGAGGCGGGCCTGGGCGGCCGCGCCCTCCTCGCCGGTCTCCGCGAATCCCGAGGCGAAGGCGACGGCGAACTTCACCTTGGACTCGGCGAGTTCCTCGATCACCGGAAGGGGGTCACTGACGAGAAGTACGGCCAGATCCACCTGCTCCGGCAGGTCCGCGACGGAGGGGTAACAGGGGGTGCCGAAGACGGTCTGACGGGTGGGATGCACGGGGTGCAGCCGGGCACCGCACCGCTCGGCCCAGTCCATGAGCTGGCGCGTGATGCCGGTGTTCGGCCGGCCTTCGGCGTCCGACGCGCCGATGACGGCGACGGACTCGGGCCGGAAGAACCGGTCCAGATCCGGTGTGTCGGCGTACAGGGGGCGTCCGCTGACGTCCAGGTCGTCCGCCGTGGCGGCGTGTCCGTGGACGGCGGGTGCCGGGGCTTCGCCGCAGGCCACAACACGCGCGCGGCGGGGGTCGGTGGTGAAGGTGCCGTATGTCGATCCAAGCATCGGTCCGCCCGCTCCTGTGTGACAGCAATGCAGTGCAACTGACGCATAGTCAGATTACTGAACTGACGCTGCGTCAGGAACAGGGCTGCATGCAAAGAGTGGGGGCGGCCCTTGAGCGGTGCCCCCGGTGGGGGCGCACTCAGGTGCAGGCGTACCCAGGTGCCCTGGGGGGCTACTCCCCCCTCCGGGGGCGGGGGTGCCGGGAGGGGGTAGTACCGGCCACTGGGGCTTGTGGAGGGCCGTGGGGTGTCTGCGGGTTTGTTGTGGCTGGTCGCGCCGTTCCCCGCGCCCCTTTGGGGGCGACGTGTCCGTCGGGTGTCTGCGGGCCGTCGTGGTGGTCGCGCAGTCCCCCGCGACCCTTGCGGGCCTCGGCCGCGTGCCCTTCGAAGGCCTCAGGCTGCCCTTGCGATCGCCTTCGCGATCTTTTCCGCGTCCAGGGCCATCTCCCGGAGCATTCCGCTGATGGGGTTCGTGAAGCCGGTGAAGTACAGGCCGGGGGCCGACTTCGAGGTGCGGGCGCCACGGACCAGCGGGGAGCCCTTCGCGTCGAGTACGCCGAGGTCGCCGAGGAGCGGTTCGAGGGCGCGGCGGTACCCCGTGGCCGCGATGACCGCTTCGGGGCCGATCCGCGTGCCGTCGGCGAGAACGACCTTGCCGTCCTCGAAGGAGTCGAGCGCCGCGACCGGTTCGACCTTGCCCTTGCGCACCGCGTCGATCAGGCCCACGTCCTGGACCGGGATCGCGCCCTCCTTCACGCGTGAGTACAGGCCCGTGTCGGGGCGCGGCAGCCCCTTCGCGGACAGATCGGGGACGCTCACCTTCGCCATCGGGCCCGCGAGCCGGTCCACGAGCGCGACGGGCAGCCTGCGGCACAGGATTCCGGTGCGCTGCGCGGGCCAGCCCGCCGTGGAGCGGCGGACGATGTGCGGCGCGGTGCGCACCGCGAGCCGGACGCGGGCCGCGCCGCCCGCGACGAGGTCGACGGCGATCTCGGCGCCGGTGTTGCCGACGCCGACGACCAGGACGTCCTTGCCCGCGTAGGGACCGGGGTCGCGGTAGGCGCTCGCGTGCACGAGTTCGCCCGAGTACGTGTCTCGGCCGGGCCAGTCCGGCACGTGGGGCGTGTGGTTGTACCCGGTGGCGATGACCACCGCGCTGCCGGTCAGCTCGCGTCCGCCGGTGGCGTGCAGCAGCCAGCCGTTGCCGTCGGCCGCCCGCTCCAGGCGGGACACCTCGACGCCGGTGACTGTTTCCAACTGGTGGAACTCCGCGTACTTCTCCAGATAACGCAGGACGTTGTCACGTGACACCCAGCGTCCGAAGGAACGGGGTATCGCGAGTCCGGGCAGGCCGGAGAGGCGGCGCGTCGTGTGCAGGTGCAGGCGGTCGTAATGCCCGCGCCAGGAGGCGCCGACCCGGTCGGACTTCTCGAGCACGACCGCGCGTACGCCGCGGGCGCGCAGGGCGGCCGCGACGGAAAGCCCGCCGGGTCCGCCGCCGACGACGTACACAGGGCGGTCTTGTTGTGGCGCTTGTGGGGGAGTGGTGTCGGCCATGAATCTGAGAGTAATCACGCGGTCACTTGATGGGGGACGGTCAAGCCCCAAACCGGTTGCGAATTGATCACGGGTGTACGCGGCGCGCCCTGAGTCCGTGGGGCGCGCGGCACGTCGGCGGGCCCGCGCGGCGTACGGCCTCTTGCGTACGCCCCTTGCGCACGTGACGGCCATGCGCTGAACTGACGTACCGTCAGAAGTTGGTGACTGGCGTGCCGTTGTGGGATGCGTACGTGGGCATCCCGCCAACGACCTGTACCTACCGGACTGGGAGAAGCCGCCGCATGGACACGATCTGGCTCACCGGCGCCGAATGGCTCGCCGTGCTGCGCATAGGCCTCGGCCTGTGGTGGCTGGAGAGCTGGCGGCACAAGGACAAGAAGGGCTGGTTCGAGCGGGGCACGGGGATCGCCTGGGCGGCGGACGTGGCGCAGAAGCACAAGTGGAACGCGGTCCGCAGCGGCTTCTCGACGGTGGTCGCGCCCCGCCCCAAGACCATGGCGTACGTCGTCGTGTACGCCGAACTCGCCCTGGGGCTCGGCCTGATCGTCGGATTCCTGACCCCGATCGCGCTGATCGGCGGCCTGTTGCTCAATCTCCTCTACCTCGTCCTCATGATCCACGACTGGGCCGAGCAGGGGCAGAACGCGATGATGGCGCTGATCTCGCTCGTCGCGCTGTTCGCCATGTCCTGGCAGGCGTGGTCGCTGGACGACGCGTTGGGGCTGTTCCTATGAGCGCCACGTCGCCGTCGCCGGCCCCGTCCTCACCCGCGACCCCGTCCTCACCCGCGGCCCGGGCCCCGGCCCCGGCCCCGCGCTTCGACGTTCCCGAGCCCGACGCGTTCACCCACACCTACTGGGACGCGGCGGCCGACGGGCAGCTCCTGATCCGCCGCTGCGGCGGCTGCGGCAAGGCGCACCACTATCCGCGCGAGTTCTGCCCGCACTGCTGGAGCGAGGACGTCACCTGGGAGCGGGCGAGCGGCGCCGCCACGCTCTACACCTGGTCCGTGGTGCACCGGAACGACCTGCCGCCGTTCGGCTCCCGCGTCCCGTACGTCGCCGCCGTCGTCGACCTCGCCGAGGGCCCGCGCATGATGACGGAGATCGTCGGCGCCGGGGAGGGTGAGCTGCGGATCGGGATGGCGGTGGAGGTCGCGTTCCGAGAGGGGGGCGTTGAGGGGGCTGAGGGTGCTGCGGGGGTCACGGTGCCGGTGTTCCGGCGGGCGGCGGAGGGCTGACCGGCCCCGGGGTGCTCGGGGTGCTCGGGGTGCTCCGCCCCCGTAAATTGCTTCTGCCGGCGGGACAGTGCGGGGGATCATGGCCCATGGCTTCCTCTCCGTATCCGCATTCCGGCTGGCAGTTGACCTCTGACCTCGGCGAGTTCCTCTCCCGCGCGGCGGCCTTCCTGCACTCGGCGCCCGCCCTGCACACCGCACTGCTCAGCGTCACCGACACGCTGCGGGTGCGGGGGCTGCACGTGTACGGGGAGAAGGAACCGCTCTTCGGAATCCACACGGAAGCCGGGGCCGGCGAGGCAGGTAGGCCAGCCGAGCCCACCGAGCCCACCGAGCCCACCGAGCCCACCGAGCCCACCGAGCCAGCCGAGCCCGCCGAGCCAGCCGAGCCCGCCGAGCCCGCCGAGCCAGCCGAGCCCGCCGAGCCAGGCAAGCGAGGCAAGCCCGCCGAGTCGGCCATGGTCGGCAAGCCGGCCATGGCCGGCAAGGGGGTGACCGGTGCGTTTCTGTGGACCCCGCCCCACTTCCTGGCCCTGAGCCCGCTCCCTGACGAGGCCGCTGCCGACGAGCTCGCCGGGGCACTCGCGGACGCGGGCCTCGAACCTGCCGGGGTCGGGGCCGAGAGCGCCACGGCAGCCATGTTCGCGTCGGCCTGGGAGCGGCGGACGAAGGCCACCGCGGCCGTCAGCTACCCCCAGCGGCTGTACCGCCTCGGAACTTTGACCCCTCTCGAGCCCGCACCGACGGGAGCCGCGCGCATCGCGATCGACGCCGACCGGGAGCTGCTCGTGCGGTGGCACGGGGAGTTCCATGAGGCCCTCGGGGAGAAGGGGGCGATGGGGGCCGGCGAGTGGGCCGACGCCCGCATCACCTACGGAGGCGTCACCCTCTGGGAGACCCCCGACGGCACCCCTGTCGCCATGGCGGGCAACACCCGCCGGGTCGCGGGCCAGGTCCGGGTCGCGCCGGTCTACACCCCGGCCCACCTGCGGGGACGCGGCTACGCGGGCGCGGTTACCGCCGAGGTGAGCCGTGCCGCGCTGGCGGCAGGCGCGGACGAGGTACTGCTCTTCACCGACGCCGACAACCTCACGAGCAACGCGCTGTATCAACGCCTCGGCTACCGCCCGATCGGTGACTTCACGCAGTACAACTTCACACGCTGACACCTGGCCGCCGTGGCTTCCACCCGGCAGCAGGGCCCGACGTACACGAGACACCCTCGGGGCTGCCGCCCGCACCAAACTCCCACCCTGCGGCCTGCAGCCTGCCGGCATTCGCGGCTGTGCCCGGCAGGTGCGAGGTGCGCGTGCCGCCCATCGCGGCCGCCGCTCCCGCACTGACCTCCCGCGCCGCCTGCCGGGGGGCCGACGCGGACGTGCTGCTCTCGCGGCTGCCGTCGGTCAGGTGCCGATGTGCGCGTCGCGCCCCTCACACCAGCCGCCCGCACGGAACTCCCACCCCGCCGCGCCGCTTGCCGGGATCTTCGTGCAGGTGTCGCTTTTCACGGCTGCCGTCCGGCGGGGGTAGACGTCCCGTGGCGTCCCTCGCGGCAGCGGTCGTCACCCGCTTACACCTGCCCGGCGTCCCTCACGACAGGCGCCCGCGCCGAGCCCACACCCCGCGGCTGCCATATGCCGGGAGCTGACGTCCCCGTGGCGCCCCCCACCAGCCACCGGCACCGAACTCCCAGCCTGCCGCGCCGCCTGCCGGGGGCCGACGAGTGCCGCCTTTCGCGTTGCCGTCCGGCAGTGGGCGACGCGCGTGGCTGCCCTCGCGACAGCCGCCCGCACGGAACTCCCACCCCGCCGCGTCGCTTGCCGGGATCTTCGTCGTGCAGGCGCCGCTCTTCGCGGTTGCTGTCCAGCGGGGGCGGTCGTCCCCGCGGCGCCTTCGCGCCAGCGGTCCGCATGAACTCCCACCGTGCCGCGTGTCGGGGGCCGATGCGGACGTGCCGCTTCTCGAGGCTGCCGTCCGGCGGGCGGGCGTCCCCGTGGCGTCCCTCGCGGCAGCGGTCGTCCCCGTTTCACCCCTGCCCGGTGCCCCTTACGACAGCCGCCTGCACCGAACCCACACCCCGCGGCTGTCACCGCCAGGAGCTGCCCCGCGGCGCCCCTCACGCCAGCCGCCCGCACCGAACTCCCAGCCTGCTGCGCCGCCTGCCGGGATCTACGTGCAGGTGCCGCCCTTCGCGGCTGCCGTCCGGCGGGGGTAGACGTCCCCGTGGCGTCCCTCGCGGCAGCGGTCGTCCCCGTTTCACCCCTGCCCGGTGCCCCTTACGACAGGCGCCGGCACCGAGCCCACACCCCGCGGCCGCCATCCGCCGGGAGCTAACGCCCCCGTGGCGCCCCTCACGCCAGCCACCCGCACCGAACTCCCAGCCTGCCGCGCCGCCTGCGGGGATCTGCGTGCAGGTGCCGCCTTTCGAGGTTGCCGCCCGGCGGGGGCGGTCGTCCCCGCGGCGCCTTCGCGCCAGCGGTCCGCATGAACTCCCACCGTGCCGCGTGTCGGGGGCCGATGCGGACGTGCCGCTTCTCGCGGCTGCCGTCGGTCAGGTGCCGATGTGCGCGTGGGCGCCCCTCACATCAGCCGCCCGCACTGAAATCCCAGCTTGCCGCGCCGCTTGCCGGGATCTACGTGCAGGTGCTGCCCTTCGCGGCTGCCGTCCGGCGGGGGTAGACGTCCCCGTGGCGTCCCTCGCGGCAGCGGTCGTCACCCGCTTACACCTGCCCGGCGTCCCTCACGACAGGCGCCCGCGCCGAGCCCACACCCCGCGGCTGCCATATACCGGGAGCTGACGCCCCCGTGGCGCCCCCACCAGCCACCGGCACCGAACTCCCAGCCTGCCGCGCCGCCTGTCGCCTTTCGCGGTTGCCGTCCGGCAGGGGGCGACGCGCGTGGCTGCCCTCGCGACAGCCGCCCGCACGGAACTCCCACCCCGCCGCGTCGCTTGCCGGGATCTTCGTCGTGCAGGCGCCGCTCTTCGCGGTTGCTGTCCAGCGGGGGCGGTCGTCCCCGCGGCGCCTTCGCGCCAGCGGTCCGCATGAACTCCCACCGTGCCGCGTGTCGGGGGCCGATGCGGACGTGCCACTTCTCGCGGCTGCCGTCCGGCAGGTGCCGATGTGCGCGTGGGCGCCCCTCACATCAGCCGCCCGCACCGAACTCCCACCCTGCCGCGCCGCCTGCCGGGATCTACGTGCAGGCGCCGCCCCTCGCGGCTCCGGCTGGCGGGGCGGGCGCCCCGTGGCGTCCCTCGCGGCAGCGGTCGTCACCCGCTCGCGCCTGCCCGGTGTCCCTTGCGACAGTCGCCTGCACCGAGCCCATGCCCCGCGGCTGTCATCCGCCGGGAGCTGACGTCCCCGTGGTGCCCCTCACGCCAGCCGCCCGCACCCCGCGGCTGCCGGGAGTTGGCTCCCCCTGGCGCCGTCCCTCGCGGCTCCCGTCCGGCGTTCTCACGGCCAGAGCAGTTCCCTGACCCATCCCGCGTCTCCGGCCCGATACCGCAGCCGTACATGGCGGCGTCGTGCGTCGCCCTGGAAGAATTCGACCTCCGTCGGGTCTAGTACGTACAGCGTCCAGCTCGGTGCCGGGGCGTCCGGTTCCGATTGGGCGCGCTCCCAAGCGGCCTGGCTTGCGGTCGTCAGCTCCTCGTACGACGGGAGCAACTCGCTCTGTCTGCCGACCAGGGCCGAGGCCAGGGATCCCGTCGAGCGGTGTGCGAGGTCGGCTCGGCTCGCTTCCGGGTCCGCTGCCGTGACGTGGCCGCGTACCCGGACCTGGCGGCCCTGCGCGGGCCAGTAGAAGCCGAGCGCCGCCTCCGGGTGCGCCGCGAGCTGGCGGCCCTTCGCGCTGCCCGCGTGCGAGCCGAAGTGCCAGCCGGCCTCGTCCGCGTCGTGCAGCATCAGCGTCCGTACGTCCGGGCGGCCCGACTCGTCGACCGTCGCCAGGCTCATGGTGTGCGGCTCCACCTGCCCCGCGCCCGCCACCTCCGTGAACCACTGCCAGAACAGGGGCAGCGGCCGGTCGGGGGCCGCCTCCAGGTCGAACGGGGGCAGGTCGGTGTCCCAGACTCGGAGGGTGCGCAGGAGGGCCCGGCCGTTTCGGGCGGTTGCGTCGTCGGTCTGGGGGCTGGGCTGGGGGCTGGCCTGGGGGGTGGTGTCGTTCATTCGGTGAATCTACGGGAGCAGGCGTCGCAGCCGTATGAAGTCCCGGTGTTTGAATGCAGGTGCGCGCCCTGGTGTTGTGCAACCTCCCTTTGTCAAACGGCACTTGGGCTTCGTTCGCCGTTCCTGCGTAGGCGTTGCGCACCCGTCGCTTCTTCACGCGAGGGCTTCAACAACTACAGGTGCGACCCGAAGCCCGGCCTCACCGGCCGAGCACCACCGTCCCTGACGAGCAGAACCACCCGCCCGTCCCCGACGCCACCGCCACCTCCGGCAGGCTCCCTCCCGCCCTGCGGACCTGACGACCCTCGCCCGCCTCGCCGCGCAGCTGTCGTACCGCCTCCACCAGGAGGAACAGGCCGCGCATGCCGGGGTGTTGGGCGGAGAGGCCGCCGCCATCCGTGTTCGTCGGCAGCTCGCCGTCCCGTAGCAAGCGGCCCTTCTCGACGAACGCGCCGCCCTCGCCCTTCGCACAGAACCCCAGGTCCTCAAGGGTCACCAGCGTCATGTAGGTGAAGGCGTCGTAGATCTGTGCGATGTCTACGTCCTCGGGGCGTACCCCAGCCCGTTCGAATGCCTGGCGGCCGCTCACCGCCGCCGGGGAGACCGTGAAGTCCTCCCACTCCGACATCGTCGTGTGCGAGACGTGCTCCCCGGCCCCGAGCACCCAGACCGGGGTGGACGCACAGTCGGCCACGTACTCCTCCGCCACCAGGAGCACCGCGCAACCGCCGTCGGACCGTATGCAGCAGTGCAGCTTGGTGAACGGGTCCGCGATCATCGGGCCGCCCAGGACGTCGTCGACCGTGATCGGGTCGCGGTACATCGCGTCGGGGTTCGTCGCCGCGTTCGCGCGTGCCTGGACGGCCACCGAGGCGAGCTGTTCGAGCGTCGTGCCGTACTCGTGCATGTGACGGCGCGCGGCCATCGCGTACTTGGAGATCAGGGAGTGCCCGTACGGGACCTCGAACTGGAGGGGCCCGCGCGCACCGAAGGAGAGGTTCGACGTGCGTCGTCCCGCCTTGATGTCCGCCCGTGCCGTCGATCCGTACACGAGCAGCACGGCGTTGGCGCGGCCCGCCGCTATCGCGTCCGCCGCGTGCGCCGCCATGACCTCCCAGGTGGCACCGCCGACGGAGGTGGAGTCGACCCAGCGCGGCTTCAGGCCGAGGTACTCGGCGACCTCGACCGGAGCGAGCGTGCCCAGGCCCGCCGACGCGATGCCGTCGATGACCTCGCGGCCGAGGCCCGAGTCGGCCAGGGCGCGGCGGGCCGCCTGGGCGTGCAGGGCGTAGGGCGTCGCCTCGTCGACGCGGCCACAGTCGGAGAGGGAGACGCCGACGACGGCCACCTTGCGCGGGGTACGCGGGGTACGTGGGGTGCTTGGGGCGGGTTGGGTGCGCGGGGCGCGCGGGTGGGGTGACGCGTCCGCACCCGGCGCCGACGGTGACTCACTTGGGCCTGGCGGCAAGGGAGTTGGCATGAATCTGACGGTACATCAGATACGTATGGCCATGGGAGGGCGTTACGTCCGTCGCGGCCCTGTGCATCTGGCGGGTGCCGCCTTAGCATGACGACCCGTCAGATCCGGGTCGGCACGCCCTCGTGCACGTTGCCGAGGGGCACGGCCGCGACCCGGGGGAGGAGCCTGCCGATGGACGCCGCCTTCACCGCGGAGCAGGAAGAAATCCGCCGCACCCTTCGTGAGCTCGTCACCAAACGCTGCGGCCCCGACGAGGTGAAGGCCGCGGTCCGCACCCCCGCGGGACACGACGCCGCCCTCTGGTCCGCCCTCGCCGAACAGCTCGGCCTACCCGGTATCGCCGTCCCCGAGGCGTACGGGGGTGTGGGGTGCGGTTCGGCGGAGCTCGCCCTCGGCAGCGAGGAGCTGGGCCGCGCCCTGACCCCCTCGCCCCTCTTCGCCACCGCCGCCCTCGTCGCCCCGCTCGTCCAGCGCCTCGGCACCGACGAGCAGCGGACGGAGATACTGCCCCGCATCGCGACCGGCGGCCTCACCGCCGCGCTCGCCGTGCCCGGCGCGGGCCTCGCCACCGCCCTCGGCCTGGTCGGCGACAACCTTGGCGACTGGTCGGGCGGCGGCCGTGCGGGCGGAGTGCAGGCCAAGCTGTCGGATGACGGGGTCTGGCGGCTCTACGGGCAGGCCGAGCAGGTCCTGGACGGGCACAGTGCGGGGCTGCTCGTCGTGGCCGCGCACACGGGGGGCTTCGCCAGGTCCCGTACGCTCCTCTACCTCGTGCGCGAGGACGCCGCCGGGCTCGCGTGCACCCGGCAGACCTCCCTCGACGAGACCCGGCCGCAGGCGCGCGTCGAACTGCGCGACGTGGCGGCCGAGTTGCTGGGCGCCACCGACGCCGCCGATGTGCCGGGAGCGCTGACCGCCGTCGGTGACGTCGCCGCGACCGTGCTCGCCGCCGAGGCCGTGGGCGCGGCGGACCGCGCCCTCGAACGGACCGTCGAGTACGTCAAGCAGCGCGAGCAGTTCGGGCGGGCGATCGGCTCCTTCCAGGCGGTCAAGCACCGCCTCGCGGACGTGTACGTGCAGGTGCAGGCCGCCCGGTCGGCGGCGTATTACGCGGCGTGGGCCACGGGCGCGGGCTCCGAGCAGGTGGGGGGACTCGCGCTCGCGCAGGCGCTCGACGCGCTGCGGACCGCGGCGTCCGAGGCCGTGCAGCTGCACGGTGGCATCGGGTTCACCTGGGAGCACGAGGCGCATCTGTACTTCAAGCGGGCGTCGAGCGACGAGCTGCTCTTCGGGCCCGTGCACCGGCTGCGGGCGCGCGCGGCGGAACGGGCCGAGCTGTTCACCACGGCGGACGTGCCGCCGCCCGCCCCTTCGCAGCCGAAGGCGGCCGTCTGATGCCCCCTGGTGTCCGCCTCGTCCAGAAGGTCTCGTCCACCCGGGCCTTCGCGAAGATCGCCCCGCACTTCATCCCCGCGATGGACCGTACGGTGCACCGCCTCACGCGCGGCAAGGTGCTGCTCAGCGCGAGGATGCTGCCGGGGGTGATCCTCACGGTGCGCGGCGCCAAGAGCGGCCTTCCGCGGCGCACTCCGCTGGCCTGCATGCCGGAGGAAAAGGGGAGTTGGATTCTCGTCGGATCCAACTTCGGGCGCCCTGGGCACCCCGCCTGGACCGGCAACCTCATCGCCCATCCCGATGCCGAGGTCAACTGGAAGGGCGTGGACATTCCCGTCAGGGCACGGCTGTTGGCAGGCGACGAGCGTGCTGCGGCCTGGGAGGCGGCGCTGAAGTTCTGGCCGCCGTACGCGGCGTACCAGTCACGCGTGGAGCGGGAGATCCGCCTGTTCCGCCTGGAGCGACGCACGGAGTAGGGGAGTGGCTGCGTGAGCAGGGAGTGCCTGCGTGAGCGCGGGCGCGGGGCTACGGGCGTAACACAGCGGCGGATCACTGGTAGACCGTGATCCGCCGCTGTGGTGACAGGACTTGGGAAGCGTCAGAAGGGACGTCGTGCGGGAGGAGACGTCGTAAGAGTCGTCTGGATGCCCTACTTCGTCGGCTTCTTGCCTGTTACGCCCAGATGAACCAACAGTGCGAGATTCGGCTTCAGTTCGGCCTGTTTGACGCCCCAGGTCTGGAAACCCCGCTGATGCGAGGCGACCGCGGCGAGCATGGCGACCAGGGAACCCGCCATCGCCGCCGGGTTCACGTCCTTGTCGACCTTGCCCTTGGACTGGAGCTCCTTGACCGTGTCCGTAAGGGAGTTGTTGACCGAGTTCAGGATCTTCATGCGGATCTTGTAGAAGCGCTTGTCGCCCTCGGCGGCGCCCAGATCGACGACCCGGAGGATCGCGTCGTTCCTGCGCCAGAAGTCGAGGAAGCCGTCGACCAGCTCCTGTGCGGTCTGCCACCCCGCCTTGCCGACCCAGGAGCGGCCGTCGAGGAGCTGGGTCAACTCAGCTCCCTCGGTGGCCATTTGTTCGGCGATCTCCAGGACGGCGCCCTCGACGTCCGGGAAGTACTGGTAGAAGGTCGCGGGTGAAGTCCCCGCCTTCCGGGCGACGTCGATGACTTTGACGTCCCGGTAGGGCGAGGAGCTGAGCATCTCGCTGAGGCAGTCGAGCAGCTTCTGACGCGTCGCCTGACCGCGCCGACCGGCCACGCGGCCGTCGACGGTACGTACCTGTCCTGTCATGCCGTCAGCTTACCGAGGGGTGATCGGAGCGCGATTCGGCCGAGTGCAAATGGGGTTGGGGGCCGCTCGCGCGTGAGGTGGCGGCCGTCGGCGGCGACCGTACATGGAATAGATCACATGTTCGAGAAACCGTTCGAATCAAGTTTCGCCCGCATATCTCCTTCTTCTTTCTTCCTTCTTGCGTCGTCTTTGCCCCACAACACCCCGATCCCGCCCCGGGTTCGCAACCACCGGCCCGGACAGGAAGAATCAGGGTGCGTGCCGCCGTAGCGGCTCGGTGGTGAGACGCTGCACGGGGCCGCTCATACGGCGCCCGGGTACGGGGAGGTGGCAGGGCAAGTGGTGGATCAGCTGACGCAGCACGATCCGAGGCGGATCGGCCCGTTCGAGGTGCTCGGCCGGCTCGGGGCCGGGGGCATGGGCCTTGTCTACCTCGCGCGCTCCGCGTCAGGGCGGCGCGTGGCGATCAAGACGGTCAGGACCGAGCTCGCCGAGGACCAGCTGTTCCGCGTCCGCTTCACGCGCGAGGTCGAGGCGGCACGGGCGGTGTCCGGTTTCTACACGGCCGCCGTCGTCGACGCCGACCCGCGCGCGGCCGTGCCGTGGCTGGCCACCGCCTACGTGCCCGCGCCCTCGCTCGAAGAAATAGTGAACGAACACGGGCCGCTGCCCACCCAGGCCGTGCGCTGGCTGGCAGCGGGCGTCGCCGAGGCCCTGGAGTCCATCCACGGCGCGGGCCTCGTCCACCGTGACCTCAAGCCGTCGAACGTCCTCGTGGTGGAGGACGGCCCCCGCGTGATCGACTTCGGCATCGCGTCGGGCGTCTCCAACACCCGCCTGACCATGACGAACGTCGCCGTGGGCACGCCCGCGTACATGTCGCCCGAGCAGGCGAAGGACTCACGCAGCGTCACCGGCGCCAGTGACGTCTTCTCGCTCGGGTCGATGCTCGTCTTCGCCGCCACCGGGCACGCCCCCTTCCACGGCGCGAACCCCGTGGAGACCGTCTTCATGCTGCTCCGCGAGGGCCCTGACCTGGAGGGACTCCCGGACGAGCTGCGTCCGCTCATCGAGACGTGCATGCAGATGGAGGCCCCGCTGCGGCCCAGCCCCGCCGACCTCCAGGCCCAGCTCGCCCCGCACCTCTTCGCCTCCGAGAGCGAGGACGGCGACAGCGGCACCGCCTCCGCCTGGCTTCCGGAGCGCGCCGTCGCCCTGATCGAGTCCCGCCGGGGCGGCCGTCCGCCCGCGCGGCCCGCGCTCGCCTCCTCCGGGCGCAGTGGCGGCCGCGGTGGCGCCCCCGCCGTCGCCCCGCCCCCTCCGCGGCACGCGCCGCCCGTACCGCCCACGCAGCCGCCGCCCTTCGGAGGCGTCCCGGACGCCGGCCCCGTGCACCTCGCCGGGGCGAAGGTGCCGATCGGTCCGGGGCCGCGGGTGGCCGACGCCCGCGCCGCCGTGGGTGCCGTGCCCGCCGACACCGGGCTCGCCGCCTCCTGGTCGCGGTCCAAGGCCGCGGTCAACGGCGCCGATCCCGTGGTGCCCGCCCCCGCCGCCGCGCCGGACGCGGGGGCCGCGTGGCGCCCGTGGCGCTTCCGGATGTCGAACGACGTGTGGGGTACGCCCGCCGTGGCGGGCAACCTCGTGTACGTCACGTCCTTCGAGGTGCACGCCCTGGACGTCGGCACCGGCCGCCGCAGCTTCAAGACGCGGGACGTCGCCTGGTCCATGGGCGTCGCCGACGGACGTATCCACGCCTCCGACGGCCCCACGCTCTACGCCCTGGACGGCGCCGACGGCACCGACCTGTGGCGCCTGAACACCGACGCCTGGGTCTACTCCCTCCAGGCCGACCGCGGCACCGTCGTCACCGGGACGCGCGGCGGCGGCGTACAGGCCTGGGAGGCCGCGAACGGCGAGAAGCTCTGGGAGATCACCGGGGCCCAGACCGACTTCGAGACCCCCGAGGCCGGACCCGTCGTCCACGACGGCACGGTCTACGTCTGGCAGAACGCCCGCCTGCGCGCCCTGGAGGCCCGCACGGGCGACGAGCGCTGGTCGTACCCCATCGGCGACGCGGCCTCCTGCGGCGGCGTCCCGGTGCGCCTCGCGCCCGCCCAGGACGGGTACGTGTACGTGTCCGCGGGCTCCCGGGTCCTCGCCATCGACGTGGCGGGCGGCCACGTCCGCTGGCACTTCGAGGCACCCGCCGCGTTCCTGTGCCCGCCCGCGTTCGCGCCGGGCCCCGCAGTGACCGGCGGCGGCGTGTACCTCGCGGACTACCTCGGCACCGTGTACGCCCTCGACGCCACGGACGGCCGTGACCGGTGGCGCATCGCCACGGAGTCCCGGGCGTCGATCGAGCCCGTCCTGGTCGCCGACGGCCACGTCCACGTGGGCAGCGGCAAGGGGCTCTACACCCTGGACGCGGTGACGGGCACGCCGAAGTGGCGCTTCCAGGCGGGCGGCGAGGTCGTCGGCACGCCCGTCGTGGCCGACCGGCGGATCCACTTCGGGTCGACGGACCACCTGCTGTACACGCTGAAGGCCGACGACGGCCGCCTGCGCTGGAAGCTGGCCACGGGCGGCGAGATCACCGGAGCGCCGGTGGTGCGGGACGGCGTCGTGTACGCGTGCAGCAAGGACCGCTGCGTGTACGCGCTGGACGCGGAGCGGGGGACGGGCACGGCTCGGTCGTAGCGGACCTGGGGTGCTGCTCGGGTGCCGACCGCGTCCGACCTGCGCCGCCGCGGATCTCTCCCGCCCAGCCACCCGATTACCCCGCGTCGAGCCACCGGGCGCAGAACACGCCTCGTGACGGCCGTCGTACCAGCTTTGGAAGGGGCTCCGGACGGCGGCCGTCCACTCGTGACGTTACGCCGAGTGCGTGAACCGCGCGAGGCGGTTGTTTGCTGCGCTCACCTGATACGGAAGCCGCTGCCGCGCCCCGTGAAGAGACCCGCCTGTCGCTCCGGGGGCAGGTTGCCCAGTGCGATGAGGTGTGGGGCCTGGGACAGGGCCTGGGTGCGGGCGGCCTCCTTCGCTGCCCAGAGGGCTCGTACAGTGCCCTGCACCGGCTCGGTCGGGCACGAGGCGATGACCTCGGCCGCGCGGGTCGCAGCCGGCAACAAGTCCTCCGGCGCGGTGAGTTCGGAGACCAGACCCACCTCGTACGCCCGCCGCGCGGAGACCCGCTCGGCCGTACCCATCAGCGACATCCTCGCGACCTCGCCGAGCGGCATCCGCTGCGCCATCAGGATCGCCTCGTACGCGCTGACCATGCCGTAGGTGGTGTGCGGGTCGAAGAACGTGGCGTGCTCGGCGGCGATGACGAACTCCGCCTCGCCCAGGAGATAGAAGGCGCCGCCGCACGCCATGCCGTTGACGGCGGCGATGACCGGCTTCCACAGGTCGTTGGCCTTGGGGCCGACGGTCAGGAGCGGATCGTCCATCGAGTAGGGGGAGCCGGGCTGCGGGACGACGGTGTCACGGTCGATGCCGGTGCAGAACGCCTTGTCCCCGGCTCCGGTGAGGACGATCGCACGCACGGAGTCGTCGCAGCGGAACTCCCGCCAGGTGGCAGCGAGTTGCTCGGCCGACTCCCCGTCTATGGCGTTGTGCCGTGCGGGGCGGTCGAGCGTGACCACCGCGACGCCCGTGTCCTTGTCGGTCTCTGCGCGCACGCTCATGGCCGCTCCAGGAGCCAGCGGGGCATCGCGATCCCGCCCACGTCGGTGAACGCGACCTGCACCTTCGCGCCGATGCGCAGCCGCTCGGGTTCGACGGAGTCGAGCGAGGCGTCCGGGGCGGCGACGAGGTTGCCGACGAGCCGGATGCGGGGGGCGTCGGCCAGCTCGACGATGATCGCGTTGTACGGGGCGTTTGCCGCGTACGCGGGGAGCAGCGGCGGGTGTGGGCGGACGTAGGACCAGATGCGGCCCCTGCCGCTCATGCGGCGCCACTCGCTCTCGAAGGACTGACAATGCGGGCAGCAGGGCCGTGGCGGGAACCGGAGCTCGCCGCAGGCGGTGCAGGACTGGATCCGGAGTTCGCCCCGGGCTGCGTACTCCCAGAAGGGGGCGCCGTCCGTGTCGATGGTGGGGGTCAGCAGGGGCTCGGTCATTTTCGTCGCGTCTGTCATGTGGGTGTCCCTTTGCGGCTGCGGGGTTCGATGGGTTGCTCGCGCTCACGCGGCGGAGCCGCATATGTCACAGCCCCGCGCCCCTTATGGGGCACGCAGCAGCACAGCCGACGTCGGCACGCCCTCGCCCGCCGTCACCAGGCACGTGGCCGCGTTCGGCACCTGCGCCGTGCTCGTCCCCCGCAGCTGCTCCACGCCCTCGTTGATGAGGTTGAAGCCGTGGACGTACGCCTCGCTCAGACCGCCGCCCCCGGTGTTGATCGGCAGCCGGCCCCCGCTCTCCAGCGCACCGCCCTCCGTGAACGCGCCGCCCTCGCCGCGGCCGCAGAAGCCGTAGCCCTCCAGGGAGAGCGGGATGAGGGGGGTGAACGCGTCGTAGATCTGCGCCACGTCGACGTCCTCGGGCGCGAAGTCCGCCTGCTTCCAGAGGTGTCGGGCCGCCGTCCACGCGGGTCCGGTGAGCGGGTCGTCGTTCCAGTAGTTGACCATTCCGTGGTGCTGCGCGGGCAGCCCCTGGGCGACGGAATGGACGTACACGGGCTTCTGCCGGCAGTCCCGCGCCCGCTCGGCGGAGACGATGACGCACGCCAACGCGCCGTCCGTTTCCAGGCAGTTGTCGAAGAGGCAGAGCGGCTCGCTGATCCAGCGTGAGGACATGTACATCTCGCGGGTGAGCGGCCGTTCGTACATCATCGCGGCGGGATTCTGGTTGGCCCGGTTCCTGCACGCGAGGGCGACGTTGAAAAGGTGGTCGCGGGTGGCGCCGTACTCGTGCATGTAGCGGCGGGCCAGCATCCCGATCTCGTCAGCGGGCCGCAGGAGGCCGAAGGGGCGCGTCCACTGCCCCGGGGTGGGGAGTTGGACCGCGGTGTTCTTCCAGGGGCGCGGCCCGCTGCCCCGCTTGCGGGACCGCCAGGCGATGCCCACGCTCGCCTGCCCGGTGGCGACGGCTGCCGCGAGGTGCGCGATGGTCGCGCAGGAACCGCCGCCCCCGTAGCCGACCTTGCTGAAGAAGGTCACGTCACCGGCGCCGATCGCCTTGGCGATCTCGACCTCGTCCGTCTCCTCCATCGTGTACGAGGCGAAGGCGTCGACCTCGGACGGTGCGATGCCCGCGTCGTCAAGGGCGGCGATGATCGCCCGGCAGGCCAACGTCTTCTCGTCCTCGGCCAGTTGTTTCGCGAAGGCGGTCTGTCCGATCCCGACTATCGCTGTAGCGTCTTTGAGTGAAGCCATGGGCAACGGCACCTCCGCGAGTGGCGAGGCTCCAGGGCTTCGCCATACGTCGTCCCGACTGCTGACAGCGCGTCAGGTTACAGCTAATCTGACGGATAGTCAGCTACTGCGGCGGAGGGGCTTGCGATGCGCGGCGACCTGGAGTGGGGCAGCATCCCGGGACTTGTCCGGGCGGCCGCCGAGCGGTACGGCGACCGGGAGGCGGTCGTCGAGGGCCGCACCCGCGTCACGTACACGGAACTCGGCCGACGCGTCGAAAGGGCCGCCGCCGCGTGCATGGCCAACGGCGTCAACTCCGGTGACAGAGTGGCCGTCTGGGCCCCCAACACCCTGGACTGGATCGTCTCCGCGCTGGGCGCGGTCTCGGCGGGCGCGGTCCTCGTCCCCCTCAACACCCGCTTCAAAGGCGCGGAGGCTTCCTACGTACTGCGACGCAGCCGCGCCAAACTGCTCTTCGTGACGGGCACCTTCCTCGGCACCTCGTACGTCGCCTCACTGCGCCGCGCCACCCAGGAGGGCGAGGGGGACGGCCCGCTGCCCGGCCTCCCGCACCTGGAGCAGGTGGTGGTGCTCTCGGACGACGCCCCGGAGGACTTCCGCACCTGGAAGGACTTCGTGGCCAGCGGCGACGGGGTGAGCGGCACCGACGTACGAGGACGCGCCGAAAGCGTCGACGGCGCGACACCCTCCGACATCATCTACACCTCGGGCACGACGGGCCGCCCCAAGGGCGCCGTCATCACCCACGCCCAGACCCTGCGCTGCTACGACGTCTGGAGCGAGCTCGCGGGCCTGCGAGAAGGCGACCGCTACCTCATCGTCAACCCCTTCTTCCACACCTTCGGCTACAAGGCCGGCATCATCGCCTGCCTGATGCGCGGCGCGACGATGATCCCGCAGCCGGTCTTCAACGTGGACACGGTCCTTGCCAACGTGGCGGCGGAACGCATCTCCGTCCTCCCCGGCCCGCCCACCCTCCACCAGTCCCTCCTCGACCACCCCGCCCGCGACCAGCACGACCTCTCGGCCCTGCGCCTGGTGGTGACGGGCGCGGCGGTAGTGCCCCTCCGCCTGGTCGAACGCCTGCGCACCGAACTGCACATCGCCACGGTCCTGACGGCGTACGGCCTCTCCGAGGCGAGCGGCATCGTCACCATGTGCCGCCAGGGAGACGCCGCGCGCGTCATCGCCTCCACCTCGGGCCGCGCCATCCCCGACACGGAGGTACGGGTGGTGAGCCCCGGCGGCGAAGCACTCTCACCGGGCCACCCGGGCGAGATCCTCGTACGCGGACACAACGTCATGCAGGGCTACTTCGAGGACCCGGCCGAGACGAAGAAGACCCTCACACCGGACGGCTGGCTGCGCACCGGCGACGTCGGCGTCCTGGACAAGGCCGGCAACCTCCGCATCACGGACCGCATAAAGGACATGTTCATCGTCGGCGGCTTCAACGCCTACCCCGCCGAGATAGAGCAACTCATCGGCGTACACCCGCAAGTAGCGGACGTGGCGGTGATCGGCGTACCGGACCCGCGCCTCGGCGAGGTCGGCAAGGCGTACGTGGTGCGCAGGCCGGGGGCGGTCCTCACCTCCGACGACCTGATCGCGTGGTCACGCCGGGAGATGGCGAACTACAAGGTCCCCAGGGAGATCGAGTTCGTCACGGAGCTGCCGAGGAACGCGAGCGGGAAGGTGCTGAAGAGGGAGCTCAGGGAGCTGCGGAGCGCTCGCCGGGGGCAGTGAATTCCCGCTCAGGCCGAACGCTCGGCGGCACTCCGCTCGACGCAGAACTCGTTGCCCTCCAGGTCGGCGAGGGTGACCCAGCCGCGCCCGTCGGGCTGCCGGTGGTCGCCCACGATCTTGGCGCCGAGTCCGACGACCCGCTCGACCTCCTCGTCGCGGGTGCGGTCCTGCGGCTGAAGATCGACGTGCACACGGTTCTTGACGGACTTGGCGTCGGGCACGGTCACGAAGAGCAGCGTCATGCCCTCGGCGGTGACCAGGGCTTCGGGATCGCCGGGAAAGTCGTCGTCGGCGACCTTCCCGTCGAGTATCTCGGCCCAGAAGGTGGCCTGACGGTAGGCGTCGGAACAGTCGAAGGTGAGGTGGCGCACCAGAGAGGTCATGGGCGGCACTATCAGGGTGGGGGGTGGGGGGTGTCCACCGAATTATGGGGTGGGGGATGTCCACCGGATTACGGGGCGGGGGGGGGCTTCTTCTGGGCAGAGGGCTGAGCTATTTGCCGGGTCGGCAAAGTTCCTCGCGAGTGGTGACGCGAGGGGACAGCATCATGACGTACGTACTCGTTCGGTACGCCCCGTCGTTTTCATCCAGGTATGGGAGTAAACATGCCGCACGCAACGCAGCACCGCTTGGTCGATGTCCCCGGAGGCCGGATCCACCTGGTGGAGCAGGGGACGGGCCCCCTGGTGCTCCTCGTCCACGGCTTCCCCGAGTCCTGGTACTCGTGGCGTCACCAGATGCCGGTGCTCGCCGAGGCGGGCTTCCGCGCGGTGGCGATCGACGTGCGCGGTTACGGACGCTCGTCGAAGCCGCGCGAGGTGGAGGCGTACCGGATGACGGCTCACGTGGCCGACAACGTGGCGGTCGTACGCGCCCTGGGCGAGGAGACCGCGACGATCGTGGGCCACGACTGGGGCTCGACCATCGCCGCCAACTCCGCACTGCTCCAGCCGGACGTCTTCACGGCGGTGGGCCTGCTGAGCGTTCCCTACGCGCCGCGCAACGGCCTCCGCCCCACGGACACCTTCGCCATGATCGGCGGCGACGAGGAGTTCTACGTCAGCTACTTCCAGGAGGAGGGAAGAGCCGAGGCGGAGATCGAGCCCGACGTGCGGGGCTGGCTCGCGGGGTTCTACGCAGGACTTTCAGCCGACACGATGCCGAAGCCGGACGGCGGCCCGAGCCTGCACTTCGTGGCCAGGGGCGGAAAGATGTCGGACCGTTTCGCACCGGGAGGGACGCCTCCCTTGCCCTCCTGGCTGACGGAGGCCGATCTCGACTTCTACGCCGAGGAGTTCGAGCGCACCGGCCTGACGGGCGCGCTGAGCCGCTACCGCAACGTGGACCGCGACTGGGAGGACCTGGCCGAGTGGGACGGAGCCCCGATCACCCAGCCGTCACTGTTCATCGGCGGCGACCAGGACGCGTCGACGACGTGGCTGGCGGACGCGATCAAGGCATTCCCGGAGACGCTGCCGGGCC
Source organism: Streptomyces sp. NPDC033177 (assembly GCF_055577715.1). Classification (NCBI taxonomy): domain Bacteria; kingdom Bacillati; phylum Actinomycetota; class Actinomycetes; order Kitasatosporales; family Streptomycetaceae; genus Streptomyces; species Streptomyces sp. NPDC033177. The sequence goes on along the minus strand of NZ_JBVIPS010000006.1, from coordinate 305,456 downwards.
TGGTGTCCGCGCACATCCTGGAGGGATGCGGGCACTGGGTGCAGCAGGAGAGGGCGTTCGAGGTGAATCGGTTGGTGGTGGGGTGGTTGCGGACGCTGGGACTCCGTAGGGAGTGACCGCCGTGCGCTTTTGCGCTTTCAGTGGCCGGTGGGGGGAGAGAGGCAACCGGTCTCCATGAAGGGACCGTTGGCCAGCGCCTCGTAATTGGTCGGCTGCACGAAGGCGGTGACGCAGGCGTCATCGCGTACGCGCAGGCCGATCATGGTGCCCTCGGGAGTGACGTACTCGTCGTTCTCGTAACGCGCGCGCATGTCTTGAACGGTGAGTTCGCCGCTCAGGACCTTGCCCTTGCCGTCGATCTTCTGGATCTTGTACCCGAGCTCACCGGTGAGGGCCGCCCGCACGCTCTCCGCATCCCACTTCTTCGCCGCGTGCAACCGCTTGAGGACGGGCTTGATACGAGCGGCCTCGGCCTCGGCGGCTTCCTCGCTCGCCGGGGACATGTCACCGGGCCGACGGTAGGCGTTGTTGTCCCCGTTGTGCGGGGCGCCGTCGACGACACCGGGTTCCACGTAGGGGGAGGCGCCGGCGGCGGACGTGGTGGGAGCCGCGGCTGCGGAGGGGTTCGCCGGGGTGTCGTGCCGCTGCTCGCCGCAGCCGGTGAGCGAGGCCGCGGCGGCGCAGACGAGGAGAGCGGACACCACACCGAGGCGGCGCCGCTGCGTCGGGGTGACCACGGCGAGCGTGCGTCTCGAGCGGACCATGCCGAGCGTGCGTCTCAGGCGGACCATGCCGAGCGTGCGTCTCAGGCGGACCATGTCGAATGTGCGTCTCAAGCTGACCATGCCGGTGACTCTGCCACGGTTGCGCGAGGCGTACGGCCCGCTCTGGACACGGCTAGGACGCGGTCTGGGTGGCGGTCTGGGTGCCGGTCCAGGCGCCGGTCTAGGCGTTGAGCTGCGTCCGGAACTTCTCGACCAGGGCGGCCGGGGCCTTGTCCGGTGAGCCGGCGTCGTACGGCGGCTGGGGGTCGTACTCGATGAGGAGTTGTACGGTCTGCGCGTGCTCGTCGCCCGCGATCTTCCCGGCGAGTGTGAGGCCCATGTCGATTCCGGCGGAGACGCCCGCGCCGGTGACGTACTTCCCGTCGAAGACGACGCGCTGCCCGGTCGATTCGGCCCCGAACTGCTTGATCTGTTCGAGCGCCAGCCAATGGGAGGTGGCGCGGCGGCCCTTGAGGAGCCCGGCGGCGGCGAGGATGAGCGACCCGGTGCAGACGGACGTCGTCCAGGTGGTGGTGGCGTCGACGGCACGCAGCCAGCTGAGCACGGCCTCGTTCTTCAGGTCGGGCTCGGGGCTGCCGGGTACGACGACGATGTCCGGGCTGCTGACCTCGGCGAGGGATTTCGTGGCGACGAGGGAGAGGGTGCGGGTGTCGTCGAGCACGGGCCCGGCCTGCTCGGCGACGAAGACGACGTCGGCGTCAGGGAGCGAGGAGAGGGTTTGGAAGGGGCCTATGGCGTCGAGGACGGTGAAGTTGTCGTAGAGCAGGATCGCGATCTGCATGGGGTCCCTTTCCCTGGTCGTGGTCGTGGTCCTGGTCGTGGTCGTGGTCGTGGTCCTGGCCCTGGTCGTGGTCGTGGTCGTGGGCTCAAGTCTTCAGGCGGGCGGGGATGTCCGCAATGACGAGCAGCCCACCTTTACTGCCATGGAGAGCGCGTGGAGTGGGGGCCGGTCATCTGTATGGGGGGACCCTCATGGGGCCTGAGGGAGTTATCCCCATGAGGTCGGTTATCCACAGGCTGAAACGCGCGCGGCCGATGTACGGCAGCCTGAGGTCATGGGGGGTTCGAGAGAGTCGAGAGAGTCGAGAGGTGGGAGGAAGTGGGGTGAGCTGCGGGAGTTGGCCGTGGAAGGGGTGCTGCTCACGCGCTGGGCCAAGGATGCGGGCTGGCCGAGGAGCACGTTGGCCAGGAGTCTGGCCGCCGAGGGGTGGACGCGTATCCCGGGCGGTGGTTGGGCGGAGCCGGGGCGGGCGCTCGACCTGACGTTACGTGTCTGGGCGGGGCAGTTGACGATGCCGGGCCTGGTGGCGAGCCACCGGTCGGCGGCGAGGCTGTGGAGTATCGAAGTGCTGCGGGAGGAGCTGGAGTTCACCGACCCTCGGGGGGTCGGCCGCAAGACGGGGGCGCGCGTCCACTGGCTTCCGCTGCCGCCTGCGGAGATCACTGTGGTGGGGGACCTACGGGTGACGACGGTCGCGCGTACGTTGGCGGATCTGTTGCGCCGCGGCCCTCGCGAGGATGCCGTGGTGGCCCTCGACTCGGCGCTGAGCAGCCGCCGTTACGGGGGCCGGTACTGGCGGGGCCCGTTGCTCGGCGGTATCGACACGGTGGCCGCGGCATTGGATTCCCCACCGGTGGCGCGGTCGGCGGGGGCGGTGAGGGCGCGCCGCTGGCTGACGCTGGCCGACCCGGGGGCGGGCTCACCGGCGGAAACGGTGGCCCGACTCCGGATGCGGGACGCGGGCCTGCACCCGGAGTCCCAGGCAAGGATTCTGACCCCGACGGGCCGCCTACTGCGCCCGGACTTCTTCTTCCGCGGGGAGGGCGTGGTGGTCGAGATCGAGGGCTTCGCCTACCACGGCACGAGGGAGGCCCACCGCCGAGACCTGGCCCGCTACAACGACCTGGCGTCATGCCCCGAGGTCAGGATGGTCCTGCGCTTCGCCGCGGAGGAGGTTTTCACCGCACCGGATGCGTTCGTGAAGAGGGTGCGGGGGGCGGTGGAGGGGGCGCGGGGAGCGGGCGCGGGGAGGTTGAGGCGAGGGGGCGGCTGATGTTGCCGGGGGTGGGAGGGGAGGGAGGGGAGGGGGAGGGGCTTTGGTGGGGCGGGGGCCAGGTCGTGACGGAAGCTTTGGGCGCCCAAGGACGGGCCGGGGGCTTTGGCGGGCCGGGGTCGGGTGGTGGCCGGGGCCGCCCGGTGCTCCGGAGTGTGGCGGTTCCGGCGGGCCAGTAAAGGGCGCTCCTGCGTCGCGTCGGCTGCGCCGATTCCGCTGCGCTCCACCCTTGACTGCCCCACCTCCACCGCAAGGGCTTCGTGTACCGGGCGGCCGGGGAGGGGCGTATGGCTGCGGCCGGTGGCGGGGACAGGTTTCGCTGCCGGGTGCGGACTGGTTCTTCCGGGGCGGACGTCACGGGAATCGTGGCCGCCTGGCCGAGCGGCTCGGCTCCGGTGGCGGGGGCACGTCTCCGGCCGGGTGCGGACTGGTTCTTCCGGGGCGGACGTCACGGGAAGGGGCTGACCAGGGCCGTCGGGGGAGTTGGGGTGGCGCGTGGGTGTTCGGGCGATGGGGTGGTTTGGGGTTGCCACGCTGGGTGGGGCGGGGTGTGTGTGCGTGGATGAGGTGGCGCGGCGGTGAGGGGGTGTTGGGAGGGGTGGGTTGCAGAAGAATCCCGTGGGGGGGGGCGGGGTGGGTGCTTGGGGGTGGGAGAAAGTTGCGTACGGGGGGCGGGCTGGGGCCCCAGCCATCCGAAATGGACGGTAAGTGGAGCCAGGGGTGAGTTGGAGAGCGCGCCAGCCACAAGCCCCATCCCCAGCCCGCGCCTCCCCGGTGATTCCGCTACCGGACCGGGGCGGAGGGATGGTGGCGCAGCGGGGCGCTCGCCAAGCCTCGCCGTTACGCGCGCGGGGGGTTCGGTGCGTTGCTCTTTACGTGGCGTATGAGGTGGGCGAGGCCCTGTGGGGTTGTTGAGAGTTCGGTGTACGGGGCGTCGCTTTCGCGGAGTTTGACGGTTCCCTGTTGTGGCTGGGCGCAGAGTTCGACGCAGTCGGATGAGTCGCCGCCGCCGGAGTACGAGGACTTCTGCCATACGGTCTGCTGTGTCATGTCGAGGTCCTTCACATGCTCTGCATGATGCGGTGGATGAGGTCCCTCGACCCTATGGCGCCCAACGCTGCCCCCTCCAGCTTGCGCAGGACCTCTCGGTAGCGGCTGAGCTGCGCTTCCGCGTCCAGGAAGGCGCCCCCGTGCGGGGTGTCCATCAGTACGGTGTCCAGTTGCGGTACGGGCCCACGGGCGTAGAGCAGCGTGTCCGCGATTCCGGCAAAGCCGTCCACGTCGAACGGGACGACTCGGATCGTCACTTGGGGGTGATCCGACCGCTCCAGGATGTGCTGCAACTGGTCTCGGGCGACCTTTCCGTCGGCAGCCCGGATTCTCAGTGCCGCTTCGTGGATCACTGCCTCGTAGCGGAGGGGCCGGTCGGCGTCGAGGATTCCCTGACGGCGGAGGCGGAACCGTACGCGGACTTCGAGTTCCTCCTCTGGGAGTCTCGGGACCGTGGAGGTGAAGATCGCCCGGACCTGGTCCTCCGTCTGCAGGAGGGCGGGGATGTGGACGCTCTGGAAGGTCCACAAGTGGGCTGCGTGATGCTCGAGTTCGGCCAGGTCCAGGTAGCCCGACGGCACCAGCTCCCTGTACTTCTCCCACCAGCCTCGTGTCCGCTCGGATGCCATGACGGACAGGGCGTCGATCAGTGCTGCGTCGTCGCACGCGTATTGGCTGGCCAGGTGGCGTACGCGCTCCTCGCTCACGCCGACCCGGGCGGCTTCTGTCGCGGAGACCTTGGTCTCTGCGATTCCGGCGGCCCGAGCTGCCTCCCTGCCGGTCAGGCCCGCCCGTTCGCGAAGCTTGCGCAGCTCGGTGCCGAGCCGTTCCTGGCGCGCGGTGATGACGCTTCTCGCCGGCATGTGCGGTGCTCCTTTGGGGAGTTGTAGGAGCCGAGTATCCCAGTTGCGATTGACGGGGTTCAACTGAACCCCTACTGTCAGTGACGCAACACTCACCCTGCGGAACTCCAAGCCCCGGAAGCGCACCGCCCCGTCACGCCTTGGCGGTTGCGGCATGGCCACCGGGCCCCCGCCGCAGTGTTGCCCGGTCTCTCGCCCCACCCTCACCGCAACAGGAGTACCCCCATGCCCGAAACCAGACGTGCCACGAGTTGCGCCGAGAGCTGCGCCCCTGCGGAGGAACCCTGGGAGTACACGCTCTACGTCCCCCACGACCTTCGCGCCGTCACCATCGGTCGCCGGACCCTGCGGCTCATCCTCGCCGCGCACGGTCTGCCGCACCTCGCGGAGGTGGCCGAGCTGGTGGCGACGGAGCTGGTCAGCAATGCGCTGCGACATACGAAGGGGCCGGCCGCGCTGCGGCTGCGGTGGGCGGGGCGGGTGTTGCGGATCGGGGTGTGGGACGGCGACCCGACACCACCGGAGCCGCCGCCGGACGTCGTCTCCGCGTATGCGGAGGAGGGGAGGGGGCTGGCTCTCGTGCGGACCTGCTCCGACGGGTGGGGGTGGTATGCCCTTGCCGGGGTGGGTGGTGGTGGTGCTGGTGGGGGTGGAGGGAAGTACGTGTGGTGTGAGTTGACTGCCGCGTAGGCGTAGGCGCCGGCGCTGGCGTCGGCGTTGGCGGGGCGCGGGCAGCACGATGGGGCAGGCCGAGCTGACGCTTCGGCGGCGACGGCCCGCGTCCGGCTCCGGACATGCGTCGCGACGGCCCGCGTCCGGCCCCCGGGCATGCGTCGGTGGCGACGGTCCGCGTCCGGCCCCCGGGCATGCGTCGGTGGCGACGGTCCGGGTCCGGCCCCCGGGCATGCGTCGGCGGCGACGGTCCGGGTCCGGCCCCCGGGCATGCGTCGGCGGCGACGGTTCGCGTCCGGCTCCCGGGCATGTTTCGGCGGCGATGGTCCGCGTCCGGCCCCCGGGCATGCGTCGGCGGCGACGGTCCGCGGCCGGATCCGGACATGCGTCGGCCGCGACGGCTCCCCCTCCGCGCCGTCGCGGCCGATCGTTCCCCCGTCGGGATGTGCGGCTTGGGTCAGTCCTTGGGCGGGGCGGGCGTGTGGCCTTCGCCCTGCGTGGTGGCCGTGCCGTCCTTCGGCGGGGCGGGCGTGTGGCCTTCGCCCTGCGTGGTGGCCGTGCCGTCCTTCGGCGGGGCAGGTGTGTGGCCCTCGCCCATGGTGGTGATGCCGGTGTTCTTGTCGACTGCGCTCATATGGGACAACTCCTAAGCTTTGGGCGGGGCTTCGGGATCGGATACGCCCGTTCGGCAACTCCCCCGAGGATCGCCGAACGGGCGTATTGGGCCGCTTACCTTATCCGTAGGGCCCGTGCGACCCGTCTGCCCCCCGACGCGACGGATCGACCCCATGAGAGTGGCAGCCACTCATAAACGTTCGATGAACGCCGCTTCGGGCGTCGTCAGGCGGCGGTGGCCGGAGCGAGGAGCTGTCTCACCTGAGCGGCTTCCGGGGCGCCCGCTTCCTCGTGGATGGCCAGCGCTTCGCGCCAGCAGGCCTGCGCGCGGTCGACCTGCCCCAGGTCCACGAGAGACCTTCCCAGCAGGGTCAGGACGTTGGCCCGCATCCACTCGCCACCGACGCACCCGATGGCGAGCGCCTGTTCGGAGTGCTGGGCCGCCTGCGTCGCATGGCAGTCAGCGAGATAGACCTGGGCAATGCGGTAGTGCGTGGTCCCCTCCCACAGGCGCTGACGGTTCTCGGCGAAGATCTGCAACGCGTCGTTCAGCTGATCGAGGGCTTCCGGGCGTCGGTCGGCGCCGCTGAGGGCGAGTCCGAGGGCGTACTTCGCGTTGGCCAGCCGGAAGGTGACCCCGAGATCGCTGTATATGGCGATCCCTTGCTGGGCGAGGTCGATCGACTTGGTGGTGCGACCCATCGCGAGGAGGGCCCGGGACAGGTTGCACAGGGCGCTCGCCTCGCTGTGGCGGTTGCCGTCGGCCCGGAAGACGTCGATGGCCTTGCGCAGATGGATCTCGCTCACCGCGGGCTGGTTGATGCAGTTGTTGATGATTCCCTGCTCGTTGAGGGCGTTCCCGGTGGTCCAGGGGTCACCGGAGCCCGAGGCGAGCGCGGCGGCGCGCTCCAGTTCGACGGCGGCGTCGTCGAATCGGCCGACCTTGTTGAGGACTTGGGCAAGGCTCACCCTCGCGCGTCCTTCGGCGCGTGCGTCGCCGACCGAGGTGGCGACCTCGCATGCGGCTCGCGTCGCCATCTCGTACCGGTACGAGATGGCTCCGGATTCGGCGAGGTCCTTCGCCGCGAGCAGCAGGTCCACCGCGCGTCGCAGGCCCTCCTTGCTCAGCGAATGCTGGACGCACGCCAGGATGCAGGAGGCCTCCGCGTGGAGCCAGTCGAAGGCCTTGGTGCCGTCGGTGAAGTCCAGGCCGACGCGTTCGGTGACCTCCAGGTGGTCGACCGTCCGGTCCCCCGGCCGCTCCAACGCGTAAACCCCCGCCGCCGTCGCCAGGTAGAAGTCCAGCAACCGCGACATCGCCGCCCCCCGCTCACTCGGCGGCAGCTCGTCGCGTTCCGCGCACGCACGCGCGTAGAGCCGGACCAGGTCGTGGTAGCGGTAGCGGCCGGGGGCTGCGGATTCCACCAAGGATGTGTCGACCAGGGATTCCAGGAGGTCCTCTGTTTCCTCGACCGGCAGGTCGAGTACCGCTGCTGCCGCTGCGAGGGAGAGGTCCGGGCCGTCCGCCAGGCCGAGGAGGCGGAAGGCTCGTGCCTGGGCGGGTTCCAGTTGGCCGTAGCCCAGTTCGAACGTGGCCTTGACGGCGAGGTCGCCCGCCTGGAGTTCGTCCAGGCGGCGGCGTTCGTCCGCCAGCTTCGCGGCGAGGGTGGAGACCGTCCAGGTGCGGCGGGCGGCGAGGCGGGAGGCGGCGATGCGGATGGCGAGTGGGAGGAAGCCGCACGCCGCCACCACGTCGAGCGCGGCCTTGCGCTCCGAGGTGACCCGCTCCTCGCCGACGATCCGGGTGAAGAGGAGGAGGGCCTCCTCGGGGGACATCACGTCCAGGTCCACCAGGTGCGCGCCGGCCAGGTCCACCATGCGGATGCGGCTCGTCACCAGGGCCGCGCAGCCTTCCATGCCCGGGAGCAGGGGGCGTACCTGGGCGGCGTCGCGGGCGTTGTCCAGGACCACCAGGACCCGGCGGCCGTCGAGGACCGAGCGGTACAGCGCCGCCCTCTCCTCCAGGGAGTCCGGGATGGCGGTGTCCGGGGTGCCGAGGGCGCGGAGGAACGCGCCGAGGACTGTTTCGGGCTCCGCGGCTCTGGCGCCGGCGCCTTGCAGGTCCACGTACAGCTGTCCGTCGGGGAAGTGCGTCCGTGTCACGTGGGCCACGTGGACGGCGAGGGTCGTCTTGCCCACGCCTCCGATGCCCGCGAGCGCCGAGACCGCCATCACCCGGCCCTCGGCCGCCGAGAGGATCTCGCTCAGTTCGGTGACGAAGGATGCGCGGCCGGTGAAGTCGGGGACAGTGGCGGGGAGTTGTGCGGGGCGTACGACTGCCGCCGCCGGTTCCGGGGCTGCTGCCGAGGGTTCCGTCAGTGCCGGGTCCGCCTGGAGGATGCGCTGCTGGAGTTCCTTCAGGCCGGGGCGGGGGTCCACGCCCAGTTCGTCGTCGAGCAGGCGGCGCGTGTCCGCGTACACCGCGAGGGCCTCCGCCTGGCGCCCGCTGCGGTACAGCGCCAGCATCAGGAGTTCGCGCAGGCGTTCGCGCAGGGGGTGTGCCGCGGTGAGGGCCGTGAGTTCGGAGACGGCCTCCGCGTGGCAGCCGACCTCCAGGTCCATGTCCAGGCGGGATTCGAGGAGTTGGAGGCGCCATTCCTCCAGGCGTGTGCGTTCCGTTTCCGCGTACGGGCCGGGGACGTTGGCGAGGGGTTCGCCGTCCCAGAGGCTCAGGGCCTTGTTCAGCAGGGAGCGGGCCTGGCACAGGTCGGCCACTCCGCGTGCCTTCTCCGCCTCCGTCGACAGGTCTTCCGCGAGGGCCAGGTCGAGTGCGCCTTCGGCCACCGCGATGGCGTACCCGCCCGATTCGCTGACCAGGACTCCCGCGGGCAGCACCTTGCGGAGCCGGGACGCGTACGTCCGGACCGCGGCCAGGGCCTGCGAGGGCGGGTCGTCGCCCCAGAGCGCGTCGATCAGTTCGTGTGCGGTCGCCGTGCGCCCGTCGCGCAGCAGGAGCGCCGCGAGGAGCGCGCGCTGTTGCGGTGAGCCCATGGACAGCTGCTCGGCGCCGTGCCATGCGCGTACGGGGCCGAGCACGCTGAAGTGCGGTCTCAGTTCCTCGGGGGCGTTCCCCGGGGCCGGACGCCTCTGGTCCGGTACTCGCGGTACACCGTCCATCGCTCCCCCTGCTGCCCTGACGTGCCCGGCCGTCACCGTGCCTGGTCGTGCGCCGCGGGTCTGCCCTGCCCGCGATGTGCGTGCTTTCTGCGCTTTCTGTGCCTCTGCGCCTTGCGTGCCTTCTGTGCTTGTCCAGGTTCCGTTCTTTACCTGATTCTTGCTGCCCGCCAGTTTGCCTTGTTCATGGCGGATACGTCAGCCGTGCGAGACGGCTCTCACAGGGTCCACGCACACAGGGGCCGGGCGACAGCCCGCGTACTCGTGCCTGACAGGTAGCTGACGGGTCGTCAGATCAGCGCTACCGTGGAGCACATGGAGACCACTGAGACCTTGCCGACGTTCCCGAGGATCATCTCGGTGGACGACCACACCGTGGAGCCCGCCCATGTCTGGCGGGACCGGCTCCCGGCCCGATACCGCGACAGCGGGCCGCGTGTCGTCCGGGCGCCGCTGAAGGAAATGACCTTTATGGGCGGGAAGTTCGCCCCGGTGATGGGGGCGAAAGGGGACGACGGGCCGATAGGTGACTGGTGGGTCTATGAAGACCTGCACCGGCCCCTCACCCGTCTCGACACCGCCGTCGGGTACGACAGGGACGAGATCAAGCTGGAGGTCATCACGTACGAGCAGATGCGGCCGGGGTCCTTCAGCGTGCCCGACCGTCTCGCCGACATGGACGTCAACCACGTCCAGTCCGCCCTCTGTTTCCCCACCTTCCCCCGCTTCTGCGGGCAGACGTTCACCGAGGCGAAGGACCGCGAGCTGGGTCTGCTCGGTGTCCGCGCGTACAACGACTGGATGGTGGAGGAGTGGTGCGGGCCCGAGGCGCGGGGCCGGCTGATCCCCCTCACCCTCATTCCGCTCTGGGACGCGGAGCTCGCCGCCGCGGAGGTCCGGCGCAACGCCGCTCGCGGGGTGCGTGCCGTCGCCTTCTCCGAGATACCGCCCCATCTGGGCCTCCCCTCCATCCACACGGACGAGTGGGACCCCTTCCTGCGCGCGTGTGACGAGACCGGCACGGTCATTGCCATGCACATCGGGTCCAGCAGCAAGATGCCGAGCACGTCCGCGGACGCGCCGCCCGCCGTCGGGTCCACCATCACCTTCGCCAACTGCTGTTTCTCGATGGTCGACTGGCTGATGAGCGGCAAGTTCGAGCGCTTCCCGAATCTCCGGGTCATGTACGCGGAGGGGCAGATCGGGTGGATTCCCTACATCCTCGAGCGCGCCGATGTGGTGTGGGAGGAGAACCGGGGGTGGGGCGGGGTCGCCGACAAGGTGCACCGGCCGCCGTCCGAGCTCTTCACCGAGCACGTGTACGGGTGCTTCTTCGACGACGCCTTCGGGCTGAAGAACCTCGACGCGATCGGCGTGGGGAATGTCCTCTACGAGACGGACTACCCGCACTCCGACTCGACCTGGCCGAAGTCGCGGGAGGTGGGGGAGTCCCAGATGGGTCACCTCGCCCCGGACATCGTGGACCGCATCGTGCGGGGCAACGCGATCGACCTGCTCGGTCTGACGGCAGACGGGCTGTGGGCGGGGCCTGGAGCGTAGTCACGGAGCCACCCCGCAGGCCGCTGCCCGGAGGGGCAGCGGCCTGCGGCGGCTTGCCCGGCGGGCGGCGACCAGGGCCCCTTGCCCGGCGGATGGCTTCCGGCGGCATCGTCCCGCGAACGCCGCCCCCAACCCCTTGCCTGACGTCCCATCAGCTACGACGATGAGTGCCGTCGCTTCATGTGACGTACCGTCAGATCGAGCAAAAGGGGTCGGGTTTTCATGGCTGCCAACGCGCTGGCGCACATCTTTCCGCAGGGGCGGCTGGTCTACGGGATGCAGCTTCCGGTCCAGTCGCAGAGCGTCATCTACGCCGAGGCGTGGGAGGCGGATGCCACCGTTGACGACCTCGCCGAGATCGCCCGCGCCGCCGACCGCGGAGGCTTCGTGTACGTCGCCTGCTGTGATCACGTGGCCATTCCGCGGCGGCTCGCCGACACCATGAGCACCGTCTGGTACGACCCGGTGGCCACGCTCTCCTTCCTCGCCGGGATCACCGAGAACGTACGGCTGATGAGCCACGTCGCCGTCGTCGGCCTCCGGCATCCGCTCGTCAGCGCCAAGCAGTACGCCACCCTCGACCGGCTCAGTGGTGGGCGGCTGATCCTGGGCGTGGGGGCCGGTCACGTGGAAGAGGAGTTCGACGCCGTCGGTGCCGACTTCGAGCGGCGTGGGCCCGTGCTCGACGAGAGCATTGACGCGCTGAAGGGCGCCCTCGGGCCCGAGGAGTACCCCGAACACCACGGCGAGCGGTACGACTTCAGCGGGCTCGGTCAGCTGCCGCGCCCGGCGCAGGAACGCGTGCCCGTCTGGGTGGGGGGCTCCTCGCCCGCCGCCGTCCGCAGGGCCGCCGTACGCGGTGACGGGTGGCTGCCGCAGGGCGACCCGCGCGACAAGCTGCCCGCGCAGATCGCCAGGCTCAAGCGGCTGAGGGAGGAGGCGGGGGTCGCGGAGCCGGTCGTCGTGGGGGCGATCGCCGAGCCGCTGTACGTGGGGGAGCCCACCTGGTCCGTGGGGCGGCGAACCCTGAGCGGGAAGCCGGATGCGCTCGCCGAGTCGCTGCGGGCGTACGGGGCCATGGGTGTGCAGCAGGTCCAGGTGCGGTTCCGCAGTCGCAGTCGCACCGAACTCACCGACCAGATGGCCGCCTTCGCCGCCGAAGTCGCCCCGCACCTCAACTGAGCACCCCCTGACCTCACTCAAGGAGACTCGTATGGGCAAGCTGGACGGCCGCGTCGTCATCGTCACCGGCGGCGCGCGCGGGCAGGGCGAGCAGGAGGCACGGCTTTTCGCCGCCGAGGGGGCGCGGGTCGTCATCGGGGACGTGCTCGACGACCAGGGCGAGGCTCTCGCCAAGGAGCTCGGCGGTGAGACAGCCAAGTACGTGCACCTCGACGTCAGCCAGGAGGCCGACTGGGGTGCGGCCGTGTCCGCCGCGAAGGACGCCTTCGGGAAGATCGACGGCCTCGTCAACAACGCGGGGATCCTGCGTTTCAACGAGCTCGTCAGCACCCCGCTCGAAGAGTTCCAGCAGATCATCCAGGTCAATCAGGTCGGCTGCTTCCTCGGCATCCGCACCGTCGCCCCAGAGATCGCCGCCGCCGGTGGCGGGACCATCGTGAACACCGCCTCGTACACGGCGATGACGGGCATGGCCTACGTCGGCGCGTACGCCGCGACCAAGCACGCCATCCTCGGGCTCACCCGGGTCGCCGCGCTGGAGCTCGCCGCCCGGAACATCCGCGTCAACGCCGTCTGCCCGGGAGCCGTCGACACCCCGATGACCAATCCCGCGCAGCTCGACCCGACCGCCGACCCCGTCGAGGCGGGCGACGCCGTCGCCGAGCTCTACAAGAAGCTCGTGCCGCTCGGGCGGATCGGCAGGCCCGAGGAGGTGGCCGCGCTCGCGCTCTTCCTGACCGGGGACGACTCGGCGTACATCACCGGGCAGCCGTTCGTCATCGACGGCGGGTGGCTGGCGGGGGTCAGCATCGTCTGACGGAACGTCAGTATCGACGCCCGCGGGTATTGACGGTCCCCGCGGCCGGTGGAACAGTCGTCGCATCACGATCTGACGGTTCGTCAGAAACTCGTAACTCGAAGATACTCACGAGGATGGTGAACCTCCTTGGAATTCGGCCTCTTTGTACAGGGATACGTGCCCGCCAAGCGGGCCAAGGTCGACCCCGAAGCAGAGCACAAGGCGCTCATCGAGGAGACCGAGTACGTCATCCAGGCGGACAAGTCCGGCTTCAAGTACGCCTGGGCCTCCGAGCACCACTTCCTGGAGGAGTACTCACACCTCTCCGCCAACGACGTCTTCCTCGGCTACCTCGCCCACGCGACCGACCGCATCCACCTGGGCTCCGGGATCTTCAACCCGCTCGCCCCGGTGAACCACCCGGTCAAGGTCGCCGAGAAGGTCGCCATGCTCGACCATCTCTCCGAGGGCCGCTTCGAGTTCGGGTCGGGCCGCGGGGCCGGGTCGCACGAGATATTGGGTTTCATGCCGGGCATCACCGACATGAACCACACCAAGGAACTCTGGGAAGAGACCATCGCCGAGTTCCCCAAGATGTGGCTCCAGGACGAGTACGTCGGCTTCCAGGGCAAACACTGGTCGCTGCCGCCCCGCAAGGTCCTGCCCAAGCCGTACGGGAAGTCGCATCCGGCCATGTGGTACGCCGCCGGATCTCCGCCCTCGTACGCGATGGCCGGCAAGAAGGGGCTCGGGGTCCTGGGCTTCAGCGTGCAGAAGGTCTCCGACATGGAGTGGGTCCTGGAGTCGTACAAGACGGCCGTGAAGAACGCCGAGCCGGTCGGTGACTTCGTCAACGACAACGTCATGGTGACCTCCACGGCGATCTGCGCGGAGACGCACAAGAAGGCCGTGGAGATCGCCGTCAGCGGCGGGCTCAACTATCTGCAGTCGCTGCTGTTCCGGTACCACGACACCTTCCCGCGGCCGGAGGGCATCCCCGAGTGGCCCGAGCTGCTCCCCGAGTACACCGAGGAGATCATCGAGCTGCTCATCGCCGAGGAGCTGATGATCTGCGGCGACCCGGACGAGGTGCTCACGCAGTGCAAGCGGTGGGAGCAGGCGGGGGCGGATCAGCTCAGCTTCGGTCTGCCGATCGGGATCTCGCCCGAGGACACGAAGAACACGATCAAGTTGATCGGTGAGCACGTCATTCCGAAGATCGATACGGATCCTGTGCACCGGACGTCGCGCTTCCGTCAGGCGGGGGCTTCCTGACCCCCCCTTAGCTGCCCCGGCTTCCTCTTCCCGGACGGAGGCCGGGGCACCCTCTGCGCCCTTCGGGCGTGTCCTCAAGCGCCGGACGGGCTCTATCCCGCCCGCCCACCCGTTCTGGACGGGCCGAATCCGCACCGAAAACCGCCGATCAAGGGGGCTGTCCACCGTCATGCTCGATCACCTCATCAAAGGCGCGACCGTAGTCGACGGAACCGGCGCCCCCGCGTACACCGCCGACGTAGGCATCCGGGACGGGCGCATCGCCGTCATAGCCGAGCCGGGGACCACGACCGAAGAGGCCCGGTCCAGCGAAGACGCCCAGGGGCGGGTGCTGGCCCCCGGTTTCGTCGACCCGCACACGCACTACGACGCCCAGCTCTTCTGGGACCCCTACGCGACCCCCTCCCTGAACCACGGCGTCACCACCGTCGCGGGCGGCAACTGCGGTTTCACCCTTGCCCCCTTGCACCCCGACCGTCCCGAGGACGCCGACTACACGCGGCGGATGATGTCCAAGGTCGAGGGCATGTCCCTGGTGGCCCTCGAAGAGGGGGCGCCCTGGTCGTGGAGTTCGTTCGGCGAGTATCTGGACGCCCTGGAGGGGCGTGTCGCCGTCAACGCCGGGTTCATGGTGGGGCATTGCGCGCTGCGGCGGTACGTCATGGGTGCGGACGCGGTGGGCGGGCAGCCGACTTCCGAGCAGCTCGACCAGATGCTGCGGCTCTTCCATGACGCCATGGACGCCGGCGCCTGGGGGCTCTCCACCACCCAGTCGTCCACGCACTCCGACGGCGACGGGCAGCCGGTCGCCTCCCGGCACGCGAAGCCCGCCGAACTGCTCGCGCTCAGCCGGGCCGTCGCCGAGCACGAGGGCACCCAGCTGGAGGCCATCGTCGCGGGCTGTCTCGATCAGTTCAGCGACGACGAGATCGATCTGTTCGTCGAGATGAGCGCCGCCGCCGGGCGGCCGCTCAACTGGAACGTCCTCACCATCGACGCCGCCGTGCCCGAGCGCGTCCCACGGCAGCTGATCGCCAGTGAGCGGGCCCGTGAGTCCGGCGGCCGGATCGTCGCGCTGACCATGCCGATCCTCACCCCCATGAACATGTCGCTCGGCACCTTCTGCGCCCTGAACCTGATCCCCGGCTGGGGAGACGTACTGGGCCTGCCCGTGCCCGAGCGCATCACCAAGCTCCGCGACCCGGACGTCAGGGGCGAGATGCTGCGGCGCGCCGACAGCAAGGAGGCCGGGGTCTTCCGGCGGCTCGCGCACTTCGACCGATACGTCATCGGGGACACGTACTCCAAGGAGAACGAGGGACTCACCGGCCGCGTCGTCGCCGACATCGCCGCCGAGCGCGGGCAGGAGGCCTTCCAGTGCCTCGTCGAGATCTGCGCCAACGACGACCTGCGTACGGTCCTGTGGCCGATGCCCTCCGACAACGACCCCGCCTCGTGGGCCCTGCGGCAGGAGACCTGGCAGCACGAGGACGTCATGCTGGGCGGCTCCGACGCGGGCGCGCACCTGGACCGCATGTGCGGAGCCCCGTACACGACCCGGTTCATAGGGGACTGTCTGCGCGGGCGGAAGCTCGTCGGTCTGGAGGCAGCGGTGAAGATGCTCACCGACGATCCCGCGCAGCTCTTCGGGCTGCGGGAGAGGGGCCGCATCGAGGAGGGCTTCCACGCCGACCTCGTCCTCTTCGACCCCGAGCGCATCGACGCGGGCAAGGCCACCCTTGTGCACGACCTGCCCGGTGACAGCCCGCGCCTGGACTCCAAGGCCATCGGCATCAACGCCGTCTGGGTCAACGGCGTCGAGGCCATCCGCGAGGACCGGGTGACGGGCGCGACTCCCGGCACGGTGCTCCGTTCGGGGCGCGACACCCGGACGGTGAGCACCAAGTGAGCGGCGAACTCCCCGAGGAGCAAAGGCTGTTCATCGGTGGGGAGTGGGTCGAACCCGCCGGTGGGTACTACGAGGTCGTCAATCCGGCCACCGAAGGCGTGGTCGGGCTCGCTCCCGAGGCGAGCCGCGAGCAGGTGCACGCGGCGGCCGGCGCCGCCCGCGAGGCCTTCGCCACCTGGTCGCGTACGACCCCGGAGGAACGGGCCACGGTGCTCGACCGCGCCGCGTCGATCATGCAGCGCGACCTGGGCCCGTACGCGGAGCTCGCCCAGGCCGAGAGCGGCGCGACGACCGGTACGGCGCGGGGCATGCAGGTCGCGGTGTCGGTGGCGCGTTTCAAGAGGTACGCGAAGGGGGCGATGGAACCGGTCGAGGCGGGTCTGCCCCCGCAGATCAAC
Source organism: Streptomyces sp. NPDC033177 (assembly GCF_055577715.1). NCBI lineage: Bacteria > Bacillati > Actinomycetota > Actinomycetes > Kitasatosporales > Streptomycetaceae > Streptomyces > Streptomyces sp. NPDC033177. Next base: position 289,120 of record NZ_JBVIPS010000006.1, on the reverse strand, counting down.
GAGGCTGGGCCGATGGGGAAGGCGGGCGTCGTGGGGGCGCTCACCGTCCGCCAGCCGGTGGGCGTCGTCACCTGCATCACTTCGTACAACAACCCGTGGGCCAACCCGGCGGGCAAAGTGGCGCCCGCCCTGGCCATGGGCAACACGGTCCTCGTGAAGCCCGCCCCGCAGGACCCGCTGTCGGTGTACCGGATGGCGGCGGCCCTTGAGGAGGCGGGGGCGCCGCCGGGAGTGGTGAACGTGGTGAGCGGCGCGCGGCCCGAGGTGGGCGAGGCGGCCGTCGACTCCCGGGACGTCGACATGGTGAGCTTCACCGGCTCGACGTCGGTGGGGCAGCGGATCGCGGAGGTGTGCGGCCGCGACATGAAACGCCAGCTGATGGAGCTGGGCGGCAAGGGCGCGGCGCTCGTCTTCGACGACGCGGACCTGGACTCGGCGGTGGCGGGGATCGGGACGACGTTCTCCTTCTACAGCGGACAGATCTGCACGGCCCCGACCCGGGTGATCGTGCACCGCGCGGTCCATGACGCCCTGATCGAGAAGTTGACGGGCTACATCGGCTTCATGAAGGTCGGGGACCCGCGGGAGAAGGGGACGATCGTCGGCCCGGTGATCTCGGCGGCGCACCGGGACCGCATCGAGTCGTACGTCGAGCTGGGGCGCAAGGAAGGCGCGCGGGTCGTCGCGGGTGGCGAGCGCCCGGCCGTGTTCGAGAAGGGCTTCTACGTGGCCCCGACGCTGCTCGCGGACTGCACGAACGACATGCGCGTGGTCAGGGAGGAGATCTTCGGCCCGGTCGTGGTGGTGGTCCCCTTCGAGGACGAGGAGGAAGGCATCGCGCTGGCCAACGACAGCGACTACGGCCTCCTCGACTACGTCTGGTCGGGCGACGTGGCCCGCGCCTTCCGGGTCGCGCGGCGGCTGCGTGCGGGCGGGGTGGGCGTGAACACGATCGGCCGGAACATGGAGGCGCCGTTCGGCGGGTTCAAGAAGAGCGGGGTGGGCCGGGACGTGGGCTCGTACGCGCTGCACGCGTACAGCGAGCTGCAGTCGATCGTGTGGCCGGGCTGAGGGCCGCGAGAAGTCCGGTATGTGAAATGCGGGAAGTGGCGCGGGAAAATTTGGAAACGGGTCAAAATGGACAGGGCTGCGGTTCCCGCATACCGGACAGTCTGGCTTTTGCCTGGCAATGAATAAGCATTTTCGCTAAGAGCTCTGCCAATCAATGGCGAGTGCCCTGTTTCCTCCGTCGATTACAAGCCAAGAGATCCGGATCTCGACCTTCCGCATGTGGAAACCGCAGGACTTAACGTCCTGTTCATGACCCAGTTGGACGTACGGCCACAGGCCGGAGACACGGTAAGCGGCGCCCCCGACGGGGGCGTACGCGCCAAAGGCCTCGGCGGGAACTCCGTGGGCCTCATGGGCAGCGCCGTCATCGGCATCTCCACCGTCGCCCCCGTCTACTGCCTCACGTCGACCCTCGGCTCCACGGCCGGCGAGGTCGGCCTCGCCATGCCCGCGGTCTTCCTCGCGGGCTTCCTGCCGATGCTCCTGGTGGCGTTCGCCTACCGGGAGCTCAACAAGGCCATGCCGGACTGCGGCACGTCCTTCACCTGGACGGTCAAGGCCTTCGGCCCGCGGATCGGCTGGATGTGCGGCTGGGGCCTCGTCATCGCCACGATCATCGTCCTGTCGAACCTGGCGGGCGTGGCGACCTCGTACTTCTGGCTCCTGGCGGGCGAGATCACGGGCAGCGACTCGGTGGCCGCCCTGGACGACAACAAGGCCGTCCACATCCTCACGTGCCTCGCCCTCATCGCCGCGGCGACGGCGATCAGCTACCGGGGGATGACGGCCACCAAGGGCGTGCAGTACGCCCTGGTGGGGCTCCAGCTCGTCGTGCTCGCGATCTTCGTCGTGATGGCCTTCCAGAAGGCGGGCAGCGCGGATTTCCCGCTGTCGCAGGACTTCTCATGGTCATGGCTGAACCCGTTCGCCGTGAAGTCGTTCTCCTCCTTCACCGCGGGCCTCTCGCTCGCGATCTTCATCTACTGGGGCTGGGACGCGTGCCTGGCCGCCAACGAGGAGACGACCGGCAGCGACAAGACCCCCGGCCGCGCCGCGCTCATCGCGATGGTCGTCCTGGTCGGCTCCTACCTCGCCACGGCTGTCGCCGCGCAGATGGTGGTGGGCGCGGGGACCAAGGGCCTCGGCCTGGCCAACCCCGACACCTCCGACAACGTCTTCGCCGTCCTGGCGGGCCCCGTGATGGGCCCGACCCTCGGCATCCTGCTCTTCGTCGCGGTCCTCGCGTCGGCGGCGGCGAGCCTGCAGACCACGTTCATCCCCGTGGCCCGCACGGTCCTCGCCATGTCCTCGTACGAGGCGCTCCCGTCGTCGTTCGCACGCGTCCACCCGCGCTTCAAGACGCCGGGCCGCGCGACGGTCACGGCAGGCGTCGCCACCGCCGTCTTCTACACGGTCATGACGCTGGTCTCCGAGCACGTCCTGGTCGACACGATCTACGCGCTCGGCCTCATGATCTGCTTCTACTACGCGCTGACGGCCTTCGCCTGCGCCTGGTACTTCCGCCGCGAGCTCTTCGGCTCCGTCCGGGACTTCGTCTTCAAGGGCCTGCTCCCGATCCTCGGTGGCGTCCTGCTGACCGGCGTCTTCACCAAGACCCTGATCGACATGTGGAACCCCGCCTACGGCAGCGGCTCCTCTGTCTTCGGTGTCGGCTCGGTCTTCGTGATCGGCGTGGGCCTGCTGCTCCTCGGCGTGGTGATCATGCTGGTGATGGGCCGCAAGAGTCCGGCGTTCTTCCGCGGCGAGGTCCTGAAGCGGGACACCCCGGCGCTGGTGGTCGCGGACTGACCCTCAGCCCGCGAGCAGCCTGCGCAGCGACGCCTTCAGGTTCGTGATGAAGGCGTCGCGGCGCTCCCGGGGGACGAGGTCCAGGGACAGGTACGGGTTGAGGTCCTCCAGTTCGACCAGGAATAGATCTCCCGACCGGGTGCGGCAGGCGTCGACGCGTTGGATGCCGTGGGTGAGGGTGTTCCAGTCGATGAAGCGCTGGGCGAAGGCCAGGTCGGCGGGGGTCGGGGCGTAGGGCTCGAGGACCCAGCGCTTGTCGGGGTGCGGTGCGTGCAGGGCGTACTGGAAGGTGTCGTCGATGAAGTAGAACGACACCTCGTACGTGAAGTCGACGCGCGGCTGGACGAGGAAGGTGTCCCCGTCGCCGACGTGGTCCGGCAGTTCGGCCCGGGAGAGGATCTTCAGGCCTATCGAGTCCGCGCCCAGCTTGGGCTTGATCACGTACTCGGCGGTGTCCGGGAGCTTGTCGAGGTCCGTCAGGCGGTCGACGGTGGGGATCACCGGGTGGCCTTGTGCCGTCAGGTCGACGAGGTACTGCTTGCCCGCCATGTCCGCACCGCCGGTCAGCTGGTTGTGGACGCGGGTGCCCGAGGCGAGCGCGCGGGTGCGGAAGGCGTCGAAGGCCGCCTGGTAGTGCAGGACCGGGCCGCTGTTGCGGATCAGTACCGCGTCGAAGGAGTCCATCAGCGCGGCCGCGTCCAGCGGATGGCAGAGCGCCGTGTCGAAGTCCTCGCGCAGGCGGGAGGCGAGCGCGATGTCCTCGTCGCAGTAGCGGCGGCCCCGCGCCTCGTAGGCGAGGTCGGTGACGAGCAGGAGACGGGGCTTGGCGGACGGCATGGAACGGCTCCCGGGTTCGCTGGTGGTCGACCGACCCTATGCGCCGGCTCCCAGGGGGGGGGGGGGGGGCCCCCCTCCCCAGAAGGGGGCACTCCCCCAGGGAAACCCCTCTCCCCCCGCTCCC
>NZ_JBVIPS010000006.1:0-285269 GCF_055577715.1 Streptomyces sp. NPDC033177 | reverse complement strand
GTGGGGGGGGGGGAAGGAAAACGGTGTGGGAGGGGGTGGGGGGGAGAAGAACCGTGTGGACAGACGCCCGGGGGGGAGGACCTATCCCCGGGACAGGGGGGGTCCCATCCCGCGCGGGAGACCTTTTAACTCCGGCCCAGGAAGATCGGGTTCGTGAAGGCCGTCAGGGGGCCCGGGAGGGTCGGCACCGTCGCGGGGTGGCGGACCTCTGCTCGTACGTATGCGGCGTACGAAGGCGTCGTCCGCCACTCCGCCGCGCCGGTTCCGGAGGCGGGGAGCGCGGGAGCCGTGAAGAGCACGCCCTGGTCCGTGACGAAGCGGACCGTGCAGCCGGGGGCTCCCGTGACGTCCAGGCGGACCGTGACGGGGGCGTCCTCATCGACGTGGAGGCGGTCGCCGATGCCCGCCTGCTTGCCCCTGCCGCCGGTGGCGGTGAACTTGAGCGAGACGTGTCTGGACTCGGCCACGTAGCTGTGGCCCGCGCGGATGCCCGCCTGGATGGCGTCGCGGGTCAGGGCTTCCGCGAGGACCACCGTCTGCGGGGTGCCGATGGGGTCGGGGTCGCGGTGGGCGTCGCTGTTGCCCATGGCGGGGATCCACGGCTTGCGGCCACGGACGGCGGCGACCAGCGTGCTGTCCCAGTCGGCGAGGGAGATCTCGTCGTCCGGGGTGTACGCGCCGTTCCACACCTCCACCGCGTCCGCCTCGCCGAAGCCGAACTTCCAGTTGCAGCCGATGCAGGTGGCGTGCGGATGGGCGGGGACGACGAGGCCGCCCGCGTCGCGGATCTCGCGGGCGTACTTGCCGAAGCGGTTGTCGCGGGCGCGGTAGCGCCAGTCGACGAATGTGCCGGGGTCCGTGCCGAGGGCGACCACGTGGCCGTTGCGCGTGGTGACCTCCTCGCCCAGCATCACCAGGAGGTCGTCGCCCGCCGCGTCGGCCCAATGGGCGTGCGCGGAGTGGGTGTTGTGCTCGGAGGAGTTGATGAAGTCGAGGCCCGCCGCGCGCGCGAGCGCCGCGATCTCGGCCGGGGTGCGCCTGCCGTCCGAGTGCCAGGAGTGCAGGTGGCAGTCGCCGCGGTACCAGGCGCGGCCCCGCCCCTTCGCCCGCTCCGGCGGGTAGGTGGGCCTGGGCGTCTTGCCGGGTGCCCCGAACTTGAGGGTGATCGTGACCTCGTAGGGCAGGCCCTGCGGTGCGACCGTGTACGGGCCGAGCGCGATGTTCCAGGTGCCCGCCTTGACCGGGCCCGGGATGTAGCCGGGGGTCGCCTCGTCGGCGCGGATGAAGAACTCGGTGCGCGCGCCGCCCGACCAGCCACGGAAGCCCGTGCCGCCGAGTGCGGTGCCGCGCTGGTCGAAGACACCGATGTCGAGCGCGTTGCCCTGCGTGCCCGCCGGGACCGTGACCTTCTCGTAGGTGTACGCGACGTGGATCTCCCGTACGCCGTCCGGGACTTCGACCGGGAGGTACACGAAGTCGGGTGACCCGGTGGGCAGCGTGCCGCGCACCACCTTGGTCTCGTCGCCACTCTTGGAGTCACGCCCTGCGGCGCTCGCGAAGCTCACGCTGTTCAACGTAAGTGCGGCGGCGGCTCCCGTCACGAGCAGACCACGCCGGTTCAGGGGTGTGTCCGCGGATCTTGCCCGGTGGTGTTCGTCCTCGCACATGTGTCGGCTCCCCAGGGTGTCGGAAGGGACTGCAGGGCAACCCTGGTATTGAGCCGTGAACTTCCCGCCAAGGGAAGGCAATTGACAGACTTACGCCCGGTGTCGGGCCTTGCGCACGCGGCGGACGGCGATCAGGACGATGACGATGATCGCGATGACGGCGATGACCCCGATGATCAGCCCGAGCCCGCCCTTGGACTTCTTCTTTTTCTTCTTCCTTGGCTTGGACTGCGCCTCGTCGGCCGCCTTGGAGTCCGCCCGGACGGTGACGGATCCTGTCCCGTACGCCGTCGAAGAAGAAGCGGCAGCAGCCGTGTCCGAGACCGACACGGCCCGCGGAGTGGCCGCGTACGCCCCCGCGGAAGCCGTGCCTCCCAGCAGCGCGCCGAGCAGCAGCAGGACGGTCGCCAGACGGAGTCGCATGATGGAGCCCCCCAATTCCCCCGGAACTCGCCGGAATACCCCGGTTCTGGCGGATCCTAGGCCACCGGGAGCCCCACGCCTAGGCGCTCGCGCCGGCGGCCCGCAGCACGGCCGCCGTCTCCGTATGGGAGCCCTGCGTCGCCCAGCGCAGCGGGGAGATCCCGGTGCCGTGGTCCTCGCGGAGGTTGGGGTCCGCTCCATGGGCGAGCAGTTCGCGCACCGCGTCGGTGTGACCCCAGCACGCCGCCCCGCACAGGGGCGTCCCCTGGTCTCCGTGCCCGCTCTCCACGTCGGGGTCGGCGCCCGCCTCCAGGAGTGCCCGGACGATGGGCGTCGCGCCGTGGACGGACGCGCCGTAGAGCGGAGTCGTGCCGTCGGGGTCGGGGGTCCTGGGGTTGGCTCCGGCCCGCAGCAGCGCCTTGACCCGAGTGGTGCAGCCTGACTGTGCTGCCATGACCAGCTGTTGTGTCTGTTTCTTGCGTCGTCTTCTGCTCATCGGGCGCCAGGGTAGTTCGGGAGCCGCGCGAGGTGGTCGGATTTTCCGCTCCCCCGTGCGGCGGAGGCCCGGTGCCTCTGATCGGCCCGTACGCCGATGTGACGGGCCCGCGCCCACGGCCAGCATGAGGACCATGCTGAAGATGAGCGCTCTCCCCGAGGTCCCCCGGTGGGCCGTGATCGCCGCCCACGCCGTACCGCTGGCCACCCTGCCCTCGGGGCTGTGGCGCGTCGCCCTGGTCGCCGGGCTTCCGGTGGCCGACATGCCCGTGGAGGGCGGGGGCGAGATGGCTTACGTCCTGGGGCTCAGCGTCGTCTCCGAGTTGCTCGCCCTGCTGACGCTCGGCCTGGTGCGAGGCTGGGGCGAGGTCGTGCCGGGGTGGATACCGCTGCTCGGCGGACGCCGGGTGCGGCCGCTCGCCGCGGTGATCCCGGCGCTGCTCGGGGCCGCCGGTCTTTTCCTGATCACGGGCTGGTTCGTGTACGCCGCGTTCGCGGACCTGGGGCCCGGCGTCACGGACAGCATGGCCAAGCAGACGCTCCTCGTGGCCTGTTACGCGCCGCTGCTGCTGTGGGCTCCGCTGCTCCTCGCGGTGACGGCCGCGTACTACAAGCGGCGGACGCGAGGTGCGGGCACGGCATGGACTCCTGCGCCGCTGACGGCTAGTAAGTGAGCCCCGCCAGTGACAGCAGTGACAACAGGAGGCCCTCCCGTGCGAGTTGCCGCCACCCTCTTTCTCACCGACGAGACCATCACGCCGATCCGCCTGGCCCAGGAGCTTGAGCAGCGGGGCTTCGCGGCTCTGTACCTGCCCGAGCACTCCCACATCCCGGTGTCCCGCGAGACCCCGTACCCCGGAGGTGAACTGCCGCCCGAGTGCGCCCGGATGCTGAACCCGTTCGTCGCGCTCGCCCAGGCCGCCGCCGTCACGCAGCGGCTGGGGATCGGCACGAACATCACGCTCGTCGGGCAGCACGACCCGGTCGACCTGGCCAAGCAGATCGCGACCCTCGACCATCTCTCCGGCGGCCGGTTCACCCTCGGTGTCGGCTACGGCTGGAACAAGGAGGAGGCCGCCGACCACGGCGTCGAGTGGCGCACACGGCGCGCGCTCGTGCGGGACCGGATGGCGGTCATGCGGGCCCTGTGGGCCGAGCGGCCGACGGCGTACGAGGGGGAGTTCGGGAGTGTGCGCGCCAGCGAGGCGCACCCGAAGCCGGTGCGCGCTCCCCGTACCCGGCCGCGCATGAAAAGCCCCCTGTACGGCCCCCGCACCCTCATCGGCGGATCCGCCGGGCCCAAGCTGTTCGCGCACATCGCGGAGTACGCCGACGGCTGGCTGCCCATCGGCGGCGGCGGTCTGCGCGAGGCGCTCCCCGCGCTCCGCACCGCCTGGGCGGACGCGGGCCGGGACCCCGCCGGCCTGTACGTCGCGCTCTCCGCCGTCGAGCCGACCGAGGGCAAGCTCGCCCACTACGCGGAGCTCGGCGTGGACGAGGTCATCGTGCAGCTCCCGGCGCGCGGGGAGGCGGAGGTGCTGCGTGCGCTCGACGGATTCCAGCGATACGTGCACCTCACACCTGCCCCCGAGAACCCGCACTGACCTGTAGCTGTTTCTCCGCGCGGTCGCTCGTATGCTCGGACGCATGACCAACAGCGCGCCGCAGGACAAAGCACCCCAGGGGCCGACGCCGGCGCCGGCACGGCCCACCGCGAACGCCATGCGTCGCGCGCTCAAACGCGCCAGGGACGGCGTCGCGCTCGACACCGCCGAAGCCGCCGTGCTGCTCCAGGCGTGCGGCGACGACTTGAAGGACCTCGCCGCGTCTGCCGCGCGGGTGCGTGACGCGGGCCTCGCGGCGGCCGGGCGGCCCGGTGTCATCACGTACTCGAAGAAGGTCTTCATTCCGCTGACGCGGCTGTGCCGGGACAAGTGCCACTACTGCACGTTCGTGACCGTCCCCGGCAAGCTGCGGCGCGAGGGCCACGGCATGTTCCTCTCGCCGGACGAGGTCGTCGACATCGCGCGGCGCGGCGCCGAGATGGGCTGCAAGGAGGCCCTGTTCACGCTCGGCGACCGGCCCGAGGACCGCTGGCCCGAGGCCCGCGAGTGGCTGGAGGCGGAGGGGTACGACGACACCCTCGCCTACGTCCGCGCGATGGCGATCCGCGTCCTGGAGGAGACGGGCCTGCTCCCGCACCTCAACCCGGGCGTCATGACCTGGACCGACCTCCAGCGGCTCAAGCCCGTCGCGCCGTCCATGGGCATGATGCTGGAGACGACCGCGACCCGGCTGTGGAGCGAGCCGGGCGGCCCGCACCACGGCTCGCCCGACAAGGAGCCAGCGGTCCGGCTGCGCGTCCTCGAGGACGCGGGCCGCTCGAACGTCCCCTTCACCACCGGTGTCCTCATCGGCATCGGCGAGTCGTACGAGGAGCGGGCGGACGCGCTCTTCCGGCTGCGCTCGACGCAGCGTTCGTACCACGGCATCCAGGAAGTCATCGTCCAGAACTTCCGCGCCAAGCCGGACACGGCGATGCGCGGCATGCCGGACGCCGAGCTGGAGGAGCTGGCCGCGTGCATCGCGGTGTCCCGGCACATCCTCGGCCCGAGCGCCCGCATCCAGGCCCCGCCGAACCTGGTGGACGCCGAGTACGCCCTCCTGATCGGCGCGGGCATCGACGACTGGGGCGGCGTCTCGCCCCTGACGCCCGACCACGTGAACCCGGAGCGCCCCTGGCCGCACATCGACGAGCTGGCCGGGAAGACCGCGGACGCGGGCTTCGAGCTGCGCGAACGCCTCACGATCTACCCGGAGTTCATCGAGCGCGGCGAGCCCTGGCTCGACCCGCGGCTCCTTCCCCACGTGCGCGCGCTCGTCGACCCGGAGACAGGCCTCGCCAACCCCGACGCCCGGCCGAGCGGCCTGCCCTGGCAGGAACCCGACGAGGGGTACGTCGCCTCGTCCGGCCGCACGGACCTGCACCGCACGATCGACACGACGGGCCGCACGTCCGACCGGCGCGACGACTTCGACGAGGTGTACGGAGACTGGGAGGCCCTGCGGGAGCAGGCCGCGCCCGGCATGGTCCCCTCGCGCATCGACGGTGACGTGCGGGCGGCCCTGAAGACGGCCGCCGACGACCCGACGCGCCTGACGGACGAGCAGGCCCTCGCGCTGCTGCACGCGGACGGGCCCGCCCTGGACGCGCTGTGCGGGGTCGCGGACGACCTGCGCAAGTCGGTGGTCGGCGACGACGTCACGTACATCGTCACGCGCAACATCAACTTCACGAACGTCTGCTACACCGGCTGCCGCTTCTGTGCCTTCGCCCAGCGCCGCACGGACGCCGACGCCTACACGCTCTCCCTGGACCAGGTCGCGGACCGGGCCCAGCAGGCGTGGGAGGTCGGCGCCACCGAGGTGTGCATGCAGGGTGGCATCCACCCGGACCTGCCAGGCAGCGCGTACTTCGACATCGCGCGGGCCGTGAAGGAGCGCGTGCCGGGCATGCACGTGCACGCGTTCTCGCCGATGGAGGTCGTGAACGGCGCGACCAGGACGGGACTTTCGATACGGGACTGGCTGAGCGCCGCGAAGGAGGCGGGCCTGGACTCGATCCCCGGCACGGCCGCGGAGATCCTCGACGACGAGGTGCGCTGGGTCCTGACGAAGGGCAAGCTGCCGACGGCGACGTGGATCGAGGTCGTGAGCACGGCCCACGAGCTGGGCATCCGCTCCTCGTCCACGATGATGTACGGGCACGTGGACCAGCCGAGGCACTGGCTCGGGCACTTCCGCACGCTGGCCGGAATGCAACGGGACGCGCTGGCCAAGGGGGTGGAGGGATTCACGGAGTTCGTGACGCTGCCCTTCATCCACACGAACGCGCCGGTCTATCTGGCGGGCATCGCGCGGCCGGGGCCGACCACCCGCGACAACCGCGCGGTGGTGGCGATGGCGCGGCTCCTGCTGCACCCGTACATCCCGAACATCCAGACCAGCTGGGTGAAGCTGGGCACGGAGGGCGCGGCGGAGATGCTGCGCTCGGGCGCGAACGACCTGGGCGGCACGCTGATGGAGGAGACCATCTCCCGGATGGCGGGCTCCAGTTACGGCTCGTACCGCTCCGTGAAGGATCTGATCGCGATCGCGGAGGAGGCGGGGCGTCCGGCGAAGCCGCGCACGACCCTGTACGGAGAGGTGCCGGTGGAGCGCCAGGAGGCGGCCGCCGCTTCGGACGGCCACCTCCCGGAGTTGCTTCCCGTCCTGGACTGACTCGGGGGAAAGGTCAGCCCTTCGGGGGCGGGGTCAGGCGAGCTCGCCGCCGAACCGGGCGCCCGCTTCCGGGGTGCCGAGCGAGGACGGGCTGAACGACGTGATGCCGGTCGTCGTCAGGCCGGTCTTCGCGCCGCGGAACAGCCAGGCGGCGCCGGAGTCCTTGGTCGTGCCGTCTTCCTGGGGCACGCCCACGGTCAGGTCGGCGAGGCCGTCCTTGTTCACGTCGGTGAGCTGGACCGCCTCACCGAAGTTGTCGCCCTTCTCCGAGACACCGGGGACGTTCGCCGTGTCCTGGTTGAAGGCCTGGGCGCCGGTGCCGGTCAGGCCGCTCGCGCCGCCCTTGAGCAGGACGACCGCACCGGTGTCCGCGACGTTGCCGAGGTTCTCTCCGGGCACGCCGACAACGATGTCCGCGTAGCCGTCGCCGGTGACGTCACCCGCCGACAGGGAGTACCCGAACTGGTCGCCCCTCTCGGGACCGTTGATCTCCGCCGCCTCACTGGCGCCCGGGACGCCCGCGGTGTCCTGGTCGATCTTCGCGGTGCGGGTGGAGAAGCCGGACTTGGAGCCGTAGACGACACGGATCGCGCCCGCGTCGTACACCTGGGTCTCGGAGACCTCGTCCACCTCGTGGGCCACGAGGTCGCCGTAGCCGTCCTTGTCCACGTCGGCGATGACGCCGTTCGTCGTGAACTTCTTGGTCGGCGTCGACGTCGTGGAGAGGCCGTCCTCGGTGCCCTTCCACAGGCGCGAGGAGTGCTGCATCTCCTCCATGGCGTGGCCGGTCACCAGGTCGTCGGCGCCGTCACCGGTGACGTCGCCCACCATGACGTCCTGGGGGCCGTCGTCGCCGTTCTCGACGGACGAGGTGGAGGCGGGCTTCCCGTCACGGGTGAACGGGCCGTAGTTCACCTTGAGGGTGCTCTGCGAGTTGGCGACGAGGTCGGTCTTGCCGTCGCCGTTGAAGTCACCGGCCTTCAGCTCGTTCACGTACTCGCCGGGCAGCTCGGTGCCCTGGGTCAGGCCGTTCGCGGAGCCCCAGATCACGACGTGCTTGGCGCCGTTGTTCACGGTGAGGTCGGTGTATCCGTCCCCGTCCAGGTCGGCCGCCTCGGTGCTCGCACCGAAGCCGCCGCCCTCCTCGGGGTCGCCGGGTACGCCGGCGGTGGTGCGGTCGATCCGCTTGGCGTGCGCGGTGTCGGCGCCCGACGGCGATCCGTACACGATCGAGACGTAGCCGGCGCCGTCCGTGCCGTTCACGGCGCCGCGGTACGCGGAGACGGCGAGGTCGGCGTATCCGTCATGGTTGAAGTCGGTCACGGGCTTGCTCGCCGCGGCGGGGGCCGCGGCGGCGGAACCGGCCGTGACGACGACGGCGAACGGGGTCGCGAGCGCGGTCACCGCGACGGCGGCTATGAGTGAGCGACGCACTGGTCCTCCTGTGGGGTAACTGCTGTGACACCAGGGAAGACAGGCCCATCGGTGAAGTGGTTGTACCCCGCAGGTTTCTTGTTACGACGCCCGGACATTCCCGTGACGTTGCCCTCCGTTTCCCGCCACGCGGTTTCGGCCCGCCGTGCTGGGACCGGTGGAACACTGGGCGCAGGGCAGTCCGTTTCGCGGGGAGGGTGGAGCCTGTGGTGGTGTCGGCGGGGGCGGAACAGCCGTCCATGCAGGAGTTGATACGCCGTCGCAGGCGGGCGGGGTTCGTCGGGCGCAGAGGCGAACTCGACGCCTTCCGGGCGAACTTCGACGTACCGCCGGACGACGAACGGCACCGCTTCCTGTTCCACGTCCACGGGATCGGCGGCGTCGGAAAGACCTCCCTGGTGCGGGAGTGGGAACAACTGGCACGGGAGCGCGGTGCCTTGACCGCGTACGTCGATGAAGCGGTCGGCAGTGTGCCCGAGGCGATGGCGGCGATCGCCGCCCAGTTCGCTCTGCGGGGCCGCCGTTGCAAGGACCTCACCCGGCTTCTGGCGACCCACCGCGAACGCCGTCACGAAGCCGAAGCGGCCTCGGCGGCAGCGATGTTCGAGGCCGCGGGCCAGGAGTCCGGGCCCGGGGGAGGACCCGCGGGAGGGCCCGCGCCCTCCGCCGGCAGCATGACCGCCGCTCGCGCGAGCCTGGTCGGGCTCGGCTTCCTGCCGGGGGTGGGGGCCCTCGCGGGGGCGGTGGACCCGGCCCAACTCGCGCAAGGTGCCGACAGGTTGCGTGCCGGGCTCAGTGCGCGCCTCGGCAACCAGGACGACGTCCAGCTGGTCCTCTCCCCGGAGCGGGTCCTCACGCCGGTCTTCCTGGACGAACTGGCCGACGCGGCGAAGGACGCGCCGTGGATCGTCCTCTTCTTCGACACGTACGAGAGGACGGCGCCGTTCCTGGACGGCTGGCTGCACGACGTGATGCTCACCGACCGGCACGGAGCGCTGCCCGCCCACGTGATCGTGGTGACGGCCGGGCAGCAGCCCTTCGACACGGCCCGGTGGGGCGGCTACGGCGACTTCGTCATGGATGTGCCGCTCGGCCCCTTCACGGAGCTGGAGGCACGGGGGCTGCTCGCCGGAAAGGGTGTGGTGTCCGAGCCGGTGGTGGAGGAGGTCCTGCGGCTCTCCGGCGGCCTGCCCGTCCTGGTCTCCACCCTCGCCGAGGGCAGGCCCGCGGCCCCGGACGACGTGGGCGACCCGAGCGCCACCGCGGTGGAGCGCTTCCTGAAGTGGGAAAGGGACCCCGTGCGCAGGGCGGTGGCCCTTGCGTGCGCGCTGCCGAGGCGGCTCGACGCGGATGTGTTCCGGGCGGCCGTGGAAGGGATCTGCGCCGAGGCGGAGGTGCCGGGCCTCTTCGGGTGGCTGCGGGGGCTGCCGTTCGTGAGCGACCGGACCGACCGGGTGCAGTATCACGACGTGGTGCGGGCGCCGATGCTCCGGACGCAGCGCAAGGCGTCGCCGCGGGGGTGGGCGGAGGCGCACGGACGCTTGGCGGAGACCTTCGCGGGGTGGCGGTCGGAGGCGGAAGCGGGTGTGGAAGCCGATGAGTTGTGGGAGTCGGAGGCCTGGCGTGAGCTGCGGCTCGCGGAGTCGTACCACCTGCTGTGCGCGGGGGAGCGGGGTGCGCTGCCCGCTGTCCTGCGGGATGCCGTCGACGCCTGTGACATGGGCGAGGTCGTGGCCCGGCGCTGGGCGCAGGTCCTGGTGGACGCAGGGGACGACGCGGGCGGGGCGGCTGCCGGGAAGTGGGGGCGCGATCTGCTGGCCGCGCTGACGGAGAACGCGTGCGTCGACGCCCTGGGGCTCTTGGCGGACCGGGCCGGGCTCGACGTACGGGGGCAGGCGGTCGCGCGGATGCTGCGGGGGCGGGATCTGCGGGAGAGCGGGGCGTACGACCAGGCGCTGGCCGAGTACGACCGCGCCCTCGCCCTGGATTCGGAGCTGGCGCGGGCCTACTACGGCAGAGGGGTGACCCGGGCGCGGCAGGGGGATCATCTGGCGGCGGTCTCCGAGTTCGACCGGGCCCTCGCCATCACACCGGACGATCTTCTGACGCTCAGCGAGCGGGGCGAGACGCACCGGATGCTCGGTCAGTGGGAGGAGGCGGTCGGTGACCTGGACCGGGTGATCGAGCTCGATCCGTCGGACGCGTTCGCCTGGGCGTCCCGAGGTGCCGCGCGGGACGGCCTGGGACAGGACGACGCGGCTCTCGCCGACCTGGACCGTGCGGTGGAACTCGACCCCGAGTACGTGTGGGCACTGGCGCGTCGTGCCCGGGTACGCCGTTCCCGCGGAGAGCACGCGCACCAGATGGCGGACCTCGACCGCGCGGCCGGTCTTTCGCCGCAGTCGGCGTTCGTGGCATGCGAGCGGGGTGATGCCCTGCGCGCGGCGGAAAAGCCGCAGGAGGCTCTGGCGGAGTACGACCGTGCGATCGGGCTCAACGACACGTACGCGTCCGCGTACGCGAGCCGCGGAGCCGCACTGGACGACCTCGGGCGGCGCGAGGAGGCACTGGCCGACCTGAACCGGTCCCTCGACCTTCAGCCCGCCAACGCCTGGGCGCTGTCCCGCAGGGCCTATGTGCACCGGGGCCTGTCGGACCTCGAGAGCGCGCTCGCCGACGCCGAGCAGGTGAGTGTGCTGTGGCCCGACAACGAATGGGCCCTGTATCAGCGCGCGGCGGCGCTGAACGACCTGAAGCGGTACGAGGAGGCCCGCTCCGGCCTCGACCAGGTCCTCCACATGGACGCCGAACACCGGCTCGCGCGGGTCATGCGTGGCTCCGTACTGCTCAAACTGGGCCGTTATGAGGAGGCGTCGGCGGACCTCTCCCGTGCCGTCGAGGCGGAGCCGGACAATGGCTGGGCGGTCATCGTCCGGGCGATCACCCGCCTGGCCATGGGGCACTGGGAGCAGGGCCTGGCCGACGTCGCGCGCTATGCGGAGATCGGACAGGACCCGGACTGGGTGCGCCATAAGACCGCCCAGATCCACCTGTGGACCGGCCGCCCGGAGCAGGCGCTCCTCGTGCTGGAGGCCGAGGCCGCCGGTGGAAACCCGGACGACGCCGAGGAGTTGGCCAAGGCCTGCCGCATGACGGGCCGGTGGGACCGCGCACGCGAGGCGGCGTGGACGCTCCGCGCGGAGGACGCGACGGCCGGGGCGTTCGCACTGGCGCTGGCGGCGAGCGGCGCGGACGGGGTGCGGGCCGCCGCCCCGCTGTGGCAGGAGGCCACCCTTCTCCGGCACACCGAGGGGCTGCGGCCACGCTTCCTCGACTGTCTGTACGTGGTGTCCGGCGCGGCCACGGCCGACTGGGCGACGCTCGACGCGTGCCTGGCCCGGGTGCTGGGGGCTCCGGTGCCGGACGTGGAATGGGACGACCTGGCCGAACTCGCCGGCCTCCTCACGGAACTCCTCCACGCCCCCGGCGCGGACCGTGCCCGCCTGGCCCCACGCCTGGCCAGGGTGGTCGCGGCAAGGGACGCGTTCCGTGAGCGGTGGAGCTCGCAGCCGTCCTGCGGAGATCACTGAAAGCCCTGGTGAAGGCCGGTCAAAAGTGATCTGCGGGGCGTCTCCTTAGAAATCGCATCGACCCCGAACCGACCGTTCCCGGTCGATTACAGTGCTGCGCAGAACATGTGCGGAAGTGCAGGGGGCGAGCCAGGGGAGGAGGTGCCGTGAGCACCGCAGCAGCCACCGGAGTCTGGGGGCGCGCCGAGCAGCAGGACTTCCGTAGCCGGGTGCGCGGCACCCTCCTCGGAGCCGCCGTCGGGGACGCGCTGGGTGCGCCCGTCGACACGCTGAGCCTCGACGAGATACGCGAGGCCCACGGCGCCGAAGGCCTCACCGAACCCGCCCCCGCGCACGGCAGACGCGGCGCCGTCACCGCCGCGACGCAGCTCACCCTCTTCACCGTCGACGGACTCATACGCGCCCAGGTGCGACGCGACACCGGCGCCTGGCACCCGCCCACCGACCTGCACCGCGCCTACCGCCGCTGGGCGGCCACCCAGAGCGACTGGGGGCCCGACGAGCGGCGCAAGGAAGACGGCTGGCTGGCCCGCGAGGAGTGGCTCTACTCGCGCCGCTCGCCCGCCCGCGCCTGCCTGACCGGGTTCGGGGACGAGAACATGGGGACGCTCGAAGCCCCCAAGAATCCGGGCGAGCAGGGCGCCGAGGCCGTCACCCGGTCCGCCCCCTTCGGGCTCCTGGTCGGCTGGGAGCCGCAGCTGGTGCTCCAGCTCGCGGTGGAATGCGCCGTACAGACGCACGGGCACCCCACCGCCTATCTCGCCGCCGGCGCGCACACCATCCTCGTCCACGGTCTCGCCCGCGGGGATTCCCTGGACGGAGCCATCCAGCGGGCGCTCGCCCTGCTGGCCGCCCGGCCCGGACACCAGCCCGTGACCGACGCGCTGAAGCACGCCCTGGGAGCCGTGCGACAGGGGATGCCCACTCCCTCCCGGGTGGAGGAGCTGATGGGGGACGGCGGCGCCGAGGGCGCCCTTGCCGCCGCCGTGTACTGCGCTCTGGTGGGCGAGGACATCCGCCACGGGCTGCGGCTCGCGGTCAACCACGGCGGTTCGTCGGCTGCCGCGGGCGCCCTGTGCGGGGCGCTGCTCGGAGCGCTGCACGGCGAGACCGCGTTGCCGCCCGCCTGGCTCACCGAGCTGGAGGGGCGGGCCACGATCCTTGAGCTGGCGGACGACTTCGCGATGGAGATGACGCAGGGGCCCGCGCTGCACGGTCCTGCGGTCTCGTCGCCGGGGTGGCTTGCGAGGTATCCGCGGGCTTGAGGGGTTTCTCAAACAGAGGACGGGCCAGAAGACACCCTGCCCGGGGATCTTCCAGCCCGTCCGGCGTTTGAGGACGAACTCGGCGAAGCCGGTGATTTACGGCAACCGGCCCTGCGGGGTGGCTACTTCGTCAGCCTCCCCAGCCGGGGGCGGAACAACTGCTGCACCGGCGGAGCCATCCCCATCCGTATTGATCTTCTCGATGATCGCGTCCCGCTCCGGCGTGTCCTCCGGCTTCAGGTAGCCGACCAGGATGTAGAGGATCAGCGAGACCGCCAGCGGGATCGAGACCTGGTACTCCAGGGGCACGCCGCCCTCGACGCTCCAGTTGATCGGGTAGTTGACCAGCCAGAAGGCGAGCAGACCCATCGACCAGCTGGTGAGCGCCGCGGTCGGACCCGACTTGCGGAACGTACGCAGCAGACCCAGCATCATCGGGATCGCGATCGGACCCATCAGACCCGCCACCCACTTGATGACGACCGTGATGATGTCCTTGAACGCGGGCGAGTTGACCTGTGTGGCCACCGCCATGGAGAGGCCGAGGAAGACGACGGTCGTCAGACGCG
Organism: Streptomyces sp. NPDC033177; assembly: GCF_055577715.1. Taxonomy (NCBI): domain Bacteria; kingdom Bacillati; phylum Actinomycetota; class Actinomycetes; order Kitasatosporales; family Streptomycetaceae; genus Streptomyces; species Streptomyces sp. NPDC033177. The sequence goes on along the minus strand of NZ_JBVIPS010000006.1, from coordinate 271,545 downwards.
CGGCGAGCAGGCCCGAGCGTTCGTTCCAGAGCCTGGCCTGCCGGGAGATCACCGGCGCCACGTCCCGGGTGAAGACCGCGGCGATGGCGTTGGCGTCCGAGGAGCACATGGCCATCGTGTGGGAGAAGAAGCCGACGATGACGAGGCCCAACAGGCCGTGCGGCAGCAGCTGTTCGGTCATCAGGGCGTACGAGTCCGAGCCGTCGGGCTTCTTCGCGTCCACCAGGAGCGGGGACATCCACATGGGGAAGAAGAGGATGACCGGCCACACCAGCCACAGGATCGCCGAGAGCCGGGCCGAGCGCGCGGCCTCCTTGGGGCTCGACGTGGCCATGTAGCGCTGGGCCTGGTTGAGCATGCCGCCGTTGTACTCGAAGAGCTTGATGAAGAGGAACGCGAGCAGGAAGATCGTTCCGTACGGGCCGACCAAGGGCTGCGCGTGGCCGTCGAGTTCGGGCTCGTCCCAGACCCCGAAGAAGCCGCCGTGCGGGCCCAGCTTCGACACCACGGCCACGAACATCGCGATACCGGCGAGGAGTTGGATGATGAACTGGCCGAGTTCGGTGAGCGCGTCCGCCCACAGGCCGCCGATCGTGCAGTAGATGGCGGTGATCACGCCGGTGATCAGGATGCCCTGGTTGATCGAGATGCCGGTGAAGACGGAGAGCAGGGTGGCGATGGCGGCCCACTTGGCGGCCACGTCCACGATCTTCAGGAGCATCCCCGACCAGGCGAGGGCCTGCTGGGTCTTCAGGTTGTAGCGGTTCTTGAGGTATTCGAGCGGCGACGCCACGTGCAGGCGTCCGCGCAGGCGGTTGATGCGGGGCGCGAAGAGCTTGGAGCCGATGGCGATGCCGAGCGCGATCGGGAACGACCAGGTGACGAAGGACGTGACGCCGTAGGTGTACGCGATGCCCGCGTATCCGGTGAACATCACGGCGCTGTAGCCGGACATGTGGTGCGAGATGCCGGACAGCCACCAGGGCATCTTGCCGCCCGCGGTGAAGAAGTCGCTCACGTTGTCCACGCGTTTGTGGGACCAGACGCCGATCGCGACCATGATGCCGAAGTAGCCGATGAGCACGGCCCAGTCGAGACTGTTCATGTGCCCCCTCCAGGGGTCCGCCTTGTGAACTGCGCTGAAATGCCGTGCACTTCGCCAGTTTCGTGACATACGGACCTGGGCGGCCTTGAAGTGCCCGCTCATCGTGGGTTCGGGCGTGCGCTGCCGACAACCGGCAGTAAGGTCAAGAGCGAGTAAAATCGTTCTGTTTGCTGACCTGTGTTCACATCCTTGATCCGAGATCGCAGGGCTTCAGGGCGATTGTCCGAGCGCCCCGAGTGCCCTGAGCGCGCGAAAACGGCTGTACGGGACCCAAGTCCCGTACAGCCGTCGCCTGTTCCGCCGAGCGCTCTACCGCATCAGCTCACCCGCGTTCACCAGCAGCGACTGCCCCGTGATCGCCCGCGCCATGTCCGACGCCAGGAACACCGCCGCGTCCGCCACGTCCCCGTCCGTCGCCAGTTCCGGGAGCGCCATCCGCGCCGCGAGGCGACCCCGTACCTCCTCCTCCGGCACGCCCTCGGTGTGCGCGGTGAACTGGACGTACGCCTCGACCGGCGGACCCCACATCCAGCCGGGAAGGACGGTGTTCACCCGGACCCGATCAGGACCCACCTCGTGCGCCAGGGAGTACATCGCCGACGTCAGTGCCCCCTTCGACGCCGCGTACGCCGCCTGCCGCACCTGCGAGGGCGCCGCGACGGCCGACTGCGTGCCGATGAACACCACCGACCCGCCCCGCTCCTTCAGCGCGGGCAGGCAGGCCCGCGTCATCCGCAGCGTGCCGAGCAGATTGACGTCGATGACCTGCTGCCAGGTGGCGAAGTCCGCGTCCTGCACCCCGCCGAAGTAGCTGTCCCAGGCGGCCACATGAACCACCGCGTCGATCCCGCCGAACCGCTCCCGCGCCAGGGCCGCGAGTGCCTCGCACTGGGCCTCGTCGGTGATGTCGGTCGGGCGGTACGCCGTCCGCGTGCCCTCGGGGTCGATCTCCCCGGCCGACTTGGCGAGGTTCGCCTCCGTGCGCGCCCCGAGCACGGCCCGGCCCCCGTCCCGTACGACGGCGGCCGCCACCTGGTGGCCCAGGCCCGCGCCGACCCCCGAGACGACGACGGTCTTTCCTTCGAGGAGCGAGCGCATGGGGCGCCTCCCGGCTCTGGCAGTTTTGCTGACGGGGCGTCAGAGTATGGGCGACCACCGGAGGAAGGAAGACTCATGAGCGAGGACACCCGCAGCGAGGACACCCGCAGCGAGGTCTACGGCGAGCTGGCCGCCGTCGGCCCGTACGGCGTGCACCCGGGCCACGCCCTGATCACCATGGTCGAGCCGCACCCGGGCCACGAGCACGCGTACAACCGCTGGTACGAGGACGACCACTACTACGCCGGCGCGATGGCGATGCCCTGGATGTACGCGGGCCGCCGCTGGGTCGCTCCCCGCGAGCTCCAACTCCTGCGCCACCCCGAAAAGTCGGCGGTCGCCGAACCCGTGACCGCCGGCTGCTACCTCTCCACCTACTGGGTCACCGAGGGCCGCTACGACGAGCACATGAAGTGGACCGTCGGCATCAACAAGCGCCTGAACCGCGACGGCCGCGTCTATCAGGACCGCACGCACGTGTTCACGGCCTTCCAGGACCACGAGGCCACCGTCTACCGCGACGGCGCGGCGGGGCCCCGAGACTTCCACGCGCTCGACCACCCCTACCAGGGCCTGGTGCTCGAAGTCATCGACGCCGAGTCGGGCGCGCAACGGGCGGAGTTGCTGGAGTGGCTGCGGTCCAGGCAGCTGCCGCGTGCCCTCGCCGGGTCTCCGGCCGCGATGGTGACCATCTTCCGGCCCACTCCGCTGCCGGGGGACCGGATGACGTACGTGAAGCAGGTGGAGGGAGTCGATACCCGCCTCACGCTGCTCTGGTTCCTGCAGGCCGATCCGCGGGAGTGCTGGCAGGAGCATTTCGCCGGGCGGGCGGACGCGGTGGCGGAATCGGGGATGGGGAGGGTGGAGCTGGTGGCCCCGTTCATTCCCACGGTGCCGGGAACGGATACGTACGTCGACCAGCTCCGGTAGCCGATCGGTGCGGCCGGCAAAAGGCCGAGCCCCCTCGGCCGGGACGGCGGGCCAGTCGAGAGGGCTCAATCGGTACTGCTTATGCAAGTGTTGATCTCTCGTTACTTCTCCCGGCCGACCTCGGAGACGAATGCGCGCCATGAGTCGGCGGGAAAGGCGAGGACGGGACCCTCGGTGACCTTCGAGTCCCGGACCGAGATCGCGGCGACGATCGGGGACTTGACCTCGACACATGCGCCGTTTCCCGTGGAATACGAGGACTTGACCCACGTATTCGTAGCGCCCTGATGAATTGCCATGGTTACTCCGGTTCGCCCAGTTGTTGAGTTGCGGTCACCGCCAACAGCGGTTGCGCCAGCAGATGTTGCTTGATGGCGTGAATGACGCTACTCGCCAACATCGCCGAGTGAAGGGAGCGTTCACTCGACCGGATGGCATATTCCAGTGGGGTCTTCCGCCTCGCCGAGTGGTAGGTGTACCGTGCGGCGCTTTCCCTCGCGAGGCGGTCGCATACGAGATGTATGCCTCAGCGTGCGTACTCTTTCGCGATGTCTGCGATGAGTTGGCGCGATTGATCCACATTCAGTGCCTGTGCCCGCAGATGTTCGTACATCACGCTGTACTGCTGCACGTCGTTGGCCTTCTCCAGATAGAGGTCGCTCGTGACGCCCTCGATGTAGACGACGCTGGAGTCCGCCGCGTCCGGGAACTCAAGAATCGCGTACTGGCCGTTGAGGCCCGGATGCGCGCCCATCTCGAAGGGAATCACCTGGACGGTCACGTGCGGCAGCTGGGACTGCTCCACGAGATGTTCCAGCTGGTCGCGCATCAGATGCCGGGAGCCGACCACGCGGCGCAGGGCGGACTCGTCCAGGACGGTCCACAAGCGCAAAGGATTCTCCGGGGCGTTGATGCGCTCCTGGCGGCGAACACGGACCTGGACACGCTTCTCGATGTCCGTCGGCGTGGTCTCCGGCAGCGCGCCGGTGATGAGCGCCTCCGCGTACGCACGGGTCTGGAGGAGTCCGGGGACGACCTGCGGGTCGTACACGCGCAGGGACGCGGCGTCCGTCTCCAGGCCGATGTAGACGCTGTACGGGATGTCGCCGAAAGAGTGCCACCAGCCCTGCTGGCGCGAGTCCTTGGCCATTTGCATGAGCGAGTCGACGATGCGGTGGTCCTCGACCTCGTAGACCCCGCAGAGGTCGCGTACATCGCGCTGACTGATCGAACGGCGGCCGTTCTCGAGGCGGCTGATCTTCGACTGCGAGACCAGCAGGCGCTCGGCCACCTCCTCGGCCGTCATGCCCTTGAGCTCACGGAGCCTGCGGAGCTCCTGGCCCAACCGGCGTCGCCTGACGGTGGGATTGACATTGGACGCCACGGACGTGCACCTCCGACTTACATGCCTCTACTTTGCGTATCTGCTGTTCAGCAGAGTGCCACCAACGCGTCGCGCACCGCTGGGAAACAGCCGATGTGCGGTGGGAACCGCATTGCATTGCCATGCATGCGACGCGAAGACGGTCATGAGGGCTGGTGTGAGGGGTGCGGCCCGGCCGTGCGGAGCCAGATGCGCGGCCGGGGGGGGGGGGGGGGGGGGGGGGGGGGGGGGGGGGGGGGGGGGCGCGGCCCAGCGGCTCCCGAACCGGGTCTGGGGGACTGCGGTGCGGCGTTGCTGTTGCCGGTACTACGGGTGAGTCCTTTGGTGCGTGTGAGTCCTTTGTTACGGGGTGAGTCCTTGCTTCCCTACATCTCTGACCGGGCTCAGTGGGCCACGGCACGTGCCATGGATCCGCGGCGCGGCTGCATCGGAACCCCACCGGGTTCCGGCACGGTCCTGGCCGGCTGTCGGCCACCGCCTGGTCCACCCGGTCCACCCGGGCCCGCTGGGGCCGGGCTGCGGCGTGGCTGAGCGGCCACACCGTTCTGGACGTCCATCACGGCGTGCGCCACGAGGCCGCCCATCGGGTCGTGCCTGATCAGGTCCCGGAGACGGGAGCGCGATGAACGCCCTTCGTTGCCGGGGTAGAGGTGCTTGCCGAGTCCCACTGCGTGAGCGAGCGCGGCGAGCGCCGCGGTCCGCGGGTCCGGGGGTACGCCGGTGCGGATCGCGCTGTCCAGTCGGGACCTGATGTCCCGGCTGATTGCCGTGTCCGTCGCTTGGTAGCGAGTCGTCGGCAGTACTCCGCACATCTGGCCCGATACGGCATGCACCATGCCGCACCGCTCCAGGTGCGCGAGGTAGATCTGGCGCAGCCCCAGTCGGGGCCCGCCAATCCAGTGGACCGCCCGAACCGGGCTGCCGCGCCTGCGCAGCAGTTCCAGTGCGGAGTCCAGAGTCGGATCTCCGGTCGGCCGTGGCATCACCACGGCGATACGATCCCCGTCTGGGGCTATCCGTCCGGCCAGCGCCAGCTCCACTAGCTGTGCTCCGGCCAGACCGAGGTCGAGCGACTGCGGCTGCGCTGTGGTACCCGTGGCCGGGTCCAAAGCGAGCAGCAGAAGCTCCTCCGGAATTGTTCTGCGGCTCCTGCCCATCCATGCCTCCCCGCGTGGATGAATGACAGGGTGACCCCTCTCACATTGGTCTGTCGAGAGTGCGTGACCGGTACGTACGGGAACCAGTAGGTATGTCGTTCTCGTCTACCACGGGGGTTAAGCCCTCACACAGGACACTGGTACATGGTTCGGACAGCGGGTCCGGCCGTGGTTTTGGCGCAACGGCAACGCGAGCGGCATGGCGTACGAGGAGGCATCGGTGGCGGGCGAGACCCCCGACAGGTCGAAGCAGCGGAAGTCGTCGGGGAACCCGACTGGGGCAGAACCGTCCGTGCCGGCACCGGCGCCGGAGGAACGCGACCCGCGTCTCGCGGTGGCCCGGGAGGTCCCCGCGGCGCGGGAGGAGTCTTCGGAGTCTTCGGAGCGGGAGGACCAGGCGACGGCGGTCTTCTCGACGAAGGGGGTGGCCTCCGGCCCGGAGGAGCGTGCGGAGTCCTCGGCGGCTCCCGAGCCCGGTGACGCGCGCCTGCGGGCCGCTGTGGCGGCGTGGGTGGCCTCGGCGGACGAGGAGGCCCCCAGGGCCGCGGAGACGGACGCAGCGGGCGCCGAGGGGGCAACCTCGGACGCGGGCAGGGCTTCGGACGCGGCGAGTTCCGCCGGCGCTGTGGGCGACGCGGTTGGTTCGGACGGCTCCGACGACGCCGCCGATGCGGCTGACGAGGCCGCTGGCTCTGGCGAGTCCGAGGCGGCCGACCAGCCTGCGAAGGCGAACGCCTCCGCGGGTGACGCGGACGCCGCCGACGGCTCCGGTGAGGCCACCGCCTCTGCCTCAGCGGACGCGGCCGCCAGCGCCTCCGGGCCTGCGGGCACGGTTGGTTCCGCGAGCGCCGCAGTCGGCTCCGATGAGCCCGCGCAGGCCGACGCGGCTGCGAGCGAGGACGACCCGTCCGGCAACGCGGGCGACTCCCGCGACGCCGAGGCTGCCGTCGAGCCTGTGGCTGACGCAAAGCCTGCGAAGCCCAAGGCGGACGCCAAGCCCGCCGAACCGACGGCTGACGCTGAGTCTGTCGATCCCAAGCCGGGCGCCAAGCGCACCGAGCTCACGGCTGACGCTGAGCCTGTCGGCCCGAAGGCGGACGCCAAGTCCATCGACCCGACGGCGGCGGCAAAGCCTGCCGAGCGCAAGGCGGACGCCAAGTCTGCCGGGCGCACGGCGGACGCAAAGTCCGCATCCCCCGTGGCGGACGCCAAGTCTGCCGACTCTAGGGCGGACGCTGAGCGTGCCGAGTCCACGGCTGACGGTGCGCCTGCCGACCCCGGGACGGACGCCAAGCCCGCCGAGCCCAGGTCGGACGCGAAGCCCGCCGAGCCCGGGACGGAAGCGAAGCTCGCCGAGCCCGGGACGGAAGCGAAGCCCGCCGACCCCAGGTCGGACGCGAAGCCTGCCGACCCCAAGGCGGACGCCAAGTACCCCGAGCCCGCGGCTGACGCTGGGCGCGCCGAGCCCAAGGCTGACGTAAGGCCTGCCGACCCGAGGGCCGACGCAAAGCCCGCCGAGCCCGCAGCTGACACCGAGCCCAAGGGCGGCGCCAAGCTCACCGAGCCCGCAGCTGACACCGAGTCCAAGGCCGACGCCAAGTCCGCCGACCCCACGGCTGACGCTGAGCCCAAGCCGGGTGCCAAGTCCACCGAGCCCAAGCCGGGTGCCAAGTCCACCGAGCCCAAGCCTGACGCCAAGTCCACCGAGTCCAAGCCGGGCGCCAAGCCCAAGGTCGACACCGCCCCCTCGGCTGCCGCAGCCGCAGCTGCCGACAAGCCCTCCGGTGGCAAGACCACCGGCAAGGCCAAGACCACCGGCGCTCCCAAGGCCGGTGCCGAATCCGGCACCGGCGACAAGCCCTCCGACGACGCCCCCACCGGCGGTGTCGACCAGGCCACCGCCGTCTTCAAGGCGTTGTCGCCGAAGGCCGTCGATCAGCCGACCACCATGCTCAAGCTGGGCGACCACAAGCCCGGGGCCAAGAAGCCGGACGCAAAGCCCGAAGCAAAGCCTGCCGCGAAGCCCGAGGGGGACGCTGAGCGCACCAGTAAGTTCGTCGCGCTCAAGCCCCTGGATGACGCGGCACCCGGCGCCCCGAAGCCCCCGGCCAAGGCGCCCGCGCCAGAGAAGGCCACGCCCGAAAAGGCCAACGTAGGCCCCGAGCGCACCACCCAGCAGCCGCTGCCCCCGCGGCCGCCGCTCGACCTTCTCGCCGAGCTGACCAACACTCCGCCGCCCCCGGAGACCCCGGTCCGCACCGCCGTGCGGAGGGTGAAGATCTGGACGCCGCTGGTGCTGCTCCTGGTCGTCGTCTTTGCAGTCGTACAGGCCGTGCGTCCGCTGCCGACCCCCACCCTCGCGCTGACCGCGAAGGAGACCGTCACCTTCGAGGGCGGCAAGCCGTCCATGCCGTGGCCCGCCAAGGGCCAGGCGGCGATGGACGTGAACGGCATCGGCACGTTCGGCACCTCCGGCGACCAGAAGCCCGTGCCGATCGCGAGCATCGCCAAGGTCATGACGGTCTATCTCGTCCTGCGCGACCACCCGCTGAAGAAGGGCAACCCGGGCCCGAAGATCCCGGTCGACGCCGCGGCGGAGAAGCACTACACGACCGGCAAGGCGGACAACGAGTCGGTCGTCAAGGTCACCGAGGGCCAGAAGATCACCCAGTACGAGGCGCTCCAGGCGGTCATGCTGCCGTCCGCGAACAACGTCGCGAAGCTGCTCGCCCGCTGGGACACCAAGAGCGATTCTGAGGACGAGTTCGTCGCGAAGATGAACAAGACCGCCAAGGAACTCGGCATGAAGAACACCAACTACACGGACCCGAGCGGCCTCGACAAGACGACCGTCTCCACCGCCGAGGACCTCGTGAAGCTGGGCAGGGCCGCGATGGAGGACCCGGTCTTCAACGAGATCTCCCGCCAGCCCAGCTACAAGGACCTCAACAACGACAAGCAGAACAACTTCTTCGGGCTCGTCCCGACGGTCGCCATCGGCATCAAGACCGGCACCACCACCGCGGCGGGCGGCAACATCCTCTTCGCCGCGGAGAAGAAGGTCGGCGGCGAGACCCGCACGATCATCGGCGCCGCCCTCGGGCAGTACGGGCAGAACGGCGTGGCCAACATCGACCAGGTCACCGGCGTCACCCGCAAGCTCATCGAGGCCGGTCAGGATGAGCTCGAGGCCAAGACGATCGTGAAGAAGGGCGACGTCGTGGGCCAGGTCGACGACGGGCTCGGCGGCACGACCCCGGTCGTCGCCACCAAGGACGTCGCCGCCGCGGGCTGGTCGGGCCTGACGGTCAAGCTGAAGCTCGGCGAGAAGGCCGGCGTCACGATCCCGCACTCGGCGAAGGCCGGTACGACGGTGGGTGTGCTGAGCGTCGGCGACGGGAAGGAAGGCGCCGTCGAGGTGCCCGTCGCGCTCCAGAAGGACCTTGCGGAGCCGGGCTTCGGAGCCAAGCTCCAGCGCGTCGGCTGAGGCAGGGCCGGCGGAACGTACAAGAGGCAGCGACAGCGGCACGTACAGAGGCAAGGACAGCGCGACGTACAGAGGGGAGTGGGCATGGGCGCAGGCGCAAGCCGCCGCCCGTGCCCGCGCCTTGGCCGCAGCCGGCCGGCCCCTCGCGCGCGGAGCCCCCGCCCCAGGCTCCGTGCGCGCCGTGCGTGCTAGCGTCACAAGTTCGGGGAGCAGTACGCCGGGGCTGAGCGACGGGGTGTTCCGGGACGGACCCCCTGGCGCGCCCCCCGGACGGACAGAACGACACGGGGAGTGCCGCAAGTGGCCACAGCGGAGCCGACGCGAGCCGACGACGCCGATCCTGAGCCCGGCACCGGTGGCGGCACCCGCACCGGGGCGCGAATACAGCTGCCCGCCCAGCGCGGAGCGCGCCCCGTGACACCCGAACAGGCTCCCCGGTGGGAGCGGGTCCTGCGGCACCCGGTGACCATCACGACCGTCACCGCGGCCGTCCTGCACGTCGTGTGGTTCTTCACCTTCGCCAACAGCGGCGGTGACCTCGCCGCGCAGGACGCCTGGGCCGAGTTCGTCGGACGGCACCCCGACTCCGCGTACAACCTCGCCTGGTACGGCGGGATGCACCCGGTGTCGTACAGCGTCGTCTCGCCGTATCTGATGTCGGTGCTCGGCGTCCGGACCACGATGATGATCGCCGGTACGGTCTCCGCCGCGCTCCTCACGATGATCCTGGTCCGCAGCCGCGCGGTGAAGCAGCCCCTGTGGCCCGCGTTCGCGGGTGTCTTCGCGCTGTTCTGCAACGCGGTGTCGGGCCGCGTGACGTACGGCCTCGGCCAGATGTTCGCGCTGATGGCCGTCGCGGCCGTCTTCTGCTGGCCTTACCGCTGGCGCTACAAGCGGTGGGCGAAGGCGCTGGTCGCCGCGCCGTTCGCCGCTCTCGCGACGATGGGCAGCCCGGTGGCCGGGCTCTTCGTGGGCCTGGTCGCCGTCGCGCTGTTCCTCAGCAAGCGCTACCCCGGCGCGTACGCCCTCGGGGTGGCGCCCGCCATCGTCGTGGGCCTTTCCGCGTGGCTCTTCCCGTTCTCCGGCACGCAGCCGATGTCCTTCGGGTCCGCGTCATTGCCCCTGATCTGCTCCGGCCTCGTCTACTTCCTCGTGCCGAGGGAGTGGAAGACGGTGCGGATCACCACCGCCGTGTACGCGGCCTTCGTGCTCGGTGTCTGGCTGATCAGCTCGCAGATCGGCTCCAACATCTCCCGCCTCGCGATGTCCTTCGGTGGCGTCGTGCTGCTCGCCGCGCTGCCGTTCGCGGTGAAGAAGTCCCGCAAGTGGTACACGATCGTCCTGGCCCTCGTCGCCTTCACCGGCTGGGTCGGCTTCAAGGCGATCGACGACATAGTGCACACGACGCCCCAGGCCTCCTGGACGCGGGAGCTCGCGCCGCTCGTCAACGAACTGCAGGAGGTCGGCGCCGAGAAGGGCCGCGTCGAGGTCGTCCCCGCGCGCAGCCACCGCGAGGCCTCCGCACTCGCGCCGTACGTGAACCTCGCCCGCGGCTGGAACCGCCAGGCGGACATGGAGCGCAACCCCCTCTTCTACGACGACACCCTGAACTCCGCGAACTACCACGAGTGGCTGCAGCGCTGGTCCGTGCATTACGTCGTGCTGCCCAAGGGCGAGCCCGACGGTGACGGCGGCAAGCGCGAGGCCGCGCTGGTCGAGCGGGGCCTGCCGTATCTGAAGCAGGTGTGGGTGGACTCCAACTGGCAGCTGTACGAGGTCACCGACCCGACCCCGCTCGCCGACCCGCCCGCGGTCGTCGACCGCGCCGAGGCGGGCGGGATGACGATCGAGGTGAAGGAGGCGGGCCGCGTCCTGATCCGCGTCCCGTACTCGCCGTGGCTCAGCCTCGTCGACGCCGACGGAAAGGGCGTCGAGGGCCCGAAGGAGACCGACGAGTCCAAGCGGCTGCGCGAGACCGACGAGGACCGCCCCAAGCAGTTCGACAACGTCAACGGCTGCCTGATGGAGGCCGAGGAGGACGCCGAGGGCGACAAGTGGACCGAACTCCTCGCCCCGGGCCCCGGCGTCTACCGCCTGGGCGCGCCCTACCAGCTCCCGCGCGGCACCGCCTGCCCCGAGGAACTGCGGGAGAGCGTGCGCTGAGCGGGAGGTCAGCGGTGGCCGGGAGGCCGGCGGTGAGCGGGAAGGTCAGCGGTGGCCGGCAAGGTCAACGGTGGCCGTAATACGCCTGCGCCTCCAACCAGCGGCGGTGCCTGCCGCGCCGTACCCCGACGATGATCGCGATGCCGGAGCCCGCGAGGAGGCCGAGGAGCGGCACGACGACGGTCACGACGATGCCGCCGACGAACGACGCGAAGTCGGCGTCGTCGCCGGGGGCGAAGGTGAGGGCGCCACGTGGGTCGTCGCACGTCACGCGGTAGTCCGCCGCCGTGTCCGCCTTGAGCACGAACACCCGCTCCCATTCGACGCTGCCCTTGGTGACGGTGAAGGTGCTCTCGGGCGTGGTCACGCGCGGCGACGAGCCGGCGGGGCCGGAGACGACCTCGCAGCGCGCGCGGGTGGCGAAGGGGCTGCGCACGTAGATGGCGGCGTCATCGTCGGGCCCGATCCGCAGCGTGACGGACTGCCCGCTTGTGAACGCCTTGTCGTCCTCGACGGAGTCCACCGTCGAGGTCAGCGTCAGCAGGAAGCTCGCGACGCCGATGCCCACACAGACCGCCGCGATCACCGCCGCGACGACGAACCACCGCCGCCGGGGCCGCAGTTGCCCCGCGTCGATGCGGGGCGGCGGCCCGGGAGGTGGCCCATAGGGATACATATCGGAACGATGACAGCCTGGCGGGGGTTGGGGAAGGGTGCTGTCCCCCGGGTCGGACTATGGCTGACGGCTGCTGGCGCCGCCGTCACTGTCGCCGCTGTCGCCGGTCGACTTCACGTAATCGCGCCAGATCTGGACCGGAAAGACGTTCCCGTGCCGTGAACCCGCCCCGCCCACACCCGACATGGGCAGCAACTGCGGCTTGCCCGGGCTCGTCCGGAACATCGTCACGGCGGTCGACAACTCCTCGGTGGTGGCGGTGAACCAGGCCGAGCGGAGGCGGTCCTGGTCGCCGGTGCGGCCGGCGACGACGGGCCGGCCGACGGCTGAGGTGCCGACGCCCCGCATCGCGTCGGCGGCCTCGTCGGCCACATCGGGATCCAGCGCGCGCCGCGCACCCGGCCGTGCGAGCCCATCGACGGTCTCGTCGTCCTTCACGACCTCGGTCACCGAGTACGGGTCGTGCCGCAGGCCGCGGCTGACGAAGGTGCCGTAGGCGTTGGCCATGCGGATCGCGCTGGGGGTCGAGGTGCCGATGGGGAAGGTCCGTTCCAGGCGGGCCATGCTGCCTTCGAGCAGCCCGGCCGCGACGGCGGTGCGCCGCACCCGCTCCCACCCGACGTCCTTGCCGAGGCGTACGTAGGTGGCGTTGCCGCCCTTCGCGAGGGCTTGGCGGAGGGTGGGGTGGGAGCTGTCCGTGCTGTTCGTGCCGTTCTTCATGTCGTTCGCGAGGGCGGGCACGGTGGATTCCCGCAGGCGGCCGTTGTCGTCGTAGGAGCTCCCGGGGGAGACGGACTGCCACGGCGTACCGCGTCCGCCCGAGCGTGTGCTGATGCCGTGCTCAAGGGCGGCGGCGAGGACGAAGGGCTTGAAGGCGGAGCCGACGGGGACGCCGGAGGTGTCGGCGTTGTTGGTGAAGTGCTTGGTGGCATCGACGCCGCCGTAGAGGGCGACGATGGCGCCGTCGGAAGGGCGCACGGAGGCGGCGCCGACCTGCACGCCCTTGTCGGCGGCGCGCTTCTTCGGGTCGATCTCGCGGTCGACCACGTTCTCGACCGCGTCCTTCAGGCGCCGCACCTTGTTCCGGTCGAAGGTGGTGTGGATCTGGTAGCCGCCGAGCGCGAGGTCCTTGTCGGTGAGGGAGGTGTGCTGCTTGATGTATTTGTTCGCGACATCCACGAGATAGCCGGTCTGCCCGCCGAGGCTGGTGGCCCGGGACTCCTTGTGGGGCTCGGGGTAGGTGGTGAACTTCCCACGGGCCTGGGCTGTCATCAGTCCCGCCTTGACCTGCCGGTCGAGGATCCACTTCCAACGGGCCTCGGAGCGGTGGTGGTTGACCGCGCTCACGGAGGGGTCGTACTGCTCGGCACCCTTCAGCAGGGCGGCGAGTGCGGCGCCTTGGCTGGGGTCCAACTGCCGGGCGGGGATGCCGTAGTAGGCATGGGCGGCGGCTTCAATTCCATAAGCGCCGCGCCCGAACCAACTGGTGTTGAGATACCCCTGAAGAATCTCCCGCTTGCTCTTCTTCTGGTCCACCTTCAGCGCGATGACGAACTCCTTGACCTTCCGCGTCACCGTCTGGTCCTGGGAGAGGTAGGTGTTCTTCACGTACTGCTGAGTGATGGTGGACCCACCCTGGGTCTCCTGCCCCCGGACCATGTTGACGGCGGCGCGGGCCAGACCCTTGGGCGAGACACCGGAGTCGCTGTAGAAGGTGTCGTTCTCGGCGGCGATGACGGCGTTCTCGACGGCGTCGGGAATCTCCGAGAGCCGCACGTTCTGCCGGTTCACGTCACCGGTGCTCACCATCTGGGTGCCGTCGGCCCAGTAGTAGACGTTGGCTTCGCGCCGGGCGGCGGCGTTCTCGTCGGGAATGTCGACGGAGGCGTACACGAGCCCGAAGAGGCACCCAAGCCCGACAACGAGAAACGCGAACCCTCCAAGCATGTGACGCCAGGAGGGAACCCACCGCCACGGTCCGCGTCTGCCGTGCCGGGGGTAGTCGACGAGGCGGCGACGGCTGAGACTGCGGCTGCGGCGACGGCATGGCTTGCGCGTCGGCTTTCCCTGACTGTGTGTCCCCATGGTGGGGGAGAGGGGAGCGGCGTGGGTGAGGGTTGGCCGAGGACGTATTAGGGGGACGTAACAGACCCCTTGAGGGCCTCTGGCAGGGCCCGGCCGCGGCAGCTCCCCTTGGCCACGGCCGGCCCGCCTCTACCACGGGGTCGGCGACGCGGGAGTGCGCCGACCTCCATGGGAGCTCAAGAGCGACGGCTACTGCTGCGGCTGCGGCACGGCGCGAACGACGCCCTTCACACCCCGAAGCCACCGCTTCTCATCCCGTGTTCCCAGGGCGGGCCGGACGACACAGGTTAAATATGCGAAGGCTGCGGGGCGGGCCCGGGAGGGGTGGGATGCAGGCGTTGCGGGCGCAAGCGGTGCTCTCGCCTGCGAGGCTGTGGTGCGTGACGTATGCAGTGAGTGTGGACGCCCGGATAGCGGCCGGTACCCAGGAGATGGATGAGCTGCAGCGGATCGGCGTCGGTGCTCTCCTCGAGGACGGCTTCGAGTCCGTGGAGGAGATCGCGGGACCCGACGGGACGGAGATCAGGCTCCGCGACACATTTGTGGGCGTGTACCCCGGCGGAGCGCTCCTGAAGGTCTTCGTGGACGCCCCGGCGCTGGAACTCGCCGAGGAGGCCGTCCGCGAACTCGTGGAGGAACTCCTGGAGCGTACGGAGCTGCTCGCGGACTGGACGGTCGAGCGGTGCCAGGTGGAGCTGCACCCGGACCAGGCGAAGGAGAGCCTGGACGCGGCCGACGGCCCGGACGCCCCGCCGAACGACGTAGCGTCCCGCCGCGCACGCCTGATGGGACTGGCCGGTGAAGCGGCGTCCCCTCATGCGGCAGGGACGACGGCCGAGACCGACGCGATCCGCTCCAAGATCCGCGCCATGGCCCCGCGGCTGGCGGCGTTCGGGGTGGGAATGTTCGGCGTACCAGAGGAGGAAGAGACCAAGGGCGCCGCTGAATCGAAGAACGCACCCACTTCAGTCGCCACCCCCTCCTCCGACTCGGGGGTTGGGACCGAGGACGCCGAGCTGGCCGCGGGAGCGCTGATCTGGGGTACGGATGTCCTCCTGGACGAGCTGTTCCAGGACGCGCACGCCCTCGACCGGGAGGCGACGAACGTCGCCGAGTGCGACGGCCCCATGTGGCTCCTGGACGAGCTGCCCCCGCGCTACGCCCTGCAGTACGACGCCCGCTTCGCCCGCCGCTTCCTGGTGACGGCGATCGCCCTGACGACGCGCCTGACCGAGGGAAGCTTCCGGCAGCTGAGCTGCGTGGCCGAGGAACTGGCGCTCAGACTGCTGCTGCGCGAGGCCGAGGTCACGCTGGACACCTTCGGCCTGCTGGACGAGGGCGTCGCGTCGGCACTGGAATGCTTCGCCAAGCTGGTCTACGAGGACATGGACCACGAGTGGCTCTACGACGACGCGATGGACGGCATAGACGAAAGCGAGGCAGGCGAGGCCCTGGGCATCACCCCCCTGGCCATCACCAACTGGTTCACCCCCTTCAACAGGGACCGCTACGTCCACCCATACGCAGCGGACGAGCCCGAAACCGGGACAAGGGCGAGCGACGAAGACATCATTCCCCCGTCGTAGGCCTCCCGGGCACAGCCGCGGGCACCCGCGGCGGGGGGGGCACACCTGGCCGAGGTCGATCTCCACCGGGAAGGGGGCCACGGCCTTGAGGACGCCGGTGAACACGTCTCCGACCCGGTAGGTCTTCGTCGCGGGGTCGAGAACGTACGTGTAGACGAGAGGAACGCCCGTCGCGGCCTGCTCGATCCGCCAGTAGAAGCCGATGCCCGCCTTGGCGTACTGGTCGACCTTCACGATCCGGTCGGTGGTCTCAGAGCCCGGCGACACCACGGTCCGCGACCAGCAGCACGTGCTCGGGGCGAGTCGGGGTGATGTCGATCGTGTCCGCGCGGTACACGACGACGTCCGGGCGGCGATTGGTGAGTGGGACGTCCTGAAGCCGGACGTCGAAGTCCGTGTCGGCATTCCACTCCGGGCCCGCGGCGGCATCCAGGGCGTTGGCCAGAATGCGGGCCAACCGGTGGTGCCGCTTGGACGCGCTCGGACTCACGACGATCATCCCGTCCACGATCTCGATGCCGGCGCACTGCTCCTCGGACCAGGACTCGTACTGCTCCGCCGTGATCTGCTCATGCATCCATGCGGGGGCCACCATCTCGGCCGTCATGAAACACCTCCCGGACACCGCGCCGCGGGCTCGATCCCGCTGGATTCAGCGTACTGTCCGCCATCCGTCCGGCCGCGCGTGGCGGCTGCAGGCCCGGCGCACCCGGAGCGCACGCAAAACAGCCCCGGACGAAGAGCCCGAGGCTGAGGAGCGCCCTTCCCTGGGGGTGAACCCCAGGACAGAGCGGTAACGCGTCGTGCCCCCGGCAGGATTCGAACCTGCGACACCCGCTTTAGGAGAGCGGTGCTCTATCCCCTGAGCTACGAAGGCAAGGTGGCGCCGCCACGGATGGCGGTTCCAGACAGGGTAGCGGATCGGGGTGGGGCGGCGGTGCGGGGCCGGGGTGGGGTTGTCAGGCTGCCGGGGTCCAGTTGCCCAGCCAGTCGGCGATTTCCTGGCCCGTGGCCTGCGTGTCCGTCAGGTGGGGGCGGTCGCTGCTTGCCGGGCCCGCGCCCGCGCCCGTGTTCTTGTACTCCGCGAAACGGTCGTCCTTCCAGGAGAAGCCGCCCATGTCCGTCCACGGCGTGGGCTTGATGGCCGCGCTGAGGGAGGAGTCGCGGACCGTCGTCTGCGGGTCCAGGGTGGCGTCGCCGCCCGCGTGCCAGTTGCGGCCCAGGTAGAAGCTGCGGGCGGAGACGTCGCCGGTCACCGTGGTGTTCGTGATCAGGAAGCCCTTGCGGTCGGGGGCCGTGCTCGGCGCGGTGACGTAGCCCTGCGAGGAGCCGTCCCAGCGTTTCTTGAGGGTGATCACCGAGCGGTCCACCACCGCCGTCGCTCTGCCGAAGATGAAGTCCGTGTTGCCGATGATGTAGGAGTTCCTGATGTACGCGCGGCCCAGTTTCGCCTTGGCCGCCGTGTCGAGGAGCAGTGTGTCCTGGTCACCCTCGACGATCACGCTGTCGAGGAACGCCTTGTCGGCCGCCGTGCGCAGGGCCACCGCCTGGTGGCCGGACATGTCCTGGTTCGCCTTTTCGTCGAAGTCGTTGGAGATCGTCAGGTTCCGGGCCTGGAAGTCGTCCGCCTCCGCGGCCACCGTCGCGCTGCCCGAGGTGCCGTAGGTTCCGGAACCGTCCGGCTTCGGCGTGCCCGCCGCGTTGTCGTACACGATGACCGTGTCCTTGCGGCTCCCGCCCGTGCCCTGCAGCGTGACGTGCGGCTTGTTGGACGGGATCTTGACCGTCTCGCGGTACGTGCCCGGCTTGATGGACACCGTGACCCGCGACGGGTTGTTCGCGGGTACGGCGTTCACCGCCGCCTGGATTGTTTTGTACTGGCCGCTGCCGTCCCTCGCCACCGTGAGAGTGCTCGCCGCCGCGCCCTTTGTCGATGAGACACCGAGCGTCGCACGCGGGCCCGCCCCCGCCTTCAGCTTTGCCGGGACGTCCGCCGCCTTGTCCAGCGTGTAGGCGTAGAAACTCTTCGGGTCGAAGGCCGTTCCTCCGCTCTCGTTGCGGCCGCCGGTGCCCACGAAGACGTTGCCGCGTTGCACGACCGACGCCGAACTGTCTTTCATCACCGGGTTGTTGATGCCCTCGAAGTAGCTGTTCTCCAGGACCATCTTCGTGTTGCCGCGTGAGTAGTTCCCGTAGGAGGAGTTGATGTCTGTGCCTGCTACGTCCTGGAGGTAGTTGTTGTAGAGGTGCGCGTGGGCCACGTTGTCGGTGGACGGATTGCGCTGCTCGGTCTCGCGGATCCAGTTGTGGTGGATCGTGATGTCGGCCGTCGTGTTCTCGGTCCAGCCGATGCCGAAGGTCTTGTTGTTGTTGCTCAGCTTGTTCCAGGACACCGTCAGGTACGTGGTGTCCTTGCGGCTGTCGATCAGTCCGTCGGCCATGTGTCGCAAGTCGTTGTGGTCGATCCAGACGTGGTGCGCGCCGTCCATCTGCACGGCGTCGAAGTCGTGCTCCTTGTCGTTCCATGTGCCCGCGTACGAGTCCCGGATCGTGAGGTTCCGGATGATCACGTTGTGCACGCCCTGGCCCAGGAAGAAGCCGCCCCCGACGATCTGGCCCGAGGTTCCGGAACCCACGATCGTCTTGTCGGACGCGACCTTGATCTCCTTGCCCTTGGGGTTCATCGTGATTGTTGCGGCGACCACGATGACGTACGGATCGGAGGCCGTCGCGTACTTCTCCAGGTCCGCGAGCGTCTTGACGGTCACCGTCTTTCCGTCGCGTCCGCCGTATGTGCCCTTCTGGCCGAGCGCGTTGACCGAGGCGAAACCGTCGGCCACGTCCGCCGCCCATGCGGTGGAACCCGATGCCGCCGACGCCGCCGATGCCCTCGGCTGGGCGTCCTCGCCGAATACGCCGAACGCCGTGCCGTACGCGAGACCCGCCGCGGCCACCACAGCCACCGGAATGCCGAGTCGCATGCCGATCAGCCGCCGCCTGCGGTGCCGCTGTTGCGTCGCTCCCGTGTACCTCGGGTCCTTCATGTGGCTCATATGTCTCATCCGCCCAGGCGATCGTTGGTGTGCGTTGCGCAGGGCAGTCGCCACCACCGGGCGGATTGGTTGCCGTGAGCCCCCTAAACCGGCGCAGAAGCAGAAGCAGAAGCAGACGTGTACGCGTGCAGGCGCAGCGCCAGCTGGATCTCCAGCGCCCGCTCCGGCGACTGCCAGTCGGCGCCGAGCAAGTGGCCTATGCGGTCGAGGCGTTGGACCACGGTGTTCACGTGTACGTGGAGGGAGTCCTTCGCCTTGGACTGGCTCATGCCGCAGGCGAAGTAGGCCCGCAGAGTGTGGATGAGTTCCGTGCCTCGCTTGGCGTCGTAGTCCAGGGCGGGGCCCAGCGTGCGGCGTACGTACGAGTTCAGGTTCGTGTCCTCGCCGAGGAGTACGCCGAGGAAGCCGAGGTCGGGGAGGTCCGCGCCCCGCCCGGTGTGGCCGAGCGCGCGCAGGGCGGTGAGGCACCGCAACGCCTCCGCGTGGGCCAGCGAGAGGGCCTCGGGGCCGACCGCGGGGCCCGCGGCGCCGACCGTGACCGGCGCCCCGGCGGCCTGGGTGAGCTCGGCGGCCAGCGCGCGGGCCCGGGAGCCCGTGTCGTCGGCCGGGATCACCAGGGCCACGTGGTCGTGGTGCAGGCCGGAAAGGCCGCGGTGGGCGCGGGCGGCGCGCGCGGCCGACGAGAGCAGGAGCCGACGGGAAGCCGCCTCGCTGTGGGCGACGAAAACCGCGTGGGGGAGCGTCAGATCCACGTCCAGGCGGCGGGCCCTGGCCGTGAGGCGGCCCGGGGTGCCGGAGAGGGAGAGCAGGTCGCCGAGGAGTTCACCGCGTACGCGGTCCTCGGCCTCGGCGGCCGAACGGCGCAGCAGCAGGAGCAGCGCGGTGACGACCCCGGCGCGCTCGAAGAGGCGGCGGTCGGCCTCACCCAGGTCGGGCCGGCCGGTGAGCGCGATGCTGCCGAGGAGTTCAGGGCCCGCGAGGACCGCGCACACCCAGGTCCCGTCGAGGGGCACCGCCCGGCCGCTGGCGCGCGAGGCGGCGACGGCCTTGGCCGCGGGCCGACGGAAACCGGCGCCCTCCTGATCGGCGGCGCCCCCACCCCCCACCCGAGCCAGCTCCGTCCCGTCCGCGTCATGGATGAGAGTGCCGCCGTCCAGGAGGGCGCCGATGGCCGTGGCGACCTCCGTGAAGTCGCCGCCGCGCAGCACGAGATCCGTCAGGCGGTCGTGCGCGTCCTCCGCCCGGCGCAGCGCCTCGCTGTGTGCGCGGATCGTCTGCGACGCCTCGTTCAGGTCGACGAGCGCGGCCCTCGTCTCCTCCATGCGGCGCGCGCTGTCGATGGCGATGGCCGCGTGGTCGGCGAGCGAGGACAGCAGCGCGCCCTCGTCCGGCGTGAAGGCGCGGGCGGTGCGGTCGGCGGCGTAGAGGACCCCGATGATGTGGGTGCCCTGCCGCAGCGGTACGCCGAGGATGGCGTGCAGGCCCTCTTCCAGTACGGCGTTGTCGATGGGCGCGGTGTGCTGGAAACGGGGGTCGACCTCGTAGTCCCCGGTGGCGTACGGGCGGGCGGTCTGGGCGACGAGGCCGCCGAGCCCCTCGCCCATGCCCAGGCGCAGGTTCTGGAACGCGGCGGAGACCGAGCCGTCCGTCACGCGCATGTAGGTGTCGCCCGCCACCGGGTCGTTGAGGGACAGATACGCGACGTCCGTGCGGAGCAGCAGCTTGGCCCGGTGCACGATGGCGCGGAGCACCGCGTCCAGGTCGCGCAGCGCTGCGAGGTCGCCCGCCGTGTCGAACAGCGCGGTCAGCTCGGCTTCTCTGCGCTGGTGCTGGTTCAGGGTGCGGCGTACGCGCAGGGCGGTCTGCGTGGCCTCGTCGACCGCCGCGAGCTGGGCGCCGCTCGCCCCCGCGGCGCGGGCCGTGGCCGCCGGCCGGGCGAACTGCTCGGCCGGCGCGTCCTGGGCGAGCAGGTCGAGCAGTTCACGCAGGGCGGCGGTGCACACCTGCTCCCGGCGGGCGGCGTCTGGGGAGCTGGTCATACGACGGGTCGCCTCCGGGAGCGGGGTGCGCGTACGGGTGGTGCGGTTCAGGTGCGGGTTCCGATTGTCGCCGAGGCCGCGCCGGTCGCACCCTCGGAAGCGGACGGCTGTTCGGTCGGAGAGGAGAGCGAACGCCCCCGGGTCTCCTTCGCCACAAGCACCGTGAGCGTCGTGATCATCACCGTCACGCAGACGTAGAGCGCCACCGGCGTCGCCGAGTCGAAGTCCTTGAGGAGCTCCACCGCGATGATGGGCGCGAGTGCGCCGCCGATGATGGACGCGAGCTGCGAGCCCATCGACGCGCCGGAGTAGCGCACCTTCGTGTCGAACATCTCGGAGATGAAGGCGGCCTGCGGCCCGTACATCGCGCCGTGGAGCAGCAACCCGACGGTGACCGCGAGGGTGATCACCGTGAAGGACTTGCTGTCGACGAGCGCGAAGAACGCGAACGCCCACGCCGCCATGCCGACCGACCCGATCAGGGTGACGGGCCTGCGGCCGATGCGGTCCGAGAGTGCGCCCCACAGCGGGATCGTCACGAAGTGCACGGCGGAGCCGATGAGGACGGCGTTCAGGGCGGTGCTCTTGGGCAGTTCCAGGTGCACGGTGACGTAGACGAGGACGAAGGCCGTGAGGATGTAGTACGAGACGTTCTCGCCGAGCCGGGTGCCGATTGCGGTGAGGACGCCGCGCCAGTTGTGCCGGAAGACCTCGACGACGGGCGCTTCTTCCTTGGCGGCTTCCCCGGAAGCCGCTGCGGCCTCCGCGCGGGCCTGCGCCTCCAGGAACAGCGGCGACTCGGACACCGAGACCCGTATCCACA
Organism: Streptomyces sp. NPDC033177; assembly: GCF_055577715.1. Lineage (NCBI taxonomy): Bacteria > Bacillati > Actinomycetota > Actinomycetes > Kitasatosporales > Streptomycetaceae > Streptomyces > Streptomyces sp. NPDC033177. The sequence continues at coordinate 249,959 of NZ_JBVIPS010000006.1, read as the reverse complement.
GGCCGATGATCACGAGCACCCCGGAGAGCAGGAACGGGATGCGCCAGCCCCAGGCGAGGAACGCCTCGTCGGACTGGACGGCGGCGAGGAGCGCGAGGACGCCGGTGGCCAGGAGGTTGCCGCCGGGGGCGCCCGCCTGCGGCCAGGAGGCCCAGAAGCCGCGGTTCTTGTCGTCGCCGTGCTCGGAGACGATCAGGACGGCGCCGCCCCACTCGCCGCCGAGCGCGAAGCCCTGGATCAGGCGCAGCACCGTGAGCAGGATCGGGGCGCCGACGCCGAGGGTGGCGTGGGTGGGCAGCAGGCCCATCGCGAAGGTGGCGCCGCCCATCATCATCAGGCTCAGCACGAGCAGCTTCTTGCGGCCGATCTTGTCGCCGTAGTGGCCGAAGACGACGCCGCCGAGCGGCCTGGCGGCGAAGCCGACCGCGTACGTGAGGAAGGAGAGGAGGGTGCCGACCAACGGGTCGCTGTTGGGGAAGAAGAGGGTGTTGAAGACGAGGGCGGCGGCCGAGCCGTAGAGGAAGAAGTCGTACCACTCGATGGTGGTGCCGATGAGGCTTGCGCTGATGATGCGGGCGATACCCGGCGTGCCCGGGGTCTTGCCGGGGTTCTTGCCCGGGGCGCGCGGCGTTGCGGCTGCCATGGCGTGATCCGTTTCTCGATGGGGACGTGTGGTGAAAAGCCGTTGTGGGGGCGGGAGTTGGCTGGAGGGGGGCGGGAGTTCAGCCGGCGGTCCAGCCGCCGTCCAGGGGCAGCGAGGTGCCGGTCACGAAGCCGGTGTGCGGGCCGCAGAGCCAGAGCGCGGCGGCGGCGATCTCCTCGGGCTCGATGAGCCGCTTGGCCGCGGAACGCCGCAGCAGTACGTCGGTGAGGACCTGCTCGGGGGCGATGTTGTGGGCGGCGGCCTGGGCGCTGATCTGGTCCTCGACGAGGGGCGTGCGGGTGTAGCCGGGGCAGAGGCAGTTGCTGGTGACGCCGTGCGTCGCGCCTTCCAGGGCGGTGACCTTGCTCAGGCCCTCCAGTGCGTGCTTGGCGGTGACGTAGGCGGACTTGAAGGCGCTGGCGCGCAGCCCGTGCACGCTGGAGATGTTCACGACGCGGCCCCAGCCGCGGGCGTACATGTGGGGCAGCGTCCTGCGCAGCAGGAGGAACGGCGCGGTGACCATGACCCGTTGGATCAGGTCGAACCGCTCCGGGGGGAACTCCTCGATGGCGGCGACGTGCTGGAGCCCGGCGCTGTTGACGAGGACGTCGACGTGGGTGGGCAGGGTGTCCACCGCGGCGGGGTCGGCGAGGTCCACGGCGTGTGCCTCGCCGTCGATCTCGTCGGCGACGTTCTTGGCCGCGTCGGCGTGCCGGTCCACGACATGGACGAAGGCGCCCGCGCCGGCCAGGGCCACGGCGCAGGCCCGCCCGATGCCGCTGGCGCCGCCGGTGACCAGGGCGGTGCGGCCGGTGAGGTCGGTTCCGGCGAGGTCTGCGGGGGTGACACCGCGGGGAATGGGGCTCGTCATGGCCGGAAACGTAAGGGTGCGCCGGGCGGGGATCCCATGTGTGGGGCCCACATAACCGGGGAGCGCTTCATGTGGCCGGGTGCGGCCGTCCTCGTCCGTCCCTGGTGACCCACGTCACGTTCGAAGCGCGGCGAGCTGTGCTACCTTGCGAACAGCACGTGTGTACGCCGCCTTATGCGGCGCCGGTGCCATTCTTCTTTTCTTCCGCCTCGTCGAGGCTCTCGTAGTCCAGCGGCTCCCTGGTTCGCGTCTCTTCGCGAATCCTTCTGCCGCAGTTCTTCCCTCCGCCCGTCGTACGGGACGTGAACACACCGTTCCGCCGGGCCCCTTCATTCGCATGCCCGCGAAAGGAACCCCATCGTGAGTACCGCAACCATCACCCGCGACAAGACCACCACCACGGCCGCCACAGCGGCCCCCGCGACCCCCGTCGTCGCCGCCTCCGGCATCCTCGACGTGAGTCACAACGCCAACGGCCATCTCCGTACGGATGATTGCCTCCCCACCCCGAACGACGTACAGGTCCCCTCCGCGCTCATCCGCCGGCTCGGCCTGCGCGCGGGTGACCTGGTCGAGGGTGTCTGCGGCAAGGCCCGCACCCTGACCGGCGTCGAGCGGGTCAACGGACACTCCGCCGAAGCCCTGCGCAGGCGCACGCGGTTCGCCGACCTGACCCCGCTGCACCCCCGCGAGCGGCTCCGCCTGGAGACGCCCGGCGGTAATACGCCCGGCAGCAGCGGCGGCGGCAGTGTCGCGACCCGGCTCATCGACCTCGTCGCCCCCGTCGGCAAGGGCCAGCGCGGCCTCATCGTCGCGCCGCCCCGCACCGGCAAAACCGTCCTGCTCCAGCAGATCGCCGCCGCCGTCAGCGCGAACCACCCCGAGGCCCACCTCATGGTCGTGCTGCTCGACGAACGGCCCGAGGAAGTCACGGACATGAAGCGTTCCGTACGGGGTGAGGTGCTCGCCTCGACCTTCGACCGGCCCGCCAAGCAGCACATCGCCCTGGCCGAACTCGCCGTCGAGCGCGCCAAGCGGCTCACCGAGGAGGGCAAGGACGTCGTGATGCTCTTCGACTCCCTCACCCGGCTGTGCCGCGCGTACAACAACGCGGCGTCCAGTGGCGGCCGTACTCTCTCCGGAGGTGTCGACGCCGCCGCCATCCAGGGTCCCAAGCGCCTCTTCGGGGCCGCGCGGTGTGCGGAGGAGGGCGGGTCCCTGACCATGCTCGCCACCGTGCTCGTGGAGACCGGATCGCGCGCCGACGACTACTACTTCGAGGAGCTCAAGGGCACCGGCAACATGGAGCTCCGCCTCGACCGTGGCATGGCCGAACGCCGGGTCTTCCCCGCCGTCGACGTCACCCCTTCCGGCACGCGGCGCGACGAACTCCTGGTGCCCGCGGACGAGTTGACGGCCGTACGCGGCCTGCGGCGTGCCCTGCACGGCCGCGACGCGCAGAGCAACCTGGAGGCGCTGATCGAGCGCCTGCGCAAGACCCCGGACAATCTCGCTTTTCTGCGGCAGGTGCAGCAGACCGTGCCCGGCGCCGGGTCCGCGAAGGTCAACGGCGGCTGAGGCATGGCCTTACGGCCGAGTGACGTGCACCCGGTAGCGGCCTGCTTCGTCGATGTCCGTCACCGTGATGCGTACGCCCGTCTTCTTGTCCGTGAAGGTTTGTCCGGGCTCGTAGGTCGCGTCGGAGAGCTCCGCGTGGACGTTCGGCCGGCGCGTGCAGCCGCCGCTGTCCTTCGTGGAGTCGGCGACCGTGATCGGCCCGTGGCCGGTGTCGATCTCCGCGTCCACCCGGTAGACGAGGACACCCGGCTTGCAGATCGCGTCGTCGTTGCCGCCGCGGGTGCGCACCTCGACGGCGTACCCCGTCCGCTCGCTCAGCGGCACGAAGGCGAGCTTGGTGCCGCCCTCCGTCGGCAGCGGGCTCAGCGTGTGCTCGGTGGTGCCGGAGTTCGACGCGCAGCTGACCTGGTCGTCGCCGAGCCAGCCGAGCTTCCACTTGTGCCAGGCCACCAGGTCGTTGTTGGCGCCCCAGTCCTCGCTCATGATGTCCCAGTGGCCGACCGCGCCGCCGCCCTCCTGCGTGTAGAGGTCGGGCAGGCCGAAGACGTGGCCGTTCTCGTGGGGGAGCACGCGGTAACCGGTCTCGCGGTAGGTTCCCGAGCCGTCGTCCTGTCTGCTGTAGACGAAGGACGCGTTCGAGACGGGGACGCCGTCCGCGACGGGGGCCTCGGTGTTGCCCGCGAAGGTCACCGAAAGGACGGTGTCGAGCGCGGAAGGGCCCGCGTTCGGCGTGATGAGGATGTTCACCAGGTCGTACTCCCGGAAGTCCACGTCCGGGTCGGCCGCCGCCACGATGTCCGTGACCAGCTCGCGGTAGCCGGGGTCGAAGGGGGCGCCGCGCTCTATCCCGTACTCCTTGAAGCTCTTGGGCATCCGCAGCCAGTCGGAGACCGGGGACTCCGGGCGGTAGTCGAGCCGTCCGTAGGAGCTGGTGCGGAACCAGTCCGAGGTCTGCGGGAAGAACTCCGCGAGGCGGTCGAGCGCGGTGCCCTCACCGGGTGCGTCGGAGAAGTCGACCATGAGGTTCAGGGCCCGGACGGTGCCGGTGGAGCGGGAGTAGCCGGTGGGGGTGGGCATGCCCTCCGACATCTGGACGCCCATCGTGCCGCTGATCATGCACGGGTTGAGCGTGGTCGCGCGGGCCAGGGACGAGGGGCCCGCCGCCGTGGGGGACTCCTCCATCAGGCGCCCGGTGCTCGCCGACGTGGTGACCGTGAAAGCAAGGACGGCGCAGGTGGCGAGTGCAGCGCCACGTCGCGCTCCGCATATCTGCCTCCAGGTCGGCTGCTGCATGCGTGGGCCTTCCCGTAGCGGCAGCCGCCGGTCCTGGCTGCACCCTTTCGATCACCCTGTGCCGGTGGGTGCGCGGGCGCTCGCTGGGTGCGACCGATCGTGGGTTTCTTGTTCATTTAGGTGTGACGCGGGTCACGCGAAGAAAGTCGGGGAGAGGGAAATATCCGGGGACTGTCTCCCCGTTTAGACCTGTGTCCGAGCGAAACGGGGAGTGATTCCCCGCATCGCGCATCCGAGGCTCCGGCATCGTCCGGAGGCTCGACCGCAGACTCACCCCAGACTTGAGGAGAGCCGCCGTGGAAACCGCCACCGCCGCGCAGCGCCGCACGCCCCGCCCGCGGGCCGACGCCCTGCGCAACCGGGAGCGGATCGTCGCCGCCGCACGCGAGATGTTCGTCGAGTTCGGCCCCGACGTGCCGCTCGACGAGGTCGCGCGCCGGGCCGGCGTCGGCAACGCCACGGTCTACCGGCACTTCTCCGACCGTTCCGAACTGGTCCACCAGGTCGTCCTGATGGTCACCGACCGCGTCTCGGCACACGCCGAGGCGGCGATCGTGGCCGCGGACGCCGACCCGAGTGTCGCGTTCGACGTCCTGCGCCGGTTCGTCCATGCCTCCGCCGACGAGCGCATCGGTGCCCTGTGCCCGATCCTCCAGGCGGCCTTCGACCCCGATCACCCGGATCTGGTCGATGCCCGTGAGCGGCTCGAAGCCGTGATCGACGGGCTCATGCAACGGGCGCGCGCGGCCGGGCAGCTGCGCACCGACATCGCCGTCGGGGACCTGATGGTCGCCCTCTCCCAGCTCACGAGGCCGCTGCCCGGTACGGCGTGCCCGAACATGGACCGCTTCGTCCACCGTCATCTGCAGCTGTTCCTGGACGGCCTGATGGCGCCTGCCCGCTCCGAGCTGCCCGGTGAGGCGGCGACCTTGGAGGACCTCCGCCAGTCCTGAGCCCCGCCTGACCCGGGCCGCTCGAACGCATCGCTTTTCCGTCACTTTTTCACCACACGTACCGCTAGGTGGCTACTCCCATGTCAGAAACAGATCCGAGGCGCTGGAAAGCGCTGATATTCATCGCGCTCGCGCAGCTGATGGTCGTCCTCGACGCGACCATCGTGAACATTGCGCTGCCCTCCGCCCAACAGGACCTGGGCATCTCGGACGGCAACCGCCAGTGGGTCATCACGGCCTACGCCCTGGCCTTCGGTGGCCTGCTGCTCTTCGGCGGCCGCATAGCCGACCTCTGGGGCCGCAAGCGCACCTTCGTGACCGGACTGATCGGCTTCGCCGCGGCCTCCGCGCTCGGCGGCGCCGCCACCGGTGAGGCCATGATGCTGGGCGCCCGCGCCCTGCAGGGTGTGTTCGGCGCGCTGCTCGCGCCCGCCGCCCTCTCGCTGCTCGCCGTGATGTTCACCGATGCCAAGGAGCGCGCCAAGGCGTTCGGCATCTACGGTGCGATCGCCGGTGGTGGTGGCGCCGTGGGCCTGATCCTCGGCGGCTTCCTCACCGAGTACCTGAACTGGCGCTGGACGTTCTTCGTGAACATCCCGTTCGCCGTCATCGCCGCACTCGGCGCCTACTTCGTCATCCGTGAGCCGGCCGGCGCCCGCAACCGCTCGCCGCTCGACATCCCGGGTGTGGTCCTGTCCACCCTCGGTCTGGTCTCCCTTGTCTACGGCTTCACGCGCGCCGAGTCGGCCGGCTGGTCGGACTCCCTGACCATCGGCATGTTCGTCGGCTCCGCCGTCCTGCTCGCCGCGTTCGTCCTCACCGAGGCGAAGGTCAAGTCGCCGCTGCTTCCGCTGCGCGTCCTGACCGAGCGCAACCGCGGTGGCGTCTACCTCTCGCTCGGCCTCGCGATCATCGCGATGTTCGGCCTGTTCCTGTTCCTCACGTACTACCTCCAGATCGTCCAGGGCTACTCGCCGGTGAAGACCGGCTTCGCGTTCCTGCCGATGATCGTCGGCATGATCACGGGCTCCACGCAGATCGGCGCACGCCTGATGACCCGCGTCCCGCCGCGGCTGCTCATGGGTCCGGGCTTCCTGGTCGCCGCCGTGGGCATGCTGTTCCTGACGCAGCTCGACGTCGGTACTTCGTACGCCGGTGTGATCCTGCCCGGCCAGCTGCTGCTCGGCCTCGGCATGGGTACGGCGTTCATGCCCGCCATGTCGCTCGCCACGCACGGTGTGGAGCCGCGTGACTCGGGTGTCGCCTCCGCGATGGTCAACACCTCGCAGCAGGTCGGCGGCGCCATCGGCACCGCTCTCCTGAACACCATCGCCGCCTCCGCCACGACCGCGTACATCGCGGACCACGCGGCGGGTGCGACGACTCCCGCGGCCCAGAAGCTGGTCCAGGCGCAGGCCATGGTCGAGGGCTACACCAGCGCGATCTGGTGGGCCGTCGGCATCCTGGCCGCCGCCGCGGCGATCGCCTTCGCCCTCATCAACACCGGTTCCCAGAGCGGCGCTCCGGCCGCGTCGGGCTCCGGCGACGGCGAGGGTGTCGAGGACGAGATCAGGATTCCGGTGGTCGCGCACTGACCCGGTTCGGCAAGGGGCCTAGCGGAGCCAGGGCAGGTCCGCCCCCGCCTCCTTCGGCTGAAGTCCCTCGGCGACGATCACCATGATCTCGCCGAGGGACTTCTGCTGTTCCGGGGTGAGCCGGTCGAAGAGTGCCTGGCGCACGGCGGTGACATGGCCGGGCGCGGTCCTGCGCAGCACCTCGTACCCGTCGTCGGTGAGGATCGCGAACTGGCCGCGCTTGTCGGAGGGGCAGTCCTCGCGGCGCACCCAGCCGTTCTTCTCCAGGCGCGCGACGGCGTGCGAGAGACGGGACCGGGTGATCTTGGTGTTCCTGGCCAGCTCCGTCATGCGCATGCGCCGCCGCGGGGCGACGGAGAGCTGGACCAGGAGGCCGTAGTAGATGTGCGGCATGCCGGCGTCACGCTGCAACTGGCGGTCGAGGTGATCCTCCAGGAGCGTGGTGGCCTGCAGATACGCGAGCCAGGTGCGCTGTTCGTCGTCATCGAGCCAGCGCGGTTCCCCGTCGGGAAGGTCGGGGGAAGAAGTGGGTGCCGTGTCCATGTACTCCACTGTACGCAGCCCTTCCTTGAAAGTTAAACAATGAGGGAGTAGGGTCATCGTCGGAAAAGCTTGAGAGTTAAAGCAAAAGCTTCAGTGTGAACAAACCGTCCCTCGTACGTTCTCGGAGGTGCCGCCATGACCGCCACCCAGGAGCGCATGCCCGCCCTGTACCTCAGTCACGGCGCACCGCCACTGGCCGACGACGCGCTCTGGCCGGACCAGCTCCGCGCCTGGTCGGCAGAGCTGCCGCACCCCAAGGCCATCCTCATGGTCTCCGCCCACTGGGAGGAGGCCCCGCTGGCCATCGGCGCGACGCGGACGCTGCCGCTGGTGTACGACTTCTGGGGCTTCCCCGAGCACTACTACCAGGTCACGTACGCGGCCCCGGGTGCCCCCCAACTGGCCGATTCCGTACGCAAATTGCTGCGCGGGGCGGGTATGCCGGTGCAGGACATCCCGGACCGCGGGCTCGACCACGGAGCGTATGTCCCGCTCGTCGAGATGTATCCCGACGCGGACGTCCCCGTGCTCCAGATCTCCCTGCCGACCCTCGACCCGCGCCGCCTCCTCGACATCGGCCGCAAGCTCGCGCCGCTCCGGGACGAGGGTGTGCTCATCGTCGGCAGCGGCTTCTTCACGCACAACCTGGCCGCGCTGCGGCAACTGGACCGCGGTACGCCGTCGTGGTCGGTGGAGTTCGACGCGTGGGGGCACGAGGCGCTCGACGCGGGCGACATCGACGGTCTCCTCGACTTCCGGCACAAGTCTCCGGCGGGCGAGCTCGCACATCCGCGCACGGAGCACTTCGCGCCCCTTTTCGTGACGCTGGGGGCCGCGGAGGCCGCGGGGGACCTCGGCGGGCAGCGCAGTGTGATCGACGGGTTCTGGATGGGGCTCGCGAAGAGGTCGGTGCAGTTCGGCTGACCGCTGAAGGCCCTAGGCGAGCGGTTCGCTGATCTCGATCGCGCGCAGGGCCGCCGCCAGGGCGCGCTCGTCGCCCACGTCCAGTGCCGTGTCGGTGAACTTGATGACGTGCTCGTCGCCGTGCGCCAGGGCCCGCTCGAAGACCTCCTCGGGGGCGAAGGTGCCGGGTGCGGTGTACGTGACCGGCGCGTCCGGGGCGTACATCGAGGTCACGGCGGCCGACGCCGTCCAGGCCGCGTGCAGGCTCGGCGCCCACAGGGTGCGGGGCAGCGCGGGCAGGGCGCGCAGCACGGCGTTGGGGGCCGTCGCCGCGTGCACCAGCATGGTCGCCTCGCCGTGGCCGTGGGTGGCGTACCGGTGGGTGGCCGCGTGCACCAGCTCGGTGAGTGCGCGGTGCGCCGCGTCCGGGTCCGTCACTGTGGCCGCCCACGCGGGCAGACCCACGACCCGGCCCAGCCTGGCGGGGAAGCCACCGCTTTCCCTGTCCGTGATCGGCTCGACGGCGTCCAGGGCGGCGGCAGCGGTGCCGGCGCCCGGCGGCAGGAGCGTGATGCCGGTGACGGGGTGGTGGCGGGCGGCCCAGTAGCCGAGGCCGTGGGCGAGTTCCGTGACGCGGGGTCCGGTCGCCTCGCCGGACAGGAGCGTGCGGACCGCGTGGCCGACGCGGATCACCGGGTGCGTGGAGCCGCCGTACAGGCCGGGCAGCAGGAGCGGCCACCAGGCGGCGAGCACCTCGCGCCACGGGCGTTCGCCGACCTGCCGGCCGAAGTACGCGATCCAGTCCGCCGCCCGGCGCGGATCGCCGAGTGCCTCGCGCCAGTTGTCGTCGGTGATTGTTCCGACCGCACCGGGGTACTCCTCCAACTTCGGCGCGTACAGCTCGAGCCAGCGGTGGACCGCACCGGAGTGGCCGTGCGCGGCGAGCGCCTCGACGGCCATCGGGGCGTGGTTGGTGAGCCGTCCGAGCCGCTCGGGGCCCGAGGCGTGCAGGCGCTGCAGGGCTTCGTCGAGGGTGCCGGTGGTGTCCATGGCGGCACGGTAGGCGGGCCGGGGTGCGGGCGTAACGGCCTTGCGGCCTAGGTGAGGCCTAGGTCAGGGCTTAGGGCGGGCCGGGTCGGGACCTAGGACCCGCTTCGGTGCCGGGGGCCGAGGGGACGCTCGTACCAGGCGACGTCCCAGTACCGGCCGAACTTGCGGCCCACCTCGCGGTACGTGCCGACGTGCCGGAAGCCGAAACGTTCGTGGAGGCGGCCGGAGGCGTCGTTCGGCTGGGCGATCCCGGCGTAGGCGCGGTGCAGGTCCTCGCCTTCGAGGGCCTCGAAGAGCGCCTTGTAGAGCAGGGTGCCGATGCCGCGGCCCGCGGCATGCGGAGCGCAGTAGACGCTGACTTCCACCGAAGTGGCGTACGCGGGCTTGACCCGGAAAGGAGAACTCGTGGTGTACCCGAGGATCAGGCCGGAATCCCGCTCCTGGGCAACCAAGAGGCGGTGGGGGCCGTCTTCAGGGTGGGAGAGCAGCCAAGGGCGGCGCTCTTCCGGCAGAAAGACGGCCGTGTCGAATGTGACCGCCGTCTCGCGTACGTAGTGGTTGTAGATGGCGGTCAGGGCCCCCAGATCGGCCTCCGAGCCCGGCCTGACCTGCACCTCGTTACGCTCCGACGGCATCCGGCCTCCCTTTGTGGCGGCACAGGGTACTGCAACGTCAGGAAAATAGTTACGCGGCTTGGGAATTCTGTCCGGATTCCAGTCGTTGTTTCCATCGGAAGCAGGGCACCCGGAAGGGTGTGGTTTCCACCACAGAGGCCCGTGAAAAGGGCCGACCAGGACCTCCACACGCAAGGGAGCACGCATGGCAACCCGTGCCGTCGCCCGTCGTAAGTCCGCCTCCACCGGCGAGACCGACGCGGCACGCAGTGTTCGCGCCGTAGGCGGGGAGATCGCCGACCGCGACCTGGTCGGCATGTACCTCGACGAGATCGCGCGTACGCCGCTGCTCGACGCCGCCAAGGAAGTCGAGCTGTCCCAGATCATCGAGGCCGGTGTCTATGCCCGGAAGATACTCGACGGCGACGTCGAGGACTCCGTCCCCGGCGCCTCCGCGTCCCGCGAGGAGCTCGAGGCGCTCGTCGCCGACGGCGAGCGGGCGAAGGACGTCTTCATCCGGTCGAACCTGCGTCTGGTCGTCGCCGTGGCCCGCCGCTATCCGCGCAGTGGTCTGCCGCTGCTCGACCTGATCCAGGAGGGGAACGCGGGCCTGGTCCGCGCGGTCGAGAAGTTCGACTACGCCAAGGGCTTCAAGTTCTCCACGTACGCCACGTGGTGGATCCGTCAGGCCATCACGCGCTCCATAGCCGACCAGTCCCGCACGATCCGGCTGCCCGTCCACCTGGTGGAGGAGCTGGGCCGTATCCGCCGGGTCATGCGTGAGTTCAACCGCAAGAACGGACGCGACCCCGAGCCGGAAGAGGTCGCGGCGGAGCTGGACTCCACGCCCGCGCGTGTCACGGACGTCCTGGACTGGGCGCGTGACCCGGTCTCGCTCAACATGGGCGTCGACGACAACGGCGACACGCAGTTCGGTGACCTCCTCGAGGACACCTCCGCGGTCTCGCCCGAGCAGTCCGTCCTGACGTTGCTGCGCAGCGAGGAGCTTGACGACCTGATCGGCCGCCTCGACCAGCGCACGGCCTCCATCATCAAGATGCGGTACGGCATCGAGGACGGCCGCGAGCGGACGCTTACGGAGGTCGGCAAGCAGCATGGTCTGACGCGGGAGCGGATCCGCCAGATCGAGAAGCATGCGCTGCTCGAGCTGAAGAAGCTGGCTCGGGACACGGGCTTCGACGCAGCGGCGTAGGCCTTTGGCGGCCCGCAAAGCCGCCCCTCAGCTGAGCCCCGGTGCCATTCCCCCCCGGCACCGGGGCTCTCTTGGTGCCGGGACGCTCCCGGCTCCCCGCGCTCCGCGCAAACCTGTACCGCGCTCCGCGCGGTTTTCTCCCGCCCACCCACCCGTCAACCCGGTTGCCTTCCTCGGCCGGCCCGGGGTGTCCCCCTCGCCCCGGCTTCCTGCGCTCCGCGCAAACCTGTACCGCGCTCCGCGCGGATGTTTCCCGCCCACCCGCCCGTCACCCCGGGTTGCCTTCCTTGGTCGCCCCGGGGCCCCACCCGTCCGTCACCCCCGGGCAATCGGGTGGGTGGGTGGGAGAGATCCGCGCGGAGCGCGGTTCAGGATCGTCCCCCCACGGCCTGCAGGCGCTGGCGCGAAGCGCGGCCGTGCGGGCCGTCGCGCGGAGCCGCCGTAAGGCGTCAAGGCCGTGGGCGGCATGGGGCCGGTCAGGGGGACGACGCTCGCGTCAGGCGGGTGCCCAGTTCCCGGAGGGAAGTGATGAGTTCCGGTGGGCCATGGGCCACGAAATCGCAGCCGGCCGTGGCAAGGCGAAGCGCGAGCCATTCGATGGAGTCCGTCACCTCCGAGCGGAGGCGGCACCTCGTGGCCGAAAGGGGCTCCGGCGTACCCAGCGCCGAGGGGAACGCCCCGGCGACGGCCTCCGCGGACGCCTCGAACGTCACGTCGATCGCGTACGAAGGCTGCCCCCGCCACATCGACCGGCGGATGAACTCCGCGGCGTCCCCCGTGGGCAGCTCCCGCGGCACGAAGCGGGCGCCGGTCGCGAAGGGCGACGACACCCGGTCCACCCGGAACGTGCGCCAGTCGTCGCGGTCGATGTCGTACGCCACGAGATACCAGCGCCGTCCCGTCGACACGAGACGATGCGGCTCCGTCAGACGGCGGGACTCCGTGCCGTCACCGGATCGGTACGCGAAGCGCAGGCGCTCCTGGCCCGCCGCCGCGGACGCCATGACCGTGAGCGTCTCGGGCGCGATGCTCGCGCCGTCGCCGCTGGTCAGCGGGGTCGTCGCGATCTGGAGGGTCTGGACGCGGTGGCGCAGGCGGGAGGGCAGGACCTGTTCGAGTTTCGCCAGGGCCCGGACCGACGCCTCCTCCACGCCCTCCACCGCGTGCCCCGCCCCGGCCCGCAGCCCCACCGCGATCGCCACCGCCTCCTCGTCGTCAAGGACGAGCGGCGGCATCGCCTTGCCGGCGACCAGGCGGTAGCCACCGGTCGCCCCCTGGCTGGCCTGTACCGGGTAGCCGAGGTCCCGCAGCCGGTCGATGTCGCGCCTCACCGTGCGACGGCTGACGCCGAGCCGGTCCGACAGCTCCCCGCCCGGCCACTCGCGCGGGGTCTGGAGGAGGGAGAGGAGCTGCAGCAGCCGAGCGGGGGTGTCCGTACCCCCTGAGCCGGAGCCGCCCCCGGACCCGGAGCCGGACCTTTCCGAAGTCGTGCCCGAAAGTGAAGTCATGTTCCTCAGGATGCCGCCCATCTAGGACACAGTCTGGCCTATATGACTTCTAGTCTCCTCCCATGACTTACAGCAGCCCCGCCACCACACCCCCCGGATCGGACGCCGCCGCAGCCGACCGGCGCCGCTGGTTCGCCCTCGCCATCGTGATGACGGCGGCGTTCATGGACCTCGTCGACGTCACCATCGTCAACATCGCGATCCCGTCCATCCAGGAGGAAGCAGGCGCCTCTTACAGCCAGATCCAGTGGATCACCGCGGGCTACGCGCTCGCGTTCGCCGCCGGGCTCATCACGGGCGGGCGACTCGGTGACATCCACGGGCGCAAGCGGATGTTCCTGATAGGGATCGGCGGCTTCACCGTCGCCTCCGCGCTCTGCGGGTTCGCCGCCAACCCGGAGATGCTGGTCGCGTCCCGGATCCTGCAGGGCGGCATGGCCGCGATGATGGTGCCTCAGGTCCTGTCGATCGTGCACGCCACCTTCCCCGCGCACGAGCGCGGCAAGGTCTTCGGGCTCTTCGGGATGATCGTGGGGCTCGGCGCCGTATCGGGACCGCTGCTCGGCGCGCTGCTGACCCAGTGGAACCTCTTCGGGCTCGAGTGGCGGCCGATCTTCCTCATCAACCTGCCGGTCGGGATCGCGGGGCTGATCCTCGGCAGCAAGTTCATCACCGAGTCCAAGGCGCCGAAGGCCCTCAAGCTCGACCTCGTCGGCGTCGTCCTCGTCACGCTCGGCCTGCTGATGGTCCTCTACCCGCTCACCCGTGGGCGGGAGTTGGACTGGCCGCTGTGGGGTTACGCGATGATGGCGGGCGGACTCGTCGTCTTCGGCGCGCTCATCGCGTACGAGAAGGCGAAGGCGGCCAAGGACGGTTCGCCCCTCGTGGAACTCTCCCTGTTCAAGGTGAAGAGCTTCGCCGCGGGCATCGCGGTGCAGACCGTGTTCGGTGTCACGATGGGCATCTTCTTCCTGGTCTGGACGCTCTACATGCAGACGGGGCTCGGCTGGACCGCGCTGCGGGCCGGCACGACCGGCATTCCGTTCTCGATCGCCGTCTCGGTGGCGGCCGGTATGTCCGTGCAGAAGCTCGTACCCCGGTTCGGGCGCAAGGTGCTGCAGGGCGGCGCGCTCCTCATGGCCGCCGGGGTGCTGCTCTACATCTGGGAGGCGGACCGGTACGGCGCGGGCATCGCGTCCTGGCAGATGGCGCTGCCGCTGCTCGTGATGGGCGCGGGCATGGGCTTCATCGTCGCGCCGCTGACCGACGCCATCCTGTCGGACGTGCCGCGTGAGCACTCCGGGTCCGCGTCCGGGCTGCTCAACACCGTGCAGCAGATGGGTACGGCGCTCGGGCTCGGCCTGGTCTCGGTGGTGTTCTTCGGCGTGATCAACGAGAAGGCGGCGCGGAGCGAGATGCCCATGGAGATCGTGGGCGCGTTCCAGAACTCGCTGTGGTGGGTCGTCGGCGTGCTTGTCGCCATCTTCCTGCTGATGTTCGCCCTGCCGTCGAAGCCGCGGCAGCACGTGGAGGGCGGTGACGGAAGCGGTGGCACCGAGGACGCGGCCGTCCAGGAATCCGGTGATGAACTCGGCAAGCGGGAGCCCGCGTTGACCTCCTGAGCGCGGGAGTGGCGGGGCGCGGCCCGGTCGGAGCTCAGGCTCTGACCGGGCCGCGTTCATGATCTGCGAAGTCCGTTTATGTCCGTACTGAGTCCGGACCTGTGGACTTTGCGGGAAAGCAGTCGTACTCTGCAGGGGAAACCACACACTCGGGCATCCGGCGGAGGCAAACGGACATGTACGCACCGGAGCGGCAGCAGGAGATCCTGCGGCTCGCGCGCGACGGCGGCCGGGTCGACGTCCTGTCGCTCGCCGAGGAGTTCAAGGTCACCGCCGAGACCATCCGGCGCGACCTGAAGGCCCTCGACCGCGCGGGCATGGTGCGCCGGGTGCACGGCGGTGCCATACCGGCCGGGCGCCTCGACTTCGAGCCCGACCTCGCCGAGCGCGAGGGAACGGCGGCCGACGAGAAGGACCGCATCGCCCACGCCGCCCTCGCCGAACTCCCCGCCGAAGGCAGCGTCATCCTCGACGCCGGTTCGACCGTCGCCCGCCTCGCGGCCTCCCTCCCGCTGGAAGCGACGTTCACCGTCGTGACGCACGGCCTGCCCACCGCAGCGCGCCTCGCCGACCACCCCGGCATCCAGCTCCACCTCATCGGAGGCCGCGTCCGCAGCCGTACGCGCGCCGCCGTCGACGCGTGGGCGCTGCGGGCGTACGGAGAGATCCGCGCCGACGTCCTCTTCGTCGCCGCGAACGGCTTCTCCGCACAGGCCGGTCTGACCACCCCCGACCTCGCCGAAGCCGCCGTCAAGCGCGCGGCGATCGGCGCGGCCCGCCGTGTGGTGCTCCTCGCGGACTCCACCAAGCACGGGCAGGAGCACTTCGCGCGCTTCGGTGACCTGGCGGACGTGGATCTGCTGATCACCGACAGCGGCCTCAGCCCCGAGGACGCCGCGGCGATCGAGAGCGGCGGCACGGAGGTGATCCGAGCATGAGCGGCGCGGACACACCCAAGAGCGACACCACGCAGGTCAGCAAGGAAACGGTACGTACGCGCATGATCCTCACCGTCACCCCCAACCCCTCCCTCGACCGCACCTACGAGGTCCCCTCGCTGGACCGCGGCGAGGTCATCCGGGCCACCGGTGACCGCATGGACCCGGGCGGCAAGGGCGTCAACGTGTCGAGGGCGGTCGCGGCGGCGGGCGCGACGACGCTCGCGGTCCTGCCCCTCGGCGGCGCGCCCGGCGCACTCGTGGCCCAGCTCCTCGACGAGCAGGGCATCCAGGTCGCGCCGGTCCCGGTCGCCGGCCAGACCCGCTCCAACATCGCCGTGGCCGAACCGGACGGAACGCTCACCAAGATCAATGCGGCCGGTCCCGAACTGAGCGCTGCCGAAGCCGAGTTGCTGCTCTCCACCGTACGGGAGCGTTCCGTCGGCGCCGACTGGATCGCCTGCTGCGGCAGCCTGCCCCGCGGGCTCGCCCCCTCCTGGTACGCCGACCTGGTGGCCCGCGCGCACGCCGCCGGCGCCCGTATCGCCCTCGACACCTCGGGCCCCGCCCTGCTCGCCGCCCTCGCCGGACGCCCCGACGTCGTCAAGCCGAACGCGGAGGAGCTCGCCGAAGCCGTTGGCCGCCCGCTGGCGACCGTCGGTGACGCGGTCAAGGCGGCCGAGGAACTGCGGCAGCTGGGCGCGCGGGCCGTGCTCGCCAGCCTCGGCGCGGACGGCCAGCTCCTGGTGGACGACTCTGGCGCGTACTTCGCCTGCGCGCCGGTCGACGTCGTACGCAGCAACGTCGGAGCCGGTGACTCATCGCTCGCCGGTTTCCTCGTCGCGGGCGGCACCGGCGTCACCGCCCTCGCCTCGGCCGTGGCGCACGGCGCGGCAGCGGTCCAGCTCCCCGGCAGCGCGATGCCGACCCCCGCCGACCTCGCGCCCGACGCCGTCACCGTCACCTCGGAGGTCCCCCTGGACCGCGTACTGACGGAGCCGGCGTCATGACGTCCCGAACTCCCCGCAGCTCCCCCGTCCCCGCCTGCAGTACCCCTGTCCCCACCCGCAGCACCCCCGTCCCCACCCCCGCCCTCCGGGCGATACGCGTGCGAAGGAGCCCGCGATGAGCGAGATGATCACCGCGGAACTGGTCGACCTCGAAATCGACCGGTCCGCCACAACGAAGGAAGCGGCGGCCCGTGCCCTCGCCGAGCGCATGGTGGCCCTGGGCCGGGTGACCGATCTGGACGGGTTCCTCGCCGACGTGGCGGCCCGCGAGGCGCAGATGCCGACCGGCCTCGACGGCGGCATCGGCATCCCGCACTGCCGCAGTGCCCACGTCACCGAGCCGACCCTGGCCTTCGGCCGCTCGGCCGAGGGCATCGACTTCGGGGCTCCGGACGGCCCCGCCGACCTGATCTTCCTGATCGCGGCCCCGGCGGGCGCGGACGACGCCCACCTGACGATTCTCTCCTCGCTGGCACGGCAGTTGATGGACGAGGAGTTCACGAGCGCGCTGCGGGCGGCGGAGGACGCGCAGACGGCAGCAGCTCTGATCAGCGGGGAGTCCGCTGCCACCGGCGCGGCGGAAGAACCCACGGACCCGACCCCCGGGAACGACGACCCCACCCCGGAGCACACCCCCACTCCGGAGCAGCCGTTCCGCATCGTCGCCGTCACGTCCTGCCCGACGGGCATCGCGCACACGTACATGGCCGCCGAGTCCCTCGAGAACGCGGCCCGCGAGGCAGGCGTAGAGCTGACGGTGGAGACTCAGGGGTCAGCGGGCTTCACCCGCCTCGACCCGGCCGTCATCGCCGCTGCGGACGCGGTCATCTTCGCGCACGACGTCCCCGTACGGGACAAGGACCGATTCGGTGGGAAGCCCACCGTCGACGTCGGGGTGAAGGCAGGTATCAGCAGGCCCGCCGAGCTCATCGCCGAGGTGCGGGCGAAGGCGGCCCGCGGCGAGATCACCGCGGACGTCGGGCCCAGCCCCGTCGACAACACCGGTGACAGCGAGGACGGTTACGGCACCAAGCTGCGCAAGTGGCTGATGTCCGGCGTCAGTTACATGGTCCCGTTCGTCGCGGCCGGTGGCCTCCTCATCGCGCTCGGCTTCGCCATCGGCGGCTGGAAGATCGACAAGGCGCCGTCCGTCGCCGAGCACTTCGTGTGGACGGACACCACGAGCTGGGCCGCGCTCCTCTTCCAGATCGGCGGACTCGCCTTCGCCTTCCTGGTGCCGGTCCTCGCGGGTTACATCGCGTACGGAATGGCCGACCGGCCAGGGCTCGTCCCCGGATTCGTCGGCGGTTCCGTCGCCGTCACGATCAACGCGGGCTTCCTGGGCGGCCTCGCGGCGGGCCTGATCGCGGGCGCGGTCGTCATGGGCATCCAGCGCGTGAGGATCCCGGCCGTGCTGCGCGGGATCATGCCTGTGGTCGTGATCCCGTTGATCTCGTCCGCGGTCGTCGGTTTCCTGATGTTCCTCGTCATCGGAAAGCCGATCGCGGAGCTGCAGAGCGCGCTCACGGACTGGCTGGAAGGCCTGTCCGGCGCCAACGCCATCATCCTGGGCGTCATCCTCGGCCTGATGATGTGCTTCGACCTCGGCGGCCCGCTGAACAAGGTCGCGTACGCCTTCGCCGTCGGCGGCCTCGCCAACCCGACCGAGGGCAGCCTCAAGGTCATGGCCGCGGTGATGGCGGCCGGCATGGTCCCGCCGCTCGCCATGGCCCTCGCCACCACGATCCGCGGACGCCTCTTCACCAGGACCGAGCGCGAGAACGGCAAGGCGGCCTGGTTCCTGGGCGCCTCCTTCATCACGGAGGGCGCGATCCCGTTCGCCGCGGCCGACCCGCTGCGGGTGATCCCGGCGTCGATGGCGGGCGGCGCGGTCACCGGCGCCCTGTCGATGGCCTTCGGCTGCACGCTGCGGGCCCCGCACGGCGGCATCTTCGTGGTGCCGCTCATCGGCCAGCCGCTGCTGTACCTGGTGGCGATCGCCGCCGGAGTCGGCGTCTCGACCGTGGCGGTCATCCTGCTCAAGGGCACCCGGAAGGCGGTGCCTTCGGAGAGCGGCAGCACGGGCGAGGAAGCGGTGACGGAGAAGCGGGTGCCGGCGGCCGTCTGAGAACGGCTGACCGCTGAGCCCGGCTGACCGAGTCCCGGAGGGTTTGGCCTCTGGTCCCGGAGGGTTCGGCCCCTATGAGGGGTGTTGTGCGACATGCATCACTTCAGGACGTAAGTCCCACAACACCCCTGTCGTAAGCCCCGGATCGTGTTGTCTACTGTGCGGCATGCTCCAGAATGTCTCGATCCTCCAGCAGGCAGGCGTGGCCGTCCTGGCCGCGGCGACCGTCGTCTGGGCCGTGGGCCTGGTGCGGGTGATGCGGCGCGACCAGGCTGACGTGGATGTCTGGCGCACGTCCCGTGCGCTGGGTGCGGTGCCCGCGCAGACGGGCCCGCCGCGCGCCGAGACGGTCGAGCTGACGGCGGACGAGCGCGCCGCCTTCGCCGGTCTGGTGCGGCAGTTCGGCGACGGCCGCCCCTGAACCTCGCCTCGTGCGCGGGCAGCCCCTACTTCGTGCGCTGCTGCGGAATGTTCCTGGCGCGCTGCTCCATCGCCGCGCGGGCCGCTTCCTCGGAGGCGTACACCTCGCAGCGGTGCCGCTTGTCGGGCGTGACCGTGTGCTCGACCTCCCAGAGGCTGAGCTCGCTGCCGTCGAAGAGCAGGAACGCGTGCTCGTAGAGCGAGAAGCAGAGGCGCGCCTCGCCGACCAGGCAGGGGCGGCCGAAGGCCTGCGTGATCTGGTGCGCGAACGCCGAGCGCAATAACCGCTCCAGGTCCTCGCCGGGGCGCCCCTCGCTCACCGAGTTCTCCGCGCGGCGCAGCAGCCGGCGGCCATGATCCGCGGAGTCGTCCGGCACGTACGTATGACGGGGTTCGTCGGCGACCGGGAGCTGGAGCACGACGGGCTGCTCGCAGGCGGCGGAGAGGGTGTCGGGCGGGAGCGGCAGACGCGAGGTGGCGACCCCGGCCTCCTCCTCGTCCGCGTACACCTCGTACTGGGGGTGGCTGCCGGGGCCGGTGTTGTGCACGAGCTCCCAGAGGGTGAGCGCGTCCGCGTCGGCGAGCAGCCATGTGTGGCGGTACGTCTCGCGGTGCAGGCCCGCGCTGTGATGCGCGGAGTGCAGCGAACTGTCGTACGCCAGGGCCGAGTCCAGACGCCCTATCGTGTCGTCCGGCAGGTCGAAGGAGTTCATGGCGCGGCGAAGAAGCCGCTCGAGATGCTCCTGCGGGGAGTGCGGAGAATTCTGCTCGGCAGACTGGGGCTCGTACGCCGTCTCGTACTCGTACGGAACGCTCAAGGTCTCTCCCGGCGTTGCTGCATGTCACCTTGTGAGTGCATACCGTAGCCCCTGGGTCGGACATCATGTCCGGGAACTGGAAAACGGACGAGCCGCACGGCAAGTTCCCGTGCGGCTCGCGGTGTTGGGGCTGGTGAGAGGGGTTGGGGGAGGGGCAGGGGCGGCGGCCGGAATCAGCCCGCGCTGCCTGCCGTCCACTCGCTCCAGGACATGTTCCAGCCGTTCAGGCCGTTGTCCGGGGCGATGGTCTCGTCCGGGGATCCCTTGACCGTCACGATGTCCCCGATGAGGGAGTTGTCGTAGAACCACGCGCCCGGCGTGCTGGAGTCGCCCGCACCCTGCGCGTCCCGCAGCCCGACGCAGCCGTGGCTGGTGTTGGCGCTGCCGAAGATCGAGGGCGAGCCCCAGTAGTTGCCGTGGATGAAGGTGCCGGACGACGACAGGCGCATGGCGTGCGGGACGTCCTTGATGTCGTACTCACCGCCGAAGCCGACCGTGTCGCCGTTCATGCGGGTCTGGGTGAACTTCTCGGAGATCACCATCTTGCCGTTGTACGTGGGGTTCGACGGGCTGCCCGCGGAGATCGGGATGGTCTTGATGACCTTGCCGTCGCGCTCGACCGTCATCTTCTTGGCCTTCACGTCGACCGTGGAGACCTGCGCGCGGCCCACGGTGAAGCTGACCGTCTTGTTCTGTACGCCGGTGGCGCCGTCCGCGCCCTTCACGCCCTCCAGGTCGATCTTCATCGTGACCTTGGCGCCGGCCTTCCAGTACTCCTCGGGCCTGAAGTCCAGGCGCTGGTCGCCGAACCAGTGGCCGACGACCTTCTGGCCGCTGTCGGTGGTGACCTTGATGTGCGACTGGACGGACTGCTTCTCGGTGATCGCCTTGTCGAAGTTGAAGGAGACCGGCATGCCGACGCCGACCTTCGTGCCGCCGTCGGGGGTGTAACTGCCGATGAAGCTGTTGTCCTTGGAGACGGTGGTGAAGATCGAGTTCTCCGTCGCCTCCTTGCCCTTGGTGTCCTTCGCGTCGGCGGTGATCTTGTACTTCATGCCGCGCTCCAGCTGGGCCTTGGGCTTCCAGCTGGAGCCGTCGGCGGAGAGCGTGCCGTCGACCGCCGCCCCGGTGGAGACCAGGGTCATCTTCACCTCGGTCAGCTTGCCGCCCTCGACCTTGACGCCGGTGGCGTTGATGGACGCGCCGGTCGAGCCGTCCTTCGCCGAGATGGTGATGTCGGCGCCCTGGGTCTTGTTCTTGCCGTTCTTGCCGTCGCTGTCGCCATCGGCATCCGCGTCGCCGCCACAGGCCGTGAGGGTGAGCGCACCGACCGCGGCGAGTGCGGTGGCCGCCAGAAGGGTGCGTCGCCGGGGCTTGGCTATGTGCGACGTTGTCACGGGCTGCTCCATCTTTGTGCGAAGTGCGCGTTCTGATCCAGTAAGGGTTAAGAGCGGCTCACGGGCGGAGAGGTTCCTTCCGCTTGATGTGAGCGCGGGCACATGGACATGGCCCGCCGGCTGCCCAACAGGCCTCGCTCCGCGGCCATTCGGCAACTACTCGGCTCGCTCGCTGCCGAGGCCGCCGTAAAGGTCGCGGTACGAGGGGAAGATGCCGCCCGGCGTCTCGACGGACTCCGCGGCCAGGAGCGCCCTGACGATCGCCGCCGTCACCATGTCCGCGCCCGCCGCGAGGATTTCGTTCAGGGCGAGGGGGCTGTCGGCGGCCAAGAGGTGCTCGCCGGTCGCGAGGGCGAAGACGGTGTCCCCGTCGTTGAGAAGGTGGACGGGGCGCACGGCGCGCGCCATGCCGTCGTGCGACGTGCCCGCGAGCTTCTGCGCCTGGGCCTTGGTGAGTTCGGCGTCCGTGGCGACCACGGCGAAGGTGGTGTTCAGCGGCGGCGGCCCGCTCTTGGCGGCAACTTCGGCGAGGCGGCGCGCGGCCTCCTCGTGCACCTCAGGGGCGGGGTAGGCCACCCGCCGGCCCTCGAAGAACCGCCCGTACAGCGCCCCCGTCCCCGCGTCGACCCCCGAGCCCGCCGCGTTCGCCACGACCAGGGCGGCCACGGTGATGCCCGAGTCCAGCCGGACGCTCGCGCTGCCGACACCTCCCTTGACCTTTCCGACCACGGCTCCGGTGCCCGCGCCCACGTTCCCCTCCTCGACGGGCGTGAACGGCTCGCTGCCCGCGGCGGCCTCCACCGCGGCGCGGCCCGTCGAGGCGTCGGGGCGTGCCGCGAAGTCGCCGCCCCGGCCGAGGTCGAAGACGCAGGCGGCCGGGACCACGGGGACGACGTGAGCGGGATCGGGGCCGACCCGCACGCCCCGGCCCCGCTCCTCCAGCCACGCCATCACGCCGGTCGCGGAGTCCAGGCCGTACGCGCTGCCGCCGGTCAGCACCACGGCCTCGACGCGCTGGACCAGATTGCGGGGGTCCAGGGCGTCCGTCTCGCGGGTGCCGGGTCCGCCGCCACGCACATCCACGGCCACGACGGCGCCGCCCTCCGGGGCGAGCACGACGGTGCATCCGGTGAGGTGGCCCGCGTGGGTGGGCGCGACGCGGGTGGCATGGCCCACGCGGAGACCGGCGACATCGGAGAGGGAGCTGGTGCGCGGCCTGGTGGAGGAGTTCGAGGAAGCCATGCCGACTTGCGTATCACGCGGGGGAACCCGAGCCCCGGAGATCCGTCAGAAGCAGCCGAGGCCCGAACGTCCGAAGGCCCTCTGATCTTCGTGTCTTTGGGCCGGTCGACGCATGTCCTACGCCTCTGCTCCCGAAGAACCGCGCACGCGACGGTGGATATGTCAGGCCCCGGAGCAAGGTCGGGACCCGTAGCGAACTGGGATCCAACATGACATCGCCTGCCGCCCAAGAAACGCGGACCGCGCCAGCGGGCAGTACGTACGACCCCGCGCAGTACCGCCCCGGCAAGACCATCACCGACTGGGAGCCGGAGAACGAGCTCTTCTGGAAGTCCATCGGCAAGAAGGTCGCCGTCCGCAACCTGTGGATCGCGGTCCCCGCCCTCCTGGTCGCGTTCGTCGTCTGGCAGGTGTGGTCGGTCACGGCGACCAACCTCAAGGACGTCGGCTTCGGCTTCTCCACCTCGCAGCTGTTCTGGCTGACGGCCGTCCCCGGCATCACCGGCGGCACGGCGCGCGTCCTCTACACCTTCCTCGGCCCGATGATCGGCCAGCGCCGCTTCACCGCGCTCTCCACGGTCGTCCTGGTCATCCCGCTGATCTGGCTCGGCATCGCGGTGCAGGACCCGAACACGTCGTACGGCGTGATGATCGCCATCGCGGCCCTCTGTGGTGTCGGCGGCGCGAACTTCGCCTCGTCCCTCGCCAACATCGGCTTCTTCTTCCCCAAGCGCGACAAGGGCAACGCCACCGGCATCAACGGCGGCCTCGGCAACCTCGGTGTCTCCGTCGTCCAGCTGGCCACCCCGATCGTCATCACCAGCTCGGTCCTCGCGGTCGGCTCGGCCCAGCACAAGGCGGACGGCACGCCCGTGTGGCTGCAGAACGCCGCGTTCCTGTGGGTGCCCGTCCTGGTGATCCTGGCCGCCGTCGC
Organism: Streptomyces sp. NPDC033177; assembly: GCF_055577715.1. Lineage (NCBI taxonomy): Bacteria > Bacillati > Actinomycetota > Actinomycetes > Kitasatosporales > Streptomycetaceae > Streptomyces > Streptomyces sp. NPDC033177. The sequence continues at coordinate 226,686 of NZ_JBVIPS010000006.1, read as the reverse complement.
GTGGTTCGGCCAGAACGACCTGAAGGTCGCATCGACCCCCTTCAGCCAGCAGAAGATCATCTTCAAGCGCAAGCACAACTGGCTGATGACCTGGCTCTACGTCGGCACGTTCGGTTCCTTCATCGGCTTCGCGGCAGCTCTGCCGATGCTCATCAAGACCACGTTCACGCCGCTCGACGCGGCCTACTCCGCGGCCACGTACGCCTGGATGGGCCCGGCCGTGGGCGCGCTCGCCCGCTGGGCCGGCGGCTGGATCGCGGACAAGATCGGCGGGGCCAGGGTCACCATCATCTCGTTCGTCGGCATGGCGCTCTCGATCATCGGCGTGATCAACTTCCTCCCCTCCGGCGGCGACAACGGCAACTTCTGGGGCTTCTTCGTCTGCTTCCTGTGCGCGTTCTTCTTCTCGGGCATCGGCAACGGCTCGACGTTCCGCCAGATCCCGGTGATCTTCCGCGCCCAGCACCTGAAGGGCCTGACGGAGGGCACCCCCGCCTACACGAAGGCGCTGAAGCAGTCCGAGATGGAGGCCGGCGCCGTCACCGGATTCACCTCCGCCATCGCGGCCTACGGCTTCTTCTTCATCCCGGCGATGTTCGCCAACTTCGCGGTCACCAGTGCGATGTGGGGCTTTGTGGCCTTCTACGTCAGCTGTATCGCGGTCTGCTGGTGGTTCTACGCCCGCAAGGGCGCGGAGTCCCCGAGCTGACGCCTCGGTTGGCGTGAGCTGTGTGGTCCGGGTGGGCCGAGTGTGGGAGCACTCGGCCCACCCTCGTTTTCCGGTCCCGGCGCTTCTGTGGGGCCCTAGACGGGAAGAAAGGGGACTTTCAGCCCTCGATCGAGGACCATTGCGGCCTCCCTGATCGATCAAACCGGAGTGGAATGGAGGTGTAGCGACGAAGCGATACGAAAGGTGCGGACCATGACTGCCACTCCTGCGGAAGCAACGGTGCACGGCGAGGCGTGGGACGGTTTCAAGGGCGGCCTGTGGCGGGACGCCGTCGACGTCCGCGACTTCGTGCAGCAGAACTACACCCCGTACGAGGGCGACGGCTCCTTCCTGACCGGCGCGACCGAACGCACCACCCAGGTCTGGCAGAAGCTCCTGGCGATGTTCCCCGCGGAGATCGAGCGCGGCATCCACGACGTGGACGTGACGACCCCGTCCCGCATCGACGCCTTCAGGCCCGGCTACGTCGACGCCGACCGCGACCTGATCGTCGGCCTTCAGACCGATGCCCCGCTCAAGCGCGCCATCATGCCCAACGGCGGCTGGCGGATGGTCGAGGGCGCGCTCAACGCCTACGGCTACGAAGCCGACCCCGAGGTCAAGGACATCTACACCTACCTCCGCAAGACCCACAACGAAGGTGTCTTCGACGCCTACACGCCCGAGATCCGCGCCTGCCGCTCCTCGGGCATCATCACCGGCCTGCCCGACGCCTACGGCCGCGGCCGCATCATCGGCGACTACCGCCGCGTCGCGCTCTACGGAGTCGACCGCCTCATCGCCGAGAAGGAAGCCGACAGGGACCTCCTTGCCGAGGAATGGGCCACCGAGGACGTCATCCGGGCCCGCGAGGAGACCTCCGAGCAGATCAAGGCGCTCGGCGAGCTGAAGTCCATGGCGCTGTCCTACGGCCACGACATCTCCGGCCCCGCCACCTCGGGACGCGAAGCCGTCCAGTGGCTGTACTTCGCCTACCTGGCCGCCGTGAAGGAGCAGAACGGCGCGGCCATGTCGATCGGCCGCATCGACAACTTCCTCGACATCTACCTCCAGCGCGACATCGAGGCCGGCCGCATCACCGAGACCGAGGCCCAGGAGTTCATCGACGACTTCGTCATCAAGCTCCGCATCGTCCGCTTCCTGCGCACCCCCGAGTACAACGAGGGCTTCTCCGGCGACCCGACCTGGGTCGCCTGGTCGATGGCCGGCATCGGTGAGGACGGCCGCCCGCTCGTCTCCCGCACCACGTTCCGTGCCCTGCAGACCCTCTACAACCTGGGCCCCGCCCCCGAGCCGAACCTGACGGTCTTCTGGGCACGCGAACTGCCCAAGGGCTTCAAGGACTTCGCAGCCAAGGTCGCCATCGACACCTCGGCCATCCAGTTCGAGTCCGACGACCTGATGCGCCCCAAGTACGGCGACGACACCGCCATCGCCTGCTGTGTCTCGGCGATGGCCGTCGGCAAGCAGATGCAGTTCTTCGGAGCCCGTGTCAACGTCGCCAAGGCCCTCCTCTACGCGATCAACGGCGGCCGCGACGAGAAGACCGGCAAGCGCGTCGTCGAGGGCTTCGAGCCCATCGAGGGCGACTACCTGGACTACGACACCGTCGTCGAGCGCTACGACGCCATGCTCGGCTGGCTCGGCAAGACGTACGTCCACGCGCTGAACGTCATCCACTACATGCACGACAAGTACGCCTACGAGCGCATCGAGATGGCGCTGCACGACCGGGAGATCCTGCGCACGATGGCGTGCGGCATCGCGGGCCTGTCCGTCGCCGCCGACTCGCTCTCCGCCATCAAGCACGCGAAGGTCAAGGTCATCCGCGACGAGACGGGCCTCGCCGTCGACTACGAGATCGAGGGCGAATACCCCGCCTACGGCAACAACGACGAGCGTGCCGACCACATCGCCCGGCGCATCGTCTCGGACTTCATGGGCAAGATCCGGCAGCACCCGACCTACCGGAACGCGGTGCACACCCAGTCCGTCCTGACGATCACCTCGAACGTCGTCTACGGCAAGAAGACCGGCAACACCCCCGACGGCCGCCGCGCGGGCGAGCCGTTCGCCCCCGGCGCCAACCCGATGAACGGCCGTGACCAGCACGGCTACATCGCCTCCGCGCTGTCGGTCGCCAAGCTCGACTACGACGACGCCGAGGACGGCATCTCGCTCACCAACACCATCACGCCGGACGCCCTGGGCCGCACCCCAGGAGAGCGGGTCCGGAACCTCTCCGGAGTCCTCGACGGCTACATGGCGAGCGACGGCTTCCACATGAACGTCAACGTGCTCGACAAGGCGACGCTCCAGGACGCCATGGAGCACCCGGAGAACTACCCACAGCTGACCATCCGGGTCTCCGGTTACGCGGTCAACTTCGTCCGCCTGACCCGCGACCAGCAGCTCGACGTCATCAACCGCACCTTCCACGGCTCCCTCTGAGCCCCTCAGCAGTCCGGGAGTCTTGCCATGGCTGTTCTGCTCGACACGGCGACACCGGAGACCCCGGCGGCCGCGGTCACCCGGCGCCCCGTCAACGGGTCCCTCCACTCCTGGGACCTGTCCACCGGCGTCGACGGCCCCGGGACCCGCTTCGTCACATTCCTCTCGGGCTGCCCGCTGACCTGCCTGTACTGCCACAACCCCGACACCTGGCGGATGCGGAACGGTAAGCGGACCAGCGCCGACGACGTGATCAAGGAAGCCGCCAAGTACACCAAGTTCATCGCGGCGGCGGGCGGCGGAGCCACCGTCAGCGGCGGCGAACCCCTCCTGCAGCCCGTCTTCACCGGCGAACTGCTGCACCGCCTCAAGCACGAACTGGGCCTGCACACCGCCCTGGACACCTCCGGCTTCCTCGGCGTGCGCGCCACCGACGCCCTGCTGCGTGACGTCGACCTCGTGCTCCTGGACATCAAGTCCTGGGACCGCGACACGTACAAGAGGGTCACCGGGCGGCCGCTGCGACCCACCCTCGACTTCGCTCGCCGTCTCGCGGACCTCGGCAAGGACGTCTGGGTGCGCTTCGTCCTCGTCCCCGGCCTCACCGACGACCCGGAGAACATCGAGGGCGTCGCCCGCTACGCCGCCTCGCTCGGCAACGTCTCGCGCGTCGACGTGCTGCCCTTCCACAAGCTGGGCGAGGCGAAGTGGGACGCCCTCGGCAAGGACTTCACCCTGCGCGACACCCCCTCGCCGACCCCCGGGCAGGTGGCCGCCGCCAGGGAGATCTTCGCAGCTCAAGGGCTCACAGCCGTCTGAAGGACGCTGCGATGCCCCACCGACGTACCCTGGACGCATGAGCACCGCCCCCACCCCCGAACCGCGCGATCCGAAGGGATCGGAGACCCCGGAGACCCCGGAGACCCCGAAGGACTCCGAGGCGCCGAAGAAGCTGCGGAATCCCAAGAGCGCTCTGGTCTTCGACGATCCGCTGTCGCAGCAGTCCTCGGACGACACGGACCGCGGGTGGGGCGAGCGGCCTTCGGCCGGCGGCGACAGCGCCGCCGATTTGGCGCGCTTCCTCGACGAGAAGCCGCCCCACCACTTCTGAGCGCGCGCTAGCGCTCGTCGTGCCCCGAGCCGCGCTGCGCCACCACGGCGTCGCGGATCTCCTTGAGGACCTCCAGCTCCGTGATGTCGATGACCTCCTGAGTGCCCTCCTTCTCGGCCCTCCGCGCGGCCTGCCGCGCCAGATACTTCGCCATGGGCAGCACCATCAGGAAGTAGACGACGGCCGCGGTGATCACAAAGCTGAGGGTCGCGCTGAGGACGGAACCCCACATGATCGGGATGCCGCTCTCGACGGTGCCGTCCGCCTTCACGACACACGGCGACTGAAGACACGAGCTGTAGTGGTCGAGGTCCTTCGTCCCGAAGGCGCCGACCAGCGGGTTGATGACACCCTTCACCACGGAGTTCACGATGTTCGTGAACGCGGCTCCGATGACCACCGCGACCGCCAGGTCGACGACATTGCCGCGCATCAGGAAGGCCTTGAAGCCCTCCCAGAGACTCGGCTCGTTCTTCTCGCTCACCACGAGGCCTTTCGTTGCACATGCAGTTCGTGAAACAGACAGCTTCGCAAACTACGTCAGGGCCTGGTAGGACTGTCCAATTGGGTAAGCCGAACGAGCGACTTGACAGAAGATCGGTGCAGTCGCACACATCGTGAGTCAGCACAGGGTCACCGCCAGACGCATGCCCGCGCCCGCTCCGGCGAGCCGCGTCGCCGTCGCCCGTGGCACGGAGAGCACGAGCAACGCCCCTGCCTCGGCGGCGCTTTCGGCATCGCCCGCCTGACGCTCGGGCACCTCGGTCACCCTCGCCCCGGCCGCCACCACCCGCGACGTCGATCCGTCCGAGGCCACGACGTCGACCCGGTCGCCGCGGTGCAGCAGACGCACCGTCTCCGCGTCCGCGATCCGCACCGGCGCCGTCACCATGGCGGCGGCCCGCGGCTGCTCGGCCCGCGAAGGCGCGGCGGCGGCAGCGGTCGGAGGCCCCTGCGCCCGCACCTGCCCGGCATCACGCGGTCCGGCGGCCACGAGCGCCGCAGCGGTCACGGCCAGCCCCGCGGCCATGGCCCGCCGCCTGTGACGCAGCAGCCTTCGCAGGCGCCGGTGCCCGCCCCGTACCCGTACGGGAGAGAAGTGCGGGACCGGGCACGGCGGGGGAGGTGAAGGGGAGGAGATGTCTGAGGAAACCTGCGGCATGTCGGCCACCACCTGCGGAGAGTTCGGGAGCTCGGGAGAGCTGCGGATCTTGCCTTCCGCTCTCACGATGCAGGCCCGCGCCGAATCCCGCTGAGCCCCGTGCACTACTCGCCGGTTGTGGACAACTCCGTCACCCGAAGGGGAAGTTCCGGCCTACGTTCCGGCCCAACTTCCGGCCTAGGCAGGCGATGCGGGCCCCTCACGGCAACGGAATCCCCGGCTCCATCCCGCCCAGCGCCCCCGCGCACAGACAGTCCCGCTCACCCTCGGCGGGCAGCCCCGCCACCGCGTCGAACAGCACCGTCCGCAGCCGGTCCACATTCGCCGCGAACACCTGGAGCACCTCTTCGTGCGAGACGCCCTCGCCGCTCTCCGCACCCGCGTCCAGGTCCGTGACCAGCGTCAACGACGTGTAGCAGAGCTCCAGTTCACGGGCGAGCACGGCCTCGGGGTGCCCGGTCATGCCGACCACCGACCAGCCCTGCGCCGCGTGCCAGAGCGATTCGGCCCGGGTCGAGAACCGTGGCCCCTCGATCACCACGAGCGTCCCGCCGTCCACCGGCTCCCACTCCCGCCCCCGGGCCGCCTTCAGCGCGGCGCTGCGCCCGGCGGGGCAGTACGGGTCGGCAAGCGACACGTGCACGACGTTCGGAATGCTCCCATCCGGCAGCGGAACCCCGTCGAAATACGTCTGCGTACGCGACTTGGTGCGGTCCACGAGCTGATCGGGCACCAGCAGAGTCCCCGGCCCGAACTCGGGCCGCAGCCCGCCCACCGCACACGGACCGAGCACCTGCCGCACACCCACGGAGCGCAGCGCCCACAGGTTGGCGCGGTAGTTGATGCGATGCGGCGGCAGATGGTGTCCGCGGCCGTGCCGGGGCAGGAACGCGACCCGCCGCCCGGCGAGGTCCCCGACGAACAGGGAGTCGCTGGGCGCCCCGTAGGGAGTGTCGACCTGGAGTTCGGTCACGTTGTCGAGGAAGGAGTAGAAGCCGGAGCCGCCGATGACACCGATCTCGGCCCGCGTCGCGTTCGCCGTGTTCGCGTTCGCCGTATTCACCATGCCGAGCACAGTAGCCGGGCCGGGAAATGCCGAGGTCCCCGCTGCCGTACGACAGCGGGGACCCGGAAAGAGAAACTAGGCGGCCGACGAGCTCGAGGAGCCGGCCGACGACCCCGAGGAGGAGCCCGACGACTTCGAGTCCGACGACGAGGAAGAGGACGCCGAAGCGCTCGCGGTGGACTTGGAGTCCGACGACTTCGAGTCCTTGGAGTCCGAGGACTTCGACGCGTTCGCGGTCGACGGCGTGCTGCTCGACGACGAACCGCGGCTGTCGTTGCGGTAGAAACCGGAGCCCTTGAAGACGATGCCGACGGCCGAGAACACCTTCTTGAGGCGTCCGTCGCAGCTGGGGCACACGGTCAAAGCGTCATCCGTGAACTTCTGCACCGCCTCGAGGCCCTCGCCGCATTCGGTGCACTGGTACTGGTACGTCGGCACTTGCTTCCTCCTGGCACTCTCACTCGATGAGTGCTAACGACGATCCATAGTGACCTATTCCGCGAGATCAGTCCACCGTGACCGGCTCGCGGTGACCCACGCCACGTGCCACGGTGCGTCCGACCGAGCGCGGAACGAGCCGCGAGCGCAGGGTCACGAGCACCGCGAGAGCCAGGGCCGTACCGCCGAGCGGCACCAGGAATCCGGCGCCGTCCCAGAAGCGGTCCTCCAGCTGTCCCGCGACCGTGACGGCCGCGGCCTGGCCGAGCGCGACGGCACCGGTGAGCCAGGTGAACGCCTCGGTGCGGCCGGAGGGGTCCACGAGACGGTCGACCAAGGTGTAGCCGGTGATCAGGGCGGGCGCGATGCAGACGCCGACCAGGAGGCCGAGCCCGGCGAGGAGCACCACGGAGTGCGCGGCCCACAGCCCGGAGGCCATCAGGGTCAGCGCCGCGTACCCGACGAGGAGGCGCCGCTGCGGGGCGATCTTCCAGGCGATGGCGCCGCAGACGAGCCCGGAGAGCATGTTGCCGGCCGCGAACGTGCCGTACAGGACGCCGTTCAGGCCGGGCTCGCCGATGGACTCGGTGAAGGCGGCAAGCGAGACCTGCATGCCGCCGAAGACGGCGCCGATGCCCAGGAAGGTCACGATCAGGACCCGCACACCGGGGATGCGCAGCGCCGAGGTGTGCTCCACGCGCGCGTGCTCCTCGCGGGAGGCGGGCTTGGGCTGGGTGCTCTTCTGCGCGGCGAACAGCAGGCCGCCCACCAGGGTCAGTCCGGCCTCCGTGAAGAGACCGGCCGCCGGGTCGATGGTCGTGCACAGCGCGGTCGCGAAGAGCGGGCCGAGGACGAACGTCAGCTCGTCCGTCACCGACTCGAAGGCGGCAGCCGTGCCGGCGAGCGGGGTGTCCTGGAGCTTGACGCCCCAGCGGGCCCGCACCATGGGGCTGATCTGCGGCTGCGAGGCGCCGGTGGGCACCGCGGCGACGAAGAGGGCCCACAAGGGGGCGTCCGAGAGCGCGAGCACCGTCAGGGAGAGCACCGAGACGGTGTGGATGAGGACGCCGGGCACCAGAACGGCCCGCTGGCCGAACCGGTCGGCGAGCTTGCCGCCGAAGGGGGCGAACACCGCCATGGAGACGCCGGTGACGGCCGACACGGCGCCGGCGACGCCGTACGAGCCGGTGGTGTGCTGCACGAGCAGCACGATGGAGATGGTCAGCATCGCGAAGGGCTGGCGTGCCGCGAAGCCGGGCAGGAGAAACGTCCAGGCGCCGCGGGTGCGCAGCAGCTGTCCGTATCCGGGGCGGGAGGTGACCGTGGATGCCACGGCCCGTGCCTTTCTGCCGCCTGGTAGCGCGGCCCCCTTGTTCAGGGGGACGGTGCCGAGAGCTGTCCTCTTGCGCGGAACTGCGGTAGATGCCGGTTGCCCACTGCGAGGGCATGCGGCCGCCATACGGTCGGCGCCAGCTCTGCTTCAGACAGAGTTGGTTCGATCAGTTGGTACAGAAGAAGTGTGCCTTCATCGTACAGGGAATGGGGCGAGGGGACCTGTGAATACGGAGAATGAGGCGCCCGTCACCTGCGATTACTCCGATCATCTGCGTCCTGACCAGCGGTTCCCAGCCATCCGGCCAGTTTTCCGCCCTGTCCGACGGCCCGCAGTCGCCGCTCCGCCGCGTCGCGCACCGGATCCGTCGCGACCACCAGGAGCTCGTCCCCGCGCTGCAGCACGGTCGTGGGCTGCGGCACGAATGATTCGCCGTTGCGAACGACGAGCGTGACCGCGGCGCCCGCGGGCATCCGCAGTTCCCCCACCTCGACGCCGTGCATCCGCGATCCCTTGGGGATCCCCACCGAGAGCAGGTGCCCGCGAAGGCGCTCCAGGGGCGCCGACTCGATGCCCAGGTCGGCGGCGCCCGAGGAGTCGCCCAGACGCAGCTTCCTGGCCAGCCACGGCAGCGTAGGACCCTGGATGAGGGTGTAGACGACGACCAGGACGAAGACGATGTTGAAGATCCGCTGGCTGTCGTCGACGCCGTTCACCATCGGGATCGTGGCCAGGATGATGGGCACGGCTCCGCGCAGGCCCGCCCAGGACATCAGGGCCTTCTCCTGCCAGGGCAGGCGGAACGGCACGAGGCTGATGACGACCCCGAGGGGTCTGGCGACCATGGTCAGGATCAGGCCGATGATGATCGCGGGCCACATGTCGTCAAGCAGGTCGTGCGGGGTGACCAGGAGGCCGAGCAGGACGAACATGCCGATCTGCGCGATCCAGCCGAGCCCCTCGGCGAAGCCCCGGGTCGCGGGCCAGTGCGGCAGTTTGGCGTTGCCGAGGACCATCGAGGCGAGATAGACGGCGAGGAATCCACTGCCGTGCGCCATGGCTCCGGCCGCGTAGGCGGCGACGGCGATGGCCATCACGGCGATGGGATAGAGACCGGACGCGGGCAGTGCCACGTGCCGCAGGCCGAAGGCGCCGAGCCAGCCCACCGCGATGCCGATCGCGGCGCCGATCGCGAGCTCCAGGGCGATCTCGCCGAGCAGGACGTACCAGTGCTCCACGGGGCCCGCCATGGAGAAGGCCACGACCAGGATCACCACAGGGGCGTCGTTGAACCCCGACTCCGCTTCCAGGATGCCCGTCACGCGTGAGGGCAGCGGCACCTTCCGCAGCACGGAGAAGACCGCAGCCGCGTCCGTCGAGGAGACCACCGCGCCGATGATGAGTGCCTGCCGCCACTCGAGGCCGACCAGATAGTGGGCACCGGCGGCCGTCACGCCGACGCTCACCGCGATGCCGACGAGCGACAGGACGGCGGCCGCGGGCAGCGCGGGTCTGATCTCTTTCCACTTCGTGCCGAGGCCGCCCTCGGCCAGGATCACGACGAGCGCCGCATAGCCGATGACCTGCGTCAACTCGGCATTGTTGAAGGTGACGTTGCCGATGCCGTCCTGGCCCATGGCAATGCCGATGCCGAGGTAGAGGAGCAGGCTGGGGAGCCCACTGCGCGACGAGATGCGGACCGCCGCGACAGCGACGAGCAGGACGAGCGAGCAGATGAGCAGAAGCTGGTTGAGGTCGTGGACAGTCAGGGGCCGTTCCTTCCTCCGCGCGAGCCAGGTACTTCGTTACCTTACCTAATTGTTAACGCTTCCTTGACGCCGTCGAACTCTCGTACGAGGCGTCGCCATGTAGGTTCCTGACTCCGCGTCCGAGGCCGCAGTGCCCTGCGCCTACAGTTGCTCCAGCGCTCCCACCACCGCCCAGCCAGCCCTGCCGCTCGCGTAAGGACAGCAAGGACAGCGATGCCCTCGAATACCACCGCCTCTTCCGGTCATAAGTCCGGCAAGAAGAAGGGGCGCCGAGCCCGCCTCCTCGTCATCGTCCTGGTCCTGGCCATCGTGGCGGGCATCGGCTACGGGGCGTACTGGAGCGTCAGTACGGTGCGTGCCTCCTTCCCGCAGACCAAGGGGACGATCAAGCTCGACGGCCTCGCCGGGCCCGTCGACGTGAAGCGCGACGGCAACGGCATCCCGCAGATCTACGCCGAGTCCGACGCCGACCTGTTCATGGCCCAGGGCTTCGTCCAGGCGCAGGACAGGTTCTGGGAGATGGACGTCCGCCGCCATATGACCTCCGGTCGCCTCTCCGAGATGTTCGGCAAGGGCCAAGTAAAGACCGATGAGTTCCTGCGGACGCTCGGTTGGCACCGCGTGGCGCAGAAGGAATACGACACCAAGCTCTCGCCCGCGACGAAGAAGTACCTCCAGGCATACTCCAAGGGAGTCAACGCCTACCTGAAGGACAAGAGCGGCAAGGACATCTCCCTGGAGTACGCCGCCCTCGGCTTCACCAACGACTACGAGCCCCAGGAGTGGACCCCCGTCGACTCCGTGGCGTGGCTCAAGGCCATGGCCTGGGACCTGCGCGGCAACATGCAGGACGAGATCGACCGCTCCCTGATGACCAGCCGCCTCGGCCCGTCGCAGATCAAGGACCTGTACCCGGAGTACCCGTACGCGCGGAACAAGCCCATCGTCCAGGAGGGCGCCTTCAACAGCGTCACCAAGGAGTACGACGGCAAGGGCAGCAGCACGGGCAGCCAGTCCCAGACCGGCGGCGCCGCGGGCACGGGCCTCGCGGGCAACGCCCAGGCCCCCGACGGCCTGCAGTCCCAGCTGTCGGGCCTCTCCGACATCCTGGACAGCGTCCCGGACGCGGGCCTCGGCCCGAACGGCAACGGCATCGGCTCCAACTCCTGGGTGGTCTCCGGCGACCACACCATCAGCGGGAAGCCACTGCTCGCCAACGACCCGCACCTGTCACCGCAGCTGCCGTCCGTCTGGTACCAGATGGGCCTGCACTGCCGGACGGTCTCCAAGGACTGCCAGTACGACGTCTCCGGCTACACCTTCGCCGGCATGCCCGGCGTGGTCATCGGCCACAACCAGGACATCGCCTGGGGCATGACGAACCTGGGCGCCGACGTCACCGACCTCTACCTGGAGAAGTTCGAGGGCGACGGCTACGAGTACGACGACAAGGTGCTGCCCTTCAAGACGCGCACGGAGACCATCAAGGTCGCCGGCGGCAGTTCCAAGAAGATCACCGTCCGGGAGACCGGCAACGGACCCCTGCTGTCCGACCGCGACGACGAACTGGTGAAGGTCGGCAAGAAGGCCACCGTCGACAGCGCCGCCCCCGACCGGGGCGACGGCTACGGAGTCTCGCTGCGCTGGACCGCGCTGCAGCCGGGCAAGTCGATGGACGCCGTCTTCGAGCTCAACAAGGCCAAGGACTTCTCGGACTTCCGCAAGGCCGCCTCTTCTTTTGAAGTGCCTTCGCAGAACCTGATCTACGCGGACACCAAGGGCCACATCGGCTACCAGGCGCCGGGCAAGATCCCGGTCCGCGGCAAGGGCGACGGCGCGCTTCCCGCGCCCGGCTGGGACTCGGACTACCGCTGGACCGGTTACATCCCGCAGGCCGCGCTGCCTTACGAGTACGACCCGAAGCGCGGCTACATCGTGACCGCCAACCAGGCCGTCATCGACGACGAGAAGTCCGACTACCCGTACAAGCTCACGTCGGACTGGGGCTACGGGGCGCGCAGCCAGCGCATCACCGACCTGATCCAGTCGAAGATCAAGGACGGTGGGAAGGTCTCCACCGAGGACATGCGCACGATGCAGATGGACAACAGCAGCGAGATCGCCAAGCTGCTGGTGCCCAAGCTGCTCAAGATCGACGTCAAGGACAGCTACGTCCGTGAGGCGCAGAAGCTGCTCGAGGGCTGGGACTACACCCAGGACCCCGATTCGGCGGCGGCCGCGTACTTCAACTCGGTCTGGCGCAACATCCTCAAGCTCTCCATCGGCAACAAGCTGCCCAAGGAGCTGAGGGTCAAGGGCCAGTGCCTGAACGTCGAGCCGGCCGGGAACACGGGTCCCGCCGACGAGGCCGAGCCAGTGCGCGAGTGCGGCCAGCGTGACGCGGAATCCGCGCAGCCCGACGGCGGCGACCGCTACTACGAAGTGATCCGGTCGATCATGGACGACCAGGACAACGACTGGTGGAAGTCGCCCAAGACCCGCACGGACGCCGAGACCAAGACCCGCGACCAGCTGTTCGGCCGGGCGCTGGAGGACGCGCGCTGGGACCTGACGGCCAAGCTCGGCAAGGACGTCGACACCTGGAGCTGGGGCCGCCTGCACCGGCTGACCCTGAAGAACCAGACCCTGGGCGTTGAAGGCCCCGGCTGGCTCCAGTTCATGCTCAACCGCGGCCCGTTCAAGCTGGGCGGCGGCGAGGCGGCGGTCAACGCGACCGGCTGGAACGCGGCGGGCGGCTACGGAGTGCAGTGGGTGCCTTCGATGCGCATGGTGGTGAACCTCGACGACCTCGACAAGTCGAAGTGGATCAACCTCACCGGTGCTTCGGGGCACGCCTACAGCGCGCACTACACCGACCAGACCAGCAAGTGGGTCAAGGGCGAGCTGCTGCCGTGGTCCTTCTCGGACGACGCCGTGAAGAAGAGCACGAACGACACCCTGGTGCTGCGGCCCTGAACCGCCGCACGCAGCAGTGAAAGGGCCCTCCACGCGCGCGTGGAGGGCCCTTTCCGTCATCGGGGGCCTCAGCGGAAGTGGCGTGCTCCCGACGGGGTGACGACGGCGTGCACCGGCTTGTCGTGCGGCTCCCGGGGGACGTGGGCGACGACTTCGGTGTCGTACAGGAGCACCACGAGGGCCGGATCGGCCCCTGCCCGCCCGAGCCGGGCGAGCACCCTGTCGTACGACCCTCCGCCGCGCCCCAGGCGCATCCCGCGCGCGTCCACGGCCAGGCCCGGCAGCAGCACGACGTCGGCCGCCACGACCGCGTCGGGGCCGAGGCGTGGCCCCGAGGGTTCCAAGAGCCGGATCTTTCCCGGGTGTTGCACGGGGGCCAGCGAGCCATCGCCCTCGTAGGCCGCCCAGTCCAGGTCGTTGTCATCGAGGAGCACCGGCAGCAGGACCCGCGTCCCGCGCGCGTGCAGGGCGTCAAGGAGGGCGCGCGTCCCCGGTTCGCTCCCCACGGAGACGTACGCGGCGACCGTGCGCGCCCCGGAGAGTTCCGGCAGCCCCAATGCGCGGTCGGCGAGAACCGCGGCGGCCTTCTGCGCGTCATCCCTAGTCAACCGGCTTCTCACCGCGAGGATTTCTCCGCGCAAGGTGCGCTTGGTTGGTTGGTCCGAGCCGGTTTCTTGCATGACGTGCTCACAAATCCTTCCAGGTGCGCTCATATGAGAACAAAGTGCCCGGAGCCACAGATTCCGCACATACTCACCGGTTATGGTTACGGACATGACTGAGTCTCACCCCCCGCGGATCAGCAAGGCTGTCATTCCCGCAGCAGGTCTCGGAACCCGGTTCCTGCCGGCGACCAAGGCCACTCCCAAGGAGATGCTGCCGGTCGTCGACAAGCCGGCGATCCAGTACGTGGTCGAGGAGGCCGCCTCCGCCGGCCTCGACGACGTCCTCATGATCACGGGCCGCAACAAGCGCCCCCTTGAGGACCACTTCGACCGCAACTACGAGCTGGAATCGGCCCTCCTGAAGAAGGGCGACGAGGCGAGACTGGCGAAGGTCCAGGAGTCCAGCGACCTCGCCACGATGCACTACGTACGCCAGGGCGACCCCAAGGGACTCGGTCACGCCGTTCTGTGCGCCGCCCCGCACGTGGGCAACGAACCGTTCGCGGTGCTCCTCGGCGACGACCTGATCGACCCGCGCGACCCGCTCCTCGCCCGCATGGTCGAGGTCCAGGAACGGCACGGCGGCAGCGTCGTCGCCCTCATGGAGGTGGCCCCGGAGCAGATCCACCTCTACGGCTGCGCAGCCGTGGACGCCACGGACGAGGGCGACGTCGTGAAGGTGACGGGCCTGGTCGAGAAGCCCGACCCGGCGGACGCCCCCAGCAACTACGCCATCATCGGGCGTTACGTCCTCGACCCCCACGTCTTCGACATACTGCGCAAGACCGAGCCGGGCCGCGGCGGCGAGATCCAGCTCACCGACGCCCTCCAGCAGCTCGCCGCGGACGAGAAGGTCGGCGGCCCCGTGCACGGCGTCGTCTTCAAGGGCCGCCGCTATGACACCGGCGACCGGGGCGACTATCTGCGTGCCATTGTCAGACTCGCGTGCGAACGTGAAGACCTGGGCCCGGACTTCCAGGCCTGGCTTCGCAGTTACGTGTCCGAGGAGATGTAGCACTTTGAGCAGCAGCGCGACGACCGAAGTCACCGGCCAGGAACACGTCTGGTCGGTGAGCGAGCACCTGGACGACATCCTCGGATCCGTCCGCCCCCTGGAGCCCATCGAGCTCCAACTCCTCGACGCCCAGGGCTGCGTCCTCGTCGAGGACGTCACGGTGCCCGTCTCGCTGCCGCCCTTCGACAACAGCTCCATGGACGGTTACGCGGTCCGGGTCGCCGACATCACGGGCGCGAGCGAGGAGTTCCCCGCCGTCCTCACGGTCATCGGCGACGTGGCCGCAGGCCAGACCGAGCAGCCGGAGGTCGGCGCGGGCCAGGCCGCCCGCATCATGACCGGCGCCCCGCTGCCGCCCGGCGCGGAGGCCGTCGTCCCCGTGGAGTGGACCGACGGAGGCCTCGGCGAAGGCCCCGTCTCCGGAATGCGCGCGCACAGCGGCGCCCCCGAAGGAGCCTCCGGCGAGGTCCGCGTGCACCGCCCCGCGGAAGCACGCGCGCACGTGCGGGCGCAGGGCAGCGACGTCCGGGCCGGCGACCGCGCGCTGACCGCGGGCACGGTCCTCGGCGCCCCGCAGATCGCCCTGCTCGCCGCGATCGGCCGGGGCACGGTGAAGGTGCGCCCCCGCCCCCGCGTGGTCGTCATGTCCACCGGCAGCGAACTGATCCAGCCCGGCGAGGAGTTGGCCAAGGGCCAGATCTACGACTCCAACAGCTTCGCCCTGACCGCCGCGGCCCGCGACGCCGGAGCGATCGCCTACCGCGTGGGCGCCGTCGCCGACGACGCCGAGACGCTGCGCTCCACCATCGAGGACCAGCTGATCCGCGCCGACCTCATCGTCACCACGGGCGGCGTCAGCGTCGGGGCGTACGACGTCGTGAAGGAAGCCCTCTCCTCCGTGGGGGACGAGGACGAGGACGGCAGCGGCATCGAGTTCCGCAAGCTCGCCATGCAGCCCGGCAAGCCGCAGGGCTTCGGCTCCATCGGCCCCGACCACACCCCGCTGCTCGCCCTGCCGGGCAACCCGGTGTCGTCGTACGTCTCCTTCGAGATCTTCGTGCGTCCCGCGGTGCGCGCCCTGATGGGCCTCCCGGACGTCCACCGGCCCACGGCGCGCGCGGAGCTCACCGCCGACAAGGCGCTGACCTCACCCGAGGGCAAGCGGCAGTTCCTCCGCGGGCAGTACGACGCCGAGACGGGCGACGTGCGGCCCGTGGGCGGTGCGGGCTCCCACCTCGTCGCGGCCCTCGCCCACGCGAACGCGCTGATCGTCGTCCCGGAGGACATCACATCGGTGGAGCCGGGTACGGACGTCGAAGTGGTCCTGCTCGGCTGAGAGGCGCGTCCGCGCGGTACGGTGTCGCGCACATAGGCCCCCTTGCGCCGCACCGCCGGAGGGCCCGGACCGGGAGCGCCACAGCACATGAGTACCGAGCAGCGACTGACGCACATCGACGAAGCGGGCGCCGCCCGCATGGTCGACGTATCCGCGAAGGACGTGACGGCGCGCACCGCGAGCGCCAGTGGCCGCGTCCTGGTCTCGCCCCGCGTGATCGAGCTGTTGCGCGGGGAAGGCGTCCCCAAGGGTGACGCCCTGGCCACCGCGCGGATCGCGGGCATCATGGGCGCCAAGCGCACGCCCGACCTGATCCCGCTCTGCCATCCGCTGGCCGTCTCCGGGGTGAAACTGGACCTCTCCGTGGCGGACGACGCCGTCGAGATCCTCGCCACGGTGAAGACGACGGACCGTACGGGCGTCGAGATGGAGGCGCTCACCGCGGTGAGCGTCGCCGCCCTCACGGTGATCGACATGGTCAAGGCCGTCGACAAGGGCGCGGTCATCACGGACGTGCGCGTCGAGGAGAAGACCGGCGGCAAGTCCGGGGACTGGAGCCGCGAAGGAGCCGGAGCATGACCGCCTACCGCGCACTGGTCGTCACCGCCTCCAACCGCGCGGCCGCCGGGGTCTACGCCGACAAGGGCGGGCCGCTCATCGCCGAGGCGCTCACCGCCCTGGGCTTCGAGGTCGAAGGCCCGCAAGTCGTCCCGGACGGTGACCCGGTGGAGCAGGCCCTGCGCGCCGGCGCCGACGCCGGGTTCGACGTGATCCTCACCACAGGCGGCACCGGCATCTCGCCCACCGACCGCACCCCCGAGGCCACCCGCGCCGTCATCGACCACGAGGTGCCCGGCATCCCGGAGGCGATCCGCGCGTACGGCAGGGAGAAGGTCCCCACGGCCGCGCTGTCCCGCGGTCTGGCCGGGGTCGCGGGCCGCACCCTCATCGTGAACCTGCCGGGCTCCACCGGCGGCGTACGGGACGGCATCGCCGTACTGGAGCCTCTCCTCACGCACGCCGTCGAGCAGCTGCGGGGCGGCGACCATCCAAGACCCCCGGGTGGTGCGAGCTGAACAGCCCTTCCTGGCCCGTCGAGCTGACGGACGGCGACGTCGCCCTCCGTCCGATAAAGATGCGCGACCAGCGGCCCTGGCGTGAGGTCAACCGGCGCAACCGGGACTGGCTGCGCCCCTGGGAGGCGACGATTCCGCCGCCCACGCCGAGCGGCCCGATCGTGCACCGCCCGACGTACCGGCAGATGGTCCGGCATCTGCGCGCCGAGGCGCACGCCGGGCGCATGCTGCCCTTCGTGATCGAGTACCAGGGGCGGCTCGTCGGGCAGTTGACGGTCGCCGGGATCACCTGGGGATCGATGTGCTCGGGCCATGTGGGCTACTGGGTCGACCAGTCGGTCGCGGGCCGCGGTGTGATGCCGACCGCCGTCGCTCTCGCGGTCGATCATTGCTTCCGGTCGGTCGGGCTGCACCGTATCGAGGTCTGTATTCGCCCCGAGAACGGGCCGAGTCGCAGGGTCGTGGAGAAACTCGGATTCCGCGAGGAGGGGCTCCGTCCACGTTATCTCCACATCGACGGCGCCTGGCGTGACCATCTTGTCTTCGCGCTCACCGCGGAAGAGGTACCGGAAGGGTTGCTGCGGCGCTGGCACCAGGCACGACCTCGGAACACCGCGTAAATAGAATAAGTGTTTGAAATATTTCCGTGATCGACCGCCTGAGGCCCGACTTGGTCCCTCTGAGGCATTAATTTCACGGTCCCGGTGGCCTGTTGATCGCATCAGTCACAAAAAAAGTTCGAGATATCAGCCAGATCGTGCGACACACCGGCTCAATTGGCAGATGGCCTCTAGCAAACCCCTCTACCGTGTGAGGCGTGAGCAGCAGCGGCCTCATCTACGCAGTCATCGTCGGGGCCTGGGCCGCCTACTTGGTGCCGATGTGGCTCCGTAGGCAGGACGAGCTCAATGAAGCCCGTCCGACGGAACGCTTCAGCACCGCCATCCGGCTCCTGTCCGGACGTGCGGGGATGGAGCGCCGGTACGCCAAGGACCTGCAAGCGCGCTCGCCTGAAGAGGAGGAGTCGCGCGACCCGGACGACGCCACCGGCGCGGTGGACGTCCGGGCCTTCGTCGCGCCCCCGCATCGACAGGGCGCCCAGGAAGAGCGGCCCGCGGCGAAGCCCCCGGCCAAGCCTTCCGTGAAGGCCCCGGTCCCGACACCGGCCCCGGTTCCGACCCCGGCCCCCACCCCGGCCCCCACCCCGGCCCCGACCGGACCCCGGTCCCCGCAGTCGGCCGCCCGGCGAGCCGCGTCGGCGGAAGCCGCCGCGCGCGCCCGGCGCACGAAGGTGCTCGCGCGCCGACGGCGTACGACGGTGATGCTGTTCATCGCCTTCACCGCCGGCACGGTCGTCGCCGCCGTCGGAGGGCTCGCGTTCCTCTGGGCGCCCGCGGCGCCGGCCGCGCTCCTGAGCGCGTACATCGTGTATCTGCGGGGCCAGGAGCGGCGCCGCTACACCTACACCATGGACCGGCGCCGGGCCGAGGTCGCCGCCCAGCGCCTGCGCGAGCGCCAGCCACGCAGGCGTGCGCCGGGCGGCGGCGCGGACGCGGTCGTCGACGAACCGGAGGAAGGACCGGGCCCCGAGACGGAGACCGGCCTCTCCGCGCTCGCCGCCGACCGCCGCGCCCTGGTCGAGCAGACCGACCACGCCGAGTGGGTGGACCAGCAGCGCGAGCGCCAGCGCCGCCCCGGCCACGGCGACAGCTGGGACCCGGTGCCGGTGCCCCTGCCGACGTACGTGACCGCGCCGGTCGCCCCGCGGGCCACCGGTGACGTCGACTTGGGCGCTCCTGACGCCTGGAGCTCGGCACGGTCCAGCTCCGTGGAGCCCAGCGCGGACGAGGCACGGGGCGAGGCCGCCGAGAGCGAGTACGCCGATTACGCCGAGGCCGCGGAAGGCGCCGACAGCGCGGACGGCGGCGGTGGCCGCAGCGACGCACGCCGGGCCGCGTCCGCGCGCAGGGCCCGCGAACGCGGACGCACGCCCCTCTTCGATCAGTACGACGACGGGGAGCGGCCGCGGGCCGCCAACGAGTGATGCCTGACCAGCGAGGGACCGGCCAGGAACGGATTTCCAAGCACCCGGATCGGGATGCTAGAGTTTCACTCGTTGCAAGGGCCTGTGGCGCAGTCTGGTAGCGCACCTCGTTCGCATCGAGGGGGTCTGGGGTTCAAATCCCCACAGGTCCACTGCACATGAGATCCCGTCCGGTTCTTCGAACCGGGCGGGATCTTTGCGTGCGCCCCGCGCGCCGTCTACAGCGGCTTCGCGAAGCAGCGGCTCAGGTCCTCGAAGCGGTAGTGGCCGAACTTCGAGGGGGCCGGGGTGTAGCCGGTCGAGGTGTAGAGGGCTATGGCCTCCGGCTGCTTCGTGCCCGTCTCCAGGACCATGCGCGTACGGCCCGCCGCCCTCGCGTCGTTCTCCAGGGCCGTCAGGATGAGCCGGGCCAGGCCCAGGCCGCGGGCCTCCGGGGTGACGTACATGCGCTTGATCTCGGCGTCGCCGTGCGCGTAACCCTCGTCGTTCTCCTCGTGGCCGCGCCAGCCGCCAGTAGCCACCGGGGTGCCGCTCTCGTCGTACGCGAGGAGGTACAGGCCGCGCGGGACGGTGAACATGGCCGGGTCGAGGGGTGTGACGTCGCCCTCATCTCCGTACCGCTCCGCGTATTCGAGCTGCACGCGGTCGTTGAGCCTGACCGCGTCGGGGTGGTCGAAGGGGGTGGGGCGCAGCTCGACGGAGGCCCGGTGCGCCGGTGACTGAATACTCATGCGAAACATCGTACTTCTATGCGGTGACGTGTGGGTGTGCATTTTTACGTGTGCGGGTGTCCATCAAGTGTGCCGGTATCGTTCCGGGATGCTCCAAGTGACCAGTGTGAACGTGAACGGGCTGCGCGCCGCCGCCAAGAAGGGCTTCGTCGAGTGGCTGGCCGAGACCTCCGCCGACGTGGTCTGCCTCCAGGAAGTGCGGGCCGAGCCCCAGCAGCTGCCGGCCGAGGTGCGGGAGCCCGAGGGCTGGCACGTGGTCCACGCGCCGGCCGCCGCCAAGGGGCGCGCGGGTGTCTCCCTCTATACGCGCCGTGAGCCGGACCGTGTGCAGATCGGATTCGGGTCGCAGGAGTTCGACGGCAGCGGGCGCTACGTCGAGGCCGACCTGCCCGGCGTCACGGTCGCGAGCCTGTACCTGCCCTCGGGTGAGGTCGGCACGGAGCGGCAGGACGAGAAGATCCGCTTCATGGATGAGTTCCTCACGTACCTGAAGGGTCTCAAGGTGCGGGCGGCCGCCGAGGGGCGGCAGGTCGTGGTCTGCGGTGACTGGAACATCGCGCACCAGGAGGCCGACCTCAAGAACTGGAAGGGCAACAAGAAGAACTCCGGCTTCCTGCCCGAGGAGCGTGCCTGGCTGAGCGAGGTCTTCGAGGGGGAGGCCGGGTACGTCGATGTCATGCGGGCGTTGCATCCCGACGTCGAGGGCCCGTACTCCTGGTGGTCCTACCGGGGGCGTGCCTTCGACAACGACACGGGGTGGCGGATCGACTACCACGTGGCGACGCCGGGGCTCGCGCAGCGTGCGGTCAAGGGCTTCGTGGAGCGGGCGGCCAGTCACGAGCAGCGGTGGTCGGACCATGCGCCCGTCACGGTGGTCTACGACATGTGATGCCGCGCGGCGCCATGGCATGTTGCGAGCGCGTACCTGACAATGTCTCAACTGTCAGCCGTGTGGGGGTAACTTCATGTCCGGTATGTCGAGACCGTCTCGTCGGGGTGTGCTGCTCGGGGCTCTGGGCGCGGGGATCGGGGCGGGTCTGCCGGTGGCGGCGGGGTCATCCGCCGCAGCCGGTGACGGTGGAGGTGCCGGAGGGGTTCCTCGGCGGACACCGCCCGTGCTCCTCACCGAGCAGGCGACCCAGCAGATCCTCGTGCTCGACCCGCGGCGCAGGGTCTGGGACCCCGAGGAGAATCCGTCCGTCGTGCGGTGGGCGTTCTCGCCCCGGGAGCGCGAGGGGTACGAGGATCTGCGGCCCGACGACAGCTTCGTGTATCCGAGCGAGTCGAAGGTGCGCAGACACAAGAAGCGTACGTACGTCCTGACCACCGCGTCCTTCGGCTTCGTCGCCGTCGTCGACTACCCCTCGGGGAAGCGGTATTGGGGTGCGGCGATCGGGCCGGGCGACGACCTCTTCAATCCGCACAGCGCGGAGATCCTGCCGGACGGCAATGTCGCGGTGGCGTGCAGCACGGGTGCGCTGGTCAGGCTGTACGCGGCGTCGCAGGGGCCGCGGGCCTCGCGGTTCGCCGAGGCGGAGCTGAAGGGTGCGCACGGGCTGCACTGGGACGGTACGCGCGAGGTGCTGTGGGCCATCGGTGACGATGAGTTGGTCACGTACGAGGTGGGTGGGACGCGGGCCAGGCCCACGTTGCGGCTCCGGTCCTCGGTCGGGCTTCCGGTCGGGACGCCGGGCAAGACTCCCGGCGGGCATGATCTCTTCCCCGTGGCCGGGCGCCGGGGGCGGCTGTGGGTGACGACGAACGCGTCCGTCTTCCAGTACGACATCCGGGGCAAGGCGTTCGTGCAGGACTTCGCCGGGGCCGAGGAGATCTCCCGGAAGTCGGTGAAGGGGGTCGGCGACGATCCGCGTACGGGGCAGGTCATCTCCACCGTGCCGGAGGGCGGGCTTGAGGAGACCTGGTGGACGACGAAGGTGAGTGTCCATCGGCCGCGGGGGGAGTATGAGTTGGTCGGGGGCGGGATCTACAAGGCTCGGTGGTTCCTGCCGCGGTGAGGGCGGCCCTGCGGGGCTTCCCCCGCTGCACCCATTAGCGCGCTCCGCGCGCGGGCACCCCTTCCCGAAACCAAGGGGCTCCGCCCCCTGGACCCCCGAAAAGATGTCCTCAAACGCCGGACGGGCTGAATGGCCTCAGTTCTCCTCCGGCTTCTCCGATGCCAAGCGGCGGTCCAGCGCCATCGACAGTTCCGCCTCCACCACGCTCTTCGCCAGCGGACGCAGGCGGTCGATGCTGACGTTGCCCGCCTCGGGCGGCGTGTGCGCGCGGATGATCGTGATGAACAACTCGGCCAGTGCGTCCGCGTGTTCGCGTACGCGCTGGCCCGCCTCCAGGACCGCAGCCAGTGGGATGCCCTCGCGGACCAGGGTCGAGGAGACGTCCAGGAGGCGGCGGCTGACGTGGACGATCTCCT
This sequence comes from Streptomyces sp. NPDC033177, assembly GCF_055577715.1. NCBI lineage: Bacteria > Bacillati > Actinomycetota > Actinomycetes > Kitasatosporales > Streptomycetaceae > Streptomyces > Streptomyces sp. NPDC033177. Next base: position 204,352 of record NZ_JBVIPS010000006.1, on the reverse strand, counting down.
CGCCGTCCGTGCCCAGGTAGCCGAGGTCGAGGGCCGCGGCGAGGTTCTCGGGGGTGACCTCGCCCGCGAAGTGGTCGGCCAGTTCTTCGGGGGTGAGGCGGACCGGCGTCTCCTCGGTGGGTTCGCCGATGCCGAGGAGTTCGCCGACGTCCCGGCCGTTCTCGAAGGCCTCCGCGAGTTCCGCGATGCCGCTCAGGGTGTGGCCGCGCTCCAGGAGGGCGGCGATCGTGCGGAGTCTGGCCAGGTGGTGGTCGTCGTACCAGGCGATACGGCCCTCGCGGCGGGGTGGCGGGATCAGGCCGCGCTCCCGGTAGAAGCGCACGGTGCGCACCGTGATGCCGGCCGCCCTGGCCAGCTCCTCCATGCGGTACTCGCGTGTCTCTGCCACGGCAGCAGCCTATGTGCTGCCGGATCGCGCGTGCGTTCGGTCGAGATCTACCGGCGGTAACTCGGTACGCCAGACCCCTACCCATCAGTAAGCAGGTGTTCTAGTCTCCCCATTGCGCCAGTGGTCACTGGCAGAGTCGTGAAGCAGTTCGGGAGGCGGCGGCATGGCCGAGGACGAGCGCCAGCAGGAGCGCGAACGCGAACACGTGCGGGTGGCGGTGATCGGGACCGGATTCGGCGGGCTCGGGGCCGCGGTCCGGCTGCGCCGCGAAGGCATTACCGACTTCGTCGTCCTGGAGCGGGCCGACGCCGTCGGCGGCACCTGGCGGGACAACAGCTATCCGGGCTGCGCGTGCGACGTGCCCTCGCACCTGTACTCGTTCTCCTTCGCGCCCAACCCCGACTGGCCGCGCACCTTCTCGGGCCAGGAGAAGATCCAGGAGTACCTGGAGCGAGTCGCCGACACCTTCCGGCTGCGCCCGCACATCCGCCTCGCCACCGAGGTGAAGCAGCTGCGCTGGGACGCGGAGCAGCTGTGGTGGGAGGTCGAGACGAGCAACGGCACGCTCACCGCCGATGTCGTCGTGTCCGCCACCGGGCCGCTCTCCGACCCCAAGCTCCCGGACATCCCCGGCCTCGACACCTTCGAGGGCAAGGTCTTCCACTCCGCGCGCTGGGACCACGACTACGACCTGCGCGGCAAGCGCGTCGCGATGATCGGCACCGGCGCCTCCGCCATCCAGATCGTGCCGGCGATCCAGCGCGAGGTCGGCAGGCTGACCCTCTTCCAGCGCACCCCGCCCTGGGTGATGCCGCGCATGGACCGTGCCATCAGCAAGGCCGAGCGCTGGGTGCACCGTCAGCTGCCGTTCACCACGCAGGCCCGGCGCGGAATCCTGTGGGGCATACGGGAGTTGCAGGTCCAGGCGTTCACCAAGCGGCCGAACGAGCTGGGCGCGGTCGAGCAGCTGGCCAAGCGGAACATCGCCCGCGCCGTCAAGGACCGGGACCTGCGGGCCAAGCTGACACCGTCGTACCGCATCGGCTGCAAGCGGATCCTGCTGTCCAACACCTACTACCCGGCGCTCGCGCAGCCCAATGTCGACGTCGTCGCCAGTGGGCTCAGCGAGGTGCGCGGGAACACCGTCGTCGCCGCGGACGGCACCGAGACCGAGGTCGACGCGATCATCTTCGGCACGGGATTCCACGTGACGGACATGCCGATCGCCGACCGTGTGGTGGGCGCCGACGGCGGGACGATGATGGAGTCCTGGAAGGACGGCATGAAGTCCCTGCGCGGCGCGACCGCCGCGGGCTTCCCGAACTTCATGACGGTCATCGGCCCGAACACCGGCCTCGGCAACTCCTCGATGATCCTGATGATCGAGTCCCAGCTGAACTATCTCGCGGACTACATGCGGCAGTTGGACGTGCTGGGTGGCCGGGCCGCGCTCGCCGTGCGCACCAGCGCCGTGGACGCCTGGAACGACAAGGTGCAGGAGCGCATGAAGCGCACCGTGTGGAACACCGGCGGCTGCAACAGCTGGTACCTCGACGAGAACGGCGTGAACACGACGATCTGGCCGGGCACGACGAGCGAGTTCCGCGCCGCCACCCGGCGGGTCGATCTCGCCGAGTACGAGGTGGTGCGGCCCCCCAAGGTGAGCGCGGAAGTGGTGGCGCCGAAGTCCGGCAAGGCGAAGAAGGTCGAGGCAGGGGCATGAGCAGGCTGACGCATGTGACGAGCGGGCCGTTCGCGCCGCCTGCTGCCGCACGGGAGCTGACCGTCGTGTCGGCGGACGGCGCGCGGCTGCACGCCGAGGTGCACGGACCCGATGGCGCGCCCGCGGTGGTGCTCGCGCACGGGTGGACCTGCTCGACGGCCTTCTGGGCGGCGCAGATACGTGAACTCGCCGTCGACCACCGGGTGATCGCGTACGACCAGCGGGGGCACGGGCGCAGTGTCGCGCCGGACGGGGTGGAGGGGTACAGCACCGACGCCCTCGCCGACGACCTCGAAGCGGTGCTCGCGGCGACGCTGGAGCCGGGGGAGCAGGCCGTGCTCGCCGGGCACTCCATGGGCGGCATGACGATCATGGCGGCGAGTACGCGTCCCGGGTTCCGGGAGCACACGGCCGCCGTCCTGCTGTGCAGCACCGGGAGCGCCGGGCTCGTCGCCGCGTCGACCGTGGTGCCGCTGCGGGCCGGGCGGGTCCGGACGCGCCTGACGCGTTCGGTGCTCGGGGCGAAGGCGCCGCTGGGACCCGTCACGCCGTTGGCCCGTCGGCTCCTCAAGTACGCCACGATGGGCCCGGGTTCGTCCCCGGAGCGGGTCGAGGTGTGCGCGCGGATCGTGCACGGCTGCCCGCGGGTGGTGCGCTACCGCTGGTCGCACGTCCTGGACGAGCTCGCACTCGACACGGGCGTCCTGGAGCTGACCGTGCCGACCGCGATCATCGCGGGCACCGCCGACCGGATGACGCCCGTCACGCTCGCGCGGCGCCTGGCCGGGATGCTGCCGGAGTCCCTCGGCCTCACCGAGCTGCCGGGGATCGGCCACATGACGCCGGTCGAGGCGCCGGAAGCGGTCACGGCGGGGATCAGGGGCCTCGTGGAGAGGTACGTAGGGGTGGCCGGTCAGCACGTCCAGGTTCAGGTTCAGGGGCTCGAAGGGAGCAGCGCATGAGCAAGGTCAGCCTTGAGGGTCAGGTCGCGGTCGTCACCGGGGCGGCGCGTGGTGTGGGGGAGCTGCTCGCGCGCAAGCTGTCGGCGCGGGGTGCGAAGATCGCGCTCGTCGGCCTGGAGCCGGACGAGTTGAAGCAGGTGGCGGGGCGGCTGCACACCGAGGCCGAGGCGTGGCACGCGGACGTCACGGACCATGCCGCGATGGCCCGGGTCGCCCAGGAGATCAAGGAACGGTTCGGCAAGGTCGACATCGTCGTCGCCAACGCGGGCGTCGCCAACGGCGGCCCCTTCGTCGAGTCCGACCCCGAGGCGTGGCGCCGGGTGATCGAGGTCAACCTCATCGGCAGCGCGGTGACGGGACGGGCGTTCCTGCCGGTCCTGATGGAGAGCCGCGGCTATCTCCTGCAGATCGCCTCGCTGGCGGCGATCACGCCGGCGCCGATGATGACGGCGTACTGCGCGTCGAAGTCGGGCGTCGAGGCGTACGCGCACTGTCTGCGGGCCGAGGTCGGCTACAAGGGCGTGAAGGTGGGCGTCGGTTACCTGTCCTGGACGGACACGGACATGGTGCGGGGCGCGGACGAGAACGACGTGATGCGGGAGTTGCGGCAGCGCCTTCCGTGGCCGTCCAACAAGACGTACCCGCTGGGTCCGGCCGTCGACCGGATCGTCGCCGGGATCGAGCGGCGGTCGAGCCATGTGTACGCGCAGTGGTGGCTGCGGGGGATGCAGGGCATCCGGGGGTACCTGCCGGCGCTCATCGGCACGGTCGGGCAGCGCGAGATGCGGCGCTTTGAACCCCGGCTGGGCTCGGTCTCCACGGGGCTCGTGGGCGCGGGCGGCTCCGCCGACGAACAGGCCCGTACCGGGCGGTAGTTGGCGTCGCAGCGATGAGGCCCCCGGCGTCCCGGGGGCCTCGTCGCGGTCAAGCGCGGCGCAACGTCAGGCGTCGTAGTCGCGGTTGAACTTGTCCTGCTGCTCCTGCGCGGCCCGCTTCGCCTCGTCCGGGGACTTGGCCGACCGGTCGCGCGCCTGCTCCTGGGCCTGCCGTCCGCGCTCCTGCATGTCCTCGCGGCCCTGCGAGGCGCGCTCGCTCGCCTCGTCCTTGCGGTCGCCCATCGCGCCCTTCGCCTTGCCGGCGAGGTCGTTGGCCTTGTCCTGGAACTGGTCCTTGATGCCCATGCTTGTTCACTCCTAGAGGGTGAGGTGGGAGGGGCCTCGACCAGACTTACATGGGGCGACTTTCCTCGCATTTCGATCAATGACGGGCAGTGATCACGGACTGGGGAGCCGTCTCCTCAGCCCCGCGGCGGCAGCTTCGGACGCCGCCGGTCCGGTACGTCGTCGAGGCCCGGCGGCGTCACCGCGGGTTGCCGTTCCAGGAGGTCGAGGGCGACCTGCACCGCGTCGTCCAGCTGCGCGTGCCGCCCCTCCGCCCAGTCAAGCGGCGTACGGAGCACCTCCAGGTCGGGGGCCACGCCGTGGTTCTCCACGGACCAGCCGTACTCGTCGAACCACCCCGCGTTCATCGGCACCGTGATGACCGTCCCGTCACCGAGCACGTGCCGCCCGGTCATCCCCACCACGCCGCCCCACGTGCGCTGGCCCACCACGGGCCCGAGGCCGAGCAGCTTGAAGGCCGCCGTGATCATGTCGCCGTCGGACGACGTCGCCTCGTCGGCCAGGGCCACCACGGGGCCTCGGGGCGCGTTCGACGCGTACGACACCGGCTGGGCGTTGCGCGTCAGGTCCCAGCCCAGGATCTTCCGCGTCAGCTTCTCCACCACCAGCTCGCTGATGTGCCCGCCGGCGTTGCCGCGTACGTCCACGAGCAGGGCCGGGCGGGAGACCTCAAGGCGCAGGTCCCGGTTGAACTGGGCCCATCCGGAGCCGCCCATGTCGGGGATGTGCAGGTAGCCGCACTTGCCCCCGCTCAACTCCCGTACGACGTCACGGCGTTTGGCCACCCAGTCCTGGTAGCGCAGGGGGCGTTCGTTGATGAGGGGGACGATCGCCACCCTCCTCGATCTTCCCTCCCCCTCGGCCGGCTGGAACGTCAGCTCCACCGTGGTGCCGCCCGCGGCCGCGAGCAGCGGGAAGGGGCCCGTGACCGGGTCCACCGGGCGGCCGTCGATGTGCGTGAGGATCGCGCCCTCGCGGATGCCCGCGCCCGCGAGCGGTGAGCGCGCCTTGGAGTCGGACGAGTCGCCGGGCAGGATGCGCTTGATCATCCAACTGTCGTCCCGGCAGACCAGGTTGGCACCGAGCAGGCCCATCGCCCGCTGGTAGTGCGGCGGGCCTTCGTTGCGGCGGGCGGCGGAGACGTACGCGTGCGATGTGCCCAGCTCGCCGAGGACCTCGCGGAGCAGGTCGGCGAACTCGTCGGGGGACGCGACCCGTTCCACCAGCGGCCGGTACTGGTCCAGGATCGCGGGCCAGTCGATGCCGCACATGTGCGGCTCCCAGAAGTAGGCGCGGATGAGGCGGCCCGCCTCGTCGTAGGACTGGCGCCACTCGGCCGCGGGGTCGACCTCGTGCAGGATGCGGCGCAGGTCGATCCAGACGGTCGTGTCGCCGTCGCCGGACTCCGTGGAGGGGACCGCCCGCAGATCACCCTCGTCGACCACCACGAGTCGCGTTCCGTCGCCGCTGAGCGCGAACCAGTCGAGGTGGCCCACGAGTTCGGACTTCTTGCCCTTGGTGATGTCGAAGTACTCCAGGGTGGGGCGCCCGGAGGTGTCCGACGGGTTGGCGAAGGTCTCGCCGAGCGCGCCCGAGATCGGCCAGCGCATCCAGACGAGGCCGCCGCCGCTGACGGGGGAGAGTGCCGAGTACTTCGACGCCGAGACGGGGAACGGCGTCACCCTGCTCTCCAGGCCCTCCACCTCCACGATGGCGGAGCCGGCCGGGGAGAGGCCGTCGGCCGGGTCGAGCCCGCCCGCCGCCGGGCGGCCGTCGGGGGAGAGCGCGAAGGGCGAGGGGGTCGCCGACGACAGGGGGACCAGGTAGGGGCGGCAGCCGAGGGGGAAGGACAGGTCGCCGGTGTGCACGTCGTAGACCGGGTCGAAGCCGCGCCAGGACAGGAAGGCCAGATAGCGGCCGTCGCTGGTGAAGACCGGGTTCTCGTCCTCGAAGCGGCCGTTGGTGACGTCGACGATGATGCGGCGGCCGGGGCCCTCGATGCGGGCCATCTTGATCTGCCGCAGGGAGCGGCCGACGCCCGGATGCGACCAGGTCAGCCAGGCCCCGTCCGGGGAGAAGGCCAGGTCCCGCACCGGGCCGTTCTCGGAGCGGATCAGCTCCGTGACCTCGCCTTCGGACTCCTCGCCTGCCGACTCCTCGCCTGCCGACTCCTCGCCCTCGGACTCCTCGGACGCGTCGATCAGGAGGAGCCGCCCGTCGTTCGACGCGATCGCGAGCCGCTCGCCCTCGGGGTCGGAGAGCAGTTCGAGGACCCGGCCGAGCTGCCCCTGCGCGAGCCTGCGCGGCGCGCGGTCGCCGCTGGCGCGCGGCAGGTAGGCGATCTCGACGGCGTCCTCGCCCTCCGCGTCGGTGACGTAGGCGACCTGCCCGCCCTTCCCGAGCATCTCCGGGAGCCGGACGCGCACGCCCGGGGTGTCCGTGATGGTGCGGGCGGGCCCGTCCCGGTGCGTGAGCCAGTACAGGCTGCCGCGTACGACGACGGCGCTGGCCCGGCCGGTCGCGTCCACGGAGAGCGAGTCGACGTGCTGCGCGGCCGGCACCTGATAGATCCGCCGTCCGGCGCGCGGCCCGCCCAGGCGTACGTCGAGGCGGCGCGGCACGGAGCCGGGGGACAGGTCGTCCACCAGCCAGACGTCGCCCGCGCACTGGTAGACGACGCGGGCGCCGTCACTGGAGGCGTGCCGGGCGTAGAACGCGTCGTGGTCGGTGTGCCGTCGCAGGTCGGAGCTGTCCGGCAGGCAGGAGTAGAGGTTGCCGACGCCCTCGTGGTCGGAGAGGAAGGCGATCCTGCCGTCCACGAACATCGGGGAGTCCAGGTGGCCGTCGAGGTCGGGAAGGAGCTGGTCGCCGTGCAGCCACAGGCGGCCGGTCGCCCCGCCCCGGTAGCGCTTCCACGCGGCGGGCTCGTGCGGCGGCTTCCCGGTCAGGAGGAGCGTCTTGCGCTCGCCCTCGATGTCGTTGACCGCGATGTCGTACACCGGGCCCCAGGGCAGCTTGCCGCCGGGTGATCCGTCGGTCGGCACGCTGTAGGCCCAGCAGAAGTACGAGAAGGGCTGATTGTGCGAGGAGACGGCGAGGATGTCGCCGTCGGGGGACCAGCCGCAGACCCGGGTGTCCGTGCTCCCCCAGTAGGTGAGGCGCCGGGCCGGGCCGCCGTCGACCGGGGCCAGATGGATCTCCGGGTCGAGACTGCGCCAGGTCGTGAACGCGATGTGGCGGCCGTCCGGCGAGAAGCGCGGATGGCTCACCTTGGTCCGGTCGACGGTCACCCGCCAGGCCCGGCCCGCGGGTGCGCCGTCCGGGCTCAGCGGCGCCACCCAGAGGTCGTCCTCGGCCGCGAAACAGAGACGGTCGCCGCTGAGGTGCGGAAATCGCAGGTAGGCGTGGTCAGCATGGGCTTCATCGCGCGCGTCGGTCACTTCACCATGCTTTTCCGCGGCGCAGGGCCCGGCAACTCGTACGTGGGGTGAAAGGGGCGCGCGACGCGGCGCGTACCGCGGGTCAGGGCGGCGCGTGACGCAGCACACGTACGAAACGGTTTCGTTTCGTTAAGCCCCCGGGTACAGTCATGGCGTACGGAACAGCACCGAACGTTCGCGACGAGGGGCGGAGGGATCATGGCTGAGGCGGCAACGGTGCGGCGCAGCCGGATCACACCCGAGCGTGAGGCCGAGCTCTACGCGGCCGCGCTCGACCTGCTCCGCGAAGTCGGGTACGAGGCGCTCACCATGGACGCCATCGCGGCCCGCACGAAATCCAGCAAGGCCACCCTCTACCGCCAGTGGGGGAGCAAGCCCGAGCTGATCGCCAGGGCGCTGCGGCACAACAAGCCGGTGTCCATCGAGGACATCGACACCGGTTCCCTGCGCGGCGACCTCCTGGAGACCGTCGAGCGTTCGGACGACTGCCAGATGGAACGGGACGCCGCGCTGATGCGGAGCCTGTTCCACGTCATCCACGGAAATCCCGAACTCCACCACGCGCTGCGGCAGGTGCTCATCGAGCCGGAGATCACCGGCTTGAACGCGCTGCTGCGCAGGGCGGTGGAACGCGGCGAAGTGTCCCCGGACAACCCCGCGTTGGGCTTCGTCATCCACATGATGGTCGGCGGTTTCGTCGCCCGTGACCTGATCGAGGAGCGCACGGTCGACCGTGAGTTCCTGCGTTCCTACATCAACGCCGTGATCCTCCCCGCTCTCGGCGTCTGATCCAACTCCCCTTTGCCATCCCTCTTTTGCACCTGACGCGACCGCTCACGTCGTCGGGCTGATCCCCCCTGCCCTGTAGACACCACGACCTGACCGGGAGTACGCCCCCGTGGCCACTTTCCTGTACAAACTGGGCCGACTCGCCTTCAGGCGACGGCACTTCGTCGCCCTGATATGGGTGGCGCTCCTGACGCTCGCCGGAGTCGGCGCCGCGTCCGCGCCCACCGCCGCCTCCAGTTCCTTCTCCATTCCCGGTACGGAGGCCCAGAAGGCCTTCGACCTGCTCGAAGAGCGTGTGCCCGAAGCCAGTGCCGACGGCGCGAGCGCCCGGGTCGTCTTCAAGGCGCCCGACGGCGAGAAGGTCACCGACGCGGGCAACAAGGCCGAGATCGAGAAGACCGTCGCCGCCCTCAAGTCCGGTTCGGACGAGGTCGCGAGGGCGGACAGCCCCTTCCAGGCCAAGACGGTCAGCAAGGACGGCTCCACGGCGTACGCGTCGGTCTCGTACAAGGTCACCTCGATGGAGCTGACCGAGGACAGCCGTGAAGCGCTCGAGAAGACGACCGACCAGGCGCGGGAGTCCGGGCTCACGGTCGAGGTCGGCGGTGACGCGCTGCAGGCGATGCCCGAGACCGGGGCCACCGAGATCATCGGCATCGCGGTCGCGGCCGTCGTCCTCGTCATCACCTTCGGCTCGCTGATCGCGGCGGGGCTTCCGCTGCTCACCGCGCTGATCGGCGTGGGCATCGGCGTCTCCTCGATCACCGCGCTCGCCAGCGCGCTCGACCTGGGGACGACCACATCGACGCTCGCCATGATGATCGGCCTCGCGGTCGGCATCGACTACGCGCTCTTCATCGTCTCCCGCTACCGCGGTGAACTCGCCGACGGGCGGGACCGCGAGGAGGCGGCGGGCCGCGCTGTCGGGACCGCCGGTTCGGCCGTGGTCTTCGCCGGGCTCACCGTGGTCATCGCGCTGGTCGGCCTCGCCGTGGTGAACATCCCGATGCTCACCAAGATGGGCTTCGCGGCGGCCGGCACGGTGGTCATCGCCGTACTCATCGCGCTCACCCTGATCCCGGCGCTGCTCGGTTACGCGGGCAGGAAGGTCAAGCCCACGGGCGAGAAGAGCAAGGTGCTCGGCGGCGGCAAGAAGGCGGCGGCCACCGAGGGTGTCACGGAAAAGAAGGACAACCTCGGCACGCGCTGGGCGCGCTTCGTCGTGCGCCGCCCGCTGACCGTCCTGCTGGTCGGCGTCATCGGCCTCGGTGCCGCGGCGCTGCCCGTCTCCTCCCTCGAACTGGGCCTCCCGGACGACGGTTCGCAGCCGACGTCCACGACCCAGCGCAAGGCGTACGACCTGGTCTCCGACGGATTCGGCCCCGGCTTCAACGGCCCGCTGATGGCGGTTGCCGACCTCAAGGGTGCCGACGACCCGAAGGTCGCGGCCGGGGAGATCCAGAAGACGATCTCCGGGCTCGACGACGTCCACTCGGCCGCACCGCCGATGATCAACAAGGCGGGCGACACGGCGATCATCAGCGTCGTCCCGTCCTCGAAGCCCAGCGGCATCGAGACCGAGAACCTCGTGCACGCGATCCGTGACGCGGGCGCCGACATCAAGTCCGACACCGGCGCGAGCGTCATGGTCACCGGCTCGACGGCCATGAACATCGACGTATCCGAGAAGCTGAACGACGCGTTGCTGCCCTACCTGGCACTCGTCGTCGGCCTCGCCTTCCTCCTGCTGATCATCGTCTTCCGCTCCATCCTGGTCCCGCTCAAGGCGGCCCTCGGCTTCCTGCTCTCGGTCCTCGCGGCCCTGGGCGCGGTCGTCGCGGTCTTCCAGTGGGGCTGGCTCGGCTCGCTCTTCGGCGTCGAGCAGACCGGCCCGATCATGTCGATGATGCCGATCTTCATGGTGGGCGTCGTCTTCGGCCTCGCGATGGACTACGAGGTGTTCCTCGTGACGCGCATGCGAGAGGCGTACGTCCACGGGGAGCGGCCGGGCCAGGCGATCGTGACCGGCTTCCGGCACGGGGCCCGCGTGGTCTCGGCGGCTGCCGTCATCATGATCGCCGTCTTCGCCGGCTTCATCGGCTCGTCGGAGCAGATGGTGAAGATGATCGGCTTCGGTCTCGCGATCGCCGTCTTCTTCGACGCGTTCATCGTGCGCATGGCGCTGGTCCCGGCGGTGCTCGCGCTGCTCGGCAAGAAGGCGTGGTGGCTGCCGAAGTGGCTGGACCGCGCGCTGCCGAACGTGGACGTCGAGGGCGAGGCCCTGCGGGACGCCGATGAGGCGGGCGGCGGCCGGGGCGACGAGGACCGGGAGCTTGAACGCGTCTGACGTGTCAGTGGGGCACGGGGGCGGCCGCGTAGGTGCGGCGCAGGAAGCGGATGAGCGCCGACGCGTCGAACTGCACGACCGCCACCCCGTGCGCCGAGTGGAACTCCATCACCGTCTGGACCCGCCCACAGGGCCAGATGTGTACGTCACCGCTGGTGGCCGGGGCCCGCAGGCCCTGTTCGAGCAGCTGCCTGGCGAAGGTCCACTCGTGGGAACCCTCGGGTGAACCAGGGAGGCCGATCCGCACCGAGAGCGGGTCGGCCTCCGGGTCGTACCGGAGGACGGCGGGGACGGTGAGCTGGTCGTCAGGGGAGTCCGTGACGACGTGGGCACGTGCGAACTGCTCTACTGCGGACATCGCCGAACTCCTCACCATCACGCTCACCATCACGCGCTTTCTGCCCTCTAATGTCCCATATATTCCGATTCCTGCTCAGATGTGACCGGGATAACTGGGCAGTCACCGCTCTTGCAAACCGTTCGCAACAGAGCACTATCATTGAACGGTTCACGAGCGATCTGCTCTGCCTTCCTCTTCCTGTCCTGCCCAGGAGCGCGCGCATGCATGTCCCCGACGGTTTCATCAACGCACCCGTCTCCGCCGCCACCGGGGTCATCGCCGCCGGAGCGATCGCCGTCAGCCTCCGCGGCGCACGGCGTGAGCTGGACGAGCGGACGGCGCCGCTGGCCGGACTCGTGGCCGCGTTCATCTTCGCGGTGCAGATGCTGAACTTCCCCGTCGCGGCCGGGACCAGCGGACATCTGCTCGGCGGCGCGCTCGCCGCGATACTCGTCGGCCCTTACACGGGTGTCCTGTGCGTGTCCGTCGTGCTCCTCATGCAGGGTGTCCTCTTCGCTGACGGCGGCCTGACCGCGCTCGGCGTGAACATCACGGACATGGCCATCGTCACGACCGTCGTGGCCTATCTCACCTTCCGCGGCCTGGTGAAAATCCTCCCCCGCACCCGCCGCTCCATCACCGCCTCCTCCTTCGTCGCCGCGCTGATCTCGGTGCCCGCCGCCGCGGTCGCCTTCACGTTCCTCTACGCGCTCGGCGGCACCACCGACGTCTCCATCGGCAAGGTCGCCACGGCCATGGTCGGCGTGCACGTCCTCATCGGCATCGGCGAGGCGGCGATCACCGCGCTCACCGTCGGCGCCGTCATCGCCGTACGCCCCGACCTCGTGTACGGCGCCCGAGGCCTCACCCAGAAGCTCAAGCTGCGGGTGGGGGGTGAGCTCGTCGACGTCCCGGAGCCGGCCGAGGCGCCCGCCCCCGTGGCAGCCCGCTCGCACCGCAAGGTCTGGATCGCGGGCCTCGTCACCTCCCTCGTCCTCGCCGGCTTCGTCAGCTTCTACGCCTCCGCGAACCCCGACGGACTGGAGAAGGTCGCCGCGGACAAGGGCATCGACAAGAAGACCGAGGAGCACGCCACCTCGGACTCCCCCCTCGCCGACTACGGCGTCAAGGACATCACCGACACCCGCCTCTCCGGCGGCCTCGCGGGCGTGATCGGCGTCGGCGTCACCGTCGTCGCGGGCTCGGCGGTCTTCTGGGCGCTGCGCCGCCGCCGTACGGCGGACACGGACCCGGCGTCCACGGCTTCCGTCTCCGAGATCTCCGAGAAAGCCTGACATGGGCGCGGGCCACGCCCACCGGCTCTACCGGCACGGCCACTCACCCGTCCACGCCCTGCCCCCGCACACCAAACTGGCCGCGGTCTTCTGCTTCGTGGTCGTCGTGGTCTCCACGCCGCGCGAGGCGATGTGGGCGTTCGGCGGCTACGCGGTGCTGCTCGGCGCGGTGGCGTACGCGTCCCGCGTCCCCCTCCCCTTCCTCCTGAAGCGGCTGCTCATCGAGGTCCCGTTCGTGGCGTTCGCGGTGCTCATGCCGTTCGTGGCGGAGGGCGAGCGGGTCGACGTGCTCGGCATGTCCCTCAGCGTGAACGGCCTCTGGGGCGCCTGGAACGTCCTGGCCAAGGGCACGCTCGGCGTGGCGGCATCGGTCCTCCTCGCCTCGACCACCGAACTGCGCTCACTGCTCCTGGGCCTGCAACGCCTGAAGCTGCCGCCGCTGCTCGTCCAGATCGCCTCGTTCATGATCCGGTACGGCGACGTGATCACGGACGAGATGCGCCGCATGAAGATCGCACGCGAGTCGCGCGGCTTCGAGGCGCGGGGCGTGAAGCAGTGGGGCGTCCTCGCGAAGTCCGCCGGCGCGCTCTTCATCCGCTCGTACGAGAGAGGCGAGCGGGTGCACCTGGCCATGGTCAGCCGGGGGTACGCCGGTTCGATGCCGGTGATCGACGAGGTCACCGCCTCCCGTGCACAGTGGACCTACGCCTTCGCCCTGCCGGGCGCCGCTCTTGTCGTCTGCCTGCTGGGATGGACCCTGTGACTGCCGCACCCTCGCTCGAAGTGGCCGGACTGGCCTTCGCCTACCCCGACGGGCACCAGGCGCTCTTCGGCGTCGACATGACGATCGGCCGGGGTGAGCGGGTCGCGTTGCTCGGCCCGAACGGCGCGGGCAAGACGACGCTCGTCCTGCACCTGAACGGCATCCTGACCGGCGGCGCCGGCACGGTCACCGTCGCGGGCCTCCCCGTCGGCAAGAAGCACATGGCCGAGATCAGGCGCCGGGTCGGCATCGTCTTCCAGGACCCGGACGATCAGCTGTTCATGCCGACGGTGCGCGAGGACGTGGCGTTCGGCCCTGCAGCGGCGGGAATGCGCGGCCCGGAACTGGAGGCCAGGGTCCACAAGGCCCTCGCCCAGGTGGGCATGGCGGAGTTCGCGGACCGCCCGCCGCACCACCTCTCCTTCGGCCAGCGCAGGCGGGTCGCGGTGGCGACGGTCCTCGCGATGGAGCCGGAGATCCTGGTCCTCGACGAACCGTCCTCGAACCTGGACCCGGCCTCGCGCCGCGAACTGGCCGACATCCTGCGCTCGTTGGACGTGACGGTCCTGATGGTCACGCACGACCTGCCGTATGCGCTCGAACTGTGCCCCCGGGCCCTGATCCTGAGCGAGGGCGTGATCGCCGCGGACGGCCCGACGGGCGAGCTGCTCGCCGACGAGGACTTGATGGCCGCGCACCGGCTGGAACTCCCCTTCGGCTTCGACCCAAAGGCAGCCGCAGCAAACCGCCAGGCGTAGGCGCGCCGGGGGCTTCACTTCATTGATTGGCGTGGTTGCTGTGGGTGAGGGGCTGAGCGAGCCTCCATCCCATGTGGGACCACTCGGGTCGGTGGGGGCTGACTTTCGTCGGCTGATCTACGTACGGGCCCAGATTCAGCAACCCTCTTCACAACACCCAACCAACCGACCAAAAGACAGCAGCAACAGGGATGGGGTGGGTGGGGTGAGCGAGGCGGGTGGGGCGGGGTACGCGGGCGCGAAGGGCGCCTCACGGGGCCGATTGCAGAAAGGTCCCACCCTCTCGTCGCGAAACCCCAGCTGACGGTCGAAGGGGTGGGATTTTCCTGCAACGGGCGTTCGTCGGCATCGACGTCGGGGCGGGTGGCCGACGGTGGGGACGGTTGGTCGATGGAGATGTCGAGGGGCGGTCGGGTGACGGCCGCACTCCTCCGTGGCCGCCTCTGAACCCCGGTGTCCAACCCCGGGCCCCGTTCGAACATCAGGCGACGAAAGCCAGCCCCCACCGACCCGAGTGGGCCCACACGGGATGGAGGCTCGCTCAGCCCCCCACCAGCAGCAACCACGCTAATCACTCTCGTACGCGACCCACGCGACGCAGGGCTGAAGCCACCTCACCCGCCTCACCCCGCATGCAACATCAACCCGATCCCCGCCACCATCAACCCCGCAGCCACCAACCTCGGCGCCCCGAACTTCTCCTTGAAGAAGACCGCTCCGATCGCCGCGCCCACGATGATCGAGGACTCGCGGAGTGCCGAGATGGGGGCCAGTTCTGCCTTCGTCTGGGCCCACAGGACCAGGCCGTAAGCCGCCACCGACAGCGCCGCCCCCACCAGCCCCACCGCCGCGAACGGGCGCAACCGGCCCACCAGTTCGCCCCGCCAGCGGTACGCCGCGTATACCGGAATCGCGATGCCCTCCAGGATCATCAGCCACGCGATGTAGCCCATCGAGGAGCCCGAGGCGCGGACGCCGAGGCCGTCCACGACCGTGTACGCCGCGATCGAGACCCCCGTGGCGAGCGCCGCGCCGATCGCCGCCCAGTCGGGGCGCCGGCCCGAGCCGCGTATGCCCCAGAGCGCCAACCCCGTCAGGCCCGCGCACGAGACCGCGACGCCCGCCGCCTGCCAGCCGTCCGGGATCTCGCCCGCGAATATCGCGGCGAGGACCGTCACCACCAGCGGCGCCGTACCCCGCGCGATCGGGTACGCCTGGCCGAAGTCGCCGAGCTGGAACGACTTCATCAACAGGGCGTAGTAGCCGATGTGGATCACCGCGGAAAGCACCAGGTACGGCCACGCACCCGCCGCCGGTATCGCCACGAACGGGGCGATGAGTACGCCTATCAGCAGCCCGCCACCGGAGATGAGGGTGAAGCCGACCAGCTTGTCGGTGATGTGGTGCGCGATCGCGTTCCAGCACGCGTGCGTGACGGCGGCGAGCAGCACCGCCGACGCGACCAGCGGCGTCACTTGGCGAGCTCGCGCACGTCCACCAGGGTGCCGTTCGCGTGGTGGATCAGGTCCTTGGGCGCCATGGGGAAGACCGCGTAGGGGGTGCCTGCCGCCGCCCACACCACCTCGTGGTCGAGGAGGGAGCGGTCCGCAAGGACCCGCGTCTTCGTCGCGTGACCGAAGGGAGGTACGCCACCGATCGCGTATCCCGTGGTCTCGCGGACGATGTCCGCCTTCGCGCGCGTCACCTTCGCCGCGCACAGTTCCCACCGCACGAGCTCCAGATCCACCCGCGACGCGCCGTCCATCAGGACCAGGACCGGGACGCCGTCCGCCGCGAAGATCAGCGACTTGCAGATCTGGCTGAGCTCGCAGCCGATGGCCGCCGCAGCCTCCTGGGCGGTACGAGTTCCCTCCGGGAAGCTGCGGACCTCTGAGATCAGTTCGCCGAGGCCCAGCTGGTGCAGGGCCTCGGCGAAACGGGGGTTGGCGCGGGAATCTGTTGCCGTCATGCGCCGCACGCTAGCGGTCCGTGTACCAGGCACGCGACCACGTATCCGCATGACGGACAGCTGGCCCGCTGGGCGGCGACCGACTACTTCGCCGCCAGGAACATCGCCCGCACCAGCGGCCCCGCCGAGTCGCCGCCGTGGCCGCCTTCCTGCACCACCGCGCCCGCGGCCAGGTCGCCGCGGTACGCCGTGAACCAGCCGTTGGGCTTCTTCTGGCCGTCGACCTCCGCGGAGCCGGTCTTCGCGCCCATGTCGGAGCCGAGGCCCGACATCGGCTTGACCGCCGTACCCGCCACCGCCGTGTAGTGCATCAGGTCCCGCAGCGCCGACGCCGTCGCACCCGACATCGTCCGGGGCGCCGTCGCGAGCGTGCGCTTGTCGACGTCCGGGGAGACCAGATACGGCTGCTTGAACGTGCCGGACTTCACCGTGGCCGCCACCGACGCCATGTTCAGCGGGCTCATGCGCACCCCGCCCTGGCCGATCAGCGAGGCGCCCATCTGCGCGTCGCTCTGCACCGGGATCGCGCCGTCGAAGGACGGGACGCCGATCGACCAGTTGTCGCGGCCGAGGCCGAAGACCTCCTGCGCCTGCTTGGTCAGGGAGTCGTCCTGCAGTTTCTTGGCCTGGCTGATGAAAGCCGTGTTGCAGGACCGGGCGAAGCTCGCGCGGAACGTGCCGTCCTTGATCTGGAACTTGTCGTCGTTCTGGAACTTCCAGCCGCCGTACGTCACGTACTTCGGGCACGGGTGCTTCTTGTCGACGCCCGCGAGCTTCTTCTCCAGGAGCAGGGACGACGTGACGACCTTCATCGTCGAGCCGGGGGCCAGCGAGCCCTGGAAGGCGATGTTGAAGCCGGTCGGGTTCGAGTTGGCCGCCGCGAGGATCTCGCCCGTGCTCGGCTTCACCAGGACCACCGAGGCCTGCTTGCGCTTGCCCGTCTCCTTCTCCGCCGCCGCCTGGAGCGAGGCGTCGAAGGTGGTCTTCAGGGTGCCGGGGGTGCCGGGGGAGAGCGTCAGGAGTGTCTTGTCGGGCGTCGCCTTCGCGTCGTCCTTCGTCGTCGCCGACTTCTCGGCGTCCTTCGCGCTGTCCTTGCGCACGACCCGCAGCTCCACGCCCGCCTTGCCGCCGGCCTTGTCGCCGAACTTCTCGCGCATGCTGTCGAGCACCGTGCCGAGGGAGGGGTACTTCGCCTTGGTCAGCTCGCCGCCGTCCCGGTCCACGGCCTTGATCGGTGGGTCCCCGGCCTCACCGGTGACCAGGCGGTCGCCGGCCTTCAGGTCCGGGTGCACGACGGAGGGCTGCCAGCCGACCAGCGTCTTGCCGTCGTGCTTTCTTCGTACGACGGTCAGCTCGGACTCGTACGCGAAGGGCTTGTTCGTTCCCTCGTACGAGACCGTGGACGTGACCGAGAACGGCACCTTCGCGCCCGCGCGCTTGCCCGGCGTCAGCTTCACCTTGGTCAGGTGGGAGTCCTTGGCGTACGCGGTGAGGGCGGTCTTCGCCGTCGCCCGGTCGTCCGTGAGCGCCGCGGCACCCGAGACGTCGCCCTTCTCCCACGCTGCGAGGAAGTCCCGCGTGGTGGCACGCACCTCGGCGGCCGTCGGCGGGCCCGCGGCCACCGGCTTCTCGTCGACCGTCGGTCCGTCACCGTCACCGGAGCCACCGATCAGGCTGTACGCGGCGATGCCCACGCCGCACACGACCACGGCGGCGGCGCCGCCGAGCACACCGGGGTGCACCTTGGCGCTCCTGGCGCCCGATGTGCCGGTGATGTTCCTGATGCCCTTGCGCTCGCTGGCGCGCCCTCGCTTACCCACTGACCCTCCGCAGATCCCAGATCACAGAACCCCCAGGTTCCGCACCGGAAGGCCCCACACTAGGGGGCTTTCATGAAGCCCCCTACCAATCACCTCAACTGCCTGCGGCAAGCACCGCCGCCACGATAGGGCCGGCCGCGTCGCCGCCATGGCCGCCTCGCTCCACCACGGCCGCGGCCGCCGCGTCACCGCGGTATCCGGCGAACCAGCTGTTGGGCTTCTCCTGGCCCGCGACCTCCGCCGATCCCGTCTTCGCGCCGATGCTGCCGCTCAGCCCGGACATGGCGGGGGCGCCGGTGCCGCTGACCGCCGTGGCGTTCATCATCTGGCGCAGCTGCTGGACGGTGGACGCGGGCAGGCCGCGTGCCGTGGCCAGCTCCCGGTCGTCCAGCGACGGGTCCACGATCACCGGCTGCCGGAAGGCTCCCGTCATCGCGGTCGCCGTGACCGAGGCCATGTTGAGCGGGTTCAGCTGCACCTGGCCCTGGCCGATCATGTTCTGCGCGCGGTCGGGGCCGGGGGACGCGGGGACCGAGCCGTCCACCGTGCGGACGCCCACCTGCCAGTCGAGGCCGAGGCCGAAGCCGTTCTGCGCCTCCTCGGTGAGGGAGGCGTCCGTGACGCCGTCCTCGTCGACGAGCTTCACGAACGCGGTGTTGCACGAGCGCGCGAAGCTGTCCGCCAGGGTCGCGTTCTCGTTCGGGGCGAGGCCGGGCAGGTTCTGGATGGTGTTGCTCTGCCAGGTCGCGGTGTTGGGGCAGGGCGCGGGGCCGCTCGCCTTCGTCACGCCCTTGTCGATGAGCATCGCCGCCGAGACGATCTTCATCGTCGAGCCGGGGGCCATCTTGCCCTCGAAGGCCGCGTTGAACCCGTCCTCGCGGTTGTTGGCCACGGCAAGGACCTCGCCGGAACTCGGCTGCACGGCGACCACGGAGGAGTCCGCGTGCCGGGTCACCGCCTTCTCGGCGGCGCGCTGCGCGGGCGCGCTCAGCGTCGTCTTCAGCTGCCCCGCCTTGCCCTTGGCGAGCGTGAGCAGCGTCTTGGTGCCCGCGTTCTCGTCCGCGTGCCGGACGTAGAGCTCGACGCCGGGCGTCCCGCCCGCCTTGTCGCCGTACTTCGCGCGCAGCTGGTCGAGGACCGGGCCGAGCGAGGGGTAGCTCTTCTTGTCCAGGACAGTGCCGTGCCGATCGACGGCCTCGATGGGGGGCACGGCGGCCTCGCCGGTCTCCAGGGTGTCGTCCCTCTTGAGGTCCGGGTGGACGACCGAGGGGTACCAGTCGACGAGCGCACTGCCGGAGGTCTTGCCGCGCACGACCGTCAGTTCGGAGTCGTACGCGAAGGGCTTGCTCTTCCCCTTGTACGACACCGTCGCCTCGACCGAGAACGGCAGGGTCGTGCCGGTGGCCCTGCCCGGCGTGAGTTTCACCTTCGTCAGGTGGGCGTCCTCGCGGAAGCCGGTCAGGACCCGCGAGGCCACTTCGGCGTTGTTCGTGTAGTGCGAGGCCTGCTCGGCGTCGCCCTTCGCCCACGCGGCGAAGAACCTCTCCGTCGTCTCGCTGATCTCGCCGCTCGTCGGCGGCCCCGTCTTCACCGTGTGCGGGCCCGACGCCGATGAACCGCCGCCCCCGGTCACGCCGTTCACCAAGTTGTAGGCGCCATACCCCGCGCCCCCGACCATGACGGCGAACACGCCCCCCACCAAAGTGACCTTTACCCCTTTGCGCATTCCACGCCCCCTCCCCAGGAGCCCTCCCGAATGTATGTCCGGAAAGGTGGTTCGAAGCGAACCCTAAGCGGAGGAGGTGACGAACGAGGGAGCTGTTATCCGAAGGTGTCCTAGGTGCCCACTACAGCCAGATGTCTAGACCCACGTGTCCAGGAGCATGCGGGCCCGCCAGGAATCGATCGGAATGGCCTGGCCGGTGTAAATGGGCCAGAACCAGATGAAGTTCCACAGGATCAGCAGCACCAGGACGCCCGACGCCGCGGCCCCCACGACCCGCCGCCGCTCGCTCGAACCGGGCGGACCGAGGATCGCGCCGATCATCATCGCCACGGCCAGGCACAGGAACGGCACGAAGACGACGGCGTAGAAGAAGAAGATCGTCCGCTCCTGGTACATGAACCACGGCAGATACCCCGCCGCGATCCCGCACACGATCGCGCCCGCACGCCAGTCCCTGCGGAACACCCACCGCCACAGCACGTAGAGCAGCGCGAAGGCACCCGCCCACCACAGCATCGGCGTGCCGAGCGCGAGGACCTCGCGGGCGCACTTCTCCGCGGTGTCGGAGGGGCAGCCGTCCTTGCCGGGCAGCGGCGACTCGTAGAAGTACGAGACGGGGCGGCCGTCGACGATCCAGCTCCACGGGTTCGACTGGTAGGTGTGCGGCGACGAGAGGCCCACGTGGAAGTCGTAGACCGCGTGTTCGTAGTGCCACAGGCTGCGCAGCCAGTCCGGCAGGAACGTCCAGGAGCCGCCCTTGCCCTCCGTCGCCGCCCAGTTGCGGTAGTAGCCGCCCGTGCCGTCGGTCGGGGACAGGATCCAGCCGAGCCAGGACAGGACGTACACGCCGATCGCGACCGGCACCGTCGAGACGAACGCGGGGAACACGTCCCGCTTCAGGACCGCGCGGTAGGGACGCTCGGCGCTCGCGACGCGCCGGGCGCCCACGTCCCACAGGACGGTCAGCAAGCAGAAGAAGACCATGACGTAGAGGCCGTTCCACTTGGTGCCGAAGGCCAGTCCCAGACAGAGACCGGCCGCCCAGCGCCAGGGACGCCACCCCAGGCGCAACGTCTCGGCGACGTACGCGTCGGGGCGGATCCGCCCGTCCTCGTCGGCCGGAAGGCCGGCCGCGAGTTTCGCGCGCGCCTTGTCCCGGTCGATCAGGAAGCAGCCGAACGCGGCGAGGACGAAGAACATCAGGACCTGGTCGAGCAGCGCGGTGCGGCTCATCACGAAGTGCAGCCCGTCCACCGCGAGCAGCCCGCCCGCCAGACAGCCCAGGAACGTCGAGCGGAACAGCCGCCGGCCGATCCGGCACAGCATCAGGACCGACAGGGTGCCGAGCACCGCCGTCATGAAGCGCCAGCCGAAGGGATCGAAGCCGAAGATCCACTCACCGATGCCGATGACGTACTTGCCGACCGGCGGATGCACCACGTACGCGGCGTCCGTGGGGATCGTGATGTCCGATCCCTGCTTCAGGACATCGGGGTTGATCTTCTCGGGCCAGTTGACCTCGTAGCCCCGGTGGATCAGCGCCCAGGCGTCCTTGGCGTAGTACGTCTCGTCGAATATCACGGCCTTCGGGCTGCCGAGATTCCAGAACCGGGTGAGCCCCGCGACCAGTGTGATCAGCAGCGGGCCGATCCAGCCCGACCACCGGACCAGCAGGTCGGCGGAGCTTTTCTGCAGGCCGATCGTCGCCCACAGCCGCGGGCTCGGTTCGGTGTACGCGGGCACGAGCCGGGCCCGGACATCGGCCGTGGGCCCGCCGGGCCGCGCCACGTAACCGAAGCGGCGCAGCCTGTGCTGCCACGACGGCTGCTGCTCCTCGGCTGCCTGGCCCTGGCGGGTGTCCGGGGAAGACGCGGTACTGGTCACCGCGCCATCGTAGGGAACCCGACTGTGTGAGTCCCGCTCCTGGGCCCTCCCCGGCCCCTGCGAGGATGGAACGGTGACAGGAAGCGCAGATTCTCCCGACAGCCCGTCCACCGGAAACCCGTCCTTCGGAACCCTCGTCCTCGCGGGCACGCCCATCGGGGACGTCGCGGACGCTCCGCCGCGGCTCGCCACCGAGCTGGAGTCGGCCGATGTGGTGGCCGCCGAGGACACCCGCCGGCTCCGCAGGCTCACCCAGGCGCTCGGCGTGCAGGTGGGTGGCCGGGTCGTCTCGTACTTCGAGGGCAACGAGAGCGCGCGGACGCCCGAACTGGTCGAGGCCCTGGTCGGCGGCGCGCGGGTGCTGCTCGTGACGGACGCCGGAATGCCGTCGGTGTCCGACCCCGGATACCGGCTCGTCGCCGCCGCCGTGGAGAAGGACATCCGGGTCACCGCCGTGCCGGGACCCAGCGCGGTGCTCACCGCGCTCGCCCTCTCGGGCCTCCCGGTGGACCGCTTCTGCTTCGAGGGCTTCCTGCCGCGCAAAGCGGGCGAGCGGCTCTCGCGACTGCGCGAGGTGGCCGACGACCGTCGCACTCTCGTCTACTTCGAGGCACCGCACCGGATCGACGACACCCTCGTCGCGATGGCCGAGGCGTTCGGCGACGAACGCAGGGCCGCGGTCTGCCGCGAGCTGACGAAGACGTACGAAGAGGTCAAGCGCGGTTCGTTGAAGGAACTCGCGGAGTGGGCCGCCGACGGCGTACGCGGTGAGATCACCGTCGTCGTCGAGGGAGCACCGGAGAAGAGCCCCGGTGACCTGGGCCCGGACGAGCTGGTGCGCAGGGTGCGGGTGCGAGAGGAGGCGGGGGAGCGGCGCAAGGAGGCGATCGCCGCCGTCGCGGCCGATGCGGGGCTGCCCAAGCGTGACGTGTTCGATGCCGTCGTGGCGGCAAAGAATGCGGCTCGGAGCGCCCCATCGGAAGGCAAAGGACTATCGTGAAAAGCAAAGTGCGGGCCGCGCACCGGGCCTGAAGGCTAAGGAAAGGCCAAATCGCCTTCAACTGTCGACAGGTCTGATGCTTTCGCCTCGGGAAAGGCGTCCACTGGTCAAAGGGGACGCACCCGTCCCCACGCTTCCGGCCGGGAGGAGAACCCCGGCCCGGCAGCGCTTGTCCAGCGGACAAGAGGAGCTGGCATGAGTGAGATCGCCGACACCGGTCACCCCACCACGGCGTCCGATGCGATGCGTGCGACACAAGCGACCAATACCGTTCACGAGTCTTATGCATTCGCCTGTATGCGGTGCGGGCACGGCTGGGAACAGTCCTACGAGATCGAGCATCACGTGGACGGCAAGGGCAAGGAATTCGTGGTGTACAAGGCGGACGGCCTTCAGGTGCCGTCGCCCCTGACCCGGCCGACGTGCCTGAACTGCGACGGACATGTCGTGCGGATCATGCGGGCCGGGCAGGTGTCGTCGGTCCTGGACCTGATGCAGCGGCACCACGCGCCGCGGGCGGCGGCCGGGGCGGGGAAGGCGACGGGGGACGAGTCCGGCGCCGGGGTGCCGGAGCCCCGCGAGCCCAAGCACCACCACTGGCATCTGTCGGCGCTGCTGCATCCCTTCCACCACCGCAAGGCGGGATGACGTCCCCTTCGTAGGATCGGGGGCATGCCTTCCAAGAACGCCGACCCGAAGAACGCCGACGCCAAGAACGCCGCGCCGCCGCTGCCCGAACCCCTTCGGGTGGCGGTCGCCGACTCCCACACCCACCTCGACATGCAGTCGGGGACGGTGGACGAGGGGCTCGCCAAGGCCGCGTCGGTCGGAGTGACGACGGTGGTTCAGGTGGGCTGTGACGTGGCGGGTTCGCGCTGGGCCGCGGAGACGGCCGCCGCGCACGAGAGCGTGCACGCCACTGTTGCCCTGCATCCCAACGAGGCGCCGCGCATCGTGCACGGCGACCCCGACGGCTGGTCCCGGCAGGGCGCGCGCCAGGCGGGCGGCGACGGGGCACTGGACGCCGCGCTCACCGAGATCGACCGCCTTGCCGCCCTTGCGCACGTCAAGGGCGTGGGCGAGACCGGACTCGACTACTTCCGCACCGGGCCCGAGGGCAAGGCCGCCCAGGAGCGGTCCTTCCGCGCCCACATCGAGATGGCCAAGCGGCACGGCAAGGCCCTGGTCATCCACGATCGCGAGGCGCACGAGGATGTGCTGCGGGTCCTGAAGGAGGAGGGGGCTCCGGAGCGCACCGTCTTCCACTGCTACTCGGGAGACGCGGCGATGGCCCAAGTGTGCGCGGAGAACGGCTACTTCATGTCCTTCGCCGGCAACATGACCTTCAAGAACGCGCAAGGTCTGCGGGACGCGCTGGCCGTGGCCCCCCTCGAACTGGTCCTCGTGGAGACCGACGCCCCCTTCCTCACCCCCGCCCCCTACCGCGGACGGCCTAACGCGCCGTATCTCATTCCGGTCACATTGCGGGCCATGGCCGAGGTGCGGGGGATCGACGAGGACGCCATGGCCGAGGCGATCTCGGCCAACACGGCACGCGCCTTTGATTACTGACCGATAACGCCCATACCCCGCGGTTCAGGGCAACGTCACGACACTGCGTAGTCGCGCTGCTTTGGAGAGTGACGGCTGCTCCGCTAGGTTCTGGTCCGCCTCGCCCGATCCGGACCAGAACGAGAACGCTGGAGCGTCGTCGTGAGTCATGCGCCGCAGTACGAGACGTCTTATGGGGGCGGCACGACCTATGAGCCGGAGCCGGAGTTCTTTCCCCAGCAGGCCACCGTGGTCATCCCCGACGGCGGGCGTGCCGAGGCGCGGCGGGCGGCTCGCCGGAAGAAGCCGAAGTCGAAGGCGCAGCCGAAGTCGCAGTCGAAGCCGCCGTCCAGGTCGAGGACCCAGGACGCCCCGGCTTCGTCGGAGCGGCCCGAGACGTTGCGGCGACTGTTGCCGCAGGCGCTGGTCGTCGCCTTCCTCGCGGGCGGAACCTCGGCCTTCGTCGCCGACGACAAGGCCATCGAGCTGAGCGTCGACGGCGAGACGCGCACCCTGCACACCTTCGCGGACGACGTCGGTGAGCTGCTCGAGGACGAGGGCGTGGACTTCGGCGCCCACGACATCGTGGCGCCGACCGCGAGCACGGCCCTGGCCAGCGGCGACGAGATCGCCGTCCGCTACGGCCGGCCGGTCGAGCTCACCCTCGACGGACAGCGGCGCGAGGTGTGGACGACGGCGCGCACGGTGGACGGGGCGCTGCGGCAGCTCGGGGTGCGGGCCGAGGGCGCCTATCTGTCGGCCTCGCGGAGCAAGCGGATCGACCGGGGCGGTCTTGATCTCGACGTACGGACCGAGCGCACGGTGACGATCATGGCGGACGGGCGCGAGCGGACCATCCGTACGAACGCGGCGACGGTGCGGGAGGCGGTCGAGGAGTCCGGGATCACCCTGAACGGCCAGGACACGACCTCCGTCGCGCCCGACAGCTTCCCGCGCGACGGGCAGACGGTCACCGTCATGCGGATCTCCGGGCGCAAGGAGGTGCGGGAGGAGCCGATCCCGTTCAACGTGCGGCGGACCGAGGACCCGTCCCTGTTCGTCGGTACGGAGGTCGTGGAGCGGCAGGGGCACCAGGGGTCTCGGCGGGTGACGTACGCGCTGCGGACGGTCAACGGCGTCAAGCAGAAGCCGCGGCGGCTGCGGTCGGAGATCGTGCGGGAGCCGCAGACGCAGATCGTGAAGGTGGGCACGAAGCAGCGGCCGAGTTCGGTGGCGGGGGCGGAGGGCCTGAACTGGGGCTCGCTGGCCCACTGCGAGTCGGGTGGCCGCCCGAACGCGGTGGACGCGTCGGGGACGTACGGCGGCCTGTACCAGTTCGACACCCGGACCTGGCAGGGCCTGGGCGGCTCGGGCCGCCCCCAGGACGCGTCATCGGAAGAACAGACGTTCCGCGCGAAGAAGCTGTACGTGCAGCGGGGGGCTAGTCCTTGGCCGCATTGTGGGGGGCGGTTGTAGGGGGCCCTGCGGGTCCCTGCGGGGCTGGGGCGGGGTGCGGTGTCGTCCGGCGGCCGCGTCGATGCTTCGGCGAGGGAGCGCCGGAAACCGTGCTCCGGGCAGACATACCGGCACGTCCCCTCGCGAGCGTCGCCGACCGCGGCTGTTAGGTGGTCGCTGCGGGGCAATCGGGCGGGTGGGCGGGAAAGCTCGTTCGTTCGGATGCGGGGTGAACGGGCGGGTGGGTGGGAGAGGCTTGTTCGGGCAGGGTGGCCGCGGGGCCCCGGCGGCTGGTGGGGGCCCAGGGGCCAGGACCCGTAATCTGGTGCGGTGAGCAACACTGAGCCCGGCAGCCTTCTCGGCGCCGCCGACATCCGCGAGCTGGCCGCTGCCCTGGGCGTACGCCCGACCAAGCAGCGCGGCCAGAACTTCGTCATCGACGCCAACACCGTCCGCCGCATCGTCCGCACCGCGGACGTCGGACCGGAGGACGTGGTCGTCGAGGTCGGCCCGGGGCTCGGTTCGCTGACCCTCGCACTCCTCGACACCGCGGACCACGTGACCGCGGTCGAGATCGACGACACGCTCGCGGCGGCGCTTCCGGCGACCATCGAGGCCCGCCTCCCCGCGAAGGCCGCGTCCTTCGCGCTGGTGCACAGCGACGCCATGCTCGTGCGCGAGCTGCCGGGCCCCGCCCCGACCGCGCTGGTCGCCAACCTCCCGTACAACGTGGCCGTGCCGGTCCTGCTGCACATGCTCGACACCTTCCCCAGCATCGAGCGCACGCTCGTGATGGTGCAGGCCGAGGTCGCGGACCGCCTCGCCGCCGCTCCCGGCTCGAAGGTGTACGGCGTGCCCTCCGTGAAGGCGAACTGGTACGCCGACGTGAAGCGCGCCGGTTCCATCGGGCGCAACGTCTTCTGGCCCGCCCCGAACGTCGACTCCGGTCTCGTCTCGCTCGTGCGGCGCGCCGAGCCGGTGAAGACCACCGCTTCGAAGAAGGAAGTCTTCGCCGTCGTCGACGCGGCCTTCGCCCAGCGCCGCAAGACCCTGCGGGCCGCCCTCGCCGGATGGGCGGGCTCCGCTGCCGCCGCCGAGGCCGCGCTCGTCGCCGCCGGGGTGTCGCCGCAGGCGCGCGGCGAGGCGCTGACGGTGGAGGAGTTCGCGCGGATCGCCGAGCACAAGGGCGCGGGCCTGTGAACGCCGGAGTGACCGTCCGCGTTCCCGCGAAGGTCAACGTGCAGCTCGCGGTGGGCGCCGCGCGGCCGGACGGCTTCCACGACCTCGCCAATGTCTTTCTCGCCGTCGGTCTCTACGACGAAGTCACGGTGACGCCCGCGCAAGAGCTGCGGATCACCTGCTCGGGACCCGGGTCCGATCAAGTGCCCCTCGACCGGACGAACTTGGCGGCGCGGGCCGCGGAACTGCTCGCCGCGCGGCACGGGCGTACCGCAGACGTGCACATCCACATCGCCAAGGACATCCCCGTCGCCGGCGGCATGGCCGGTGGCAGCGCGGACGGCGCGGGCGCGCTCGTGGCGTGCGACGCGCTGTGGGGAATCGAGGCATCGCGGGACGAACTGCTCGACATCTGTGCCGAGTTGGGCAGCGACGTGCCGTTCAGCCTGGTCGGCGGGGCGGCGCTCGGCACCGGGCGGGGGGAGAAGCTGGAGACCCTGGAGGTCGGCGGCACCTTCCAGTGGGTGTTCGCGGTGGCCGACGGAGGGCTCTCCACGCCCGCGGTCTACCGCGAGTTCGACCGGCTCACCCCGGACGCTCCCGCCCCGGAGGCGTCCCCCGCACTGCTCGACGCCCTGCGCGAGGGCGACGCGGGAGCCCTCGCGGGTGCCGTGACCAATGATCTTCAGCCCGCGGCGCTCTCGCTGTTCCCCTCCCTCGCCGACACCCTCGCCGCGGGGACCGGGGCGGGCGCCCTGGCCGCGCTCGTCTCCGGCTCCGGGCCCACGACGGCGTTCCTGGCCGCGGACGCGGAGTCCGCGCGACGGGTCGCCGAAGCGCTCTCGGCCTCCGGTACCTGCCGTGCTGCCCGGGTGGCCGACTCCCCGGCGCCGGGCGCGACGATCCTCCAGGGCTAAGGGCACGTAGAGGGGGCACGTACTCAGACGCCGATCTGAGTACGTGCGCGCTGATGCCGGACGTGCGGTGCGCGCGACCGTACGTACATGGGATCAAGCGTTCGTGAACTGGCCGAGAAGACGCCCACCGGGCGCGACCGGTACGTCGACCTGCTGCGGGTCGCCTCCCTTGGCACGGTCGTCATCGGTCACTGGCTGATGGCGGCGGTGACCGTCGGGGACGACGGCCGCACCGAGGTCGGCAACCTCCTCGCCGTCGTGCCCGACCTGCAACTGCTCACCTGGGCGCTGCAGATCATGCCGGTGTTCTTCTTCGTCGGCGGCTTCGCGCACGCGCTGTCGTACCGCTCCCTGAGCCGCAAGGCCCCTGAGGGCGGCGGCTCGGTCTACTCGGCGTTCTTGCGAGCACGGCTGCAGCGGCTGCTGCGGCCGACCATGGTCTTCATCGGCGTGTGGGGCATCGCCGCCCTGGCGGTCCAACTGGCGGGTGAGGGCGGCGCGTTGCTGGACGTGACGCTGCGCCTCGTCGCCCAGCCGCTGTGGTTCATCGGCATCTACCTGGCGATGGTGGCGTTCACGCCGCCGCTCCTGAGGCTGCACGAGCGGTACGGCTGGGGCGCGTTCGGGGGGCTTGTGCTCGCCGCGGGGGCGGTGGACCTGGCACGCTTCGCGTTCGGCGTCCCGTACGTGGAGTTCCTGAACTTCGCCTTCGTGTGGCTCGCCGTGCATCAGCTCGGTTTCCTGCGGGCGGACGGCAGGCTGCGGATGCCGGCGGCCATGGCCGGGGCGGGGCTCGCGGGAGCCGCGGCCCTGGTGGCCCTCGGCCCGTACCCCCTCTCCATGGTGGGCATGCCCGGCGAGCGCGTCTCGAACATGGCTCCGCCGACCTTCGCCCTGCTCTGCCACGGCATGTGGCTGGTGGGCGCGGTGGAGCTGCTTCGGGGACCCGCCACCCGGTGGCTGGCACGGCCGCGGGTGTGGCGGGGCGTGGTGGCGGCGAACGGTGTCTCGATGACGGCGTTCCTGTGGCACCTGACGGCGATGCTCGGGGTGTACGGGGTCCTGATCGCGGCGGACGTGCGGCTGCCCGAGCCCGCCACGGGGGAGTGGTGGACGCAGGTTCCGCTGCGGATGGCGGCCGCCATGGTGCTCACCGCCCTGCTGGTCGCCGCCTTCCGCCGCTTCGAGAAGCCGGTCGCGGCAGGGGAGTCGACGGGTGCGCCGGGTGCGGGCCCGGCAGCCGCCGTGGGCGTCGCGCTCTGCCTCTTCGGGGTCCTCGGCCTCTCCATGGTCGGCTTCGGGGGGACTGCTCGAAGGGCGTACGGCGATGCTCGTCGCGGTGCGGGTGACGGCGCCGGTGGCGGTGGGCATGGCCCTGGCCGGATGGCTGCTGGTCGAGCGGGCGGGCCGGGGGGTGCGAGGCGGGGCCCCAGGGGTGCGGTCCTGCTGATCCGGGGCCCCGACCGGCCCCCGGGCAGGTGGTCGCCGTCTCCGACTACGCTGGAGGTCGATCGATCCCCTTCCCTGGAGCGTTAATGGCCGTCAGCCTGGTCAATGTCGAGGCAGTCAGCAAGGTGTACGGCACCCGTGCCCTGCTCGACGGTGTCTCCCTCGGCGTGTCCGAGGGGGACCGGATCGGCGTCGTGGGGCGCAACGGAGACGGCAAGACGACCCTCATCCGGATGCTCGCCAAGCTGGAGGAGGCGGACACCGGGCGGGTCACGCACAACGGCGGGCTGCAGCTCGGCGTGCTGACCCAGCACGACTCGCTCGACCCCGAGGCCACCGTGCGGCACGAGGTCATCGGCGACCTCGCCGATCACGAGTGGGCGGGCAACGCCAAGATCCGTGACGTGCTGACCGGCCTTTTCGGCGGCCTGGACATGCCGGGCTTCCCGCAGGGCCTCGACACCGTGATCCGGCCGCTCTCCGGTGGCGAGCGGCGCCGTATCGCCCTGGCGAAGCTGCTCATCGGCGAGCCCGACCTGATCGTGCTCGACGAACCGACCAACCACCTGGACGTCGAGGGCATCGCCTGGCTCGCCGGGCACCTGCGGACGCGGCGCTCGGCGCTCGTCTGCGTCACGCACGACCGCTGGTTCCTCGACCAGGTGTGCACGCGCATGTGGGACGTACAGAGCGGGTCCGTCTTCGAGTACGAGGGCGGGTACTCCGACTACGTCTTCGCGCGCGCGGAGCGTGAGCGCATCGCGGCCACCGAGGAGACCAAGCGCAAGAACCTGATGCGCAAGGAGCTGGCCTGGCTGCGGCGCGGCGCGCCCGCGCGCACCAGCAAGCCGCGGTACCGCATCGAGGCCGCGAACGAACTCATCGCCGACGTGCCGCCGCCGCGTGACTCCAGCGAGCTGATGAAGTTCGCCACGACCCGGCTCGGCAAGACCGTCTTCGATCTTGAGGACGTGACCGTGCAGGCCGGACCCAAGGTGCTCCTCAAGCACCTGACCTGGCAGCTCGGTCCCGGTGACCGCATCGGCCTGGTCGGTGTCAACGGAGCCGGCAAGACCTCGCTCCTGCGGGCGATGGCCGAGGCACAGCGCTCCGACGGCGACGTACAGCCCGAGGCGGGGCGAGTGGTCGTCGGCAAGACCGTGAAGCTGGCCTACCTGTCGCAGGAGGTCGCCGAACTCTCCCCGACGCTGCGGGTGTTGCAGGCCGTGCAGCAGGTACGCGAGCGGGTCGACCTCGGCAAGGGCCGGGAGATGACCGCCGGGCAGCTCTGCGAGACGTTCGGGTTCAACAAGGAGAAGCAGTGGACGCCCGTCGGTGACCTTTCCGGTGGTGAGCGGCGGCGGCTCCAGCTCCTTCGTCTCCTGATGGACGAGCCGAACGTCCTCTTCCTCGACGAGCCGACGAACGACCTCGACATCGAGACCCTGACGCAGCTCGAGGACGTGCTCGACAGCTGGCCGGGGTCGATGGTCGTGATCTCCCACGACCGGTTCTTCCTGGAGCGCACCACCGACAAGGTCTTCGCGCTGCTCGGCGACGCCACGATGCGGATGCTGCCGCGCGGCATCGACGAGTACCTGGAGCGGCGCAAGCGGATGGCGGAAGCGGGCGTCCCGTCGGCGCCCCTTGCCACGTCCGCGGCGCCGTCCGCGGCCCCGCAGAAGGCGGCGGTCTCCTCCGCCGACGCACGCGCCGCGAAGAAGGAACTGCAGAAGATCGAGCGGCAGCTGGACAAGATGTCGACGAAGGAGACGTGGCTGCACGCCCAAATCGCCGATAACGCCACCGACTTCGAAAAGGTGGCCAAACTGGACGCCGAGTTGCGTGAACTCGTGAGCGAGCGCGACGAGTTGGAGATGCGCTGGCTGGAGCTCGCGGAGAGCGCGTAGAGGTCTCGTAACAGACGCATCACGGGCCGGTCCTCCCTTGGGAACAGGGGACGGACCGGTCAGTTGTGCTAGTGCCGCAGGGTGATAGAAAGGGCGGCCTGAGCACCACTTGGCGTGCCGAAAATCAGTGAAGGGGGAAGCGCTGATGACTCAGCCGCCCAACCAGCCGCCGTCCGGCGGTTTCGGAGCTCCGCAGGATCCACGGCAGGGAGCCGCGCCGCAGCCACCGGGCCAGCCACCGCAGCCACCGGGCCAGCCGCCGGCCCCGCCGTCCGGAGCCCCGCAGACCCCGCCGCCCGCGCCCCAGCCCGGCTACGGCTACCCGCAGACGCCGCCCGCGCCTCAGCCGGGTTACGGCTACCCGCAGCAGCCCGGCCCGTACAACCAGCCCGGACCGTACGGCCAGCCCACGCAGCCCGGTCAGCCTGGTCCCTACAGCCAGCCCACGCAGCCGGGCCCCTACGCCCAGCAGCCCCAGTACGGCTACCCGCAGCAGCAGTTCCCGCCCCCCGGCGTGCCCGGCACCCATCCGCCCGGCGTCGGCGGTGGCGGCGGCAAGAACCCCTTCAAGGGCAAGCCCGGTCTGATCGTGGCGGCCGTGGCCGCCGCGGCGCTCATCATCGGCGGCGTCGCCTGGGCGGTCGTCGGCGGTGACGACGGCGGCAAGAAGAAGAAGCCGGTCGCGGGCAAGAGCGACGACCCCAAGGCCAGCGGGTCCGCGCCGGTCAACCCGGGTGACGGCAGCGGTGACGGCGAGAAGCAGGAAGACCTCAACGCGGGCCGCCAACCCGGCGAGGCGAAGGTGCTCTGGTACAAGGAAGCGCCCAAGGTGCCCGGCTCCGGCGCCGACGCCAAGGGCATGTGGATCCATGGTGACGTCGCCATCAAGGCGGCGTACAAGGAGATCACCGCCTACAACGTCAAGACGGGCGACGAGGCCTGGCCGACGATCAAGTTCCCGCAGAAGATCTGCGGCACGACCCCGCAGGTCACGAAGGACAACAAGATCGTCGTCGCGTACAAGGACGGCCAGAAGGACTCCGCCAAGTGCAGTCAGGTCCGGGTCGTCGACCTGGAGACCGGCGGCAAGGGCTGGACGAAGCCGGTCAAGGAGGAGGGGCTCTTCGACTTCTCCAGCGACGTCGACCTCTCCATCACCGGTGACACGCTGATGGTCGGCCGCTCCCAGTCCGGCACGGCCCTGCGGATGAGCGACGGCAAGGAGCTCTTCGTGTCCGGGAAGAAGGACGAGGGCACCTGCTTCCCCAGCGGCTTCACCGGCGGCAAGAAGATGCTCCGCGCCCTCTCGTGCGGCGCGAGCTCGCCCACCGAGCACGACGAGCTCCAGCAGATCGACCCGAAGACCGGCAAGGCCGTGTGGACGAGGAAGTTCGAGAAGGGCTGGCGGATCGGCCGGATCTACTCCGAGAGCCCGACGATCGTCTACCTCACCAACGAGGACAAGAAGCAGTGGAACATCACCACGCTGAAGCCCAACAGCAGCGAGACCCGCTCTGAGGTCGGCGTCGACGAGGACTTCGCGCCGGAGTGCGGCGGTTCGACGTTCCTCGGCGGCAGCATCCAGGGCTGCCTCGGCGCGACGACCGACGACAAGAACCTCTACCTGCCGACCAAGGCGACCTCCGGCGCCAACGAGGTCGTGGCGATCAGCCTGGCCAACGGCAAGGAGGCCTGGCGCGTGAAGTCGCCCCTTGAGGAATCGATGCTGCCGATGAAGATCGAGGGCGGTGAGCTGATCGCCTACGTCAGCCCGTCGTACGACGCCGGCGGCCGGGTCGTCTCGATCCCGCTGTCGGGCTCGCACAAGCCGAAGACGCTCCTGAAGAACCCCGAGGGGACCTCCGAGATCGAGAGCGGCTTCTTCTCGAAGGACGTCGACTTCGTGGACGGTCGTTTCTACATCTCCACCACGCGGCTCTCGGGCAGCGCACAGGGCCAGGAGAAGCTGATGCTGGCCTACGGCAAGTGACCTTCTCCGTCGGGCAAGCGTCCGCGTTCTCTTCGTCGCTCAGTTCATCTCTCGTCCCCAAGGAATCGACGTCATGACCCAGCCGCCCCAGCCGCCCAACGAGCCCCCGCAGGGCGGGTTCGGCGCGCCGCAGGACCCGCCGCCCGGCGGGTTCGGCAAGGCCCCCGAGCCGAATAACCCGTCCTACGGCTACCCGCAGACCCCGCCGCCCGCGCAGCCTCCGACGCCGCCTGCCCAGCCGCCGACGCCGCCGCAGGGCCAGCCCAACTACGGCTACCCGCAGGCACCGCAGGCTCCCGGCACCCCGCCCCCCGGCCAGCCCCAGGGCTACGGCTACCCGGGCCAGCCGACGCAGCCGTACAACCAGCCGACGCAGCCGTACGGCCAGCAGGCCCCGTACGGCCAGCAGCCTCCGTACGGCGCCTACCAGCAGCCCGGCACGATGCCGATGGCTCCGCAGGCGGGTGTGCCCGGCGGTTCGGGCGGGTCGAAGCTCAGCGGCCAGATGAAGATCATCATCGGTGCGGTCGTCGCCATCGCCCTGATCGTCGGCGGCGGTGTCTACTACGCCTCGACGCAGAAGGAGGACACCGAGGCGAGCTCCGGGGGCTCGACCGGCGGCAAGGGCGGCGAGGACAAGAAGGGCGGCGGAGGCGAGCAGGGCCCGAGCGGTCCCGGCAAGGAGAAGGTCCCGGCCAACACCAGCGCCACCGTCTCCATGCAGCTCCCGCAGCCCGAGGTGCCCAAGGACGACGTCTGGAGCATCAAGGGCTCCTGGCTCACCGAGGACGTCTACGCCAAGGCGGGCGTCAACGAGATCGTCGGGTACAACCCGTCCGACGGCAAGGAGTTGTGGACGCTGCCGCTGAAGGGCCAGACCTGCGCGGGATCGCGCGAGGTCACCAAGGACGGCATCGTCGCGGTCGCCTACGAAGACGGCAAGCGGACCAAGAAGGCTGACCACAAGACCTGCTCGCAGATCTCCGCGGTCGACCTGAAGGACGGCAAGAAGCTCTGGACGGAGACCATCGAAGAGGGCAGCATGGACGCCCGCGTCCAGGAGGTCACCATCAGCGGCAGCACCGTCGCGGCCGGTTCCAGCGCCGGTGGCGCGGCCTTCGACCTCACGTCGGGCGACCACCTGTGGGAGCCCAACCCGGGTGACGAGTGCCAGGACGAGGGCTACGCGGGCGGCGAGCAGCTCGTCGCCGTCCAGAAGTGCGGCGACTACGGCGACGAGAAGCTGAAGGTCCAGCTCCTCAACCCCAAGAACGGCAAGGTCAAGTGGACGTACCCGGTGACACCGGGCGTCGACAACGCCAAGATCATCTCGACCCGCCCGGTCGTCTTCGGCCAGGACACCCAGGAGATCACCGCGAGCGGCGTCACGGACGCCTTCTCGATCGACGACCAGGGCAAGCTCCGCGCCAAGATCTCGCTGCCCGACGGCAAGTACGACCACGACTGCGAGGTCAACGTCGTCTACGCCTGCTCCTCGCTGACCGTCGGCAACGACAAGCTCTACGTCCCCACCCGCCAGCACGACGGCGGCGGCGACGGCTACAGCCAGACGAACGAGATCATCTCGTTCTCGCTGGCCACCGGCAAGACCACGGGTGACCGTGCCGACGCGGGCGAGAACGGCGAGATGTTCCCGATCCGCATGGACGGCGGCAACATCCTGGCCTACAAGGACGCCGGTTACGACAAGGGCGCCCAGGTCGTCTCCCTCAACGGCAAGACGATGAAGGAGACCAAGCTCCTGGAGACCCCCGCGGCCGAGTCCGTCGGCAGCGCCATCAGCGGCATGGTCCCGAAATCGAACGAACTCCTTTACGCCGACGGCAGGCTGTACCTCGGCAAGGAACTGATCAGCAAGCCGTACTCGAAGGACGAGAAGGAGTACACGGCCCTGGGCTTCGTCGCTCAGTAAGCCCTCTGACCTCCGAGTACACGCCGGACGGCCCCGTTCCTGAAAAGGAGCGGGGCCGTTCTGTGCACGCGTGTGCGCCATTCCGTACGCACGTACTCCCTCTCACTCGAATATGGCCGGGATTTCGGCATTCCGGGCCGCTTATCGCCGGGAGGGGGCGCGCAGCGTCGAACAAGCGTGTAGCTTCCGGGGGATGAGTGGGCGTGGGGCCGGGGGGCCCTCGATCCGTGGGGGTTCCGTGGGGGAAAGTGGGGGGCTGCTCGATGGGTGTGCGACTCATGGTGGTCGACGACCACCGACTGCTCGCGGAGGCACTCGCCTCGGCGTTGAAACTGCGCGGGCACCGGGTGCTCGCCGCGGCCGCGCCCGCGGCCGGGGCGGCGGAGCTGGTCATCAGCCGGGCACCCGAGGTCTGCCTGCTCGGCACGGCGACACCCGCGGAGACCGGCATGTTCGATCCGGTCGTGAAGATCAAGCGGGAGCGGCCGCAGGTGGCCGTGGTGGTGCTCGGCCCGGTGCCGAGCCCGCGCGGCATCGCCGCGGCCTTCGCCGCGGGTGCTTCCGGGTACGTACGGCATGACGAGCGCATCGAGGGTGTCGAGCGCGCCATCATGAAGGCGAGAGCCGGCGAGGCGGCCGTCGCCCCGCAGTTGCTCCAGGGCGCGTTCAGCGAGCTGCTCAATCCGGCCGCGCAGCCCGACGACGAGGGGCAGCGGCTGCTGCAGATGCTCACGCCGCGCGAGGTCGAGGTCCTGGTGCGGGTCGCGGACGGCGAGGACACCCGCCTCATCGCCGCCGGAATGGGGATCGCGCCCAGCACGGCGCGCACGCACGTGCAGCGCGTCCTGATGAAGCTGGGCGTCGGCTCCCGCCTGGAGGCGGCGGCGCTCGCCGCGCGGACGGGCCTGCTCGACCGTGCGGAACGGCCCGTCGCGGCCTACTCGCAGGACACGGAGACGCCGACGGGGCCCGAGCCACCGGAACGGTGAACTCGGGCCCCGTCTGCGGGTGTTACTTGTCTTCTTCCGCCGCCTCGGTGGGCGGCGGAGTGGGCCGCAGCCAGAGCCAGGCGAGGAAGAAGAGCCCGAGCGCCAGCATGGCCAGGCCCGTCCACAGGTTGATGTTGATGTCCTCGGCCTTCTTCATGTCGGCGTCGGACGGGGAGATTCCGGCGATCGTCACGATGATTCCGTAGACGACGAACAGACCGCCGATGATCCGCCGGATGTCGAAGAGACGGGCCGCCGTGGCGGACTTGCGCTCCAGTGCGGAGACTTCGTTTCGCAGTTCAGACATGTTCTTACGGACCTCCGATCGGGATTAGAGCGAGTAGGGCAGGTAGCAGAGCGCGGCGAGCACAATCGCTCCCCAGCCGAGCAGCGCGGGCTTGCGGTACCAGGCATCGTCGCCCTCGGCCGGCGGCTCGTCGAGGTCCGGGGCGGTCGTCCCGTAGACCAGACCGGCCAGTTCGGCCTCCGGCTTGGGGGCGGTGAACAGGGTGACCGCGACCATCACCACGGCGCCCGCGACGAAGCCGACGATCGCCGAGACGAAGTTGGCGCCCTGGTCGGTCGGGATGTCGATGACGCCTTGCTTGTAGATCCAGAAGTAGTTGACCATCGCGGCGGTCGTGCCCGCGAGCAGGCCCCAGACACCGGACTTCATGGAGGCGCGCTTCCAGAACATGCCGATGATGAAGACCACGAACATCGGGACGTTGAAGAAGGAGAACAGCGTCTGCAGGTACCCCATGATGTTCGAGAACGACGAGGCGATGAAGGCCGTTCCGATCGAGGCCAGGACGCCGATCGCGGTGATCAGACGGCCGAACTTCAGGTAGTAGCCGTCCTCGCGGTCCTTGACCACGTACTTCGCCCAGATGTCGTACGTGAAGACGGTGTTGAAGGACGACACGTTCGCCGCCATGCCCGCCATGAACGCCGCGAGCAGACCGGTCACCGCGATGCCGAGCACGCCGTTGGGCAGCAACTCCTGCATCAGGTAAGGGATCGCGTCGTTGTACGTCAGGTCCGACCCCGCGGTGCCGATCTTCGGCACGAGCACGGCCGCGACCAGGCCCGGGATCATCACCAGGAAGACGATGAAGATCTTCGGGAAGGCGGCGATCAGCGGGGTGCGCTGGGCGGCGGAGAGGTTCTTCGCGGACAGGGCGCGCTGCACCTCGGCGAAGTTGGTCGTCCAGTAGCCGAAGGAGAGCACGAAGCCGAGGCCGAGGATGATCGTCAGCCAGTTCGCGCCCAGCGGGTTGGCGTCACCGATGCCGGTGCCGCCCCACGCACTCATGAAATCGGCGCCGTGCGACTTCTCGATCGAGCCGCTCAGACCGTCCCAGCCGCCGACCTTCTTCAGGCCGATGACGCAGATGGGTATCAGCGCGGCCAGGATCACGAAGAACTGGAGGACCTCGTTGTAGATCGCCGAGGAGAGGCCGCCGATCGTGATGTACGCCAGGACGAAGAACCCGGCGACCACGATGGCCACCCACTGCGGCCAGCCCAGGAGCGCCTCGACGACGATCGAGAGGGCGTAGAGGTTCACGCCCGCGATGAGGATCGCGGCGAAGGCGAAGAGCACCGAGCTGAGCAGATGTGCCGACTTGTCGAAGCGCTGGAGCAGGTACTCGGGGACCGAGCGGACCTTGCTGCGGTAGTAGAACGGCATCATCACGAGGCCGAGGAAGACCATCGCGGGGATGGCGCCGATCCAGTACCAGTGGACGACCGCGACGCCGTACTGGGCGCCGGTCGCCGCCATGCCCAGGATCTCGGTGGCACCGAGGTTCGCGGCGACGAACGCGAGGCCGGTGACCCAGGCGGGCAGTGAGCGGCCCGAGAGGAAGAAGTCGAGGCTGGTCTTCACGGAGCGGCGGGCGGCGAAGCCGATGCCGAGGACCACGATGAAGTAGATCGCGAGGATCGCGTAGTCGAGGCCGTTGGTGGGCAGCCGAAGCCCCTCGGCCAGGGTCTGTGTGGGGGACTGCATGGGGAACTCGCTTCGTTGCGCGAACTGAATCAGACCGGAACCTACGCTTCTCGCTTCAAGAACTGAAGACTTCTGTTGGTGTTCTTTGTTGGATTGTGATCGGACGCATAGGTAACGCCCAGGTGGGCCTGATTCGCGCCCCGCTCCAGCCGCGCCATTGACGATGCTGTTGGCTTGTGATTTGTTATGTGCGGTTATGTTGGATGGGTGTTGGTGAGGAGCCCCGGACGTGAAGAAGACCTCGACCCGTCTCGCCGACGGTCGTGAGCTCATCTACTACGACTCGCGCGACGACGCGGTGCGCGAGGCCGTGGACCGCAGGCCCCTGGACCCCATCTCCACCACATCGGAGATCCGCCGGGACCCGCTCCTCGGTGACGCGGTCGCCATCGCCTCGCACCGCCAGGGCCGCACCTATCACCCGCCGGCCGACGAGTGCCCGCTCTGCCCCTCCGAGGGAGAGCGGCTGAGCGAGGTCCCCGACTCCTCGTACGACGTGGTGGTCTTCGAGAACCGCTTCCCCTCGCTCGCCGGGGACGCGGGACGCTGCGAGGTCGTCTGCTTCACCTCCGACCACGACTCGTCCTTCGCCGACCTCACCGAGGACCAGGCCCGCCTCGTCCTGGACGCCTGGACGGACCGGACCGCCGAGCTCTCACACCTCCCCTCCGTCGAGCAGGTGTTCTGCTTCGAGAACCGCGGGGCCGAGATCGGCGTGACCCTGGGCCACCCGCACGGGCAGATCTACGCCTATCCCTTCGTCACCCCGCGTACGTCCCTGATGCTGAGGTCGCTCGCCGCGCACAAGGAGGCGACCGGCCACAACCTCTTCGACGACGTGGTGGAAGAGGAGCGGGCGGGCAAGCGTGTGGTCCTGGAGACCGAGCACTGGGTGGCGTTCGTCCCGTACGCCGCGCACTGGCCGTACGAGGTGCACCTCTACCCCAAGCGCCGGGTGCCGGACCTGCTCGGGCTCGACGAAGCCTCGCGCACAGAGTTTCCCCAGGTCTATCTGGAACTGTTGAGGCGCTTCGACCGGATCTTCGGCGAAGGTGAACGGTCCACGCCGTACATCGCGGCGTGGCACCAGGCGCCCTTCGGCACTCTGGAGGGACATGACGGTGTCAACCGGGACGACTTCGCCCTGCACCTCGAGCTTTTCACCATTCGCCGCACTTCGGGCAAGCTGAAGTTTCTCGCGGGTTCCGAATCCGGCATGAGCGTGTTCATCAACGACGTGCCGCCGGAAGCCGCGGCCCAGCGACTGCGAGAGGTAGCGAGTTCATGAGCGGTAAGTACCTGGTCACCGGCGGGGCGGGCTATGTGGGAAGCGTGGTGGCCCAGCATCTGATCGAGGCCGGGCACGAGGTGACCGTCCTGGACAACCTCTCCACGGGCTTCCGCGAGGGCGTCCCGGCCGACGCGACGTTCATCGAGGGCGACAT
The DNA here is from genome assembly GCF_055577715.1 of Streptomyces sp. NPDC033177. Classification (NCBI taxonomy): domain Bacteria; kingdom Bacillati; phylum Actinomycetota; class Actinomycetes; order Kitasatosporales; family Streptomycetaceae; genus Streptomyces; species Streptomyces sp. NPDC033177. The sequence goes on along the minus strand of NZ_JBVIPS010000006.1, from coordinate 165,135 downwards.
CCGGGATGCCGCCAAGTGGCTGGACTCCTCCTTCGACGCCGTGTTGCACTTCGCAGCCTTCTCGCAGGTCGGCGAGTCCGTCGTGAAGCCCGAGAAGTACTGGGACAACAACGTCGGCGGCACGATGGCGCTGCTCGCCGCGATGCGCGACGCGGGCGTGCGAAGGCTGGTCTTCTCCTCCACGGCGGCGACGTACGGCGAGCCGGTCAGCACCCCCATCACGGAGGCCGACCCGACCGCCCCAACCTCTCCCTACGGCGCGTCGAAGCTCGCCGTCGACCACATGATCACGGGCGAGGCGGTGGCCCACGGCCTGGCCGCGGTGTCGCTGCGCTACTTCAACGTGGCGGGCGCGTACGGGGCGTCCTCGAATGTCATGTTCGGCGAGCGCCACGACCCCGAGTCGCACCTCATCCCCCTCGTCCTCCAGGTCGCCCAGGGCAAGCGCGAGGCGATCTCCGTCTTCGGTGACGACTACCCGACCCCGGACGGCACCTGCGTCCGCGACTACATCCACGTCGCGGACCTCGCCCAGGCGCACCTCCTCGCCGTGCAGGCCGCCACCTCCGGCGAGCACCTGATCTGCAACCTCGGCAACGGCAACGGCTTCTCCGTGCGCGAGGTCATCGAGACCGTCCGCGAGGTCACCGGCCACCCGATCCCCGAGGTCATGGCCCCGCGCCGCGGCGGCGACCCGGCGATCCTCGTCGCCTCCGCCGCCACCGCGCGCGAGAAGCTCGGCTGGAACCCGTCCCGCGCGGACCTCGCGGGCATCGTCGCGGACGCGTGGGCGTTCGCTCAGCGGTAATTGGGGACAAGGGGTAACTGATGGACGTAGCGGGGCAGTTCGCCGATCTGTACGGGTACGCGGCGGACGGGGTCTGGTCGGCTCCCGGCCGGGTCAACCTCATCGGCGAGTACACGGACTTCAACGAGGGCTTCGTGATGCCGCTCGCGCTGCCGCACACGGCGGTGGCGGCGGTGGCGCGCCGCACGGACGGTGTCCTGCGCCTGCACTCGGCGGACATCGACGCCCCGGTCACCGAACTGCGGGTCGACGACCTGACCCCCCTGTCGAAATACGGGCAGGGCGGCTGGGCCGCCTACCCGGCGGGCGTGGTGTGGGCCCTGCGGGACGCGGGCCATGACGTGTCCGGCGGCGCGGACATCCACCTCGCGTCGACCGTGCCGACCGGAGCGGGCCTGTCCTCGTCCGCCGCACTGGAGGTCGTCACGGCACTCGCCCTGAACGACCTGTACGAACTGGGCCTGCCCGGACCCGAGTTGGCGGTCCTGGCCCAGCGCGCAGAGAACGCCTTCGTGGGCGTGCCCTGTGGAGTGATGGACCAGATGGCGTCCGCGTGCTGCGAGGCGGGCCACGCCCTGCACCTGGACTGCCGGGACCTGTCGATACGTCAGGTGCCCTTCGACCTGGCGGCACACGGCCTGCAGCTCCTGGTGGTCGACACGCGGGTCAAGCACGAACTGGGCGACGGCGCGTACGCGGAACGACGGGCGGGCTGCGAGGAGGGCGCACGCATCCTGGGCGTCACCCACCTGCGGGACGTCCCGTACGCGGAACTCCCCGCCGCCCTGGCCAAGTTTCCGGACGACCGGATCCGCCGCTACGTCCGCCACGTCGTCTCGGACGACCACCGGGTGGAGCAGGTCATCGGCCTGCTCGACGCGGGGGAGGTGCGGGCGATCGGCCCCGTACTGACCGAGGGCCATCTGTCCCTGCGGGATGACCTCCGCATCTCCTGCGAGGAGTTGGACCTGGTGGTGACCTCCGCGAACGCGGCAGGCGCACTGGGCTCCCGGATGACGGGCGGCGGCTTCGGCGGCTCGGCGATCGTCCTGGTGGAGGAGGCCGACGCGGAACCGGTGACGAAGTCGATCCTGGACGCGTTCACCACGGCGGGCCACACGACCCCGAGGGTGTTCCCGGCGGTGCCTTCGGCTGGGGCGCGGCGGGAGGTCTGATCGGCTCGCGCGGGCGGCGGTCGCTGCGGTGAGTGACGTACGGGCAGGCAGGGCCGAAGGCACAAGCCCGGCCTGTCACCCGTTGTGATGACGATCATCGGAGCCGGCCGCTACCGTTGTGGTGCAGGCCGAGAATCCCGTCCATGGGAGGAACCATGACCGCCGAGCCGATCGCAGCGCCCGAGCCCGAGCCGGAGCAGGGCTGTCGCTGGCCGGTGCCGCCGCAGGACGGGTACACCGTGGACGACCTGTTCACTCTGCCCGGCCTCCCGCCGCACACCGAGCTGATCGACGGGAGCCTGGTCTTTGTGAGTCCGCAGCGGTATTTCCACAGCAAGATGATCGATCTTTTGATGGCCGGTCTGCGTCGCACTGTCCCCGGGGCCCTCAAGGCCGTACGGGAGATGACGGTCGTCCTGGACTCGCGCAACGGCCCCGAGCCCGACGTCAGCCTCGTCCGGGCCGAGGCCGTCACCGGTATGGAGCAGACGAGATTCGCGGCCGCCGATGTCCTGCTCGCGATCGAGGTCGTCTCGCCCGATTCGGAGGCCCGTGACCGGGACACCAAGCCCCGCAAGTACGCCGCCGCGGGGATCCCGAACTTCTGGCTGGTCGAGATGACGGACGCGAACCAGCACCCCGTGGTGCGGATCTACGAACTCGATCCGCTGTCCAAGACATACGCGCTCACCGGCATCCACCACGACCGGCTCAAGACCTCCGTTCCGTACGACATCGACGTCGACATCAGTGTCGAGGCGCTCAAGGAGCTGTGAGGGGCAGTTTCTTCGTCAGGGTGAACTCCTTTGCGCCCTCCGGGTAGTCGGGGATCACCGAGACCACCTCGTAGCCCTGGCCGCGGTAGAAGCCCGGGGCCTGGAAGTCCCAGGTTTCCACTCGGGAGTTGACGCATTCGCGTTCCTCGCGGGCGATGCGTTCCGCTTCGGCCAGGAGGCCCGCGCCGAGGCCCGCGCCCTGGTGCCGGTCGCTGACCCAGAGATAGTTCACGTGGAGCCAGCGGCCCCAGGTGTGTCCGGCGAGGCCGCCGACGAGGCCTTCGGTCTGTTCCATGAGCCAGACGGCCAGCGGTATTTCGCGGTCCTGCGGGGTGCCGCGCAGGGAGCGGATCACGGGGGAGGCCGCGGAGTTCGCGTCCTCAAGACCGGCGAGGAGCAGAGCGAACCGCTCTTTGTCGACTCCTGTCTCCATACGAAACATACGGCTCACCCTAAACGCGCTGGCCAGTCAGTTCTGTAAATTACCTTCCGCTCCTGCTGTGCGGCCCTACTCTGAGTGGCAGTGCCGGTGGGGGCCGGCACCGATCAGGGGGCGAGGCAGTCGGGTACGGCACCCGGCGTGGGGGTGGCGGTCACAGCTCGGCGGCGGCCGTGCGACTGCGGCGACCCCCGTTCCGGGTGTCGTGCCCGCACCGTACGTCCTCCGACGTCATTTGTGACGGGGGTATCCCCTGCTCTTCGAGGAGAGCTTGGGGGAGGGGGTTTCAGTGGTTCGTATCCGAGTCCTGGTCGTCGACGACCATCGCATCTTCGCCGAGTCGCTCGCGGCGGCACTGGCGGCGGAGCCTGACGTCGACGTGTCCGCGGCGGGCAGCGGCCCGGCCGCACTGCGCTGCCTGGAGCGGGCGATAGCCGAGGGGCGCAGATACGACGTGTTGCTCGTCGACGCCGATCTGGGCGCGTCCGCGAGCGCCATGCAGGGTGTCCGCCCCGCGCCTTCCGTGCAGGATGGCAACGCGGACGGCCTGGTGGACGGCATCTCCCTGGTGGCCGGGGTCCGTTCGGGCCAGCCGATGGTCCGCACCGTCGTGCTCGCCGAGAAGGACGACCCCCGCAGGGCCGCCCTCGCGCTGCAGGCCGGCGCCTCGGGCTGGGTCGCCAAGGACTGCTCGCTCTCCCGGCTCCTCACGGTCATACGGGGAGTGCTGCGGGAGGAGACCCATCTGCCGCCCGCGCTGCTCACCGGCGTCCTGCGCGAGCTGACCGCCGCCCGGAAGCACCGCACGGAATCCGAGCGCCTGGTGGAGTCGCTGACCCCGCGCGAGCGGGAGGTCCTTCGCTGCATGGTGGCGGGCCTGGGCAGGAAGGCCGTGGCCGAGCGTCTCTTCCTCTCCCCGCACACGGTGCGTACGCACATGCAGAACGTGCTGGGAAAGCTGGGTGTCCACTCCACGCTCGCGGCCGTGGCGCTTGCGCGCAGGGCAGGGGTCGGTCCGGTCGACCTAGCCGGGGATGTTGTCGAACGGGGCGGTCAACTGGCGTAGCAGCCCGGCGAGTTCGCCGCGCTGTCCGCGTGAGAGCTCGGCGAGGATCGCCCGCTCCTGCTTGAGGAGTCCGGCGAGGGCCTGGTCCGCGCGGTCCTGCCCTTCCTCGGTCAGCCGCACGAGCACGCCCCGCCGGTCACTCGGATCGGGCAGCCGCTCGACGAGGCCCTTCTTGGCGAGCCGGTCGATGCGGTTGGTCATCGTGCCGGACGTGACCAGGGTCTGGGTGAGGAGCTGGCCGGGGGAGAGCTGATAGGGCGCGCCCGCACGCCGCAGCGATGTCAGCACGTCGAACTCCCAGGGCTCCAGATTGTGCTCGGAGAACGCGAGCCTGCGGGCCCTGTCGAGATGCCGCGCGAGCCTGCTGACGCGACTGAGCACCTCGAGTGGTTCCACGTCGAGGTCGGGGCGCTCCCGGCGCCATGCTGCAACCAGACGGTCGACCTCGTCCTCCATGACGATCAGTGTAGGGGGTCTGTCGACGTGAAGTCTCTTGACGTCAAGATACTTCGGGGTTGAGTATGGCGGAACGGCGTCCGTACGCAGCTTTACGAAGTCGTGCGGAGCAGAGCTTCAGCGGCCACGTACGACGTCGAGGTCCGCGAATCGAGGAGGTCCCGCTCCATGCCCACAGCCCCCGCTCCCACCTGGGACCCCGGCCAGTACCTGCGCCACGCGGGGCACCGCGCCCGCCCCTTCGTGGACCTGCTGGCCCGCATCCCCGAACTCCCCGCCACCGGCAGCCGCCCGCCGCGCGTCGCGGACCTGGGCTGCGGCCCCGGCAACGTCACCCGCCTCCTCGCCGAACGCTGGCCCGCGGCGCACATCACGGGCTTCGACAACTCCCCCCAGATGCTGGAGCAGGCCGAGCGCCTGGCGGGCCCCACGTCCGGCGGCGGCCACCTCGACTTCGCCGCGGCGGACGCAAGCGACTGGGCGCCGCCCGAGGGGACGTACGACCTGATCCTGTCCAACGCGACCCTGCAGTGGGTCCCCGGCCACCCCGACTCCTTCCCCGCCTGGACCGCGGCCCTGACCCCCGGCGGCACCTTCGCCTTCCAGGTTCCCGGCAACTTCGACGCCCCCAGCCACGTACTGATGCGGGAGCTGAGCGAGTCCGAGCGGTGGCGGGACCGGCTCGGCGGGCGGCTGCGGCACGCGGACGCGGTGCTCACACCGACGGCCTACCTGGAGCGGCTGGTGGCGCTCGGCTGCGAGGCGGACGTCTGGGAGACGACGTACCTGCATCTCCTTGAGGGCGAGGACCCGGTCCTCGACTGGGTGAAGGGAACGGGCCTGCGGCCGGTCCTCACGGCACTGGAGGAGGACCCGGAGGCCAGGGAGGCATTTCTCGCCGAGTACCGCGAGCTGCTGCGCAAGGCGTACCCGGCGGGGACCGGCGGCACCGTCTTCCCCTTCCGGAGGGTCTTCGGGGTGGCCCGGAAGGGCGGGGCCTGATGCTGGTGGCCATCGACCACGTACAACTGGCTGCGCCACCCGGCAGCGAGCCCGAGCTGCGGGTCTTCTACGGCGATGTGCTCGGCATGACGGAGATCCCCAAGCCACCGGCGCTGGCCGCGCGGGGCGGCTGCTGGTTCCAGGCGGGTAAAGGGACAGGGGCCGTGCAGCTGCACCTCGGCATCGAGTCCGACTTCCGCCCGGCCCGAAAGGCGCACCCAGCGCTGCGGGTACGGGACATCGCCGCGTACGCGGAACACCTCGCCTCGCGGGGTGTCCCCGTGACCTGGGATGACGCCCTGCCGGGACACCTGCGCTGCTACGCCGACGACCCGGTGGGCAACCGCCTGGAATTCCTCGAACCGGAGCAGCCGTAGCCCGGGACGGGGGTGCTAACTCTTGCGGTGGCCTATCAGGCGCGGCTTCGGCTCCAGGCCGTCCAGGCCGTGCCATGCCAGGTTCACCAGGTGCGCCGCCACCTCCGCCTTCTTCGGCTTGCGGACGTCCAGCCACCACTGGCCCGTCAGCGCGACCATGCCGACCAGCGCCTGCGCGTACAGCGGGGCCAGCTTCTGGTCGAAGCCCCGCGTCTTGAACTCCTGGCCCAGGATGTCCTCGACCTGCGTCGCGATGTCCGAGATGAGCGAGGCGAAGGTGCCCGTCGACTGCGCAACCGGCGAGTCACGGACCAGGATGCGGAAACCGTCCGTGTACGTCTCGATGTAGTCGAGGAGGGCGAACGCCGCCTGTTCGAGGAGCTCACGCGGATGGCCTGCGGTCAGCGCCCCCGTCACACCGTCGAGCAGCGCCCGCATCTCGCGGTCCACCACCACCGCGTACAGACCTTCCTTGCCGCCGAAGTGCTCGTACACGACAGGCTTGGAGACCCCGGCCTTCGCCGCGATCTCCTCCACCGACGTGCCCTCGAAGCCCTTGGCGGCGAAGAGGGTGCGGCCGATGTCCAGCAACTGCTCCCGGCGCTCGGCACCCGTCATCCGGGTCCGGCGCGCACGCCGGGGCTGCTTCTCTTTGCTGGAGGGGCTGGAATTGCTGGAGTCGGTCGCCACGTCGTCAATCATGCCGGGCCGACGGACGTCTGCTTCCGGCGGGAGTCGATACGGGACTCCGACGGCCAGCGGACATCCGTCGCCCACCCCAACTGCTCGCACCAGCGGATGATCCGCGCCGACGAGTCGACCTGGCCCTTCAGCACACCGTGCCGCGCCGACGTGGGGTCGGCGTGGTGGAGGTTGTGCCAGGACTCGCCGCAGGACAGGACCGCGAGCCACCACACGTTGCCGGAGCGGTCACGGGACTTGAACGGGCGCTTGCCGACCGCGTGGCAGATCGAGTTGATCGACCACGTCACGTGGTGCAGCAGGGCGACCCGGACCAGCGAGCCCCAGAAGAACGCCGTGAAGGCACCCCACCACGACATCGTCACAAGTCCGCCGACCAGCGGCGGGATCGCCAGGGACACGATGGTCCAGAGCAGGAACTGGCGGGAGATCGCGCGCAGTGCCGGGTCCTTGATCAGGTCCGGCGCGTACTTCTCCTGCGAGGTCTGCTCCTCGTCGAACATCCATCCGATGTGCGCCCACCACAAACCCTTCATCAGGGCCGGGACCGTCTCGCCGAAGCGCCACGGGGAGTGCGGGTCGCCCTCCGCGTCGGAGAACTTGTGGTGCTTGCGGTGATCCGCCACCCAGCGCACCAGCGGACCCTCGACCGCCATCGACCCCGCCACGGCGAGCGCGATCCGCAGCGGACGCTTCGCCTTGAAGGAACCGTGCGTGAAGTACCGGTGGAAACCGATCGTGATGCCGTGGCAGCCCAGGTAGTACATGAACACCAGCAGGCCGAGGTCCAGCCAGCTCACTCCCCAGCCCCAGGCCAGCGGCACCGCCGCGAGCAGGGCGAGGAACGGGACGGTGATGAAGAGCAGCAGCGCGAGCTGCTCCAGCGAACGTTTCTGCTCACCGCCCAGCGTCGCGGAGGGGACGGGGGAGCCGGCGGGGGTGGGGGAGGGCGAAGCGTCTTCGATCACATCGGTGTCGGAATACGCATCGGAAGATGTGGTCATGGGCACGTCCCCTGTGGGGTCGAGGGTGAGGGTCACGGCGCGGGTGCGACGGGCGCACGATCACGGGTCCCGCGTTAGCTACGGTCCCGTAACCTACGGCGACGTAAGTATGGCAGCGCGGAACCCGGCGGCAAGAGGCCGCGAGTCCGTGCCGCGATGTGACACCTATCCTTGGAATCGGTCGGACAGCGCGGTCCGCTCTCTCTAGTTCCCCCGGAACACGGATTCATATCCTGCCGGGGACCCCCCTCCCAGACCTGACGTGCTTCAACACTGCAAGGAGCCGCACCTGTGAGCAGTGCCGACGACCAGACCACCACAGCCAGCACCGAGCTGCGCGCCGACATCCGCCGCCTCGGCGATCTGCTGGGCGAGACCCTCGTACGTCAGGAGGGCTCAGAGCTCCTCGAACTGGTCGAGAAGGTCCGCCGCCTGACCCGTGAGGACGGCGAGGCCGCCGCGCGCCTGCTCGGTGGCACCGAACTGGAGACCGCGGCCAAGCTGGTCCGCGCCTTCTCCACGTACTTCCACCTGGCCAACGTGACCGAGCAGGTCCACCGCGGACGCGAGCTGCGCGCCCGCCGGGCCGCCGAGGGCGGGCTCCTGTCCCGTACCGCCGACCGGCTCAAGGACGCCGACCCCGAGCACCTGCGCCAGACCGTGGAGCACCTGAACGTGCGCCCCGTCTTCACCGCGCACCCCACGGAGGCCGCCCGCCGCTCCGTCCTCAACAAGCTGCGCCGCATCGCCGAGCTTCTCGAGACCCCGGTCATCGAGTCCGACCGGCGCCGCCACGACACCCGCCTGGCCGAGAGCATCGACCTGGTGTGGCAGACCGACGAGCTGCGCGTCGTCCGTCCGGAACCCGCGGACGAGGCCCGCAACGCCATCTACTACCTGGACGAGCTGCACGCCGGCGCCGTCGGCGACGTCCTTGAAGACCTCACCGCCGAGCTGGAACGGGTCGGCGTCCAGCTGCCGGAAGGCACCCGGCCGCTCACCTTCGGCACCTGGATCGGCGGCGACCGGGACGGCAACCCGAACGTGACGCCCGCCGTCACCTGGGACGTCCTGATCCTCCAGCACGAGCACGGCATCAACGACGCCCTCGCCCTCGTCGACGAGCTGCGCGGTTTCCTCTCCAACTCCATCCGCTACACCGGAGCCACCGAGGAACTCAAGGCATCCCTCCAGCTCGACCTGGAGCGGCTCCCCGAGATCAGCCCCCGCTACAAGCGGCTGAACGCCGAGGAGCCCTACCGCCTCAAGGCCACCTGCATCCGGCAGAAGCTGGAGAACACCAAGGAGCGCCTGGCCCGCGGCACCGCCCACGAGGACGGCCGCGACTACCTCGGCACCGGTGAGCTCCTGCACGACCTCACCCTCGTCCAGTCCTCGCTGCGCGAGCACAAGGGCGCCCTGTTCGCCGACGGCCGCATGAACCGCACGATCCGTACGCTCGCCGCGTTCGGCCTGCAGCTCGCCACCATGGACGTACGGGAGCACGCCGACGCCCACCACCACGCGCTCGGCCAGCTCTTCGACCGTCTGGGCGAGGAGTCCTGGCGTTACGTGGACATGCCGCGCGAGTACCGGCAGAAGCTGCTCGCCAAGGAGCTGCGCTCCCGCAGGCCGCTCGGACCGCAGCCGGCCCCGCTGGACGCCGCCGGGGAGAAGACCCTCGGCGTCTTCCTCACCGTGAAGAAGGCCCTGCAGGTCTTCGGACCCGAGGTCATCGAGTCGTACATCATCTCGATGTGCCAGGGCGCGGACGACGTGTTCGCAGCTGCCGTCCTCGCCCGCGAGGCGGGCCTGATCGACCTGCACGCCGGCTGGGCGAAGATCGGCATCGTGCCGCTCCTGGAGACGACCGACGAGCTGCGCGCCGCCGACGTCATCCTCGACGAGATGCTCGCCGACCCCTCCTACCGCAGGCTCGTCGCGCTGCGCGGTGACGTCCAGGAGGTCATGCTCGGCTACTCCGACTCCTCGAAGTTCGGCGGCATCACCACCTCGCAGTGGGAGATCCACCGCGCCCAGCGCAGGCTCCGTGACGTCGCGCACCGGTACGGGGTGCGCCTGCGCCTCTTCCACGGCCGCGGCGGCACCGTCGGCCGTGGCGGCGGCCCCTCGCACGACGCGATCCTCGCGCAGCCGTGGGGCACCCTCGAGGGCGAGATCAAGGTGACCGAGCAGGGCGAGGTCATCTCCGACAAGTACCTCGTGCCGTCCCTGGCCAGGGAGAACCTCGAACTGACGGTGGCGGCGACGCTGCAGGCATCCGCCCTGCACACCTCACCCCGCCAGTCCGACGAGGCACTGGCCCGCTGGGACGCCGCGATGGACGTCGTCTCGGACGCCGCGCACTCCGCCTACCGGCGGCTCGTCGAGGACCCGGACCTGCCGACGTACTTCCTCGCGTCGACGCCGGTGGACCAGCTCGCCGACCTGCACCTGGGCTCGCGGCCCTCACGCCGCCCCGGCTCGGGCGTCTCGCTCGACGGACTGCGCGCCATCCCGTGGGTCTTCGGCTGGACCCAGTCGCGGCAGATCGTGCCCGGCTGGTTCGGCGTCGGCTCCGGCCTCAAGGCGCTGCGGGAAGCCGGTCTGGACACCGTGCTCGGCGAGATGCACGAGCACTGGCACTTCTTCCGCAACTTCCTCTCGAACGTCGAGATGACCCTCGCGAAGACGGACCTGCGGATCGCCCGCCACTACGTGGACACGCTCGTCCCCGACGAGCTGAAGCACGTCTTCGACGTCATCGAGGCCGAGCACGCCCTGACGGTGCAGGAAGTCCTGCGGATCACCGGCGGCACGAAGCTGCTCGACTCCCACCCGGAGCTCCAGCAGACCTTCGGCATCCGTGACGCCTACCTGGACCCGATCTCGTACCTCCAGGTCGCGCTCCTGAAGCGGCAGCGTGACGCGGCAGCGGCGGGCGAGGAGCCGGACCCCTTGCTGGGCCGCGCCCTCCTCCTCACCGTCAACGGCGTGGCCGCGGGCCTGCGCAACACCGGCTGATTTTCGCTGGCGGGGCGCCTTGCTCTGGTGGGGCGTCCTTGCCGGGGGCCTGCGCCGCCGCTTCGCGGCGGATGTCTCCCACCCACCCACCCGTTTGCCCCGCGTCACGACGCGGGGCAAACGGGTGGGTGGCGTCAGAACGCCAGCGTGGCGAAGGACGCCGTCAAGAGGGCCGTGCCCGCCAACGCCAGGGACCATGCCGTGCGGGGCAGGCGCAGGCCCCCCGCCACCACCACCGAGGCCAGCAGCAGCGCGCCGCCCAGCGGCAGCCACGCGTGGAGGAACCCGGGACCACCCGTGCGGACGACCTCGTCGGTGCCGGGCTTCACGGCCACCGGAATTCTCGACCCCTTCTCCTCGGCGATCGAGCGGTCGATCACGACCTTCTCGCGTGACGGGAAACCGGCGGTCGAGGAGACGTACGACCCGAAGCAGTCGTCGGAGGAGCACCGCGTCACCCGCATCGTGCCCCGCTCACGGTCGTCGGTGAGCATCACGTGCTGCGCCGTGCCCCAGGATGCCCAGAAACCCGCGACGAGCAACAGCACCGCGAGCACGCCCATCGCCGCCCGGCGGAGGAGAAGCAGCGCGTTCATGGCGGCGATCCTTGGCCATGGGTATGCGCTCAGTCAACCGTCCCGGGTCACCGCTCAGGAGTTGTACGAACTCTGCGCCCGCTCGAGGCCCTCGATCACCAGAGCCTGAGCCGCATCCGCGGCCCGGTCCACGAAATAGCCGAGCTCCTTGCGCTCCGCCGACGAGAAGTCCTTCAGGACGAAGTCCGCGACCTGCATCCGCCCCGGCGGACGCCCGATCCCGAACCGCACCCGGTGATAGTCGGACCCCATCGCCTTCGTCATCGACTTCAGACCGTTGTGGCCGTTGTCGCCACCGCCCAGCTTCAGCCGCAACGTGCCGTAGTCGATGTCCAGCTCGTCATGGACCGCCACGATGTTCGCCGTCGGCACCTTGTAGAAATCGCGCAGCGCCGTCACCGGACCACCCGACACGTTCATGTACGACATCGGCTTCGCAAGGACGACACGGCGGCTCCCCGGACCCGCGGGACCGATCCGCCCCTCCAGGACCTGCGCCTGCGCACGCCCACTCCGCTTGAACGAGCCACCGATCCGCTCCGCGAGGAGATCGGCCACCATGAAACCCACGTTGTGCCGGTTCATGGCGTACCCAGGGCCTGGATTGCCCAGACCCACGATCAGCCAGGGCGCACTGGGGTCCGTCGTCATCTGCATGTCTCCTTCATAGCCCAACCGCCGCCCCGCGCAGGAGCGCGGAGCGGCGGTCGGCAGAGTCGAGCCCAACGGAGCTCAGTCGAGCAAGGCCGAGGCTCAGGCCTCGGCGGCGGCGTCGCCCTCGGCCTCGGCGTCGGAGGCCTCCTCGGCCTGCGCGGCCAGGACCTGCAGGACGACGGTGTCCTCCTCGACGGCCAGGGTCGTGCCCTCGGGCAGCGTGATGTCCTTGGCGAGAACGGTCGCACCGGCCTCAAGACCGGCGATGGAGACGGTGACCGACTCCGGGATGTGCGTGGCCTCGGCCTCGACGGGCAGCGCGTTCAGCACGTGCTCGAGCAGGTTGCCACCCGGGGCGAGCTCGCCCTCGGTGTGCACGTAGATGTCGACGTTGACCTTCTCGCCCTTGCGGACGAGGAGCAGGTCGACGTGCTCGAGGATGCCGGTGCGCACGGCGTCACGCTGGACGGCCTTGGGGATGACCAGCTGGCTCTTGCCCTCGATGTCCAGGTTGATCAGGACGTTCGGGGTCTTCAGCGCCATCAGGGTGCCGTGGTGCGGCAGGGCGATGTGGATCGGCTCGTCGCCGTGGCCGTAGACAACGGCGGGGAGCTTGTCGGCGCGACGCAGACGGCGGGCGGCACCCTTGCCGAACTCGCTGCGGAGCTCGGCGGAAATCTTCACCTCGGACATGTGCACTCCTCGTAAAAGTGGTGACGGAAAAGACGGTCACCCGGCCACGACTGGCGGCCTGCTACGAAGAGCGCGTCGATAACGGACAGCCGTACCTCAATGAGTACGGCCTCCCTCGCCGAGCAACTCCGTGAGTCTACCCGGCGGGGAGGCCGCCCCAGAAATCGATCTTCAGTAAGCCCGCGAGGACTACGCCTGCTCGTCGAAGAGGCTCGTCACCGAACCGTCCTCGAAGACCTCACGCACCGCGTTCGCGATGGTCGGCGCGATCGAGAGCACCGTGATCTTGTCGAGCTCCAGGTCGCCCGGGTCGGGCAGCGTGTCCGTGAACACGAACTCGCTCACCTTGGAGTTCTTCAGACGGTCCGCGGCCGGACCGGAGAGCACACCGTGCGTCGCCGTCACGATGACGTCCTCCGCACCGTGCGCGAACAGCGCGTCGGCGGCGGCGCAGATCGTGCCACCCGTGTCGATCATGTCGTCGACCAGGACGCAGACGCGGCCCTCGACCTCACCCACGACCTCGTGGACGGTGACCTGATTGGCGACGTCCTTGTCACGGCGCTTGTGCACGATCGCCAGCGGCGCGCCCAGACGGTCGCACCAGCGGTCGGCGACGCGGACGCGGCCGGCGTCGGGGGAGACCACGGTCAGCTTCGAGCGGTCGACCTTCGCGCCCACGTAGTCCGCGAGGATCGGCAGCGCGAAGAGATGGTCGACCGGGCCGTCGAAGAAGCCCTGGATCTGGTCCGTGTGCAGGTCCACCGTGAGGATGCGGTCCGCGCCCGCCGTCTTCATGAGGTCCGCCACCATGCGGGCCGAGATCGGCTCACGACCGCGGTGCTTCTTGTCCTGGCGCGCGTAGCCGTAGAACGGCACGATCACGGTGATGGAGCGGGCCGACGCACGCTTCAGCGCGTCGATCATGATCAACTGCTCCATGATCCACTTGTTGATCGGAGCCGTGTGGCTCTGGATCAAGAAGCAGTCCGCGCCACGAGCCGACTCCTGATACCGCACGTAGATCTCGCCGTTGGCGAAATCGAAGGCCTTCGTCGGCACGATGCCGACACCCAGCTTGTGTGCGACCTCCTCGGCCAACTCGGGGTGGGCGCGGCCGGAGAAGAGCATCAACTTCTTCTCGCCGGTCGTCTTGATCCCGGTCACAGCACTAGTCTCCTCAGACGAGTTCTTCCCGCTGCCGTCCTCGCACGCCCCGGAAATTCACAGTCCCGATGCGCTGAGTCGGCCGAAATGGTGTGCATCTATCACGGTACGCCGTGTCCGACGCACCTGTTTCCGGTCAGCTCCCGCTTGCCGGATTCCCGGGCTCCCCGGACGACGCCTCCGCCGCCCTCGCGGCCGCGCTGCCCGGACGCTTACGCGCCACCCAACCCTCGATATTCCGTTGCTGCCCACGGGCAACGGCCAGCGAACCCGCCGGAACATCCTTCGTGATGACCGAACCCGCCGCCGTGTAAGCCCCGTCCCCAACAGTGACAGGAGCCACAAACATGTTGTCCGAACCGGTCTTGCAGTGCGACCCCACCGTCGTGTGGTGCTTCGCCTCACCGTCGTAGTTCACAAAGACGCTGGCAGCACCGATGTTGGTGAAATCACCGATCGTCGCGTCACCCACGTACGACAGGTGCGGAACCTTCGTCCCCTCACCGATCTTCGAGTTCTTCATCTCCACGAACGTGCCGGCCTTCGCCTTCAGACCGAGCCTGGTGCCCGGCCGCAGATACGCGAACGGACCGACGCTCGCCTGCTCCCCCACCTCGGAGTCGTACGCCACCGTGTTGTCCACCCGGGCCCCCGCACCGACCTTCGTGTTCGTCAGGCGGGTGTTGGGCCCGACCTCGGCACCCTCACCGAGATGCGTGGCGCCGTGGAGCTGCGTGCCGGGGTGCACGAGCGCGTCCTGCTCGTACGTCACCGTCGCGTCGATCCACGTGGACGCCGGATCCACGACCGTGACACCCGCCAGCATCGCCTCGGTCAGCAGCCGGTCGTTCAAGGTGCGGCGGGCCTCGGCCAGTTGCACGCGGTTGTTGATCCCCGCGATCTCCTCGTGATCACCGGTGACGGCCGCGCCCACACGATGCCCCGCCTCCCGCAGGATCCCCAGGACATCGGTCAGGTACTCCTCGCCCTGACTGTTGTCCGTACGCACCTTGCCCAGCGCCTTCGCGAGCAGCTGCCCGTCGAACGCGAACACACCGGAGTTGATCTCACGGATCAGACGCTGCTTCTCGGTGGCGTCCTTGTGCTCCACGATGCCGGTCACCGCGCCGCTCTCACCGTCCCGCACGATCCGCCCGTAACCGGTCGCGTCCGGAACCTCGGCGGTCAGCACGGTCACGGCATTGCCGTCACCGGTGTGCGTCTCGGCCAGCTTCTGCAGAGTCGCACCGGTCAGCAGCGGGGTGTCACCACACACGACGATGACGGTCCCGTCCACGGCACCGCCGAGCTCGTCCAGACCGATGCGGACCGCGTGGCCCGTGCCCTTCTGCTCGCTCTGGTACGCCGTGCGCACGTCCGGAGCGATCGTCCCCAGATGCGCGATGACCTGCTCGCGGGCGAACCCGACGACGGTGACGAGCCGCTCCGGGCTCAGCGCGTACGCGGCTTCGAGCACATGCCCGATGAGGGAACGCCCACAGATCTCATGCAGGACCTTGGGAGTGGCCGACTTCATACGGGTGCCCTCACCCGCTGCAAGGACGACGACGGCTGCCGGGCTGTTGGCGCTCACGGGGGTGCCCTTCGGCTTCGGATGTGCGGGGAGTGGACATCCGCAGGATACCGGGGCGTTGCGGGGCGGAAATGAGGGCGGGTCCTGACCTTGAGGTCAGGACCCGAGAGAAGCTCCCCCGCCAGGACTTGAACCCGGACAGATGGCACCAAAAGCCACAGTGCTGCCAATTACACCACGGGGGAATGAAGCAACCTGAACCGGACATTTGGCCAGGTCGCCGTTTCGGCACCCAACACTATGCCGTACCGAGTGCCTTCCACGCGACGACGAACGACGCGTGCGTTCGATCACTGGGCCGGAAACTCGCCGGAAAAGGAGGGGTTGTCGCCCGTAGGCTGGAAGGTATGACCACGACGGGGGAGAGCCACAGTGCGGCCTTGAGCGGGCCGTGGTGGTGGGAGCGGCGGCGTAGTGCCGTGCTGGATGTGGGGCTTGCGCTGGCCTCGGCGGCGGAGTGCGGGGCCGAGGGGATCACGTTCGCGGGGGACACGGGGATTCCCACGGGGGTGGGGATCGTGTTCGGGGTGTTGGCGGGGGCTTCGCTGGTGTTGCGGCGGCGGTGGCCGATCGCCGTGGTGCTCATTTCGATCGCGATCACGCCTGCACAGATGGGGATCTTCCTGACTGTCGTCGGGCTTTACACGCTGGCCGCCTCTGAATTGCCCCGGCGGATCATCGGGTCGCTCGCCGGGATGTCCTTGCTGGGGACGCTCATCGTGACGCTCGTGCGGACCCGGCAGGACATGGAGAGCGGGGATCTGGGGTTCGCGGAGGGGTTCATACCGTTCATCGCGATCACCACGTCCATCGGTCTGACCGCGCCGCCCATTCTGCTGGGGCTGTATATCGGGGCGCGGCGGCGGCTCATGGAGAGTCTGCGGGAGCGTGCCGACAGCCTGAAGGGTGAGTTGCAGCTGCTTGCCGAGCGGGCCGAGGAGCGGGCGGAGTGGGCGCGTAACGAGGAGCGGACCCGGATCGCGCGGGAGATGCATGATGTGGTCGCGCATCGGGTGAGTCTGATGGTCGTGCATGCCGCCGCGTTGCAGGCCGTCGCGCGGAAGGATCCCGAGAAGGCCGTGAAGAACGCGGCTCTGGTGGGTGACATGGGGCGGCAGGCGCTGACGGAGTTGCGCGAGATGCTGGGTGTGTTGCGGACCGGGGAGCCGACGCCGGTGGCGGGGGGCCGGCATGGTTCGGTGTCGGATGCGGTGCCCTTGGCCGCCGTGGGTTTCGCCGCGGCCGCCGCCGCCTCGCGTGCGGTGGACGAGGAGGGGCCGCGTCTGGCGGAGCTGGACGAGTTGGTGGGGCAGTCCCGTGCGGCGGGGATGGCGGTGGATCTCTCCGTGGAGGGTGAGTCCCGTGCGTACGCGGCGGACGTCGAGCAGACCGCGTATCGGGTGGTCCAGGAGGCGTTGACCAACGTGCACAAGCATGCCGCGGGTGCCAAGACGTACGTCCGCCTCGCGCACCGCGGTGCGGAGATCGCGATGCAGGTGGAGAACGAGCCGCCGCCGGAGGTGGGTCCCGGGGACGCCCGGCTGCCGAGTGGGGGCAATGGCCTGGTGGGCATGAAGGAGCGGGTCGTCGCGCTGGGCGGCGTCTTCGTGTCGGGCCCGACGGACGCGGGCGGCTTCCGGGTGTCGGCGGTGCTGCCGGCGGCGGCCTAGGTCGTATGGCCGCGGGGCTCCTCCGCAGCCGGCTTGCGGAGGTCCGCGGCCTGCCTTCGGAGGGGCGCAGTCGGCGGGTGGTTTCTCGGCCTGCCCGGCCTGATGTCGCCGATGGTTGCTGCTGTTGTCGCGGGGCCCGTTCGCCAGGATGGTGGCCGTTGCCGAGGGGGGGCGGTCGCCGGTGGGGTGTCTCAGCCCGCCTTGAGGCGTTCCGGTTGTGTGCCGGAGGCCAGGGTGGCGAGGGCCTCGTCGATGTGGGCGCCCAGGTACCAGTCGCCGCTGTGGTCGAGGCTGTAGACGCGGCCTTCCGCGTCGATGGCCAGGAGTGCCTGGGTCTCCGTCTCCTCTCCTATGGGGCACACCTCGGTGTCGAGTGCGCGGCCCAGGTCGCCGAGGGTGCGGGCGAGGTGGAGGCCGTAGAGGGGGTCCAGGTGCACGGCGGCGGGCGCTATGTGGCGGCCGGGGCCCTGCGGGGTGATGTGCAGTCCGCCGAATTCGGCCCAGGCCTCGACGGCGGCGGGGAAGACGGCGTGCTGGTGTCCCGCGGGTGAGGTGTGGCGGCGCAGGACGTCGGCCCAGATCTCCGCCTGCTTTATGTCCCACCGTCCGGGTGTCCACCCGGCGGCGCGCAGGGCGGCGTCGACGGGGACGGGGAAGCGGGGTGCCGCGGCGGTCGGGTTGGCGTGCGCGGGGTTTTCGGTGTGCTGTTCGGCGTGCATGGGCGGCCCTCGTTGCGGTTCGCGGTGCGCAGTTGCGGTGTGCGGTTCGGTGGTGGGGATCAGGATTCGGGTGTGGCGGGTTCCACGATCCGTACGCCGAAGTGCGCGGTGAGGGCGGTGCAGGAGCGGCAGGGGCGGGCGAAGCCGCCGTGCAGCGGGTCGCCGTCCTCGCGGATGCGGCGGGTGGTGAGCTTGGCGTGCTTGAGGGCTTTGCGGGCCTCGCCGTTGGTCATCGGTTTTCGTGCCGCGCGTTTGGAGCGGCTCGTGTCGGCCGTCGTGAGGTGGCGCGAGATGAGGATGGCTTCGGCGCACCGCCCGGTGAAGCGTTCGCGCTGACCGCTTGTGAGGGTGTCGAGGAAGTCCTGTACGAGTGGGTGCAGTGCGGGAGGTTCCTCGCCGCGGCCCGCGGTGCTCGTGAGGGTGGCGCCGCGGACGGAGAGTGCGGCGGCGACGGTGGGAAGTATCCCGTCGCGGCGTTGGCGCAGCATGGGTGCGCGCGCGGACGCGCTGCTCCAGCCGACGCGTGGATCTCCTGCTTCGGCGGTGTGCTCGGCGGTCGCCGAGGGTGCCGTCGTGGCCGCTGTGTTGTGGGCCGTACCGGTCTGTGCCGTGTGCATGGTGGTGCTTCCCTCCCCGCAACTCGCGGCGGTGACCGCGTGTGCCACGCCCCCGCGTTGCGGGGACAGCCTGCCAAATGGGGCGGGTGGTGCGGAAGCTGGGGCACCGCGACACGCCCGGCTTTCGTCGCACGGTGACGGTCCGGTGGCTGCTGGTCATGGAACCGGAGGCCCGGTGACCGGTGTCGTCCTTGCGCATAGGCTGTCGACATCCGCAGACCGCGGAACGCAGGACGAAGTCGCACGATCAACGCATATCGACCCACGCATATCGACCCACGTGCATCGATCAACGCACACGATCCACGCACATCGATCCCGCACACGATTCACGCACACCGATCCGCGAAACCATTAACAGTGCCGCAGGGGGCAACCGCCATGACGACAGGTCGGCTGGGGCAGCAAGCCGCACCGCCGAACGCGGCCTACGCCGGGCAGGTCGTGCACTTCCCGGACCCGGTCCGGGCCACGCGCCATCCCAGAGGCGTGCGGGTGGACGAGCACGGCTATCCGGACTTCTCGGCCTACGCGCGTGCGGCCGCCGAGATCGCCGAGCCCCCGGAGGGTTTCGGCGTAGACGAGCTGCGCCTGACGGACTACGTCTCCGCGAACGCGGCGATGGCCGCGGCGGACCACGACCTGTGGGACACGATTCCGCCGGTGGCGACCCCGCACGGCTGGACCTGGCACCACGTGCCGGGCGGCCGGCGTCTCGAGCTGGTCCCGGTGGAGGTGAAGGCGCTCCTGCGGCACCACGGCGGGCTCGCCACGACGCCGGTGGACCAGGACAAGAGGGGCACGCGCCCGCTCCAGGAGACCCGCCCCGCGCATCTCGCGCTGCCGAAGTCGGCGGTCGCGGTGAGCGAGCAGGAGATTCTCGGCGCGGAGGAGGAGCTGGGTTACCGGCTGCCCGGCGCCTACCGTTCGTTCCTTAAGGCGGCGGGCGGTTGCGCGCCGGTGGGTACGGCGCTCGACGCGGAGCTGGGCCTCCTGATCGACCAGCCGTTCTTCACGGTGCGGGACGAGGCCGCGGTCAACGACCTGGTGTACGTGAACAAATGCCTGCGCGACCATCTCACCAAGGACTACTTGGGGGTCGGTTTCGTGCAGGGCGGCATCCTGGCCGTGAAGGTCAAGGGTGACCGGATCGGCTCGGTGTGGTTCTGCGCGTACGACGACGCACGGGACGTATCGGAGACGGCGGGCTGGCAGCCCGCCGAGCGGGTGCAGCGGCTGCTGCTGCCGTGCGGTGACGACTTCGACGCGTTCTTGTCCCGGCTGGCGGGTAATCCGCCTGAGTTGGAGACCGTGGCGAACCTGATGGTGGACGGTGGCTTCGCGCGCGCCGTCCCGGTGGGGGAGTGACTTCTCGATGGTGACCTTCGCGCAGGCGCAGGAGCGCGCCGAGGAATGGATCAACGGCGATGTGCCCGGCTACCAGCACCGTGCGGTGCGGGTACGGGAGTTCGAGCTGGGTTTCGTCGTGTGGGCGGAGGACCGTGAGGACGGTCCGGTGTCCGACGGCGGCCGCCAGCGGCTCGTCATCGCGCGCGACAGCGGCGACGCCACGCTCTGGCCGGGTCTGCCGGTCGGTGAGGTGATCCGCCGGTACGAGGAGGAGTACGGCGCTCCGGAGACGGCGCCGCAGGACGCGGCGCCGGCCCCGCCGGAGCGGGTCGACCTGAATCAGACGTCGTTCCTGTTGAGCCCCCCGGAGTGGCTCCAGGAGGCGGCGGACAAGCTGGGCATCCCGGATCGCAGGGGGGGGTCGTCCGCGGGTGCGTCCGCGGGTCCCTCGGATGCGGTCCCGGCCGCCGCGGGTCCGTCGGACGCGGCGCCCGTGGCTCCCGCCGCGTCCGCTTCTCCCGAGGCGCCGGGTGGCGGTACGCCGTGGCCCGCTGCCGGTGGGTCGAGCGGCGAGCCTGCCGGGGCCACCCCGTGGGCCGGTACGGACACCAACGCGGACTCCGGCGACGACCGTTCGGTGCCCGCGCCCGCGACGGTGTTCGCGCCGCCGCTGGTCGGCGGTGACGACGACGACACTCCGCCGCCCGGTGTGGCGCCGGAGGCCAAGACCGCGCTGATGCACGGCGGCAGCGGCCTTCCGTCGACGACGGTGGCACCCGCGCTTGACGGCCCGAACATGCCGCCGCCTCCGGGTGCGGGCGCTCCTGGTACGCAGCCGCCGGGCGCTCTGGGGCCGAACATGCCGCCGCCGCCCGCTGGTGCCGGTGTTCCTGACGCGTCCGCGTACGGCTATCCGCAGGGGCCCGGTGCTCCCGGTACGCCCGGTGCGCAGCCGCCGTCCGCTCCGGGGCCGAACATGCCGCCGCCGCCCGCCGGTGCCGCGGTGAACATGCCGCCGCCTCCGGGCGTGAGCGCCCCCGACCCCTCCGCGTACGGCTACCCGCAGGGTCCCGTGCCGCCCGGCGCGGGGGACATCGCCGACGCCGCGACCAGCAAGGCGCAGGCGCCGCCGCGTGGTGCGCGTGGCAGCGGTGGTGCGAGTACGCCGCCGCCTCCCGGTGCCCCGGGTACTCCCGGCATGCCGCCGGGCGGTACGCCGCCGCCGTCGGGCCCCGGTGCTCCGGGCACCCCCGCGGGCGGTTACGTCCCGACGCAGTTCGTGTCGGCGCTCGGCCCCGACGGACCTCAGCCGCCCGCGGCTCCGGACGCGCCGAAGCCGCCCGGTGCTCCGGGTGCTCCGGGTACGCCTCCTGGTGGTGTGCACCATGCGGCGACGATGCTGGCGGACCCGAGTCTGGGTGGCCCTGGCGGGATCAAGCCGCCGGGTGCTCCGGGTGCCCCGCAGCCTCCTGGCCCGCCCGGCGCTCCGGGTGCTCCGGGTACGCCTCCCGGTGGTGTGCACCATGCGGCGACGATGCTGGCGGACCCGAGTCTGGGCGGTCCCGGTGGGATCAAGCCGCCGGGTGCTCCTGGTGCTCCGGGTGCCCCGCAGCCTCCCGGTCCGCCCGGCGCTCCGGGTGCTCCTGGTGCGCCCCAGCCGCCGGCGGCTTCGGGTGCTCCCGGCGCTCCCGGCGGCGGTGTTCACCACGCCGCGACGATGCTGGCCGGTCCCGCGGTCGGCGGCCCCGGTGCGCCGATGCCGCCGCAGGCTCCGGGCGCTCCGGGCGCCCCCGGCATGCCGCCCCCCGCGCCGGGTCAGCCCGGTCCCGGTCAGCCCTACGGCTACCCGCAGCCGCCCACCGGTCAGCCGACCGTGGGCCCCGGCTATCAGGCCGTACTCCGCTATCGCGCGCAGGACGGCTCCGAGCAGCAGCTCATCCGCCGCTCGGCGCCCGGCACGCCGCACCCGGAGTGGCAGATCCTGCACGAGCTGCGCGGCATGAACGTGCCGCCGCAGCAGGTGCTCGAACTCCACACCGAGCTGGAGTCCTGCGAGCTGCCCGGCGCGTACTGCGCCCGCATGATCCGGGAGACCTGGCCGCAGGCGCGGATCACGAGCATCGCCCCGTACGGCAGGGATCACGGGTCCCGGCAGGGCGGCATGCAGCAGCTCATCGCGCACCAGGCCGAGTTGCACCAGGTCGCGGACGGTCCGGCGCGCCCCGCGCCGGTACGCGCGCCGTTGCCGCAGGTGCAGCCCGCGCCGCCGATTCCGCCGGAGGGAGTGGCGCAGGAGCTGGTGGGTGCGTTCGGGCCCGGCATCTTCCGCTTCGACCAGCGGGCGGTCTCCCGGCAGGGCGTGCCCGATCTCGTGGCGCACACGCTCGTCGTGGCGGGTCTGCCGGTCGACTTCGGGCCGTTCTTCTGGGCGCAGGCGCAGCCGGGCCGCCCGGTGCCGACGCTTGCCGAGACGGCGCAGGAGCGAGGGGTGCAGCCGGCGTCGGACGCCGGTTCGTATCTCGTGATGGGCAGTGACTTCGGCCGCGCGATCTGCGTCCAGTACGGCACGGCGAACATCGTCGCCGTGCCGGTGGAGTCCGGCCCGGGTGGTGCTCCGGTGCCACCGCAGTTCGTGAACACGGGTCTGCCGGAGTTCGCGCGTTGCCTGGCGTTGCTCGGTCGTATGTGGCGGCTGCGGTACGGGTTGAACCAGGAGCAGGCGGGCCGCTGGACCGTGGACTTCCAGAGCCAGTTGGCGGCACTGGACCCGGCAGCGCTGGCGTCGCCGGAGAGCTGGTGGTCGGTGCTGCTCGAGCAGATGTGGGACGGCCTGCTGTAACCCCCGCCACGGCCCCAGCCCCCGCTCCGTTGCGGTGTGCGAGGCGCTCGACCCATCGTCTGGGTCGGGCGCCTCGTGCGTTCTCGGGCCGCGGCCTCGTGCGTCGTCCTGGCCGCCGCTTCGCGGCGACTTTTCCCCGCCCACCCACCCGATTGCCCCGCGGCACTCAACCCCGGGAACCCCGATTCCGGCTTCTGCTTGCAAATGACGCATCCTTGAGCGGATGAGATGCGCGGAGTGTCGCGTTATGAGCGCTTCCGCTTGATCCATCAAGATGTGCGCCAATCGCGCAGTAC
Source organism: Streptomyces sp. NPDC033177 (assembly GCF_055577715.1). NCBI lineage: Bacteria > Bacillati > Actinomycetota > Actinomycetes > Kitasatosporales > Streptomycetaceae > Streptomyces > Streptomyces sp. NPDC033177. The sequence goes on along the minus strand of NZ_JBVIPS010000006.1, from coordinate 142,111 downwards.
GCGCGTGGTGCGTCGGAGGAGGGATTCAAGGATGAGCAGCGGTTCTACGGCGTCGGAGCACGGCTTCGTCGCCGTGCGCGGCCGGGGCTACCGTCCCGAGCAGGTGGACGCGTACGCCTTCGATCTGTCCCGGGACCGCGACGACGCGTGGGAACGCGCCGCCCGGCTCACCGTCCTCGCCAAGGAGATGGAGGCCGAGGCGGAGCGGCTGCGGGACGTGGTCTCGCGGCTCGCCCCTCAGACGTACGAGACGTTGAGCGAGCGCGCGCGGAACGTCCTCGCCTTGAGCGAGGCGGAGGCCGCGGCCGTACGGGAGGAGGCCGAGGCCGATGCGCGGCGCGCGACGGAGGCGGCCGACGCGGAGGCCGGGGAGGTCCGCGAGGCCGCTCGCGCGTACGCCGACGAGATCCTCGGCGAGGCCGAGGAACGGTCCCGGCAGCGGCTGCTCGCCTGCCGCGCTTCGGCCGACGAGTCGCGGATCGCGGCCCGCCGTGACGTGAAGGAGTGGCGGGGCGAGGCCCTCGCGGCGCTGCGGGAGACGCGGGAGCGCAGTGCCGCGCTCCTGGAGGAGCAGGAGAAGGAGCACGCCGAGCGGTGGGATGCCGCCGAGCGGGAGATCGCCCTGCGGGAGGCCGAGGCGGAGGCTCACGAGGCTTCGCTCGTGGCCGCCGCCGAGGCCCGCCTGTCCGAGGCAAAGCGGGCCTTCGCGGAGGCGGAGGAGTCCGCCCGGCACGGGCAGGAGGACGCGGAGGCGCGAGGCGCGGAGCTGGTGGCTGCGGCGGGGGTGCGGGAGGAAGGGATCGCCCGGGACACGGAGCGGATGCTGCGGGAGCACGGCGAGGAGTGGGACGAGGTGCGGGCACACATGGAACACGTCCGAAGCAGCCTCGCCGCGCTGACCGGCCGGGTGTCCTAGGCCGCCGCTCCGCGGCGGATCATTTCCCGCCCACCCACCCGAGCACCCCGGATCCGCCCCGCGCCCTTCTACCTTCTCGTCACCCCCGCCAGGATCCAGCCCTCCACCGCCTCGTACCTTCTGCGCTGCTCGTCCGACTCTCCGGGGCCCGACGTCACCGTGCCCAGCCAGCCCAGGAGGAAGCCGAGGGGGATGGAGGCGATGCCTGTGGTGGTGAAAGGGAACCAGTTGAAGTCGTGGTCCGGGAACGCTGAGGTGGGGGAGCCCGAGACCAGGTTGGTGCCCGTCATGAGGATGATCGAGCCGAGGGTGCCGCCGATCAGGGTCCACAGGAGGCCCCGGCGGGTGTAGCGGCGCCAGAAGAGGCTGTAGACCAGGGCCGGGGCGAGGGCCGATGCGCCCAGGCAGAAGGAGAGGGTGACCAGCGGTTGCAGGTTGTGGTGCTGGACCATGACCGCGAGGACGATCGCGAGGCCCCCTATGGCCAGCGCCGAGACGCGGGCCAGTGTCATCTCGCGGCGCGGGGTGAGCTCCCTGCGCAGGCGCAGATGCGCGAAGACGTCGTGGGCCAGGGAGTTGGCGCAGGCGAGGATCATTCCGGCGACCGAGGCGAGCAGCGTGAGGAAGATCGCCGTGGTGACCGTCGTGAAGATGAGGGTCTCGAAGGTCGAGGCGTTCGCGCCGAAGACCGCCTTGGAGCCCAGGAGGTAGGCGGTGTTGCCCTGGGGGTCCGCCTGCGCGATTGCCGCGCGCCCGATCATCGCCGTCGCGCCGAAGCCGACGATCGTGATGATGAGGACGAAGAGTGCCACCAAGGACACCGCCCAGGACATCGAGCGGCGTATCTCGGGCGCGCTGCGGGCCGTGTACATGCGCATCGTCACGTGGGGGAGGCATGCGCCGCCGAGGACCACCGTCAGCTCCGAACTGATCATGTCCAGGCCGGGGTTGGGGCCGCCCGCGAATTGGAGTCCGGACTGGAGGAAGGCGGGGCCCACCCCGCTGCCCTGCTCGGCGGCTGCCAGCAGCGCGCCCAGGTCCCAGTCGAAGCGGCGCAGGATCAGGGCGGCGATGACCGCGCCGGAGCCGAGCAGCATCACGATCTTCAGGATCTGGATGAGGGCGGTGCCCTTCATGCCGCCGATCGCCGCGTAACTGATCATGAGTGCGCCGAGCGCGACGACGCATGCCGTCTTCACTCCCTCGCCGGAGAATCCGAGGATGAAGGAGAGCAGGTCACCCGCGCCCGCAAGCTGCACCAGCATCAGGGGGATCAGCGCGGCGAGTGTCGCCGCGCAGGCCGTGATGCGTACGGCCCGGCCGGGCATCCGGCGTGCCAGGACGTCACCCATGGTGAACTGGCCCGCGTTGCGCAGGGGTTCGGCCAGCAGGAACATCAGGAGCATCAGGGAGAGCGCGGTGCTCAGGGCCAGGACCACGCCGTCGTACCCGAGGAGCGCGATGATGCCGCCGGTGCCGAGCACGGTCGCCGCCGAGATGTAGTCGCCCGCGATGGCAAGGCCGTTGCGCATGGGGGAGAGGGCGCCGTAGCCGGTGTAGAACTCGCCGAGGTTGTCGCGGTCGGGGCCCGTCATCACGCACAGGAGCAGCGTGAGGGTGACGACGGCGGTGAACGCCACCAGGGACATGGCCTGGGCCGAGTCGGCGGCCAGTGTGACGCCGCTTCTGATGCCGGGGCTCACCGGCAGAGCGGAGGGGCTCATCGGTTGGCCTCCAACTGCGCCAGTTTGCGCAGCCGTTCGGCCATCGGGTCGACCCTGCGGCGGGCCGTGTACTCGTACAGCCCTATGGCGAGCAGCGTGACGGGCACCTGGCACAGGCCGAGCAGCAGTCCGGTGGTGAGGCCGCCGGAGACCGTGCCCGTCATCAGGGACGGGGCGAAGGCGGAGAGGATCAGGAAGAGCGTGAAGTAGCCGAGGGCCGTGAGGGTGGCGACGCGGCGCTGCCAGCGGTAGGCGCTGCGCAGGTGGCGCAGGTCGCTGTGGCGGCCGAGGGCGGGGTGGCGGGGGAGCCGTGGGGGTGGAGGGGGAGGTGGTGGCGCGACCGGCTGCCAGGGGTAGGTGGGGTACGAGGGGGCGTGCAGGCCCGGGGGGTGCTGTGAGGGCTGCTGCGGGGCTTGGGGTCTTTGTGGGGACTTCGGGTGCTGGGGGCTCGGCGGGTTTTGCGGGTACGGGCCGTACTGCGGGTTCGGCGGGCTTTGCGGGTGCGGGGAGTGCTGTGGGTGGTGCGGGTTTTGGGGCTGGTGAGGGTAGGGCATCCCGGTTCTCCTTGCGCGGCGTCGGTCCGGTGCGGGACCGCAGGGAGCGAGAGGTGAGGATCGAGCACGTTACTTGTAAGTAGTAGAGCCGCGAAGGGTTTTGCCCATACTGGTTGGTCGGTCTAGTCCGCCGGTCTGTTCACGGGGCTTTCGCGCGGGGCAAGTTCGCTGTTCGTACCGCTCTCCGGGGCGCTGACCTCCCCGTTTTCCGGGGTGTCTGCCCCGATTACCGGAAACCGCCGAGGCGCGAGGAACACCAGGACGAGGAGTGCGAGCACCGCCGCGCACCCCGCCCCCACGTACACCGTGTCGACCGCCGAGTCGACGGCGCGCCGCAGCCGTTCGGGGTCGGCGACCGAGGCCGGGTCCTCGAGGGCGTGGGCCACCGAGTCCAGGGAGCCCGCGCCGCCGAGCCGCGCGGTGAGGACCCCGTTGGCGACCGCGCCGAAGAGCGCGGCGCCCAGGGTCTGGCCGATCTGGCGGCAGAAGAGGATGGACGCGGTGGCCGTGCCGCGCTCGGACCAGCCGACGGTGGACTGCACCCCGACGATCAGCGGCAGTTGGAAGAGGCCGAGTGCCGCGCCGAGCAGCAGCATGATCAGCGCCGGCTGCCAGGCCTGCCCCGGATAGGGCAGGAAGGGGAACGCGAAGAGGAAGAGCGCGGCACCGCCGATGCCGATGAGCGCCGTGTTGCGGAAGCCCAGCCTGCGGTAGACGTGCTGGCTCAGGGCGGCGGAGACGGGCCAGCTCAGGGTCATGGCGGAGAGCACGAACCCGGCGGCGATCGGCGCGAGGCCGAGTACGGACTGGGCGTACGTCGGCAGGAAGACGGTGGGCGCGACCATCAGGAGGCCGAGGGCGCCCAGGGCGAGGTTCACCGCGGCGATGGTGCGCCGGCGCCAGACCCAGCCGGGGATGATCGGCTCGGCCGCGCGCCGCTCGACGACCACGACGGCCGCCGCGAGGAGCAGCCCGCCCGCGAACAGCGCGAGCGACGGCGCGGAGAGCCAGCCCCAGGCGACGCCGCCCTGCACGAGCGCGGTGAGCAGGACGCCGCCGCAGGCGAAGACGGCGAGCGCGCCCGCCCAGTCGGTGCGCCCCCGGGTCACCTTCTCGCGCTGCGGTTCGTGGAGGTGGCGCACGATCAGCCAGAGGGCCACCGCCCCGATGGGCAGGTTGATCAGGAAGATCCAGCGCCAGTCGGCGTACGCGGCGATCAGACCGCCGAGCGCGGGTCCCGCGATCGACGAGGCGGCCCATACGGTGGACAACTTGGCCTGGATCTTGGGGCGTTCCTTGAGCGGGTAGAGGTCGGCGGCCAGTGTCTGCACCGTCCCCTGGAGCGCGCCGCCGCCCAGGCCCTGGACGACGCGGAAGGCGATGAGCGCACCCATGTTCCAGGCCACGGCACACAGGGCCGAGCCGATGAGGAAGAGGATGCTGCCCGCGATGAGGACGGGCTTGCGGCCGAAGGTGTCGGAGAGCTTGCCGTAGATGGGCAGGGTGACGGTGACGGCGAGCAGATAGCCGGAGAAGAGCCAGGAGAAGACGGAGAAGCCGCCGAGGTCACCGACGATCTGGGGGATGACCGTCGAGACGATCGTGGCGTCGAGAGCGGCGAGCGCCATGGCGAGCATGAGGGCGGCCACGACGGGGCCGCGCCGCCGGGTGTCCTGCGTGGCCGAAGGTATGCCGTCCGTGCCGTCTGTGCCGCCCGTGCCCGTGCCGCCCACCGAGATTCCTTCCCCCTGCATCTAATTGCTTCCGGCCACCTTCTCACCCGGGTGGGCCGCGGGGCAGGGGTGCAGAGCATCCCGGCAGGTGGGCCGGTGTCCGATCGGCAGGAGGGTGGAGCAACCCCGAGAGCCGCTCCCCCGGGAGGTGGAGATCCCCTAGGGGAACCTCCGTACTACGGACCGGGGAGCGTTCGTACTGCCGGAGGACGAGAAGGCCCCGGGCGCTTCTTAGATTGGCTTTATGCCGACGGGGCGGACCGACGGGGCGGACCGGGGGGCTCCCGGGTCGGACCAGCCACACCTTCGGGGGTGGGGTTTTCCCCAGCAAAAGACTGCGCTGGGCACCAGCGCGCCTGGGGCGTCGGACGACCAGAATCTTTATGCGTAGCGAACACGTCCGAGCACACCTGATCTACCGCGTAACCGACTTAGGAGACTAACCGTGACAACGGCTGTAACCATTCCCAGGCACGGGGGCACTGGAGGGCGTACGGCCGTGGCGGCACGGGCGCGCCAGGTCGTGAAGGCGTACGGGACCGGGGAGACCCGGGTCGTGGCGCTCGACGAGATCGATGTGGACATCGCCCGCGGGCAGTTCACCGCGATCATGGGCCCCTCCGGCTCCGGCAAGTCCACCCTGATGCACTGCCTCGCGGGCCTCGACACCGTCTCCTCCGGGCAGATCTACCTCGACGAGACCGAGATCACCGGCCTGAAGGACAAGAAGCTCACGCAGCTTCGCCGGGACCGGATCGGCTTCATCTTCCAGGCGTTCAACCTCCTGCCCACGCTCAACGCCATCGAGAACATCACGCTCCCGATGGACATCGCGGGCCGCAAGCCCGACCGCGGCTGGCTGGACCAGGTCGTGGAGACCGTCGGTCTTGCGGGCCGCCTCAAGCACCGCCCGACCGAGCTCTCAGGCGGCCAGCAGCAGCGCGTCGCCGTGGCCCGCGCGCTGGCCGCGCGCCCCGAGATCATCTTCGGTGACGAGCCGACCGGGAACCTCGACTCCCGTGCGGGTGCTGAGGTGTTGGGCTTCCTGCGCAAGTCGGTGACCGAGCTCGGCCAAACCATCGTGATGGTCACGCACGACCCGGTGGCCGCCTCGTACGCGGACCGGGTCCTCTATCTCGCGGACGGCCGGATCGTCGACGAGATGTACTCGCCCACCGCCGAGAGCGTCCTTGACCGCATGAAGGACTTCGACGCCCGGGGGCGCACGTCATGACCGTCCTCAAGACCTCGATGCGCAACTTCTTCGCGCACAAGGGCCGCATGGCGCTCTCCGCCGTGGCCGTGGTCCTGTCGGTGGCGTTCGTCTGCGGCACGCTCGTCTTCTCCGACACGATGAACACGACGTTCGACAAGCTCTTCGCCGCGACGTCAGCTGACGTCACCGTCACCGACAAGAACGCCGAGACCTCTGGGGAGACGCCCGACAGCGGGAAGCCCGAGTCGCTGCCCGCCTCGGTCGTCGAGCAGGCGAAGAAGGCCGAAGGGGTCAAGTCCGCGGAGGGCGCGGTCAGCAGCACCGCCGTCACCGTCGTCAACTCCGAGAAGGAGAACGTGGGTCCGACCGGCGGCGGCCCGACCATCGCCGGCAACTGGACGCACAACGACAAGCGCTCGATGGACATCACCTCCGGGCACGCCCCGCGAGGCCCCACCGACGTGATGATCGACTCCGACACCGCCGACAAGCACCACCTCAAGATCGGTGACGAGCTGCGCACCATCGCCGTCTCCGGCGACCACACCGCCAGGATCTCCGGCATAGCCACCTTCAAGGTGACCAACCCCGGGGCCGCGATCGTCTACTTCGACACGGCGACCGCGCAGCGCGAACTCATCGGCTCCACGGGCAAGTTCACCCAGGTCAACGTGGTCGCCGCCGCCGGTGTCAGTGACACGGAGCTCAAGCGGAACGTCACCGAGACCATGGGCGCCGAGGCCTCCGCGTACAAGGTCAGGACGCAGCAGGAGACCTCGGACGACGGCCGCGAGAGCGTCAGCGGCTTCCTGGACGTGATGAAGTACGCGATGCTCGGCTTCGCCGGGATCGCCTTCCTCGTCGGCATCTTCCTCATCATCAACACCTTCTCGATGCTGGTCGCCCAGCGCACCCGCGAGATCGGCCTGATGCGCGCCATCGGCTCCAGCCGCAAGCAGGTCAACCGCTCCGTGCTCGTCGAAGCGCTCCTTCTCGGCGTCATCGGCTCGGTCCTCGGGGTCGGCGCGGGCGTCGGGCTCGCGGTCGGCCTGATGCAGCTCATGTCCGGCATGGGCATGGAACTGTCCACGCAGGACCTCACGGTGAAGTGGACGACGCCGGTGGTCGGCATGGTCCTCGGCATCGTCGTCACCGTCCTCGCCGCCTACCTCCCCGCCCGGCGCGCCGCCAAGGTCTCCCCGATGGCGGCCCTGCGCGACGCCGGGACACCGGCCGACGGCAAGGCGAGCGTCCTGCGCTCGATCATCGGCCTGGTCCTCACCGGCGCCGGCGCCTTCGGCCTCTACACCGCGTCGCAGGCGGACAAGGCGAGCGAGGGCTCGCTCTTCCTCGGCGGCGGCGTGGTCCTCTCCCTCATCGGCTTCGTCGTCATCGGCCCGGTCCTCGCCAACGGCGTGGTCCGCGTCATCAGTGCCGTACTGCTGCGGTGGTTCGGCCCTGTGGGGCGCATGGCCGAGCGCAACGCCCTGCGCAACCCGCGCCGCACCGGCGCCACGGGGGCGGCCCTGATGATCGGCCTCGCCCTGGTCGCCTGCCTCTCGGTGGTCGGCTCCTCGATGGTCGCCTCGGCCACGGACGAGCTCGACAAGTCGGTCGGCGCGGACTTCATCATCGAGTCGAACAACACCCAGGCGATCACCCCGAAGGCCGCGAAGTCGCTGGAGAAGGCCGACCACATCGCCCACATCACCGAGTACAAGGACGTCAGGGCGGACCTGACGGGGCCGAACGGCAAGACCGCGAAGAAGGTGGGGCTGAGCGCCGCCGACGCGACGTACGCCGAGGACCTGCGCAGTGAGACCGTGGCCGGCAAGCTCGCCGACGCCTACAAGCCGGACTCCATGTCGGTCGGCGAGGACTTCGCCAAGGACCACGGCATCAAGCTCGGCGACAAGGTGAAGCTCGCCTTCGACCACGGCAGGACGGCTGACATCACCGTCCGGGCCATCACGTCGAGCGAGACCTCGATCGACTCGGGCGCGATGTACGTGAACATCTCGACCGCCGCGAAGTACGTGCCCGCCGACCGCATGCCGCCGAACGAGATCATGTTCGCCAAGGCGGACGAGGGGAAGCAGGACGCGGCGTACAAGTCGCTGAAGGCGGCCATGGCCGACTACCCGCAGTACAAGGTCATGGACCAGACCGACTTCAAGCAGACGCTGAAGGACCAGGTCGGCCAGATGCTGAACATGGTCTACGGCCTGCTCGGTCTCGCGATCATCGTCGCGATCCTGGGTGTGGTGAACACCCTGGCCCTCTCGGTGGTCGAGCGGACCCGTGAGATCGGTCTGATGCGGGCCATCGGCCTCTCGCGCCGACAGCTGCGCCGCATGATCCGCCTGGAGTCGGTGGTCATCGCCCTCTTCGGCGCCCTCCTCGGCCTGGGGCTCGGCATGGGCTGGGGGGCGACGGCCCAGAAGCTGCTCGCCCTGGAGGGCCTGAAGGTCCTGGAGATCCCCTGGCCGACGATCATCACCGTCTTCATCGGCTCGGCTTTCGTGGGTCTGTTCGCGGCGCTGGTCCCGGCTTTCCGGGCGGGCCGGATGAACGTCCTGAACGCCATCGCGACGGAATAGCTCCCGCTACGGGGTGCGGGAGACGGGGCCGCGGCGCCTCGTCGGCAGTGTGGTGGCAGGCTCGCCGGGCCGGCCACCACCACTTCCGACGAGGCGCCGCGGTGCTGTCATGCCGTTACTGGACGTCGGCTCGGGAACCATCGTGCACGCGGCGGATGTCACATCCGTTACCTTCGCATGTGCGTACGGGTACTTGTGGGGCGGAAGCGGCGGGGGTTGCGGCATGGCGGGGAATCGTCCGGCGGATTGGCATGTCCTTGATTTGGACAAGGACCCAACTCCCGGTGATCCGGACCGAGTCCGGAATCTGGCGAAGAACTTGCACGACTTCGCCGACGACGTCTCGAAGGTCCTTCGTGACATCAAGGGCATGGCGGGTGAGGACGCGATCCTCACTTGGGCGGGCAAGACGGCGGAGTCGTTCACGGCGGAGTTCGAGGACGCGCCGGGCAAGTTGAAGAAGCTCAAGAAGAGCTACGAGATGGCCGGCGACGCCCTGTCGACGTACTGGCCGGAGCTGGAACGCTCCCAGGCTTTGGCCGACAAGGCATTGGCCCAGGGCCGCGAGGCGCAGACCAGCCTCTCCGCCGCTCAGTCCCGGCTGACCTCAGCAGACTCCTGGATGGACCGCGCGGGCAAGGAAGCCGACAAGTACAAGGATGACGACGGCGGTACCAAGGCCGGCAAGGACGTCCCCAAACCCGACCCGGACAAGGTCAAGGCCGCCACCCGCAACGCCGACTCCGCCGAGAAGGCCCAGACGGCCGCCAAGTCGGATGTCTCCGCTGCCAAGAGCAACCTCGATGCCGCGAAGAAGATGGCCGAGGACGCCCGCAAGATGCGCGAGAACGCGGCCGGGACGGCGAAGAAGAAGCTCGAAGAGGCCTCCGACGCGGGCATCCAGAACCGCAAGTGGTGGGAAGAGGTCGGCGACTGGGTCACCGACAACTGGGACACCATCGTCGCCGTCTGCAAGGTCGTCGTGGCCGTGCTCGGCGTCATCGCGCTGATCGTCGGCGGCCCGATCCTCGGCGCCATCGTCCTCATCGCCGCCCTCGTCGTCCTCGCCGACACCCTCAACAAATACGCCAACGGGGAAGCAGGGCTGCTCGACGTCGCCTTCGCCGCCCTGGACTGCATCCCCGGAATGAAGGCCCTCACCAGCCTCCGCGGCCTCGCCAAGGGCATGAAGGGTCTCAAGGCAGGGCTCAAGGGGCTGGGCAATGGCCTCAAGAACGGTCTGCGGCGCGGCGCCGACGACGCGGCCACCAGCAAGCCCGCCAAGGGCCGCTGCAAGAACGGCGACCCCATCGACATGGTCTCCGGCGAGATGATCATGGAAGCGACGGACGTCGAACTGCCGGGCCTGCTGCCGCTGATCCTGCGGCGCACACACCTGTCGACCTACGCGTCAGGCCGCTGGTTCGGCCCTTCGTGGGCTTCCACGCTGGATGAGCGACTCGAACTCGATCACGACGGCGCCCTGTTCGCGACCGAGGACGGCATGATCCTCAGCTATCCGGTTCCCCAGCCCGGCGCTTCCGTCATGCCCCTTGAAGGCCCGTGCCGGCCACTGGACTGGAACGGAGCCCCTGGCGCCCCTATCCGCATCACCGACCCGGCGACCGGCCACACCCGTCACTTCGCGCCGGCCGGCAGGGCTGCTGCCGCCGACGAGGCCTTCACCATGCACCTGGCCGCGATCTCCGACCGCAACGGTCACCGCATCGACGTCGACCGATCCCCTGACGGCATCCCCCAGGCCGTACGCCACTCCGGCGGGTACCACATCGACGTCGATACCGACGGTGGCCGTGTGCACGGATTGCGTCTGCGCGACCCCGCGGCAGGTCCGGACGGCAGGACCACCCTGCTGCGCTACCGGTACGACAACGACGGCAATCTGAGCGGGATCTACAACTCCTCCGGGCTGCCCTTCGAGTTCTCCTATGACGAGAGGGGCCGCATCACTTCCTGGACCGACCGCAACGGCTCCTGGTACCGCTTCACTTACGACGACCAGGACCGTTGCACAAGGGGTGAGGGCGCAGGGGGCTTCCTTGACTGCACCGTCGGCTACGACCCCGAGAACCACACCACCCGCTACACCGATTCGCTCGGCCACACCACCCGCTACGAGTACAGCGACCGATTGCAGCTCACCGCCGAGACCGACCCGCTGGGGAACACCACCCGCAGCGCGTGGGACGACCGGGACCGGCTCCTGTCACGGACCGACCCGCTCGGCCACACCACTCGGTACACATACGACGAGGCAGGGAACCTGTCCGGCGTCACGCAGCCGGACGGCAATACCACCACCGCGGTCTTCAACGAACTTCATCAGGCGCTGACCATCACCGATCAGGACGGTCTGGTCTGGTCGCACGCCTATGACGATCGTGGCAACCGGCTCACGGTGACCGACCCGGCGGGCGCCGATACACACTTCGGGTACGACGAGGCCGGGCGTCCACTCACCGTCACCGACCCGCTCGGCAGGACCCAGCACGCCGTGTGCGATGCGGCCGGGCTGGTGCTTTCGGTGACTGACCCACTGGGGCAGACAACCCAGGTCAGGCGGAACGCATTTGGACGTATCCGTTCCGTCATGGATGCGTCCGGAGCGGTCACCGGCCTCACGTGGACGGTCGAAGGTTTCCTCACACGGCGCGAAGAGGCGAACGGAGCGGTCGAGTCCTGGGAGAGGGACGGCGAGGGCAACGTACTTGCGCATGTCGATGCTGCTGGACACACCACACATCACGCCTACACACACTTCGCGTTGCCGACGAGCCGCCAGGACCCGGACGGCACGGTCCACGCCTTCGCGTACGACACCGAGCTCCAGCTGACGGCAGTGGTGAACCCGCAACAGCTCACCTGGCGTTACACGTTTGACGCAGCAGGGCGCCTCGTCGCCGAGAGCGACTTCAACGAGCGTTGCCTCGCCTACACCCATGACGCGGCGGGCCGGCTCGCTTCCCGTACGAATGGCGCGGGTGAGACCACGGTGTACGAGCGGGACGTCTTCGGGCAGGCGGTGGTGGCACGCGCGGATGACGGCGAGGTCACCTCCTACGCCTACGACGCCTATGGCCGGCTGATCCGCACCGCCAACCGGGACGCGGAGGTCGAGCTGGCCTATGACGCACAGGGCCAGGTCGTGCGGGAGAGCGTCAATGGGGCAGTGATGTCGTACACCTACGATCTCGCCGGAAGGCGGACGACTCGTAGTACTCCTTCCGGAAGAGAGTCCAGGTGGGAGTACGACGCGGCTGACCGGCCCAGTTCATTGGTCATGGCCGGTACTCAGATGGAGTTCCGGCACAATGCCGTCGGATACGAAACGGGTCGCCTGTACGGAGACGGGGTCGCGCTCACACAGAGCTGGGACGTCGCCGGAAGGTTGGCCGACCAGACGATCAGTAGGCACACCGAGGCGGCCGGCAGAGTCCTGCGACGCCGCTCGTACAGCTACAGGCCCGATGGGCACCTGACCGAGGTCCGTGGGTCGGACACGTGCAGTCGACGATTCACCCTGGATACGGTCGGCCGGGTCACAGGTTTGCACGGCGCCGGCTGGAGCGAGCGTTACGCATACGACAGCGCAGGCAACCTCACCCACGGTGAGACGCCCCTCGTCGCCGAGTCCGGCGGCGACGAGACGACCGCTGCCGGTGCCCCGCCGGTGGCCGTCCCGAGCGCCTGGGAGGCGACCGGGACCCTCGTGCACAGGTCGGGACGCACCCGACATGAGCATGACCCGCAGGGGCGTCTGGTCCGGCGCAGCCGCCGGCTTCTAAACGGGCAGCGAAAGACATGGACCTATGCCTGGGACGCCGAGGACCGACTCACCGGCGTGAAGACTCCTGACGGTGCGGTCTGGCGCTACGTGTACGACCCTCTCGGGCGTCGTGTCGCCAAGCACCTACTGACTCCGGACGGGGAGGTGGCCGAACAGACCACGTTCGCGTGGGACGGCAGTCTGCTCGCGGAGCGGGCCGCCGAGGACGGCATGGTGACGTCCTGGGACTACGAACCCGGTTCTCACCGGCCTCTGGCCCAGACCGATGGCGCCCACGCCGACCACGATGCGACGTTCCACGCCATCGTCACCGATTTCGTGGGCACCCCCACGGAACTCGTCACGACAGGCGGCGAGATCGCCTGGCAGGCCCGCACCACCCTGTGGGGTGTGGAGCTCCCGCACGCGGAGACAGGTGCCGTCGCATGCCCGCTGCGTTTCCCCGGGCAGTACCACGACGCGGAATCCGGACTGAACTACAACTATGCGCGGCACTACGACCCGGAAGCGGCCCGGTATGTCTCCGCCGATCCACTCGGCCTCGAGCCGGCTCCCAATCACCACGGCTACGTACCGAATCCACTGACCTGGCAGGATCCGCTGGGCCTCGCCCGCCGGGGCCCGAAGGATCCGATCAACCTCAGCGAGGGATATCGGGGGCGGATGGACACCTTCGACATCGGACATGCCACGGACTTCGAAATGCACGTGTACGACAAGAACGGTCGTGAGGTCGGCCTGTACGGAAGCAACGGTTGGTTCGACAAACACCGCTTGAGCTCCGATGTGCAGGTGCCGCAGAGCGTGGAAAGCCGCCTCAAGGGCGAAGCAGTAAAGTTCATGCGCCGGACCGGGCGGATCGGACCTCGTGGAACCGAAGACATTTCCGGTGACAAGTGGAAGCGGCCTCGCCTGAAGGGATCATGCGGATGAAATACGTGAAGGTTGATTGGGACCCCGAGTACCGCGGGTTCCGGACCGACGCGCGTGATTACCTTGCGGTCCTTCCCGAGCTGCGAGGTTCCCTTCCCGAAGGAGCTCTCGCGTTCGCGTCCGACGCCGGACACTACGACTACACCGCCGAGCGGTGCGTCAAGGACCTGGAACTCGCGGACGTTTCCCTGCCCACATCCACGAGGGGCGGGACCGGCACAGCCGCGATCACCTTCCGGCCGAATCAGTGGAAGCACGCCGCAGGGCTGCGCATCGTGTACACCGGTGTCACGCATTTCTCGGTCGACTACGAGTCGTCCATCGACTGGATGGAAGCCATCACGGTGCTGCTGGACGAAATCCTGCCGACGGAGGAAGGCATCGTGCACGAGATCGAACTGACTGACGCAACGATCAGGGTGCGCTGTGCGGACCTGACTGCCACATGGGGCTGAAGCCACCCGGGCTTGATCTTGCCTCTCGGCCTCGACGTCCTGCGGCTGTCAGTGCGTAGTCGTACGCTGGAGATCCCCCGGCCCGTATGACGTTGCCGGGCGGTTCGCGTTGCCCTCGCGCGCCCTCGTACCTGGACGGAAAGCGAAAGCCCACATGAGCCTGCACGGTCTGCTCGATGCTGTCGTCAAGGACTCCGCACTCGCCGAAGCGGTCAAGGCCGCCGCCGACGGCAACCGCGCCCACGTGGACCTGGTCGGCCCGCCTGCCGCGCGCCCCTTCGCCATCGCGGCCCTCGCCCGCGAGACCGGGCGCACCGTCCTCGCCGTGACCGCGACAGGGCGTGAGGCCGAGGATCTGGCGGCAGCCCTGCGCACGATCATTCCGCCGGACGGCGTCGCCGAGTACCCCTCCTGGGAGACCCTCCCGCACGAGCGCCTCTCGCCCCGCTCCGACACGGTCGGCCGCCGCCTCGCCGTCCTGCGCCGCCTCGCCCACCCGCGCCCCGACGACCCCGAGACGGGCCCCGTCTCCGTCATCGTCGCCCCCGTGCGGTCGGTCCTCCAGCCGCAGGTCAAGGGCCTGGGCGACCTGGAGCCCGTGGCCCTGCGCACCGGCGAGAGCGTGGATCTGAACGAGACCGTCGAGGCCCTCGCGGCAGCCGCGTACTCCCGCGTGGAGCTGGTCGAGAAGCGCGGCGAGTTCGCCGTGCGCGGCGGCATCCTCGACGTCTTCCCGCCGACCGAGGAGCATCCCCTCCGCGTCGAGTTCTGGGGCGACGACGTCGAGGAGATCCGCTACTTCAAGGTCGCCGACCAGCGCTCCCTGGAAGTCGCCGAGCACGGCCTGTGGGCCCCGCCCTGCCGCGAGCTGCTCCTCACCGACGACGTACGGGAGAGGGCCGCCGCGCTTGCGGAGGCGCACCCCGAGCTGGGTGAGCTGCTCGGCAAGATCGCCGAGGGCATCGCCGTCGAGGGCATGGAGTCCCTCGCGCCGGTCCTGGTCGACGACATGGAGCTGCTGCTCGACGTCATGCCGGAGCAGAGCATGGCCGTGGTCTGCGATCCCGAGCGCGTGCGCACCCGCGCCGCCGATCTGGTGGCGACCTCGCAGGAGTTCCTGCAGGCCAGCTGGGCCGCGACCGCCGGGGGCGGAGAGGCCCCGATCGACGTGGGCGCGGCCTCCCTGTGGGGCATCGCGGACGTCCGCGACCACGCGAGCGACCTCGGCATGATGTGGTGGTCGGTCTCCCCGTTCGCCGTCGACGAGGATCTCACCGCGACATTTGCCGCTGACGCGGCGGGCGACACCCTCAAGCTCGGCATGCACGCCACCGAGACCTACCGCGGCGACACCGCGAAGGCACTCGCCGACACCAAGGGCTGGCTCGCCGACGGCTGGCGCACCGTCTATGTGACCGAGGGCCACGGCCCGGCCGCCCGCACCGTCGAGGTCCTGGGCGGCGAGGGCATCGCGGCCCGCCTGGACGGCGAGCTGGGCGAACTCACGCCCTCGCTGGTGCACGTCTCCTGCGGCTCCATCGACTACGGCTTCATCGACCCCGCGCTCAAGCTCGCCGTCCTCACCGAGACCGACCTCTCCGGCCAGAAGGCGGCCGGCAAGGACGGCCAGCGGATGCCGGCACGCCGCAGGAAGACGATCGACCCGCTGACCCTGGAGGCCGGCGACTACATCGTCCACGAGCAGCACGGCGTCGGCCGCTACATCGAGATGGTGCAGCGCACCGTCCAGGGCGCCACCCGCGAGTACCTGGTCGTGGAGTACGCCCCCGCCAAGCGCGGCCAGCCCGGCGACCGGCTGTACATCCCCACCGACCAGCTGGAGCAGATCACCAAGTACGTCGGCGGCGAGGCCCCCACGCTGCACCGCCTGGGCGGCGCCGACTGGACGAAGACGAAGGCGCGCGCGAAGAAGGCGGTCAAGGAGATCGCCGCCGACCTCATCAAGCTCTACAGCGCCCGCATGGCGGCCCCCGGCCACTCCTTCGCCCCCGACACCCCCTGGCAGCGCGAGCTGGAGGACGCCTTCCCGTACGTGGAGACGCCCGACCAGCTCACCACCATCGCCGAGGTCAAGGAGGACATGGAGAAGACGGTCCCGATGGACCGCCTGATCTGTGGCGACGTCGGCTACGGCAAGACGGAGATCGCGGTCCGCGCCGCCTTCAAGGCAGTGCAGGACGGCAAGCAGGTCGCGGTCCTCGTCCCGACGACGCTGCTCGTGCAGCAGCACTTCGGCACGTTCAGCGAGCGTTACTCCCAATTCCCGGTGAAGGTGCGGGCGTTGAGCCGCTTCCAGACGGAGACCGAGTCCAAGGCCACCCTGGAGGGTCTGCGCGACGGCTCGGTCGACATCGTCATCGGCACGCACCGCCTCTTCTCCTCCGAGACGAAGTTCAAGGACCTCGGCCTGGTCATCGTCGACGAGGAGCAGCGCTTCGGCGTCGAGCACAAGGAGCAGCTGAAGAAGCTCCGCGCCAACGTCGATGTGCTGACCATGTCGGCCACCCCCATTCCCCGTACGCTCGAGATGGCCGTGACCGGCATCCGCGAGATGTCGACGATCACCACGCCGCCCGAGGAGCGCCACCCGGTCCTGACCTTCGTCGGGCCCTACGAGGAGAAGCAGATCGGCGCGGCCATCCGCCGCGAACTCCTCCGCGAGGGCCAGGTCTTCTACATCCACAACCGCGTCGAGTCCATCGACCGCGCGGCGGCCCGCCTGCGGGACATCGTCCCCGAGGCCCGCATCGCCACCGCGCACGGCCAGATGTCCGAACAGGCCCTGGAACAAGTGGTGGTGGACTTCTGGGAGAAGAAGTACGACGTGCTCGTCTCGACGACCATCGTCGAGTCGGGCATCGACATCTCCAACGCCAACACCCTCATCGTCGAACGCGGCGA
Organism: Streptomyces sp. NPDC033177; assembly: GCF_055577715.1. Lineage (NCBI taxonomy): Bacteria > Bacillati > Actinomycetota > Actinomycetes > Kitasatosporales > Streptomycetaceae > Streptomyces > Streptomyces sp. NPDC033177. The sequence goes on along the minus strand of NZ_JBVIPS010000006.1, from coordinate 125,250 downwards.
CAACTTCGGCCTCTCCCAGCTCCACCAGCTGCGCGGGCGCGTGGGCCGTGGCCGCGAGCGCGGCTACTCCTACTTCCTCTACCCGCCGGAGAAGCCCCTCACGGAGACCGCCCACGAGCGCCTCGCCACCATCGCCCAGCACACGGAGATGGGCGCGGGCATGTACGTGGCGATGAAGGACCTGGAGATCCGCGGCGCGGGCAACCTCCTGGGCGGCGAACAGTCGGGCCACATCGCGGGCGTCGGCTTCGACCTGTACGTCCGCATGGTCGGCGAGGCGGTGGCCGACTACCGCGCGTCCCTGGAGGGCGGCGTGGAGGAGGAGCCGCCGCTGGAGGTCAAGGTCGAGCTGCCGGTCGACGCGCACGTCCCGCACGACTACGCCCCCGGGGAGCGGCTGCGCCTGGCGGCCTACCGCTCGATCGCCTCGGCGAGCAGCGAAGAGGACGTCAAGGCCGTACGCGAGGAACTCACCGACCGCTACGGCAAGTTGCCGGAACCCGTGGAGAACCTGCTCCTGGTGGCGGGCCTGCGCATGCTGGCGCGTGCGTGCGGGGTCGGCGAGATCGTGCTGCAGGGCAACAACATCCGGTTCGTCCCTGCGGAACTGCGGGAGTCGCAGGAACTGCGCCTCAAGCGCCTCTACCCGGGAACGGTCATCAAGGCGAACGCCCACCAGCTCCTGGTCCCCCGCCCGAAGACGGCCAAGGTCGGCGGGAAGCCGCTGGTCGGGCGTGAACTGCTCGGCTGGGTTGGGGAGTTCTTGACGTCGATCCTGGGTTCGTAGGAGGCGAAGCCCCCGCGCTCTTCAAGCGGGTTGTACCGCCCGACAGCCTCTCGCAGCGGTACCTGGTGATGGGGGACGGCAAGGAGGATTCGGCGGCGGACGCGGACTCCGCGGCCGACCTGGAGCGCCTCCTGGAGGCGACGCTGAACCTCACGCGCGCCAAGTAGGGACAGCGCACCCGTAAAACCTGGGTCTCAGGGGGCGCAGGCGTCGGCGATCGAGCGGCTGTTCTCGTAGAGGTGGTGCCGCGTGACCCGGCCGTCCTCGACGGTCAGGCGCAGGGCGAAGGGGCCCTCGAAGGACTTGCCGGTGTCGCGCACGGTGCCCCACAGCCGTCCGAAGATCACGGCGTCGGTGCCGTCGACCAGCAGGGTGTCGACCGTGGCACCGGCCTTCTCCGGCACCGTGTGCGCGGCGAGTTCGGCGGACTGGGCGGCGCACTCGGCGGCGGTGGACCGCGGCCGGATCCACGGCACGCCCGGGTTCTCGGCGAGCATCCAGTCGACGTCGTCGCCGAAGAGCGCGGTGAGACCCTCGGCGTCGCCCGTCAGCCTGCACTGGAGGAAGGTCTGGACGGCGGCGCGGGTGGCGTCCTCGGTGGAGGGTGTGACGGTCATCTGCTGCTCCTCGGTCGGCTTCCCTGCGGTACGGCAGATACTTCCGCGAGGTTGCGCAGGGGTCGATTACGCCGGAGGTAATGCCGCACGACGATGCCCTTCCGCCTCTCCGCCCGGCCGGGACGTTATGGTCTAAACCAGTCACTCGGTACGGTGGCGGTGAGAGGCGCGAGCGCGTGGGCCAGGGGAGGGGAAGTGCCGTGGGGCTTGGGGTCGTTGTGGGGCTCGGCTGTTTTCCGGTGAAGTCGATGCTGGCGGAGGAGTGCGAGCGGCTCGTCATCGACGAGCGGGGCGTGGCCGGTGACCGGCTGTGGGCCCTGCGGCACGAGGACGGGAAGCTGGGGAGCGGCAAGAACAGCCGCCGGTTCCGGCGGACGCCCGGGATGCTGGAGTACGCCGCCGCGTACGAGGGCGACGGCGACGACCCTGTCGTCACCACCCCGGACGGCGAGACCTTGCGGCCCGGCGATCCGCGGATCGGTGAACTCTTCGGCGCGGGAGTGGAGTTGGCGCGCGAGGGCGAGGTGAGCCATCAGGACGCGGGCGCCGTCTCCCTCGTCGGCACCGCGTCGCTGCGCGCGCTCGGCGAGCTGCTCGGTGACTCCGACCCCGTCGACGTGCGCAGGCTGCGCAAGAACATCGTGGTCGGCACCGACGAGCCATGGGTCGAGGAGGACTGGGTGGGACGCGAGATCGCCTTCGACGGCGACCTGCGGCTGCGCGTCGTCAAGCGCATCGAGCGCTGCGTCATGACCACCCAGGCCCAGCGCGGCCTCCCGGCCGACAACCGCATCCTCAAGACGCTCACCGCCTCGCGCGGCATGTGCATCGGTGTGTACGCGGACGTCGTGACGCCCGGCACGCTCGCACTCGGCGCGGAGGTGACCGTCCGGTGAGCGCTCCCGGCAAGGGAGTCCGGGCCGCGCTGCTGCTCGCGCTCGCCGTCACGGGAACGGTCACCGGCTGCTCCCTGGAGGAGGAACCCGGCGGCTCCTCCGGGCCCGGCACCGAGGCGGGCCCCGCGCTCGCCGCGGTGGACACGCTCACCGTCAAGGGCCGCGCACCCAGGACGGGTTACGACCGCGACCGCTTCGGCAGCCCCTGGGCCGACACGGACTCCAACAGCTGCGGGACCCGCGACGACATCCTCAAACGCGACCTGGAGAACGTGAAGTACCGCGACGGCGACTGCGAGGTCGTCTCCGGTGAGCTTTCACCCGACCCGTACACCGGTAAGGACGTCACGTTCGTGCGCGGTCGCAGCCAGGTCGACATAGACCATCTCGTCGCCCTCTCGGACGCCTGGCAGAAGGGCGCGGGCACGTGGGAGCCGAGCAAGCGCATCGCCTTCGCCAACGACCCGCTCAACCTCCTGGCGGTCGACGCGGGCCCCAACCGCGGCAAGGGGGACGGCGACACGGCCACGTGGCTGCCGCCGGACAAGGGCTACCGGTGTGCCTATGTGGCGCGGCAGGTGGCGGTAAAGAAGAAGTACGAGGTGTGGGTGACGGGCGCCGAACGGGACGCGATGAAGCGGGTCCTGTCAGGCTGTCCGCGGGAGAAGCTGCCGGTGGGCGAAGGACCGACAGCCGCACCCGGACGGTTCCACGCGCGCTGAGCGATTGCGCGGGCGCGGAAAACGACTTAACAGGCGGGCCCGCGCCCGCTAGCGTCCGCGGCATGGACCTGAAGATCACGACGCTGGCCGAGCGCCCCGAACTCGCCGGGCCGCTCTGGGCGATGGACGACACCTGGCCGGAGTTCATCGGCAACGACCCCATCGCGTGGTCGATGATCGGGCGGATCGTCAAGGACTTGCCCGAGTACGTCCTGGTCGCCACGGACGAGCGGGGCGCGGTCGCGGCCAAGGCGTTCAGCGTGCCGTTCGCGCTGGACGCCGCCGGGCGCGGGGAACTGCCGGACGGCGGCTGGGACCAGGTCATGCTCTGGGCGTTCTCGGACCTGCGGCACGGCAGGAAGCCGGACACAGTGAGCGCGATCGAGATCACCGTGGCGACGGAGTACCTCGGGCAGGGCGTCTCCGGGCGGATGCTCGCCGCGATGCGCGAGAACGCCCGCGCGCGTGGCTTCGCGCAGGTCGTGGCCCCGGTCCGCCCGAACGCCAAGCACCTCGAACCGGCCGCGCTGATCGACTCGTACGCGGTCCGCAAGCGGGACGACGGGCTGCCCGCCGACCCGTGGCTGCGGGTGCACGTGCGGGCGGGCGGCACCATCGAGAAGGTGGCGCACGCGTCGATGACGGTGTCCGGCTCGCTCGCGCAGTGGCGGTCTTGGACCGGGCTGCCGTTCGACACCGCCGGCCCCGTCGAGGTGCCGGGCGCGCTGGTGCCGGTGCTCTGCGAGCCGGAACGCGGGTACGCGGTGTACGTGGAGCCGAACGTGTGGGTGCGGCACGTGCTGTGAGCTCGGGCCGCACCGCGGCCGGCGTCGGACGGGCGGGTCAGCCCGCGAGCTTGTCGATGTCCATGACGTCGCCGGCGGGCGGTGTCGCGTCGACCGGCTCGTCGAACTCGCTGAACGCCAGGCTCTCCGGCGTCCTGGCGGTCTCGTTCACGACCTTCAGCAGGTACGGCTTGCCCTCCGTGGCGACGTAGAGGGTGTACCGGTCGGCGCCGTCGCTCTCGGTGAGCGTGAGGGCGGGCGTGCCGTCGACCGTGGTCGCCTTGCCCCTGCGCGCGGCGGAGTTGACGTCCTTGAACTCGGCGAGCAGCACGTCCAGATCGCAGAACGAGGCGATGTCCTTCGCGTCGGCGCCGGTCGCGGAGGTCTTCACCCACCGACCCGCGAGCATGTCCACGGCGGCCTCGGTCTCGGCCGCGGGCTGGCCCTTGCCCTGGGCGCGCAGGAACTCCTCGTCGTACTTCATGTAGACCGTGCGCGCGGTCGTGATCAGGTCGAGCGAACCCTCCCCGCCCATGCCCATCGTGCCCGCGCACTGGCCCTTGGTGTCGAAGGCCATGTCCAGTTCGATGGTGCCGGTCTCGTCGGGGACGCTGCCCTTCACCTTCAGGGACGAGGCGTCGGTCGTCGCCTGCACGGCCTTGTCGACGATGTCCGGCCCGGACATGCCGGGGAAGGGGCCGGTTTCCTTCTTGGTCTCCTCGTTGGCTTCCTTGTTGGCCTCCGTCACCTTCCCCTCGCTCTTCTTGGAGCCGCCTGTGTCGGTGCCGCAGGCCGTGAGGCCGACGGCCGCGGCGGTGGCCAGGCATACAGCGGCAAGAGTGGTACGACGCATGAAGATCCCCCCACAGGAACTTGGAACTTAGAGCTCGGAGCGCGTGGAGCTTGAGGTGCTGCCCGCTGTCACCATCTCAGCAGAGCTTGTGAACCGAGTCAACACGAGTTCACATGGATAGTCGGTTGACGCCCGTGAATGCGGGCGTGCGGCATGCGGTGGGTATGCTCGGCGCCACAGCGCCGCGCCAGGGCCGTGCACGGCGCGGCCAGCGGGACCGAGAGGAGCCAGTCGGTGCGGGACAAATCGGCGCGGGACAGCGCGACAGAGGTGACCGCCGCCGGGATCGCCCGGCTCGCCGGTGTCGGCCGGGCGGCCGTCAGCAACTGGCGCCGCCGCCACCCCGACTTCCCCAGGCCCGTCGGAGGCACCGAGACCAGCCCCTCCTTCGCGCTCGCGGAGGTCGAGGAGTGGCTGCGCGTGCAGGGCAAGCTGGGCGCGCTCGGTGAGGTGCCGCTGAAGGAACGCGTCTGGCAGCACCTCGCGGGCCACCCCGCGGGCCCCGTCACCGCACTCCTCCACGCGGGCTGCGCGCTGCTCCTCGTGCACGACCGCCACCCGGACTGGCTCAAGGTGAGCGCGGTGTCGGACGAGCGGATGGCGCGCCTGCTCCCGGCGGCCATCGACCAGGTCGTCACCCCGCGGTTCGGCCGACCCCCGGCCGACGGAGCCGGCCCGCATCGAGCGGCGGTGCGCGTCCCGGACGCCGGACAACTCCTGCCCTCCGTCCCGCTGCTGCGCGGCGCGGCCGAGCTCGCCTCCGAGCTGGGGGCCCGGCAGACGTACGAGTTCCTGATCGGGCGGTACATCGACGCCAACCCCCGGCAGTACACGCTCACTCCGGCCGGTCCCGCCGACCTGATGGCCGCGCTCGCGGGCCCCGCCCCGACCGTGCTCGACCCCGCCTGCGGAACCGGCGCCCTGCTGCGAGCCGTCGCCCCCCGCCCCGACCAGCGCCTCCACGGCCAGGACAGCGCCCCCGAACTCGCCGCCCTCGCCGCGCTGCGCCTCGCCCTGCACTCCGACGCCACCGTGCGCGCCGCGACCGCCGACACCCTGCGCGCGGACGCCTTCGGCGAGGAGCGGGCCGACGCCGTGCTCTGCCACCCGCCGTTCAACGAACGCAACTGGGGGCACGACGAACTCGCCTACGACCCCCGCTGGGAGTACGGCTTCCCGGCCCGTACGGAGTCCGAACTCGCCTGGGTCCAGCACGCGTTGGCCCGCCTCCGGGACGGCGGCACCGCCGTCCTCCTGATGCCGCCCGCCGCCGCGTCCCGCCGCTCCGGGCGCCGGGTGCGCGCCGACCTCCTGCGCCGCGGCGCCCTGCGCGCCGTGATCGCGCTGCCCGCGGGCGCCGCACCCCCGTACAACATCCCGCTGCACGTCTGGGTCCTGAAGAGGCCGACGCCCGGCGCGAAGACCCCGCCCGAGCTGCTCCTCGTCGAGACGGCGGGGCTCTCCGCCGCCGACGGCAGGGACCGGCAGGCATGGCGTCCGGTGCAGGACGCCGTCGTCGACGTCTGGCGGAGCTTCGACCGGCACGGCACGGTCGACGAACGCCCCGGGCTCGCCCGCTGTGTGCCGGTGCTCGAACTCCTCGACGACGAGGTCGATCTGGCCCCGGCCCGCCGTCTGCCGCCACCGGCCACGGGTGGCGGGGCCGAGGAGCTGGCAGCCGTCCGCGAGCGGCTCGGCGAAGCCGTGCGGCGCACCGGGGATCTCATGCCGCCGCCCGCGAAGCCGGGCGACGCGGAACGCTGGCCGGTGACCACCGTGGGCGAACTGGCCCGCGCGGGCGCCCTGTTGCTGCGTACGGGGACGGGGACGGGGACGGGGACGGGGGCGGGGCCCGGGGCTGCGGCCCCCGGCGTCACACGCGTCCTCACCGAGCACGACGTGCTGGCCGGGACGGAGCCCTCCGGCACGCTCGACCCATCGTCCGATCCGGGGGCCGATCCGGCACAGGAGAGTCCCGTGGTGACCCGCCCCGGTGACGTCGTCATCCCCGTCTCCGGCGGCGGCACCGCGGCCCGCGTCATCGACGAGAGCACCGCGGGCGCCGCGCTCGGCCGTGGGCTCACCCTCCTGCGCCCCGACCCCGCCGCCCTCGACCCGTGGTTCCTCGCCGGCTTCCTGCGCGGCACCGCCAACAACCGCCAGGCGAGCAGCTACGCCTCCACCGCGGCCCGGCTCGACGTCCGCCGACTGCGGCTGCCGCGCCTGCCGCTGGAGGGACAGCGCGGCTACGGCGAGCGGTTTCGCGCACTCGCCGCCTTCGAGGACGCCCTGCGTCTGACGGGCAGGCTGGGCGAGCAGTTGGTGCGGGGTCTGCACGACGGACTGACGGACGGCACGCTTCCGCCGGAATGAGCCGACCGGGTTCCGGCCGGGCGCGGGATCGGTCCGCGATCAGGACGTGACCAGTACCGCAACGGTTCGGTACAACCCCGGGCCGCTTCCACGTGTCGGCCTATACGCTCGAATCAGCATCAGTTCGTATTTCGACTTTCGGCCGTGCGTGCCCCCGCGGGAACGTACGGCCGCATCAGGCACCAGGAGCAGCCATGCACGGCCACGGCTATGCGCCGCAGCAACCGCCGCCGAACTCCGGCGGCACCCATGTGACGCTGCGCGTGCTGTTCGTGGTCCTCGCCGTCGTGACCTGCGGCCTGCTCGCCTGGGCGCCGATGCTGCGCCTCGCGATCGTGACCCGCAAGTCGTACGACTGGGTGCTCTTCGGTCTCGTGACCGCGCTCGACGTGACGGCCCTCGTGCTCGTCGGCATCGACCCGGGCGACGAGGAGTTCCAGGGACCGGGCAACGCGGGCATGATCATCCTCCTGACCACGCTCCTCGCCGCCGTCGCCTACTACTTGTTCGCGGACATCAGGCACTTCAGCCGTTACCGCCAGCAGTACCCGGGCTACGCGGGACCGCAGCCCGCGTACGGCTACCCGCAGCAGCAGGGTCCCGCCCCCGTCCACCTCCAGCCCACCCAATTGCACCAGCCGCCGGTCCAGCAGACGCCGCCCCCGCCCACGCGCCCCGCACCGGCCCGCATCCACCAAGTACAGGCCGAGCTCGACGAGCTCAGTGACTACCTGCGCAAGCAGGAAGGCGGCAACTGAACGTGTCATCGGGGACGTCACCGGGGGCGGGCGGCCGCGGCGGCCGTGTCATCGCAGGGCGCTACGAACTCTCCACGCTCATCGGCCAGGGCGGCATGGGCCAGGTCTGGACGGCGTACGACCAACGCCTCGACCGCCGGGTCGCGGTCAAGCTCCTGCGCCCCGACCGCGTCGCGGGCGCCGAGGCCGACGAGCTGCGCCGCCGCTTCGTGCGCGAGTGCCGCGTCACGGCGCAGGTCGACCACCCGGGCCTCGTCACCGTCCACGACGCGGGCACGGAGGGCGAGGACCTCTACCTCGTCATGCAGTACGTGGACGGGGCGGACCTCGGCGACCACCTCGCCGAGCACGACCCCTACCCGTGGCAGTGGGCCGTCGCCATCGCCGCGCAGCTGTGCGCCGTGCTCTCCGCGGTGCACGCCGTGCCGATCGTGCACCGCGACCTCAAGCCGCGGAACGTGATGGTCAAGCAGGACGGCACGATCAGCATCCTCGACCTGGGCATCGCCTCGGTCATGGACACCGACACCACCCGCCTCACGCACACCGGTTCGCCCATCGGCAGCCCCGCGTACATGGCCCCCGAGCAGGCGATGGGCGGCGCGGTAGGCCCGTACACCGACCTGTACGCCCTGGGTGTCCTTCTCCACGAACTCCTCAGCGGAGACGTGCCGTTCTCCGGTTCCACCGCCCTCGGCGTCCTGCACCGCCACCTCTACGAACCGCCGCTCCCGGTCCGCCGCCTGCGAGCCGAGGTCCCCGAGGCACTCGAAGCCCTGGTGCTCCGGCTCCTCGCCAAGGACCCCCAGCACCGGCACGCCAGCGCCCAGGAGGTCTACGAGGAACTGGTCCCGCTGCTCCCCGCGCGCGGCATACCGACCGGCGGCCCGCTCGACCCCACCCGCCCCTTCCTGCGCCCGCACGCCCCGTGGCCCGACCGCGCGACGACACCGGCGCCCGCCCCCGCCATCCAGCCGGACCGGACCGACCACCGGCAGACCCCCGGCAGCCACACCGACGTCGTGCACGCGGTCGACGAGGTCAAGCGGCTCCTCGGCGAGGGCCGCATCACCCAGGCCGTGGACATCCTCGGCTCGATCCTGCCCGCGGCCGCCGCCAAGCACGGCGAGCACTCCCCGGTGGTCCGCTCCCTGCGCAAGCAGTACGCGGCGACCCTCATGGACGACGGCCAGTACCGCCGCGCCCTGCCCGAACTGCGCCGCCTCGCCGACGAGCGCGCCGCCGAATCCGGCCAGGCCGACCCCCACTCCCTCCAGTTCCGCTACGAGGCGGCGCAGTGCCTGGAGCAACTGGGCGAACCGGCGGCGGCCCTCGCGGAGTACAGGGCGCTCCTCCCTTACTACGAGAACCGCTACGCCTCCGACGACCGCGAACGCCCTCTCGACATCCGCCGCCGCATCGGCCACCTGCTCCTCGCCCTCGGCGACCGCGCGGCGGCCCACGACACGCTGGCACGGCTGCTCATGGACGCCGAGCGCATGCACGGGGTGGGCCACCCCTTCCCGGCGGAGATCCGGCGTACGTTGCAGTGGCTGGGCCAGGTGCGGGGCTGAACGCGGGAACGTACCCCAACTTGCCTCGAATCGTTGGTCGAATGGGTGGCCGAGACACCGGCCACTGCCTAACATCGATCACCGCAAGACTTTGTGCACCGCCGCACAATCTCTCGACCGGGAGGCTCACTTGCACCGCCGCCGTCGCACCGCGCTCACCCTCTCCACCGCGGCCATCGCCGCGGCCCCCCTCCTGACCGCCTGCGGCGCCGAGGCCCATCCGGGTGCCGCGGCCGTCGTGGGCAACGACCGGATCACGGTCTCGCAGCTGGAGGGCCGGGTGAACGAGGTGCGCGCCGCGCAGCGCGCCGCCATCCCGGACGAGCAGCAGTACGAGCAGGCCATCGCCAAGTCCGGCGGCCTCACCCGCAGCACGCTGCACACGATGGTCCTCGACAAGGTGCTGCACCGCGCGGCCGTCGACGCCGGGGTGGACGTGTCACGCCGCGACATCCAGACGATGAAAGCGGGCCTCGAGCAGCAGGCGGGCGGCAAGAAGCAGCTCGAACAGGGCTGGCTCCAGCAGTACAGCGTCGCCCCGTCCCAGCTGGAGAACAGCCTCCGCACGGAGATCGAGGCCCAGAAGCTCGCCAGGAAACTGGGCGTGGACATGAACGCCCCGGAGGGCCAGGCGATCTTCTGGAAGGAGCTCTCCAAGGCCTCCAAGAGGCTGGACGTGGACCTGAACCCGCGCTACGGCACGTGGGACGTGGAGAAGAGCAAGCGGGCCGACAGCAAGACGCCGTGGGTGCGCGAGGTGTCCGGGGACGGCGCCGCGGCCCCCAAGCAGGCGTAAGGACGCCGGTCGGGGGCCGTCGGCGGCGTGGGTTACGTTCGACGGGTGAACGCAACCACGCCCCCGGCCGACGCCCCCGGCCGCGTCATCCTCCTCACCACCAGCCACCGCGTGGCCCCCGGTCTGCTGTCCTGGCCCGCGTGGCAGGCCCTGCACGGGGCCGACGAGGTCCTGTGCGCCGACGCCACGCACCCCCAACTGCCGTACCTGCGTGAGGCGGGCGTCCGCGTGGAGCAGACCTCGCCCACGGCCCAGGAGCTGGTGGACGCCTGCGCCGGCGGCCGCACGGTCCTCGTCGTCGCCACGGCCGAGGGCGACAGCGCCCTGACGGACGGCCTCGCGAGGCTCGCGGGCTCGGGCCGTGTCGCGATGCCCGACCTCGAACTGCTCCCGGCGTCGTACGACCTGCCGGGCGCGCGCCTCCTCGACCTCGTCCAGGTCATGGACCAGATCCGGGTCGAGTGCCCGTGGTCGTCCCAGCAGACGCACAAGGGCCTGGCGAAGTACGCGATCGAGGAGGCGTACGAACTGGTCGAGGCGATCGAGGAGGGTGACAGGGACGAGCTGCGCGAGGAGCTGGGCGACGTCCTGCTCCAGGTGGTCTTCCACTCCCGCATCGCGGAGGAGGACGAGGAGTCCCCCTTCTCCGTCGACGACGTGGCGGGCACGATCGTCGAGAAGCTCATCCACCGCCACCCGCACGTATTCGGCGACGACTCGGCGGACACCCCCGAGGACGTCAAGGCGCACTGGCTCCGCACGAAGGCGGAGGAGAAGCAGCGCTCATCGGTCACGGAGGGAATCCCCCTCGGTCAGCCGGGCCTGGCCCTCGCGGCGAAACTGGCGTCCCGGGTACGGACGGCGGGCCTTGAGGTGCCGACCCTGACGGGCGAGGGCATCGGCTACGAACTCCTGACGCTGGCCCTGCGCGCGGAGGCGGAGGGCGTGGACCCGGAGGCGGCCCTGAGAGCGGCGGCTCGGGCCTACCGGGACGCGGTCCTGTCGGCGGAAGCGAATCTCACCCCGCCCGGCGCCTGAGCCACTGGCCCAAGCGGTCCCTGCGGGGCTTTCCCCAATCCCGCCCCTTCCCGAAACCGTGGGGCTCCACCCCCTGGACCCCCGTACAAGATGTCCTCAGTCGCCGGACGGGCTGACATCTGTCAGCCCGTCCGGCGACTGAGGACGAACTCGGCGGAGCCGGTGAGGGTGGCGGCGGATAACGTCGTCCCATGCAAGACCAGCCGCCGGCCCCCGCAGCCTGCCCCGCAGGGGTCCACGTGTCCGAGGCCCAGGGGCCAGTCGCACCAGAGCTCTTCACCTGGGAGTTCGCCACCGACCCCTACCCCGCCTACGCCTGGCTCCGCGAGCACGCGCCCGTGCGCAGGACGCGGTTGCCCAGTGGTGTGGAGGCGTGGCTGGTCACCCGGTACGCCGATGCCAAGCAGGCCCTCGCCGACCAGCGGCTCAGCAAGAACCCGGCCCATCACGGCGTGCCCGCGCACGCGAAGGGCAAGACCGGTATCCCGGGCGAGCGCAGCGCCAACCTCATGACGCATCTGCTCAACATCGACCCGCCGGACCACACCCGCCTGCGCCGCCTCGTCTCCAAGGCGTTCACGCCCCGCCGTATCGCCGAGTTCGCGCCCCGCGTGCAGGAACTGACCGACCACCTCATCGACCAGTTCGTGGAGAAGGGGGAGGCCGACCTCATCCACGACTTCGCCTTCCCGCTCCCCATCTACGCGATCTGCGACCTGCTCGGCGTGCCCCGCGAGGACCAGGACGACTTCCGCGACTGGGCGGGGATGATGATCCGCCACGGGGGAGGGCCAAGGGGCGGGGTCGCGCGGTCCGTGAAGAAGATGCGCGGCTATCTCGCCGAGCTGATCCACCGCAAGCGCCTGGAACCCGGCGACGACCTCATCTCCGGGCTCATCCGCGCCTCCGACCACGGCGAGCACCTCACCGAGAACGAGGCCGCCGCGATGGCGTTCATCCTTCTTTTCGCCGGCTTCGAGACCACCGTCAACCTCATCGGCAACGGCACGTACGCCCTCCTCACCCACCCCGAGCAGCGCGAGCGGCTTCAGGACTCCCTCAAGGACGGCGACACCGGGCTCCTGGAGACGGGGCTCGAGGAACTCCTCCGCTTCGACGGTCCCGTCGAACTCGCCACCTGGCGGTACGCCACCGAGCCGCTGACCGTCGGCGGGGAGGACATCGCCGCCGGCGACCCCGTCCTCGTGGTCCTCGCCGCCGCCGATCGCGACCCCGCGCGATTCGACCGGCCGGACACGCTCGACCTCTCCCGCCGCGACAACCAACACCTCGGCTACGGCCATGGCATTCATTACTGTCTCGGCGCACCGCTGGCCAGGCTCGAAGGACAGGCCGCCCTCGCGACCCTCCTGCGCCGCCTCCCTGACCTGCGCCTTGCGGCGGAACCTGGTGATTTGAGGTGGCGCGGCGGGCTCATCATGCGGGGACTCCGCACGCTTCCCGTGGAGTTCACACCCGCACAGCAGAGCAAATAATTGGCGAATGAGAAGCCCCCGAAACGACGTTTAGCTGACGGGTCGTCAAGACTGTGACTTTCACGTGATCTCCGCTGCATCGACTTGTGACAAGCGTTCGACTGCCGCTACGTTCACCGACGACTCGGCATCCCGTGCCGCAGTCGTCGCTCCAGTCACGCGAAAGGCAACCGCATGCTCTCCGGCAATGGTCGTCACCGACGCCCCCGCCAGGCCCCGGCCCTGATCGTCGCGGCAGGAGTGGCGGGGTCGGCCATCGCCATCCCGCTGCTCGGCGCCACCAGCGCGAGCGCGGCGGACACCGCCACGTGGGACAAGCTCGCGGAGTGCGAGAGCGGCGCATCCTGGAGTGCGGACGCGGGCAACGGCTACTACGGCGGACTCCAGCTCTCACAGCAGACCTGGGAGGAGTACGGCGGCCTCGACTTCGCGCCGAGCGCCGACCAGGCGAGCCGTTCCCAGCAGATCTCCGTGGCCGAGAAGGTCCTCGACGACCAGGGTCCCGACGCCTGGCCGAGCTGCGCGCCGATCGCCGGCCTCACCGAGGGCGGCGCCGCCGCCGACGTCGACCCGGGCGCCCCGATCACGACCATTCCTTCTGACGAGCCGTCGGAATCGACCGGGTCCGGCGAATCGTCGAAGCCGGGCGGGTCGGACGAGCCGGACGCGTCGCCGAGCGAGTCGGCCGACCCCTCGAACAGCGCCGACCCGTCGGACAGTGCCGAGCCGTCCGAGAAGCCGGACACCGACGACGCGTCACGAGACAAGAATCACGACGAGTCGGGCACATCGGATGACTCGGCCAAGTCCGGCGACTCGGCCAAGTCCGGCGAGCCGGGCAAGTCCGAGCAGGATGACGCCACTTCGCCAGCGCCCACCCCCTCCACCGGTGAGAGCGAGGGTCGTCACCGCGGCGATAGTGCCGACGACGAGGCGTCCGAAGGGTCCGCCCGCGAGGGTTCGGGCCGGCACGCCTCGCGCGGCGACGAGCGCGAGCACGACGTCACCGACGGGACGTACACGGTCCGTTCCGGGGACAGCCTCTCGGTCATCGCCGACGACCTGGAGCTGCAGGGCGGGTGGACCGAGCTGTACGCCGAGAACGAGAAGTCGGTCGGCTCCGACCCCGACCTCATCCTTCCCGGTCAGAGCCTCGATTTGGGCGAAAAGTAGGGGTAGTTGGCGAGTCACTTTGCGCCTGATGCCCCAATTGGCGCAAGTGAGACATGGGTCTCAGAAGCCCTGATCGTCTTTGAAATTCGGGCGATCGCATGACTACGGTCGTGACCGCTCGCCACAGCGGGCCCCGCCGGTCGGTACGCCGAGTCCTGCCAACGGCCGTTCGGGAACAGTCGTCGCGTAATGCGCCGTAGGCAGGAGCGGGGGACCCAAGGTTTGCGCCGGGCCCGGCCGTTGAACGGCCTCGCGAGAGCGAGGCGGGGAGACGGACGGGAACGGCTAGGGGTTAAGTCGCACTCAGGAAGTGCGGCCGGGCAACTTCATCGGCCCGAACCCGACAGCTCACCTCGCAGGCGTCGGTGAGGGGATCACTCATGCTGTTTTCCAGCAAGGGCAAGCACCGCCGCCCGTCCAAGGCCACCCGTGTCGCCACGCTCGCCGGCGTCACCGGTGTCGCGGTCGCAGCCCCGCTGATGGCGGCCGGCCAGGCCTCCGCCGCCACGAACTCCGAGTGGGACGCCGTCGCCCAGTGCGAGTCGGGCGGCAACTGGTCGATCAACACCGGCAACGGCTACACGGGCGGCCTGCAGTTCTCGTCGTCCACCTGGGCCGCGTACGGCGGCACGAAGTACGCGCCCACCGCCGACAAGGCCTCCAAGGCCCAGCAGATCGAGATCGGCGAGAAGGTCCTCGCGGGTCAGGGCAAGGGTGCCTGGCCGAGCTGCGGCGTCGGCCTCTCGGGCGCCTCCAACGAGGGTGGCGGTGCGCAGGAGAGCGCCCCGCAGCAGACCCAGGAGCAGCCCAAGAGCCAGCCCACGCCGCAGACCGAGCAGCCGCAGCAGGCCGCTCCCAAGGCCGAGGCCCCGAAGACCGAGTCCAAGAAGACCGTCGAGACCCCGACCGGCGAGACGGTCAAGAAGGGCGACGGCGAGTACAAGGTCAAGAAGGGTGACACCCTCTCCAAGATCGCCAAGGCGGAGGACGTCAAGGGCGGCTGGCACAAGGTGTACAAGCTCAACGGCGACATCATCGAGAACGCCGACATGATCTTCCCGGGCCAGCAGCTCCACCTGAGCTAGGTCTGGCGGCGCCTCGCTGGTCTTTTGCCTGCGGGTGCGTCGTGGCTTGTCGCGCCCACGCGGCGGAGCCGCATATGTCATAGCCCCGCGCCCCTTGAGGGGCGGCCCCCGTCCTCCGGTCCACCCCGCCCCGGTGCGCGTATCCCCCGTACGCACCGGGGCGGGGTTATGTTTGTTCCGTTCGGAAACTTTTTGCTCTCGGTTTGTCCACAGGACGGTCGCTCGGCTGGCTCTTGTCCGGGAGCCGGTTAGGCTCGTGTCCGCGAGGCCAACGCCCCGCGTACCCGCGTCACATCCCAGAAGGAGATGCTCGTGCCGTCCATCGACGTCGTCGTAGCCCGGGAAATCCTGGACTCCCGAGGCAACCCCACGGTCGAGGTCGAGGTCGGCCTCGACGACGGCAGCACGGGTCGTGCCGCCGTTCCGTCCGGTGCGTCCACCGGTGCTTTCGAGGCCATCGAACTCCGTGACGGTGACCCCAACCGTTACATGGGCAAGGGCGTGGAGAAGGCCGTCCTCGCCGTCATCGAGCAGATCGGCCCGGAGCTCGTCGGGTACGACGCGACCGAGCAGCGCCTGATCGACCAGGCGATGTTCGACCTCGACGCCACCGACAACAAGGGCTCGCTCGGCGCCAACGCCATCCTCGGCGTCTCGCTCGCCGTCGCGCACGCCGCGTCGGAGGCCTCCGACCTCCCGCTCTTCCGCTACCTCGGCGGCCCGAACGCGCACCTGCTGCCCGTTCCGATGATGAACATCCTGAACGGCGGGTCGCACGCCGACTCGAACGTCGACATCCAGGAGTTCATGATCGCGCCGATCGGCGCCGAGTCGTTCTCCGAGGCCCTGCGCTGGGGCACCGAGGTCTACCACACGCTGAAGAAGGTCCTGAAGGACAAGGGCCTCTCCACCGGCCTGGGCGACGAGGGCGGCTTCGCCCCGAACCTGGACTCCAACCGCGCCGCGCTCGACCTCATCCTCGAGGCCATCAAGCAGGCCGGTTACGTCCCCGGCGAGCAGATCGCGCTCGCGCTCGACGTCGCCGCGTCCGAGTTCTACAAGGACGGCTCGTACGACTTCGAGGGCAAGTCCCGCTCGGCCGCCGAGATGACCGAGTACTACGAGGAGCTCGTCGCCTCGTACCCCCTCGTCTCCATCGAGGACCCGCTGTTCGAGGACGACTGGGCCGGCTGGAACGTCATCACCGAGAAGCTCGGCGACAAGGTCCAGCTCGTCGGCGACGACCTGTTCGTCACCAACCCCGAGCGCCTCGCCCGTGGCATCGAGGAGAAGTCGGCCAACGCCCTCCTGGTGAAGGTCAACCAGATCGGCTCGCTGACCGAGACCCTCGACGCCGTCGAGATGGCGCAGCGCAGCGGCTTCAAGTGCATGATGTCGCACCGCTCCGGCGAGACCGAGGACGTCACCATCGCCGACCTCGCCGTCGCCACCAACTGCGGCCAGATCAAGACCGGCGCCCCGGCCCGCTCCGAGCGCGTCGCCAAGTACAACCAGCTCCTGCGCATCGAGGAGATCCTGGACGACGCCGCGGTGTACGCGGGCCGTTCGGCGTTCCCGCGCTTCAAGGGCTGAACAACGGCGAGCTCCGGCTCCGCTGAGTAGATACGTACGTCCCCGTACTCGGTCCCGTACCGTGTGCGGGGACGTTCGTACGTATCGGGGAGGCGGCACACATGGCCGTGAAGGACCGCGACCGGTTCTCCACCGCGACCAGGCTGCGGCTGCTCGGCGAGCAGACCGCGGAGCGTGTCTACCGCTCCCAGACCAAGCGCCAGGCGCGCCGCTCCCGGCTCACGGGACGCGCCGCGCTCCTCGCGCTCGTGCTGTGCTCGCTGGTCGTCGCGCTCGCCTACCCGATAAGGCAGTACGTCTCCCAGCGCGCGGAGATCGCCGACCAGCGCAAGGAGCAGGCCGAGCGCCGCGAGCACGTCGAGAGGCTGAAGGACGAGAAGGCCCGCTGGCGTGACGACGCGTACGCGGAGCAGCGCATCCGGGACCGGCTGCACTACGTGATGCCGGGCGAGACCGGCTACACGGTGGTCGACCCCGAGGCGGCGAAGAAGCAGCGCACCGACCAGGGAGCCGCCGCCAGGCCCTGGTACTCGAACGTCTGGGACGGCGTCGACAAGGCGGACCGCCCGGCCGACGACGACTGAGCCCCACCAGGCTTCCGACGACCGAGCCCCACAGAACTTCTACGGAACCGATCGAAAGACAGGCATGGAAACGCCCCCGCCGACCACCCCGCGCACCGAGCCCACCGACGCCGACGTCGAGGCATTCAAGCAGCAGCTCGGCCGCCCGCCGCGCGGCCTGCGGGCCATCGCCCACCGCTGCCCGTGCGGGCAGCCGGACGTCGTCGAGACGGCGCCGCGGCTTCCCGACGGGACGCCGTTCCCGACGACGTACTACCTGACGTGCCCGCGGGCCGCGTCCGCGATCGGCACTCTTGAGGCCAACGGCGTCATGAAGGAGATGTCGGAGCGGCTGAAGACGGACCCCGAGCTCGCTGCCGCCTACCGCAAGGCGCATGAGGACTACATCGCGCGCCGTGACGCCATCGAGGTCCTTGAAGGCTTCCCGAGCGCGGGCGGCATGCCGGACCGCGTGAAGTGCCTGCACGTCCTGGTCGGCCACTCCCTGGCCGCGGGCCCCGGCGTGAACCCGCTGGGCGACGAGGCGATCGCGATGCTCCCGGAGTGGTGGCGCAAGGGGGCGTGCGTGTCCCTTGCGGAGGGTGAGCCCGCGGGGGAGAGCGCATGACCCGCGTCGCCGCGATCGACTGCGGCACGAACTCCATCCGCCTGCTCGTGGCGGACGCCGACCCGCTGACCGGTGAACTCGTCGACCTGGACCGCAGGATGACGATCGTGCGCCTCGGCCAGGGCGTGGACAAGACGGGCCGCCTGGCCCCGGAGGCCCTGGAGCGGACCTTCGCCGCGTGCCGCGAGTACGCCGAGGCCATCAAGGCGCACGGCGCCGAGCGCGTCCGCTTCGTGGCGACCTCCGCCTCCCGCGACGCCGAGAACCGCGACGACTTCGTCCGCGGGGTCCTGGACATCCTCGGCGTCGAGCCGGAGGTCATCAGCGGTGACCAGGAGGCCGAGTTCTCCTTCACGGGGGCGACGAAGGAGCTGACGGGCAGCGACCACCTCGCCAAGCCCTACCTCGTCGTCGACATCGGCGGCGGCTCCACGGAGTTCGTCGTCGGCGACGACACCGTCCGCGCCGCACGCTCCGTCGACATCGGCTGCGTGCGCCTCACGGAACGGCACATCCGCAGCGACCCGCCCGCGCTCGCCGAACTGGCCGCCGTCCGCGCCGACATCGCGGCCGCGCTCGACCTCGCCGAGGAGACGGTGCCGATCCGCGAGGCCCGCACCCTGGTCGGTCTCGCGGGCTCGGTGACGACGGTGTCCGCCATCGCGCTCGGCCTCGATGCGTACGACTCCGCGGCGATCCACCACTCCCGTGTCTCCTACGAGCAGGTGAGCGAGATCGTCGGCCGTCTGGCCGGGGCCACGCACGACGAGCGGGCCGCGATCCCGGTGATGCATCCGGGGCGCGTGGACGTCATCGTGGCGGGCGCCCTCGTACTCCTTTCGATCATGGAAAGGGCCGGTGCCGGGGAGGTCGTCGTCAGCGAGCACGACATCCTCGACGGCATCGGCTGGTCGATCGCCTGAGCGCCTCATGTAGCGTCTGAGCGGCTGTCGAGGGGCCCGGAAGGGCCCTCGGCGACATGCCGTCGGGAAAGTTCGTGAAGTTCTTCACAAGGAAATCGGCTCGGTTGGTCGATGTTCAGGGGTTCCGGACCCCTAAAAGTGACCCGAGAGGGCCCCGCGACCCACGACAGTGAAGGTTCGGGAGGGGGTCCGGAGGGTGGGTCCGTCGAGTGGTCCACTGTGCTTGAGGGGCCAGAGCGGCAGCTCACAAGGGGTGCACAACGTCCCGGGTCATCCCGTGGTTCCCCTGGGGCTCTATGGCCTGCGTCACGTGGGCGGCGAACTATAGCAGAGGGTCCCCCCATGCTTGTGAAGGGGCGCACGAGCGACCCCTGCCGGGCAGGTGGATACTCGATGGCATGAGCACCACGGAGCGTCCCAGGATCCTCGTAGTAGGCGGTGGGTACGTAGGCCTGTACGCAGCTCGGCGCATTCTCAAGAAGATGCGCTACGGAGAGGCGACCGTCACGGTCGTCGACCCCCGGTCGTACATGACCTACCAGCCCTTCCTCCCCGAAGCCGCCGCCGGCAGCATTTCGCCTCGGCACGTCGTCGTCCCGCTGCGACGCGTGCTGCCCAAGGCGGAAGTTCTGACCGGCCGGGTCACCACCATCGATCAGGACCGCAAGGTCGCCACGATCGCCCCCCTCGTGGGCGAGGCGTACGAGCTGCCTTTCGACTACCTGGTCATCGCGATGGGCGCGGTCTCCCGCACCTTCCCGATCCCCGGCCTCGCCGAGCAGGGCATCGGCATGAAGGGCATCGAGGAGGCCATCGGCCTGCGCAACCACGTCCTCGAGCAGCTGGACAAGGCTGACTCCACGACGGACGAGGACGTCCGCCGCAAGGCGCTGACCTTCGTCTTCGTCGGCGGTGGCTTCGCGGGTGCGGAGACCATCGGTGAGGTCGAGGACATGGCCCGCGACGCGGCCAAGTACTACAACAACGTGAAGCGCGAGGACATGCGCTTCGTGCTCGTCGACGTCGCGGACAAGATCCTCCCCGAGGTCGGCCCGAAGCTCGGCCAGTACGGCAAGGAGCACCTCGAGGGCCGCGGTGTCGAGGTCTACCTCAAGACCGGCATGGACTCCTGCGTGGACGGCCACGTGGTGCTCAACAACGGCCTCGAGGTCGACTCCAGCACCATCGTGTGGACCGCCGGCGTCAAGCCGAACCCGGCGCTCGCCCGCTTCGGTCTGCCGCTCGGCCCCCGTGGCCACGTCGACACCCAGACGACCCTCCAGGTCCAGGGCACCGACTACATCTGGGCCGCGGGCGACAACGCCCAGGTCCCGGACATGGTCGGCCGCAAGGCCGGCAACGAGAACGCCTGGTGCCCGCCGAACGCCCAGCACGCGCTGCGTCAGGCCAAGGTGCTCGGCGACAACGTGATCTCCGGCATGCGGGGCTTCCCGCAGAAGGAGTACAGCCACGCCAACAAGGGTGCGGTCGCCGGTCTCGGCCTGCACAAGGGCGTCGCGATGATCGTCATGGGCAAGATGAAGATCAAGCTCAAGGGCCGTCTCGCCTGGTACATGCACCGCGCGTACCACGGCATGGCGATGCCGACGTTCAACCGCAAGATCCGTGTCTTCGCGGACTGGACGCTCGCGGTCTTCCTCAAGCGTGAGGTCGTCTCGCTGGGCGCCATGGAGACGCCGCGCGAGGAGTTCTACGAGGCCGCCAAGCCCGCGCCGAAGCCCGCAGCGGCCAAGGCCGAGGCCCCGGCCGTCAAGGCCGAGGAGAAGGCCAAGGCCTCCTGACCTCCGGTCACTGAACAGCCCCGAGGGGGTCGCCCGCCATCCGTGGTGCGGGCGGCCCCCTCGGGTTTTTCCCGCCCCCGTATACATGGTGCTTACACTTATTTTGCCGATCCGTGACGCGGCAACGGGACTGCGCAAGAGACCTGTTGGTGTTTACGTGGTGTTGAGCTGTCCCGGATCGCCATCACGGAGGTGTGCACCATGCCACACGCCGCACTGCGGCTTGAGAGCCTCGCCGAACAACTGCTGGGAGCCCCGCTCCCCGTGCGCATTCGTGCCTGGGACGGTTCGGAAGCAGGCCCGCCGGGTGCCCCCATCCTCGTCGTACGCAGCCGCCGCGCCCTGCGCCGCCTGATGTGGAAGCCGGGCGAGCTGGGCCTGGCCCGCGCCTGGGTGGCCGGGGACCTGGACGTCGAGGGCGATCTGTACGCCGCGCTCGAACGGCTCGCCGGGTTCATCTGGGAGCGCGACGAGGACGCCAAGAGCCTGAGGGAGTCCCTGCGCGACCCGAGTTTCCGCGCCGCCGCCCGCACCCTGGTCGGTCTCGCCGCGCCCTTCCTGCCGCCCGCCCCGCCGCCGGAGGAGATGCGCGGACGCGGTCGTCTGCACCTGCACACCAAGCGCAGCGACCGCCAGGCCATCAGCCACCACTACGACGTGGGCAACGACTTCTACGAGCTGGTGCTCGGCCCCTCGATGGTCTACTCGTGCGCCTACTGGGAGTCGCCCGACGGCACCCTGGAGGACGCCCAGCGCGACAAGCTCGAACTCATCTCCCGCAAGCTCGCGCTGAAGCCCGGCATGCGCCTGCTCGACGTCGGCTGCGGCTGGGGCTCCATGGCGATCCACGCGGCCCGCGAGCACGGCGTCACCGTCGTCGGCGTCACGCTCTCCCAGGAGCAGGCCGCGTACGCCAGGAAGCGCATCGCGGAGGAGGGCCTGACCGATCGGGTCGAGATCCGCGTGCAGGACTACCGCGACGTGCGCGACGGTCCGTACGACGCCATCTCCTCCATCGGCATGGCCGAACACGTCGGGGCCGAGAGGTACTTGGAGTACGCGCAGGATCTGCACGCCCTCCTGAAGCCCGGCGGCCGGCTCCTCAACCACCAGATCGCGCGCCGCCCGCAGGCCGACGAGTCGACGTACGAGGTCGACGACTTCATCGACGCCTACGTCTTCCCCGGGGGCGAGCTCGCCCCCGTGGGGTCCACCGTCGCGCAGCTGGAGCGCGCCGGGTTCGAGGTGCGTGACGTGGAGGCGATCCGCGAGCACTACGCCCTCACCCTGCGCCGCTGGGTCGCCAACCTGGAGGCCCGCTGGAAGGAGGGCCAGCGGCTCACCTCGCCGGGCCGCGCCCGCATCTGGCGCCTCTACATGGCGGCCTCCGCGCTCTCCTTCGAGCGCAACCGCATTGGCGTCAACCAGGTCCTCGCGGTGAGGACCCCGGAGGCGGGCACCTCCGGGATGCCGCTGCGGGCCCGCGCCTGGCAGTAGGACGCAGACGAGCGGGGCCCCGGGCGGCTATCGACCGGGGCCCCGCTCGTTCACGTACCGGCCGGTGCTACTCGGCCTTGATCGCCATCAGCGGGTTCAGCTTGGCCGCGCTGCGGGCCGGCCACACCGCCGCGAGGACGCCGACCAGGCCCGCGATGCAGAGGAAGATCGCGATACGGCCGAGCGGGATCTCCATGGAGTACGTCTTCAGCGTGCCGGAGATGCTGTTGCCCGCGACCCAGCCCATGAAGAGGCCGAGGCCGATGCCGAGCAACGCGCCGAACAGGGAGATGATGACCGCCTCCAGGCGCACCATCTGCTTGACCTTCGCGCGGTCCAGGCCGATGGCCCGCAGCATGCCGATCTCGTGCTTCCGCTCGAAGACCGACATGGCCAGGGTGTTGATGACGCCGAGCACCGCGATCAGGATGGCCATCGCCAGGAGGCCGTAGAGCATGTTCAGCATCATGTTGATCGCGCCACCGATCTCGTTGCTGATCGCGTCCTTGTCCTGGATCTTGATGGCCGGGTTGTCACCGAGGGCCTTGACGATGGAGTCCTCGGACGCGTCGGAGACGCCGTCCTTCATCTTCACCAGGACCTGCTGGTCGGTGATCTTGGACATGTGCGGGTCGACCACGGCGAGCGGCGTGAACAGGCCGTCGATCATCTCGTTCTGTTCGTAGATGCCGGCGATCCTCAGCTTGACCGTTTTGTCGTCGTCGAACGTCACCGGGACGGTGTCGCCGGTCTTGAGGCCCTTCTTGTCCGCGGTCTTCTTGTCCAGGAGCGTGGAGTCTCCCTTCAGACCCGCGAGCGAGCCGCTGGTGAAGTCCAGGCTCGCCACCGTGCCGAAGTCCTTCTCGTCGACGCCGGTGACCTGGCCGTACGAGCCGTCGAGCTCGCCGTAGGTGGTGCGCAGCGGGCTGCTCGCCTCGACGTCGGACAGCTTGTCCAGCTTCTGACGGACCTCGGGGGTCAGCGGCTCGTAGTTCGCCATGGAGACGGTGTAGTCGGCCTTCAGGGAGTCCGCCGCCATCTTGTTGATGGCGCTGCTCATGGAGGTCGCGACCACCGTCATCGCGGTGATGAGGGTCAGACCGATCATCAGGGCCGCGGCGGTGGAGGCCGTGCGGCGCGGGTTGCGCACCGAGTTGAGCCGGGACAGTTTGCCCGGGACGCCGAAGGGCTTCAGGAGCGGGGCCGACGCGGCGATGAACGGGCGCGACAGGAGCGGTGTGAGGACGATGACGCCGACGAGGATCGTCGCTGCGCCGCCGGACATCACGTAGTTGTCGTCCATGAACATCATGACCGTGCCGATGGCGACGATGATCGAGCCGATGGTGTTGCGCACGACGAGACCGCGCGTGGTCGGCGTCGCGTGGACGCTGTTCATCGCGGCGACCGGCGGGATCTTCGCGGCGCGGCGGCCCGGCAGCCAGGCGGCCAGCATGGTGACGACCACACCGATGATCAGGGCGACGACGATGGTGGTCGGGGCGATGATGATCGGCCCGTCGGGCAGCGAGGCGCCCGCGGAGTTCATCAGGGACTCCAGGCCGAGGGCCACGCCGATGCCGAGCGCGAAGCCGGTCACGGCGGCCACCAGACCCACGATGAACGCCTCGATGAGCACGGAGCGCGTCACCTGACGGCGCGAGGCGCCGACGGCGCGCATGAGCGCGAGCTCCTTGGTGCGCTGGGCGACCAGCATGGTGAAGGTGTTGGCGATGATGAAGATGCCGACGAAGAGCGCGATGCCGGCGAAGATCAGCAGCACCTGGCTCATCGAGCTGGTCTGCTGCTCGATCATGTCGTCCTGGTCGGACTTGAGCTCGGCGCCGGTCAGGGCCTTGGAGTCCTTCGGGAGGATCTTGTCGATCGAGCTCTTGAGCGCCGTCTCGGAGGTGCCCGCGGCGGCCTTCACGTCGATCTCGTCGTACTCGGTCTTGCCGAGGACCTTGAGCGCGGTGTCGTTGTCGAACACCGCCAGGCTGCCGCCCGCCAGGACGCTGCCGTCCTCGGTGTCGAAGACACCGCTGATCTTCGCCGTCTTCACCGGCCCGTCGGTGGAGTAGCGGACCGTGTCGCCGACCTTGTATCCGGTGCGCTCGGCGGTGCGGGAGTCGAGGGCGATGTCACCGGCGGACTTCGGGGCGGCGCCCTTGGTGAAGTCGTAGCGCGGGTCCTTGCCGTCCTTGCCCGGGAAGTAGTTGGCGCCCGAGGTGCCCCACTCGCCGCCCACCAGCTTGCCGTCCTTGTCGGCGAGCGCGGTGAAGCCGGTGACGCCGGCGATCGCGGAGTCGGCTCCGGGCAGGCCGTCCGCCTTCTTGAGCAGGGAGTCGGTCAGGCGCGGCTTCTGCTTGGTCTCGTCCTCCTCGCCGCCCCACGGCTGGATGGCGACGGAGACGTGGTCGAAGCTCTTGGCCGACTTGTTCTTGTAGGCGTTGCCGAAGGTGTCGGTGAAGACGAGGGTGCCGGAGACGAAGGCGACGCCGAGCATGACGGCGAGCACCGTCATCAACAGCCTCGCCTTGTGCGCGAGCACGTTGCGCAGGGCGGTACGGAACATGGGTGTGAGTCCTGGTGGGGGAGAGAGGGAGGGCCCCGAAGGGGCGCGGAGAACTGCGCGACCAGCCACGACGTACCCGCAGGCAGCGCCTACGGACGTCGTACGGCGCTTAGCTGGTCCTCCCCTTCGCGTCGAAGTCCTTCATCCGGTCAAGGACGCCGTCCGCCGTCGGCGAGAGCATCTCGTCGACGATCCGCCCGTCGGCGAGGAAGATCACGCGATCCGCGTACGCCGCGGCCACCGGGTCGTGGGTGACCATGACGACGGTCTGGCCCAGCTCCCGCACGGAGTTGCGCAGGAAGCCCAGGACCTCGGCGCCCGAGCGCGAGTCCAGGTTTCCGGTCGGCTCGTCACCGAAGATGATGTCGGGCTGCGAGGCGAGTGCGCGGGCCACGGCGACGCGCTGCTGCTGGCCGCCGGAGAGCTCGGTGGGCCGGTGGGAGAGGCGCCCGGCCAGGCCGACCATCGAGATGACCTGCTCCAGCCACTGCTTGTCGGGCTTGCGGCCCGCGATGTCCATCGGCAGCGTGATGTTCTCCAGGGCCGTCAGCGTCGGCAGCAGGTTGAAGGCCTGGAAGATGAAGCCGATCTTGTCCCGGCGGAGCTTGGTGAGCTGCTTGTCCTTGAGGGTGGAGAGCTCGGTCTCGCCGATCCGCACGGAGCCGCCGCTGAAGCTGTCGAGCCCCGCGACACAGTGCATCAGGGTCGACTTGCCGGAGCCCGAGGGGCCCATGATCGCGGTGAACTCACCCTGCCGGAAGTCGACGGAGACATGGTCCAGGGCGACCACCTGGGTCTCGCCCTGTCCGTACACCTTGGAGAGGTCCGTGGCGCGTGCGGCCACCGCGGTGCTGCGGGCGGCGAAGGGGGTGGTGGTCACGGGGTGGTGCTCCTGTCGGGACGACGAGTGGGGACGTACTCCATCGTGCTGGCCGATCCGCGCCATGTAGTCAGCCGCTGTTCCGGTTCCGATGGCCCTCTGCAGTCGGACTCCGGGAGCCGGTGTCATACCTGGGGATGACCCCGGCCCCTGACGCAGGTAGCACTCGCCAGTGACCCGCGCACGCCCGCGCAGGCGGCTAAATTCCGTCATTCCGTCCCGGAGGCCGCAGAACGGTGGAAGGGCCTGCGGCATGTACCGATGGGCCGTACCGGTGGCTGATGCACCCTCAGACGTCAATAAAATAAGACAACATCGGGCTGTTGTTCCGCTGTTCGAGGGACGCCTCCCGATAGGGTCGAATCACTTGATGCGGAGCCCATGGCCTGCCCGGATGGTGGAATGCAGACACGGCGAGCTTAAACCTCGCTGCCCCTCGCGGGCGTGCCGGTTCAAGTCCGGCTCCGGGCACCTCCCGCCAAGGCCTCGGCGGGTTACGTGCGCCAAGGCATCAGCGCGCCGTTGAAGCGTGCCGCCGTGTGCAGGTCCGCCTCGATCGCCGCCGCCGTCTCGCGCAGTGCGGGAAGCAGCGCCCCGACGGTTTCCTCCAGCGGCGCCGTGCCCGCGTGCTGCGCCACGTTCAGGGCGGCGATCACGCGTCCTTCCGCGTTCTTGATCGGTACGGCGACCGAGCGCAGGCCCTCCTCCAGTTCCTCGTCCGCGGTGGCGTGGCCGTCGGCCGCGGTGCGGTTCAGGATGCGGTGCAGGGCCGTCGGGTCGGTGACCGTGCGGTGGGTGAGGGGGCGGGGCGGGGCGGCCTTCAGGAGGCGCTCGCGGTCCTCCTGGGGGAGTCCGGCGAGCAGCACCCGGCCCATGGCCGTGGGGTAGGCGGGGAAGCGCGTGCCGAGCGTGATGTAGACGCTCATGACGCGGACCGTCGCCGCGCGTGCCACGTACAGGATGTCCGTGCCGTCGAGCACCGTCACCGACGCCGACTGGTGTACACAGTCGGTCAGTTGGCGCAGATGCGGCTCGGCGATGTCGGCGAAGCCGAGGCGGGACAGGCGGGCGTAGCCGAGTTCCAGGATGCGGGGGAGCGGGCGGTAGAGGCGGCCGTCGTGCGCCGCGTACCCCTCCAGTTCCAGCGTGTGCAGGCAGCGGCGCGCGGTGGCCCGTGGCAGGCCGGTGGCGGCGGCGATCGCGGTGAGCGGCAGGCCGTCGCCGTGGGCCAGGCCGAGAGCGCGCAGGACGGCGAGGCCGCGGGCGAGCGACTGGAGGAAGCCGGGGCCGAGTTCGGCCTTGGCGTCGACCGTGTCCAGCGGCTGATCCGGCGTCAACTCCCCTTCTGTGTAAGGCGGGGCGGCCGTCGGCAGGGTTTCCAGGTGCGCCGCCTCCTCGTGCAGTCGTGGCAACACGAGCTCCGCCAGGCCTTGCGCCGTGTGCCTGCTGGTGTGGCTCACCGCGGACAGGGCGTACCGCGGGCGGCCCGCCGCGTCGCGCACCGGGACCGCCGTCGCGATCAGGCCCGGCTCGATCAGCTGGTCGTCGAGCGCCCAGCCCGTCGCGCGCGAGCGTTCCACCCGGTCCGCGAGGTCCGGGGGCGTGGATGCGGGGCCGGGCGGCAGCGCGGGGAAGGCGTGACCCCCGGGGTCGGCTGCCACGCGTGCCCGCCACCCCGCCCACGCCGCCTCGTCCCACTCGGCGGCGAACAGCGCGCCCGGCGCGCACCGCTCGGCGGGGAGCAGATCGCCGATGCGGAAGGCCACCGACATCGCGCGGCGCCGCGCCGCCTGCGTGACGAAGCGGACGCCGTCGCCGTCCGGCACCGCGAGGGACACCGACTCGTCCAGCTCGTCCGCGAGCCGGGCGGTACGCGCCGCGACCTCGCCGCTCAGGCCGCTCGCCGCCAGGTAGGCGTTGCCGAGTTCCATCAGGCGGGGCGTGAGGTGGAGTTCCTGGCCGTGCTCGCGTACGTGGCCGAGGCGGACCAGGGTCGCCACCACCCGGTCCACCGTCGAGCGGGCCAGGCCGGTCGCGCGCACGAGGTCGCCCGCCCTGACCTGTTCGGCGACCGCGAGGGCGCGAAGCACCGCGAGACCGCGCTGAAGGGGGCGTACGGACTCTTCCGGCATGGTCTCGCTCCTCGCACGGTGGAAATCGGGTGCCTCGCAACCGTTGACAGGCGCTGGGTCCGGTCGGAGACTCCCGTCAGCACATTATGAACGAAAGTTCACCAGGCGAACTAGTGCCCAGTGTCTTGCCAATCGTCGAACAAGTGGAGGGGTCGGCCGATGCGCACCACCGTCGGAATCATCGGAGCCGGACCGGCGGGCCTGCTCCTCGCCCGCCTGCTGCACAACGCGGGCATCGATTCCGTCGTCCTGGAGACCCGCGACCGCGCCTACGTCGAACAGCGCCAGCGCGCCGGAATCCTGGAACAGGGCACCGTCGACGTCCTGCGCGAGGCGGGCGCCGCCGCCCGCATGGACCGCGAGGGCATCCCGCACGACGGCATCGAGCTGCGCTTCGACCGCCGCAGGCACCGCGTCGACTTCCCCGCGCTGACCGGCGGCCGGTCCGTGATGGTCTACGCCCAGACCGAGGTCTGCAAGGACCTCATAGCCCTCCAGCTCGCCGCGGGCGGCCCGCTGCTGTTCGAGGCGGAGGCGCTCGCCGTGGAGGGCGCCGAGACCGAGAACCCGCGTGTCCGCTTCCGTCACCAGGGCCGCGAGGACGTCCTGGAATGCGACTACGTGGTGGGTTGCGACGGCTCCTGGGGCGTGGCCCGCAAGGCGGTACCCGCCGACGTCTCCCGGGTCTTCGAGCGGACGTACCCCTTCGGCTGGCTCGGCATCCTCGCCGACGTACCGCCCTCGCACGACGAACTGGTCTACGCCCGCCACGACCGCGGCTTCGCGCTGCTCTCCATGAGGTCGCCGACCGTCACGCGCGCGTACCTCCAAGTCCCCGCGGGCACGGACGCCGCCGACTGGGGCGACGAGGAGATCTGGGACGAACTCGACCGCCGCCTGGAGACGGACGACCCCGCCTGGACCCTGAAGCGCGGGCCCATCACCTCCAAGTCCGTCACCCCCATGCGCAGTCACGTCCACGAGCCCATGCGGCACGGACGCGTCTTCCTCGCCGGGGACGCCGCCCACATCGTCCCGCCCACCGGCGCCAAGGGCCTCAACCTCGCCGTCGGCGACGTCGTCACCTTCGCCCGCGCGCTCGTCGAGTACCGCGAGACCGGCTCCGACGCCCGCCTGGAGTCCTACTCGGCGACCTGCCTGCGCCGCGTCTGGCAGGCCGAGCGCTTCTCGTACGCCCTGACCACGATGCTGCACCGCGCCCCCGAAGCCACCCCCTTCGACGACCGCATCCAGCTCGCTCAGCTGGACCGCATCACCACCGCTCGCTCGGCCGAGACCGACCTCGCCGAGAGCTACACCGGATTCTCGCTCGACTGATCCCCCCCCCGCCGCGAAACCCCCGTCCCCACCAGGTCCCACAAAGAAGTGAGAGCCCCGTGACCGCTCCCCAAGCCGCCGCACCCCAGCGGACC
Source organism: Streptomyces sp. NPDC033177 (assembly GCF_055577715.1). NCBI lineage: Bacteria > Bacillati > Actinomycetota > Actinomycetes > Kitasatosporales > Streptomycetaceae > Streptomyces > Streptomyces sp. NPDC033177. Next base: position 96,271 of record NZ_JBVIPS010000006.1, on the reverse strand, counting down.
TTCAGATCCGTCGCCCCCGTCATAGCCCTGTGCTGGCTCGTCGTCTTCTTCGACGGCATGGACGTCAACATCTACGGCGCCGTGATGCCGCACCTCATCGACGACAAGGACTTCGGCTTCACCACGTCGACCGCCGGCACCATCGGCTCCTGGACCACCTTCGGCATGCTGATCGGCGCCCTCGGCTGCGGCACGCTCACCGACTGGATCGGCCGCAAGCCGATGGTCACGGGCAGCGTCGCGCTGTTCTCCCTGGGCTCCGCGATCTGCGCGCTCGCGCCCACCGCCGCCGTCTTCGGAGGCGGCCGTTTCATCGCCGGGCTCGGGCTCGGCGGCCTGATGCCGATCAGCCTCGCGATCGTCGCCGAGTTCGCGCCGCCGCGCAGGGCCGCACTCGCCACCGGCCTGATGATGACCTCGTACCACGCGGGTGGCATGGCGGCCACGGGCCTCGGACTCTGGCTCGGGCCCGACCACGGCTGGCGCGTCGTCTTCTGGGCGGGCGTCATCCCCGCCGCCGTCGCCATCCCCCTCGTACTGAAGTGGCTGCCCGAATCGCCCGGTGTGCTGCTCGCCAAGGGCCGCACGAGCGAGGCGGAGGCCGTCGCCGCCCGGTACCTGCTGCCGTCCCCGACACTCGCCGAAGCCCCCGAGGCGGGCGCCAAGGGACGCTTCGCCGCCGTCGCCTCGCTCTTCGGCCCCGGGCAGCGGTTCGCGACCCCGCTCCTGTGGCTCGCTTCCTTCGCCGGTCTGCTCCTGGTCTACGGGGTCTCCACCTGGCTCCCCGAGCTGATGCGCGCCTCCGGCTACTCCCTCTCCTCCTCCGTCACCTTCCTCATGGTGATCAACGCGGGCGGCATCGTCGGCATGCTCGTCGCGGGGCGGATGGCGGACAAGTTCGGCGCCGTGCGGATCTCCGCGATCTGGTTCCTGCTCACCGCCTGCGGCGCCTTCCTGCTCAAGGCGGAGCTGCCCCTCGGTGTCGCGTACGGAGTCGTCTTCGTCACCGGCATCTGGCTCTTCTCGGCGCAGGTGATGGTCTACGCCTCCGCCCCGTCCGTCTACACGCCCGCCCAGCGCGCCACCGGGCTCGGCTGGATCACCGGCGTCGGGCGTACGGGTGCGGTCGTCGGACCGTGGCTGGGAGGCGCTGTCGTCTCCGGCGGAAACGCGTCCCTCGGATTCACCACGTTCGCCGTGGCCGCCGTCCTCGGAGCCGTCGCGATCTCGCTGGTGCCACTCGTCCGGCGCAGCCGCCGCACCCCGGCCGACGAGGGAGTATTGCCCGTCTCACCGGGAACAGAGAGCACTGGGCCGGACGTTCTTGGTCACAAGGAGGGAAAGATCCTCCCCAAGCACTAGGGTCTTCCTTTTGCCTACGCATTACTCTTGACCCAAAGCCACGCTCGGTGGCCATGGAGGAGTGAAATGAGGAGCAGTAACCCGGTCTTCTCGCGACGGGGGTTCAGCCGCGACAACGGCTACGCGGGCTTCGGCACGCAGCCGCAGGCCGGGGGACCCGCCGTCGGGACGCAGACCCAGCAGGGCAACCCGTACGCGGGTGCCGGCCAGCAGGCGCCCACCAATCCGTACGCGACGAACCCGTACGCCCAGCAGGACCTGCAGCACGGCGCCCCCCAGGCGCCCGTAACCACCGCAGGCCGCATGACGATGGACGACGTCGTCCTGCGTACGGCCACCACGCTCGGCACGCTCCTGGTCACGGCGGCGCTCGCCTGGGCACTGCTGCCGGTGGACGACGCCAACATCAGCAAGTCGTACGGCATCGCGATCGGCGCAGGCCTCGTCGCGATGGTGCTCGGCCTGGTGCAGGCCTTCAAGCGCAAGGCCTCGCCCGCGCTGATCCTGACGTACGCCGCCCTGGAAGGTGTCTTCCTCGGCGTCGTCTCCAGCGTCGTCGACAACCGCATCGCGGACGGCGCGGCCATGCAGGCCGTGCTCGGCACGATGGCCGTCTTCGCCGGTGTCCTGATCGCCTACAAGGCGGGCTGGATCCGCGTCAACCGTCGCTTCTACGGCTTCGTGATGGCCGCGGCGATGGGCTTCCTGCTGCTTACCGCCGTGAACCTGCTGTTCATGGTCTTCGGCGGCGGTGACGGCCTCGGCTTCCGCAGCGGCGGCCTCGGCATCGTCTTCGGCATCGTCGGCATCCTGCTCGGCGCGTGCTTCCTGGCCCTGGACTTCAAGCAGGTCGAGGACGGCATCGCGTACGGCGCGCCGAAGGAAGAGGCCTGGCTCGCGGCGTTCGGTCTGACGATGACGCTCGTCTGGATCTACCTCGAGTTCCTGCGTCTGATCGCCATCCTGCAGGGCAACGACTGACGCGCCTGACTCGACGAAGGGCCCCGCGGAACGCATGTTCCGCGGGGCCCTTCGCCGTTGTGTGAGGTTGGGTGAGGGAACAGGGGGAGTCAGAGCAGCTTGCGCGCGGCCCGGCGCAAGTCGTACTCGTGAATGATTGCCTTGGCGTGCCCATAAGCCAGGTTGTGCTCCGCGCGGAGCCAGCTGACCTTCTCCTCGAAGCGGAAGAGAGAAGGGCCTTCGTCCACGGCGCGGATCCAGTCGGAGATCTCACGACCGGTGCAGTGGGGGATTCGGGCGATCAGGTTGCGGTGGGTCTCCTCGGAGAAGACTTGTGACATCGGCGCCTCCGGACGCGTCGCGATGTGTTCCGTCCTTCACGACACCGTGCCTGAGCGTTGGGGCGTTGGCAACAGTCCCGCCCGGGCGCATAAGGTCGCCGGGTGCTTGATACGACGCCTTTGACGGCCGCAGTGGACCAATTCGCCGACCGTTTGCGGGCCGCCCCGCAGAGCCGCCTGCAGCGGGGGGCGGCGACCGAGGCGCTGGCTCTGGCCAGGGAACTGGCGGCGTGGGCGCAGCGGATCGAGGTGCCGGACGCGGAGCCGCGGGAGATGCCGGACGCCGGGATGTTCGCGGCGGCCGACCAGATCACGGTGGCGGGGCGGGATCTGGCCCTCGTGCTGGAGGATTCCGGTCAGCTCGCGGAGGCGCTGACGCTCGTGGAGAAGGCGCAGAAGCGCGCCGGGGTGTGACGGGGTGTGGGCCGACCCCGGCGCTCGCCGGGGCCGCTCCGGTCAGACCGACGCGATGACGCGGTCGGCCAGGATGTAGACGTTCTCGGTGCCGCACTCGAAGGTCAGTGCGTAGGCGCCGGAGACTCCGGAGCCGCCGAGCAGGACCGGGGTGTGGCCGTCGCGCAGGGCGTCGGCGAGCAGCTCCGCGGTCTCGCGGTGGCCCGGGGTCATGCAGAGCGTCGTGCCGTCGGCGAAGACGTAGACGTCCAGCGTGCCGAGCGGGCCGGGCCGGACGTCGGCGAGCGCCGTGCGGGCGTCGGCCAGTTCCTCAAGACAGGCGACAGTGCGCTCGTGGTCGCCGTTGACGGGCGACTGGACCGGCACGAAGTCCGGGTGCGAGGGGTGGCGGCGGCGGGCCGCGGCCAGCTCGGGGGAGTCTCCCCCGAAAACTCCGTCCAGGGAGGTGCCCCCGGCGAACTCGTCGGCCGGGTCGGCGTACGGCTCGATGACCGGCTCCAGGCTGTCCGACTCCAGCCCTGCGAGGTCCGCCTGGCGGGGCAGGAACAGCTCGTCGGCCATGTCGGAGAGGCCGGGCAGGCCGCTCAGCAGGGAGGGCGCGTCCGAGGCGTCACGGGCTTCCTGGGCGGCCCAGAAGGCCCGCGCCTCGGCCAGCTCGCGCTCCCGCTCCTCGGCGAGAGCCTCGGCGACAGCCGTGCGTATCTCATCGGTGTCCGCGGTGGTGCGGGCGGCGGGCACGGTGGCGTGCGCGGTCGCCGAGCGGCCATGGACCAGCTCGGTGCGCAGGGCGGTGATTTCGGCAAGCTGCTTCCGCAGCCCGTGCACGGCGTGCAGGGCGGCGGCACCCACGGCCGTGGCAGCGGCCGTGGAGAGCAGCAAGGCAATAGGCAGAGCGCTCACTGACGTACTCCCGGTTTCAAGTCGACCCCCGACTTCCTACATCAGCTTGAAGCCTGCACGATCCACCTGTCAGTGCATTACGTCACGAATTGGACAGGTCTTTCGGCCCGGTGTTTATCCACAGACGGGCTCTGAGCTGGGCATATGCATCTCCCCCAGGAGATAGGTCACATCCTGGGGGAGATTGAGTCACGAATCAATGGAGACGTGAGGGATTCGCGGGGCTCAGAGGGTCAGCTGAGGCGCTCGATGACCATGGCCATGCCCTGGCCGCCGCCGACGCACATCGTCTCCAGACCGAACTGCTTGTCGTGGAACTGGAGGCTGTTGATGAGGGTGCCGGTGATGCGGGCGCCGGTCATGCCGAAGGGGTGGCCGACCGCGATGGCGCCGCCGTTGACGTTCAGCTTGTCGAGCGGGATGTTCAGGTCGCGGTAGGAGGGGATCACCTGGGCGGCGAAGGCCTCGTTGATCTCGAAGAGGTCGATGTCGTCGACGGTGAGACCGGCGCGGGACAGGGCCTGCTTGGACGCCTCGACCGGGCCGAGGCCCATGATCTCGGGGGAGAGGCCGGTGACGCCGGTGGAGACGATGCGGGCCAGCGGGGTCAGGCCGAGCTCGCGGGCCTTGGTGTCGCTCATGATCACGAGGGCGGCGGCGCCGTCGTTGAGCGGGCAGCAGTTGCCCGCGGTGACGAGGCCGTCGGGGCGGAAGACGGGCTTGAGGCCCTCGACGCCTTCGAGGGTGACGCCGGCGCGGGGCCCGTCGTCCTTGCTGACGACGGTGCCGTCAGGGGTCGTCACGGGGGTGATCTCGCGCTCCCAGAAGCCGTTCTTGATGGCTTCCTCGGCGAGGTTCTGGGAGCGGACGCCGAACTCGTCCATGTCCCGGCGGGTGACGCCCTTGGCGCGGGCCAGGTTCTCGGCGGTCTGCCCCATCGCGATGTAGGCGTCCGGGATCAGGCCGTCCTCGCGGGGGTCGTGCCAGGTGGAGCCCTCGGTCTTGGACACGGCCTCGGTACGGGCCTCGGCGTCGGCGAAGAGGGGGTTGTGGGTGTCCGGGAGCCCGTCGCTGGACCCCTTCACGCTGCGGGACACCATCTCCACGCCGGCGGAGATGAAGACGTCGCCCTCCCCGGCCTTGATGGCGTGCAGGGCCATGCGGGAGGTCTGCAGGGAGGAGGAGCAGTACCGGGTGATGGTGCAGCCCGGCAGGTGGTCCATGCCCATCTGTACGGCGACGATGCGGCCGAGGTTGTGCCCCTGCTCGCCACCCGGCAGACCACAGCCGAGCATCAGGTCGTCGATGAGCTTCGGGTCGAGCTCGGGGACCTTGGCGAGGGCGGCCTCGATGATCGTGGCGGTCAGGTCGTCGGGGCGCAGATCCTTCAGGGAGCCCTTGAAGGCGCGGCCGATCGGGGTGCGGGCGGCGGAGACGATCACGGCTTCGGGCATCACGGCACTCCTACTGGCGGGGGCGCCCCGGGCGGAAGTGGTGCGGGGCGCGGTTGGCTGACGGGCTCGGGGTTCTCAGGACTCCCTGGGAAGTTACCTGCACGTACTGCGGTCAGTCATCGGCCGGGGACTGTGATGCGGGCCGCATTTTCCTAAGCGCTTGCTCAGTCTGGCGGGGCGCCTTGACCGGTGCCTCGGGCAGGCCGCCGCTGCGGGGTTTCCTTCCCACCCACCCGTTCACCCGGCAGTGCACCGGGTCCCGCCCGCTTGCCGGGGGTCGCGCTCGTCCACGTGCGGCACCGGGTCCCGCTCGCCCCGCTATGCGGCGTGAGTGTCCCTCGCTGACCCACCCGCTTGCCCGGAAGCGCACCTTACCCACCCACCCGCCCGCCGCGCGGCGGGCGTTTTGCTCGTCCGCTGGGTCGCTCCCGGGCGAACGGGTGGGTGGGCGGGAAAGCTTGTTCGGTCAGGGGGGATGCGGGGTGATCGGGTGGGTGGGTAGGAGAGATCCGCCGCGGAGCGGCCCGCGTCGTCCCACCGGCCTGGTGGCAGGCCGTCCCCGTCCACCCTCCCGCCCCGCAGGGCTATCGCGGCAGCGGGGACGGGTCCGGGGTGGGGTGGATGCGGCGGCGGCGTCGGCGTTTGATGAGGGCCCAGGGGCCTCGGGGCCCTGTCGGCATCGCCGCGGCGACCTCCGTGCCGCCCTCCGAGGCGGCCTGCGCGGCAGCCCGCGCCACCGGCAGGAAACCCTCCCGGCGGGACACGTCGGGGCGCTCCTCCTCAGGCCACAGGCCCAGCGAGGCGCACAGCGTCGGCAGCACCGCCATCGCCGCGGTCGCGTACCCCTCCGCGGAGGGGTGGTAGTTGTCGGGACCGAACAGCTCCCGGGGGTTCGCCAGGAACTCGGGGCCGAGCAGGTCCCCGAGTGAGACCGTGCGGCCGCCCTGTTCGACCACCCCGATCGTCTGCGCCGCGGCCAGCTGGCGCGAGACCCGGCGTGCCATCCAGCGCAGGGGCTGGTAGACGTTCTCGACCGTCCCCAGGTCGGGGCAGGTCCCGACCACCACCTCCGCCCCCGCCGTCCGCAGCCTCCGCACCGCCGACGACAGAAGGCGTACGGACCGCGTCGCCGGCATCCGGTGCGTCACGTCGTTCGCGCCGATCATCACGACGCAGACGTCCGGCACCCAGGACGAAAGATCGGAGAGGAGCACCGTCACCTGGCGGTCCAGGTCGTCCGACTGGGCCCCCGGCAACGCCACGTTCCGCAGCTCCACCGGCCGCTCGGCCACCGCCGCGAGCCCCGCCGCGAGCAGCGCGGCGGGCGTCTGCCTGGCCCGGTACACACCCTGCCCCGCCGCCGTCGAATCGCCGAGCATCGCGAACCGCAAGGGCTCCGCCCCGTCCGGCCGGTCCGCGTAACCCCAGCCGTACCGCCCGTCCGCCCGCGGGGGAGCCGGATGCTCCCCGCTGTTCCCGACGGACCGCTTCGCCAGCTGGACCTCCGCGAGGACCACTCCGACGGCCGCCGCTCCGAGCAGCCCGATACCTCCGCCGCCATAAGCCGCGCCCGCCGCGATCCGCCGCGCCACCCTCGCCCTCGACATGCTCTGCAGCCACCTCCTCGTACCGCCCTACATCAACTCATTGCCCCGTAAGGACGGTCGGCCAATCGCAAGCGGAGGTGAACGACTGAACGGGACCCTTAGGCTGACGACACCCATTCGTCGCACTACATCGCAGCCCGGAGACAACGGTGCAATTCCACGACTCGATGATCAGTCTCGTCGGCAACACCCCGCTGGTGAGGCTCAACAACGTGACCACGGGCATTCAGGCGACCGTCCTGGCCAAGGTCGAGTACTTCAACCCCGGCGGTTCCGTGAAGGACCGCATCGCGCTGCGCATGATCGAGGCGGCCGAACAGAGCGGCGAGCTGAAGCCCGGCGGCACCATCGTCGAGCCCACCTCCGGCAACACCGGGGTCGGCCTCGCCATCGTGGCCCAGCAGAAGGGCTACAAGTGCATCTTCGTGTGCCCTGACAAGGTGTCGCTCGACAAGATCAATGTGCTGCGGGCGTACGGCGCCGACGTGGTCGTCTGCCCTACCGCCGTCGATCCCGAGCACCCGGACTCGTACTACAACGTCTCCGACCGCCTGGTGCGCGAGACGCCCGGCGCCTGGAAGCCCGACCAGTACAGCAACCCGAACAACCCCCTTTCGCACTACCACTCCACCGGCCCTGAGCTGTGGGAGCAGACGGAAGGGAAGATCACCCATTTCGTGACCGGCATCGGGACCGGCGGCACCATCTCCGGGACGGGCGGGTACCTCAAGGAGATCTCCGAGGGGGGCGTGACGGTCGTCGGCGCCGACCCCGAGGGGTCCGTGTACTCCGGCGGCTCCGGGCGCCCCTACCTCGTCGAGGGTGTCGGCGAGGACTTCTGGCCGACGGCGTACGACCGGAACGTGACCGACGAGATCATCGCGGTGTCCGACAAGGACTCCTTCCAGATGACGCGGCGGCTCGCCAAGGAAGAGGGGCTGCTCGTCGGCGGGTCCTGTGGGATGGCCGTCGTGGCGGCGCTGCGCGTCGCCGAGCGGCTCGGGCCCGACGACGTCGTGGTCGTGCTGCTGCCCGACTCCGGCCGCGGCTACATGAGCAAGATCTTCAGCGACGAGTGGATGAACGACTACGGGTTCCTGGAGCAGCCGGGCGACGCGCCTCGTGTCGGTGACGTACTGCGCCGCAAGGAGGGTGGCGAGCTGCCCTCACTCGTCCACATGCACCCGGAGGAGACGGTCGGCGAGGCCATCGAGGTACTGCGGGAGTACGGCGTCTCGCAGATGCCCATCGTCAAGCCGGGCGCGGGCCACCCGGACGTGATGGCCGCGGAGGTCATCGGCTCCGTCGTCGAACGCGAACTCCTGGACGCGCTGTTCGCGCAGCGAGCCTCGCTCGGTGACCCGCTGGAGAAGCACATGTCGGACCCGCTGCCGCAGGTCGGCTCCGGCGAACCGGTCGCCGACCTGATGTCGGTGCTCGGCAGGGCCGACGCGGCGATCGTCCTGGTCGAGGGCAAGCCGACCGGTGTGGTGAGCCGTCAGGACCTGCTTGCCTTCCTCGCGGAGCAGCAGGGCCAGTAGCCGCCGGGCGTGCCGCGAGCCGCGTGCGGTGCGGCGTGGGACGAACTTCGCGGAAGTGGTACGAGCGCGTCACGTCCGCGCAGCACCCGCTTAACACGCCTGCGGCACATTGGTGGTTGTCGGCGTACAGGAACTCCGGAGCGGCTCCCGGACCTCTGAACGCCCGGACGTGGACCCGGTCCTGACCCGGCCCATGTCCCTCGCGGGGACCGCCGTCGTCCCGCCCCCTGGGAAACCGGGGGTGCGGCGGTCCCCGCGCACGAACTCCGTATACGTTCAGTACCCCTGGATCTGCGCCGCCGCATGGCTCACCGCTGCCGTGTGTGTGGTCCAGCCGGTGGGTGTTCGCACGTGGAGCTGGAATGCCGTCGGCTCGGGGGCGTAGCCCATGGGGCGGTCCGGGCTCAGGGCGAGGGCGCTCTGGAGCCAGGTGGAGGGCGCGGTCGACAGGGTCGTGCCCGCGTAGGCCCCACTGGTCGGGCGGTGGACGTGGCCCGCCAGGACGCGCGCCACGTGCGGGTGACGGGAGATGATCTCCGCCAGGGCCTCGCTGTCCGTGAGGCGCATGCCGTCCAGGTACGGGATGCCGATGTCCGCCGGCGGGTGGTGCAGACAGACCAGGGCGGGGACCCCGGGGCGGCCCGCCAACATCTCGTCGAGCCACGTGAGTTGGGCCTCGCCCAGCGTGCCGTGCGGAGCTCCCGGCACCTTCGTGTCCAGGGCGATCAGGGTCAGGCCGGCGTACTCGACGGAGTAGTGCGTGCTGTGTGTGCCGCCGAGCTGCGGCTCGCCGCCGAACGCCTTGACCAAAGCGGCGGGGTCGTCGTGGTTGCCGGTCGTCAGGTGCAGGGGCAGCGGGAAACCCGCGATGAGTTCACGCAGTTGCCCGTACTCGTCGGGGCGGCCGTGTTCCGTCAGGTCGCCGGTGATGACGACGCAGGTGGGCCGGGGTTCGAGGGCCAGGACCCGGGCGAGCGCGCGGCGCAGTCCCGCCGCTGGTTCGGACGCCAACGGGCCGGTGGTGAGGTGCGGGTCACTGAGGTGTGCGACGGACGTGGTCATGAGGGAACGGTCCGTCTCGGGCGGGGCTCCGCGCCACCGGTCCTGCTGTCAGCAGAATCCCGCGGCACGCGCCTCAGTCGTCGTCCCACTCCGACTTCCGGCCGCGGTCCTTGCCGCGTCCGAAGCTCATGCCCCGCATCGAATGCACCGCGTTCACGCCGACGATGCCGCCCCAGGTGACGAACAGGCCCGGCAGGTCGGCGTTGACCACGCCGATCGCCGAGAGGGGGATCGCGAGGATCAGCGAGACGATGCCGAACCCGAAGCGCTCGCCCCAGGAGTCCACGGGGCCGTTCGGCGCGCGGGATCCGCGGGCCACGACCATCTGCTGCTCGGCCATGTGCCGGCGCATCCGCCGGTCGATGGTGCCGTCCAGGCGCTGCTCGACCTTCCCGAGGAACGATTCGACCAGCGCGGACTCATACTCTTCGCCTAGCTCTCTGCGGGCGTGCAGAGTGGCGTCGAGTTCCTTTTTGAGTTCGGCGTCACGGGCTTCCATAGTCTTTTACGTTACGCAGCCGACGCGGGCGTGACAGTGGGGCTATCCCCCCTTTCTCGCTCCGTCGGGATGGTCGGGATGTGCGACGTGTCGCGGCGGGCGAGCAGCCAGTACAGGACCGCGGGGACCACCAGACCCACGATCCACGAGATGTCCGCGCCGCCGAGGGGCTCCACCAGCGGGCCGGTGTAGAAGTGCGTCACCAGGAAGGGCAGCTGGGCGAGGAGACCCACTCCGTAGACCGTCAGCGCGTCCCAGCGCCAGGCTCCGTAGCGGCCGTGCGGGTCGGAGAGCGCCGGGATGTCGTAGCGCTCCTTGGAGATCAGGTAGTAGTCGACCAGGTTGATCGCCGACCACGGCGTGAAGAACGTCAGGAGGAAGAGCAGGAAGTCCTTGAAGGACGTCAGGAAGCTGTCCTTGCCGAGCAGCGCCACCACCGTGCCCGCGATCATGATCAGGGTGATGTACGCCGCCCTGCCGCGCGGCGAGAGCGTCTTCTGGCCGCGGAATCCGCTGATGCTGGTCACCATCGACATGAAGCCGCCGTAGGTGTTGAGCACGTTGATGGTCAGCTTGCCGAGCGCGATCACGAAGTACAGGAACGAGGCGATCAGGCCCGTGCCGCCCAGGCCGACCACGTACCCGACCTGGTTGGCGAGGAACGCCTCGCCCGCGCTCGCCGCCACGAGGACACCGAACGTCATCGACCACTGCGAGCCGAGCGCCGACCCCGAAAGGGTCCACCAGAAGGTGGCCCGCCCCGACGTCGTACGCGGCAGATAGCGCGAGTAGTCGGCCACGTACGGGCCGAAGGCGAGCTGCCAGGACGCCGAGAGGGAGACGGCCAGCAGGAACATCGGCAGGTCGAAGTGCGCGTCGTTCAGGAGCGCCGAGAGGTCCACGCGGTCCAGGAGGCGGATGCCCAGGTAGATGAAGGCGAGCGCGCAGATCACGCTCGCCACCCGGCCGAGGACATGGATCACGCGGTAGCCGACGGCCGCCACCACGGCGGTGATCACCGCGAAGATGATGATGCCGGTGGTGTCGTTCGTGTGCGTCAGCTGCGCCGTGGCCTGTCCGGCGAGGACGCTGCCGCTCGCGAAGAACCCGACGTACATGAGGATGACCAGGAGGAGCGGTACGACGGCTCCCCGCACCCCGAACTGGGCACGCGACTGGATCATCTGCGGCAGGCCCAGCTTCGGTCCCTGCGCCGAGTGCAGGGCCATCACGGCGCCGCCGAGCAGATTGCCGAGCAGCAGGCCGATCACCGACCACACCACGTCGCCGCCGAAGACGACGGCGAGCGCGCCGGTGACGACCGCGGTGATCTGCAGGTTGGCGCCGAGCCAGAGGGTGAACTGGCTGAACGCGGTGCCGTGCCGTTCGTCGTCGGGGACGACGTCGATGGAGCGCCGCTCCACGAGAGTGTCTGCCATGATCCGGTGAACTCCCTGCTGCTGTACGAGCTACCTCTTGCGTGAGCTACTTCTTGGTGATTCCGTGCTCCGCCGCCCAGTCGTTCGCGACGTCCTCCGGGTCCTTCTTGTCCTTGTCCACCAGGCGGTTGAGCTCGGTGAGGTCCTTGGTCGTCAGGGCGTTGCCCAGGCGCGCGAGCGCCTTGCGGACCGTCGAGTCGGCCTTGCGGTCGGCGATGAGCGGCACGACGTGCTGGCCGGGGATCAGGTTCTTGGGGTCGGTGAGCACGACCCACTTCTCGGCGACGATGTCCGTGTCGGTGGTGAAGAGGTTCGCCACGTCCACGTCGCCCTTCTTCAGGGCGCCCTTCACGAGCGGCCCGGAGGAGTCGAGGGACTTGAACTCCTTGAACTCCACGCCGTACACGTCCTTGAGGCCGACCGAGCCGACCTGGCGCTTCTTGACCTCGGGCGCCGCGCCGATGACGAGCTTGCCGTTGTGCTTCGCCAGGTCGGCGAGGGACTTCAGGCCGTACTTGTCGGCGGTCTCCTGGGTGACGGCGAAGGCGTCGGAGTCCTCGGCCTTGCCGTAGGGCAGGATCTGCAGGCCGCGCGGCAGGACCATGGCGAGGGCGTTCTGCATCTCGCCCTCCTCGGTGGCCTTCGCCTTGGTGTCGAGGTAGTGCAGGAGCGCGCCCTGGTACTCGGGCAGCAGGTCGATGTCGCCGCCCTTGAGTGCGGGGATGAGGATCTCGCGGGTGCCGAGGTTGGGGCGGACGGTCGTCTTCACGCCTTCCGCCTCCAGGGCGGCGGCGTAGAGGTATCCGAGCACCTGGTTCTCGGTGAAGTTGGCGGTGCCGATGGTGACGCCGCCCTTGCTGGAGCCACCGCCTCCGCCGCCGGAGCCTCCCCCGTCGAGGGAGGTGATGCCGCCGCTGCAGGCGGCGAGCGCGGGGACGGACGCGGCGGCGAAGAGTCCGCCGAGGAGGGTCCTGCGGTTCATGGGGGCCATCTGGGGTGCTCCTAGGCCGACTTGGCGGGGCGGTGGCGGAAGAGGGCGCGCTGCAGTGCGGAGAGCGCGAGATCGAGGACGACGGCGACGACGGCCACGAGCACGGCACCGCCGAGCACCTGCACGAGGTCGCGCTGGGCGAGCCCGTCGAAGACGTACCGGCCGAGCCCGCCGAAGGAGACGTACGCGGCGATGGTGGCCGTCGCGACGACCTGGATGAGCGCGAGCCGGAGCCCGGTCATGATCAGCGGCAGCGCGAGGGGCAGTTCGACCTGGAAGAGGACCTGGTGCCAGCGCATGCCCTGGCCGCGCGCGGCGTCCCGTACCTCGGGGTCGACGGCGGTCATTCCCGCGTACGTGTTGGTGACGATGGAGGGGATGGCGAGCGCCACCAGGGCGATGTAGACGGGCCACATGGACAGGCCGCTGGCCAGGAAGACCAGTACGACGAGGCCGACCGTGGGGAGCGCGCGCCCGAAGCTGGACAGGTTGATGGCGAGGAAGGCGCCGCGCCCGGTGTGCCCGATGAGCAGGCCGATGGGCAGGGCGATCGCTGCGGCGATCAGGGTGGCGAGCAGCGAGTACTGGAGGTGCTCGGCGAGGCGGTGCCCGATGCCGTCGGACCCGGCCCACTGCTCGCCGCTGACCAGCCAGGCGCCGAGGTCCTTGAAGAGTTCGTACATGTCACGCGCTCCTCTTGCGGCGGGTCCAGGGGGTCAGGACGTACTGGAGGGTGACGAGCAGCGCGTCCGCGACGAGCGCGAGGAGCAGGGTCAGGACGACGCCGACGATGACGGGGGTGGGGAAGTTGCGCTGGAACCCGTCCGTGAAGAGCTGTCCAAGACCGCCGTCGCCGATGTAGGTCGCCACCGAGACGAGGGAGATCGCCATGACCGTCGCGATCCGTACGCCCGCCATGATCACCGGGAGCGCGAGGGGGAGTTCGACGGTGAGGAGGGTGCGCAGCGGGCGGGTGCCCATGGCCTTCGCGGCTTCCTTCGTCTTCGCCGGTACGGAGTCCAGGCCCTCGACGGTGTTCCGCAGGAGCACGACGAGCGTGTAGATCGTCAGGCCGATGACGGTCGTGGTGCGGGTGAGTCCGCTGACGGGCAGGAGCAGCACGAAGACGGCGATGGACGGGATGGTGAACAGGACGTTCGACAGGCCGAGCAGCAGTCCGCGCAGGGGGCGCACGCGGTGGGCGAGAACGGCCAGGGGGAGCGAGATGAGCAGGCCGAGGAGTACGGCGGTGAGGGCGGCCTGGAGGTGGGAGAGGGTGAGGGTGGTGAGGTCGTCGGTGTGGTCGGCTATCCACGACCAGTCGACGGTCATGAGTCAGCCTTGCTTGCGCCCACCGTGGCCGCGTCCACCGCGTCGGAGGCCGCGACCGCCGCGCTCGCGTCGGTGTGCACCTGCCCCGCGTGCTCGTGGATCTCGTCCCGTGATGTCACGCCGGTGAGGGTGCCCGTCGCGTCGACTCGGGCCACCAGGCCGCTCGGGGCGGCTATCGACTCGTTCAAAGCCGAAAGCAGCGAGTCCGTGTCCCGCAGGGGCCGTACGGGGACGTCCGCCGCGTCGCCGTCCTTGTGCCGCCACGAGACCGGCGCTCCCACCGCGTCGAGTCGCAGCGTCCAGGCGCCGCCCTCCGGGGCCGGGGCCTGCGGGACGTCCGCGAGCGTCGTCAGGGAGAGCAGCTTCAGGCCGCGCTCGGCGCCCAGGAAGTCCGCGACGAAGTCGTCGGCGGGGCGGGCCAGGAGCTCGGCGGGGCTCGCGCACTGGACGAGGTGGCCGCCGGTGCGGAAGACGGCTATGCGGTCGCCGAGCCGTACGGCCTCGTCGATGTCGTGCGTGACGAAGACGATGGTCTTGTTCAACTCCCGCTGGAGGCGCAGGAGTTCGTCCTGGAGCTGCGTACGGACCACGGGGTCCACCGCGCCGAACGGCTCGTCCATCAGGAGCACCGGCGGGTCCGCGGCAAGGGCGCGGGCCACGCCCACGCGCTGCTGCTGGCCACCGGAGAGCTGGTGCGGGTAGCGCTTCCCGGCGTCGGCGGTGAGGCCGACCGTCTCCAGGAGCTCCGCCGCCCGCGCCCGCGCCTTCTTGCGGCCCCAGCCGAGCAGCAGCGGCACCGTCGCGACGTTGTCCAGGACGGTGCGGTGCGGGAAGAGCCCGGACTGCTGGATCACGTAACCGATGGAACGGCGCAGTTCGGCGGCGTCCTGCTCCAGGACGTCCTTGCCGCCGACCCTGATCGTCCCGGAGGTCGGGTCGACCATCCGGTTGATCATGCGGAGCGTCGTCGTCTTGCCGCAACCGGAAGATCCGACGAGGACGGTCACGCCCCCTTCCGGCATCTCGAGGCTGAGGTCGTGGACCGCGGTGGTGCCGTTCGGGAAGCGCTTGTGGACCGTATCGAATTGGATCATGAGGAGTCCCTTGCCCGGCTGTATATCGTCATGCAGAGTTCTCGTTGACTGAATAGATTGTCAATAGCTTGTCCACGCCCCGACGTAAATCACTGGTAACGAGTGGTCGCAGGGCAAGACGGAGCGCCCGGTTGAGGAGGAATTACGAGTGATGTCGTCTCGTATCGCGGACAGGGCGACCGACGCCAGTGACTCGGTCGTCGTCCTGGACGGCCGGGGACTGATGGTCGCAGATGTCGTACGTATGGCCGAATCCACCGCAAAGCCCGTACCCGGAACGGACGGCATGAAGCGTGTGGAGCTCTCGTGGAACGCCGCGCGGGAGATCGCCTCCTGGGGCCGCGTCTACGGCCGCTCCACCGGAGTGGGCGCCAACCGGAATGAGTCCGTGCCGACCGAGGCCGCCGCCGACCACGGCCTGCGGCTGCTGCGCAGCCACGCCGGGGCGATCGGTGAGGAGCTGCCCGCGCGGCAGGTGCGCGCGATGCTCGCGGTCCGCGCCAACCAGCTCCTCGCGGGCGGCGCGGGCCTGCGCCCGACCGTCGTCACGGCGCTCTGCGAGGCCCTGGAGACAGGCGCGTACCCCAAGGTCAACGAATTCGGCTCGGTCGGTACGGGCGACATCGCCGCGCTCGCGCAGATGGGCCTCGCGCTCGCGGGCGAGCACCCCTGGCAGGGAGCGGGCGCGGCCCCCGCCCCGCAGCCCCTCGACAACAACGACGCGCTCGCCCTGATCAGCAGCAACGCCCTGACCCTCGGCCAGTCCGCGCTCGCCCTGCACGAACTGCGCGGCCTGATCACGGCCACGCAGGTGGTGGCGGCGCTGACCCTGATGGCGGTCGACGGTTCGTACGAGGCGTACGCGCTGCCCGTGCACGAGGCGCGGCGCCACTCCGGTTCGTACGCGGTCGCCGAACGGATGCGGCAGATCCTCGGCGCCCCCGACCGCCCCACGCCGCCGCTCGGCCGCATCCAGGACCCGTACGGCCTGCGCTGTGTGCCGCAGATCCACGGGCCCGCGCACGACGCGGCGGATGCCCTTGAGGAGGTCCTCACGGTGGAGATCAACGCGGCCGCCGAGAACCCGCTGATCTCGGCCGAGGACATGGCGGCCTACCACCACGGCGGCTTCTACCTGGCCCAACTCGCCCTGTCGCTCGACCACTTCAGGCTCGCGGTGACCCAGGCGGCGCGCCTCTCCACGTCCCGCCTCTCGACCCTGAACGAACCGGGCTTCACCCGCCTGCGGCCCTTCCTCGCCGACGGCGAACCGGCGTCGTCGGGCGTCATGATCCTGGAGTACGCGGCCGGCGCGGCCCTCGGCGACCTGCGGGCCTTCTCCGCGCCCGCATCCCTCGGCCACGCGGTGCTCTCCCGCGGGGTCGAGGAGCAGGCCAGCTTCGCCTCGCTCGCGGCGCGCCAGACACTGCGCGCGTGCGACGCGTATCGCCTGGTCGTCGGCTGCGAACTGGTGGCTGCCATAAGGGCGTTGAGGCAGCGGGACATGCGCCTCGACCCGGAGCTCCCCGTCGGGCGGGCCTTCGAGCTCGCGGACTCCGTCCTCGACGCGGAGCTGGCCGACCGGCCGTTGACGGATGATGTGACGGCGGCGGCCGGGCTGCTCGACCGGTTCACGGAGCTGTGGTCAAGCCTGGGTGAGAGTCAGGGTGTTGTGAGGGGAACGGTATGAGTGACAGTCCTGCGGCGCGGCTGCAAGTGCTCTTCGAGGGCCACCGGCTCACGCCCACCCAGCGGCGCATCGCGCACTGCATGGTGCGGCGGGCGCCGGACGTCCCCTTTCTCTCCAGCGTCGAGCTGGCGGAGCTCGCCGGGGTCAGCCAGCCCTCGGTGACCCGTTTCGCCGTGGCGCTCGGCTTCGACGGTTATCCGGCGCTGCGCAGGCACCTGCGCGAACTCGCGCCCGCGGAGGCGGCGGGCGGGGACTCCCTCAACGAGTACCAGCAGGCGGTCGAGGCGGAGATCGCGAACCTGCGGCACCTCGCGGAGGTGCTCGCCGACCCCGCGCCGGTCGAGCGCGCCGGACGGCTCCTCGCCTCGTCCCGCCCGCTCCCGGTCCTCGGCCTGCGGGCGGCGGCGTCCCAGGCGTACGGCTTCTCGTACTTCGCGGCGAAGGTCCACCCCGACGTGCGCCTCCTCGACGAGGGCGGCACGATGCTGGCCGACCGGATCGACGCGGCGGTGCGGGCGGGAGCGACGGCGCTCCTGTGCTTCGCGCTGCCGAGGCACCCGCGGGAGGTGGTGGACGCCCTGGCCCACGCCCAGGGGGCGGGCCTCTCCGTGGTGACGGTGGCCGACTCGGCGTTCGCCCCCGTGGCCGCGCACTCCGACCTCCTCCTCCCGGCGGCGGTCGGCACCGGCCTCGCCTTCGACACGGCCTGCGCGCCGATGCTCCTTGGCCGCGTACTCCTGGAGGCGATGTGCGACGGACTCCCGGACGCCCAGGCGCGGTTGGAGGAGTTCGACGCGGGGGCGGCGGCGCGGGGTCTTTTCGTGGAGTGAGGCATACGTACGGCGGACCGGGCCGGCAGGCCCGGTCCGCCGCTTTCTGCGTGCCTGGCTCAGACGTCCAGGTTCGCCTCGATGCGTTTGAGCTGGTGCCTGGCCATGGCCAGGTTGGACCGCTTCTGGTCGAGGGCCACGTAGAGGAACAGGCCGTTGTTGTTGCGGCCCTTGATCAGCCGGATCAGGTGGTACTGACTGCTGAGCGAGATCAGGATGTCCTCGATCTCGTCCTTGAGGTCCAGGAGTTCCATCGTGCGCAGCTTGGCGCGCACCACGTCGGTGTTGCCCGCCGCGGCGACGGCCAGGTCCAGGTCCTTTCCGCCGCCGATGGTGCCGAGGGCCATGCCGCTCGTGTAGTCGACCAGGGCGGCGCCGATGACTCCCTCGATCGAGGTGGTGACTTCCTTGAGCGATGTCTCTGTGTTGGCCATGAATTTCGCACTTCCTTTCCGTCTGCCGGGTGTACGCGGTGCGGGGGGTGATGAGGGTGTGGTGGGGGACATGGGTCAGGTTTCCTCCGCTCGTTCGACGGCGGCGTCGACCAGCTCTCCGATGAGCACGCTCGAACGGCGGCCCTCCAGGTGCAGCCGGCCCACGTTGACTCGGGACTCGGCGAGCAGCGTGAGCACCGCGGACGAGCCGGCGGTGTACGTCGCCACGTAGCCGCCCTCACCGCGGATGAGCAGTTCGCGGAAGCCGCCCTGATGCGTCGCGTCGGAGAGCCGCAGGGCCACTCCGAGCGCCGCCGCGGTGAGCGCGCAGAGGCCCTCCGGCTCGACGTCCGGCGCGTCCTGCGCGAGCACGAAGCCGTCGACGCTGGCCGTCAGGGCGCCCTTGAGCTGAGGAATCCTGGTCCGCAGCCGTTTCAGTTCGACGAGTACGTCGGCTTCGGCAGCCATCAGCTCTCTCCTCCCGGCGCGCTTCCAGAGCGCGAAAAACTTCATGGGCACGGGGGCCAAGTCCCTTGAACGGCGCGGACATTCACAGGGTCGCCTCCAGCGCGTCACGGACCCGGCGCAGCAGGGCGACGTCCGGCTCGTCGTGGTCATCGCGGGCCGGGGCGGGAAGCATCGGCGGGGCCGGCTCGGGCGTGCGCGGAGGCTCCACGAGCCCGGCCGCGGCGAGCCGCCTGACCTCGATCAGCGTGTGGAAGGAGGGCCGGCCGAGCGCCCAGGCGATGGCCGTCGGCGTACGGACACCGTCGGCGAGCCGCAGCAGCGCGTCCTGCCGTCCGGTGACCGTTTGCCCGGGAGCGGGCGGGCGCGCCACGACGGGAGAGGTGTCCAGCTCGGGGCAGGGCCAGACGCTGTCGAGCAGGGCGCGGCGCCGCCGGGTCTCCCGCTCCACGGCCTCGGCCGCCACCGGGCGCACCCGGCCGAGCCAGTGCGCGACGCCGTACCGGAAACGGGTGGGGCCGCTCGCCGGGCCGAGGACGAAGAACGCGGCGTCGAACAGTGCGCCGATGTGGCAGACCTCCAGCTCGCCCGCGGTGACCCGGCCGCTGTCGATCAACTGCCGCCCCACCTCGTTGCGCGTCCCCGCCAGCGAGAGGGCCTCCTGCCAGCCCTGCGGGGCCAGCGCCCCGCCGGCCGTGAGCAGGACGTCTATGCCCGGCGCGGCGGGGCTCTCCGCGTGCACGACGCGGCCCTCGACGAGGTAGAGGGTGCCCTGGTCGCGCAGCAGCGCACCGGTCGCGCGCTCGTCGGCGAGGCGCATCAGCATGGGCGAGGTGGCGGCCGCGGTGATGCGCATGGCGTTCACACCAGCACCAGGCGCTCGGAGAGGTCACGCAGCCGCATGCGGGCGAGCGCGAGATTCCCGGTGTGCCGGTCGAGCCAGAGATAGAGGAAGACGCTGCTGTCGAAGGTCGTCTCGACGAAGCGGATCAGATGGAACCCGGTCCTCGTGGTGAGCATGAGGTCCTCTACGGGGAGCCCCTTGCGGTCGTCGTCCCGTGCCGTGTCCAGCGCGTCGTCCCGGGGCGCGAACGCCTGGTACTCCGCCGCGGCCCGCGCCACCTCCGCGGTCTCGGCGGCGGTCGCCTCGTGGTCGCCGCCGGGAGGATCGCCGACCGAACCGAGGGCGAGCCCGCTGGTCCAGTCGACGATCGCCGCACCGCGCGCACCGGGCAGTGTCATGGCTTCGAGCAGACACTCGTCGATTCCGGGCACGCGGCTTCCCTTCCCCAGGGTTGAACCGGGTGGCCCCTACCACCCGACCGGGGGCTCAGCGCCGCCCGGTGTGAGGAAGGTACGCAGAAGTGGTGGAGAGTCCGGGGAAATGGGCACTTTCCAGGGGAACATGCCCGACCTCGACGGGATCAGTGCGACGAGAGGTGAGTTCGGGCCCGAGCCTGACCGCTTGTGGCGACCGACGACCGGACCGCCCCCTCACTCCTCGCCGCGCGCCTTGAGCACCACCTTGTTGACGGCCCACAGCCCGATGCCGATGGCGAGCAGCACCCCGGCCCGGATGTAGACCTCCGCCGGTCGGTCCGCGAGGGGGCTCGCGAGGAGCAGGGCGGTGAGGGCGCCGAGCACCGGAAGGACCGTCGGCGCGCGGTAGTGCTTGTGCTCGACGGGGTCGCGGCGCAGGACGAGGACCGCCACGTTGACCACCGCGAACACACAGAGCAGCAGGAAGGCGGTGGTGTCGCCGAGGCCCTCGATCTCACCCGTCGACACCAGGCCGATCGCCAGCAGCGAGACGAAGATGATGCCGACCACCGGTGTGCGGCGGCGGGACAGGACACGCCCCATCGCGCGCGGCAGGATGCGCTCGTTGGCCATGCCGTAACAGAGCCGCGAGGCCATCATGATGTTGATCAGCGCCGAGTTGGTGACCGCGAACAGGGCGATCAGCGCGAAGAGTTTGTGCGGGAAGTCGATGCCGCCCGCCTTGACGACTTCGAGCAGCGGGCCGCTGGAGCCTTCCAGGACCTTGTAGTCGACAAGCAGCGAGGACACCAGCGCCACCAGGACGTAGATGGTGCCCGTCACCGCGACGCCGATGAAGATCGCCCGCGGGAACGTGCGCGTCGGGTCCTTCGTCTCCTCGGCCATGTTCACCGAGTCCTCGAAGCCGACGAACGCGAAGAAGCCGAGCGCGGTCGCGCCGAGCACGCCCGTCATCAGGGCGTAGGCCGTGCCGTCGCCCGCCTCGAAGTCCGTCAGGCGCGAGGGCTCACCGTCCCCGCTCAGGACCGCGTACGCGCCGATCGCGAGGATGATGGCCAGGCCCGTCAGCTCGACGAGGGTGAGGACCACGTTCGTCTTCACGGACTCCGAGACGCCCCGCAGGTTCAGCGCGGCGAGCGCGAGGATGAAGAGGATCGCGATCAGCGTCGGCGGGAGCGCGTCGCTCGTCAGTTCGCTCAGGTAGTCGCCGCTGAAGGCGCGCGCCGCCGCGCTCGCCGACGAGAGCCCCGAGGCCATCACCATGAAGGCGACGATGAAGGTGAGGAAGGGGACCTTGAACGCCTTCTGCGTGTAGAGAGCGGCGCCCGCCGCCTTCGGGTACTTGCCGACCAGTTCGACGTACGACGCCGCCGTCAGGATCGCCACCACGAAGCCGATCGCGAACGGCACCCACAGCGCACCGCCGACCTTCCCCGCCACCTTGCCGGTGGTGGCGTAGATGCCGGTGCCGAGGATGTCGCCGATCACGAAGAGGATCAGGAGCTTGGGGCCGATCGCGCGGTTCAGCGCGGGTTCTCCGGACGGTGGCGTACCGGTGGCCTTTTCGGATGTCGTCACAGGATCATCTCCCCCGAGGGTGTGCCTGGAGGGAGCATCTGCCCCGCAAGTGCCGATGCGATGCGGGAGTTGAGCAATCTCAGAGGTCGCGCAGAGCGTCCCGTAGCGCGCCCCCCGACTCGGCGACGATCTCCTCCAGGGACTGCGGCTCCCGCACGGTGGCGAAGGCGACCTCTGCGCCCCCCTCGGCCGGGCCCGCCGCGAAGCCGTAGATGCCGGGCCGGGCAAGGCTGTTGTACGAGTAGTGGTGCGCGAAGTAGTACGCCCCCGTGTCGAGCACCGCGGCGTAGTCGCCCGGTTCGAGCAGCGGGAGCGGACGGTTCTCGGCGAGCAGGTCGCCCGCGAAGCATGCGGGGCCCGCGATGTCCTGCCCGACCGCCGGGCCGCTCTTGGGGCGGCCCTTGTCGTCGTACGCGGCGATCCGCAGCGGCCAGGACGCGGGCGCGTACACCGTGCGGGCGGCCACCTGGACGCCCGCGTGCGTCACGGCGATGGGCCGGGTGCCCGCCGACTTGGCGTACTCGACGCGGGCCAGGATCGTGCCGTGCTTGGCGAGCAGCGAGCGGCCGAACTCGGTGACGATGCCGTACCGCCCGTCGAGCAGTCCCGGCACACGGGACTTCAGGCGGCGGGCGTACTGCGCGTGCGTCGGGGTCTCCTCGTCCGAGCCGAAGTTGACGGGCAGGCCGCCGCCGATGTCGATGGTGTCGATCTGCTGCCGGCCGGCCCGTTCGTTGATCTCCTCGGCGAGCTCGTACGTCGCCGCGACGCCCCGCACCATCAACTCCAGGGGCATGCCCTGCGAACCGGAGTGGGCGTGCAGGCGCGTCAGCCAGGGGCGGTCGAGGTACGCCTGGACGATCCACTCGCGGGCGCCGTCGTCCAGCAGCGCGACGCCGAACTTGGACGTCGCGGTCGCAGTGGACAGGGCGCCGATGGAGCCGCCGCCGACCTGCGGGTTCACGCGCAGGCCGATGGGGGAGTTGGTGGGCGCCGAGCGGGTCATCGCGTCCAGGCGGGCGAGCTCCTGCGGGTTGTCGGCGTTCACGGCGATGCCGAGGGCGAGGGCCTCGCGCAGCTCGGCGGCGGTCTTCGCGGGCGAGTCGAGGACGGTGTGCGTGGGCGGCACACCGGCGGCCCGCGCGAGGGCGAGCTCGCCGGGGCTCGCCACCTCGGCGCCGATGCCCGCGTCGCGAAGGAGGCGCAGGACCGGCACCAGGGGCGACGCCTTCACCGCGAAGGCGTGCAGGACGGGGGTGCCGGGCGGCGTGACCGCCTCGAAGGCGGCGCGCAGGGCGGCGGCGGCCGTGCGGATGCCGGTGACGTCCAGGAGCCCGATGATCGGGGACGCGGGGTCCACCAGGCCCTGCTCGACGGCGGCGCGGACGGCCTGGTCTCGCCGGACGGCGCGGTCCGTCGGACCCTCTCCGTCCAGCTCGGTCGCGTGTGCGCTCTCCGTGCCCTGATCGCTCATGTGTTCCAGCCAATCATTCGTCACGTGGTATCGCTGCCCCGTCAACGTATTGACTAGCTCTATTCAACATCGCAGGATGTGAATAACAAGGTCACAGCAGAGCACCACCGAGCTCACGAGCAGAGCTTCACCCGAGGAGGCATCGCCATGTCAGGACCCCGCCCCGTACGGGCACCGCGCGGTACGGAACTGAGCGCCCTGGGATGGCAGCAGGAAGCCGCCCTGCGCATGCTGCAGAACAACCTCGACCCCGAGGTCGCCGAACACCCCGACAAGCTCGTCGTCTACGGCGGCACCGGCAAGGCGGCCCGCGACTGGCGCTCGTTCGACGCGATGGTGCGCACCCTCAAGACCCTCAAGCAGGACGAGACGATGCTCGTCCAGTCCGGCCGCCCGGTCGGCGTCATGCAGACCCATGAGTGGGCCCCGCGCGTCCTGATCGCCAACTCGAACCTGGTGGGCGACTGGGCGAACTGGGAGGAGTTCCGCCGCCTTGAGGCCCTCGGCCTCACCATGTACGGCCAGATGACCGCGGGCTCCTGGATCTACATCGGCACGCAGGGCATCCTCCAGGGCACGTACGAGACGTTCGCCGCCGTCGCCGCGAAGAAGTTCAACGGCACCCTCGCCGGGACGATCACCCTCACCGCCGGTCTCGGCGGCATGGGCGGCGCCCAGCCCCTCGCCGTCACGATGAACGACGGCGTCGCGATCTGTATCGACGTCGACCCGCGCGCGATCGAGCGCCGCATCGAGCACAAGTACCTCGACGTCAAGGCCGACTCCCTGGAGCACGCGCTCCAGTTGGCGGTGGAGGCGCGCGACGCCCGTCGCCCCCTCTCCATCGGCCTGCTCGGCAACGCGGCGGACCTGCTGCCCCGCATGCTCGCCGAGTCCGCGCCCATCGACATCGTCACGGACCAGACCTCGGCCCACGACCCGCTCGCCTACCTCCCCACCGGCGTCGACTTCGACGACATGCAGACGCTCGCCGAGAAGGACCCGGCGGGCTTCACCACCCGCGCCCGCGAGTCGATGGCCAAGCACGTCGAGGCGATGGTCGGCTTCATGGACGCCGGTGCCGAGGTCTTCGACTACGGCAACTCGATCCGCGGCGAAGCCCAACTCGCGGGCTACGAGCGCGCATTCGCGTTCCCCGGCTTCGTCCCCGCCTACATCCGCCCGCTCTTCTGCGAGGGCAAGGGCCCGTTCCGCTGGGCGGCGCTCTCCGGCGAGGCGTCGGACATCCACAAGACCGACAAGGCGCTGCTCGACCTCTTCCCGGAGAACGAGTCCCTGCACCGCTGGATCAAGATGGCGGGCGAGCGCGTCCACTTCCAGGGCCTCCCGGCGCGCATCTGCTGGCTCGGCCAGGGCGAGCGCGACAAGGCTGGCGACATGTTCAACGACATGGTCGGCAACGGCACCCTCGCCGCCCCCCTCGCGATCGGCCGCGACCACCTCGACTGCGGTTCCGTCGCCTCCCCGTACCGCGAGACCGAGGCCATGCTCGACGGCTCCGACGCGATCGCCGACTGGCCGCTCCTCAACGCCATGGTGAACGTCGCGTCCGGCGCCTCCTGGGTCTCCATCCACCACGGCGGCGGCGTCGGCATGGGCCGCTCCCTCCACGCGGGCCAGGTCTCGGTCGCCGACGGCACGAAGCTGGCCGGCGAGAAGATCCGCCGTGTCCTGACCAACGACCCCGGCATGGGCGTCATCCGGCACGTCGACGCGGGTTACGACATCGCGGAGTCGGTCGCGGACGAGAAGGGCGTACGGATCCCGATGCGCGAGGGCGACGAGGCCGGCCAGGGCAGCGAGGGTGGCCAGGCGTGAGCGACACGTTCCACGCCATGTGGCGCTCACTGCGGCCCATCGGCCGCAGTGACGCCTCGGGCGGTTACCGCCGCTACGCCTGGACCGGCGCGGACGCCGAGTGCCGCCTCTGGTTCCAGGCGCAGGCGGAGGCACGCGGCCTCGACCACGAGGTCGACCGCAACGGCAACCAGTGGGCCTGGCTCGGCGACCCCGCCCGGGGCGACGCGGTCGTCACCGGCTCGCACCTGGACTCGGTCCCGGACGGCGGCGCCTTCGACGGCCCGCTGGGCGTCGTCTCCTCCTTCGCGGCCCTGGACGAACTCCGCGCACGTAAGGTGTCGTTCAGCCGACCCCTCGCCATCACCAACTTCGGTGACGAGGAGGGCGCCCGCTTCGGCCTGGCCTGCGTGGGCTCGCGCCTGACCGCCGGACAGCTCACGCGGGAGAAGGCGTACGAGCTGACGGACGCGTCCGGGGTCACGCTCCCGCAGGCGATGGAGGCGGCGGGCTACGACCCTTCGACCATCGGCCCGGACCCCGAACGCCTCGCCCGCATCGGCGCGTTCGTGGAACTGCACGTGGAGCAGGGCCGAGCCCTGGACCTGACCGGCGACCCCGTCGGAATCGCCTCCGCCATCTGGCCCCACGGCCGCTGGCGCTTCGACTTCAGGGGCGAGGCCAACCACGCGGGCACCACCCGCCTGGTGGACCGCCGCGACCCGATGCTGTCGTACGCGGAGACCGTCCTCGCGGCGCGCAGGGAGGCGGAACTCGCGGGCGCGGTGGCGACGTTCGGCAAGATCGCGGTCGAGCCGAACGGCGTGAACGCGATCCCGTCCCTGGTCAGGGGTTGGCTGGACTCACGCGCCGCGGACCAGTCCACCCTGGACACGGTCGTGACGGGCATCGAGAAGGCGGCCCGCGAGTACGCGGACCGGCACGGCATCGACCTCGACGTCGTACGGGAGTCCTTCACGCCGGTGGTGGAGTTCGAGGACGCCCTGCGGGACGAACTGGGCAGGATTCTCGGCGGCCGCACGGAAAAGGCGCTCCCTGTCCTGGGCACGGGCGCGGGACACGACGCGGGTATTTTGTCCGGCTCGATCCCCACCGCCATGCTGTTCGTACGGAACCCCACGGGCATCTCACACTCCCCGGCCGAGTTCGCCGCCGAGGACGACTGCGTGGCCGGGGTGACCGCACTGGCCGACGTACTGGAAGGGCTGGCGTGCAGGTGACGACGGAGACTTACTGGCTGGAGCAGGCCTGGCTCGACCCGACGGTCGAGCCGGGCGTGGCGGTGGAGGTGCGGGGCGACCGGATCACGTCAGTCCGCAAGGGCGTGGACGTGCCCCCACCCGGCGCGACGGTCCTGCGCGGCCTGACGCTCCCCGGCCTGGCCAACGCCCACTCGCACGCCTTCCACCGGGCCCTGCGCGGCACGGTCCAGGTGGGCTCCGGCACGTTCTGGACGTGGCGCGAGGTCATGTACTCGGTGGCGGACCGCCTCACACCTGAGACGTATCACGCGCTGGCCCGCGCGGTGTACGCGGAGATGGCTCTCGCGGGCATCACCACGGTGGGCGAGTTCCACTACGTGCACCACGCGCCGGGCGGTACGCCCTACGCCGACCCCAACGCGATGGGCGAGGCGCTGATCGAGGCGGCCTCCGACGCGGGCATCCGCATCACGCTCCTGGACACGGCGTACGTGGCGTCGGGGCTCCTGTCGGAGACGCGGGGCGAGGTCCCGAACCGCCACCAGCTGCGCTTCTCCGACGGTACGACGGAGGCGTGGGCGTCACGTGCGTCGGCGCTCAAGGACCGCGCCCACGCCCGGATCGGCGCGGCGATCCACTCCGTACGGGCGGTTCCGGCACGGCAGTTGGGCACGGTGGCGGAATGGGCGTCGGCTCGCCGGGCGCCGCTCCACGTCCACCTCTCCGAGCAGAAGGCGGAGAACGAGGCGTGCCTGTCGGTCCACGGCCGCACTCCCACCCAGCTCCTGTCGGACCACGGGGTACTGGGCCCCCGCACGACGGGCGTGCACAACACGCACCTCACGGACGAGGACATCGCGCTCCTGGGCCGCACGGCGACGGGCACGTGCATGTGTCCGACGACGGAGCGTGACCTGGCGGACGGCATCGGCCCGGCGGTCCGCCTCCAGCAGGCGGGCAGCCCGCTCTCCCTGGGCAGCGACAGCCACGCGGTGATCGACATTCTGGAGGAGGCCCGCGCGATGGAGCTGAACGAACGCCTCCGCTCGCATACGCGCGGCCACTGGACGGCGGCGGCGCTGCTCCGCGCGGCGACGGCGGACGGTCACGCTGCCCTTGGCTGGGCGGACGCGGGAGTCATCGAGCCCGGCGCGCTCGCCGACCTCACCACGATCGCCCTGGACTCGGTCCGCACGGCGGGCCCGCTGCCGCGCCTGGCGGCGGAGACGGCGGTCTTCGCGGCAACGTCGGCGGACGTCCGCCACACGGTGGTCGGAGGCCGCCATGTCGTACGGGACGGCTCCCACGCGTTGGTACCGGACGTGGCGGAAGCGCTGGCCACGGCGGTGGGGGCGCTGAGGGATTGACCCTGGCCCCGGGGCCTGAGCCGGCCCCCATGAACCGCCGCTTCGCGGCGACTCTTCCCCACCCACCCACCCGATTGCCCGGCGACAGCCCGACGTCCCAGACCGCCGCTTCGCGGCGAACGTTTCCCGCCCACCCACCCGATTGCCCGGCGGTCCCCCGTCCACGCGGTGAAGCCTCTCCTAGCCCGTCCGGCGTTTGAGGACGAGCTCGGCGGAGCCGGTGATCGACGGCCACTGCACGGCCGGCGGAGCCGGAATATTCGGGAAGGGGCGGGATCGGGGAAAGAACCGCCGGAGGCACCACGCCCACGCCCACCCCCACCCACAGCCACTCACCCACCACCCGCGGAGGACTGGACCCCCATGCCCACCACCCTCATCACCAACATCGCCAGCCTCGTCACGAACGACCCCTCCCAGGGTGACGGAACCCCCCTCGGCCTCCTCACGGACGCAGCAGTAGTACTGGAGGGCGAAACCATCGCCTGGGTGGGCCCGGCCGCCAAGGCCCCCGCGGCGGACGAGACGTACGACGCGAAGGGCCGCGCCGCCATCCCCGGCTTCGTCGACTCCCACTCCCACCTCGTCTTCGCAGGCGACCGCACCCAGGAGTTCAACGCCCGCATGTCGGGCCGCGCGTACTCGGCGGGAGGCATCCGCACCACGGTCGCCGCGACCCGCGCCGCCACCGACGCGACGCTCGAGGCGAACCTCACCCACTACCTCCGCGAGGCCCTGCGCCAGGGCACGACCACCTTCGAGACGAAGTCCGGCTACGGCCTCAACACGGAGGACGAGGCCCGCGCCCTCCGCATCGCGGCAGCCCACACCGAGGAAGTCACCTTCCTCGGTGCCCACATCGTCTCCCCGGACTACGCCGACGACCCGGCGGCATACGTGGACCTCGTCACCGGCGAGATGCTGGAGGCCTGCGCCCCCCATGCCCGCTGGATCGACGTCTTCTGCGAGAAGGGCGCCTTCGACGGTGACCAGGCCCGCGCGATCCTCACGGCGGGCAAGGCGAAGGGCCTGCACCCCCGCATCCACGCGAACCAGCTCTCGTACGGCCCCGGCGTCCAGCTCGCCGTAGAGCTGGACGCGGCGAGTGCCGACCACTGCACGCACCTCACCGACGCCGACGTCGACGCCCTCGCGAACAGCGACACGGTGGCGACGCTCCTCCCCGGCGCGGAGTTCTCCACCCGCGCCGAGTGGCCGAACGCCCGCCGCATCCTGGACGCGGGCGCGACGGTGGCCCTCTCCACTGACTGCAACCCGGGCAGCTCCTTCACGTCCTCGGTCCCGTTCTGCATCGCCCTCGCGGTACGCGACATGGGCATGACCCCGGACGAGGCGATCTGGTCGGCGACAGCGGGCGGCGCGGCGGCCCTGCGCCGCACGGACATCGGCCACATCCGCAAGGGCGCCCGAGCGGACCTCGCCCTCCTCGAAGCCCCGAGCCACGTCCACCTCGCCTACCGCCCGGGAGTCCCCCTGGTCAGCAAGGTCTGGCAGCGGGGCATCCGTCTCTGAAGACGGCACTGCTGAGACGGCACCGCTGAGACGGCACTGCTGAGGTGGCACTAATGGGGAACGTCCAGGACCGCCTTGCCCGCGACCTCCCGGGCGAGCAACGCGGCCAGGGCGTCCTGGGTGCGGCTCCAGTCGTCGCGGCGCCCGATCTGCGGGTCGAGTTCGCCGCGCGCGACGAGCGAGGCGAGCCATTCGAGGTCGGCGGCGAGACCGTCCGCGTCATCCATCAGGAAGAACGTGGTGAGCGAGCGGTCGTGGCGCCCGCTGTCCCCGAACAGGGCACCGAACGGGAAACTCTCCCCGTCACCCGAGCTGTGCCCCACGGCAACCAGCGTGCCGTGGGGCGCCAACGCGTCGTAGGCGGCGACGAGTTGGGTCCCACCGACGACATCGATCACACCGTGCACCGGCGCGGCGAGCCCCAGCGCATCGCCCGGCACGATCTCATGGGCGCCCAGGCGGGTGAGCGCCTCGGCGTTGGCCGGGTCGCTGGTCGCCGCCACGACGTGCGCGCCGCCACGGGCCGCGAGCTGCACCGCGAACCGTCCGACGCCACCGCTCGCCCCCGTCACGAGCACCCGGCGCCCCAGAATCGGCCCCAGCCGCCGCAGTCCCCGTAGGGCCGACCCGGCCGCGACTGGCAGCGCACCGGCCGCGCCGAGGTCGGCACCCGCGGGCACCCGGCCCAACAACTGCGTGTCGACGGCCCGCAGTTCGGCCCACGCACCCTCGGGCCCGAGCGTGACGACAGGTGTCCCCGGCGCGGGCCCTGACCCGTCGACAGCCGCCCGTACGACGACACCGGCGGCATCCCACCCCGGAACGACCCCGTCCGGGGCGTTCGGGACGACGTGGGCAGCCTCCCCGTGGTTGACGGAGAACGAGTGGACGCGGACAAGTGCCTGGTGAGGTGCGGGCTCCGGGTCGGGGACCTCGCGCAGGGAGAGGTGGCCGGGAGCGGAGTGATCGATCGTGAGTGCTCGCATGCGGCCCATAGTGCCACTGAGTGGCAAAAGCCATCAAGAGGCAAAGGCGTACGGGGGGCGACGCGGCTAGGATGGCGTTCATGGCGACGGAGACGACCAAAGGCGACGGCGGCCTGAGTGAACTGCCCCTCCGCGAGCGGAAGAAGCTGCGTACGCGGCGTGCGCTCGTCGAGACGGCGCTCGAACTCTTCACGGAGAAGGGCTTCGCCGCCGCCACGCTCGACGAGCTCGTGGAGGCCGTCGAGGTCTCCAAGCGCACCTTCTTCCGTACGTTCGCCTCGAAGGAGGACGTCGCGCTCGCCCCGGAGCGGGAGCTCTGGCGGGCCTACGCCGACGACTTCAAGGAGCGTCCGTTCACGGATCAACCCTTGCTCGCCGTCTTCGAGCGCTCGCTGTACGCGGCCGTGGAGGGCATGGAGGAGGACTGGGAGCGGCGCTTCCTGTCGAGCCGCGCCTTGGCCGACGCGACGCCCGCGCTGAACGCGCACAGCCTGCGGCACTGCGCGGAGGTGACCGACGAGGTGGTCGCCCTGACGGTCGCCGGCCTCGGCGCGGGTTCGGCCCCGGATCCGCTACGGGTACGGCTCCTCCTGGAGCTGATGCTCTCGGCGTGGCGCGCCGCACTTGCGAAGTGGTCCGCCCCCGGCGGGAGCCAGGACCGAACGGCCCTGGTCGCCCACATGGACGCCACGTTCGCCGTGATCCCCGAGGTGCTCGAACTGGCCGTTGCAGGGAAATCCCAGTGACGCGCCGCGCAGCGTGATGCGGACCGGGATTTTCCGGTGCGGCATCCTGGCCCCATGAAGACCATCGGCCTCATCGGCGGCATGAGCTGGGAGTCCAGTGCCGAGTACTACCGGCTGCTCAACGAACTTGTGCGGGAGCGGCTCGGGGGGCTGCATTCCGCGCGGTGCGTGTTGTACTCCGTCGACTTCGCCGAGATCGAGAAGCTGCAGGTCGCGGGGGAGTGGGAGCAGGCGGGGGAGGTGCTCGCGGGGGCCGCAAGGGGGGTTGAGGCGGCGGGGGCCGAGCTCGTGTTGATCTGCACCAACACCATGCACAAGGTCGCAGGACAGGTCCAGGCGGCTCTCTCCGTGCCTCTCCTGCATCTCGCGGACGCGACCGCCGACGCGGTCCTGCGGGGCGGTCTGCGGCGCGTGGGGCTGCTCGGCACCGCGTTCACGATGGAGCAGGACTTCTACCGGGAGCGACTCGCCTCGCACGGGCTCGACGTGCTCGTGCCGGACACGGAGGGGCGCGCGCTCGTGCACCGAGTGATCTACGAGGAGTTGTGTCTCGGGGTGGTGCATGAGGCGTCGAGGGTCGGGTACCAGAACGTCATCGAGGATCTTGTACGGGAAGGAGCTGAGGGCGTCATCCTGGGGTGCACCGAGATCGAGCTGCTGATCGGGCAGGAGCACAGCCCGGTGCCGCTCTTCCCGACGACGCGGCTGCACGCGGAGGCAGCGGTGGCGGCAGCGCTGGAGGCCGAGTGAAGCAGGTGGATGGCCGAGTGAAGTAGGCAGGCGAAAGCAACCCACCCGCCTACCCCTGGACACGGGGCAAGCGGGTGGGTGGGTGGGAGGCATCCGTCGCGAAGCGGCGGTCAAGGTGTCCCGAAGAACGCCGAGCGGCGAGATCCCTCACTCGTCGACGGTCAATCCCTTGCGGAGCTTGACGAGCGTGCGCGACAGCAGGCGCGAGACGTGCATCTGCGAGATGCCGAGCTCATCGCCTATCTCCGACTGCGTCATGTTGGCGACGAAGCGGAGCGAGAGGATCTTCCGGTCGCGCGGCGGGAGTTCGGCGATCAGGGGCTTGAGCGACTCGACGTACTCGATGCCCTCCAGGCCGTGGTCCTCGTAGCCGATCCGGTCCGCGAGCGCGCCCTCGGAGTCGTCCTCTTCGGGCTGGGCGTCCAGCGAGCTCGCCGTGTAGGCGTTGGACGCGGCCATGCCCTCGACGACCTCGTCGTTGGAGATGCCCAGGCGCTCGGCGAGCTCGCCCACCGTAGGGGCGCGATCGAACTGCTGGGCGAGTTCGTCGCCCGCCTTGGCGAGGTCCAGTCGGAGTTCCTGCAGGCGGCGCGGGACGCGCACCGACCAACTCGTGTCGCGGAAGAAGCGCTTGATCTCGCCGACGATGGTCGGCATCGCGAAGGTGGGGAACTCGACGCCTCGGCTGAGCTCGAAGCGGTCGATCGCCTTGATCAGGCCGATGGTGCCGACCTGGATGATGTCCTCCATGGGCTCGCTGCGGGAGCGGAACCGGGAGGCGGCGAACTTGACCAGGGCGAGGTTGAGTTCGACCAGGGTGTTACGGACGTACGCGAACTCGTGTGTGCCTTCCTCGAGCGATTCGAGGCGTTCGAAGAGGGTCTTGGACAGAGCCCTCGCATCCAGCGGCCCCACCTCGTCGAACGGCGGGATCTCGGGCAGGTCGGAGAGCCCTTCGAGGGCTTCCGCCTCCGGCATGGCCGTCAGGTCCGGGAGTTCGCCGGGCGTGGCTTCCGTGCGGGGACCCGGGATCTCGGTCTCGATACGGTTCGGTGAGAGTGTCGACGTCGCTCGGTCAGTGCGCGATTCGTCGAGCCGGGGTGACATGGTGTCCTCCATCGTTCTCGGCATATGGCTGCCGATGCCAATACGTGCACTGCGGTGTGCGGCGCCTCCAAAGCCGTCAGTGTTGATTACTGTCTCTTCTACCCCTACCCGTTTCCACAGCCCGGTCGCAAGTGCGTTGTGCGGCTAAATGTCCGTTTTCGGGGGGATGTTCGGGTACCCGAGGGCGTGAGGAAGGCGTAATGTTCAGGGGCGTCATCAACAGCCACGACGGTCGGAAGTGAGTGACGGAATGGACCGCGGGACAGTCGGTAGCGCGCATCGGGGCCGGCTTCTGGTCGAAGTCCGGGCAGAAGGCCCGAGCGTCGTCGTTACTCCGGCGGGTGAGTTGGATCACCACACCGCCGATTTGTTGCGTGAGCCACTCGAGGCATGCCTCGACGACGGCTTCTCGCGCCTGGTCGTCGACTGCTCGCGCCTGGAGTTCATGGATTCCACCGGACTCAATGTCCTGCTGGGGGCTCGGCTCAAGGCCGAGGCAGCGGGAGGTGGGGTGCACCTGGCAGGGATGCTGCCGGTGGTGGCCAGGGTCTTCGAGATCACCGGGGCCGAGGCCGTCTTCAGCGTCCACGCGACGCTCGCGGACG
The DNA here is from genome assembly GCF_055577715.1 of Streptomyces sp. NPDC033177. NCBI lineage: Bacteria > Bacillati > Actinomycetota > Actinomycetes > Kitasatosporales > Streptomycetaceae > Streptomyces > Streptomyces sp. NPDC033177. Next base: position 63,388 of record NZ_JBVIPS010000006.1, on the reverse strand, counting down.
CGTTGGCCGACTGACGCAGGGGTCTGCTGACGGAGCGTGCTCAAGAGTTACGCGCCAGTTGTCTCTATGTGATCACTGCGTTACGAGTGTCACACGGGTAGCGTCGAATAAGTGGGTGTTCTCACGGTTCGGCCGGGCAGGAGACACCCTGGATACGTCGACAGCGGTCCGCGAACAATCGTTGCCAAATCAACAGCCGGAACGGCCGAGCAGCCGATGACCCTCTTGGAGCCCTGCTTCTTGTCCAGTTCCTTGTCCAGAGTCCACTTGTCGGTGAGGTGAAGCGCTGATGAGCACCACCCGGCCTTGCTCGCCGGGCGACCGCGGCCCGGAGCCCGAGGCCGTCGTCGCGGCCGCCCCCGCGGACCAGGCCGTCCCGGCGGCCACGGTTCGTCAGGGGCGCCAGGTCCGCAGGCTGAGCCTGAACGGCGCCAGTGGCATCGTGCCGCTCGCCCGGGACTTCGCACGCCAGTCGCTGCAGGCGTGGGGCTGGCTGCCCGCGGCGGGCGCCGACCAGCGTGCCGCCGCGGAGGACGTCCTCCTTGTCGTGTCCGAGCTCGTGACCAACGCGTGCCTGCACGCCGAGGGCCCCGACGAGCTCTGGATCTCCTCCGACAGCAAGGTGCTGCGGATCGAGGTGTCCGACCGCGGCGCCGGTCAGCCCGAGCCCCGTACCCCGCACCGTGCCGGCCGGCCCGGCGGGCATGGGATGTTCATAGTCCAGCGGCTCTGCCTGGACTGGGGTGTCGTCCGCACCCCGGGGGTGGCGGGCAAGACGGTGTGGGCCGAGCTGAGCGCGCCCGCATAGGGCCCGCTCAGTTCCCCCTTGGGTTACCCACGGTTCGTACGCGCGCCGGATCATTGAGATCCGGCGCGTTCTTTGTCTTCCCTCGGCAAGGCCCCGGGCGTACCTTGAGCGCCCAATCTGATGTGCCGTCAGTAAATCCGCACCGCGGCACGCCACGACCGGCATGAGGGGAACCCGAGGTGTCGTACCAGAAACGAACGGCTGTGCTCGCGCTTGCCACGGCCTTGGCCGGCGGCTCGGCGGTGCTGATGGCCGCCCCCGCCGCGCAGGCCGAGGTCCAGGACGTCAACTACCAGTGCAAGACGCCCATCGGCAACAAGGGCGCGGTCTCGCCGATCGACATCAAGAGCGTCAAGAGCGGCAGCGGCTACAAACTCACCATGTCCTTCCAGAAGGGCGTCTCCTCCAGCCCGGTGGAACTGGGCAAGGGCGCGATGAAGCCGAGCGCGCTCATCAAGCTGGGCGGCGCGGAGAGCGGCACGGTGCCGGTGTCCGGAGCGCCCAACGACAAGGCGATCCCCGCCAACACCCCCATCAAGATCAGTGACTTGTCGGGGACGTACACACCCAAGAAGAGCGGCAAGGTCACCTTCACCGCGGGCGTCCTGACCATCAAGGCGCTCGGTACGACGACGACGTGCACCCCGTCCAACAGCCCCAAGCCCTCGCTCTCCCTCGACGTGAAGGGCTCGGGCGGCGGCGCGACGGACGGCGGCTCCGGCGGAGGCGGATCGACCGACGACGGAGGCTCCGGCGGCTCGGCCAGCGCCCCCTCCGGCGGCGAAGAACTCCCGCAGACCGGTCCCGCGGACTCCGCGATCGCGCTCGGCACCCTCGGCGGCACGGTACTGCTCGCGGGCGCGGCCGGCGCGCTCTGGCTGACCCGCAGGAACCAGGCGGCCCGGTCGCGGTAGGCGCGGCGCGTACGAAGGTACGAAGCGCACGAAGATCCAGGAGCCGCCGATGCCGTCGCTGCTGTCCGTTGCCCGTGCTCTCACCGTGGCCTTGGCCTTACTGGCGACGGGTCTTGCGCAGGCGACTCCGGTGTCCGCCGACGACTCCGGGGCGTGGTCCGTCGCGCCCTCCGCGGGAGGAGGGACGCGGCCGGCCAAGGACGGGCGGCCCTACTTCTACGTGGAGGGCACGCCCGGCTCCGTCCTGGAGGACACGGTGACGGTCACCAATCCGGGGTCGAAGCCGCGCACGGTGGAACTGAGCGGCGCGGACGCGGACAACACCAAGGGCGGCGCGTACTCCCTGGAGCGGGGCAAGCCGAAGGACACCGGCTCCTGGATCACCTTCGCCGAGCGCAAGGTGAAGGTGCCGCCGCGCACCCGCGCCGAGGTGCCGTTCAGCGTGAGCATCCCCGAGAGCGCGGTGCCCGGCGACCACCCCGGGGCGGTCGTCGCGCGGGAGGGCGGCCGCGACGCCGGGGTCCGCGTCCATCTGCGGGTGAGCGGCCCGACGCTGTCCGCGCTCACGGTCGAGCGCGTGCGGGCCGAGGGCGGGCGCATCTCGTACGACGTCGTCAACCGCGGCAACACGGTCCTGACGCCCAGGCTCAAGGTCCACGCGGAGGGCGTGTTCGGACCGCTGCTCGACCGGAAGTTCCGCACGCTCCCGGTGGAGCTCCTCCCGGGCCGCAGGGTCACCCTCACCGAACCGTGGAAGGGCGCCCCCGCGCTCGACTCCGTCGAGGTCACGCTCACGGTGACGGCAGCGGGCGGAGCCCACGGCAAGGCCACGGCATCGGCCCGCTTCGTGCCGTGGGGAGCGGTGGCAGGGGCGGCGGCCGGGGTGCTCGGCCTGGTTGCGGCGGGCGTCTGGTTCGTCCGCAGACGCAGAACGGCGGCCGAGGATCCACCGGTGGACGAACAACCTGAACAGGGCGTCATGGAGCCGGAGTTGGCAGGAGTGGGGACGGCAGAGGGAGAGCAGCTGTGAACGGCAACCCGTTGTGGGCGGCTCGGCGGTGCGTCGCCGTGACCGCCGTGCTTGCGGCCATGGCCTGTGTGCTGCTCCCGGCGGCGGGAGCCACCGCCGCCGAGAAACCGACCCTCACCCTCTCCAAGGCCGAAGCGGGCAAGGGTGGTGACATCACCGTCAAGGGAGAGGGGTGGCGGCCGAACGCCCTCCTGATGATGCTCGTCTGCGGCCAGTCCACCCCGGCCGACGGCGTGCCCGGCGGCACGAACTCCTGCGCCAACGACAGCGGCCGCGCCGTCACGACGGACGGCAAGGGCGCCTTCAGCAAGAAACTCCCCGTGGCCGAGCCGCCCAAGCCCTGCCCCTGCGTGGTCCACGTGGCCACGGTCACGGGGGACAAGGCGCAGGCGGACGCCGTGTTCGCGGTCGCCGGGCATCCCGTGAAGCCCTTGCCGAAGCAGCAGGGCGGCGGGAAGCTCTCCGTCCTCACCGATACGCAACTCGAGGGGTCGAGCGGCGTGTTGACCTGGTTCGGTGCCCCGCCGTCCCGCAAGTTCGTCTTCACCGTGGGCAACGTCGGCTCGGCCCCGGTCAAGGACCCGGTCTTCCAAGTGGGCACCTCCCACGGCGTGTTCGCGCCGCAGTGGGAGGAACAGCAGTGGCGTGGCACCATCGCGCCGGGCAAGAAGGCCCAGATCAAGCTGCCGGTCGAGCTGTCGGCCGGGGCGCACGGCGACTACCTCGTCTCACTGAAGTTCGGCGGCAAGGTGCTCGCCGAGCAACCGTGGGGCGTCGGGCGTCCGTGGGGCGTCACCGTCTTCTGGATCCTGCTCTGTGTCGTCGTGCCGGCCGCCGTCTTCCGCATCGGCATGGCGGTGGTCGACAGGCTGCGACCCCACCGCCGCCGTAACCGCGGCTCCCGCCCCGCGGGGCGCCACCGCACCGGCAGGATCGCCGAACTCACCGACCGCATACCGAAGTTGCGCCTGCCCCAGGGGGCGGTCGCGGCGGACGAGGCGGCCCGTACGCCACGTACGAAGCCGCCCCGCGAGACCGGCGGGCCGTCCGTCAAGGACACCGCCACGAACACGGGCACCCTCCCGTGGTTCACCCCTGACACAGACCCCGGCTCCGGGACCGCACCCGCCGCCGGACAGCTCTCCGCACCGTCAGAGAACAGCCCGACGACGAAAGGAAACACGTGATCAGCACACGACGGAGAGCGGGCGCGGCCTCGGTCTCGCTGCTGCTCGGCGGGGCGGGCGTCCTGCTGGGCGCGGGTCCCGCGCAAGCGGCCGAGGTGGCGTACAAGACGGAGTGCATCCCGCCGTCGATATCGGGGCTGCCGCCGGTGCAGGGCACCACCAAGGTGGAGATCACCGCGCCGGCCACCGCGAAGGTGGGCGACGAGGTCGAGGTCGTATGGAAGACCACGGAGGCCGCGTCCAAGAACCCGGACATCCTCGACCTGGACAAGGACACGGTGAAGCCGACCGGCACGATCAAGCTGGGCGGCGGCCAGACCGGTGATCTGGCGGTGGCGGGCGAGCGCGTGAACCCGCCGATCAAGAAGAACAGCCCGATGATCCTGTCCGACATGAAGGGCAAGCTGAAGCTGACCAAGGCGGGCGACATCACGCTCACCCCGGGCGCGTACAACATCAACGTCAGCAAGCCGATGTCGACCGACACCAAGTGCACGCCCAAGGAAGAGGTCAAGGCGGGCGCGACCATCAAGGTGACGGAGGGCGGCGGCAGTTCGGGCGGCGGCACGGCCTCGGGCGGCAGCACTTCCGGTGGCAGTACATCGGGCGGTTCCGCGTCCGGCGGTGACACGGGCGGCGGCAGCACGGGCGGCGGTGACACGGGCGGTGACTCCGGAGGTGGTTCCACCGGTGGCGGGGGCGGCGAGACCGACTTCCCCGGCAAGGAGGTCCAGACCCCCTACAAGTGCAAGACGCCCATCGGCGACAAGGACGCCACGTCCCCCGTCCAGATCAACGCCAAGAAGGACGGCGGGAATTACGGCCTCACCGTCGAGTTCAAGAAGTCCGTCATGGACAGCCCGGCCGACATCCCCGCGGACTCGGTGAAGCCGTCGATGGAGGTCAAGCTGGGCGGCGCGGACAAGGGCACGGTGCACGTCGAGGGCCCGACGAACAAGGAGCCCATCAACTCCGGCGACCCGATGACCATCCCTGACCTGACCGGCACCTACAAGCCGGGCGCCGACGGCAAGTCGACGCTCTCGCCGGGCGTCCTCACGGTCAAGGCACTCGGTACGACGACGACCTGCACGCCGACCAAGGCGGAGGTGTCCCTGGAGATCGACACGGCGGCGCAGCCTGGCGGGGCGGCCGGCGGTTCGGGATCCGCGGGCGGCTCCGGTTCCGCGGGCGGTTCCACCACCGGCGGTGGCGCGGCGGGCGGCGGCCTCGCCGAGACCGGCGCGGAGAACGACGGCACCCTGCGCGCGCTCGGCCTCGTCGCGGGCACGGTGATCCTGCTGGGCGGCGCGGTCTTCACGTTCCTCCCCGGGCGGAGGCGCGGCCTGCGCTAAGGCGCCCTGAAGGGGCGCGGGGAACTGCGCGAGCGGCCCAAGGCGGCCCGCACCCGCCGACGAACCGCCGTAGGCAGACGCGTCTGCGTCGACCGCAGGCCGCCGTCGGCTGAGCGCGCAGTTCCCCGCGCCCCTACGGGGACGCGTGCTCCCGTAGCCACCGCAGCACGGTCTGGGCGAAGCCCGGGTCCCGCAACAGCTCACCCCCATGCGCCGTACCCGGCTCGATGCGGACCGTGACGTCCCGCAGGCCCGCCATGGTCTGGGCGTGGGCGAGGTCCGTGGAGTGGGCGACCGGGACGAAGTCCGCCGCCGAGTGCGTGAGGTGGAGGGGCGCGTCGTCCTTGCCGGAGGCGTGTGACTTGGCCACCAGGTCGACCCACTTCTTCCAGCACCGCCCGGAGGCCCGGTCCGGCACGCACCCCGCGAGCAACTCCGCCGTACCCCGCAGCTTGCGCTGGGCCGGAGCGGCAGCGGTCATCCCGCCGTCCTTCCAGGCGCGGTAGGGCGAGGCGACGGGGGAGAGGGCCACCACGCCGCGCACCCGCCCCCGCCCGGCGCCGTAGGCCCCCGCGCTGACGGCGAGATGCCCGCCGGCGGAGGACCCGAGCACCACGGGCGCGGCGCCGCCACGCCGCTTCACCCACCGCAGGGCGGCGAGCACGTCGTCGCGCTGCGCGGGCCAGGCGGCGTCGGTGGCGAGCCGGTAGTCGGTGTCGTACACGGTGAACCCGCGCGCCGCGAACCACCGCGCCCGCCCGCTCCAGTCGGTGTCCCGCACCCAGGAACCGCCGTGCAGGATCATCAGGGCCGGGCGCCCGGACCCGTCGCCGTACACGGTGATGTTCTGCCGCGCGTGCTCCCCGTACGAGAAGGTCCGCACGGGCAGCGGTTCGGGCGCGGCCTCGACGGCGGCGGTGGACGACGACAGCAACGCCACACACAGGGCGAGGGCCGGCAACGTACGCATGGGCATGGCCAGATGCTGCACCGTCCCGCGGGCCCACACCCGCAGAAACACCAAAGGCCGCCGCACCGGGTGGTGCGGCGGCCCTCAGTTCGAGCTGGGGGTGTGCGGGTCAGCGCACGTCGCCCATGAGCGAGCTCACCTTGTTGCGGGCCATGTAGACCGAGAAGCCGGCGAGCACCGCGGCCGTGGCCTCCAGGGCGACCATGCCCCGGCCGTTGAGGTCGACCCCGGCGATGGCGAGCATGCCGGTCACGCTGTCACCCGCGGTGACGGCGAGGAAGAAGACACCCATCATCTGCGAGGCGTACTTCGCGGGCGCCATCTTCGTGGTCAGCGACAGACCCACCGGGGACAGGCACAGCTCGGCGACCGTGTGCATCAGGAAGATCAGCACCAGCCACCACATGGTGACCTTCGTGTCGCCGGTGGCCATGCCCATCGGGACGAGGAACACGAAGAACGAGGCGCCGGCCATCACCAGGGCGAAGGAGAACTTCACGATGGTGCTGGGCTCGCGGTTGCTGCGGGCCATCTTGATCCACAGGGCGGCGAAGACCGGGGCGAGCAGCATGATGAAGCCCGGGTTCAGCGACTGGAACAGGGTGTTCGGCATCTCCCAGCCGAAGATGTCCCGCGAGGTGTGGGAGTCACCGAAGAGGGACAGCGTCGACGCGCCCTGGTCGAAGATCATCCAGAAGATCGCGGCGGCCACGAAGAACCAGATGAACGCCGTCATCTTGGTCTGCTCTTCGGCGTTGAGGTCCCGGTCCCGCTTGATCTTGACCAGCACCGCGATCGGGATCAGCAGGCCGGCCACGGTGATCGGGAGCAGCGCCCAGTTGAGGGTGAGGCGGTAGACGTCGGTGAAGGCCACCAGGAGGTAGAACACCGCGATCACGGCGACGGCCGCCAGCGTCTTGACGATGACGCCGCGCTTCTCCTCGGCGGACAGCGGGTTCGGGACCTTGCTGCTCTCCGCGGAGAGGTGGCGGGAACCGATCATGAACTGGATCGCGCCGAGCGCCATGCCGACCGCGGCCAGGCCGAAGCCCAGGTGCCAGTTGACCTTCTCGCCGAGAATGCCGATGGCGAAGGGCGCGGCGAAGGCACCGAGGTTGATGCCCATGTAGAAGATCGTGAAGCCGCCGTCGCGGCGCAGGTCCTTCGGGTCGCTGTAGAGCTGGCCGACCATCGTCGAGATGTTGGCCTTCAGCAGGCCCGAGCCGACCGCGACCAGGGCCAGGCCGACGAAGAACATCGCCGAGCTCGGCAGGGCCAGGCACAGGTGACCGGCGACGATCACGATGCTCGCGATGGCCACGGTCTTGCGGGCGCCCCAGACACGGTCGCCGAACCAGCCGCCGGGCATGGCCATGAGATAGACCATGGCCACGTAGACGGAGTAGATGGCCGTGGCGGTCGCCGCGGTGTACGCGAGGCCGCCGCCCTGGCTGCCGGTGGCCGCGTCGGCGCCGCCGGAGACCAGGTAGAGCACGAGCAGAGCACGCATGCCGTAGTAGGAGAAGCGCTCCCACATCTCGGTCATGAAGAGTGTGGCCAGTCCGCGGGGGTGGCCGAAGAAGGTCTTCTCAGAGCCAGGGGTACCGGCGGAGTCCTTCGTCAGGCTGGACGCCATGGGTCGATCCTCGTGGTTCGGGACGCGCGGCAAGAGCGTGTGCGCGCCCGGTGGGGGGCGGTCGGCACCGGGGTCGTCCCGGCCTCACCCCCACGCCCGGGGAGTGTTTCGCGCCCCTCTTCGGGGAAAGCGCAGGACGGCGACTCCGAGATCCACGCCCTGGGCGCATCTTCACGCGCAGGGCCCGACCACAGGTCATTCCTTTCAAGGCTGGCAGAAACCAGCCCGCACATAAAAGGGACCTAAGACCGCACAGTGGGCCAAAGGTCCTTGCATAGTGCATCAGGCGTTGGGTCACCATACGCCACGACAGTGCGGCATATGGAAGGACTTGAGAGATGGATCACAGGTTACGGTGGAACCGCCTGCGCACATTCCAAGGTGATCCCCAGGATCGCACCCCATAGCCGCAGGGGCCGACCGGCAGCGGTCGATCACCCCACAGGGGTCTTCCGGTGCGGACTACCATCACCCCATGACCCGTGTACTGCTCGCCGAGGACGACGCGTCCATCTCGGAGCCGCTGGCCCGTGCCCTGCGCAGGGAGGGGTACGAGGTCGAAGTGCGTGAGGACGGCCCTACCGCCCTCGACGCCGGGCTGCAGGGCAGCGTCGACCTCGTCGTACTCGACCTGGGGCTGCCCGGGATGGACGGCCTGGAGGTGGCCCGCCGCCTTCGCGCCGGGGGGCACACGGCGCCGATCCTCATCCTCACCGCCCGTGCCGACGAGGTGGACACCGTCGTCGGCCTGGACGCGGGCGCCGACGACTACGTCACCAAGCCCTTCCGCCTCGCCGAACTGCTCGCCCGGGTCCGGGCCCTGCTCCGGCGTGGCGCGACCGAGCCGCAGCAGGCTCCGGCCACGCACGGCGTGCGGATCGACGTCGAGTCGCACCGCGCCTGGATGGGCGAGGAGGAGCTCCAGCTCACGGCCAAGGAGTTCGACCTGCTCCGGGTCCTGGTCCGCGACGCGGGGCGGGTGGTCACCCGTGACCAGCTGATGCGCGAGGTCTGGGACACCACGTGGTGGTCGTCCACCAAGACCCTGGACATGCACATCTCCTGGCTGCGCAAGAAACTGGGCGACGACGCGGCGAACCCGCGGTACATCGCCACGGTGCGGGGCGTCGGCTTCCGCTTCGAGAAGAGCTAGGGGCAGCGCCCCGTCAGGGGCGCGGGGAACTGCGCGAGCAACCCAAAACGACCCGCACCCGCCGTAGGGCCGCAGTGGGCAGACGCGTCTGCGGGTCCGTCGTGGCTGGCCGCGCAGTTCCCCGCGCCCCTGGCAGGGGCTTCGATCGGCCACACTGAGTAAATGCGCCGCCGACTGATCAGCAGCACCCTCGCCGTGGTCCTCGTGGTAATCGCCGTCTTCGGCGTCAGCCTCGTCATCGTCGAGACGAGGACCATCAGCAGCAGCGCCCAGGAGCGAGTGACGAGCGAGGCGCTCCGCCTGGCCAGCGTCGTCGACAGCAGGCTCATCAGCGACGAGCGGATCAGCGCCGAGATCCTGCGGGACGTCGCCGCGGTCGACACCGACCGCTACGCCCTCATCGAGATCCCCGGCCGCGCCCCCATCGAGATCGGCTCCCGCCCCACCGGCGACGTCATCCGCGACATGGCCACGGGCGAGGAGGGCGAGAAGGTCACCGTCGAGGAGCCGCGCACCGCGGTCACCCAGGAGGTCGGCCGCACCCTGCTGATCATCGGCGCCGTGGCCCTCCTCGCGATCATCGCCGCCGTACTCCTCGCCGTACGCCAGGCCAACCGCCTCGCCTCGCCCCTCACTGACCTCGCGGAGACCGCCGAGCGCCTCGGTTCGGGCGACCCCAGGCCCCGCCACAAGCGGTACGGGGTGCCGGAGCTCGACCGTGTCGCGGACGTCCTGGACGGCAGCGCCGAGCGGATCGCCCGGATGCTGACCGCCGAGCGCCGCCTCGCGGCCGACGCCTCGCACCAGCTGCGTACGCCCCTGACGGCCCTCTCCATGCGCCTGGAGGAGATCACCGTCACCGAGGACCTGGACACGGTGAAGGAGGAGGCCACGATCGCGCTCGCGCAGGTCGAGCGCCTCACCGACGTCGTGCAGCGGCTGCTCACGAACTCACGTGACCCGCGCACCGGCTCCGCCGTCTCCTTCGACCTGGACGAGGTCGTCAAGCAGCAGCTGGAGGAGTGGCGCCCGGCCTACCGCAGCGCGGGCCGCGCCATCGTCAGCTCGGGCAAGCGGCATCTGCGGGCCGTGGGCACCCCCGGGGCGGTCGCACAGGTCCTGGCCGCCCTCATCGAGAACTCGCTCATGCACGGCGGCGGCACCGTGGCGCTGCGGACCCGCGTCACGGGAAACCAGACGGTCATCGAGGTCACCGACGACGGCCCCGGCGTCCCCGCCGATCTCGGCGCGCGGATCTTCGAGCGCACCATCAGCGGCCGCAACTCGACGGGCATCGGCCTCGCGGTCGCCCGGGACCTGGCGGAGGCGGATGGCGGGCGCCTGGAGATGCTCCAGACCAAGCCACCGGTCTTCGGCTTGTTCCTGTCGCGTACGCCGCCGCAGAAAAGCGACCGGTGGCACGAGGAGGAGACGGTGCGCTAGCGCGTGCCCCGCCCGGCCGGCCGCTTCCGGTCGGCCGCCACGGCCGTGGACGCCGTAGACCCCGTGGAGGCCGTGGAGCCGCCGTCCAGGAACGATTCCGCACGGGCGACCGTCTCCCGCGCGGGCAGCGCCTTGAAGACCCAGGTGCGGTAGGACCAGAAGCGGAAGCAGGTGGCGATGCCGATGCCCACGAACTTGAAGATGTTGCGCTGCAGCGGGCTGTCCCAGTCGAAGCCGTAGATCGCCGCGTACAGGACGCCGTTCTCGATCACCAGGCCGACCGCGCTGAAGACCAGGAACAGCGTGAGCTCCTTGGTGCGGGAACTCTTGTCACGGTCCTTGTACGTGAAGTAGCGGAAGCCCACGTAATTGAAGGCGATGGCGACGACGGTGGCGATCACATTCGCGCGCACGGCCTGAAGGTCCGTGGTGTGCCACAGAAGGTTCGAGACGCTGAAATTCACCAGCGTGCCCAGCGCGCCCACCGCACCGAACTTGGCCACTTCGCGCGCGAGCTGATCCAGTCGCACCCGTAGTGCGCCACGTTCCGTCATGGTGGTCGCCCCAACCCCCGTCGTCGATTCGTTCGGTCTCGTCCTCGTCGACGTATGTGGTGATTCGGTCGCGTCAACCCAGCCATGCTAACCAGCGACCCCGCCCGCCGCTCGGGGGCGCCTCCACACTGTGGCGGCTCTGTGACGGGGGAGGCCGTACGGTGCGCGGAAACCGGCCGTTCCGAGGCGGTCGATACAGGCCGATACCCTGGGGGTGTGACGTTCCCGGTAGTCGGCATGGTCGGCGGCGGTCAGCTCGCCCGCATGACCCACGAGGCGGGTATCCCCCTCGGCCTGAAATTCAAGCTCCTCAGTGACACCCCTCAGGACTCCGCGGCGCAGGTCGTCGGCGATGTCGTCATCGGCGACTATCGCGACCTCGACACGCTGCGCGAGTTCGCGAGGGGCTGTGACGTGATCACCTTCGATCACGAACACGTACCCACCGAGCATCTACGGGCCCTGGAGGCGGACGGCATCCCCGTGCGTCCGGGGCCCGACGCGCTGGTGCACGCCCAGGACAAGGGCGTGATGCGCGAGAAGCTCACGGAGATCGGCGTGCCGTGCCCACGCCACCGGATCGTGAGGGACCCGGCCGACGTGGCCGCCTTCGCGGCCGAGGGCGACGGCTTCCCCGTGATCCTCAAGACGGTGCGTGGCGGCTATGACGGAAAGGGGGTGTGGTTCGTACGTTCCGTCGAGGACGCCGCAGACCCCTTCCGGGCCGGTGTCCCCGTGCTCGCCGAGGAGAAGGTCGACTTCGCGCGGGAGCTCGCGGCGAACGTCGTGCGCTCGCCGCACGGCCAGGCCGTGGCCTACCCCGTCGTCGAGTCGCAGCAGGTCGACGGCGTCTGCGACACGGTCATCGCCCCGGCCCCCGGTCTCTCGGAAGACCTGGCGGGCCAGGCGCAGGAACTGGCCCTCCGCATCGCGAAGGAACTCGGCGTCGTCGGCCACCTGGCGGTCGAGCTCTTCGAGACGCGCGACGGCCGCATCCTGGTGAACGAACTGGCGATGCGCCCGCACAACTCCGGCCACTGGACGCAGGACGGGGCGATCACGTCCCAGTTCGCGAACCACGTGCGCGCGGTGCTCGACCTGCCCCTCGGCGACCCGCGCCCGCGGGCGAAGTGGACGGTCATGGCCAACGTCCTGGGCGGCGACTACCCGGACATGTACCAGGCGTACCTGCACTGCATGGCGCGCGACCCGCAGTTGAAGATCCACATGTACGGCAAGGACGTGAAGCCCGGACGCAAGGTCGGCCACGTCAACACCTACGGCGACGACCTGGACGACGTGCTGGAGCGCGCCAGTCACGCGGCCGGCTACCTCAGAGGGACGATCACGGAATGACCGCACCTGTAGGACCCGCAGGACCTGTAGTCGGCATCGTCATGGGCTCGGACTCCGACTGGCCCGTCATGGAGGCCGCGGCCAAGGCGCTCGACGAGTTCGAGATTCCCTACGAGGTCGACGTCGTCTCGGCGCACCGCATGCCCCGCGAGATGGTCGCGTACGGCGAGGAGGCCGCGGACCGCGGCCTCAAGGCGATCATCGCGGGGGCCGGCGGCGCCGCGCACCTGCCGGGCATGCTGGCCTCGGTGACCCCGCTGCCGGTCATCGGCGTGCCCGTACCGCTCAAGTACCTCGACGGCATGGACTCCCTCCTGTCCATCGTGCAGATGCCCGCGGGTGTGCCGGTGGCGACGGTCTCGGTGGGCGGCGCGCGCAACGCGGGCCTCCTCGCGGCGCGCATCCTCGCCGCGCACGACCCCGAACTCCTCGGCCGTATGCGGGAGTTCCAGCAGGAGCTGAACGAACAGGCCACGGAGAAGGGCAAGCGGCTCCGTACGAAGGTCGAGGGCGCGGGCTCCGGCTTCGGCTTCGGCTCCGGGAAGTGAGCGGCGTGACGTCCTCTGAGAACTCCTCCCTCGCCGACGCCCGCGCCTTCCTCGCCGAGTTCCCGGTGGTCGACGGTCACAACGACCTGCCCTGGGCCCTGCGCGAGAAGGCCGGTTACGACATCGACCGCCTCGACATCGCCACCGACCAGACGGGCAAACTCCACACGGACATCGCCCGTCTGCGGGCGGGCGGCGTCGGAGCGCAGTTCTGGTCGGTGTACGTCCGCACGGACCTGACGGGCGACGCGGCGGTGAGCGCCACGCTCGAACAGGTCGACTGCGTCGACCAGTTGCTGTCGAGGTACCCCGGAGATCTGGTCCGCGCCCTGACGGCCGCGGACATGGAAGCGGCGCGGGCCGAGGGCCGCATCGCTTCCCTGATGGGTGCCGAGGGCGGCCACTCCATCAACAACTCCCTCGCGACCCTGCGGGCGTTGCACGCGCTCGGCGTCCGCTACATGACGCTGACGCACAACGACAACATCGCGTGGGCGGACTCGGCGACGGACGAACCGGGGGTCGGGGGCCTGTCGGCCTTCGGCCACGAGGTGGTCCGCGAGATGAACCGCAGCGGCATGCTCGTGGACCTCTCCCACGTGGCGACGACGACGATGCGGGCGGCGTTGGACACGTCGGTGGCACCGGTGATCTTCTCCCACTCCTCGTCGCGTACGGTGTGCGACCACCCGCGCAACATCCCGGACGACGTCCTGGAGCGCCTGCCCGCCAACGGCGGCGTCGCGATGGCCACCTTCGTGCCGAAGTTCGTCCTCCAGGCGGCGGTCGACTGGTCGGCGGCCGCCGACCAGAACATGCGGGCGCACGGCTTCCACCACCTGGACACGACGCCGGAGGCGATGAAGGTCCACGCGGCCTTCGAGGAGTCGACGCCGCGCCCGGTCGCCACGGCGGCGACGGTCGCCGACCACCTCGACCACATGCGCGAGGTCGCGGGCATCGACCACATCGGCATCGGCGGTGACTACGACGGCACGGCGTTCACGCCGGACGGCCTCGACGACGTCGCCGGCTACCCGAACCTGATCGCGGAACTCCTGACCCGCGGCTGGTCGAAGCCGGATCTGGCCAAGCTGACGTGGCAGAACGCGGTCCGCGTTCTCGGCGCGGCGGAGGACGTGGCACGCGACGAGCAGTCCAAGCGCGGCCCTTCGAACGCGACGCTTCAGCAGCTGGACGGCTGAGGGCGTACGGGGATACGGGCCTACGGGCATCAGGCGGGGGCGGCCGATCGGCTGCCCCCGCCCTTCGCGTTGCTCCAGCAGACGCCTCCGCCGCGCGGCACCAGCCGTGGTCGGCGCCCGAAACCGTGCATCGCTCGGCGCGGGCGCCCGCGTCCCCGCCTTCGCGTGTTTCAGTCCAGGAGCCCGCGCGTGAACCGCAGCGAGTGGGTGAAGAGGTCCTTCACCGTGTCCTGGGGCGCACGGTACCGGCCGTGGCCGTGGTCGGCGCCCGGCACCGTGCGCAGCTCCACCTCGGCTCCAGCCTCCCGCAGTCGTGCCGTCGGCGTCTTCGCGTGTCTCAGCCGAGGAGCCCCCGCGTGAACCGCAGCGAGTGAGTGAAGAGGTCCTCCACCGTGTCCTCGGGCGCACCGTGCCAGCCGTGGTCGGCGCCAGGCACCGTACGGAGCTCCGCCGGGACCCCCACCTCCCGGAGCCGGGCGGCGAGATCCTCGCTGTGCGTCGCCGGGACCATCGTGTCCCGCTCGCCGTGGACCAGGAGGAAGGGCGGGGCGGTGGGGTGGACACGGGTCACGGGGCTTGCCTCGCGGGCCCGTGCGGGTACGGCCGCGGGGGCGGCGCCCAGTAGCAGAGCCTCCGGGGTCTCGGCGCTGTGCGGGTCGAACGGGCCGCGGGGGACGGTGAGGTCGCTCGGGGCGTACCAGATCACGGCGCCGGTGGCCGCGACCGCGGGGTCGAGCGCCAGGAGCGAGGCCAGGTGCCCGCCCGCGGACTCGCCCCAGACCACGGTCCTCGCGGTGTCGACGCCGAGCTCCGGCGCCCGTAGCTTCAGCCAGCGCAGCGCCGCCCGCAGGTCGTCGAGCGGCGCGGGGAAGGTGGCCTCGCCGCTGAGCCGGTAGTCGGCGCAGGCCACGGCGAAGCCCGCCGCCGCGATGCGCGCGAACGGCCCCGGATTCCAGCTCCGGGTCCGCAGCCCCATGTCGTCACGGCGCCCTCGCCGCCACGCGCCGCCGTGCACGAAGAGCACGAGAGGCGCGGGCCCGCTCCCGGCGTCCTCCGGCAGCCAGAGGTCGAGTTCCAGCGGACGACCGCCGTCGACCTCGCCGTACGGGACGCCGCGAAGCACCCGCGGATCCGGTGCCGGGAGCGGTGCCACGTCCGGGTGGGGCGCGGCGATCAGGGCCCTCAGGGGGATCTCGGTCATCGCGTGTGCCACTGGTGCTCGGGCAGGAAGCGCACGTCGTACCGCTCGGGGACGGTGGCGAACTTGTCCGGCGTGGGCACGACGGGCTCGCGTGGCAGGCCGAGACCCTCGGCGGGCGCCCCGAGGGTCTCGAAGAACCGCTCGAAGGTCCCGCCGGGGCCCGCGGCGACGCCGACGACCTGGCTGTGGTGGCGCTCCATGCGGTAGGCGTGCGGGCAGTTCTTGGGCACGAAGCCGAAGTCGCCGGGGGTGAGGAGCTTCTCCAGTTGCTCGCCCTCCAGGTCCTCGACGAAGAGGCGGACTGCGCCCTGGGTGACGTAGAAGACCTCGTACGTGTCGGGGTGCAGGTGGGCAGGGATGACGTTGCCCCGCGGGCCCTCGACCGTGAAGAAGTTGAAGCCGTTCTCGGTCTGTTCGCCGCCCGCGTAGATGGTGATCAGGTCGCCGAACAGATGGGCGCGGTCGCCCTCGCCCTTCTCGATGACGTAGGGCTTGCCCGGTTCGGCGGGGATGCGGGAGGAGCGCCGGTGGCGGGTGGCGTACTCGATGGTCATGGCTCTCCCGGGGTACGGAACGACGAAACGGAACGTCAGGCAGCCTGACATAAAACGGAGGGGTCGGGCAAGCGTCGTCCGCGCATAAGCTCTCGGCATGCACGCCACCGGCCGCAACCTCCCCCAGCTCCTCGGCGACGCCCGCCGCTGGTTCGAGGACGCGCTCCTCGCGACCCTGCAAGAGGCGGGGGAGGCCCCGGTGTCCCCGACCCAGGCGGGCCTCTTCGCCGTCCTCGACGAGGAGGGCACGACCGTTTCCGAACTGGCCCGCCGCATGGGCGTCACCCGTCAGACCGCGCATCAGGCGGTGCACGCCCTGGTCGCGGCGGGCCTCCTGGAGCAGGTCCCCGACCCTTCGTCGGGGCGGCAGCGGCTCATCAGGCGTACGGCGGAGGGTGAGCGCACGCATCGCGAGGCGGAGCAGGTCCTGCACCGCTTGGAGGGGGTGCTCGCCGAGCGGATCGGCCCGGAGGTCACCCGGGCGCTGCGGGCGGCCCTCGAAGCACCCCGGGGAAGCCCGCCGGCCCTCGGTCCGCGCGAGGGGTGAAACGCCGATCGCCCTCCCCTCGGAGTGAGCGAGGGAAGGGCGATCGGCGTGTCAACGCGCCGCGGGCTACGGCAGGTTGCGGGCCATCACGATCCGCTGGACCTGGTTCGTGCCCTCGTAGATCTGCGTGATCTTCGCGTCCCGCATCATGCGCTCGACGGGGTAGTCACGCGTGTAGCCGTAGCCGCCGAGGAGCTGGACGGCGTCCGTGGTGACCTCCATCGCGACGTCCGAGGCGAAGCACTTGGCGGCCGCGCCCTGGAAGGTGAGGTCCGCGTCGCCGCGCTCCGACTTGGCCGCCGCCGCGTACGTCAGCTGACGCGCGGCCTCGATCTTCATGGCCATGTCCGCGAGCATGAACTGCACGCCCTGGAAGTCGCCGATCGGCTTCCCGAACTGCTTGCGCTCCTGGACGTACCCCTTGGCGTAGTCGAGGGCGCCCTGTGCGATGCCGAGCGCCTGGGCCGCGATGGTGATGCGGGTGTGGTCCAGGGTCTTCATCGCCGTGGCGAAGCCGGTGCCCTCCTCGCCGATCATGCGGTCGGCGGGGATGCGAACGTTGTCGAAGTAGACCTCACGGGTCGGTGAACCCTTGATGCCGAGCTTCTTCTCCGGGGCGCCGAAGGAGACGCCCTCGTCCGACTTCTCGACGACGAAGGCCGAGATGCCGCGCGAGCGCTTCTCCGGGTCCGTCACGGCCATGACCGTGTAGTACTCGGAGACGCCCGCGTTCGTGATCCAGCGCTTCACGCCGTTGAGGACCCAGAAGTCCCCGTCGCGGACGGCCTTCGTCTTCATGCCGGCCGCGTCCGAACCGGCGTCCGGCTCGGAGAGGCAGTACGAGAACATGCCGTCGCCCTTGGCGAGCGGCGTCATGTACTTCTTCTTCAGCTCCTCGGACCCGGAGAGGATCACGGGGAGCGAGCCCAGCTTGTTCACGGCCGGGATGAGCGAGGACGAAGCGCAGACGCGCGCCACCTCCTCGATCACGATGACCGTGGCGAGCGCGTCGGCGCCGGTGCCGCCGTAGCTCTCCGGTACGTGCACGGCGTGCAGGTCGGAGGAGACGAGGGCGTCGAGCGCCTCCTGTGGGAAGCGCGCCTCCTCGTCCACCGCCGCGGCGAAGGGCGCGATCTTCGCCTCGGAGAGCGAACGGATCGCGTCGCGGAGCATGTCGTGCTCCTCGGACGGGCGGTACAGGTCGAAATCAGCCGATCCGGCCAAGGTCTCTCACGCTCCAAGGATGCTAATTACCGTTAAGTAACCCAAATTTTAGAGGGCGGCCCACGCGAGGGATACGTGAGCTTGCCGACAGAGGGGAGCCGACAGGTGGCGATGGCGGAAACGTGCCCGGTCAAGGGCCCGACTATGCTCGGGCACCGCACTGACGGCCGTAGACCCCTGGAGCACCGCATGGCCCTCAAGATCACCGTGATCGGCACCGGCTACCTCGGTGCGACGCACGCCGCGGCCATGGCCGAGCTCGGTTTCGAGGTGCTCGGCCTCGACGTCGTGCCCGAGAAGATCGAGATGCTGCAGCGGGGCGAGGTCCCGATGTACGAGCCCGGCCTGGAGGACCTGCTGCGCAAGCACGTCGCCGGGATCGAGGGCTCCAGCGGGCGGCTGCGCTTCACCATGGACTTCGCCGAGGTCGCCGCCTTCGGGGACGTCCACTTCGTCTGCGTGAACACCCCGCAGAAGCACGGCGAGTACGCCTGCGACATGAGCTACGTCGACAGCGCCTTCGCGCAGCTCGCCCAGCATCTGACCAAGCCCGCGCTGGTCGTCGGCAAGTCGACCGTGCCGGTCGGCTCGGCGGACCGCCTCGCGCGTGAGCTCGCCGCGAACGCTCCGGTGGGCGCGGAGGCCGAGCTGGCCTGGAACCCGGAGTTCCTGCGCGAGGGCTTCGCGGTGAAGGACACGCTGCACCCGGACCGCATCGTCGTCGGCGTCCGCAGCGCGCACGCCGAGAAGCTCCTTCGCGAGGTGTACGAGGGTCCGATCGGCGAGGGTTCGCCCTTCGTCGTGACGGACTTCCCGACCGCCGAGCTGGTGAAGACCGCCGCCAACTCCTTCCTCGCCACGAAGATCTCGTTCATCAACGCGATGGCCGAGGTGTGCGAGGCCGCGGGCGGTGACGTCGTGAAGCTGGCGGAGGCGCTCGGGTACGACGACCGGATCGGCAAGAAGTTCCTGCGGGCCGGGATCGGCTTCGGCGGTGGCTGCCTGCCCAAGGACATCCGGGCGTTCATGGCGCGGGCGGGTGAACTGGGCGCGGACCAGGCCCTGACCTTCCTCCGCGAGATCGACTCCATCAACATGCGCCGGCGCGGGCAGATGGTGGAGATGGCGCGCGAGGCGCTGGGCGGGGGGTCCTTCCTGGGCAAGCGGGTCGCGGTCCTCGGCGCCACGTTCAAGCCGGACTCGGACGACGTACGTGACTCGCCCGCGCTGAACGTCGCCGGGCAGATCCACCTCCAGGGCGGCCAGGTCACCGTGTACGACCCCAAGGGGATGGACAACGCGGGCAGGCTCTTCCCGACGCTGGCGTACGCGGAGTCGGCCGTGGAGGCGGTGCGGGGCGCGGACGTGGTCCTGCACCTCACGGAGTGGCGGGAGTTCCGCGAGCTGGACCCGGAGGCGCTGGGCGAGGTGGCGTCACAGAGCCTGATCCTGGACGGCCGCAACGCACTCGACCCCGCCGTGTGGCGGGGCGCCGGCTGGACTTACCGAGCGATGGGGCGACCTTCGGCCTGACGTTCGTCGGCGCGGTTCTGTTCCGTCTGTGGGTGCGGGGCCGCGCCGGTATGTCCGTCCTCGCAGACGTCGCTGCGGGGCAATCGGGCGGGTGGGCGGGAAGGCTTGTTCGGGCAGGGGAGGCTGCGGGGCAATCGGGCGGGTGGGTGGGAGAGGCTCGTTCGGTGCGAGGCGGATGCGGGGGCCTGGCCTCAGAGCCCGCCCCGCGGCGACTTCCGCGCCCGGTACGCCCGCATCTTGGCGCGGGCCCCGCACACCCCCATGTCACACCACCGGCTCCGCCCGGCCGGGCTCCGGTCGTAGTACGCCCAGAGGCAGTCCGCGGCCTCGCACGCCTTGAGGCGGCCCCACGTGCCGGCGGCCGCCGCCTCGGCGATGGCCGCCGCCACCCGTGACACCAGCGGGGACGGATCGGCCGGGACGAGCGAAGCCGCCCCGTCGGCGGCGGAGACATCCACCAACAGCGGGGCGCCCGCGAGGAGTTGACCCAGCGGCGGCGTGACCACGTGCGGTCCGTGCCCCGCGTGGGCGAGACACGCCACCCGCAGCGACTCCCGCAGCTCCCGTGCCGCCACCACCTCCGCGCCCGGCGCGATGCCGAAGGGTCCGCGCCCCTCCGCCGTGTCCAGCGCGTCCGCGCCCGACTCCACGTCCAGGGTGTTCACCAGCGCCTGGATCAGCGCGAGGCCCCCGGGAGCGGGTGCTCTGTCATTCATGCTTGCGACGTTACCTCTATTGGGGCACCATGCAGTAACCGTTACTGCTAGAACTCACCTACCGGTAACCAACTCGAGGAGACCACCATGCCCCTCGCCAAACTCGGCGTCGTCGCACTCGACTGCCCCGACCCCCTCGCGCTCGCCACCTTCTACGCGGCCGTACTCGGCGGCACCCCCAAGGACAACGGTGGCGGCTGGGTCACCCTCGAAGTCCCCGGCAGCACACCGCTCGCCTTCCAGGCCGCCCCCGGCCACGTACCGCCGCAGTGGCCCGAGGCCACGCGCTCGCAGCAGTTCCACCTCGACCTCGACGTGGAGCGGGCGCAGTTGGACGCCGTGGAGAAGGAGGTGCTCGCGCTCGGCGCCACCGCGCTCGACGCGGAGGACCGCGAGCGCAGCTTCCGCGTGTACGCAGACCCGGCGGGGCACCCGTTCTGTCTCTGCGCCTGCTGAACCCAGCCGGAGAAAGGAACCCGCATGGCACCCGTCGGACGCCTACGCAACGTCGTGCTCGACTGCCAGGACCCCTACCAACTCGCCGAGTTCTACGGCCACTTGCTCGGCGGCGAGATCGAGGTCGACGCCGAGGAGGAGGATGACTGGGTCACTCTCAACACCCCCGGCGGCCTGCGCCTCTGCTTCCAGGAGGCACCCGACTACCGCCCGCCCGACTGGCCGCAGGCGGGCACCGGCTCCCAGCAGGCCCACCTCGACATCGACGTGGGCCCGACCGTCCAGGACGTCGAGCGCGCCCAGGAGCGCGTACTCGCCCTGGGAGCCAAGCCATTGGACGTCGACGACGACAACGGGGAGCGGGACTTCCGCGTCTACGCCGATCCAGCAGGGCATCCCTTCTGCCTCTGCTGGATCGCCGCGGACTGAGGGGGCCGGGCGGTCTCAGTCGGCCGCCTGCCGCCGTCGCCTCTCCCGCGCCGCCCGTGCCGCGAAGTCCACGCCACGCAGCACCCGTTGAACGTTGCCCCACGTCAGGCGGGCGAGGTCGTCGTCGGACCAGTCGCGCTCCATGAGCTCGGCGACGAGGTGCGGATAGCGCGAGGTGTCGGCAAGGTCCTCGGGGTGCGCGGCCGGGGTGTCGTACGTCCCCGAGAGGCCCACGCACTCCGGGCCCGCGACGCGGCGTACGTGGTCGAGGTGGTCCGCGACCTCGCTGACCGAGGAACCCGTCTGCTCGGCCGCCAGGGGCACCAGGCACAGGCCCTTGGCGGCGCCGAGCGCGGTGAGCAGGTCGTCCGAGAGGTTCGCCGGGGCGTCCCGCAGCGCGCGGGCTCCCGAGCGGGTGAACAGGACGGGCGCCCTGGAGACGGCGAGCACCCGGTGCGCCGTGGCCTCGGACGCGCCGGTCAGTTCGGCCAGGACACCGAGCCTGTTGAGCTCGCGCACCACTTCGTCGCCGAACGGGGTGAGACCATCGGGGCCCGCCCATGACGTGCCGGAGAGCGTGAGCGAGCACAGGCCGAGGGTGTGCAGGGCGCGCAGGGTGGCGAGCGAGTCACCGATCGCCTCGGCACGTGCCGGGCCGATCAGGGCGGCGATGCGGCCGCAGTGCCGGGCGTCGGCCACCTCGGACGCGGTGTGGGCCAGGCGCAGCCCCTCGGAGTGACGGCCGACGACGTGCTTGACGAGGTCGAGCTGTTCGAGGGTCGCGGCGAGGACACGGTCGCCGGTGATGCTCTCCGGGACGTGCAGCGACCAGAACTGTGCCCCGACGCCGCCCGCCCGCAGCCGGGGCACGTCGGCGTCCACGGCGCTGTCGCCCAGCTCCAGGTCGTACCAGGGCAGTCCGCGCAGCGCCCAGGGCAGTCCGCTGTAGCCGTCGGCGACGGGGTGCGCGGCGAGCAGCGCTCGGGCGCGCCGCAGCGGGTCCGGCGTGGGCGGCCCTGACTCGGACGCGGGGAGTGCCGGCTCCGGCGCGGGTGGTCCCGGTTCGGGTATGGGCGGGGGTTCGGGGGTCCGCGCGGGGGGCCGGTCGAGCTCTCCGGCTTCGGCGGTGGTGTCGAGTTCGACCTGCAGATCTGCCATGGCGGTTCTCCGGGCTTCTGGGGCGGTCCGGTCCACCGTGACACGCCGGAGCCGCGGCTTCGCGGCGGGCGAAGCGTTCGGGGTACGAGGGGGCGGCGACGGCATGCGAAGGGGCCCCGCCGATCGTCCGGCGGGGCCCCTTCGTCGTGTCCGTGAGACGGCTCAGCCGCCCGAGACGGTGACCTTCTCGTCGTTGTTCAGCTGCTCCACCATCTGCTTGACCTTGGCCTTGTCCCACAGGAGGTTGCCGCCGGTGGAGCCCGCGAGCGGCATGTTCATGGACTTGCCGTCGCCGCCGGTCACGCCCTTCATCGCCCAGAACATGGAGGCCACGTCGAACAGGCCCATGTCCTTGTCGACGATCAGCGTGTCCAGGCCCGCGCCCATCGTGGGGTAGAGCTTGAAGGGGTTCAAGACCGTGCCCGGCGTCGCCGCCTGATTGGCCAGCGCCGCGAGGAACTTCTGCTGGTTCTTCGTGCGGTCCAGGTCACTGCCCTTCAGGGCGTAACGCGTACGGACGAAGGCCAGGGCCTCCTTGCCGTCGAGGGTCTGCTTGCCCGCCTCGAAGTCGGCGCCGGACTTCTCGTCCTTGAAGCCCTCGGGGATGTCCATCTCGACGCCGCCTACCGCGTCCACGATCTCGGCGAAGCCGCCGAAGCCGATCTCGGCGTAGTGGTCGATCCTGAGGCCGGTGTTGTACTCGACGGTGCGGACGAGCAGCTCGGGGCCGTCCTCCGCGTACGCCGCGTTCAGCTTCGTCTGGCGGCCCTGGTTCGGGTAGAGCTTGCCGGACTCGGCGCCCTTGAACGACGGGATCGTCACGTTCGAGTCGCGGGGCAGCGAGATCATCGTGTTCCCGCCGTCGTCCGCGACGTGCAGGATCATCATCGAGTCGGTGCGCTTGCCCTCGGCCGAGCCCGTGTGGAGGTCCTTCTTGTCCTGGTCGGACATGCCCTCGCGGCTGTCGGAGCCGACGATCAGGTAGTTCGTGCCGTCGCCGCCGTCGGGCCGCTCGATGACCTTGGAGAGGTCGACCTCGCGCTTGAGCTTGGAGTCGGCCCAGAAGTACGTGCCGATCGAGACGGCGAGCAGCACCACGACGAGGCTGATCGAGCCGATCTTGATGCGGCGCCGCCAGTTCGGGGCGGGACGGGGAGCGCGGGTGCCGTACCCGTCGTCGCCGCCCCGGCCGCCCTGGCCCTGGCCGTTCGGGGAGCCGTAGACCTGACCGGTGTTGTAGCCGCTGTCGTAGCCCTCCTGGCGGGGGCTGCGGGGCTCGAACATGTCGTCGCGGGCGTCGCCGTACGGCCGGCCGTATCCGTCGTCGTACGGCTGCTGCTGCGGCACGCCTCCCGCCTGCTGCTGGCCCGGTCGGCCGGACGGGCCGCCGCGCTGGACATGCCGCATCCTGCGGGCGCCCTCAGGCTGCGTGCTCCCGCTGCCACGGCCGTACGCGCGGCCGTTGCCCTGGTCGTCAGGCCAATCGCTCATGTGGCTTAGTGTGCCGTCTCCGCCCACGTGCCTCACAGGGCAGGCGTGATTTCGGTTCAGGGCTGTTGCAGAGCTGATGCAAAGCGGCCCGGCGTGGGCCCGGCATACGTCAGACATAGGGTGGAGCCCATGACAGACCTGGCCCCTGGCACGGAATCGGAGATTCCGGGCAAGCCGACTTCGGCGTCCCGCACGACTCTCAGCCACATCATGACCCACAACGACACCAACCTCCTCGGCACGGTGCACGGCGGTGTGATCATGAAACTGGTGGACGACGCTGCGGGGGCGGTCGCGGGACGGCACTCGGGCGGGCCCGCGGTCACCGCGTCCATGGACGAGATGGCGTTCCTGGAGCCGGTGCGGGTCGGGGACCTCGTCCATGTGAAGGCGCAGGTGAACTGGACGGGCCGCAGCTCCATGGAGGTCGGCGTCCGGGTCCTTGCCGAGCGCTGGAACGAGTCGACGCCCGCGCAGCAGGTCGGCTCGGCCTACCTCGTCTTCGCCGCCGTCGACGCGGACGGCAAGCCGCGGGGCGTGCCGCCGGTGCTCCCGGAGACCGAGCGGGACCGCCGCCGCTACCAGGAGGCGCAGATCCGGCGCACGCACCGCCTCGCGCGCCGCCGGGCCATCAAGGACCTGCGCCGGGCGCGCGCCGCTGAGGGCCTGGACGACTGAGCGCCGGGCGCGGGCGCCCGCGGGCGGGCCCGCGGGCCGTCAGCTCTTCTGGCACACCACCTGGTCACCGGTCACGGCGCCGAACTCACCTTGGTAGGCGTCCTCCGCCCGCACCGGCCTGACCATCTTGAAGTCCTGGCCCGCGAGCACCTTCAGGGTCGCGCCCTGCCCGTTGATCGCCCGCATCTGACAGCCGGGCAACGCCGTGGCCAGGGACTTCGCCGAGCGGTCCCAGCGCGGGTCGTACGCGACGATGGTGCGCTTCAGCGGCATGCCGGGCACATTGGGCGGCACGTTCCCGGGGGTCCGCGTCGTACGGAAGCCGGTGGCCCGCAGCCCGTTGTCGACCCGCTTGCCCAGGCCCGGCACGCCCGTGGCGTTGTCGACCTGCACCCGGATCTGCTGCGGTGACACATCGACGATGGCCTTGCGCCCGAGGTTGTGCGCGGCCAGGGGGCGGTCGTCGCGCAGCGCCTGGAAGAGCTTCGCGGACCTGACCGGGTCCCACTTCAGCGTCGAGCCGATGCCGGGCACCAGCACGCCCTTGCTGCGCAGCGGCACGGTGGTGAACTCCGACGACTTCGGCGAGAAGCCGCGCATCGCCCTCCCCAGGGCGAGCATCTCGTTCGTGCCGAAGCCCTTGTCGGCCCGGACCGAGCCGAGCAGCGTCCTGGACACGTCCCGGAACTTCAGCGGGTTGAGCAGCACCCCGCTGCCGGTCGCCTTCGAGATCAGCGCCGCGAGGAACCGCTGCTGGCGCTGCATCCGCCCCAGGTCGGACGTGCCGTCGACGTGCCGCGTGCGGACGTACTGCAGGGCCGCGCCGCCGTTCAGCGTGTGGGTGCCGACGGGCAGGTTGAGCCCGGTGTAGGAGTCCCGCAGGGGGCGGGTCGTGCAGATGTCGACGCCGCCGAGCACGTCCACGGTCTTCATGAAGCTGGTGAAGTCGATCTCCAGATAGTGGTCGATCTTGACCTTCGTCATGTTCTCGACGGTCCGCACTGTGAGGTTGGGGCCGCCCTCCGCGTACGCCGCGTTCAGCTTGACCGGATGCGCCTTGTGCCGGTCGCCGGAGTTCCGGTCGACGTGCTCGGGCATCTCGGCGTAACTGTCCCGGGGCAGGCTCACGACGCTGGCGCGGTTTCGGTCCTCCGAGATGTGCACGATCATGACCGTGTCCGTGCAGTGGCAGGGCGCCCCGCCGAGGCGGTACTTCTCCTTCTCCGCCGGGGTGATCTTGTCCCGGCCGTCGGTGCCGACGAGCAGGACGTTCATGCCGTTGCCGCCCTTGGGCCGGTTCTTCATGTCCTTGAAGGCGTCGACCCGCGCGATCTCGGTGTCGAGGCTGGTGACGACGCCGTGCCCGATCCCGGCCGCCGCGAGCACCGTCACGGAGAACCCCGTCGCCACCCTCACGACCCACCGCGGCCGCCTGCGCTGCTTGACCGGCCGCCCCACGGGCTGCTGCGCCGGCTGCCTCGCACGAGGCGGACGCTGGCCACGCGGCGGCGGGGTGGGGTAGCGGCGGGGCGGTGTGGGCACGTGGGGGGACACCTCCGCGGTGACGGGCCTGTCCGGACGGGTAGGTGGAAGGACGCGTGGGGGGCCGGGGAATGCGAGAACCGTAGGCCCATACGATCTGCGACCCGGGGCAGCAGGCCGGGCGGCGCGCGCCCGTGTCCCCCATTCGCGGTAACGTGGCGCCGATGAACGCGACGCCCGACGAGCAGCTTCCTGCCGTATCCGTGATCATGCCGGTGCTCAACGAGGAACGGCATCTGCGTGCTGCCGTCTCCGCGATCCTCGAGCAGGAGTACGACGGGGAGATGGAGGTCGTCGTCGCGCTTGGTCCCTCCACGGACCGCACGAACGAGATCGCCGCCGAACTGGTCGCCGAGACCGCGGGCCACCGCGCGAAGGTGCAGACCGTCCCGAACCCCACGGGCCGCACGCCCGCGGCCCTGAACGCCGCCATCAAGGCCTCCAGCCACCCGATCGTGGTGCGCGTGGACGGCCACGGCATCCTGTCGCCCGGCTACATCGCGACGGCCGTACGCCTCCTTGAGGAGACCGGCGCGCAGAACGTCGGCGGCATCATGCACGCCGAGGGCGAGAACGACTGGGAGCACGCGGTCGCTGCCGCCATGACGTCGAAGATCGGCGTGGGCAACGCGGCCTTCCACACCGGCGGCGCGGCCCAGCAGGCCGAGACCGTCTACCTCGGTGTCTTCCGCCGTGCGGCCCTCGAACAGCAGGGCGGTTACAACGAGGAGTTCATCCGCGCCCAGGACTGGGAGCTGAACTTCCGCATCCGTGAGGCCGGCGGCCTCATCTGGTTCTCGCCCGAGCTGAGGGTGCAGTACCGCCCGCGGCCGAGCGTGAAGGCGCTCGCCAAGCAGTACAAGGACTACGGCCGCTGGCGGCACGTCGTCGCCCGCTACCACGAGGGCTCCATCAACCTGCGGTACCTCGCGCCGCCGACCGCGGTCTGCGCGATCGCGGCGGGTGTCGTGGTGGGCGCCCTGGTCACGCCGTGGGGCTTCGTCGTCCCCGCGGGCTACCTCGCGGCGATCACGGCCGGCTCACTGCCCGCGGGCAAGGGCCTGCCGCTGAAGGCGCGCCTGCAGATCCCGGTGGCCCTCGCGACCATGCACATGTCGTGGGGCTGGGGCTTTCTGACCAGCCCGCGCGCCCTCGCCAAGAGGGTCATCGCCTCCCGCCGTCCGGCAGTCCTCACCGAGGCCTGAGGGCGGATCCGGCCCACCGTCGGTGGGCCGGATCGCGTCTCACTTCCAGGTGAAGTCCGGGTCCACGTGCATGCACGCCTTCTTGTCGGAGCCGTTGAGCGCGTCGGCCGAGTCCGGCGTCTTGTCGTCCTGCTTCGACTTGGGGGGCTTGTTCCCCTCCCGCCAGTCGGCGCCGACGACCAGGGTGACCCCGGAGACGTCCGTCGACTTCTTCACCGAACTCAGCTTCATGCCAAGGGACTTGGCGACCCGCTGGGCATCGCCCTCCAGCTCGGCGCTGGGGAACCTGACGACGGTCTTCTCCTCTGCGAGCACCGTCGTCGTGTCGGCCGCCGCCTTGGCGAAGCCCTTCCCGGCGAGGATCTGCGTGACCGCGTTGGCGCGCCCGCCGACCGGCGGCTCGACGTCCGTGCGGGTGCCGTTCTGCACCTGCACGGCGATCTCGTCGTCCGCCGCCGCCGGGTCGTCCGAGAGCTTCTCCTCGGCGGGCTTCTTCTTGCCCTTGCCGTCCAGCGCGATGTCATCGCGTACGAGGCGGAAGAGCTGCTCGGCGTCGCCCGGCTTGGGGATGACCCGCGCGCCCACGTACTCGAACGGCATGGTCGTCATCGTGGTGCGCTCGGGGGAGACCTTCTTGAGCTCGTTGCTCAGGTCGTAGAGCTTCTTCACGGTGCCGAGGCCGTCGTCGACCTTGAGGGCGCTGGTGGCCGTCTCGGCGAGCTTGCGCAGCTTGTTGGGGCTGCTCAGGCCGGCGTTGTTCCGCAGCTCGCGCACCAGCGAGTTCATGTACATGTGCTGTGCCTTGGCGCGGCTGATGTCGGTGCCGCCGTCGAAGCCGTAGCGGGTGCGCAGCCACTGCAGGGCCTGCTCGCCCTTCACGGACGTGGTGCCCTTCTTCAGCTTCAGGCCCGAACCGTGGCCCTGGCTGTCGCGCGAGTGGATGTTGGCGTCCACGCAGACCGGTACGCCGCCGATGGCGTCCGCCATGGAGACCACACCCGCGAAGTCCACCTCCATGAAGTGGTTGATGTGGATGTTGGTGAGCTTCTCCCAGGTGGCGACCGTGCAGCCGGGGCCGCCGCGGCCGAGCGTCTGGTTGGTCATCGTCCGCTGCGTCGACGCCTCGTAGACCTTGCCGTCGTCCGGGTCGGTGCACTTGGGAATGTCGAGGAGCGTGTCGCGCGGCATGCTGATGACCGACATGTTCGTGCGGTCGGCCGACAGGTGAAGGAGCATTTGTACGTCGGCGAGCGGGGTGCCGCCGAAGGTCTCCTTGGCGCCGCCGAGCTTCTGGTTCTCCTTGGAGTCCCGCGCGTCCGAACCGATGAGCAGGATGTTCAGCGGCGTCTGACCGGCCGCGTTCGGCGTGGGCTCGGGGGCCCGGTGCTCGCCGAGGTTCAGGTCGTCGGTCTGAAGATTGTCGTTCAGGTGCTGGTACCAGAGGTATCCGGCGCCGGCCGTGCCAAGGATCAGCACCGACAGGATCGTCGCCGACCAGCGGAGTATCCGGCGTCTCGGACGCGGAGCCCGGCCGCCACCACCCCCACGGCCGCTCCTGCGGTGCCCGCCGTCCGTCGAGGGCTCCCCTCCCTCGTGCGGCGGGCCTCCTTCCTGGCCATGATCACTTGCGTGCGGGGCGCGTGGTCGCGCCCCCTCCCCACGCACGCTGCTTCTCCCCATCCCCTGTCCCTCCCCGCGCTACCCCGAAATACGGCCATCCTGCGCCTTGTGAGACGCAGAACGGCCGCTTCAGGTCACTTGGCGCACACAGTCTTGTCCGCTTCGACCTTCTGAATGCCCTCCGGCGCCTTCGACGGGGCACTGATCGGCACCCCGGCCCCCTTGAAGTCGCTGCCGAGCGTCAGCTTGATGGCCGGGAGCCCCTGCGAGTTCTTCTCGCTCTTCCCGGGCTTCATCGCGGAGCCGGAAAGCCCCATGACGTCGGCGAGCCGCCGGGCCTGATCGGCCTGGTCGGGCGCGTACTCCAGCGTCGTCTTCTTGAGGTCGGACGGCGCGTTGCCGAGCTGGCTGGCCTTGGACATGCCCTCAGTGTTCTGCAAGTACGTGAGAGTTGCCTGAGCGGCGCCCGTCTTCCCGCTGCCGTTGTAGATGTTGACCCGCACATCGGAGGCGGCGGACTTGCTGCCCTTGAGCCGGGCGGCGACCGCCGCCTTCTCCTTCTTCTCCTTCTTCTTGACCGCGGTCAGCGACTCGTCCGCGCGCATCATGGCGAACAGCGGGTCGGCCTTGGCCTCGTTCACGACGACCGTGGTGTGGACCTTCTCCGCCGGGTTGTCGATCACGGGCACGGTCGCGAAGCTGAGGTTCTTCATGTCGAGCTTGCCGAGCTCCATGCCCAGGTCACGGAGTTTCATGATGTCCGCGATCTTGGAGTCGACGGTGAGCGCCTCGGTGCCCGCCTCGGCCAGCTTTATCATCTTGGACGGGCTGGTCAGCGTGTCGTTCGACTTGAGCTTGCGCATCAGCGAGCTGAGGAACTGCTGTTGCAGCTCGATGCGGCTCAAGTCGCCGCCGGTGCCCACGGAGTGGCGCGTGCGGACGAACGCCAGAGCGTCCTCGCCCTCGATGTTGTGCTTGCCCGCGGGCAGCTTCAGATGCGAGTCCGGGTCGTCGATGTCCTTGGCCAGACATACGTCGACGCCGCCGACCGCGCTGGAGAGCGTCTTGACCGCGTTGAAGTCGGCCACCATGAAGTGGTCCGGCACGATTCCGGTGATCTTCGTGACCGTACGCATGGTGCAGCTGGGCGTGCGCTCGCTCTGACCGAGGCTCTCGTTGAAGCGCGCGCTCTGCGATCCCGGAATGGTCTTCTTGCTGCCGTCCTCCATCGTGGTCGGGCAGTCCGGAATGTCCGTGATCATGTCGCGCGGGATGCTCAACGCGGTGGCGTTCGTGCGGTCCTTGGAGACGTGCAGCAGGATCGTCGTGTCGGCGTGGCCGACGCTTCCCTTGTCGCCGTACTTCTCGTTGCCCTCGCCGCTGCGCTTGTCCGTGCCCATCACCAGGATGTTGATGGCACGGTCCTTGCTGAAGCCGCCGGTGCTCGCGCCGTCGTCGTTGATCGAGCTGATGTTGTCGTTGAGGTGCTGGTAGTAGACGTAACCGCCGACACCCACCGCGACCAGGACGAAGGCGAGCGAGCCGCCCGTCCACATCAGGGCCTTCTTGCCCTTGGACTTCTTCGGCTTCTGCTTGCGCCGCCCGCCCGCGGCCTCCGGCTGCGGAGCCCGCCTTCTGCGCTGCGGCGGCACATCGCGCTGCTCGTCACGACGCTCGTCGCGTCGGCCATCGCGGCCGCGCGTCCCCTGGCGTGCCGAGGATCGCGGTGATCTGCGCGGTCCGGGCACTGGCGACTGCCCAGCGGAAGGGCTCAGTCGCAGTTCGTAATCGCCGGTGTTCGGGTTGAGCACCCACTGGTCTGCGGGGTCGATGTTCTCCGCCCGCCCACGGCCTTGCGCGTCCACGGTTGTCTGCGTCCTCCGTCGGGGCCACGCGGCGCCATTCCCCCCTCAAGAAAGGCGCTCGGTCAGTCGTCCAGCGGTGCGCGGCCACGAAGGGCCCTGCGCACCGGATCGCTCACACTATCCGGCCAGTTCAGCGTCGAACGACGCCGGTGACAAATTCCACTCCCCTACAACTGGGCAATCCGCCTTATTTCTTTGTGCGGGCGGTCTTGCGCTTGAGGATGTGTTTACTCGCAGGTCGTCCCGGCTGCCGTGTTGCCGCGGAAAGTGGGGGCGGGGCTCGGCGTCTGCGAAGGGTCGGCCGCCTGCTCCTCGCCGGGCTCGGCCTCGGGCTCCTCGCGCGTCACTTGGAGGGGTGCGTCCGTTCGGAGTCGGGTGAAGAGTTCGTCCGCCGCCGGCTCGACGAGTTCATCCCGATTGGCGTCGTAGACATACGACCGCCGGGGCACCGTGAGGAACTGCACCTGTTCTGTGG
Source organism: Streptomyces sp. NPDC033177 (assembly GCF_055577715.1). Lineage (NCBI taxonomy): Bacteria > Bacillati > Actinomycetota > Actinomycetes > Kitasatosporales > Streptomycetaceae > Streptomyces > Streptomyces sp. NPDC033177. The sequence goes on along the minus strand of NZ_JBVIPS010000006.1, from coordinate 32,535 downwards.
GGATGTTGCGCATGCCGCGCACCAGTTCGTACAAACCGCGCAAACTCGCAAGTGCCGGGTCCGTCGTCAGCGAAGAAGTGGCCGCGTCGAGAACCGGATAGAGCTTCGCCGGATTGAGCAGGACATCATTGCTCTGCACCTTGTTGACGAGTGCCGCGAGGAACTGCTGCTGGCGGTCCATGCGGTCGGTGTCGCTGCCGTTGCCGATGCTCTTGCGTGCCCGCACATAGCCGAGCGCCTGCTCGCCGTTGAGGGTCTGCCTTCCCGCGGCGATCTTCAGACGGGCGTCGCGGTCGTTGATCGGCGCCCTGAGGCAGACCTGTACGCCGTCGACCGCGTCGACCATGTCCTTGAACCCGGCGAAATCCACCACCATGTGATGGTCGACGCGGATCTTCGTCATCTTCTCGACCGTACGAATGGTGCAGGCGGTCCCGCCGAACTGGAAGGCCCAGTTGAACTGGGCGAACTGCGCCCGCGTCCGCGAACCGTCGCTCGTGCGGCAGCGCGGTATGTCCACCATCACGTCCCGGGGGATCGACACCGCGGTGGCGCTGCGCCGGTCCGCCGCGAGGTGCAGCAGGATCGTGGTGTCCGAGCGCTGGGTGCCCGGGTCGGGGCCGTACTTCTTGTTGCCCCGTCCGGAGCGGGTGTCCGAGCCGATCAGGAGAATGTTCTGCGCGCCGTTCACCAGGGCCGTCGGGCGCTCCTTCTCGTAGCGGGCGAGCTCCGCCGCGGCGTCGGTGTCCTTGGTGATGTTGCCGTCGAGCTTCTTGTAGACCGCCCACCCCGCGCCCCCGGCCGCCAAAACAAGACCGGCGGCCCCCACGGCCGTCCAGCGCAGCCAGCGCCGCTTGCGCCGGGCGACGCCCTCACCGGTGGGGCTCGAGCCCGCACCGGGCGCGTACGTGGCCGACGGCTCAGGCGGACCGCCGTCGGCATCCGGGCGCTCCGGTCCGGCGGGCGTGCCTGCGGTGTCGGACACGTGTACGGCCACCCCTCATCGCGACGTCGGTGCATGGTGCGCTCTTATGACCATGGACCGGCGTGACGCCGGTGGCCTGCGGACCAGGGGCGCGGGTGGGCCGAACGGGGGAGGGGAGGGGCGCCCGGCAGGGTGCGTTACTTGGCGGTGGCCGTGACCCGCTCGTCCTCGATCCGCTTCGCCAGACCCGCCTCCGCGAGCTGGTCGAGGTGGCGGCAGAGCACCACGGAGCCGCCCGCCGCCAGCGGGGCGTACAGACCGGAGCTGAGGCCCTCCCACGTCTCGTACGACAACCCGGAGAGGAGCCGCGAGCCGGGCGTGAGCCCCTGCGCGGCGGCATCGGCGCGGGCCGTCTCCACCAGCTCCGCACCCGTCAGCTCACCGGCCCCGCCGACGGAGAGGGCGGGCTCCTCCGGAACCACGGGCGCGTACGGCACGAAGCGGTCGCCCTGGCTCGGCACCTCCACCGCGTAGTCCACGAAGCCCTCGGGGGTCTGCGGGAAGCGACCGCCGAGCGGCCGGAGCGCGAGCGCGACCCGCTCCCCGGAACAGACGCGCGCCGCGTCCAGTGAGTCGGGCCCGCTGACGACGAGATCGGCGCCGGCGGGGTCGCCGCCCACGTCGGCGACGACGCCGACGGACGAACAGGCGAGCAGCCAGATCGCCGTCTGCCAGTGCGCGGGCAGCAGCAGGGCGAGCCGGTCGCCGGGCTGGGCGGCGAGATCGTCCTGGAGCAGATTGGCGGTCTTGGCCACCCAATTGGCGAAGGTGGCCACGGACAATTCGACGCGCTCGCCCGTGGCGTCGTCGTAGAAGGTGATGAGCGGGCGGCCCGGGTCCGCGGCGAGCGCGGATCGCAGCAGGTCGGCAGGGGTGCGGTCGGTGGCGTTCACGGGCGCAAGGGTACGCGCGTGCCCTGGTGGCCCGGGTCCGGCGGGGGAGCGGCGGCCACCGGTTCGGCGGACATGAACCGACGGACCGTCAATTCCCCAATGGACAGATCTGTACCGCTATGCCAACTATCAGTTGTATGCGTGGATTTCTAGCTTCCTCGATCGGCGCCACGTGCGCGGCCGCCCTGGCCCTCCCTCTGACCCTGCCGTCGTCCGGCGCCCGCGCCGCGACCCCGGCCGCGGAGTCGCCCGCCGGGCCCTCCGCGGAATCGGTGCCGGGCAGCACCCAGTCACTCCCGCTCACCCCCCTCGGCTCCGACCGCTCGACAGGCGGCGGAGCCTCCGCCGAACAGGGCCTGCTCCAGCGCGAGGTCCGCCCCTTCTCCCTGGTGGGCGTCATCTGGGACGACCCGGACGACGAACTGCACGGCAGCGTCCAGGTCCGCACCCGGGCGACCGGCACGAGCACCTGGTCCGGCTGGCAGCCCGTGGAGACCCACAACCACGAGCACGCCGCCGACCCGGACGACCCGGAGCGGGCCTCGGGCCGGGTCCGCGGCTCCACGGCACCGCTGTGGGTCGGCGACTCGGACGGGGTCGAGATCCGGGTGCGGAGCGAGGCGGCGCAGCACCGCGGCGCCGCACAGTCTTCCGCGGCACAGGGCCTGCCGACGGGCCTGCGTCTCGAACTCGTCGACCCCGGGGCCGAGCCGCCCCCGCAGGGCCCGGCGCCCAAGGGCGCAGGCTCCACGGTCCTGACCGCTGAGGCCGCCGCCTCCTCCGCGGTCAACGCCGACCTCGCCCCGCTCGGCGCCGACGTCATCCCGGCGCTCGGCAAGAAGGAGACGGAGTCCGACCTCATCGCGGCCCGCGGCGGTCCGGAGGAAGCCGCGGGCCAGGCCAGGCCGCACGTGGGGCCGCGGCCGCGGATCACCACGCGCAAGGGCTGGGGCGCGAACGAGAGGCTCCGCGAGAAGAACTTCGCGTACACGAAGACCGTCAAGGCCGCCTTCGTGCACCACAGCGCGTCGGGCAACAACTACCGCTGCTCACAGACCGGATCCGTGCTGCGCAGCATCTACCGCTACCACGTCAAGAGCAGCGGCTGGCGTGACCTCGGCTACAACTTCGCGGTCGACAAGTGCGGAAAGATCTACGAAGGACGTGCCGGAGGTGTGGCCAAGCCCGTCCTCGGGGCCCACACTCTCGGTTTCAACAGCAACAGCATGGGCATCGCCGTCATCGGCAGCTTCGGGTCCTCCAAGCCGCCCGCGGCCTCCGTGAAGGCCATCGCCCGGCTGACCGCGTGGAAGCTCGGCCTGTACGGCGCGAACCCGCGCGGAAAGACATACCTGAGGTCCGGGGGAGGGAATCTCTACAAGAAGGGCCGCAACGTCCGGCTCCATGTGATCTCCGGGCACCGTGACGGTTTCGCCACGGAATGTCCCGGGAGCCGCCTGTATCAGAAGCTGGGCAAGGCCCGTTCCACCGCGGCCCGCTACCAGGGCCGCTGAGTCCGCGCACCCGTATCACGAAGCACACCGCACGACCCGCACAGCGCACTGCACGATCTGCAAAGGCATCTGCATACACTGGCCGGCCGCGACTCAAGTTCGGCCGGCCCCAGCAGGAAGCAGAGACGACAGGTGACAGAAGCGATCCTCCTGGTCGGCGGCAAGGGCACCCGGCTTCGTCCGCTCACGGTGCACACGCCCAAGCCGATGGTCCCGGCGGCGGGCGTCCCGTTCCTCACCCACCAGCTGGCGCGGGCCCGCGCGGCGGGCGTGGAGCACATCGTCCTGGCGACCTCGTACCTCGCCGAGGTCTTCGAGCCGTACTTCGGGGACGGCTCGGCCCTCGGCCTGCACATCGAGTACGTCACGGAGACCGAGCCCCTCGGCACGGGCGGCGCGATCCGCAACGTGGCGTCGCGCCTTAGCTCGGGACCCGACGAGCCGGTCCTGATCTTCAACGGCGACATCCTCACGGGCCTGGACATCCGTGCCCTGGTCTCCACGCACGAGGAGTCGGGGGCGGACGTCTCCCTGCACCTCACGAAGGTCACGGACCCGCGCGCGTACGGCCTTGTGCCGACCGACGGGACGGGCAGGGTGCAGGCCTTCCTGGAGAAGCCGCAGACGCCCGAGGAGATCGTCACCGACCAGATCAACGCGGGCGCGTACGTGTTCCGCCGCTCGGTCATCGACAGCATCCCGGTGGGCCGCCCCGTCTCGGTCGAGCGCGAGACGTTCCCCGAACTGCTCGCCTCCGGGGCCCACCTCCAGGGCATGGTCGACTCGACGTACTGGCTGGACCTGGGCACACCCCAGGCCTTCGTACGGGGCTCCGCCGACCTGGTGCTGGGCCGCGCCCCCTCCCCGGCGATCCCGGGCCGCTGCGGCGACCGCCTGGTCCTGCCGACCGCCACGGTCGCCCCCGACGCGAAGCTCACCGGCGGCACGGTGGTCGGCGAGCACGCGGTGATCGGTGAGGGCGCACGGGTGGACGGCAGCACGGTCCTTGCGGGCGCGGTCATCGAACCGAACGCGGTCGTCACGGACTCGCTGATCGGCGCGGGCGCGAGGGTGGGCGCACGCACGGTCCTCACGGGCGCGGTGATCGGCGACGGCGCGGACGTCGGCGCCGACAACGAACTGCGCGACGGCGTACGGGTGTGGTGCGGGGCGGGCTTGCCGGCGGGGTCGGTCAGGTTCTCGTCGGACCAGTAGAGGAGCTTCGCTCTTCGCAGCCCGTCCGTTGTTCGTGGTTATTTAGCCCGTCCGGCGTTTGAGGACGAACTCGGCGAAGCCGGTGATGAGGGCACGCAAGGCCCCCGCGCCAGCGGCCCGCGGCGGAGCCGCAAGTGTCACAGTCGGGAAGGGGTGGGGTAGGGGACAAAAAAGGCCTCTACCCTCGTACAGATGTCATCCCGTTTCGCCCCCCGCTCCACCCCCACCCGCACCACGGTGCGCGGCGGCGAAACGGCGATCCCCCGGACAGCGAGCCAGGCAGGCACACCCCGCCAGGCCACCACGGCCAGAACCCGCGCCTGGACCCCGCCCTACCCCCTGAACCTGGGCCTGACCGTCGGCCCCCTGCGTAGGGGCCCCGCGGACCCCACCTTCCGCGCGACCCCCGACGGCTCGGCCTGGCGGGCCAGCCGCACCCCGGAGGGCCCCGGCACGCTCCGGGTGGCCCTGCGCGGCGACACGGTGGCGGCCGAGGCCTGGGGCCCGGGAGCGACCTGGCTCCTGGACCAACTCCCGGAGCTGCTCGGCGAGTCGGACGCCCCGGAGGACTTCGCCCCCCGCCACCGCCTCCTCGCGGTGACAGCGCATCGCCGCCCCGGCCTCCGCCTGATCCGCACGGGCCTGGTCATGGAGTCCCTGATCCCGTCGATCCTGGAGCAGAAGGTCACGACGGACGAGGCGTACCGCGCCTGGCGCCTCCTGGTCCGCAAGTACGGCGAACCGGCACCCGGCCCGGTCCCCGAGCACCTGCGCATGTACGTCATGCCGGACCCGAGGACCTGGACCCTGATCCCGTCCTGGGAGTGGCACAAGGCGGGCGTGGACAACAAGCGCGCGTCGACGATCCTGCGGGCGGCGCGAGTGGCCGCGCGCCTGGAGGAGGCGGCGGCGATGGAACCGCTCAAGGCGCAGGCCCGCCTGGAACTGATCCCGGGCATCGGCCCGTGGACCTCGGCGGAGACGATCCAGCGCAGCAACGGCGCCCCGGACGCGGTCACGGTCGGCGACCTCCACCTGCCGGGCATCGTCGGCCACGCTCTGGCGGACAACCGCGAGGCGGACGACGAGGAAATGCTGCGCCTCCTGACCCCCTACGAGGGCCAGCGCCACCGAGCGGCCCGCCTCATCCTCCTGAGCGGCCGCACCCCGGCCCGAAGAAAACCAAAAATGCCGAAGACGGACATCGCACTGCTCTAGAGCGCCCCGCAGAGAGCCCCGCAGGGGGCGCGGGGAACTGCGCTCGGCCAAGCCCCGTAAGGGGCGCGGGGAACTGCGCGATCAGCCCCCACAAACGCGCACCCGAAACAGCCCCGCAGCAGCCCGCACGGCCCAACGCCCAGGGGCGAGTCACCGCACGGCGATGAAATCCTCCGCATCCCGCGCGCCCCGAGCGCCAGGCTCGACCGCCCCGTGCCCGACAGCCACCGCTCCCATCGGGTCCCACGACTCCGGAAGCCCGAGAACGTCCCGTACGACGTCCCGGCAGAACATCGTCGACGACACCCACGCGGACCCAAGACGCTCCCCGGCGAGGGCGACGAGGAAGTTCTGCACCCCGGCACCGGCCGCGACCACGAACATCTCCCGCTCGGCCGCGTCCCGCCGCTCGTCCCCGTACGTGTGCGAGCCGTCCATGACGAGGCAGGGCACCACCAGGTAGGGGGCCTTGCGCAGGACGTCCCCCCTGCGTACGCGCTTCGCGATGGACTCGGCGGACTTGCCGTCCCGCTCCAGATCGGCGATCCACGCGTCCCGCATCGCGTCGAGCAGCCGCACCCTGGAGTCCGCGGACTCCAGGAGGACGAACCGCCACGGCGTCGTGTGATGCGGCGCCGGCGCGGTCACCGCGGCGGCCACGGCCCGGCGCACGGCCCCGGGGTCCACCGGCTCGTCGGTGAACTCCCGCACGGTCCGCCGCTGTGTCACCGCTTCCCGCACGGCCTCGGACGTGCCGAGCCGGAACATGTCGTCGCGCGAGCTCCGCACCATGACGCGAGCCCCCTCGTCGGCTCCGCCTGCCTCACCGACGACATGCGACAGCCCCCGGACCACCGCGACCGGCAGCCCGCCGGCCTTCCCCTTGACCAGATCGCCCGCGGCGGCCAGCTCGTCCGCCGTGGCGACGACCGTCGCGCTCAGCGGATTGCCGTACGCGTCGACGCCGCCCCGCAGATCGTCGAGGACCCGCACGCCCGCCGCCCCGATGGCGACGTCCGTCAGGCCGTTGCGCCAGGGGCGCCCGAAGGTGTCGGTGACCACGACGCCGACGTCCACGCCCAGCGCGTCCCGCAGCCCGTCCCGCACCGCGCGCGCCGACGCGTCGGCGTCCTCGGGCAGCAACAGGACGGTCCCGGCGGGCGTGTTGGAGGCGTCGACACCGGCGGCGGCCATCACGAGGCCCTGCCGGTTCTCGACGATGCGCAGGGTCCCGCGCCGCGCCACGACCCGTACGGTCTCGGAGTCGATGGCCGCCTCGCGGTCACGGGCCTCGACGATCCGCCCCTCGGCCTTGCTGACGATCTTCGAGGTGACGAGGAGCACGTCCCCTTCGGCGAGTTCCGGTTCGGCGGTGGCGATCAGCTTGGCGAGGTCGTCCCCCTGCCGCACCTCGGGCAGCCCCGGCACGGCCCAGACCCGGAACGACGGCGAGGCCCCGGCCCTGGATCCGGTCCCGGATGCGGCCTCGGAGGAGCTCTCGGATGAGCTCTCGGATGAGCTCACGCCCGCACCTCCTCCGCGAGGGCGAGCGCCGCGCGCGCCATCTCGGCGGTCGCGTCGTCGTCGCTCATCATCAGCGGGATCGCCCGGCACCGGATGCCCGCCGACGTGACCCGTTCCACGACCCCGGCGTCCACGGTGTCGACGAGCCAGCCGTCGAGCAGCCCGCTTCCGTAGTGCTCGGCGACCGCGGCGGCGCTCGACTCCACGCCCACCGCGGCGAGCACCTTGTCGGCCATGCCCCGCACGGGCGCGTCCCCGACGATGGGGGAGAGCCCGACGACGGGCACGCCCGCGTCGGCGATGGCCTCGCGGATCCCCGGCACGGCGAGGATCGTCCCGACGCTCACCACGGGGTTGGACGGCGGGAAGAGCACGACGTCCGCCTCGGCGATCGCCTCCAGGACGCCGGGTGCGGGCTTGGCCTGGTCCGCGCCGACCGGCACGACGGCGTGCGCGTCCACGGACGCCCGAAGGCGCACCCAGTACTCCTGGAAGTGGATGGCCTTCTGCTCGCCGTCGACCGTGACGGCGACATGCGTCTCGACGCGGTCGTCCGACATGGGGATGAGCCGCACGCCGGGCTGCCAGCGCTCGCACAGTGCTTGCGTCACCGCGCTGAGGGGGTATCCGGCGGCCAGCATCTGCGTCCGCACGATGTGTGTGGCGAAGTCCCGGTCGCCGAGCCCGAACCACTCGGGCCCGACCCCGTACGCCGCGAGCTCTTCCTTGACCTTGAACGTCTCGTCCGTACGTCCCCAGCCCTGCTCTTCGTTGATGCCGCCGCCGAGCGTGTACATCACGGTGTCGAGGTCGGGGCAGACCTTCAGCCCGAACAGGTGAATGTCGTCACCGGTGTTGCCGATGACGGTGATGTCCGCGTCAGGCGCGGCTTTCTTGAGCCCGCGGAGGAAACGGGCGCCGCCGATACCGCCGGCCAGGACCACAATGCGCATGGGCCCAAGCATGTCAGGCAGGTACGACAGCGTGTCAGGCGGTTACGACATCTCCGGCCGTTGGAGCGGTGGCCCGCACGCCGCACTGCGCCGCGTGCATCGGCATGTCGGTCAGGCCGGGGTAGTAGATGTGCAGGCTGACGGCCGGCTCCAGGGAGTCGTTGACGACGTCGTGGACGTACCCGGGCGCGAACACGCGTTGGGCCCCGGCGCCGAGCGCGCGCTGCCCGCGCTCCGTACGCTCCGTCAGTTCGCCCTCAAGGACCGTGAGTACGCCGGAGGAACGGCCGTGGTCGTGCGTTCCGCTGCCCTGCCCCGGGACCCAGGAGAGCAGCCACACCTCGTAGCCGGGCCCCGTGCGCAGGCGGTGGTACCAGCGGCTCGTCGCGTCGTACTCGACGAGGTGGGACCACTGGGCGCGGTCGGCCGCGATGGTGCGGGCCAGGCCGACGAACTCGGCCACGGTGGCGGGGTGCTCGCGGGCGGGCTGCAGGAGGTGGGTGACTTCGAGGATGTCGCCGGCGATCTGGAGGTCGCTGTCGCTGTTCATGGTGCGGTGGTTCCTCAACGTGAGTGCCAGGAGTCGCTAGGGAGCTGATGCGAGGGAACAGAAGGGGGCTACAGGCAAAGAAGGGAAAAAGCGGCTCGGGCGGTGAAGCGCCGGAGCGGGCTCAACAGCTGGAAGCGGGATGGCTCAACAGCTGGAACAGGAACAGAGACAGCGCGCGTGGGCAGCGCCGAGGAGCCCGCGGGTGCGGGTCGTCGGGAGTGCCAAGTTTGCGAGCATGCCCACTAGGACAGCGGCTCACACCTTCTCTGTCAACTCTATGTCCGGTATGTGGAATATGTTTCACCTCATCCGGTTGTTCTGTCAGGTGAAAGGTTTGTGCATGGGGTTCACGGGACACCCAGGGTCACATCGTGCTTCAGCCGGCGCGTAAACCCCGGCGCGCTCCCGTGACCCGAATGTGATCCCCTTCGCTTCGGTGGACCGGTCGCAACGGGATCGTTCCCCGTGACGTCCTTCCCTGGTGAAGGCGGTCGCGGGGCGCCTTGGGATGGGCCACCGGCAAGTGACGAGGTTTATGCCGATTTGAACACTTTCCGCATTACCTTGGTTCCGCAGGGTGAATAAGGGGCCCAATAGCAGATCTCGGCTTGACTGGCCCGGATCGGCACACTTGTAATTTCACTCGTGTCGTTCAGCCGAAATCGGTAACGGCAAGCACCACGGGGACGCACAGACAGACGAGGGGCGCAGATGACCGAGCTGGTTCAGGAACTGCTGGTCGAGGACGCGGACGAGGAACTCGGCTGGCAGGAGCGCGCGCTGTGCGCCCAGACCGATCCCGAGTCCTTCTTCCCCGAGAAGGGCGGCTCCACGCGAGAGGCCAAGAAGGTCTGCCTCGCCTGTGAGGTTCGTTCGGAATGCCTTGAGTACGCACTGGCGAACGACGAGCGGTTCGGAATCTGGGGCGGTCTTTCGGAGCGGGAACGCCGCCGTCTGAAGAAGGCCGCCGTCTGAACACCAGCTGGATCCGCCCGACCAAACGGCACACACCCCTACGTAAGGAACAGCCCGTCGCCCGTGGGTTATCCACAGGCGGCGGGCTGTTGTGATGCCAGCCGTTAGTGTGGGGCCCCGTCCGAGACGCCCCGGCGCCCCCATGAAGCGCAGGCGTCCACCGCAGTCCATCGAACCGGGGCCCGTACCTCGATGTCCGTGCACAGCCATTCGGCAGCCAGTCACCACGACGCCGCTGCCGCACCTGAGTTCCCGCGGCACGTAGTCACCGCCGTGATCGTCTCCCACGACGGCGCCCGCTGGCTGCCCGACGCCCTCGCCGGCCTGCTCGGCCAGGAGCGCCCGGTGCAGAACGCCGTGGCCGCGGACACCGGCAGTGCGGACGACTCCGCCCGCCTGGTCACCGAGGCACTCGGCCCCGACCGCGTCCTGCACCTGGCCCGCCGCTCCGGCTTCGGCACCGCCGTCGACGAGGCGAACCGCACCGCCGGCGTGCTGACCCCGGAAGAGCTGCCCTACCTGAAGCGCCCCAGCGGCTGGGACCCGGTCAGCCGGACCTGGCGCGACGACGCCTACGACCTCCCCGAACTGCCCCACGGCGAGCCCGAACAGTGGCTCTGGCTGCTGCACGACGACTGCGCGCCCGAGCCCGGCGCCCTCACCGAACTGCTCCGCGTCGTGGAGAACGAACGCGAGGTCGGCAAGGACGTCGCGATCGTCGGCCCCAAGCTGCGCGGCTGGTACGACCGCCGCCAGCTCCTGGAAGTCGGCGTCTCCATCGCCAACAGCGGCCGCCGCTGGACCGGCATCGACCGGCGCGAACAGGACCAGGGCCAGCACGACCACGTACGGCCCGTGCTCTCGGTGTCCACCGCGGGCATGCTGATCCGGCGGGACGTCTTCGACGAACTCGGCGGATTCGACCGGCGCCTGCCCCTCATGCGGGACGACGTCGACCTGTGCTGGCGCGCCCAGAACGCGGGCCACCGCGTCCTCATCGCCCCCGAAGCCGTCGTCCGGCACGCCGAGGCCTCCTCGCGCGAGCGCCGAGCCGTCGACTGCGTCGGGCGTACGTCGACGTCCCCGCACCGCGTGGACAAGGCAGGCGCCGCCTACACCCTGCTCGTCAACGCCCGTACGGCCGTGCTGCCCTGGGTGCTCTTCCGGCTCGTCTTCGGCACCCTGCTGCGCACCGTGGCGTATCTGGTCGGCAAGGTCCCCGGCCAGGCGGTCGACGAGGTCGCCGGTCTCCTGGGCACACTGCTGCGGCCCGGACGGATCGTCAGCGCCCGCAAGGAGCGCGGCAGATCGGCGCTCGAACCGTCCGAGATGCGGCCGCTCTTCCCGCCGCCGGGCGCCACCGTTCGCGCCACCGTCGAACAGGTCGCGGGCAACATCGTCGGCCGCTCCGACCCCGAGGCCGTCACCGGCGCGGGGCGGCACGGGGCCGTCGAGACCGGCCCCGGCGGGGACGACGCGGACTTCCTCCAGGTCGAGCAGTTCGCCCGCCTCAAGCGCCTGGCCCGCAAGCCGGGACCGATGCTCTTCGTGGTGCTCCTTTTCGCCTCGCTCATCGCCTGCCGCGAACTCCTCGGCTCCGGTGCGCTCGCGGGCGGCGCGCTGCTGCCCGCCCCCGGCGACTCCTCCGCCCTCTGGGCGCGCTATCTCGACGCCTGGCACCCGGTCGGCACCGGCGGCACGCAGTCGGCGCCGCCCTATCTCGCGCTCGTCGCGGGGCTCAGCAGCCTGCTGTTCGGGTCCACCGGGCTCGCCGTCACCGTGCTCCTGGTGGGCTCGGTGCCGCTGGCCGGCTTCGCCGCCTACTTCGCCTCACGGCCCCTGGTCGAGTCGCGCCTGCTGCGCGCCTGGGCCTCCGTCGCGTACGCCTTCCTGCCGGCCGCCACGGGCGCGCTCGCGGGCGGGCGCATCGGCACCGCCGTCCTCGCGATCCTGCTGCCGCTCATGGCGCGCGCGGGCATCGCGGCGAGCGGACTGACCTCCCCAGAAGGCACGCGCGGCAGCTGGCGCGCCTCGTGGGCGTTCGCCCTGCTCCTGTCGCTCACCACCGCCTTCACGCCGATCGTGTGGCCGATCGCCCTGGTGCTCGGCCTCGCGCTCCTCGTGGTGCGCAGGCGCGACATCACGGCGTACGGCCTGCGGTGCCTCGCCGCGCTCGGCACCCCGCTCCTGATCCTCGCGCCCTGGTCGGTCTCGCTGCTGCCCTTCGGCTTCTTCGGTGAGGCGGGACTCGCGTTCGGCGTCGGCTCAGCGACCGGGCTCGACCTGCTCGGCGGCAGCCCCGGCGGCCCCGGCACCGTTGACGGGCTGCTGCTCATCGGCATCGTGCTCGCCGCCCTGGCCGCCCTCCTGCGTACGGAGCGGCAGCTCGCCGTCCGCACCGCCTGGATCGCCGCGCTGGTCTCCCTGGTCTTCGCCGCGCTCTCGAACAGCTCGGCGTGGGCGGGCCCCGCGACCCTCGCGTACGGCCTCGCGCTCCTCGCCGCCGCCGCGCTCGGCGCCGACGGCGCACGCACGCGTGTAGCCGAGCAGAGCTTCGGCTGGCGCCAGCCGGTCGCCGTCCTCATCGCCTTCGCGGCGGCCGCCGGGCCGCTGCTCGTCGCCGCCGGGTGGATGATCCGCGGCGCCGACGGCCCGCTGGAGCGGCGCGACCCGGTCCAGGTGCCCGCGTTCGTCGCCGAGGAGAGCGGCACGCAGGACCAGGCCCGCACGCTCGTCCTGGACAGCGAATCGGCCGCCCAGGTGTCGTACACCCTCGTCCGCGGCTCGGGCGCCCGCCTCGGTGACGCCGAACTCGCCGACGCGGGCGGCTCGAACGGGCACCTGGACAAGATCGTCGCCCGGCTCCTCGCGGGCTCCGGCGCCGACCAGGCCGACCAGCTCGGCGGCTTCGCCGTGCGCTACGTCCTCGTCCGCGACGGCGCGCCCCGCCAGATGAGCCGCACCCTGGACGCCACCCCCGGCCTGACCCGGCTCTCCCAGGAGGACGGCAGCGCCCTGTGGCGCGTGGACCGGCAGGTCGCGCGCGCCGCGATCGTTCCCGCATCCGGCGACCCTCTGCCGGTGGCCGCGGGCCCCGTGGAGCTGCACACGAACATCCCGGCCGGCGACGAGGGCCGCACCCTGCGGCTCGCCGACGCCGTCGACTCGGGCTGGACGGCGACCCTGGACGGCCGCACGCTGACCCCGACCACGCTGGACGGCTGGGCGCAGGGCTTCGAACTGCCCGCGTCGGGCGGCCGCCTGGACGTCACGCACGCGACTCCCGTGGGGCACACGGGATGGCTGTGGGCCCAGGGCGCGCTCGCCGTGGTCCTGGTGGTCCTCGCCCTTCCCGGCCGCCGCCGCGACGTGGACGACGACCTCCCCGAGGAGGCCGTCATCCCGGCGGAGCCCGTCGAGGGCGAGGGGCGCAGGGCCCGCAGGCTGCGGGCCGCGCAGGCCGAGCAGGACGCCGCGCAAGGAGGCGCCGGGCAGGACGACGCCGGCACTCCGCCTCCTCCTCCGGAGGAGGAAGGTGCCTATGCCGCGGTGCCCCAGCAGCAGACGCCGTCGCACGACGAGTGGCAGGCCCCCGCCCACGCGGGCGCCGACTACGGCACGTACGAGGGCGAGCAGCAGTACCAGGACGCCCAGTACCCCGCGGGTTCGTACGACCAGCCCGCGTACCAGGACCCCTACCAGGGCGGCCAGTACGACCCGTACGCCTACGGAGGCGCACAGGGCGGACAGGGCAGCGCCGAGCAGTACGGCCAGGCGTTCGACGCCGCGTACGGGCAGCCCCCGATGCCGCCCCAGCCCCCGCAGCCGCCGCACGGCACCGACAGTGAGCGCCCCGACGGGAGCCAGCAGTGAACCGCACGACCCAGTCCCTGATCGCCGCCGCGGCCGCGCTCGCCGCGGTCACCGGGTTCGCCGTGGCCACCGCGCCCGACGGCAGCGGCGACGACGGCGCGAAAGCGGCCGCGCGGCTGCCCGTGGAGCGCACCAGCCTGCTCTGCCCGGTACCCAGCGCCTCCGACCTCGCCGAGACCTCGTACACGGCGTTCACGCCCAAGGGTGAGGGCTCCGGCAAGACGGGCAAGGCGGAACTGCTGCCCGCCACCAGGGCGTTGAAGGTCACCCCTGAGGACGAGGCCAGAAAAGAAACGAAGAAGGACGACAAGCCCTTCCTGACCTCGAAGGCACCGGGCAAGCCGGTCACCGGCGAGGAGTCCGGGGGCGAGTCACCCGCGCTCCTGGGTACCGCGGACGGCAGGCAGGCCCCCGGCTGGACCGTCCAGCAGACCACCAAGTATGCGGTGGGCAGCGGCCGCGGCATCCAGGGCACCAACTGCACGGCGCCCGACACGGACTTCTGGTTCCCGGGCACGAGCACCGCCAAGGACCGCAGCGACTACGTACACCTGACCAATCCGGACGACTCGGCGGCCGTCGTCGACATCGAGCTGTACGGCAAGGACGGCGCCCTCAAGACCGAGGTGGGCGAGGCGATCCAGGTCCAGCCGCACTCCAGCGTCCCGGTCCTGCTGTCCACGCTCGCGGCCCAGGAGCAGACCAACCTCACGATGCACGTGACCGCGCGCAGCGGCCGGGTCGCGGCCGCCGTGCAGTCGTCGGACGACAAGCTCGGCGGCGACTGGCTGCCCGCGTCCGCCGACCCCGCGAGCCGCCTGGTCCTGCCCGGCATCCCCAAGGACGCCACTTCGGTACGCCTGGTCGCCTTCGCCCCCGGTACCGACGACGCCGACCTGAAGGTGCAACTGGCCTCGCCCACCGGTTCGATCAGCCCGGCCGGGCACGCGAACCTGCACGTCAAGTCCGGCATGACGACAGCCGTGGACCTCGGCGACGTCACCAAGGGCGAGGCGGGCTCGCTGATCCTGACGCCGACGGAGGAGGCGACGCCCGTTGTGGCGGCCCTGCGCGTCACCCGGGGCAAGGGCGCCGACCAGGAGACGGCGTTCATCCCCGCGACGAGCGCCGTCGGCACGCGCGCGACGGCGGCCGACAACCGGGCCAAGGGCTCCACACTGTCGCTCGTGGCCCCCGGCGAGACCGGCAAGGTGCGGGTCACGGCGTCGGAGGGCAGCGAAGGCGGCTCGCCGACGACCAAGACGTACACGGTCAAGGGCGGCACGACCCTGGGGATCAAGGCGCCCGTCCCGAGCGGCCTCAAGGGCACGTACGCGCTCACGGTGGAACCGGTGTCGGGGGGCCAGGTCCATGCCTCCCGCATGCTGGAGGACCCGGAGGGCGGCGTCCCCATGTTCACCGTCCAGACCCTGCCGGACGACAGGGGGATGGTGTCGGTGCCCGAGGCGGAACAGGATCTGAAGGTGCTGCAGAAGTAGTGCCGGCGCCGCAGAGGCAGGCGCCGCGCTCAGTCTTCCCCGTAGCGCGGGTCGACCGACTCGGGTGAGAGCCCGAGGAGCTCGGCGACCTGCTCGACCACCACTTCGTGGACGAGCGCGGCCCGTTCGTCCCGCCCCTTGGTGCGGATCTCCACCGGACGCCGGTAGATGACCACGCGCGCGGGACGGTCACCGGAGGCCTCGATCGTGCCGCCCAGCGGCACGACGTCGTCGCTCCAGTCGTCCTCGCCCGCGCCCCCGCCCCGCCCCAGCGCGGGCACCTCGAGCACCAGGAAGTCGATCTCGCTCAGCTGCGGCCAGCGCCGCTCGAGACGTTCCACGGAGTCCTGCACCAGGTCGGTGAAGACCTCGGCGCGGCTGGCGGACAGCGGCACCTGGGGCGGGGCCACGGGTCCGCGCATGCCCCTGCCGTGGCGGTCGCGGCGGCGGGGCCTCGGGTCTGCGGTGCGGGGCTGTACGGGGTCGTCCATCACTGACGAAGAGTAGTCCTCGAGATCGGCGTTTCCGCACAGCTTCCACCGGGCTTCCACACTGCTTGCGTACTGCTTGCGTACTGCTTCGGTGCTGCTTTCGGACGGCGTCCGTGCTGCTTCCGTCCGGCGCGCGGCATGTCGCCCGATGACCATTCCGGCCAGAGTTGGGCCCGATTCCGTATCTCTCCGGGACCGTCGACCTCGCGATGAATGACGGTATTTGCGCCAAGTCGTGACCGGATTCAACACCACCGGTCACTCAAGCCCCTTGTGTCACCGCAGGTCAGTGAGGCGTCGCGGGAGCGTGCGGTGGCGGGGATCACGGCACGACACGGTGGGGTGACCTCGCGGAGAGTCGTCGCGGCCCGCTCAAGAGTGCGGTACCGTCCAACATCGTGAGCCCTGTACGTCGCTGTTCGCGCACCGCTTGCGGCCGTCCCGCCGTCGCGACGCTGACGTACGTCTACGCCGACTCGACCGCGGTCCTCGGCCCCCTCGCCACCTACGCCGAACCCCACTGCTACGACCTCTGTGCCGAGCACTCCGAGCGCCTCACCGCGCCCCGCGGCTGGGAGGTCGTCCGGCTCGCCGACTCCTCCGGTCCGGCCCGCCCCAGCGGTGACGACCTCGAAGCGCTCGCCAACGCGGTGCGTGAGGCGGCCCGCCCGCAGGAGCGCGCCGCGGAGGCCGGTGGCGGCGCACGCAGGGCGGACCCGATGGAGGTCGCGCGCCGCGGCCACCTGCGGGTGCTGCGCTCACCGGATTCCTGAACCGCACCTCTCCTTGCGGAACTGCACCACTCCTTGCTGGATCGCACCTCCCTGCTGAACCCCCTCTCTCCGGAGACCTCTGTCGTTCATCGCTGAACAAGTTCTGCTGTGCGACCCATTGACGTGCCCATGTCGGCCACTCGACCATTCCCCCAGCCGTGAGAGATCACGTTCCGCATCGCGGAATACGGAAATGGAACCGGGGAGCCGCCCGTGTACGTGCAGCAGCTGGAGCCCGTGGCCGATTCGCTCGGCCTGTCCGCCCTCGTCGCGACCCTGCCCCTCCTGACCGTCCTCGTCCTGCTCGGCGCCGTCCGCATGAAGGCCCACCACGCGGGCCTCATCGGCCTCGGCGTCGCCGTCCTCGTCGCCTGGATCGCGTACGGGATGCCGCTCGGCCAGACCGCGTCCGGCGCCGCACAGGGCGCCCTCTTCGGGCTCTTCCCCATCCTGTGGATCGTCGTCAACGCCCTGTGGGTGTACCGAATGACGGTCCGCACCCGGCACTTCGACATCCTGCGCCGCTCCTTCGGCCGGCTCTCGGACGATCCGCGCATCCAGGCGCTCGTCGTGGCCTTCTGCTTCGGGGCGCTCCTGGAGGCGCTCGCCGGCTTCGGGGCGCCCGTCGCGATCTCCGCGGTGATGCTGGTGGCGCTCGGCTTCGACCCGGTGAAGGCCGCCGTCGTCGCCCTGGTGGCCAACACCGCGCCCGTCGCCTTCGGCGCCATGGGCACCCCCGTGGTGACGCTCGCGCAGGTCACCGGGCTTCCGCTGGACACCGTCGCCACGGTCGTCGGCCGCCAGACGCCGCTGCTCGCCCTGGTCGTGCCGCTGCTCCTGGTCTTCCTGGTGGACGGGCGGCGCGGTCTGCGTGAGACCTGGGTGCCCGCCCTGGTGTGCGGATTCGCCTTCGCCGCCGCGCAGTTCGCCGCGTCCAACTACGTCTCGGCCCAGCTGGCCGACATCGGGGCGGCGCTGGCCGGAGCGGGTGCGCTGATGGCGGTGCCCAGCGCGCGCAAGCCCGCCGCGGAGCCCGTACGCGTCGCCGTCCTGACCGGCGCACGCAGCGAGGACCTGGACCAGGAGGACCCGCGTCCCGAGATCCTGCGCGCCTACGCCCCGTACGCCCTGATCGTCGCCATCTTCTCCATCGCTCAGATACCGCCGGTCAAGGATCTTCTCGCCAAGGCGACGCAGACCTTCGACTGGCCCTTCCTGAACGTCGCGGGACCCGACGGGGACCCGGTGAGCGGCAACCTCTTCTCCCTGCCGCTCGTGGCGACGGGCGGGACGCTCGTGCTGCTCGCCGGTGTGGGCACGGCCGCCGTCATCGGGGTGCACGCGCGCGTGGCGGTGCGGGAGTGGCTCGCGACCGTGCACGAACTGCGGTTCGCGATCCTCACCGTGACGTCCGTGCTCGCCCTCGCGTACGTGATGAACCTGTCCGGGCAGGCCGCCACCATCGGCCACTTCGTGGCGGCGGCGGGCGCGGGGCTCGCCTTCCTGTCGCCGGTGCTCGGCTGGTTCGGCGTCGCGGTCTCCGGCTCGGACACCTCGGCCAACGCGCTCTTCGGCGCGCTCCAGGTGACGGCGGCTCAGCAGTCCGGGCTCTCGCCCGAACTGCTCGCCGCCGCCAACAGTTCCGGTGGCGTGCTCGGCAAGATGATCTCCCCGCAGAATCTGACGATCGCGTGCGCGGCGGTCGGACTCGCGGGCAAGGAGGGCGATCTGCTGCGCAAGGTGCTGCCCTGGAGCCTCGGCCTGCTCCTGGTGATGTGCCTGATCGTGGTGGGACAGAGCACGGTGGTGCTCGGCTGGATGCTGCCGTGACCAGAGCCTGACGTCCGGCAGGCGGAGGCTTGACGCCGCTCACAGCTGGTTGTCGGTCGTTGCGGGTAGTTTGGGGTGACCGGCGAGCACTCGCCCGAGTGCTTTCCGAAACCGTGAACTCGCAGAACCTGCAGAGAGGGTTGGCCGTGACTGCTGATCTGTCCCAGATCGTCAAGGCGTACGACGTGCGCGGAGTGGTCCCGGACCAGTGGGACGAGTCGCTCGCCGAGCTGTTCGGCGCCGCCTTCGCGAAGGTGACGGGTGCGGACGCGATCGTGACCGGGCACGACATGCGGCCGTCGTCGCCCGGCCTCTCCCGGGCCTTCGCGCGCGGTGCCGCGGCACTCGGCGTCGACGTCACGGAGATCGGCCTCTGCTCGACGGACCAGCTCTACTACGCGTCGGGTGCGCTGAACCTGCCGGGCGCGATGTTCACGGCCTCGCACAACCCCGCGCAGTACAACGGCATCAAGATGTGCCGTGCGGGCGCTGCCCCGGTCGGCCAGGACACCGGCCTCGCCGACATCCGCGCCCTCGTCGAGGGCTGGGCGGAGACCGGCGCCCCGGAGCCGGGCGCCACGGTAGGCACGCTCACCGAGCGGGACACCCTAAAGGACTACGCGGCGCACCTGCGCGGCCTGGTGGACCTCACCTCGATCCGCCCCCTCAAGGTCGTCGTCGACGCGGGCAACGGCATGGGCGGGCACACCGTCCCGACGGTCTTCGAGGGCCTGCCGCTCACACTCGTACCGATGTACTTCGAGTTGGACGGCACGTTCCCGAACCACGAGGCCAACCCCCTCGACCCGAAGAACATCGTGGACCTGCAGCAGCGGGTGCGCGAGGAGGGCGCCGACCTCGGCATCGCCTTCGACGGCGACGCGGACCGCTGCTTCGTCGTCGACCAGGACGGCGCCCCGGTCTCCCCGTCGGCGATCACCGCCCTGGTCGCCTCGCGCGAACTCGCCCGCAACGGCGGCAAGGGCACGGTCATCCACAACCTCATCACCTCCTGGTCGGTCCCCGAGGTCGTCAAGGAGAACGGCGGCACGCCGGTCCGCACCCGCGTGGGTCACTCCTTCATCAAGGAGGAGATGGCCAAGACGGGCGCGATCTTCGGCGGCGAGCACTCGGCGCACTACTACTTCCGCGACTTCTGGAACGCGGACACGGGCATGCTGGCCGCGCTCCACGTCCTCGCGGCGCTCGGCGGCCAGGACGGCCCCCTGTCGGCGCTCGTCGCGCAGTACGACCGCTATGCGGGCTCCGGCGAGATCAACTCCACGGTCGACGACCAGACGGCCCGCCTCGCCGCGATCAAGGCGAGGTACGCCGGCCAGGAGGGCGTCACCCTCGATGAACTGGACGGCCTCACGGTGACGTCCACGGACTGGTGGTTCAACGTCCGCGCCTCCAACACGGAGCCGCTCCTGCGCCTGAACGTGGAGGCCCGCGACGAGGCAACGATGACGCGGACCCGGGACGAGGCCTTGGGAATCATCCGAGGCTGAGGAACTCGTGAGTGGGGGGCGGCGCCCCCTGTTTGTGGGCAGGCGTTCCGCAGGGCGATGGGGGTCCCCCCGCTCGAACGCAGCTGAGAGTGGGGGAGGGTGGGCACAAACGCCCCGGTCCGCAGACGAGCAGCGAGCGTCGCCCCCACGCGCGGGGGCCCTGGGGCGAAGCCCCGGCCGTACACGCGCAGCAAGGCCCCGGGGCCAGCACAGGCCCAGGGGCCAGCGGTAGGCTGACCAGGCGACATTCTTCGCCCCACCGCTCGAAGGGACCCACCCCATGCCGCTCGAAGCCGGCCTCCTGGAGATCCTCGCCTGCCCGGCCTGCCACGCCCCCCTCAAGGAGGCGGACACAGAGCTGGTCTGCACGGCGCCCGCGAAGGACTGCGGCCTTGCCTACCCCGTCCGCGACGGCATCCCCGTACTCCTCGTCGACGAGGCCCGCCGCCCCGCGTAAGGCCCCGCAAGGCCGCCCGGGGCAGAGCCCCCGTAAGGCCCCGCCAGGCCCCGCGTAACGACAAGTAGTGCGAGCGGCGGCGCCCCCGCCCCGTCGCCCGGCGAATCGGAGGCCCGACCCCATGCTCGACGAATCGCTCCTTGACGCTCCCGAGGCCCTCGCCGTGGCCGACCGGCGTGGCCTCCTCCGGTGCGCCGCGGAGGCAGGCGCCCGCGTCCGCACAGCGGTGCGGCACGCGACGGAGGCCGGGCTCACGCAGCTCAAGCCGGACGGCCGCCCCCGCGCCATCCTGTTCGCGGGGCCCGGCACGGCCGCCGCCTGCGTGGCCGATCTGCTCGGCACCCTCGCGGGCGCCGGCTGCCCCGTGGTCCGCCTCGCCCCCACCGGCGTGGCCCCCGCGGCGGGCGCCCTGCGCTGGGCGCTCCCCGGCTGGGCGGGCCCCCTGGACCTGCTGCTCATCGCCACCCCGGACGGCTCGGAACCGGGCCTCGAACTCCTCGCGGGCCAGGCCTACCGCCGCGGCTGCACGGTCGTGGCCGTTGCCCCCGCCCGCTCCCCGCTCGCGGAGGGCGTCGAGGGCTCACACGGCCTCACGGTCCCGATGGCCACCTCCCCGTACGGGGAGTACGAGACCCCGCACGACGGAGAGCGGGCCTCCGAGGCGTACGAGGCACGTCGCGTGGACGACGAGGCCGCCGCCTCCGCCCCCGCCACCCTCTGGGCCCTGCTCACCCCGCTCCTCATCCTCCTGGACCGCACCGGCCTGATCACCGCACCGGCCGAGACCCTGGAGAAGATCGCCGACCGCCTCGACCACGTCGCGGAACGCTGCGGTCCGGTCGTCGCGACGTACAGCAACCCGGCCAAGACGCTCGCCGCGGAACTCGACGAGACCCTCCCGGTGATCTGGACCGAGGGCGGACTCGCGGGCCCCGTGGGCCGCCGTTTCGCCGCGGGCCTCGCCGAACTCGCCGGGCACCCCGCGGTCGCGGGTGAACTGCCCGAGTCCCTTCCCGCGCACGGCGCCCTGCTCGCAAGCAACCTCGCTTCGAGCGGCGGGGACGACGGCGACGACTTCTTCCGCGACCGCGTCGAGGAACCCCAGCAGCTGCGGGCCCGCGTCGTCCTGCTCCGCGACCGCCCGGTGGACGCCGGAGGCCTCAGCGCGGCGCCCGCGGCCCGCGAGCTCGCCCACGGCCACGACATCGCGATCAGCGAGCTCGAACCGGAGGACGGCGACGACCTGGAGACCCTCGCCGAGCTGATCGCCGTCACGGATTTCGCCGCCGTTTACCTGGCGCTCGCCCCGAGGGACCGATCATGACCACAGCACGGCCATGACCCGGGACGCAGCACCGCACCGCATGGCCCCGCCTCGCCCGCACCGCGTACGTACGTAAGGGAGAACCCCTCCGTGGACCGCCTCACCAACACCATCCGCCCCTACGCCTGGGGTTCCACCACCGCCATCGCGGAACTCATCGGCGTCGAGCCGACCGGTGAACCGCAGGCCGAGATGTGGATGGGCGCCCACCCCGGCGCGCCCTCGCGCACCGGACGCGGTCCGCTCGACAAGGTGATCGACGAGAACCCGGGGCAGGAGCTCGGCCGGGCGGCCGTCGCCAGGTTCGGCCCCCGCCTGCCCTTCCTCCTCAAGCTCCTCGCCGCGGGCGCTCCGCTCTCCCTCCAGGTCCATCCCGACCTGGAGCAGGCGAGGGAGGGCTACGAGGACGAGGAGGAGCGCGGCGTCCCGATCGACGCCCCGCACCGCAACTACAAGGACGCCAACCACAAGCCCGAACTGATCTGCGCCCTGACGGAGTTCGACGGCCTCTGCGGCTTCCGCGATCCCGTCGAGGCCGCCGGCATGCTGGCCGGCCTTGGCGTCGACTCCCTGAAGCCGTACGTCGACCTGCTGCACGCCAAGCCCGAGGACGGCGCGCTGCGCGAGGTCCTGACGGCCGTCCTGACCGCGGACCCGGATGAGATGGCGGCAACCGTCACCGAGGTCACCGACGCGGCCCAGCGGCTCGGAGGTGCCTACGCCCCGTACGCGGGCATCGCGCGGCACTACCCCGGTGACCCCGGCGTCATCGCGGCGATGCTCCTCAACCACGTCCGACTGCAGCCCGGCGAGGCCCTGTTCCTCGGCGCCGGAGTCCCGCACGCCTACCTCGACGGCCTCGGCGTCGAGATCATGGCGAACTCGGACAACGTGCTGCGCTGCGGCCTGACGCCCAAGCACGTCGACGTACCCGAACTCCTGCGCATCGTCCGGTTCGAGCCGACCGTCCCGGGCGTCCTGCGCCCCGAGGCAACGCCCGACGGCGAAGAGGTCTACGAAACCCCGATCGACGAGTTCCGCCTCTCCCGCTTCGTCCTGCCCGAGGGCGCGGCGCCGCACGACCTCACCGCCGCCACCCCGCAGATCCTGCTCTGCGTCGCGGGCTCCGTGAACGTGGGCGACGCCGGCGAACTCACGCCCGGCGAGTCCGTGTTCGTCCCCGCGGACGAAAAGGCCGAAGTGTCCGGAGTCGGCACGCTCTTCCGTGCCACTGTGGTGGCCTGACTCACCACCGGCGCCTCGTGCTGCAACAATGACCCACCGCAAAGGCCGGGCAAAGCGGCAGTGGACAACAACGTACGCAGGCGAAGGGACAACGGGCACACATGAGCGCGTCAGGCGGAACAAAGGCGATTGTCGCGGCACTTGTCGCGAACCTCGCGATCGCGGTGGCGAAGTTCGTCGCGTTCATCTTCAGTGGATCGTCGTCGATGCTCGCCGAGAGCGTGCACTCGCTCGCGGACTCGGGCAACCAGGGGCTGCTGCTCCTCGGCGGCAAGAAAGCGCAACGTGAAGCGACCCCCCAACACCCCTTCGGGTATGGGCGCGAGCGCTACATCTATGCCTTCCTGGTCTCCATCGTGCTCTTCTCGGTCGGCGGCATGTTCGCGATCTACGAGGGCTACGAGAAGATCAAGCACCCGCACGAGATCGAGCACTGGTACTGGCCGGTCGGCGTCCTGGTCTTCGCGATCATCGCCGAGGCCTTCTCGTTCCGTACGGCGATCAAGGAGTCGAACCTCACCCGCGGCAACCTCACGTGGACGCAGTTCGTCCGCCGCGCGAAGGCCCCCGAGCTGCCGGTCGTGCTCCTGGAGGACCTCGGCGCGCTAGTCGGTCTGATCCTGGCCCTGGTCGGCGTGAGCCTCGCGCTCGCGACGGGCGACGGCGTCTGGGACGGCATCGGCACGCTCTGCATCGGCGTCCTGCTCATCCTGATCGCGATCATCCTCGCCGCTGAGACCAAGTCCCTGCTCCTGGGTGAGGCCGCGGGCACGGAAGAGGTCGAGAAGATCGAGAAGGCCCTGGTCGACGGCGACACGGTCACCCGCGTCATCCACATGCGCACGCTGCACCTCGGCCCCGAGGAGCTGCTCGTCGCCGCCAAGATCGCCGTCCAGCAGAACGAGACGGCCGCCGAGGTGGCCGCCGCCATCAACGCAGCCGAGGAGCGCATCCGCGCCGCGGTCCCGATCGCCCGCGTGATCTACCTGGAGCCGGACATCTACAGCGAGACGGCGGCCGCCGCGGGCACCAACCCGGCGAAGTCGCCGGGCGCCCACTGACCTTCCGCCACTCCCGTACGCAGTCGGGGCCCCGCACCGTGCAGGTGCGGGGCCCCGACTGCGTACATGGACCGGCTGCGGGTCAGCGCACCTCGCGCAGCACCTCAAGGACGGCCGCCTCGTCGGGCGCGGCCTCGAGCCGCTCCCGGAAGCCGGTGTCCATCAGCTTGCGCGAGAGGAGCGCGAGAATCCGCAGGTGCTCGTCGCCCGCTGCGGCCTCCGGCACGGAGATCATGAAGATCAGCTTGGCCTTCGTACCGTCGAGCGCACCCCACTCGATGCCCTCCGCCGAGCGCGCGAACCCGACGACCGGCGAGGTCACCGCGTCGGTCTTGGCGTGCGGGATGGCGATCTCCTCGCCGAGCCCCGTGGTGCCCTGGGCCTCGCGGCGCAGGGCAGTCGCCACGAGCTCCTCGACGTCGTTCACCTTGCCGGTGGTGGCGAGGAGGTTCGCCATCTCGCGGATCGCGGAGTCCTTGTCGGCGGAGTCGAGCCGGACCTTCACGGTCTGCTCGGTGAGATAGCCGGAGAGGACTTCGTCGTCCTCCGTATCCTCCGTGGCGTCCTCCTCGGCGGGAGAGGCGGCAGGCGCTGCTGCGGCCTTCTGCGGGGCCACGGACGCCCCGGAACCGACGGCTCCGGCACCCGCACCCACGCCCGCGCCCGCGAGCACCGGCTCAGGACCGCCCGGCACGTCGACGACGGGTGCCCCGCGCCGCTTGCGCTCGCTGATGTCGACCAGGGTGACCGTCGTCAGGGCGGTGACGACGGCACCGATGGCGACGGCGATGAAGAACATCGGTACGCCACCGATGGCCCCCAGGACCGCCACGATCGGCCCGCCGTGCGGCACGGCGTCCTCGACGCCCGCCTGCCCGGCAATCGCACCGGCGACGGCGCCGCCGAGCATGTTCGCGGGGATGACCTGCGCGGGCCGCGCGGCCGCGAAGGGGATCGCTCCCTCCGAGATGCCGAAGAAGCCCATGAACAGGGCGGCGAGACCGGTCTCCCGTTCCTGCTCGTTGTAGAGCCGCTTACGGATCAGCGTCGCGAGCCCCTGGCCGAGCGGCATGACCGGGATCGCCGCGGCGCACATGCCCATGACGGTCTGGTTGCCGGTCGCGATGAGCCCCGCGCCGAACAGGAAAGCCGTCTTGTTGACCGGCCCGCCCATGTCGAACGCGATCATGAGCCCGAGAATCGCGCCGAGCAGGATCGCGCTGGTCCCGGTCATGCCGCTGAGCCAGCTGGTCAGATGCTCGAAGACCCACGAGATCGGCTTCCCGATCACGTAGATGAAGAACAGACCGAGTGCCGTCGTCGAGATGATGGGGATCACGATGATCGGCATGATCGGCTGGGCGAACTTCGGGACCTTGACCTTCTTGATCCACAGCACCAGATAACCGGCGAGGAAGCCGGTCACGATGGCCCCGATGAAGCCGGCGCCCGCCTTCGAGTCGTACAGCTCGCCGGTGTTGGCGATCCAGCCGCCGATCATGCCGGGCACGAGCGCGGGCCGGTCGCCGATCGCATACGCGATATAGCCGGAGAGGATGGGCACCATCAGCGTGAAGCCGATGGTCCCGATCTGGTTGACGTGCATCCAGAACGAGTCGTCGGGGATGACGAGCCCGCCCTTGGGGTCGGTGTGCCCGCCGAGCGACAGCGAGATCGCGATCAGCAGCCCGCCGACCACGACGAACGGAATCATGTACGAGACGCCGTTCATCAGCGCCTTGTACGCGAGACTCCGCTCCTTGCCGCCTCCGCCGCCGCCTCCGGTCGAGGCCGCTTCGGCGGACCCTCCGCCTCCGCCTCCGCCGTGCACGGGCGCGCTCTGCACCTGCTCGATCAGCTGTTCAGGGCGGCTGATGCCCTCGGACACGCCGACGGACAGCACGCGCTTGCCGACGAAGCGGCCGCGGTCGACGTCCTTGTCCGCGGCGATGATGATGCCGTCAGCGTCCCTGACATCGTTGTCAGTCAAGACGTTCTCGGCACCGATGGAGCCCTGCGTCTCCACCTTCATGTCGATGCCGAGGCTCTCCGCGGCCTGCGAGAGCTTCTCCGCCGCCATGTACGTGTGGGCGATACCGGTCGGACAGGCGGTCACGGCGAGCAACTTGAGCTTCTTCGGCTCGCCGCTGCTCCCGCCTATGGGGGGATCGGCCGGATGGGTCACGTGGATCTCCTAACGCCTTCAACGCCTTCGTCAAACAAGATCGCGCAAATGTTCCCGATCTCAAGGCATCCTGCAACACGCGGGCGCAGGTTCAAAAGCGCAAAGGTCCCGAATGGGCGGGTCTGTCGCCCTGTCCCTGGTCCTGCCCGCGGCTGCCCCGCCCGCGTACGCCCCGGGCGCGCCCCGGGGAGGCGGGCTGGGGCTCGCTGGGCCAATCGGTGTAGCTTTGTGACCGAGCCAGACGTCGCTGCTGATGGCGGTCGGGCGGTGCCTCTACGGGCGCCGTCCGAGGGAGAGAGGGCCTCCGACGGACTGCGCTGCTGCGCACCGGTGCTCTTCTGTGCCGTTGTCGCAGGTCAGCCATGTCCACCCACCCTCGATCAATCCCACGAGGAGCAGCTCGCCCATGACGACACTCATCAACGGCCAGGACTTCAAGGTCGCCGATCTCTCCCTGGCCGAATTCGGCCGCAAGGAGATCACCCTCGCCGAGCACGAGATGCCCGGCCTGATGTCGATCCGCAAGGAATTCGCCGCCACCCAGCCGCTCGCCGGTGCCCGCATCATGGGCTCGCTGCACATGACCGTGCAGACCGCCGTCCTCATCGAGACCCTGGTCGCCCTCGGCGCCGAGGTCCGCTGGGTCTCCTGCAACATCTTCTCGACCCAGGACCACGCGGCCGCGGCCATCGCCGTCGGCCCGAACGGCACCCCGGACAACCCCCAGGGCATCCCCGTCTTCGCCTGGAAGGGCGAGACCCTGGAGGAGTACTGGTGGTGCACGGAGCAGGCGCTGACCTGGCCGAACACCCCCACCGGCGGCCCGAACATGATCCTGGACGACGGTGGCGACGCCACCCTCCTCGTCCACAAGGGCGTCGAGTACGAGAAGGCCGGCAAGGTCCCCTCCGAGGACACCGCCGAGTCGGACGAGCACCGCGTCATCCTGCAGCTCCTCAACCGCACCATCACCGAGGGCTCGCAGAAGTGGACCCAGCTCGCCTCGGAGATCCGCGGCGTGACCGAGGAGACCACGACGGGCGTCCACCGCCTGTACGAGATGCACCGTGACGGCACCCTGCTCTTCCCGGCGATCAACGTGAACGACGCCGTGACGAAGTCGAAGTTCGACAACAAGTACGGCTGCCGCCACTCCCTGATCGACGGCATCAACCGCGCCACGGACGTCCTGATCGGCGGCAAGACCGCTCTCGTCTGCGGTTACGGCGATGTCGGCAAGGGCTGTGCCGAGTCGCTGCGCGGCCAGGGCGCGCGCGTGATCATCACCGAGGTCGACCCGATCTGCGCCCTGCAGGCGGCGATGGACGGTTTCCAGGTCACGACGCTGGACGAGGTCGTCGACAAGGTCGACATCTTCGTCACCACGACCGGCAACAAGGACATCATCATGGCCTCGGACATGGCCAAGATGAAGCACCAGGCGATCGTCGGGAACATCGGCCACTTCGACAACGAGATCGACATGGCCGGTCTCGCGCAGATTCCCGGGATCGTGAAGGACGAGGTCAAGCCGCAGGTCCACACGTGGACGTTCCCCGACGGCAAGGTCCTCATCGTCCTCTCCGAGGGCCGCCTGCTGAACCTGGGCAACGCGACGGGCCACCCGTCCTTCGTGATGTCCAACTCCTTCGCGGACCAGACCCTGGCCCAGATCGAGCTGTTCACCAAGCAGGAGGAGTACCCGACCGACGTCTACGTCCTGCCGAAGCACCTGGACGAGAAGGTCGCCCGCCTCCACCTGGACTCGCTCGGCGTCAAGCTCACGACGCTGCGCCCCGAGCAGGCCGCGTACATCGGCGTAGAGGTAGAGGGCCCGTACAAGCCGGACCACTACCGCTACTGAGCAGCCCGCCGGCCCACACCCCCGGCACCCGCTCAACCGCAGGCCCTCGCCCTCCCGGCGGGGGCCTGCCCCGTGGCCGCCCACAACCACCAAGCCCCGGCCTCTGCCCCTCCACGGGCCAGACACGCCCCCCAAACCGGCCCGCACAGGCAGCGCAGGCCACCGAGACCCAGCCTCCACCCTCCGACGGAGCCGGGCACGGCTCCATGAATTGGCACCGCGCAGGCCGCAGGGGCCAGCCAAGGCCCAGCCCACCGGGCCGGGTACGGCTCCCCAAACCGGCGCCGTGCAGGCCGCCGAGACCAGCCGCGGCCCGGCCTCTGCCCTCCCGCTGGGCCGGGCACGGCCGCCCGAAGCGGCTCCGCGCAGGCCGGAGGCCGCCCATGGAGCAGCCTCTGTCCTCCCACTGGGCCCGGGTACGGCTCCATGAATCGGCACCGTGCAGGCCGCAGGGGCCAGCCGAGGCCCAGCCCTGGACCGGCGCCGTGCAGGCCGCGGAGACCGCCCATGGAGCAGCCTCTGCCCTCCCACTGGGCCCGGGTACGGCGCCATGAATTGGCACCGCGCAGGCCGGGGAGACCAGCCAAGGCCAGCCCACTGGGCCGGGTACGGCTCCCTGGACCGGCGCCGTGCAGGCCGCGGAGACCAGCCGCGGCCCGGCCTCTGCCCTCCGACTGCGTTGAGCATGGCTCCCTGAAGCGGCATCGCAGAGGTCGCGGAGACCGCCAGGGCCCGGCCTCTGCCCTCCCGCTGGGCCGGGCACGGCCGCCTGAAGCGGCACCGGTTAGGCAGCGGAGGCCGCCGAGGCCCAGCCTCCGCCCTCCGACGGGGCCGGGCACGGCGCCATGAATTGGCACCGCGCAGGCCGGAGGCCGCCCATCGAGCAGCCTCTGTCCTCCCATTGGGCCGGGTACGGCTCCCTGAAGCGGCACCGCGCAGGTCGCGGAGACCGGCCAGGGCTCAGCCTCTCCCCTCCCACCGGGCCGGGTACGGCTCCCCAAACCGGCGCCGTGCAGGACACGGAGGACGCCCATGGAGCAGCCGTCGCCCCCTACTACGGGACAGCCAGCCGCCGTTCTTGCGGCTGCGGAAGGCAGGTCTGCAAACCGGCGTCCATCGAGACGGCATCGGTCCGGATCAGCAGGTCGTCGTGGAACGGGGAACCGCTCGTGACGAACGTCCACGGCCTCCTGCCCTCGCGCCACCACTCGGCATCGGCCTTGAACACCCCGTGCCCCTTGCTCTGCCAACACTTCATGACGCGCCGCGCACTACCCCCACCGTCAGCCTCCCTCGCGCCGCCCCTCGAACAGTCGGCGAAGCCAGGCGCCCGGTACCCGCAGGCCAAGCATCACGACTGACCTACCGTGGAGTTCGGGGCGAGCCGAGAGACCCTCACGGCCCGCAGTCCACCGACAGCAGCAGCCCACCCGGCCCAGCACTGACCCACAGTTGCTCCGGCTCCGGGACGAGAACCCGCCCCCGACAAGGACCGAGCCCCATGCCCCGCGGCCACTATTCGCTCCACGATCCGCACGACCACACCCCCCTCGGTGAAGAACACTTCCACTGCGCGCCCGGCCCCTCCGGCTGGCGCTACGTATCCCAGCGGACCGCGCCCTCAGGCGAGCCCACCGGCTCCGTCGACCTGGCCCTCGACGAACTCGGCCGCCCCATCCGCCTCGAACTGCACGCGGGGGACTGGCAGATCCGCGCCGCGGCGATCGACGGCGTCACCTGGGTACGCACCGACCCCACCGGCACCCACGCCACCGAGGACAACGCCCCCGCCCACGCCTTCACCGGCACATCCCCCGCTTTCCTCGTCGCCACCACACGCCTGCTGCGCCTCACCCCCGGTTCCCCCGCGACCCGCGTCCGCCTCGTCGCCTTCACCGACCCGGTCCTCGCCCCCCGCACCCTCGACCAGTCCTGGGCCCTGCTGAAAAGCGAAGCACACGCCACTGACAACGGCCCGCTGATCGTGGACGAATACCAGGTCACAGCCTTGGACACCGGCGAGCAGCACGCCATCCACATCGCCGGCGACGTCGTCCTCTCCGCCCCTGGCACGGAGCTCGAGAACCTCGAATCCCCGCCCTCGACGTTCGCCTGACCCCACCCGCCCTACGTGGGCGGCACGAACCCGGTGCCCGGAGGCGCCGCCTCCGCACCCTCCTGCCGCACGGCTGGCGGCACATCACGCGCCTTCTGCCCGACCGCGGACCCCTCCGGACGAGCCGGGTAGGCCGGGTCAGCCGACTGAGGATGGGGCGCCGGGGGAGGCGGCGCCGCGTAGGCCGCCCCGGCAGCAGGCACGGCACCCCCGCCACCGAACGCCCGCCGAGCGTCCCGCGCCTGCCGCTCATGCACGACCGCCGCCAGGTACGCCGCCGGCGGAACACCCTGCGGAGCCGGCGCCCCCGTACGTTCCGCGAGATCCCCGGCAAGACGCTCGGCCATCGTCCAGCCCACCTGCGGATCCAACTGCCCCATGCGCGTCAGGTACTGCCTGATCGCGAGCCACAGCCCCTCAGGCACCCCGGACAGATCGAGCCCTGAGAAGCGCCCCGCGAGCCAAGGCGGCGGCGGAGGGATGAAGGGCGTCTGCCCGGTCGGCACCCGCTCCCGCACGACGAGCGTCCCCGCGAACACATCCCCGAGCCGCCGCCCCCGCGCCGACACCAGCGAGGCAATACAGGCGACGACCCCGAACGTCAGCAGAATCTCGACGACCCCCACCGCACCCCGCACCAACGCGTGGCGGAAACGAATAGGCCCCCCGTCGTCCCGCACCACCCGCAGTCCGCACGCCATCTTCCCCAGCGACCGCCCATGGCTGAGCGTCTCCACCGCGATCGGCCCGCCCACCAGGATCAGCACGAAGCTCGCCACGGCGACCGCCGCGGCCGCCGCATCGTCCAACGAGGACGTAGAGGCCACGATCGCCACAGTCACCCCCAGGTAGACCGCCCAGGCCACCACCAGGTCGATCAGTACGGCGAGCCCACGACTCGGCAGTTTCGCCGGGCGCAGCTCAAGAGCCACCGCCTCGCCCGTCACCAGCTCACTCACGCCAGCCGCCCTTCCCTGCCCTGCCGTCGGAACCGCCAGTCTGCCAAGCTGAGGCAGCATCGCGCCGCAGTACGAGGAGCAGCCACCTGATGGACCTCGACGTCTTCGTCTCCGCCCACCGAGCAGAGTGGGACCGACTCGACGCCCTGCTGCGCCGCCGGCGCCGCCTGAACGGAGCCGAGGCCGACGAACTCGTCGCCCTCTACCAACGCACCGCCACCCACCTCTCCCTCATCCAGTCCAGTGCCCCGGACCCACAGCTCACCGGCCGTCTGACCCAACTCGTGGCACGCGCGCGTAGTGCGGTGACAGGCACCCGCCGAGCTTCCTGGCGCGACGCCACACGCTTCCTGAGCCACGGTTTCCCGGCAGCGGTCTACCGCTCCCGCCACTGGTGGGTCCCCACGGCCCTCCTCTCCACAGTCCTCGCGGCCGTCATCGGCTGGTGGATCGCCACGCACCCCGAAGTCCAGTCCTCCATCGCGGCCCCCGGCGAACTGCGCGAGCTGACCCGCCCCGGCGGGGAGTACGAGACGTACTACTCGAGCCACCCGGCAGCATCGTTCGCGGCCCAGGTCTGGACGAACAACGCCCAAGCAGCCGCCATGTGCCTGGTCCTGGGCGCCTTCCTCTGCTTCCCCGTCATCTGGATCCTCTTCCAGAACATGCTGAACCTGGGAGTAGGCATTGGCCTGATGTCCGACGCCGGCCGCCTGGACACCTTCCTCGGCCTGGTCCTCCCGCACGGCCTCCTGGAACTGACGGCGGTCTTCGTGGCCGCCGGTACGGGCCTGCGCCTCGGCTGGACCGTCATCGACCCGGGCCCGCGCTCACGCCGAACAGCCCTCGCCGAAGAGGGAAGAGCCGCCCTGGGCATGGCGGTGGGCTTGGCCCTGGTCCTGTTCATCTCCGGTGCCATCGAAGGCTTCGTGACGCCCTCGGGCCTGCCGACCTGGGCCCGCATCAGCATCGGCATCGCCGCTGAACTGGCCTTCCTCGCCTACGTCTACGTACTGGGCGGCAGGGCGGCACGTGCCGGTGCCACAGGTGACCTGGACCCTGCCGAACGCAGCGCCACGGTCCCCGTCGCAGCCTGATGTGCGTCCGCCCCTGCTGAGCTGCTAGTGTCCTCGACGCCCCAGAAAAACCGTTGACACGGAAGGACTGGGGAGGTAGATTCGAACAGTTGCCTAGAGCTGGACAAGTCCAGTGGCGGCAGTTAATATCTGCCTGCTTCTTGATTCTCATAAGCCGAGAAGCCGCACCCGATAAATCGGAAACTCCAGCCGGCAAGACCGGCCGAAAACTTCTGATAAAGTCGGACTCGCCGGAAAGGGAAACGCGAAAGCCGAAAGGCCGGAGCGGGAACCGGAAAGGCACCGAGGAAATCGGACACGAAAGAGTCTGATAGAGTCGGAAACGCAAGACAGCAAGACAAAATGAAACACCGAAGGGAAGCGCCCGGAGGAAAGCCCGAGAGGGTGAGTACAAAGGAAGCGTCCGTTCCTTGAGAACTCAAC
>NZ_JBVIPS010000005.1:395214-639878 GCF_055577715.1 Streptomyces sp. NPDC033177 | reverse complement strand
CAGCGCCGATGGTACTGCAGGGGGGACCCTGTGGGAGAGTAGGACGCCGCCGAACTATTATTAACGGGAAACCCCCGCACCCTCTGGGTGCGGGGATTTTCTGCGTTTAGGGTCAAGTTATGCGATACGACTTGGTCATCTTCGACAATGACGGCGTTCTCGTCGACAGCGAACCGCTTTCCAACACCATCCTGGCCGCCTATCTGACCGAGCTCGGCCACCCCACCACGTATGAGGACTCCCTGCGTGACTACATGGGCGCCGCCGTCCATCGCGTACATGACCTTGTTCTTGACCGCAGTGGACAGCGGCTGCCCGAGGATTTTGACGTGATTTTCCACGCTCGTGTATTCGCTGCCTTCGAGCGGGAGCTGGAGCCTGTGGCGGGGGCCGTCGATGTACTGGAGAAGCTGGAGGCCGGCGGAGTGCCGTACTGCCTTGCCTCGTCCGGGAGCCATGAGCGGATTCGTGTCGGTCATCGGCGGACCGGACTCGACCGGTGGTTCGATGACGAGCGGATCTTCAGCTCCGAGGATGTGGGGCGGGGGAAGCCGGCGCCGGATCTCTTTCTGTACGCCGCCGAGCGGATGGGAGTGGCGCCCGAGAAGTGTGTGGTGGTCGAGGACAGCCCGTTGGGGGTGAAGGCCGCGGTGGCGGCCGGGATGGATGTGTTCGGGTTCACCGCCATGACGCCGGCCGAGCGGCTCTCGGGGGCCAGCGAACTCTTCGGAGACCTGGGGGAGTTGCCTGACCTGCTCGTATGACGCGGGCCGTGGGAGTGGCCTGACAATTGTCATCGCGAGGTCCGGACGATCGTTTCTGTCGGGCGACGGGTGGTCGCCGCGAAGCTGAGTACGTCGAGAACGAACGGGACGTAACAGTGTCAGTGACGACGGAGGACCCAACGCCATGAGCGCAACCAGCCAGCTCGCCTGTCCCGCGGAAACCCGTGTCCGGCAGTCCCGTTGGGAGTCGTTGAAGCCGCTCGTGCTGGACGCGGTGGTGCCGACAGCTTCGTACTACCTGCTCAGCAAGGGCCTTGGGATGGGGACGATGGCGGCGCTCGCCTGGAGCAGCGTGGTGCCCGCCGGGCGGACGCTGTGGAGCGTGGTCAAGGAGCGGCGGGTCAATGGCCTCGCGGTGCTCATCCTGGCGGCCAACGTCGTCGGGCTGCTGCTCAGTCTGTTGGCCGGTGACCCGCGTCTGATGCTCGCCAAGGACAGTGGGATCACCGCGACGATCGGGATCGCCGTGTTGGTGTCCGTGGCCGCGGGGCGGCCGTTGATGACCGTGGGGCTCAAGCCCTGGGTGACCAAGGGGAATCCGGTGCGGACCGCTGTGTGGGAGCGGTTGATCGCCGAGCGGGGGCGGTTCGCTCGTATGGAGCGTACGTTCTCGGTGATGTGGGGTGTCGCGCTGTTCGGTGAGGCCGCGGTGCGGGTCGTGGGGGCGTACACGCTGCCGGTCGACACCATGGTGTGGCTCGGCGGTGTGATCGCCGGCGTCACCATCACGGCGACGGTGGTGGCGAGCGGGCCGTTGGTCGTCGATCCGATGGAGAAGCAGGTGACCGCGAAGGTTGCCGCTCTCGGCCGGTGAGGCCGTGATGTGGCGCGGCGGGCCGGGAATTGGGTGGGTGATCTATCTACCCACCGGTAGTCGGGGGTCCTACGCTCTGCAGCCATGACAGATGAGCTGCGGCGCGGCAGGGCCTCTTTGGCGTTCAGCTTCCTGGTGCAGGGCGTGACCTTCGCGTTGCTGGTGACGCGGATCCCCGCCATTCAGGATCGGTACGGGATATCCGACGGCCTGCTGCCAGTGTTCCTCGCCGCGGTGCCGATCCTCGCGGGTGTCGGGAGCGTCGGCACGGAATGGCTGGTCAAGAGGGTGGCGCCCAGCCGTGTGCTGCGGTGGGCGCAGCCCGTGGTGCTCCTGTCGCTGCTCGGGGTCGGCGCGGGCGACGCCCTGTGGCAAGTGGCCCTGGCGCTGGGGGCCTTCGGGCTCTCGGTGGGGGCGCTCGACGCGTCCATGAACATGCTCGGGGTGAGCCTTCAGCGGGCGTACGGGCGCAGCATCATGCTGGGGTTCCACGCGGCGTACAGCCTGGGCGGGATCGCGGGGGCGTCGATCGCCTGGGCGGGGGCGCACTGGGATCTGTCGCTCTTCGTCTCGTATCTGCCGGTGGTCGTGGTGCTGCTGCCGGCGGCGCTCGTGGGGAGCCGGTGGTACGTCGATGCCAAGGCCGCGAAGGATGGCGATGGCGATGGGGAGGGGAAGGGCGGCCCGGTCGTCTTCAAGCTGCTCCTGCCGCTCTGCCTGGTGATGACCTTCGCGTACATCGGGGATTCGACCGTCTCCAACTGGAGCGCGAAGTATCTGCAGGACGTGCTGGGGAGTTCGGAGGAGGTCTCGACCGTCCCTTACAACGTCTACATGGTCATGACTCTGCTGGGGCGGGCCCTCGGGGACCTGGGCGTGCGGCGGTTCGGGGCCGTGGCGGTGGTGCGGGCCGGGTCGGTGGTGGGTGCTCTCGGGTTCGCGGTCGTGGCGGTGGCGCCGGGGGCGTGGGTCGGGATTCTCGGTTTCACGGTGCTCGGGCTCGGTCTTTGCGTGATCGTTCCGCAGACCTTCGCCGCGGCGGGGAGGCTCTTCCCCGGGGCCTCGGACGCCGCTGTCGCGCGGCTCAACATCTTCAACTACGTGGGGTTCTTGATCGGTTCACCGCTGGTGGGTGCGCTGGGGGATGCCTGGAACTACCGCGGGGCGATGCTCGTTCCCATGGTGTTGGTGCTCGTGACCTTGTTGTACGCCCGGTCTTTCGCCCCCGGAGCGGACAGATACGGTGACGGGCATGAGCGGCCACGCACAGCTGATGTGGGACGAGGCAGTAACGGGCTATGACTTCGGTCCTGAGCACCCCATGGACCCGGTCCGGCTCGCGCTGACCAGAAGCCTGGTCGGTGCCTTCGGGCTCGACCGCGAGCTGGAAGTGGTCGCGGCCAAGCGTGCCGGTGACTCGACGTTGCGGCTCGTGCATCGCGAGGACTATGTGGAGGCGGTCAAGGCCGCGTCCGCCGATCCGGCGTCGGCGGACGGCAGCTATGGCCTCGGGACGGTGGATGATCCCGCCTTCGCGGGGATGCACGAGGTGTCGGCGCTGATCGCCGGGCAGTCGGTCGGTGCGGCCGAGGCGGTGTGGCGCGGGGAAGCGCTGCACGCGGTGAACTTCGCGGGTGGGCTGCATCATGCGATGCCGGGGTCCGCCTCGGGGTTCTGTATCTACAACGACGCGTCGTTGGCGATCGCCCGGCTGCTGGAGCTGGGTGCGGAGCGGGTCGCGTACGTGGATGTGGACGTGCACCACGGGGACGGGGTGCAGGCGTCCTTCTGGGACGATCCGCGGGTTCTGACGATCTCGATGCACGAGCATCCGCGGACGTTGTTTCCGCAGACCGGGTGGCCCGAGGAGACGGGGGCGGCCGGGACGGCGGAGGGCTCGGCGGTCAATGTGGCGTTGCCGGCCGGGACCGGGGACGCGGGGTGGGTGCGGGCGTTCCACGCTGTGGTGCCGGAGTTGTTGGCGGAGTTCAGGCCGCAGGTGCTCGTGACCCAGCACGGGGCTGACACGCATTTCGAGGATCCGCTGGCTCATCTGGCCGTTTCGCTCGATGCTCAGCGGGCGGTGCAGGTGGCCTGCCATGAGCTGGCGCACTCGTACGCCGATGGCCGGTGGGTCGCGCTGGGTGGGGGTGGGTACGCCGTGGTGGATGTGGTGCCTCGGTCCTGGACCCATCTGACCGCCATCGCCGCGGGGCGGGAGGTGCTGCCCTCGGCGGAGATTCCTGAGGCCTGGCGGCAGGAAGTCTTCGCTCGTACGCGGCAGTTGGCGCCTTCGCGGATGAGTGATGGGCGGTGGCCCGTCTCCTGGGCGGAGTGGTCCGAGGGGTACGACCCCGCGGACCGGCTCGACCAGGCCGTGCTTGCTGCTCGCCGGGCGGCGTTTCCGTTGCGGGGCCTGTTGCCGTAGGAGGCCGTCGGTTCGGGCGGGCCCTGCGGGGCTTTCCCCGCTGCACCCATTAGCGCGCTCCGCGCGCGGGCACCCCTTCCCGAAACCATGGGGCTCCGCCCCCTGGACCCCCTTACAAGACATCCTCAGACGCCGGACGGGCTGAATCGGGTCCGCAGTGTGCCCCCGTTAGCCCAACTGTGGGGGTTTTCCGGGGTTTTGGCGGTGCTGGGGCCTTCTCTGCGGCACGCTCACAGCGTGTTGAGCACCGGAGCGTTGCGTGCGCATCTGTTGGCCGCCCGGTTGGCCGGGCCCGTGGCCACCACGCGGGAGGAGAGCCTGCGGAGCTATCGGCTCTTCGCGGCCCGGGACCCGCGGATACTGCTCGGCCTCGACCCCGAGTGGAGTTGGGGGCCCGGTGACCTGCTCGGCCTCATGGCCGACAAATGCGGGGTGTCCGCCGACCCGCGGCACACCTCGGGGGTCGATGTCATCGACCCGGAGCGGACGTTGGCCGCGCTGGACGCCTTCGCCGAGAGGCTCGCCCAGGCGGTGCGAGGGCGGCTTCCCGTGCTCTTCGGGACGGGACATCCGCACCGGCTCCTCGATTTCTACGCCGCCTTGGCGGACGCTTTGTCGGCGGCCGGATGCACCGTCCTCACCCCCGCGCAGGGCAGCAGTGTCGACATAACGACCCGGTTCGGTCTACGCACGTACAACCTTGACTACGTACAAGGAGTCGCGCTGGTGCGGGAACCCGGCGCGCGTCCCACCGGGAGTGAGACCGGCGCACATACCCACTCCCCGCTCCCGGTTCGAGCCGCTCTCGCGGCCGCGGCGGAGGCCGGCGGACCGCTTCCAGAGCTCGTGATCGGCGACCACGGATGGGTCTGCGGGGCAGGTCAGCTGGGGTTTGAGGCGATCGGTCTGGCGGATACGGACGATC
Organism: Streptomyces sp. NPDC033177; assembly: GCF_055577715.1. Classification (NCBI taxonomy): domain Bacteria; kingdom Bacillati; phylum Actinomycetota; class Actinomycetes; order Kitasatosporales; family Streptomycetaceae; genus Streptomyces; species Streptomyces sp. NPDC033177. Next base: position 634,926 of record NZ_JBVIPS010000005.1, on the reverse strand, counting down.
CCGCGCTGTTCGTCGGAGAGGCCGAGGGGCAGGTGTCCGTCGTCGTTCCGCTTGATGACGCTGTGCGGTCTGATTACTACCGACCGCTTACTCGCTATGTACTCAATCGAGCGTGTCTGTCACAGTAGGCGGCCGATCGCTACTCCTCTTCCCCACTCGCATCATCCGCCCCTAGTCTGGGGAGTGAGCGCGCAGCGACGAAGAGTCACCGGAAGGGGAAGCCGGTGCCCGTCATGTGCGGAAGGTTCAGGTGGGGTGTCATGGCTGATAACCAGAGGCCGCTGAACGAGGTTCAGTTCCTGACCGTGGCGGAAGTCGCCTCGGTGATGCGAGTGTCCAAGATGACCGTGTACCGCTTGGTGCACAGCGGTCATCTGCCCGCCATCCGGGTCGGGAGGTCCTTCCGGGTCCCGGAGCAGGCGGTTCACGAGTACCTCCGCGAGTCCTATGTAGGGGTCGAGGCGGGCTGACCGGAGCCGGTCGATCCCCCTCGATTACGTCCCTCACCCGGGGGCGGGTAGGCTAGGGCCGACGTAGGTCGTGTGGGCCCAGTCAGCTGCCCCGCACCGAGTGAAGAGAAGTGAGCGAGGGTAGTCGTGGGCTCTGTTATCAAGAAGCGGCGTAAGCGGATGGCCAAGAAGAAGCACCGCAAGCTGCTGAAGCGCACCCGCGTTCAGCGTCGCAACAAGAAGTAAGCGACAGCTGTACAACGCGCACCGAAGCCCTCCCGTCATCCGACGGGAGGGCTTCGGCGTTTCCCCGACTCTGTGGGGGGCACCCGCCGGGTGTCTTCCGGCCGGTTTTCCGGCCTCGGCGGGCCGCCCGGGGGCTTGTTTCGAACGTAAGCGCTGGGCAGGATGTGCGTCCCGCCCCTGCGTACGTCCTGGTCTGGGCATAGGGCCAGGTCCGTGCACGTATGTTGTGGCTGTCGTCACTTCCTGCATCGGGCGGTCATCACAGCGCAACATCGACCCGCTAGCGTGTGCCAGGAGAGAAATGATGAGGCGCGGCAGGATGTCGAGGGCTGGGGAAGGCAGGCGCTGATCTTGGGCAAGGTCGTGCTCGTGACCGGGGTGGCCCGTCAACTGGGCGGGCGGTTCGTCCGACGCGTGCTCCGGGACCCTGAGGTCGACCGGGTGGTCGCCGTGGACGCGGTCCCTCCCGAGCACCATCTGGGCGGCGCCGACTTCGTCCAGGCCGACATACGGCAGCCCGCGATCGCCAAGGTGCTCGCCGAGTTCTCCGTCGACACCGTCGTGCACCTGGACGTCACGGGCACCGCGCTGGCCGGCGGCAACCGCGGCTCGCTCAAGGAAACGAACGTCATCGGCACCATGCAGCTGCTCGGCGCCCTGCAGAAGTCGCCGACGGTCAAGCGGCTCGTGGTGAAGTCGAGCACCAATGTGTACGGTTCGGCGCCGCGCGACCCCGCGGTCTTCACCGAGACGACCCCGCCGAAGTCGCTGCCGAGCGGCGGCTTCGCCAAGGACACCGTCGAGGTCGAGGGGTATGTACGCGGATTCGCGCGCCGGCGGCCGGACGTCGCGGTCTGTGTGCTGCGGTTCGCGAACATCCTGGGTCCGGCCGCGGACTCCCCGCTCGCCGAGTACTTCTCGCTGCCGGTCCTGCCGACCGTCTTCGGCTACGACCCGCGGCTGCAGTTCGTGCACGAGGACGACGCGGTCGAGGTCCTGCGCCTCGGGGCACACGACCCGGCGCGCGGGACGCTGAACAGCGGCACGTTCAACATCGCGGGTGACGGCCTGCTGCTGCTCTCGCAGTGCTCGCGGCGCCTGGGGCGTCCGACGCTCCCGGTGTTCATGCCCGCGATCACCTGGGTCGGCCAGGCGCTGCGCACACTGGGCGCCACCGACTTCTCGCCCGAGCAGATCAGGCTGCTCACGCACGGCCGGGTCGTCGCCACCCGGCAGATGCGCGAGACACTGGGCTTCAGCCCCAAGTACACGACCGCGGAGACCTTCGCGGATTTTGTACGCAGTCGGGGTCCGGGTCTGATGCCGCCGCAGGCCGTAGCGGGGGTCATCGACCGGATCGCCACGCTGCCCTTCGCGGGCAACCAGAGCGCCAACTGAGGAGAGCGTCAACGATGGCGGACGCCAAGGTCATTCCGTTCGACGACGACCGGTCGCGCGCGGGTGCGCAGCGCCCGCCCCGGCGCAGGGGCACCGCCCGGCGCAAGAACGATCCGGCAGCCGTGCGTGAGGTCACGGCCATGCCCGGCCAGCAGGACGGGGAGCCGCAGGTGGAGCCGGCCGGGCCGGAGCCCGCGCGACAGGAGGCCCCCGGCGCCGGCACGGGGTCCGGGGCCGAACCGGAGCCGCGGGGCGGTGGCGGTGGCCTTGAGCGGCGTATCGCGGGTGGCCTCGCGTTCCTGCGCCGGCGGCTCACGGGTGAGTACGAGGTCGACGACTTCGGCTACGACGAGGAGCTCACCGACCAGGTCCTGATGTCCCTGGTGCGGCCGCTGTACGAGAAGTACTTCCGCGTCGAGGTGAAGGGCATCGAGAACATCCCGTCGGAGGGCGGGGCGCTGATCGTGTCCAACCACTCGGGGACGCTGCCGCTCGACGGCCTGATGATGCAGGTCGCCGTGCACGACAACCACCCCGAGGGGCGGCATCTGCGGCTGCTCGCGGCGGATCTGGTCTTCATGCTGCCGGTGGTCAATGAGCTGGCGCGCAAGGCGGGCCACACGCTGGCGTGCGCCGAGGACGCGGAGCGGCTGCTCGAGCGGGGTGAGTTGGTCGGGGTGATGCCGGAGGGCTTCAAGGGCATCGGGAAGCCGTTCAGCGAGCGCTACAAGCTGCAGCGGTTCGGGCGGGGCGGGTTCGTGTCCACCGCGCTGCGGGCCGGGACCCCGATCGTTCCCTGCTCGATCGTGGGGGCGGAGGAGATCTACCCGATGATCGGCAACGCGAAGACGCTGGCGCGGGTGCTCGGGTTCCCCTACTTCCCGATCACGCCCACGTTCCCGTGGCTCGGGCCGCTGGGGGCGGTGCCGCTGCCGACGAAGTGGACGATCCAGTTCGGGGAGCCGATCCCGACGGACGGGTATCCGCCGGAGGCCGCGGAGGACCCGATGCTGATGTTCAACCTGACCGATCAGGTCCGGGAGCAGATCCAGCACACGCTCTACAAGCTGCTGGTGCAGCGGCGGTCTGTCTTCTTCTGACTGGGGAACGCCGAACGGGCTGAACCCCATGGAGAGGTTCAGCCCGTCCGGTGACGCGAGTGTCCGAGTGCTACCTCACGTCCTCTTCGTCGATCCCAAGGCCCGGCAGCAGGCCGGGGAGGATGGGCGGCACGGTGACGTCCGGCTTCGGTGTCGGTGTCTCCTTGCCCTTGCCCGAGGAGTCGCCGTTCGACGGGCTGCTGGGGGCGGTGTCGGACTCCGGGGGATCCAGGAGGCCCCCCGTGTTGCCGCCCAGCAAGCCGTCGTCCTCGCCCTTGTCCGGTGCCGACGGGCGGGGTTCGCGCTGGTCGGCGCTTGCTCCGTCCCGCGGGGAGGAATCGGGGGCCGAGGGGCTGTCCGGGGCCGAGGAGCCGGAGGAGTCGCCCTGGCTCGGCTGTCCGGGGGTGTCGCTCCTGTCCGGGGTGCGGGGGAGGAGGGAGCGGAGGGGGTCCACTTCCTGGTCCATCGCGTCGAACACCGAGCTGACCTGATCGCCCACGTCACCGAGTTGGACGGGCAGCCTGCTCTGCAGGTCGCTCCAACTCCTGCGGTGCGACTCGGTGAAGGCGGACAGGGTCTGGATGTGGCCGAGCGAGCCGTCCCGTTCGTACGCCTGGTGCAGCAGGCGGTGGCCCTCGGTGGCGTCGTGCCGCATGCCCGAGAGGGCCCGCCTGATCTCGCCGAGTGACTCGTGGTCGAGGGCGCCGCTGCGGCCACGCTCCATCAGCCGACGGGCTTCGTTCAACCGCGTCGAGGCGTGGTCGAGATAGACCCCGCCCTTGTCGCTGTCGCCGTCGGCCATGCCGAGCTTGAGGTCCTCCATGCCGCGTTTCAAGCCGTACAGCGAATCGCCCGGCAGTGCGTCGGAGCTGGCCGCGGCCACCCCGCTGAACGCGCCGGCGGCCACGCCGACGGTGAGCCCGCCCGCGGCGATGCCTTGCGACAGCCGGGAGCGCGGCTTCAGTTTGCGCAGTCCCGTGGCCCGGTGGGCGCCCTTACGGGACCGCTGTTCGGGCACCGAGGTGCCGATGGTCCCACCGCCCGCGGCCGTGCCCTCAAGGAGCATGGCCTCCATGGCAGCTACGAGCTGGGCCCGCTGGACCACTTTGACCTCGGGATCCAGCTCCGGCTTCGGCAGCTCGCCGAGGCCGGTCGCCAGGGTCAGCATCCTGTCCGGGGCCGTCGCTTCGGACGGCCCTGAATCGGGCGTGACGGAACCTTCGGACTGCTCGGCCGCCGGGCCCTGGTCGGATTGCTCCTCCAGGGCCTGGGCGAAGGCGTTCGCCCGCCGGTGTGCCGATACGTTCGCGATCACTGGCGGCACCTCCTCTCGTCATGACGGTCGACTCCCCAGGGGGTCCTGAGGGTTGCCCGACCTGAGCACTTCCACACGAAAGAGTGAGCGGAGGTAGTCAGAGGGCGACCACAGGGAGCCTGCATCCCGCACAACGAGCGTCGCGGCACTTGGGTTACGGACGGAGGATGATCGGACCGCCCTAATTCCGTCACGGCCATCTGGCCGCCACGGAGCGTGAGTTGGGCGCTCCGCACGGTCACAGAGGGCCCCGGACGGCTACGGACGGCGCGCGGCGCTAGCGCACGTCGTCGGGCAGCAGCCGGGCCAGCGTGCGGACGGCGCGGTACTGGAGGGTCTTGATCGCGCCCTCGTTCTTGCCCATGACCCGAGCGGTCTCGGCGACCGAGAGGCCCTGCAGGAAGCGCAGGGTGACGCACTCCTGCTGCTGGGGGTTGAGGCGGCGCACGGCGTCCAGCAGTGCGGCGTTGGAGAGGGACTCCAGGACGGAGTCCTCGGGGCTGCGCTCGACCTCATTGGCGTCGAGCATTTCGCCTGTGGTCACTTCGAGGCGGAAACGGCTCGATTTGAAGTGGTCGGCGACCAGGTTGCGAGCGATCGTGACAAGCCAGGCGCCGAAGTCACGGCCCTGCCAGGTGAACGTGCTGATGCGGCGCAGGGCGCGCAGAAAGGTCTCACTGGTGAGATCCTCGGCGGTCGCCTTGCCGCCGACTCGGTAGTAGATGTAGCGGTAGACCGTGTCGCTGTACTGGTCGTAGAGACGGCCGAAGGCGTCGGACTCGCCCGCCTGGGCGCGTTCGACGAGGTCCATCATGCGGGCGCTGTCACTGTCCGCGGCGGGACGGCGGTGGGTGGGGGTTGAGGTGGCGGCAGCGGAGGACCGAGATCGTCTGCTGACCGCCGCGCCGCTGTCCGCCAGGGCATAGACGGGCCCGGCGGGTGTGGGGACGGCAAATGCGGGGACGGCGGGGCCGGCGTACGCGGTGGGGACGAAGCCGCGCAAGCGGTCGGCGACCGTTGCGCGCAGCGTAGCCAGGCCCGAGGCGTCAACCCCGACGTGTGGGTACACGGGACTCCCAGAGGCAGAGCTTCCATCACGTGCAGTGCGGAACCGTTCACCCGTCGTAGCGACGTGTGGGGTCCGTAATGCGTCTGAGGAGAATAACGCTTCGTACAGGCGGCACTACACCCAGTTGCTCAAATCACCGATTACGTCGCTTCTGTTACCGGTCTATGCCCGTTCAAGTAGCGCAGAGTGAGCGCTTGTTGATCGAAATAGGTCACATTCCGTCTCACCGCAGGGCGTGTTGTGGCCGAGTGCTACCAACGTGACTGGCGGGAGCCCGGGCGGGGTATGACCGAGGGAATGCTCAGCCGCGGCGGCGGTGCAGGGCAATGGCCGCGGCCGTCCCACCTGCGATGGCGCCCACTCCCGCGGCGGCCGGGATGCCGACCTTGGCGGCCTTGCGGCCGGTGCGGTAGTCCCGCAGACGCCAGTCCCGCTCGCGCGCGTGCTTGCGCAGCTTGGCATCGGGATTGATCGCGTACGGATGCCCGACGAGCGAGAGCATCGGGATGTCGTTGTGCGAATCGCTGTACGCCGCGCAGCGGCCCAGGTCCAGGCCCTCGGCCGACGCGAGCGCGCGTACCGCCTCCGCCTTCGCGGGGCCGTGCAGGGGCTCGCCGACGAGCTTTCCCGTATAGACACCGTCCACGGACTCGGCGACCGTGCCGAGCGCGCCGGTCAGGCCGAGGCGGCGGGCGATGATCGTGGCCGTCTCCACCGGGGCGGCGGTGACCAGCCAGACCTTCTGGCCCGCGTCCAGGTGGGCCTGGGCCAGGGCGCGGGTGCCGGGCCAGATGCGCTCGGCCATGTACTCGTCGTAGATCTCCTCGCCGATGGACATCAGCTCGGCGACGCGGTGGCCCTGGACGATGGAGAGCGCGCTGTCGCGGGCGTCCTGCATGTGCTCGGGGTCCTCGACGCCGGCGAGCCTGAACCATGCCTGCTGCCAGGCGAATCGGGCCAGCTCCTGGCGCTCGAAGAACTTCCGCTTGTAGAGGCCGCGGCCGAAGTGGAAGATCGCGGCGCCCTGCATGACGGTGTTGTCGAGGTCGAAGAAGGCGGCGGCCTTGTCGTCGCCGAAGACCGGGAACTCAGGCTCCTCGGGTTCCTCCGGCGAGGTGGCCGCGACGAGATCGTCGAGGGCCTCCAGCTGCTGGGAGGTCTTGCGCGCTGCCTCAGCCGAGGCCTCGCCTGCCAACACGCTCCGCGCGGTGGCGGAGCGCCTACGGGGGGTGAGCCATCCGAGAGCGGCCATGTCGTGAGCATAGCTAGTTCGTTCGGCCGTTCCGGAGTCGGCAGGATGCGGCGCTGTGAACTCTGCGCGACCGCACCGTTAAAGAGGGGGCCCGCGCGGCGCGTCGGCGGGGCGAGAATGGTGTCATGAGCCCGATTTTTCGCCGTACGGAGAAGAAGAAGCCCCAGGACCGGACGGTCACCCTGATCGGAAAGCCCGGGTGCCATCTGTGCGATGAAGCACAGCTGGTGATCGAGAAGGTCTGCGGCGATCTTGGAGTCGTATGGGAGAAGAAGGACATCACGCAGGACGAAGAGCTCAACAAGGCCTACTGGGAGCAGATCCCGGTGGTTCTGGTCGATGGTGAACAGCACACCTTCTGGCGTGTGAACGAGGACCGGCTGCGGCGCGAGCTCGCTCCGTAGTCCGAATCGTCACTGACCGACGAGTCCAAACGGCCCGAATGGTCCCTTAGGATCGTGGGCGGTTTGGTCTCGGGGGCGATGATCGTGAGGAGAGTGTGCGGTTTTGCCCCCATCAATTGAGCACCGCAGCCTCATGTGTGCCGGTTCCAGGAACGCGCGCCCGGGGCGCGTGACCCCGGTCACGTTGGCCGGGCAAATCGGACACCATCTTTGTGCACGCGTTCACAAAGACATAGCCTGCATTCGACGGGGCGGTCTGGGGACGTGTGACCGCCTGCAGCCCCGCTCTACCCGCAGGAGCACCGTGGCAACTGGCCGAACTCACCGACCGGCGACCCGCAGCCGAGGGATTCCCGAGGCCACCGTCGCCAGGCTTCCGCTGTACCTCCGAGCCCTCACCGCTCTGTCGGAGCGCTCGGTGCCCACGGTCTCCTCCGAGGAGCTCGCGGCCGCCGCGGGGGTCAACTCCGCGAAGCTGCGCAAGGACTTCTCCTACCTCGGCTCCTACGGGACGCGCGGCGTCGGCTACGACGTCGAGTACCTCGTCTACCAGATCTCACGCGAGCTCGGCCTGACCCAGGACTGGCCCGTCGTGATCGTCGGCATCGGTAACCTCGGTGCGGCCCTTGCCAATTACGGCGGGTTCGCCTCGCGTGGCTTCCGGGTCGCCGCGCTGATCGACGCCGACCCGGCCATGGCGGGCACGCCCGTCGCGGGCATGCCGGTCCAGCACACGGACGACCTCGAAAAGATCATCAGCGACAACGGCGTCTCCATCGGCGTCATCTCCACCCCGGCGGGCGCCGCCCAGCAGGTCTGCGAGCGGCTCGTCGCCGCCGGTGTGACCTCGATCCTGAACTTCGCGCCCACCGTTCTGTCCGTGCCCGACGGTGTGGACGTACGCAAGGTGGACCTCTCCATCGAGCTGCAGATCCTCGCCTTCCACGAGCAGCGCAAGGCCGGCGAGGAAGCGGCGGCCGACGATGCCGTGGCGCCCGCCGCCGCCAAGCAGCAGCGCAAAGGACCCGACGGGGACGTCCCCGCCGTGATGCCGGCATGAGTCTCCTCGTCGTGGGGCTGAGCCACCGCAGCGCTCCGGTCAGCGTCCTGGAGCGGGCCGCGCTCAACGTGGACGCGCAGGCCAAGCTCCTGCAGGACACGCTCGCCGCCGAGCCCGCCGCCGAAGCGGCCGTGCTCGCCACCTGCAACCGCATCGAGCTGTACGCCGACGTGGACAAGTTCCACGCGGGCGTCGCCGAGCTGTCGACCCTGCTCGCGCAGCACAGCGGCGTGGGCCTCGAAGAGCTCACCCCTTATCTGTACGTCCACTACGAGGACCGAGCCGTCCACCACCTGTTCTCGGTGGCCTGCGGCCTGGACTCGATGGTCGTCGGCGAAGGCCAGATCCTCGGCCAGATCAAGGACGCCCTCGCGCGGTCCCAGGAGCTGCACACCGCCGGGCGCCTCCTCAACGACCTCTTCCAGCAGGCCCTGCGGGTCGGCAAGCGCGCGCACTCGGAGACCGGCATCGACCGGGCCGGGCAGTCGCTCGTGACCTTCGGCCTCGAACAGCTCGCCGGGCGCGAGCCGGTCGAGACCTGGGCCAAGGGCAAGCGCGCCCTGGTGATCGGCGCCGGCTCCATGTCCTCGCTCGCCGCGGCGACGCTCGCGCGCGCCGGGGTCCACGAGGTCGTCGTCGCCAACCGCACCCTGGACCGGGCGCACCGCCTGGCAGCCCTGCTCGGAGAGCAATATGGACGCAGCCTCGCCGAGGGCGGTACGGGCACCGTCGCGCGCGCCGTGCCGATGGATCAGGTGGCGGCCGAACTGACACGTGCAGATGTCGCGGTCTCCTGCACCGGGGCCACGGGTCTCGTCCTCACGGCCGAGGCCGTCGCGGCGGGGGTCGCGGACCGTACGGGCGCGCCCGTCACGGTGGGCGCACCCCTCGTACCCGCGCCTTCGGCGCCGCACGACACCGCCGCCGACACCGACGAGGCGTGCCCGCTCGGCCTCTCCGGCGACGGGGCGGCCGTGCCCCGCGGCGTCGGGTTCTCCGTCATGGGCGAGGACGCCGTCGCCGGGATGGACGCCGCCACCCTCGAACAGCACGCCGCCTGGGTGGACAACGCGCCCGCCGAGCGCCGCGACGACCCGCAGAGCGAGGCCGACACCATCGCCGCGCTCGCCGCCGCGGTCGCCGCCGGTGGTCGCGTGCCCGAGCACCGGCGCCGCCCCTCGCTCGTCGAGACCGGCAACGTCCTGCTCGCCCTGCTCGACCTCGCCATGCCCCGCGACATCGACGGCGCCGTGCACCGCATCGACGGCGTACGCCTCGTCGACATCGAGTCGCTCGCCGAGGCCTCCGCCGACGCCCCCATGGCCGAGGACGTGGAGCGGGTCCGCGCGATCGTCTCCGACGAGGTCGCCGCCTTCGGCGCCGCACAGCGGGCCGCGCACATCACGCCGACCGTGGTCGCCCTGCGCACCATGGCCGCCGATGTCGTCGCGAACGAGATCGCGCGGCTCGACGGACGGCTCCCCGGACTTCCCGAGAGGGAGCGCGCGGAGATCACCCAGACCGTCCGCCGCGTCGTCGACAAGCTGCTCCACGCGCCGACCGTGCGCGTCAAGCAGTTGGCGAGCGAGCCCGGCGGCGCCGGGTACGCGGACGCGCTGCGCACCCTCTTCGACCTCGACCCGCAGACGGTCGCCGCCGTCAGCAGGGCCGACCGGCGCAATGACCCCAACGACCAGAACGCAACGCAAACAGATCCGAATCGAGGCCGGGCATGACCGAGAGGGCACTGAGGCTCGGGACACGGCGCAGCAAGCTGGCCATGGCCCAGTCCGGGCAAGTGGCCGACACAGTGAGCCAGTTGACGGGCCGACCCGTGGAGCTCGTGGAGATCACGACGTACGGCGACACGTCCCGTGAGCACCTGGCACAGATCGGCGGCACCGGCGTCTTCGTGACCGCCCTGCGTGACGCGCTGCTCGGCGGCGAGGTCGACTTCGCCGTCCACTCGCTGAAGGACCTGCCGACGACGCAGCCGCACGACCTGGCCCTGGCCGCGGTCCCGCTGCGCGAGGACCCCCGCGACGTACTCATCGCCCGCGACGGGATGACCTTCCCCGAGCTGCCGAGCGGCGCGCGCATCGGCACCGGCTCGCCGCGCCGCATGGCGCAGCTCAACGCCTACGCCCGCAACCACGGACTCGCCATAGAGACCGTGCCGATCCGCGGGAACATCGACACCCGCATCGGATTCGTGCACAAGGGTGAGCTCGACGCCGTCGTACTCGCCGCCGCGGGCCTCAACCGCGTCGGCCGGATCGACGAAGTGACCGACTTCCTGCCGGTCGACCTAGTTCTGCCCGCCCCCGGCCAGGGGGCACTGGCGATCGAATGTGCCGCGTCCGACGCGTCACTGACCGCCGCGCTCGCCGAGCTCGACGACCCGTACACCCGGGCCGCCGTGACCGCCGAGCGATCCCTGCTCGCCGCCCTGGAGGCCGGCTGCAGCGCACCTGTGGGTGCGTTGGCCGACCTTCTGGCCGACGGGCAGATTGTCAAGGAGATGCGCCTGCGCGGCGTCGTCGGGGCAACCGACGGCTCGACGCTGGTGCAGCTGTCCACCACCGGTCCCGTGCCCGAGACGCATGACCAAGCCATGGCGCTCGGCCGCGAACTCGCTGCCGAGATGCTTGCCAAGGGCGCGGCCGGTCTGATGGGGGAGCGAGCACTTTGAGCCCCACCTCGAACCTTCCCGGCCTTCCCGCACACGGGCACGTCACCTTCCTGGGTGCCGGACCCGGAGATCCGGGACTACTTACGCTACGCGCCGTAGAGGCGCTGGCCCGAGCGGACGTACTGATCGCCGAGCCGGATGTGCTCGACGTCGTTCGCGCGCATGCCAGGGGAGGTGTGGACACACCTCAGCCAGGGGCAGTTGACGACGCGTCAGCGATCGCCGAAGCGTCGACTCTGCGAGCCGCCACCAATCTTGTCATGGAGGCGGCCAGGGGCGGCAAGCGGGTCGTGCGTGCCGTCAGCGGCGACGTCGGCCTCGACACCTACGCGGCCGAGGAGATGCTGGCCTGCGCCGCCGAGGGCATCGCCTTCGAGGTCGTGCCCGGCATCGCCGCGGCGGTCGGTGTACCCGCCTACGCGGGTGTTCCGCTGCGCGACGCACAGGGCACGGACGTACGTTTCGTCGACGCGCGCACCGCGTCCGACCGCTGCTGGAGCGAGGTGGGCGCATCCGACGGGACCCTCGTCGTGTCGACCTCCCTGGACTCCGTGGCATCGGCCGCCGGTGAGCTGGTGTCCTCCGGGCGCAAGCCGGACACCCCGATGACGGTGACCGTCGCCGGCACGACGACGCGCCAGCGCACCTGGCAGGCGACCCTGGGCACCATCGCCCAGGTCCTCAAGCAGGCGAAGGTGCTGCCCTCGCCCGACGGAGGCCAGCCCGTCATAGCCGTCGTCGGCGAGCGGTCCGCCGCCGCCCAGCGCGACCAGCTGTCGTGGTTCGAGTCGAAGCCGCTCTTCGGGTGGCGCGTGCTCGTCCCGCGGACCAAGGAGCAGGCGGCCTCGCTCTCCGACCAGCTCAGCTCCTACGGCGCGGTGCCGCACGAGGTGCCCACCATCGCCGTGGAGCCGCCCCGTACGCCCCAGCAGATGGAGCGCGCGGTCAAGGGCCTGGTCACGGGGCGCTACGAGTGGATCGCCTTCACCTCGGTCAACGCGGTCAAGGCGGTGCGCGAGAAGTTCGAGGAGTACGGGCTCGACGCGCGCGCCTTCGCCGGGATCAAGGTCGCCGCGGTCGGCGAGCAGACCGCTGCCGCGCTCGTCGCCTTCGGCGTGAAGCCCGACCTGGTGCCCAGCGGCGAGCAGTCGGCTGCCGGACTCCTGGAGGACTGGCCGCCGTACGACCCGGTCTTCGACCCGATCGACCGCGTCTTCCTGCCGCGCGCCGACATCGCCACGGAGACGCTGGTCGCCGGGCTCATCGATCTCGGGTGGGAGGTCGACGACGTCACCGCCTACCGGACGGTGCGCGCGTCGCCGCCCCCGGCGGACACGCGTGAGGCGATCAAGGGCGGCGGCTTCGACGCCGTGCTCTTCACGTCCTCCTCGACCGTGCGCAACCTCGTCGGCATCGCCGGCAAGCCGCACAACGTGACCGTCATCGCGTGCATCGGCCCCGCCACCGCCAAGACCGCGGAGGAGCACGGGCTCCGGGTCGACGTGATGGCCCCGGAGCCGTCCGTGCACAAGCTGGCCGAGGCGCTCGCCGAGTTCGGCACGCGGCGCAGGCTCTCCGCCCTGGAGGCGGGGGACCCGGTGACCCGGCCGAGCGAGCGGCGCCCCGGTTCCCGCAGGCGGCGTGCGGCACCCTGACCCTTCAGGGCCGTACATATCCCTGGCCCCGGCTGAGATCCTTCAGCCGGGGCCGGAATCTTTTCGTGAGGTGAGAGAGACAGTGACCAAGTACGGATCGTTCCCCGGAGCCCGGCCCCGGCGCCTTCGCACCACGCCCGCCATGCGGCGCATGGTCGCGGAGACACGGCTGCATCCGGCCGACCTGATCCTCCCCGCGTTCGTGCGCGAGGGGATCAGCGCTCCCGTGGAGATCGGTGCGATGCCCGGCGTCGTGCAGCACACCCGAGACAGCCTGAAGAAGGCCGCCGTCGACGCGGTGGAGGCCGGGGTCTCCGGGATCATGCTCTTCGGGGTGCCCGAGGACGAGAAGAAGGACGGCGCCGGGACCGTCGGCACCGACCCGGACGGGATCCTCCAGGTCGCCCTGCGCGACGTGCGCGCCGAGGTCGGCGACGACCTCATCATCATGTCCGACCTGTGCCTCGACGAGTTCACCGACCACGGTCACTGCGGTGTCCTCGACGCCGAGGGCCGCGTCGACAACGACGCCACCCTTGAGCGGTACGCGGAGATGGCGCAGGTCCAGGCCGACGCGGGCGCTCACGTGGTGGGGCCGAGCGGCATGATGGACGGTCAGGTCGGCGTCATCCGGGACGCGTTGGACCAGGTCGGCCACGAGGACGTCTCCATCCTGGCCTACACCGTCAAGTACTCGTCGGCGTTCTACGGCCCCTTCCGCGAGGCCGTCGGTTCGTCGCTCAGGGGCGACCGCAAGACCTACCAGCAGGACCCGGCCAACACCCGCGAGTCCCTGCGCGAGCTGGCGCTCGATCTCGAAGAGGGCGCCGACATGGTGATGGTGAAGCCCGCGGGGCCCTACCTCGACGTCCTGGCGAAGGTCGCCGACGCCGTGGAGGTGCCGGTCGCCGCGTACCAGATCTCCGGTGAGTACTCGATGATCGAGGCCGCCGCCGAGCGCGGCTGGATCGACCGGGACCGGGCGATCATGGAGTCCCTGACGGGGATCAAGCGGGCGGGCGCGAACATGATCCTCACGTACTGGGCCACCGAGGTGGCGCGGCAGCTCTGAGGGCTGCTCGCATGGTTGGGCTTGACCTCAAGTTTGATTGAGGTTGCAGAGTGGTGTGCATCGGCGTTCCGAACGACGGGCCGTCGACGTTCTGAGGAGGACGTATGCGCGCCGTGGTCCTGCATGAGTTCGGTCCCGCCGAGAACCTGACGTACGAGACCTTGCCCGACCCCGTCGCGGGGCCGGGTCAGGTGCGGATCGCCGTACGCGCGGCGGGAGTTCACTTCGTCGAGACCGTCATGCGCCGTGGTGACGCCAGCGACATGGCGCCGCCGCTGCCCGAACTCCCCGCCGTTCTCGGCGGGGAGGCCGCCGGAGTCGTCGACGCGGTGGGCCCCGGCGTGGACCCCACGTGGCTGGGGCGGTCCGTCGTGACCCCGCGCAGTGAACCCGGCGGATACGCCGAACTGGCGGTGACCGACCTCGCGCAGTTGCACGAGGTGCCGGACGGGCTCGGGTTCGAGGCCGCCGTCACCATGGTGATGACGGGGTCGACGGCCATGGGGTTGCTGGACGTCGCGCAACTCACCGCCGACGACGTGGTGTTGGTGACGTCCGCCGCCGGTGGCGTCGGGCGGCTCGTGGTGCAGTACGCGCTGTCCGTGGGCGCGGTCGTGATCGGCGCCGCGGGCGGGGCCGACAAGGTGGAGGCCGTCTGGGACCTCGGCGCCGACCTCGCCGTCGACTACAACCAGCCCGGCTGGGCGGACCTCGTGCGCGAGCGCCTGGACGGGCGTGAGGTGAGCGTCGTACTCGACGGGGTGGGCGGAGAGAAGTCCGCCGCCGCGTTCGGGCTCATCGGCAGGGGCGGGCGGTACGTGGTCATCGGCTGGTCCTCGCAGGAAGGGTTCGAGCCGGACGCGGGTGTCGTGGAGGAGCGGGGGATCTCCGTCGTCAACGCGCTGCTCAGGCTGATCGAGCGTCCCGAGGACGGCCCCGAGCACGAGCGGCGGGCTCTGGAGGCCGCCGCCAAGGGCGAGTTGGTGCCCGCGGTGCGAGCGTTCCCGCTCGCGGAAGCGGCTCGGGCCCACGCGGCCATGGAGCGGCGGGAGACGACCGGGAAGGTCGTGCTGGTTCCGTAGTTCCGCAGGCGGACCTCAGTTCTGCTTGAGCAGGGTCACCAGGCGGGAGAGGCCGTCGGCGCCGTGGCCCTCCTGGACCGCGCGGTCCAGGAGGCCCTGGAAGGGCTCGAAGAGGTCGGTCCGCAGGCCCTGCTCGGCGTACGCCTGGAGGAAGTTGGGGAACACCTCGCGGTTCATGGCGAGGTCGGACACGTCGGTGAGGTGCTGGTCGGAGTCGACCGCATCGGCCGTCTCCGTCACGACCCCGTGCGTCATCGCCAGGACGAAGTCCCCGAGCAGCGGCGCGAACTCCCGGGCCGGGATGCCCTCGCTGCCGATCAGCGCGAAGGCCTGCGCGACGCCCGCCACCATGCCGTACATGCCGGTGAGCAGGGAGAGGTCGTAGAGGGCGGCGAGTCCCGGGTCCTTGCCGACCCACTTGGTCTCGGCCAGCACGGTCAGGGTCTCGCGGTGCGTCTCGAAGGCCGCCTCGTCGGTGCCGCTGTAGAGGATGTACGCGCCCGGCGTCGCGATCATCTGGGGGACGGCCATGATGCCGCCGTCGATGTACGTGATGCCGTGCGCCTCGGCCCATGCTGCCAACTCCCGCGCCTGGGAGGGCGTTCCGTTCGTGAGGTTCACGAGGGTGCGGCCGGCGAGCGCTGCTGCCTCCGGCGCGAGCAGGGTGCGTACGTTGTCGTTGGTCGTGAGGCAGACGATGACGAGGGGCGCGGCTTCGATGGCCTCCTTCGCCGTGGCGGCCGGGGTGGCGCCCTGTGCCGCGAGGGGGCCCGTCTTGGCGGCGGTGCGGTTCCAGACGGTGGTCGGGTGGCCCGCCTTGATCAGGGCGGAGGCGAGTGCGGTGCCCATGAGGCCGAGGCCGAGGACGGTCACGGGACTGCTGGTGCTGGGCATGAGGGCTCCTTCGGGGGCGTTTTCGGGGGGTTTCCGGGTACGCCTTTGATCCTTGCGGGGCCCTGTGGTGAGAACAAGTACGGACTATTTAGTGCGGTACTTACCTTCTGGTCAGTGAGCGGGTGGCTGTCGGGGGCCGCTCAGCCACCCACCCAGCGCCAGGCCTAGCGGGGGTGCGCCGTCACCAGATCAGAGCGTCCGAAGCCGACGTCTGCCAGTACGTGACGAACGCCGAGCTGTCCACGTAGACGCCACCCTCCGGAAGCTTCGCCGCCGCCGGGCCGCCCACGCTGCCGTTCATCGCGCGGTTGGAGAAGTGGACGTCCAGCTTGTGGGCCTGGGAGCCCTCCGAGCCCTCGGGAGATGAGGTGCCGATGGCCGCGTACGCCGACTGGCCCGGCTCGAGGGTGACGACCGCCTGGGGCTTGCTCGCGTCGAGCCACGGAGTGGCGGCCTGGCCCTCGTCGAAGCGCAGGAACGGGGCACCGTACGCGTAACACGTCTTCGTGCCCGTGTTCTTGGCCTTCAGGAGCAGGTGGTTGATGGGACGGTCGACCTCCTGCACGGTGACCTTCGTGGTGGCCGCGGTGCAGGTGACCGGCGCCGACTTGGCGGCGGGGGTGGCGGCCGATGCGGCGCCGCCGAGCGCGGTGAGCGAGAGGGCGGCGGTGAGGGCCGCGGAAACGGCGGTGGCCTTGGTGCTGAATCGCATGGCTGATCTCTTTCGGTGTGATGCGGGAGACGCGAGCCGCGCCGAGGGACTCCCGGTCGCGGCGTGCTTGTATGGCCCAGAGCTTGTGCGGGGTTCTGTCCCGTTGGACAGCGTGGAACGGCAGTTGGGGGACGCCGGGACATTCGTACGGCTTTGATCTGCGGAAACTCCGTTCCCTGGAACGGCTGGATGGGATGGAGAGAGCGTGGGGGCGGGCGATCTCGCGGAGTTGCTGCGGGAGTTGAAGGAGCGGTCGGGGCTCAGTTACGGGTCGCTGGCCAAGCGGTTGCATGTGTCGACGTCGACGCTGCACCGGTATGTGAGCGGGTCGGCCGTGCCGACGGAGTTCGCTCCGTTGGAGCGGTTCGCCCGGGTCTGCAAGGCCTCGCGGGAGGAGATGGTCGAGCTTCACCGGCGGTGGATCCTGGCCGACGCGTCGAGGGGTGACCGTGACCGCAAGGAGCCTCTCGCTGGGGCGTCCTCCCCGGTCGCGGCGCCCGACCAGCCGGTGGCGCCCGACCAGCCGGTGGCGCCCGACCAGCCGGTGGCGGCGGACCCGGCCGTCCCGGACCCGGCGAAGGCCGTCCCGGACCCGGCCGTCCCGGACCCCTCGGCCCCGGCGAAGGCCGTCTCGGACTCCGCCGGTCGCGCCGACCCCGCCGCCCCCTCCGAAGCAGGCTACGAGCCCTCCGGCCCCGGCATCGTCATCGGTCCCGTCCCCACCGGTGCCAGGAGCGAGGGAAGGCGGCTGCCCCGGGCGCGGGTCCTGGTCGCCGCGGGTGTCGTTCTCGCCCTCGGCGCCACCGCCGTCGCCGTACAGGCCGCGTCCGGCGGCGGTGACCGTGACCGTGCCGCCGTCGACACACCGGCCCCGCACGGCGAGCAGGAGCCGGGCCCTGACGGCACCGGATCAGCGTCGCCCTCAGGGAAAGAGTCCGGGAAGGGCAATCCTGGCAAGGAGTCCAAGGGCTCCGAGAGGCCCAAGGACGGGAAAGGCAAGGGCGACGGGAGCGGAGCCGGGGCGCCCGGCACCGGAGACGGCGCCAAGGGCGGTGGCGGCACCGGCGCCGCCGAGGGCGGTGTTCCGGTGACTGTCTCCACCCAGCCCCAGCACTGGGAGGACCCCTGCGGCCACCCTTACCTGGTCGACAAGGACCCCGCCACCCTCTCCCCGCCCCCCAACGAGCAGGACGCCGCAGGATGGGTCGCCGCGAACGGCGCGGTCTCCGCACGGGACCAGACCGTGAAGCTGACCGTGCAGGGCAAGGGCAAGGAAACCGTCGTCCTGGAGTCCCTGAACGTCCGCGTCGCGGGGACCAGCGCACCGCTCGCCTGGACCAACTACAAGATGGGCTACCTCGGCGTCGGCTGCGGAGGCAACGTCCCCAAGCACTCCTTCGCCGTCAACCTGGACGCCTCGGTGCCGCGCCCGACCCCGCAGGCAGGGGAGAGCGGCTTCCCCTACAAGGTGAGCGCAAGCGACCCCGAGGCGTTCTTCATCAACGCCACCGCCAACACCCGTTACGTACGCTGGTACTTGGAGCTCGAATGGTCGAGCGGCTCCCGAAGCGGCACGGTGCGCATCGACGACACGGGCAAGCCGTTCGCCACCAGCGGCGACAAGGGCCGCCCCGTCTACGGGTTCTCGCTCAACAGCAAGAAGTGGACGAAGACGAATCGCGACGACGACAACGTCCCGGACCCGCCCGCCTAGACGCGTCGGCCCGATCAGCGTGGGCGTCCCCATCCCGTCCGTATCCCGGAATGGTGCTTGTAAACGCCACGCAGTTCCCTACGCTGCCGGAAAACAAAGGAGCCGCAGATGACCGTCACCGACGCCCACGTCCCCACCGGCCAGGACGCAGACACCGCCCAAGCCCCGGCCCCCGTGCCGGAGTTCGCGGCCCGTGTCGCCTCCGTCGGGGGCTCCCCGGTACGGGACATCCTGGCCGTGACGGCACGGCCCGAGGTCATCAACTTCGCGGGCGGGCTCCCGGCTCCCGCCCTCTTCGACAAGGCCGGCATCGCCGCCGCGTTCCACGCCGTGCTCACCGAGCAGCCCGAGCGCGCGCTCCAGTACGCCACGACCGAGGGCGAGCCCGCCCTGCGGTCCGCCATCGCCGCACGCTTCTCCGTGCGCGGCCTCGCGACCGACGCCGACGACATCGTCATCACCACCGGCTCGCAACAGGCGCTCTCGCTGCTGGCCACGGCCCTCATCGAGCCCGGCGAGGTCATCCTCGTCGAAAGCCCCTGTTACCTGGCCGCACTTCAGGCCTTCGGCCTCGCGGGCGCGCACGTCGTGCCCGTGCCCTGCGACGAGACCGGGATCGACCCGGAGGCCCTCGACGAACTCGTCGCCCTGCACCGGCCCAAGCTGCTCTACACCGTCCCCACCTTCCAGAACCCGACCGGCCGCACCATGCCCGCCGCTCGCCGGGCCGCGATCGCCGCCGTCGCCGCGCGGCGCGGACTGTGGATCGTCGAGGACGACCCGTACGGAGAGCTGCGCTTCGAGGGCGAGCGCGTGCCGTGGATCGCCTCGTACCCGGGCGCCGAGGACCGCACCATCCTGCTCGGCAGCTTCTCCAAGGTCATGGCGCCGGGGCTGCGCCTCGGCTGGCTGCGGGGCCCCGCCGCGCTGCTGCGGGCCTGCGCCATCGCCAAGCAGGCCGCCGACCTGCACACGCCTACCGTCAACCAGCTCGCCGCCGCACGGTACTTGGCGGACAACGACCTCGACGCGCACGTGGCACACGTCGCAGGGGAGTACCGGGTGCACCGGGACGCGATGCTCGCGGGGATCGGGGACGCGCTGCCCGAGGGGTCGAGCTGGCTCCGGCCGGAGGGCGGCATGTTCGTCTGGGCCAAGCTGCCCGATGGGTACGACACCGGCGCGCTGCTTCCCGAGGTCGTCAAGCACGACGTGGCGTACGTGCCGGGGGCGCCGTTCTTCGCGGGCGAACCCGACCGGGCCACCCTGCGGATGTGCTTCGTGACGCAGTCCCCCGACGAGATCGCCGAGGGACTGCGCAGGCTCGGAGCCGCACTCAGGGGTCAGAGGCGCTCAGGCGTCTAGAGGCGCTCAGGCGTCCTGATGCCGAGGAGCGCCATGCCCTGGTGCAGGGTGCGGGCCGTGATGTCGCACAGGAACAGACGGTTCTCGACCTGCGCCGGGGTCTCCGCCTTCAGGACCGGGCACTTGTCGTAGAACGTCGTGTAGAACGACGCCAGTTGGTAGAGGTACGCGGCCAGCTTGTGCGGCGCGTACTCCCCGGCGACCTCGGCGACCGTCTCCGCGAACTGGTCGACGTGCAGCCCCAACGCCCGCTCGGGTGCGGTCAGTTCGAGCTCCAGGTGGGCCTGCGGGCGCACGTCGCCAGCCTTGCGCAGGATCGACTGGATACGGGCGTACGCGTACTGGAGGTACACGGACGTGTCGCCGTTCAGCGACACCATCTGGTC
Organism: Streptomyces sp. NPDC033177; assembly: GCF_055577715.1. Lineage (NCBI taxonomy): Bacteria > Bacillati > Actinomycetota > Actinomycetes > Kitasatosporales > Streptomycetaceae > Streptomyces > Streptomyces sp. NPDC033177. Next base: position 615,061 of record NZ_JBVIPS010000005.1, on the reverse strand, counting down.
CAGGTCGAACTTGTAGTCGCGCACCGCCGACGTCGACAGGTCCGCGTACTTCACCGCGCCGATGCCCACCTGGGCGCCGCGCTCGGCGATCTCCTCCTCGGAGAGGTCCTGGGCCTTCTCGCGGACGATGGCCGACGCCCGGTCGATCGCCTCGTCGAGCAGGTCGATGAGGCGTACGGTCTCGCCCTCACGGGTCTTGAACGGCTTGCCGTCCTTGCCGAGCACCGTGCCGAAGCCGAGCTGCACCGCCTTGACGTCATCCGTCAGCCAGCCCGCCCTGCGAGCCGTCTCGAAGACCATCTTGAAGTGCAGGGACTGCCGCGCGTCCACCACGTAGAGGAGGGTGTCGGCCTTCACGTTGAAGACGCGGTCGCGAATCGCCGAGAGGTCGGTCGCCGCATACCCGAAGCCGCCGTCGGACTTCTGGACGATCAGCGGGGAGGGGTTGCCGTCCGGGCCCTTCACGTCGTCGAAGAACACACACAGCGCGCCGTTCGACCGGACCGCGACGCCGGACTCCTCAAGCATGCGGCAGGTCTCCGCCAGCATGTCGTTGTAACCCGACTCACCGACGATGTCCGCGTCCTCGATCTCCACGTCCAGCTTGTTGAAGACCGAGTAGAAGTAGACCTTCGACTCGTCCACGAACCGCTGCCAGATCGCGAGGGTCTCCGGGTCACCCGCCTGGAGGTCCACGACCCGGCGCCGGGCGCGCGTCTTGAAGTCCTCGTCGGAGTCGAAGAGCACCTTCGACTCCTTGTAGACGCGGTTCAGGCCGGACATGGCCTCCTCGCCCGCCTGCTCGGTGCCGTCGGCGGCCTGGTGGCCAAGCGCGTCCGGGTGCTCGATCAGGTACTGCACGAGCATGCCGAACTGGGTGCCCCAGTCGCCGATGTGGTGGCGGCTGACGACCTTCTCGCCGGTGAATTCCAGGATCTTGACGACGGAGTTGCCGATGACCGAGTTCCGCAGGTGGCCGACGTGCATCTCCTTGGCCACGTTCGGCTGGGCCCAGTCGACGACCGTCGTGCCCGCCTGCTCGGCGTACGGCACGCCGAGCCGCTCGCCGTCGGCGGCGCGCGCGGCGAGGTTCTCGGTGATCGCCTTGTCGGTCACCGTCACGTTCAGGAAGCCGGGGCCCGAGACCTCGACGTCCTTCAGCAGGTCAGGGGCGTCGATCGCGTCCACGACCTTCGTCGCGAGCTCCCGCGGGTTCGCCTTGGCCTTCTTGGCGAGGGCCAGGATCCCGTTGGCCTGGTAGTCGGCCCGGTCGCTTCGTCGCAGCAGCGGGTCGGCGGCGCCGGCCTCCGGCAGGGCAGCCGAGAGGGCGTCCGCGAGGCGCTGGTGGACGGAGGCGGTGAGGGACGTGACCGAGGCCATGAATGGGTGCCGTTCTGCTCGGGTGCCTGGTTGCTGGGGGTCTAGAAATTCGAGTATCCCACGGGGTGAAAAGCGGTTTTCGCTGTTGCGGGTCGACCTGGGAGAATGACTCCGACAAGCGGTACTCACGTAGAAGAAGAGATGAAGCAGAAAGGCGTGCCGATCGTGGCTCAGAGCACCGATACCACCGACTGGGTCTCCCGCTACGCGGACGAGGTCATCGCCGAGTCGGAGCGTCGTGCCCCGGGCGCGAAACATTCTGGCGCTGCCGCGCCGGGGATCGTCATCGCCTCCGGGCTCTCCCCCTCCGGACCGATCCACCTGGGCAACCTCCGCGAGGTCATGACCCCGCACCTCGTCGCGGACGAGATCCGACGGCGCGGGCACGAGGTCCGCCACCTCATCTCCTGGGACGACTACGACCGGTACCGCAAGGTCCCGGCCGGCGTCCCCGGCATCGACGAGTCCTGGGCCCAGCACATCGGCAAGCCCCTCACCTCCGTGCCCGCTCCGGCCGGTTCCGCGTACGCGAACTGGGCCGAGCACTTCAAGGCGGCCATGACCGAGGCGCTCGACGAGCTGGGCGTGGAGTACGACGGGATCAGCCAGACCGAGCAGTACACCTCGGGCGTCTACCGCGAGCAGATCCTGCACGCGATGAAGCACCGCGGTGACATCGACGCGATCCTCGACCAGTACCGCACCAAGAAGGCCCCCGGGAAGGGCGGCCAGAAGCAGTCGCAGAAGCCCGTCGACGAGGCCGAGCTGGAGGCCGCCGAGGGGTCCGGCGCCGCGAGCGAGGACGACGGCAGCGGCGGCTCCAGCGGGTACTTCCCGTACAAGCCGTACTGCGGCGCGTGCGAGAAGGACCTGACCACGGTCACGTCGTACGACGACGAGAGCACCGAGCTCGCGTACGTCTGCGCGGACTGCGGCCACAGCGAGACGGTGCTGCTCAGCGAGTTCAACCGCGGCAAGCTGGTCTGGAAGGTCGACTGGCCCATGCGCTGGGCGTACGAGGGCGTCATCTTCGAGCCGAGCGGCGTGGACCACTCGTCTCCCGGGTCGTCCTTCGTCGTCGGCGGGCAGATCGTGCGGGAGATCTTCGACGGCGTGCAGCCGATCGGCCCGATGTACGCGTTCGTCGGCATCTCCGGCATGGCGAAGATGTCCTCGTCGAAGGGTGGCGTGCCGACTCCGGCCGACGCGCTGAAGATCATGGAGGCGCCGCTCCTCCGCTGGCTGTACGCGCGGCGGAAGCCGAACCAGTCCTTCAAGATCGCCTTCGACCAGGAGATCCAGCGGCTCTACGACGAGTGGGACAAGCTGGACGCGAAGGTCGCGGACGGCTCCGTGCTGCCCGCCGACGCCGCCGCGCACTCGCGTGCGGTGCGGACGGCTGCCGGTGAGCTGCCGCGGACTCCGCGTCCGCTGCCGTACCGGACGCTCGCGTCCGTCGCGGACGTCACGGCAGGCGCCGAGGACCAGACGCTGCGGATCCTGCGGGACCTGGACCCGACGGACCCGATCTCGTCCCTGGACGAGGCGCGGCCTCGCCTGGACCGTGCCGAGAACTGGATCACCACCCAGGTCCCGGCGGACGCGCGCACGATCGTGCGTTCGGAGCCGGACGCGGAGCTGCTGTCGTCCTTGGACGACGAGGGCCGTGAGTCGCTGCGGCTGCTCCTGGAGGGCCTGGACTCGCACTGGTCCCTCGACGGTCTCACGCACCTCGTGTACGGGGTGCCGAAGGTGCAGGCCGGGTTCTCCGCGGACGCGACGGCCAAGGAGCTTCCGCCCGAGATCAAGGTCGCGCAGCGCTCGTTCTTCGCCCTGCTCTACCGCCTCCTGGTGACCCGGGAGACGGGGCCGCGCCTGCCCACGCTGTTGCTCGCCGTGGGCGCGGAGAGGGTGCGAAAGCTGCTCGGCGCGTAACGCTGGCCGCTTTGGCGGTACGGGGTTGGGGGCGGGGCCCAGTTGTTTCTGGGCGCCGCCCCCTTCGCGTGCCGCGGGGGCGGGGAATTCGCCGCGGAGCGGTGGGGCCGGCCGCGGTAAGAGGGGCTGCACCCTTTGGACTACCGGAAGATCACTCCCGGGCAGGACGCCCAAGGCCCCGGGGCCAGACACCGTGGACGTATGAAGGAAATCATCGCCATCGTCGGATGGATCGTCGGGATTCAGGGCGCGCTCGGCGCCGCCGGCCGCCTCTTCGGGGACGAACCGTGGGGGCTCCTCCACAAGTGGTGGGACGTGCCCACCCCCGCCTACCTCGCCCTGGCCATCGCCGGCGCCGCCCTGGCCATCTGGGGCGAGACCGCCAAGAAGCGCACCCGCAGCAGGGTGTGAAGCAACGGAGCCGCACCCCCGCTACGCGCTGTACTCGGAGTCCAGCTCCTCCTGGTACCGGCTCCGGAAATCACGCAGGTACGGACGCAGCGTGCTCTCCGCCGGAGGCCCGCCCGCCTGCCCGGTGACGCCGTACAGGTCCATCAAGTACAGGCCGAACTGCCGGGCGTTGGGATAGTCCCCGAGCTCGCTCACGTACTTGCGGAACGCCGCGAAGTACGCGTCGTCGCGCGACACGTCGTCCGGCAGACCGGACGCCTCGGGCAGCGGCCCCAGCTCCTCCGGCCCCACCTCGCCGGCCTCGCGCGCGTCGCGGGCCTCGCGCGCCTCGCCTTCGGCGGCCTGCTCCTCGCGCGGCCCGGGAATCAGATGCTGACCGCCGAGCGGACGGGTGCGGCCGGGCCCCGCGGGCACCTGGAACTCCGGCTCGGCGGGAGCGACAGCGGCCCCGCCCTGCTCGTCGAAGTACGCCTGCTGCTCCAGATACTCCTGCTGCTCGACGTACGCCTGCTGCTCCGCGTACGCCTGCTGGTCCGCGTACCACTGGTCGTGCGGCTCCTCAGGAACGTACGACGGCTGCTGAGCCGCGAACCACGGGCTCACATGCGCTCCCGCCGGCTCCGTCTCCGTCTCCGGCGGCTGCTCCTGCCCGGCCTGCTCCTGCTGGGCCCGCGGCTTCCGCTCCGACTCCAGCTGCGGCGCGGGCGGCGCCACCAGCTCCGGCTGCTGCGACTCCGCCGCCACCGGCACCGGCGCGGGCGGAAGCAGCGCGGGCTCGATGCCCGCCGCCGCGAGCCCGGCGGGGGCGGTCTCGGCCAGCGGTACGCCGAACCGCGCCAGCCGCAGCGGCATCAGGGACTCCACCGGGGCCTTGCGGCGCCAGGAGCGGCCGTAGCGGGCCTGGAGGCGGGCCTGGTAGATGAGGCGGTCCTGCTCCAGCTGGATGACCTGCTCGTAGGAGCGGATCTCCCACAGCTTCATCCGGCGCCACAGCTTGAACGTCGGCACGGGCGAGAGAAGCCAGCGCGTGAGGCGTACGCCCTCCATGTGCTTGTCGGCCGTGATGTCCGCGATCCGGCCCACCGCGTGCCGCGCCGCCTCGACGGCGACCACGAACAGGACGGGGATGACCGCGTGCATGCCCACGCCCAGCGGATCCGGCCAGGCGGCCGCGCCGTTGAAGGCGATCGTCGCCGCCGTCAGGAGCCAGGCCGTCTGGCGAAGGAGCGGGAAGGGGATACGGATCCACGTGAGGAGGAGGTCGAGCGCCAGCAGGACGCAGATGCCCGCGTCGATGCCGATCGGGAAGACCACCGAGAAGCTGCCGAAGCCCTTCTTCTCGGCCAGATCACGCACGGCCGTGTACGACCCCGCGAAACCGATCGCGGCGATGACGACCGCACCGGCTACGACCACGCCGATGAGTATTCGGTGCGTGCGTGTCAGCTGCATCGCGGCCACCCGCGAACCCCTCCCTGTTCGGTTTGTTGCGAGCGACAGCCTGGCACACGCATGCGGAAGCCGGTGTGCCGGTACGGCAGGAGCCCGGCCACCAGGGGGCCGGGCTCCACAACTGCCTTGACCGCGCCGCGAGTTGCCCGCGAGGCGCGTGTCGTACTTTTCTCGCCCTGCGTCAGCTCTTGGGCTTGCTGCTGGACTTGGGCTTCGACTTGTCGCTGGACTTGGAGTCGTCCTTCGAGCCCGAGTCCTTCGAGCCGGAGTCCTTCGACCCGGAGTCCTCGGAGCCCGAGTCCTTCGAGCCCGAGTCCTTGGAGTCGCTGTCCGCCCCGCCCGCCTTGTTCGCGGCGACGACCGCCTCGGCGGCCTCCTTCGCGGCCTTCTCGGCGTCCTTGGACAGATCCTTCGAGCTCGGCGCCTTGTCGCCCGCCAGGCCCGCGCCGTTGTAGTCGATCGTGACGACCGCGTTCTCCACGCGCGTCACGACCGTCTGCTGCTTGAAGTTTTCCTTGTCCTTCTTCAGGTCGTAGTGCACGACCGTCGTCTGGTCGCCCATCCCGGGCACCGGCTCCGTCTTGACGCTCTTCGCGCCCTCCGTCGCCTGCGCGTCAGCGACCTGCTTCGCGAAGCTGCTCTGCGCGCGCTTGGCGCCGCTGCCGAGCGACGCGTCCGAGTCGAAGCGCATCAGCGAGACGCGCAGCCAGCGGAACTGCGAACCGTCGACGCCGTTGTTGTCCAGGCTGTCCCAGGAGCAGGTGCCGCGCGCCGAAGTGTCGTCGGACGTGCCCGCCTTGCCCGACTTGTCCTTCGCCTCCGGGACGAGGTCGCCGAGCGTCTTCTTCGACAGGACGTCGCAGGGCTCGGGCAGCTTGTCGAACGCCGCCTTCTCCACGGTCGCGGCCTTGTCCTTGCCCGAGGCCGAGGCGGAAGCCTTGGAACCCGAGTCCTTCTTCACCCCGTCCGAGCCCGAGCCGGAGTCGGAGGAGCAGCCGGAGGCAATGAAGATCACCGGTACGGCGGCTGCGCAGGTGAGTATGCGGGTGAGTCGCTGTGCTGGTCGGTGCATGGTTCCTTCACTCAAGTCACTCAAGACGGCTGTCGTCGGTTCGATGGGCCACGGTACGCCGTGCCCGCCGCGGACGACTCCGCTTCCGGACAGCGGGTGACCCGTCCGAGCCGTCTCTAATCGTCGAAACCCTCGGCCAGCGTTCCGGCCAGTTCCTGCGCCTTGTCCTGCATTTCCTTGCTGTCGGGGATCTCCGTGCGCCGCCCCGGCTGCTCGTCGTACTCGACGGTCACGACGACGTTCGACGTGCGGAACACCACAGTCACCGTGCGGTGCCGGGCCGCTGAGCCGGACGTCGTGAGCGCGTCGTCGAGGAAGGCCTCGTCGCCCAGCTCGTCCAGGATGCGGGGCTCGAGACCGGGAGGCGTCCCGGCCTCTTCCGGGGAGTCGCCGGAGGCGCCGGACTGGCCCTTGTCGGTCTCGCCCTTGCCGGACTCGCCCTTGTCCGACCCGGAGCCGGTACCGTCGGAAGGCTCACCCCCCTTGTCACCGTCACCGTCACCATCGGCGGGCGGCTCCGTGTCCGCGTCGGCGGACGGGGTGCCGGAGGGCTCGGCGAGGTCGGCCTTCTGCGCCTTGGTCGCGTAGACCTCCGTGGCGCGGGTGTCGTCGCTCACGGCGTTGTCGTACGAGACGACGCGCTCGAAGTCGACGAACAGATGGTGCGTGGAGTCCGACGACTCCACCTTCCAGCGGCAGCCCACACGCCGGTCGGTGTCGTACGTGACGGTGGGCGCACCCTCGTACGCCTTCTCCCGCTGCTCCTCGCCCGGGATCTCCTCGATGCCGGGCAGCATCGAGTCGAGCGTGCCGCGGTCGACCTGGCCGCAGGGCTCGGGGAGCGTTCGGTACTTGCCGGGTTCGGCGGCCGCGGTCGTCCCGCCCGTCTCGCCGGGCTTCGAGTCGTCCGGCTCTCCGCCGAGTGCGCCGCCGCCCGTGCAGCCGGCGAGCAGCGCCGTGAGAAGAGCTGCGACGCCTGGTAGGTAGGCCTTCCGCTGCACCGATGGGCTCCTTCTCGCCGGGGATATTGGGTTGCCGCTGATGGGCGACCGGTGGACACAATGTGTATCGCACGCAATGCCGTGGACGCCGGTCCGTGATCCCTTTCGTTGACCTTGGCTCCGGTATTTGCTCTTCAAGACTTTCAACACTTTGATGTAACTACGGGGTAATGAGGACGATATGTCGTACGTAGAGGTTCCCGGCGCGAAGGTACCGATCCGCATGTGGACGGACCCCGCCTCGGTGGAGGACGTCGCACTCCAGCAGCTCCGGAACGTGGCGACCCTGCCGTGGATCAAGGGCCTGGCCGTCATGCCGGACGTCCACTACGGCAAGGGTGCGACGGTCGGCTCCGTGATCGCCATGCAGGGCGCGGTATGCCCCGCGGCGGTCGGCGTCGACATCGGCTGCGGAATGTCGGCGGTCAAGACATCCCTGACGGCGAACGACCTCCCGGGCGACCTGTCACGCCTGCGCTCGAAGATCGAGCAGGCGATTCCGGTGGGGCGCGGGATGCATGCGGATCCGGTGGATCCGGGACAGCTGCATGGGTTCGGGACGTCGGGGTGGGACGGCTTCTGGGGGCGGTTCGACGGGATCGCCGAAGCGGTCAAATTCCGTCAGGAGCGGGCCACAAAGCAGATGGGAACGCTCGGAAGCGGCAACCACTTCATCGAATTCTGTCTGGATGAGTCCGGTTCGGTCTGGCTGATGCTGCACTCCGGCTCCCGGAACATCGGCAAGGAACTGGCCGACCATCACATAGGGGTGGCCCAGAAGCTGCCGCACAACCAGGGCCTCGTCGACCGCGACCTCGCGGTCTTCATCGCGGACACCCCGCAGATGGCCGCATACCGGAACGACCTCTTCTGGGCGCAGGAGTACGCGAAGTACAACCGCTCGATCATGATGGGGCTCTTCCAGGACGTGGTCCGCAAGGAGTTCAAGAAGGCGAAGGTGACCTTCGAGCCGGTGATCTCATGCCACCACAACTACGTCAGCGAGGAGCGTTACGACGGCATGGACCTGCTGGTCACCCGGAAGGGAGCGATCCGGGCCGGCAGCGGCGACTTCGGGATCATCCCCGGCTCGATGGGCACGGGCTCGTACATCGTGAAGGGCCTCGGCAACGAGAAGTCCTTCAACTCGGCCTCGCACGGCGCGGGTCGGCGGATGAGCCGTAACGCCGCGAAGAAGCGCTTCTCCACGCGGGACCTGGAGGAGCAGACGCAGGGCGTCGAGTGCCGCAAGGACTCGGGTGTCGTGGACGAGATCCCGGGCGCCTACAAGCCGATCGAGCAGGTCATCGACCAGCAGCGCGACCTGGTGCAGGTTGTGGCCAAGCTCAAGCAGGTCATCTGCGTGAAGGGCTGAGCTGCTGCCTCTGTCCTACAGCTCGCGGTGGATCTTTGTGTTGGAGGCCTGGGCGCGGGGGCGGACCACCAAGAGGTCGATGTTTACGTGGGGCGGGCGGGTTACCGCCCAGGTGATCGTGTCCGCCACGTCGTCGGCTGTGAGGGGGGCGGCCACGCCCGCGTAGACCTTCGCCGCCTTCTCCGTGTCGCCGCTGAAGCGGGTCGTCGCGAACTCCTCCGTCTTGACCATGCCGGGGGCGACCTCGATGACGCGGACCGGGGTGCCGACGATCTCCAGGCGGAGGGTCTCGGCGAGTACGTGCTCGGCGTGCTTCGCGGCCACGTAGCCGCCGCCGCCCTCGTACGTGCCGTGGCCGGCGGTGGAGGAGAGGACGACCACCGTGCCGTCGCCGCTCGCGGTGAGTGCGGGGAGCAGGGCCTGGGTGACGTTCAGGGTGCCGATGACGTTCGTCTCGTACATCTGGCGCCAGTCGTCCGGGTCGCCGGTGGCGATGGTGTCGGCGCCGAGCGCGCCGCCCGCGTTGTTGACCAGGACCGCGACCTTGCGGAAGGCGGTGGCGAACTCGTCCACGGCCGCGCGGTCGGTGATGTCGAGCGTGTACGCCATGGCGTCGTGCCCCGCGGCCGTGATCTCCGCGGCGACGGCCTCGATGCGGTCCTTGCGGCGGGCGGTGAGGACGACGCGGTAGCCGGCGGCCGCGAGTCCGCGCGCGGTGGCGGCGCCGATGCCGCTGCTCGCGCCGGTGACGATCGCGATGCGGGTGGCGGCGGGCGCGGCGGTCATGGTGACTCCTTGGGCGTACGTGTGTTCCTGGCCTGTTCCGCCAGGATAGGTCGACGCCTGCCTAGCGGCCCCGTGGCGCGTACATGATGACCGCCATCCCGGCGAGGCAGATCAGCGCCCCGGTCACGTCCCAGCGGTCGGGGCGGTAGCCGTCGGCGACCCTGCCCCAGGCGATCGATCCGGCGACGAAGACGCCGCCGTACGCGGCGAGGATGCGGCCGAACTCGGCGTCGGGCTGGAGCGTGGCCACGAAGCCGTACACGCCGAGTGCGATGACGCCCGCGCCGATCCACGCCCACCCTTTGTGTTCGCGCACTCCTTGCCAGACGAGCCAGGCGCCGCCGATCTCGAAGAGTGCGGCGAGGACGAAGAGGGCGGCGGAGCGGGCGACGAGCATGGGGGAATCGTGGCATGGGGGAGGCAGGGGGCGTGGAGGGGCGTGCGTGCGTTCTTGGAGGTCGTTGTCAGACCCTCGCCGTAGCTTGGTCCGTATGGAGAGATCGTTGGTGGCCGGTCTGGTTCTTGTTCCTTGGGCGGAGGGTGACTTCGGGTTGTTGGTCGCCTGTAACTCCGCTGCGATGACCGCGCACTTGGGTGGTCCTGAGACGCATGAGCAGTTGGAGTCCCGGCATCGGCGTTACCTCGCGCTGGATGAGCGGGGGCAGATGTTCCGGATAGTTCTGGACGGTGAGACCGTCGGTTCGATCGGGTACTGGGAGACGTCCTGGCAGGGCGAGTCCGTCTGGGAGACGGGGTGGGGTGTGCTGCCCGGGTTCCAGGGGCGGGGCGTCGCGGCGTCGGCGGCGCGGCTGGTCGTCGAGGAGGCGCGGGCCGCCGGACGGCACCGGCGGCTGCACGCCTTTCCCGCCGCGGACCACGCGGCTTCCAACGGGGTGTGCCGGAAGGCCGGGTTCACGCGTGGGGGTGAGCACGACTTCGAGTATCCGAAGGGGCGTTGGATGCGGTGCAACGACTGGAGCGTCGACCTGGGGGGCATCTGAACCGCGGGGCCCGCATCACTGCGGCGCGTACGCCGTCGGTGGTACGCCCACCGTGGCCGTGAAGTCCCTGATCAGGTGGGCCTGGTCGGCGTAACCGAGCGAGTCGGCCACGTCCGGCCAGTCCACCTCCGCGCCCGTTTCCGCGTGCTCCAGTGCCTCGTGGATGCGGTGGCGCAGGATCATCCACTTCGGGCCGACTCCCACGTACGAGGAGAACAGTCGCTGCAGGGTCCGTACGGACATGCCCTGCGACCGGGCGAACTCGCTGACCCGGCGGATTCCGCGGTCCGTGCGGATGCGTTCCGCCAGGGCCATGGCGAGGTCCGCCTGTGGGTCGGGGGTGGGGCCGAGGGCCAGCAGGAAGGCGTCGAGTGCCGCCACGCGCGCGTGCTCGTCGTCCGGGGTCAGGACCGCGTCGAGCGCGTTCTCGGGGGTCTCCCCGAAGACCTCCGCCAGCGGCAGCATTCGCCGTCCCGTCCACGCGGACACCGGGGCCGACGGGGCGAACGGCCGGAAGCCGCCGGGGCGGAACTTCACGCCGCAGACCCGGCCCTGCCCCTCCAGCTTCTGTGTGAAGAGGTCGAGCCCGATGCCCGCCACCTCGGCGAAGGGCTCCTGCCCGGGGAGCCTCTGGAAGACCAAGTTCACGGACGGGTGCGGCACGACGTGGGAGGCGTAGGGCTGGGCGAGGTCCCAGTCGATCAGCCAGTACTGCTCGACGTAGGGGCGCAGCTCTGGCGTGGCCAGGTGCCGGCGGAACCGTGCGCGGGCGAGGAGCCCGGCGGCGTCGACGATGCCCTTGGTGTCGCTGCGCGGGGCGGAGGGCGTGGCGTCGGAGGGGGTGGCGTCGGCGTCGGCCATGGCTGGATCGTATGCCGGGGTCCTGGTCTGTCGCCCGTGTCGCGTTTCTTCAAGCCAGGGGAGTGGCCACCGGCCTACGGTCACGGCATGAGTGAGAACAGCGTTGCCGACCTGTTGAAGGCGGCCACCGACCGAGCCGTCCCCGTGGTCCGCGCGATCCCGGACGAGGGTCTTGCCGCGACCACTCCCTGCGCCGAGTACGACGTGAAGGCCCTGGTCAATCACCTCTTCCAGGTGATCGTCCAGTTCCAGGCGCTCGCCGCCAAGCAGAACTCCGACTTCGGCACCGCGGCCCCCGATGTCGTCGCCGAGAGCCCGGACTGGCGCGAGCGTTTCGCCGACGAGGCGGAGAAGCTGGTCGCCGCGTGGGCCGCGCCCGGCGCCGACGAGGGCACCACGGGTGCGATGGACATGCCCGCGAGGACCGTCGGCTGCATGGCGCTGCTCGACCTGACGGTGCATGCCTGGGATCTGGCCCGCGCGACGGGGCAGACGTACGAGGCCGCCCCGGAGAGCAGCGGCGTCGTCGCCACGCTGCGGGAAGCGGTGGTGGGCCTGGGGCCGACGGCCCGGAAGATGGGCATGTTCGGAGAGCCACTCCCCGTGCCCGCCGACGCCCCCGAGCTCGAACATCTCCTGGCGGAGACGGGCCGCGACCCGCACTGGACGCGGTAGCGCCCTCGCTGCCGGTCTTGTGCGACACCTGGCCGGAGCCCCCGGGGAATCCCCCCGGGGGGAGCCCCCGGGAATACCCCCCGGCACCCCACCGTTCCGTAGGTATAGTTGAACAGTCAACAACCTGCGGAGAGTGAGTCAGCCATGCAGTCGCAGTCCGGGGCCGGGTCCGGCATGCAGTTCGGGGTCTTCAGTGTCGGTGACGTGACGCCGGATCCCACGACGGGTCGCACCCCCACCGAGCACGAGCGCATCAAGGCGATGGTGGCCATCGCGCTGAAGGTCGAGGAGGTCGGGCTCGACGTCTTCGCGACCGGCGAGCACCACAACCCGCCGTTCGTCCCCTCCTCGCCCACCACGATGCTCGGCTACATCGCCGCCCGCACCGAGAACCTGATCCTCTCCACCTCCACCACCCTCATCACCACGAACGACCCGGTGAAGATCGCCGAGGACTTCGCGATGCTCCAGCACCTCGCGGAGGGCCGGGTCGACGTGATGATGGGCCGCGGCAACACCGGCCCGGTGTACCCGTGGTTCGGCAAGGACATCCGCCAGGGCATCAACCTCGCCGTCGAGAACTACGCGCTCCTGCACCGCCTGTGGCGCGAGGACGTCGTGACGTGGGAGGGCAAGTTCCGTACGCCCCTGCAGTCGTTCACCTCGACGCCCCGCCCGCTCGACGGCGTCGCGCCCTTCGTCTGGCACGGCTCCATCCGCTCCCCGGAGATCGCCGAGCAGGCCGCGTACTACGGGGACGGCTTCTTCCACAACAACATCTTCTGGCCGCAGGAACACACCAAGAAGATGGTCGACCTCTACCGCAGCCGGTACGCGCACTACGGCCACGGCACCGAGGAGCAGGCGATCGTCGGGCTCGGCGGTCAGGTCTTCATGCGCAAGAACTCCCAGGACGCCGTACGAGAGTTCCGCCCGTACTTCGACAACGCGCCCGTCTACGGGCACGGGCCGTCCCTCGAGGAGTTCACCTCCCAGACGCCGCTCACCGTCGGATCCCCGCAGGAAGTCATCGAGCGGACGCTGTCCTTCCGGGACACCGTCGGCGACTACCAGCGCCAGCTCTTCCTGATGGACCACGCGGGCCTGCCCCTCAAGACCGTCCTGGAGCAGCTGGACATCCTCGGCGAGGGGGTCGTCCCTGTCCTGCGCGCGGAGTTCGCCAAGAACCGCCCGGCGACCGTGCCGGACGCGCCGACCCACGCCACCCGGCTGGCCTCGCAAGGCAAGGAGATCACCGCATGAAACTCGTCGTCGTCTCCGCGGGGCTCAGCGTTCCCTCCTCCACCCGCCTCCTGGCCGACCGCCTCGCCGCGGCCACCGGGCGCCACGCCGACGTGGAGATCCAGGTCGTCGAACTCCGCGACCTGGCGGTGGAGATCGCGCACAACTACGTCACCGGTTTCCCCGGCCCGGAGCTGGGCGCCGCGGCCGAGGCGGTGAAGGGCGCGGACGGCCTGATCGCCGTCACACCGATCTTCTCCGCTTCCTACAGCGGTCTGTTCAAGTCGTTCTTCGACGTCCTGACGGTCCTGGACAAGGACGCGCTCGCCGGTACGCCGGTCCTGATCGCGGCGACCGGCGGCACCCCGCGCCATTCGCTGGCCCTGGAGCACGCGCTGCGCCCGCTGTTCGCCTACCTGCGGGCGGTGGTCGTACCGACGGCCGTGTACGCGGCGTCCGAGGACTGGGGCGCGGACGGCCTGGACGAGCGCATCGAGCGGTCCGCGGCCGAACTGGCCGGCCTCATGCGGCCCGCGCCTGTACGCGAAGAGGAACTGATCCCCTTCGAGCAGCAACTGGCAGCACTGCGGCGGGAGTAGATCCCAAGAACCGGAGTAGATCCCAAAAAGGGAGCAGGACGTGGGGCTCAGGGCCAGACCAAGCAGTACGCCTGGTGCCCCGCGTCATGCAGCCGGTGGCTGAAGTCCTGCCATTCGTGCAGCAGTTGATAGACGTTGAACGCGTCGCGCGGGCCGCCGCGGTCCGGGACCGTGGACCAGATGAAGGCCGCGGCGCCGACCGACTCCTCGCCGACGCCGCGCAGCGGGTCGACGACCGTCATGGGGAGCTTCACCACGGCGTAGTCGGGGTGCAGGACGACCAGTTCGAGAGGGGGCACCTTCGACAGGGGTATGCCCTCGATACCGGTCAGGACCATCGCGGCGACCGTCTCCGGCTTGATCTTCGTGAACATGCCGCCCATGCCGAGCTCATCACCGCCGAGCTCCTCGGGACGCATCGAGATGGGCACACGGGCGGCGGTCGCGCCGTCCGGAGCTCCGAAGTACTTGTAGGTCACCCCACCCACCCGGCCACTCCTGGTTCCCGCCCGGTCCTGCTCCGTCTCGCCGCCCCGTGCCAAGGCCTCAGCCTCGGCCGCTTCCGCCTCGCGCCGGTGCCTGCCGATCCGCCGGGCACGCCGCGGACCCAGGCCGTCGGTCCCCTCGCCCAGTCCGCCACCGCGATGCATATCTCCACCCGACTGCTTTTCCAGGGCGCCCGCCCCTGCTTTTCTAGGCCTCGCGGCCCCCGCCGCGCAACCCGATCATCGTGTCAGTGACCTCCCCCACGGTCACCGGCTAAAACGTCGAGTGAAACACCTGTCCGCAGGATGTCCGAAGCCTCTGACACCATGGTTCATGTGAGCTTCCCGTATAGCGCCCCAGTTTCGCAGACTCTCTTCGACCGTGCGGCGGCCGTGACGCCCGGTGGTGTGAACTCTCCCGTGCGCGCTTTCCGCGCTGTGGGCGGTACGCCCCGCTTCATGGTGTCCGGTACCGGTCCGTACCTCACGGACGCCGACGGCCGTGAGTACGTCGACCTCGTCTGCTCGTGGGGGCCGATGATCCTCGGCCACTCCCACCCCGACGTGATCGCCGCAGTTCAGGAGGCCGTCGCGCGCGGCACGTCCTTCGGCACGCCCGGCGAGGGCGAGGTCGCGCTCGCCGAGGAGATCGTCGCGCGCATCGAGCCGGTCGAGCAGGTGCGGCTGGTCTCCAGCGGCACCGAGGCGACGATGTCCGCGATCCGCCTCGCGCGCGGGTTCACCGGCCGCGCCAAGATCATCAAGTTCGCCGGGTGTTACCACGGTCACGTGGACGCGCTGCTCGCCGCGGCGGGCTCCGGGCTCGCCACCTTCGGCCTGCCGGACACCCCGGGCGTCACCGGCGCCCAGGCGGGCGACACGATCGTCGTCCCGTACAACGACCTCGAGGCCGTGCGTGCCGCGTTCGCCGCGAACGCCGGTGAGATCGCCTGCGTCATCACCGAGGCGTCGCCGGGCAACATGGGTGTCGTTCCGCCGCGCGAGGGCTTCAACCAGGGCCTCGCGGACCTGTGCAGGGAGAACGGCGCGCTGTTCATCTCGGACGAGGTCATGACCGGCTTCCGTACGTCGAAGGCGGGCTGGTTCGGCGTCGACGGGGTCCGCCCCGATCTGATGACCTTCGGCAAGGTCATGGGCGGCGGCTTCCCGGCCGCCGCTTTCGGTGGCCGGGTCGACGTCATGGAGCACCTCGCCCCGGTCGGTCCCGTCTACCAGGCGGGCACCCTGTCGGGGAACCCGATCGCGACGGCCGCGGGCCTCGCGCAGCTGCGGCTCCTGGACGACGACGCGTACGACAAGGTCGATGTGGTCTCCGGGCAGCTGCGCGGCCTCGTCACCGACGCGCTCTCCAAGGAGGGCGTCGCGCACCGGCTGCAGAACGCGTCGAACATGTTCTCCGTCTTCTTCACCGAGCGCGAGGTGCGGAACTACGACGACGCGAAGACCCAGGAGTCCTTCCGCTTCACCGCGTTCTTCCACTCGATGCTGTCGCAGGGCGTGTATCTCCCGCCGTCGGCCTTCGAGTCCTGGTTTGTCTCCACCGCCCACGACGAGCGGGCCGTCGAAAAGATCGCCGCGGCCCTGCCCGCGGCGGCGCGCGCGGCCGCCGAAGCCACTGAACCCACCACGGAGGCCACCGCATGAGTGCGGGCAGCGAGCTCACAGTCGTCCACGTGATGCGCCACGGGGAAGTGGAGAACCCGGACGGGATCCTCTACGGGCGCCTGCCGGACTACCACCTCTCCGATCTTGGCCGGCAGATGGCCGACCGGGTCGCCGAGCACCTGGCCCCGCGTGACATCACGCACGTCGTGGCCTCGCCGCTCGACCGCGCGCAGGAGACGGCGACGCCGATCGCCAAGGCGCAGGGCCTGGACCTGGCGACGGACGGGCGGCTCGTCGAGGCGGGCAACGTCTTCGAGGGCAAGACCTTCGGCGTCGGCGACGGCGCGCTGAAGAACCCGGAGAACTGGAAGCACCTGGTCAATCCCTTCAAGCCGTCCTGGGGCGAGCCGTACGTCGAGCAGGTCGTGCGGATGATGGGCGCCCTGGACGCGGCGCGGGACGCGGCCCGCGGGCATGAAGCGGTGTGCGTCAGCCATCAGTTGCCGATCTGGATCGTGCGGAGCTTCGTGGAGAAGCGGCGCCTGTGGCACGACCCGCGCAAGCGGCAGTGCACGCTCGCCTCGCTCACGACGTTCACGTACCGCGGCGACAAGATCGTGTCCGTCGGTTACACGGAGCCCGCGCGGGATCTCGTTCCCGCGCATCTCCTGGCGGGCGCCAAGCCGGTGAAGGGGAAGGCCAAGGCCTTCGGCGCATAAGCGCTCCGCTGGTATTGCCGTCGATTGTCTGCGGTGTCGTCGTGGCTGGGCGCGCAGTTCCCCGCGCCCCCTTGGGGGCGCCACGCCAGGTAATCGGCTCGCGACCGTATGTCCATTCTTGGTAAAAGGCGCCAAATATGTGCCTGTTGCCAGGAACCCCCTTCTTCGTCGTGCCCTCTAACGGGGCGTCCCTCATGCATGGATGCGTGCAGGGCTGCAGGGCGCGACGAATGGGGATGGAATGCGCGACATCAGTCGCAGGGGAATGCTCGGCCTCGGAGTCGGGACCGCGGCCGCCGTGGGACTTGCCGGCTGCGGCACGGGCGGCAGCAGTCATTCGGCGGGTTCCGCGGACGGGCCGAAGGACGGCCACGGCGGCAAGGGCGGCGACAGGCGCCCGGCGAAGCCCATCGGTGACGGTTCGACCTCGTACACCGGCAAGCAGCCGAACCAGCCGGGCAAGCCCGTTCCCCTGCAGCCGGGTGAGACGCCCCCGCAGTTCGTGATCTTCTCCTGGGACGGTGCGGGCGAGGTCGGCAACGGTCTCTTCCCGCGTTTTCTGAAGCTGGCCGAGGAACACGACGCGGGGATGACGTTCTTCCTCTCCGGTCTTTATCTCCTGCCCGAGTCGAAGAAGCGGATGTACAAGCCGCCGAACAACGGGGTCGGCGCCTCCGACATCGGTTATCTCACCGACGGTCACATCAAGGAGACGCTGAAGTACGTCCGGCAGGCGTGGCTCGAAGGCCATGAGATCGGCACGCACTTCAACGGACACTTCTGCGCGGGCAGCGGCACGGTCGCCAACTGGACGCCCGCGCAATGGCAGAGCGAAATCGACCAGGCCACCTCCTTCGTCAAGGAATGGCGCACGAATACCGGCTGGACCGATCTGCCGTCGCTGCCTTTCGACTACGACAAGGAACTCATCGGCGGCCGCACGCCCTGCCTTCTGGGCCAGGACAATCTGCTGCCGACGGCGAAGAAGCTCGGCTGGCGTTACGACGCCTCGTCGCCCGGCGGCCGGCAGCGCTGGCCGCAGAAGAAGATGGGCGTCTGGGATCTGCCGCTGCAGGCCATGCCGTTCCCCGGGCACTCCTTCGAGGTCCTGTCCATGGACTACAACATCCTGGCCAACCAGTCGCAGAACTCCACGAAGGCCCCGCCGGCCAACTACCCGGGCTGGCGCAAGCAGGCCACCGAGTCCTACATAGCCGGGTTCAAGCGCGCCTACGAGAGCAACCGCGCGCCGCTCTTCATCGGTAACCACTTCGAGGAGTGGAACGGCGGCATCTACATGGACGCCGTCGAGGCGGCCCTGAAGCACATGGCCGGGAAGAAGGACGTGCGCCTGGTCTCCTTCCGGCAGTTCGTCGACTGGCTCGACGTGCAGGACCCGAAGGTCCTCGCCGACCTGCAGGGCCTTGAGGTCGGCCAGGAGCCCACCGGTGGCTGGAAGGGACTCGGAAAGGCCGTCTGAAATGGGACTTTCCGCAACCTCGGGGGGTGCGGAAGATCCCCGAAACAGACATGCGAAACTTTTCACATGAGTGCCGCCTGCCGCGCCCCCCACAGCACGAACCGCAGCCGTAGCCGCGCCGCCCTGCTGGGCGCCGGGGCCGCGGTCGCCGCGCTGGTCCTGTCGGCGTGCAGCTCCGGCGGCACGTCCGGTGGCTCCGGCAACACCAACTTCGTCACCGGCTCCGACGGCATCGCCACCGCCGGCAAGGGCGAGCGCCAGGACGGGCCCAAGCTCGAGGGGGAGACCCTCACGGGCAAGCACCTCGACGTCGACGACTACAAGGGCAAGGTCGTCGTCCTGAACGTGTGGGGCTCCTGGTGTTCGCCCTGCCGGGCCGAGGCCCCGAACTTCGCGAAGGTCTCGAAGGACACCCAGGGCAAGGACGTGCAGTTCATCGGGATCAACACCCGTGATCCGCAGAAGGGTCCGGCGCTGACGTTCGAGAAGGAGTGGAAGATCTCCTACCCGAGCCTGCACGATCCGATGGGCAAGCTGATGCTGCGCTTCCCCAAGGGCACGATGAACCCGAAGTTCATCCCCTCCACGATCGTCCTCGACCGCGAGGGAAAGATCGCGGCACGCTCGCAGCAGGCGCTGAGCGAAGAGAAGCTGCGCAAGATGATCGACCCGCTGATCGCGGAGAAGTGATCTTGCCGTGATGTCCACTCTCGCCGCCGTGGGCGAAGCGAACCAGACCGTCATGAACGGCGCGCTGCTCCTCGCGCTGCCCATCGCGGCCCTCGGCGGTCTCGTCTCCTTCTTCTCCCCGTGCGTACTGCCGCTCGTGCCGGGCTATCTGTCGTACGTCACCGGAGTCGGCGGCACGGATCTGGCGGAGGCCAAGCGGGGGCGGATGGCCGCGGGAGCCGGGCTCTTCGTGCTCGGGTTCACCGCCGTCTTCGTCTCCACCGGCGCGCTCTTCGGGTATGTCGGGCAGAACCTGCAGAGCTACCAGGACGTCATCACCAAGGTGCTCGGCGTCCTGATGATCGCGCTCGGCATCTTCTTCATGGGGCTCATGCCCTGGCTCTCCCAGCGGGAGTTCCGCTTCCACAAGAAGCCGGCCGCCGGGCTCGCGGGGGCGCCGCTGCTCGGCGCGCTGTTCGCCGTCGGGTGGGCGCCCTGCGTGGGGCCCACGCTCACGTCCGTCAACTCCCTGGCACTCGACCAGGGGAGCGCGGGGCGCGGGGCCATACTGAGCGTCGCGTACTGCGTGGGGCTCGGGCTGCCGTTCATCCTCGCGGCGATCGCCTTCCGCAAGGCGCTCGGCGCGTTCAGCTGGGTGAAGAAGCACTACGTCTGGGTGATGCGCATCGGCGGCATCATGATGATCGCGACCGGGCTGCTCCTCGTCACCGGAGTGTGGGACAGCATCGTGCAGGAGATGCAGGTCTGGTCCAACGGCTACACGGTGGGGATCTGATCCATGAGCAAGACCGACGCCCCTGACACGAGCAAGGCGAGCAACGCGAGCGAGACGAGCAAGCGCGAAGCCCCCGAAGAGCAGAACGACAGCGACCTCGGCGCCGCGGGCTCCCAGCTTTCCACCGCCCCCGTCGACCGTGCGATGCCCGGCTCCTTCGGCGGCAAGCGCGCCCCCGGGGTCACCGGCTGGCTGGCCTGGACGGGCCGTGAGGTCGTCGGCTGGGTCCGGTGGATGTGGCGGCAGCTGACCTCGATGCGGGTCGCGCTGCTCCTGCTGCTCCTCCTCTCGCTCGGTGCCATCCCCGGCTCGCTGATCCCGCAGACCGGCATCGACGAGCTGAAGGTCCAGGACTTCAAGAAGGCGCACTCCACGCTCGGGCCGCTCTACGAGAAGTTCCAGCTGTTCGACGTCTACAGCTCCGTGTGGTTCTCGGCGATCTACATCCTTCTCTTCGTCTCCCTCATCGGCTGCATCGTGCCCCGCACCTGGCAGTTCGTGGGCCAGCTGCGCGGCCGGCCGCCGGGCGCGCCCAAACGGCTCGACCGGCTGCCCGCCTACACCACGTGGCGCACCGAGGCCGGGCCCGAGGAGGTCCACGAGGCCGCGCTCGGCCTGTTCAAGGGGCGTCGTTTCCGCGCGGACCTCACGGCGGGCAAGGGCGCCGCTGGGGCGTCCGTCGCCGCGGAGAAGGGCTACCTGCGTGAGGCGGGCAACCTCTTCTTCCACGTCTCGCTGATCGTGCTCCTGGTGGCCTTCGCCGTCGGGGCCCTGTTCAAGTCCGAGGGCGGCAAGCTCATCGTCCAGGGGGACGGGTTCTCCAACACCCTCACCCAGTACGACAACTTCAAGTCCGGCAACCTCTTCAACACCGATGACCTCGCGCCCTTCAGCTTCAAGCTGGACAGCTTCGAGTCGTCGTTCGAGAGGAAGGGCCCCGAGAAGGGCACGGCCCGCACCTACCGGGCGAACGTCACCTACAGCGAGGGCATCGACGGCCCCGAGAAGAAGAAGGCCATCGAGGTCAACAAGCCGCTCGAGGTCGACGGCTCGAAGGTCTACCTCATCGGCCAGGGCTACGCCCCGACCGTCACCGTGCGCGACGGGAAGGGCAAGGTCGTCAGCAGGCAGTCCACTCCGCTGCTGCCGATCGACTCCAACGGCACGGCCACCGGCGCGATCAAGGTCCTCGACGGCTACCGCGACAAGAACGGCAAGAAGGAACAGCTCGGCTTCAACGCCTTCTTCGTGCCGACGTTCGCCGGCGAGGGCCACGGCCAGATGTTCTCCCAGTTCCCCGCCCTGGACTACCCCGTGCTCGCGCTGTCCGCGTACCACGGAAGCCTCGGTGTGGACTCCGGTCTGCCGCAGAACGTGTACCAGCTGGACACCAGCAAGATGACCAAGTTCAAGGACTCCAAGGGCGAGCTCTTCAAGAAGCGGATGGTGCCCGGCGAGACGATGACGCTGCCGAACGGCGCCGGCTCGATCACCTTCGAGAAGGACATCAAGCGCTGGGCGACCTTCCAGGTCTCCCAGCAGCCCGGCAGCATGTGGGCGCTCGTCGGGGCGGTCTCCGCCATCGTCGGCCTCGCCGGATCGCTGTTCATCCAGCGCCGCCGTGTGTGGGTGCGGGCCGTGCGGGGCGCCGACGGCGTGACCGTCGTGGAGATGGCCGGGCTCGGCCGCAGCGAGTCCGCGAAGCTGCCCGAGGAGCTGGGCGATCTCGCCGCGCACCTGCACGAGAAGGCGCCGAGCGCGCCCGACCAAGACCAAGACCATGCCGACTCCACCCCCGATGTTGTTCCTGCCGAAGGGGCTGAGAAGTGAATCTCGCCACCACCCTCGCTGCCGAACCGAACGAGAACCTCGCGAACATCAGCAATGTGCTGGTGTACTCCGCGATGGCCGTCTATCTCCTTGCCTTCTTCGCGCACATGGCAGAGTGGATCCTCGGCAGCCGCAGCAAGGTCGGCCGCACGGCCGCCGCGCTGACCTCAAGGACCGAGGCCGCCGCCAAGGCGCCCGGCGTCACCGTCAAGGCCAAGGGCGGCACCGCCGTCCTCGACCGGCCGAAGACGACCCCCAAGGTCGTCACCCGCTCCGTCACCGGCACCCGCGATGTGCCGGACGGTCCCGGCGCCTCGGCCGGTGACGAGAAGGGTGACCTCTACGGCCGTATCGCCGTGTCCCTCACCGTGCTCGGGTTCCTCGTCGAGTTCGGTGGTGTGCTCACCCGCGCGCTCTCGGTGCAGAGGGCGCCGTGGGGCAACATGTACGAGTTCAACCTGACGTTCTCCACCATGGCCGTCGGGGTGTACCTCGTGCTCATGGCGCTCAAGAAGAACGTCAGCTGGCTGGGCCTTCCGCTGGTCACCACGGTCCTCCTCGACCTCGGTCTCGCCGTCACGGTCCTGTACACCGCCAGCGACCAGTTGGTTCCCGCCCTTCACTCGTACTGGTTGTGGATCCACGTCTCCACCGCGATCTTCTGCGGCGCGACGTTCTACCTGGCCGGCGTCGCGACGATCCTCTACCTCTTCCGCGACTCCTACGAGAACAAGCTGGCCTCGGGCGGCCAGCCCGGCCGCTTCGCGACCTCGGTCCTGGAGCGCCTCCCGGCCGCGGCCTCGCTCGACAAGTTCTCCTACCGCGTGAACGCCGCCGTCTTCCCGCTGTGGACGTTCACGATCATCGCGGGCGCGATCTGGGCGGGCGACGCGTGGGGCCGCTACTGGGGCTGGGACCCCAAGGAGGTCTGGTCCTTCATCACCTGGGTCGCCTACGCCTGCTACCTGCACGCGCGCGCGACGGCAGGCTGGAAGGGCCGCAAGGCCGCCTACCTGGCCCTGATCGCCTTCGGCTGCTGGCTGTTCAACTACTACGGAGTGAACATCTTCGTCACCGGCAAGCACTCGTACGCCGGGGTCTGACCCCCACCCGTACCGCCGTTAGCCTCCAAAGGCCGGTTCCCGTGACCCAGATCACGGGAACCGGCCTTTGCCGTTCGGACAGGCAAGAGGGCGTGGAGACGAATCAGGGGGAACCCCAGGCACACCGCAGAGCGTTGCGCGTCCGCATCAGGGACGGGGACGCCGACGCCTTCGGTGAGCTCTTCGACGCGTACGCGCGCTCCGTCTACAACCACGCCTACCGCCTGACGGGGGACTGGTCGGCGGCCGAGGACATGGTGTCGCTCACCTTCCTGGAGGCCTGGCGGCTACGGGGCAAGATCGACGCGGACGGCGGGTCCCTGCGGCCGTGGCTGCTCGGCGTCGCCACGAACGTCACCCGCAACGCCCGCCGCGCCGCCCGGCGGCACACGGCGGCGGTCGCCCGGCTGCCGCGCGACGAGGCCGTGGCCGATTTCGCCGACGAGGTCGCCGGGCGCGTCGACGACGAGGAGCAGCTCGTCCTCGTCCGCGCCGCCCTGGCCACGCTGCGGCGCGGCGAACGCGAGGTGCTCGCCCTGTGCGTGTGGTCGGGGCTCAGTTACGCGGCGGCCGCCGAGGCGCTCGGGGCGCCGGTCGGGACCGTACGCTCCCGGCTGTCCCGGGCCCGCACAAAACTCGCGAAACATGTGGAACCGGTCGGCGGGCGCGGACAGATGAGAGGTGACCGCACCACCGCGGTCGGGCCCACGAGGGAGGGAAACCGATGAACGAACTTCCAGAGCGTGACCTTCCGCCGGGTCGTCATCGCCTGCTCAGGGAGCACCTGTTGACCGAGATCCGCCATAGCGAGAAGAAGCCCCAAGCCACCCCGAAGGCCCACAAGCGCTGGTTCCGCCCCGCGCTCATCGCCGGAGCCGTGGCCGCCTCCGTCGCGGCGGGTCTGCTGGTCGCCTCACCGTTCGGCGACCGCCCGGCGCAGGCCGCGCCCTCGGCGGAGACCGTGCGGATGCTGGAGGAGATCGCGGAGGCGGCGCGGCGGCAGCCCGCCCCGAAGGACCTGCGGGACGACCAGTTCGTGTACGTCAAGAGCAAGGTCGCCTACATGTCTGCGCAGGCCGGCCAGCCCGGCAAGCTGGACCCCGTGCACCAGCGGGAGATCTGGCTCTCCGTGGACGGCCTGCACACCGAGATCCTGCACGAGCCCGCGAACGACCTGGACATGGAGCGCCTGAAGCCGGAACTGCCGCTGCCGGACTCGGACAGCAACTACCGCAACCTGCAGAAGCTGCCGACCGACCCGGTCAACATGCTGGACTGGCTCCAGGGGGAGAGCGAGGGCGGCAAGAGCGACGACCAGAACGCCTTCGTGCTCGTCGGCGACCTCTCGTACGAGTCGCTCATGCCGCCGAAGCAGGCAGCCGCCCTCTACCTCGCCGCATCGAAGATCCCCGGCGTCGAGCTGATCGAGGACGCGGTCGACGCGCAGGGGCGGCACGGCGTCGCGATCGCCCGTGAGGACGGCGGCGTCAGGGAGGAGCTGATCTTCGACAAGCGGACCAAGCAGTTCCTCGGCGAGCGGGAGGTCGTGGTCGAGGACACGGCGTACGGCGCCAAGGAGGGCGACATCGTCGGCCGCAGTGCCGTTCTCGATCGCACCGTCGTCGACAAGGCCGGCCGGCGTCCGTAAGTGGCCCTCGGGCGTGCGGGTGGGGGCGGGGTGGGTGAGGGTTGGGGCATGACCGCGACGATCGGGCTGGGCGTGAGCCGGACCAACGGTTCCGCGCAGCATCTTGCGTACGAGCTTTACCTTCCCCACCCTGTGGACAAGGTCTGGGCGGCGGTGGCCACCCCGGAGGGGCTTCCGGGGTGGCTGGCCGCCGCTGACGTGTGGGAGCCACGGGTCGGCGGGGCGGTCTCGTTGCGCTGGCTCAACGGCGACGAGTCGGCCACCCACTCCGGGACCGTCACCGCATGGGAGCCGGAGCGGATCGTCGAGTACACGATCGACCTGCACGGCCGGTGTCGCTTCAACCTGGAGCGGGCCGAGGGGAGGGACGGGACCACCCTGCGTTTCACCAACGAGTTCGAGGGCGACGACGAACTGCGCCTCGACTGCCTCGCCGGCTGGCACAACCACTTCGAGTTCCTCGTCGACGCGCTCGACGGGCACCCCAAGGACTGGTCGACGTGGAGCTTGGAACCGTGGCGGAAGCTGCGCGAGTCCTACCAGTAGCGGCAGTCAGCCCCCGTTGACCCGCAGCAGCAGCTTCCCCGTGCTCGTGCGCGCCCCCATCAGGCGATGCGCGTCGGCGGCGTCCGCCAGCGGGAACTCCGCCGTCACCGGCAGCTCCACCGTCTTGTCGGCCACCTTCGCGAAGGCCCGTGCGGCGACCTCGCGCAGGGCCTCGGGCGCAGACCTGGCGAGGGAGAGGATCGAGAAACCGGAGACGCCGAGCCCCGACCCGTACAGCTCCGGCTGGCCCACCCGCCACGGCTCCGCCGAGCTAGCGTTGCCGAACGAGACGAGCCGGCCGAAGACCGCGAGCGCGTCGAGGCCACCGCGCAGGGCGTCGCCGCCGACCGGATCGAGGGCGAGGTCGACCCCGCGTCCGCCGGTGGCCGCGCGGGCCTCGGCGGCGAAGCCGTCCCCGACGAACACCTCGTCGTACCCGTGCTTCAGTGCGTACTCCGCCTTGGCCCGGCTCGACACGACGCCGTAGACCGCGCCCGCGCCGCCCGCCTTCGCCAACTGGCCCACCACCGTGCCGATCCCGCCGGCCGCGCCCTGCACGAGGACGCTCTCGCCCGCGCTCAGCCTGCCCACCTCATGGAGCAGCGCGTGCGCGGTGGGCAGGACCGTGGGCAGGGTGGCGGCCGTGCGCAGGTCCACGCCGTCCGGCAGCGCGAACACCGTGGCCGCCTCGGCGAGCGCGACCTCGGCGTACGCCCCGCCCTCGGTGAGCGCGGCGACCTCCTGGCCGACCTCGAAGCCTTCGACGCCCGCTCCGATCGCCCGTACGCGGCCGGAGATCTCCAGGCCCGGCACGAAGGGGAGTGAGGGCACGCGGTAGCCCTCGGCTCGGGCCTTCAGGTCGGCGAAGTTCACGCCGGTGTAGGCGACGTCGATGCTGATCTGACCGGCCGCGGGCGCGGGGACGTCGGCCTCCGCCACCGTGAGGACATCGGGGCCGCCGTACTCCTGGAGCTGGATCGCGCGCATGGTGGGCATGGGCATGGCTGGGCACCCCTTCGAGTGTTCAATGGGAAGCGAACACCCGGAGTGTATGGTTTCCATCGAACACTCGGCAAGGGTCGAGGGGGATCGAGGGAGAGGGGGCCCGACCGTGGCGAACACGAGTCACCGCGCGGCGCCGGTGCACATCCACCCGGACGAGGTGCCCGTACTGACCGCGCTCACCGCGCTCGCCGACCCCGTACGCCTGGCACTGGTACGGGAGTTGGCGTCCTCCCCCGACTGGACCCGCAGTTGCGGCAGCTTCGACGTGCCCGTCGGCAAGGCCGCGCTGAGTCACCACTTCGGGGTGCTCCGGGGTGCCGGCCTGGTCGAGCAGCGGGACGAGGGGCCCCGGCGGGTCAACCGGCTCCGCCGGGAGGAGTTCGAGGCGTGCTTCCCGGGGCTGCTCGCGCTGGTCCTGCGCACGGAGTGACGAGGCCCGCGGCCCATCGTCTCCGCCGATGACCCCATCGGCAGGACGCCCCACTGGCTCGTGGACCAGGGCATACGTCCGCTCGTAGCTTCTTGTCCATGACCTCAGAGAACAAGGGCACGGCCCAGCTCACCGCCGCGATGGTGCTCTCCGGCACCCTCGGGATCTTCGTCGTCGAGTCGGGCGCGTCGGCCTTCAACGTCGTGTTCTTCCGCGTGCTGTTCGGCGCCCTTGCCCTGGGGGCCTACGCCTTCGCCCGCGGCTACTTCCGCGGCCACGGCCTCACCCCGAGGAAGCTCGGACTCGCCGCGCTCGGCGGCGCGTTCATCGTCTTCAACTGGGTGTTCCTCTTCAAGGCGTACGAGGAGACCTCGATCTCCCTGGCCACCGTCGTCTACCACACACAGCCGTTCCTGCTGGTGCTTATGAGTGCCGTCATCTTCCGTGAGCGGCTGACCAGGCCTCAACTGATGTGGCTCGGTACCGCGTTCGTCGGGCTCGTGCTCGTGTCCGGGGTGCGGCCCGGTGACCTCGGCTCGCTCACCGGCATCGGCTTCGCCCTCCTGGCCGCGCTGCTCTACGGCCTCTCCACCCTCGTCACCAAGCGCATCACCGGAGTGCGGCCCCACCTGATCGCCCTCGTCCAAGTCCTCGTCGGCATCCCGCTGTTGCTGCCCTTCGCGAACTTCGGCGCGATGAGCGGAACGGGCACCGGATGGGGCTGGCTGGTCGGACTCGGCGTCATCCACACCGGCCTGATGTACGTCCTGATGTACGCGGCGTACGCGAAGCTGCCCACCGCCAAGATCGCCGTACTGGCCTTCACCTACCCGGCGGTCGCGATGGTCGCCGACTGGGCCGTCTACGGGCACCACATCGGCCTCGTGCAGGCACTCGGCGTACCGCTGATCGTCCTCGCGAGCCTGAAGGTCAACCGGGCCAAGTCACCTAAGACGGTGGCTGGTTCGCCGGCTCCGCTGTCTGCTCCCGCACCAGCTGTACCGACTGGTCGATGAACAGCCGCACATGGGCCGGAAGCCGCTTGCCCGACCGCCACGCCAGCTGCGTGTGCAGGACGAAGGGCGGCTCCCACGGCAGCGCGACGAGCACCCCGGAGGCGAGCTCGTCGCGCACCGCCATCCGCGGCAGGAGCGCCACCCCGAGGCCACCGGCGACCCCTCGCTTGGTGGCCTCGATCGTGCCGAACTCCATGAAGGGCGGCGGGGAGCCGTTGCGCGTCCGCAGCTCGTCCTCGAACAGATCCCGGTAGGGGCAGCCCGGCTCCGTCCCGACCAGCTGCACCGCCGCCAGATCACCCGTGGCGAGCGAGTCCGCCCCGTGCGCGGCCAGCGGATGCGTCGGCGCGCAGACCAGGACCAGCGGCTCCGCGGCGAGGACCTCGGTCTCCAGGCCCGCGTGCTCGGTCTCCCGCTCCATCAGGAACCCCACGTCGTACGTCCCCTGCCGCAGCGCGTGGCGGGTCTCGTCACCCAGCGTGGGCCGCAGGGAGAGCTGCACCCTGGGGTAGCGGTGGTGGAAGAGTTCGAGCAGGGGAGGCAGCCGGTAGGACGTCAGTGACTCCATCGTGCCGACGGCGATCGCGCCGGCCGGCTCCTCGGCGCCGACGACCGCGGCCCGTGCCTCGTCCGCGAGATCGATGATCTGCCGGGCGTAGGGAAGCAGGCGTTCACCCGCGTCGGTGAGCCGGATGCGGCTGCCGAGCCGGTCGAAGAGCTCGGCGCCGAGCGAGGACTCCAGGGAGCGGATCTGGCTGGTGACGCTGGACTGGGCGTACTTCAGCTCGGCGGCGGCCTGCGTGAAGCTGAGCACGGTCGCGACCTTCTCGAAGGTGACGAGCAGCCGTAGTTCCATCAGCCGTCGCTTCCGCCGTCCTTCTTCTTCTGGTCCGGGTCCTCGTCCCTGAGGGACTTCAGGAACTCCGGGTTGTCGTCCGGCGCCACCCACTGTCCGCCGCGTCCGCCGCGCCCGGCGCGAGGACCGCCCCCGGCGGCGGGGGTCTTGCGCACCTTGCCGGTGACGAACCAGGCGATCGGGCCGAGGAGAACCTCGCCGAAGAGCAGCACGATGATGACCCAGACCACCTTCGGCAGATGCCTGATCTCCTTCTCCGGAGTGTTCAGGACATCGATGAAGGCATAGATCCACACGGCCAGGACCAGCAGGAACGGCAGATACCTGAGCATGGTTGCGCGATTCCCCAAGCGACGAAGGAGGGGCGGCGTGCAGGCCCCGCTGTCCGGGCCAGGGTAGCCGGTGGCCGATACTGGGACGCATGGCTTATGACGATCTTCGCTCCCTGCTCCGTGCACTGGAGCGCGAGGGCGATCTCAAGCGCATCAAGGCCGAGGTCGATCCGTATCTGGAGGTCGGCGAGATCACCGACCGCGTCCAGAAGGCCGGCGGCCCCGCGCTCCTCTTCGAGAACGTGCGCGGCTCGGCGATGCCCCTCGCGATGAACGTGTACGGGACGGACCGGCGCCTGTTGAAGGCGCTCGGCCTGAAGTCGTACGCAGAGATCAGCGACAAGATCGGCGGCCTCCTCAAGCCGGAGCTGCCGCAGGGCTTCGTCGGCGTCCGCGAGGCCTTCGGGAAGCTCGGGGCGATGACGCACGTGCCGCCGAAGAAGGTGAAGTCCGACAACGCGCCCGTGCAGGAGGTCGTGCTCACCGGCGACGACGTCGACCTGGAGCAGCTGCCCGCGCTCTTCACCTGGCCCGAGGACGGCGGCTCCTTCTTCAACCTCGGCCTGACCCACACCAAGGACCCGGACACCGGCGTCCGCAACCTCGGTCTGTACCGCCTGCAGCGCCACGACAAGCGCACCATCGGCATGCACTGGCAGATCCACAAGGACAGCCGCAACCACTACCAGGTGGCCGCCCGCAGGGGCGAGAAGCTTCCGGTCGCGATCGCCTTCGGCTGCCCGCCCGCCGTCACGTACGCCTCCACCGCGCCGCTGCCCGGCGACATGGACGAGTACATGCTGGCCGGGTTCATCCAGGGCAAGCGCGTGGAGATGGTCGACTGCAAGACGGTCCCGCTCCAGGTCCCGGCGCACGCCGAGGTCGTCATCGAGGGCTGGCTGGAGCCCGGCGAGATGCTCCCCGAGGGTCCGTTCGGTGATCACACCGGTTTCTACACGCCGCAGGAGGACTTCCCGGCGCTGAAGATCGACTGCGTGACGATGCGGAAGCGTCCGCTGCTCCAGTCGATCGTGGTCGGCCGCCCGCCGACGGAGGACGGCCCGCTCGGCCGCGCCACGGAGAGGTTCTTCCTCCCCCTCCTCAAGGTGATCGTCCCGGACATCGTGGACTACCACCTGCCGGAGTCCGGCGGCTTCCACAACTGCGCGATCGTCTCGATCGACAAGAAGTACCCGAAGCACGCGCAGAAGGTCATGCACGCCATCTGGGGCGCGCACATGATGTCGCTGACCAAACTGATCGTGGTCGTGGACAAGGATTGCGACGTCCATGACCTGCACGAAGTGTCCTGGCGCGCGCTCGGCAACACCGACTACGCGCGCGACCTGACGGTGGCCGAAGGTCCCGTCGACCATCTCGACCACGCCTCCTACCAGCAGTTCTGGGGCGGCAAGGCGGGCATCGACGCGACGAAGAAGCTGCCCGAAGAGGGCTACACCCGGGACGGGGGCTGGCCGGAGATGGTCGAGTCCGACCCGGAGACGGCGTCGAAGGTCGACCGCCGCTGGAAGGAGTACGGGCTCTAAAGATGAGTGCTGATTCAGCGACCCCGGAACTCTTCGGGCCCGAGCCCGCACCGCCCGGCAAGGTCAAGGCGTTCCTGCGCCTGGTCATGATCGAGCACTCGGTGTTCGCCCTGCCCTTCGCCTACATCGCCGCACTGACCGCGATGTTCCAGCTGGACGAGAACATCCACTGGGGGCGGCTGCTCCTGGTCACGATCTGCATGGTCGGCCTGCGGACGTTCGCCATGGCAGCGAACCGCATCATCGACCGGGAGATCGACGCCCGTAACCCGAGGACCGCCCACCGCGAGCTCGTCACGGGCGCGGTGTCGGTGAAGTCCGCCTGGACCGGGGCGCTGATCGCGCTCGTCGTGTTCCTCGGCGCCGCCGCCCTGCTCAACCCGCTGTGCCTGGCGCTGGCGCCGGTCGCGGTGATTCCGATGGTGGTCTACCCCTACGGCAAGCGGTTCACGAACTTCCCGCAGGCGATCCTCGGCATCGCCCAGGCGATGGGCCCGGTCGGCGCGTGGATCGCGGTCACCGGCGAGTGGTCGGGGCAGGCGGTCATCCTCGGGCTCGCGGTCGGCGTCTGGATCGGCGGCTTCGACCTGATCTACGCCTGCCAGGACGTGGAGACCGACCGCGAGGTCGGCGTGAGGTCGGTGCCCGCGCGGTTCGGCATCCCGGCCGCCATCTGGGGCGCGCGCGGCTGCCACCTGGTGACCACGGCGCTGTTCGTCTGGTACGCCGCGGACACCGGCGCGGGTGTCTTCTTCTGGCTGGGGCTCGCGGTGGTCGCCGGTGCCTTCGTGTACGAGCACTCGATCGTGAAGCCGCACGACCTCACGCGGCTGAACCGCGCCTTCTTCCAGGTCAACGGCTTCATCGGCATAGCGCTCTTCGTCTGCGCGCTCCTCGATCTGCTGGTGCGCGGACTGACCGTCTAGGCTCACGGTGTGAAGCCAGGAGATACGCAGCGTAAGCCTTGGATCGTGGGGGTGTCGGGGGCCTCGGGGACCCCGTATGCCGCCGCAGTGCTGCGGGCGCTGCTCGCGGCCGGGGAGAGCGTCGACCTGGTGGTCTCGCGGGCCTCGCGGCTGACGATCCTCGACGAGACGGGCATCGCCTTTAGGGACGCGCACTGGCAGGAGGACCTGCGGGAGTGGCTCGGCCGAGGCGCCGACGGCAAGCCGGCGACGTTCGACGTGCCGGTGGACGACGTGCGCTACTGGGCGGCCGGGGACCTGGCCGCCGGGCCTTCGTCGGGGTCGTACGCGACCAAGGGGATGCTGATCGTGCCCGCGTCCACGGCCTGTGTGGCCGGGGTGGCGCTGGGGCTCTCGAAGGATCTGCTGCAGCGGTCGGCGAGCGTGACGCTCAAGGAAGGCAGGCGACTTGTCGTCTGTGTGCGCGAGACGCCGCTGAACGGACAGACGCTGAAGCACTTGGTGACGCTGGACGAGGCGGGCGCGATCGTGCTGCCCGCCTCCCCGGCGTTCTACGCGGGGGCGACGCACATCCAGGATCTGGTGGACTTCGTCGCCGGGCGGACGCTCGACGCGGCGGGGGTGCCGCACCAGCTGTACCGCCGCTGGAAGGGAGAGCTCGGTGGAGGCTCGGCCCCTTCGGGGGACTAGCGCTTCTTGGCGGCGCGCTTCGTGCGGCGCTCGGCCTTGGGCGCGGTGGGCTTGTGGGCACGCGAGCGGTCGGCCAGGTCCTGCAGCTCGCGCATCCGGGCGTAGGCCATCTCGATCGAGTACACGGTGTGTCTCACTCCTGCTGTGTGGTGGGCACGACGCGTTGTTTGCGAAGTGTTGTTTGAAGAATCCTCGCCGATCGGCGGAGATTCCAAAAGATTCACAGGGGTTCAACCCTGTTGCGCCTTAGATTCTACACATAGACTCGCGGTATCGCTGAATAATGAAAGGCATCGCACCTATGGACGCCGTGGACAGGCAGCTCATCCAGGCTTTGCGCGAGAACGGCAGGGCCTCGTACGCCGAACTCGGCCGGCTCGTCGGCCTCTCCGGCCCGAGCGTCACGGACCGGATCAACCGCCTGGAGGCGGCGGGCGTCATCACCGGCTACCGCGCGACCGTCGACTCCGCCTCGCTCGGCCTGGGCGTCATCGCCCTCATCGGCATCTCCCTCTCGGACGCCGCCGACCACGAGGACGTGGCGCGGCGCCTGAAGGACCTGCACGAGATCGAGGACTGCTGGTTCATCGCGGGCGACGACTCGTACATGCTCAAGATCCGGGCCACTGACGTGGACGGCCTGGAGAAGACGATCCGCAGGCTGAGCGGCACGAAGGGCGTCTCCAGGACGCGTACGACGATCGTGCTCTCCACGAAGTGGGAGAACCGCGTCGGGGAGCTGCCGGAGGAGGAGTGACCTCCGGGGCGTACGGTTGGCTGAGGTTTGTGGTGGGTCGTAGGGAGAGGTAAGGGCGAGGGCATGGACGCAGGTCTCAAGCGCGATCTGGAGCAGAAGGTCCGGGACGGCGAGCGGCTGTCCCGCGAGGACGGCATCGCGCTCTACGAGTCGGACGACCTGGCCTGGCTCGGCGGCCTCGCCCACGAGGTGCGCACGCGCAAGAACGGCGACGTCGTGCACTTCAACGTCAACCGCCACCTCAACATGACGAACGTGTGCACCGCCTCGTGCGCGTACTGCTCGTTCCAGCGCAAGCCGGGCGAGAAGGACGCGTACACGATGCGCATCGAGGAGGCCGTCCGCCTCGCCAAGGCGATGGAGGGCGAGAACCTCACCGAGCTGCACATCGTCAACGGCCTGCACCCCAATCTGCCGTGGCGCTACTACCCGCGTTCGCTGAGCGAGCTCAAGAAGGCGCTCCCGGACGTGTCCCTGAAGGCGTTCACGGCCACGGAGATCCACCACTTCGAGACGATCTCGGGGATGTCGGCCTCCGACATCCTCGACGAGCTGATCGAGGCGGGCCTGGAGTCGCTGACCGGTGGCGGCGCGGAGATCTTCGACTGGGAGGTCCGCCAGCACATCGTGGACCACCGCACCCACTGGGAGGACTGGTCGCGCATCCACCGCCTCGCGCACGAGAAGGGTCTCAAGACCCCGTGCACGATGCTGTACGGCCACATCGAGGAGCCCCGGCACCGGGTCGACCACGTGCTGCGCCTGCGTGAACTCCAGGACGAGACCGGCGGGTTCCAGGTCTTCATCCCGCTGCGCTACCAGCACGACTTCGTGGACATGAAGGACGGCAAGGTCAGGAACCGCCTCCAGGCGCGCACGACCATGGCGTCGGGCGCCGAGGCCCTGAAGACCTTCGCGGTCTCGCGTCTCCTCTTCGACAACGTCCCGCACGTCAAGGTCTTCTGGGTCATGCACGGCCTGCAGACGACGCAGCTCGCGCTCCAGCACGGCGCGGACGACATGGACGGCTCGGTCGTCGAGTACAAGATCACGCACGACGCGGACAACTTCGGCACGCCGAACAAGCTGACGCGTGACGACCTGCTCGACCTCATCCGCGAGGCGGGCTTCCGCCCGGTCGAGCGGAACACGCGCTATGAGTCGATCCGCGAGTACGACGGTCCCGACCTGTCGCTCCGTGAGACCCCGCAGGCGATGCGGGTCTGACGCCCTTCCGTACGGATGACGAGCCCCGGCCGCTTCGGCCGGGGCTCGTCGCGTTGTCTGCGTTCTCTGCGTTCTCTGGGCTGTCCGCGATGCGGAACGCGCTTGAGGAGAGAACCAGGTAATAGTTAATCTCGCTCTATGACACTTACCTTCCGGCTCGACCCGGAGATCGATCCCGCCCTCCGTGACGGCGTCCTCGCCCTCTGGGTCGACGTGTCCAACGCCGGCGGAGCCGTCGGATTCGTACCGCCCGTGACGGTCGACGACATCCGGCCCGAGTGGCTCATGCGCCTGACCCAGCTGAGCCAGGGAGACACCCGGCTCCTCGTCGGGTACGACGAGGACGGCGCCGTCGCCGCGACCGCCTTCCTCGCGTACAACACGCACCGCCTGATGAAGCACTGGATCTGGCTGTACGTGGTGATGGTGCACCCCAAGCACCAGGGCAAGGGGTACGGGCGCGACCTCATGGCGGCCGCCGCCGACGCCGCCCGCGGGCTCGACGGCATCGAGGCGATCCGGCTGACCTGCCGGGGCGGCACGGGAGTCGACCGGTTCTACGAGTCCTGCGGATACAAGGAGGTCGGACGGGTGCCCGGCGCGATCCGCGTCGCCCCCGGCGACGACCGCGACGACATCACGATGCTCCTCCCGCTCGGCTGACCGTTCGCGGGGACGCTCACCCCCTTGCCGGGCGCGACCCCTCCCATGCTTCACTGGAGTGGCTCGTCCTACTCGGGCTATTTCGGAACGGAAGAGTGGATTGACATGCTCCGCTACACGCTGATGCGCCTCGGGGTCTTCGTGGGCTGCTTTTTCGCGGTCTGGGGACTTGTCTACGTCGGTGCCCTGCCCAAGGGGCTCGGGGACTCCAACCTCCTCTGGGTCCTGCTGCTCGCCCTCGTCATCTCCGCGCCCATCAGCTTCGTCGTGCTGCGCAAGGAGCGGGACCGGGCGTCGGTCCAGGTCGTCGAGCGCGTGGAGCGCACCAAGGCCAACCTTGAGGCGAACCGCACGATGGAGGACCTCGCCGACGACTCCGCCCGCGCGAAGTCGTAAGGTTCGTCACACAGACCTCGACCCCGGTACTGGAGCCCACGCTCCGGGCCGGGGTTTCTTGCGTCCCGGGCCGGGTTTCTCGTGTTCCGGGCCGGGTTTCTTGATGTCCCGGGGCGCCTCGGCCTGTGATTGGCCTCGTCTACCTCAAACAAGACCTTTGATGTTCTCAAAGTTCAAGTGTTAACGTGTTCGACATGAAGACAGCAGCCGCGCACCGCATCGCCATGAGCGTTCCGCTCGTGGCGCGCCTGCATGTCGATCTCTGCCGCTGCATGTCCGCGGCCTGTCGTCGCCGTCTCTGAGTTCGCGCTGAGCCACTCTGAACACCGCGCGACGACAAGCACCGAATGACATCTGCACTGCAGCGGCGCCCTCAAGGCCGTTCCGTCTGACCCCTCGCGGTCGCCGCTCCCTCACGTCCCCCCGCCATTACCCGGAGTGTGTCCGTGTCCGCGAACTCCCCCGTATCCACGGCCGACAAGGCCGAGCAGCCGAAGTCAGGCTCCCGGATACCCAGATTCCTCAAGCTGCCGTTCTGGGCCCAGATCCTCGGCGGCCTGGTCCTCGGTGTCCTGCTCGGCTGGCTGGCCCGCAGCCAGGACGTGTCCTGGCTCGTCACCACCCTGGACAAGGTCGGAAGCACCTTCATCGGGCTCCTGAAGCTGGCGGTCGCCCCGCTCGTCTTCTTCGCGATCCTGGTGTCGATCACCAACCTGCGCAAGGTCAACAACGCGGCGCGGCTCGCCTCGCAGACGCTGGTCTGGTTCATGATCACGTCGCTGATCGCGGTCGTCATCGGCCTCGCGATCGGGCTCATCACGAACCCGGGCGCCGGCACCGGCCTGACCCCGAAGGACGGCGCCAAGCCGGAGACCTCGGGCTCCTGGATCGACTTCCTCACCGGGATCATCCCGACGGACGTCATCACGCCGTTCACCGAGCTCAACGTCCTGCAGATCGTCTTCATGGCCGCCGTCGCCGGTATCGCCGTACTGAAGATCGGTGACAAGGCGCAGCCGATCCTGGACCTCAGCGAGTCCGTGCTCGCGCTGCTCCAGAAGGCCCTGTGGTGGGTCATCAAGCTCTCGCCGATCGGCACCATCGGCCTCATCGGCTTCGCCATCGCCGACTACGGCTGGGACCTGATCAGCAAGTACGCGACGTTCACCGCCGACATCTACGTCGGCTGCGCCCTGGTGATGTTCGGCGTCTACCCGCTGCTGCTCTCCACGGTCGCCAAGGTCAACCCGCTCCAGTTCTTCAAGGGCGCCTGGCCCGCGATCCAGCTGGCCTTCGTCTCGCGCTCCTCGGTCGGCACGATGCCGGTCACCCAGAAGGTCACCGAGCGCCTCGGCGTGCCGAAGGAGTACACGTCCTTCGCGGTGCCGTTCGGCGCCACCACCAAGATGGACGGTTGCGCCGCGATCTACCCGGCGATCGCCGCGATCTTCGTCGCGCAGATCTTCGACGTGCAGATGGGCATCAAGGAATACCTGCTCATCGCCTTCGTCTCGGTGGTCGGTTCCGCGGCCACGGCCGGTCTGACGGGCGCCACGGTCATGCTGACCCTGACCCTGTCGACGCTGGGCCTGCCGATGGAGGGCGTGGGCCTGCTTCTCGCCATCGACCCGGTCCTGGACATGATGCGCACGGCCACCAACGTGGCGGGCCAGGCAGCCATCCCGGTGATCGTCGCCGCCCGCGAGAAGATCCTCGACCGTGATGCCTACGAGAACGCGTCGGCTTCGCCGCTCGATGAGTTCGACGAGCCCGCCGACGAGCGGCAGCCGGTGCCTGTCGCCGCCTGACGTCCCCCCGCTCGTGGCGAGCGTGCCCCCGTGCTCAGCAGTGGCTGAGTGCGGGGGCACGTCTGTGGTGCGAGGAGTACAGGGGCCGGTCGGTCACTTCGGGTCGCGTTCGAAGACCGCCTTCGACCAGACGTAGCCGAGCGCGGAGAGTGCCAGGCACCAGGCGAGGGTGATCCAGCCGTTGTGGCCGATCTCGGTGCCGAGGAGCAGGCCGCGCAGGGTCTCGATGGTGGGGGTGAAGGGCTGGTACTCGGCGATCGGCTGGAACCAGCCGGGCATGGAGTCGACGGGGACGAAGGCGCTGGAGAACAGCGGCAGCAGGATCAGCGGCATCGCGTTGTTGCTGGCGGCCTCGGCGTTCGGGCTGACCAGGCCCATGCCGACCGCGATCCAGGTGAGCGCCAGGGAGAAGAGCACGAGCAGGCCGAAGGCGGCCAGCCACTCCAGGACGGTGGCGTCGGTGGAGCGGAAGCCGATGGCTACACCGACGGTGCCCACGAAGACCACGCTCAGGACTGACTGAAGGACGCTGCCGACGACGTGCCCGATGAGCACGGACCCGCGGTGGATGGCCATGGTGCGGAAGCGGGCGATGATGCCCTCGGACATGTCCATGGAGACGGACACCGCGGTCCCGACCACGGCGCCGCCGATGGTCATCAGCAGGATGCCCGGCACGATGTAGGCGATGTACTCGGAGCGGTCCGCGCCGCCTCCGCCGATGCCCGCGCTCATCACGTCACCGAAGAGGTAGACGAAGAGCAGCAGCAGCATGATCGGCGTGAGCAGGAGCTGCAGGGTCATGGACGGGTAGCGCCGGGCGTGCAGGAGGTTGCGGCGCAGCATCGTGGACGAGTCGCGCATGGCGGGGGCGAGGGAGCTCATCGGGCGTTCTCCTTGGACTGAGCGTGCTGCGCGGGGATGTCGGCGGGGCCGGTCAGGGCGAAGAAGACGTCGTCGAGGTCGGGGGTGTGGACGGTGAGCTCATCGGCCTCGACATCGGCCGCGTCCAGCCAGTCGAGGAGGGAGCGCAGTTCGCGCTGGCTGCCGTCGCTCGGGATGGACAGCGAGAGGGCCTCGTCGTCGCGAGTGGACTCGTGGAGGGCGGAGGCGGCTGCCTTGTAGGCGTCGGGGTCGGTGAACCGCAGGCGTACGTGGCCGCCGGGGATGAGTCGTTTGAGTTCTTCGGAGGTGCCTTCGGCGGCGATCTTGCCGTTGTTCAACACGGCGATGCGATCGGCGAGTTCGTCGGCTTCTTCGAGGTATTGGGTGGTGAGGAAGACGGTGACGCCGCCGGTGACGAGTTCGCGGATGATGGCCCACATGTTGTGGCGGGAGCGGGGGTCGAGTCCGGTGGTGGGTTCGTCGAGGAAGATGATGCGCGGGTTGCCGACCAGGGTCATGGCGATGTCCAGGCGGCGTTTCATGCCGCCGGAGTAGGTGGAGGCGGGCTTCTTCGCCGCGTCCACCAGGTCGAAGCGGGCGAGGAGTTCGGCGGCGACCCGGCGTCCCTCGCTCTTGGGGAGGTGGTGCAGGTCGGCCATGAGGAGCATGTTCTCCTCGCCGGTGATCAGGCCGTCGACCGCGGAGAACTGGCCGGTGACACCGATCGCGGCGCGCACCCCGTCCGGTGACGTGGCGATGTCGTGGCCCGCGACCTGGGCCTGTCCGCCGTCGGCGGTGATGAGGGTGGAGAGGATCTTCACGGCGGTGGTCTTGCCCGCACCGTTCGGGCCGAGCAGCGCGAACACCGATCCGGCGGGAATGCGGAGATCGATGCCGTCGAGGACCGTCTTGTCGCCGTAGGACTTGCGCAGCCCGGCGGCGGAGACGGCGGCCGGGGGCGGATTGCCGTTGTTCTGGCTGGACGTGGACATGACAGATGAAGGCATGGGGTCCTCCCGATCGAGGGCTGAGGTGGGTGCGGCGGGGTGTGGTGCCTGCCTGGGGTGAGGCTGCGGGGTGCGTTTCGGGGGTGCGCTGCTTGTCAGGGGCGGGCGCGGTGGATGCCGATGTTGCCGTGCTTCGTGCGGGCACGGATCTTGACGGTGTCCTCGGACTCCTCCGGGCTCTTTGACGCGGTGAGCGTGTTGCGCACCTGTCCCCTGTCGGAGGTGACGTCGAGCCAGGCAGCCGTGCCCTCGCGGATGCCGACCTCGATGGCGCCGTGGTTGGTCTCCAACTGGATCTCTCCACGGACGGCTTCGCCGACGCGGAGGATGCCGTGCGCGTTGGTGGCGGTGACCGAGCTCTCGGCGCGCAGGATGTCGATGTCACCATTGGCGCCACTCACCCGCAGGTCGCCGGTCGCGGCGCCGATGGTCGTGCTGCCGTGCGAGTTCTTCAGTACGGCGGGGCCGTCGACGAGTCCGATGCGCATGCTGCCGGAGCTGGTGGCGATCTCGGCGGAGCCCTCGACCCGATCGACGGTGATCGAGCCGTGGGAGACGGTCAGTTGGAGCGGCCCGGTCGTGTCGAGGCGGACGTCACCGACCGAGGCCTTCACGCGGACCTCGCCGAGCCGGCCCTCGCCGTACACCTGGGTCCAGGAGCCGCCCACCTCGACCTGCGAGCCCGTGGGCAGGTCGACCGTCACGTCGACGGCGCCCGAAGGGCCGATGATGCGGCGCTCCTTCGTCTTGATGGTCAGGACGCCGCTCGCGTACGTGACCTCGGTCTGCTCGGCGGCCCGTACGTCCTTGTCCCGCTTCGGGTCCTGCGGCTTGACCTCGACGGTGGTGTCGGATCGGTCGCTCGCGGTGAACTGGATGGAGCCGGCGCCCACGTGTGCCGTGGTCGAGATCGGTTCGGGAGTGTCGAAAGAAGGCATGGCTGTCCCGTCCTCTTGGGTCTCTGGGGCGTCCCCGCTGGTGGGACGTGGTGTGAGTGAAGTGGTGGGAGGTGCTGGGAGGTGCTGGGAGGTACGGAGAGGGAGCGGGGGCGTGGCTAGCGCACCCAGCCCGTGATGCTCTGTCCGGTCGTGCGGGATTTCTGTGCCGTACGCGGCCGGGCGTCGCCGTCGACCGCGGCCGAGACGGCGCGGATCAGCCAGGCGTTGACCGAGAGTCCCTCGCGGCCGGCTGCCTCCTCTGCGCGGACCTTGAGGTGGGCGGGCAGGCGCAGGTTGACGCGGGCGGTGCTGCCGTCGTCGCCTTCCGCGGGCGCCTGTGCCTTGAGCGGTTCGTAGGGGGCGGCCGACTCCGCGGGGGTGTCGCTGTCGGTGGGCGGCAGCGTCACCACGAAGTCGGGGTCGAGACCTCGCAGCCGTACGTCGACGGAGCCGGGGGCGAGCTCGCGGGTGATCTCGTCCATCGCGGCCGAGAGCACGTTCAGCATGGTCAGCCGGGTCGCCGACTCCAGGGGAGCGGTGAGGCGGTCGGCAAGCTCGCGGGCTTCTTCCCCGCCGGCCTCGGCGGCCACCGCGAGTTCACGGCGGAGGGTGTCGACATACGGCGTGAGGTCCATGACGTCATCATGGCACCATCATGGCGCCACGCGCAACTGTAATGGCGCCGCGAGTGGGACGGATGGGCGAGTCGCTTGACGGGTGTGGCTCTGACCTGCGGAAACTCGGAGGGTTGGGTTGGGTCATTGTGGCGCCAGGTCGGAGGTGAGGGGTCGTACGGGACGCTTGGTGGTGCCACGTGGCATCAAGTGGTGTCATGTGGCGCCACGGGGTGCGGGGCCGCTCGGGGGCTGACCGTAGGCTGGCCCTTCTGTGCACAAGTTGTGTGGAAGGTGGGCGCCGGGGTGGGCGAGAAGAAGGCCGGGGCGGCCGGTGGGGGCGCGGATCCTGCAGAGGGCGGGAGCACGGGGAGCGCGGTGGGGAAGCGGCAGAAGCGGATGCCGAGGGCCGTGCGCGAGCAGCAGATGCTGGACGCGGCCGTGCGGATCTTCGGGCAGCGGGGGTACCGGGCGGCGTCCATGGACGAGATCGCGGAAGTGGCGGGGGTCTCGAAGCCGCTGGTGTACCTGTATCTGAACTCCAAGGAAGAGCTGTTCACCGCGTGCATCCGGCGGGAGGCCGCGGCGTTGGTCGCGGCGGTGCGGGACGGGGTGAGCGGGGGCGGGCCCGCCGACCGGCAGCTGTGGGCCGGGCTGCGGGCCTTCTTCACGCATACCGCGGAGCGGCCCGACGCGTGGGTGGTCCTGCATCACCAGGCGCGCACGCAGGGCGAGCCGTTCGCCGCCGAGGTCACCGTGATGCGCGAGGAGATCGTGGCGTTCGTGACGTCACTGATCGCGGAGGCGGCACGGGAGGCGCACCGCAAGCCGGAGCTGGCGGAGCGTGAAGTAGCGGGCCTCGCACAGGCGTTGGTGGGGGCGGCGGAGTCGCTCGCCGGATGGGCGAACGGGGACGCTTCGGTGTCCGCGAAGGAAGCCGCGGCGACGCTGATGAACTTCGCGTGGGCGGGGCTCGGGGAGCTGATGGAGGGGCGGCGCTGGGTGCCGTAGCGGTGCGGCGCCTAGCGGAGGTTGGCGGTCCCGGTGAGGTGGGTCTTGTGGGAGTGGTCGCCGGTGCCCCGGAGTTGGAAGTCCGCGCCGTCGGCCGCGTAGGTGACTGTGCCGGGGAGTAGTGCGGGCGCCTTGAAGTCGACCTGTACGTGGGCGGATTCGGGCGTGCCGTACTCCGCGAGGCAGCGGGCCACGGTCCACATGCCGTGGGCGATGGCCCGGGGGAAGCCGAGGGCGCGTGCGGTCAGGGGGTACAGGTGGATGGGGTTGCGGTCACCTGAGACGGCGCCGTAGCGGCGGCCGAGGTCGCGAGGGAGGGACCACTCGGCGAGGGCGGGGAGCGGGGCGTTTTCGGCGGGGGCCTTGGCGGGGGCGCTGGTGTCGGTGCGGTGGCGGGCCAGATAGGTGCTGCTGGACGTCCACACGATGCTTCCACCGACGCGGGCCTCGGTGACGAGGGTGGCTTCGGTCCCGCGGTGGTGCGGGCTCAACTGGGTCGCGTGTACGGAGAGTTCGAGTGCATCGGCGGTGGTCAGGGCACGCTGCTGATCGATCTCGATGGACGTATGAACGAGCCCGAGCAGCGGAAGCGGAAAACCACGGGCGGACATGAGCCGCATGGCCAGCGGAAAGCTGAGGACGTGGGGGTAGGTGAGGGGAAGAGCGTGAGGGCCGGTGCGAAACCCACAGATCCGAGAGTAGGCATCGAGACGCTCACTGCTGGGCCGTATGCCACTGAGGTTCGGCCGCGAGGAGGGAAGGGGCGCGTCGGCACGGGGCCGCTTAAGGGGGGAGAGAAGCGCGCCACGGAGGAGAAGGGGGGCGAGCATGGGGTCCTTTCGGGGTTGGGGGCGGGGCGGTGCTGCTGGTCTGTTTGCTCGTCACCGTCCGCTGCGGGGCAATCGGGTGGGTGGGAGAGGCTTGTTCGGTGGGGTGACGCTGCGGGGCATCGGGCCGGTGGCCAGGGAAGGCGCTACGCGCCGAGAAGGCTCTGCCCGCAGACCCGGATCACCTGGCCGTTGACGGCGGTCGAAGCAGGGCAGGCGAGCCACGCCGTGGTCTCCGCGACGTCCACCGGCAGGCCCCCCTGGCCAAGGGAATTCATGCGACGCCCCGCCTCGCGGATGAAGAGAGGAACCGCCGCCGTCATCTTCGTCTCGATGAACCCGGGCGCCACCGCGTTCACACTCACCCCGTACTCCGCGAGAGCCTTCGGCGCCAGAGCCCGCACCAGACCGATGATCCCCGCCTTGCTCGCGGCGTAGTTCGTCTGGCCGACGTTCCCCGCGATCCCCGCGATCGACGCCGTGGCGACGACGCTCCCACCCCGGTTCAGCGTCCCGGACTTGAGCAACGCGTCCGTCGTACGCAGCACGCTCGT
Organism: Streptomyces sp. NPDC033177; assembly: GCF_055577715.1. Taxonomy (NCBI): domain Bacteria; kingdom Bacillati; phylum Actinomycetota; class Actinomycetes; order Kitasatosporales; family Streptomycetaceae; genus Streptomyces; species Streptomyces sp. NPDC033177. The sequence continues at coordinate 572,880 of NZ_JBVIPS010000005.1, read as the reverse complement.
CAGGTTCACGTCCAGGACCGGGTTCCAGCGGTCCGCCGGCATATTGGCCAGCTTGCGGTCCCTCGTGATCCCCGCGTTGTGCACGAGGATGTCCAGGCCGCCGGGGGCCAGCGCCGAGGCCATGCGCTCCCCGGCGTCGTCCGCCGTGATGTCCAGCGGCAGCGCCGTACCGCCGAGCCGGTCCGCGACCCGTACCAAGTCCGCCTGTACGGACGGCACATCGAGTACGACCACCCGCGCCCCGTCCCGCGCCAGCACCTCCGCCACCGCCTCGCCGATCCCCCGCGCCGCCCCGGTGACGAGCGCCGTGCGGCCGGCAAGGGGCCGGTCCCACTCGAGATCGGGCCGCTCCCCTTCAGACCACCCGGTCTCGATCACCTGGCCGCTCACGTACGCCGACCTCGGTGAGAGCAGGAAACGCAGCGTCGACTCCGCGGCGGCCGCCGAGCGCATGCGGACCAGCGTCGCCGTGCGGCCCTTGCCCAGCTCCTTGCCGAGGGAACGTACGAAGCCCTCCAACGCCTGTTGCGCCGCCGCCTGGTGGTGGACCGGCACTTGGTCCGACGCCTGGTCCGACGCCTGGTCCGCCCCCTGGCCCGACGCCGAGACGGACGCGCCGAGCACCACCACGCGGCCGTTCTCCGCCACCGACCGCACCACGGGATGCAGCGCAGCGTGCACGAGGGCGAGGTCGGAGGTGTCGCGTATGCCCGTTGCGTCCACCACGATCGCCGTGGGGCGGGGGGAACGGGATGTTACGCGCAGGTTCGTGCGCTCCAGGACCGGCGGCAGGTCCGCCGCGTGGGTGGACTCGCCCGCCGTCAGGAACAGCAAGTCGCCCTCCAGCTGCGGGCGTTCCGGTGTCCAGCGGTGCAGCGCCGACGGCTGGGGCAGGCCGAGCCTCCGGGTGAGGAAGCGGCCGGGTGCGGTGCCCGTGAAGTTCAGATAGCGGTCGGCCATTGTCCAACTCCCAGCTCGGTCGTAAATTTACTTCAGAGTAAGGTTACTCAAGGGTCAGGAGCTGGTCGAGACATGAAACTGCCCACCACCCGCCGCGTGGCGGTCATCGGCGGCAGCCGCATCCCCTTCGCGCGCTCCGACGGCCCGTACGCGACCGCGTCGAATCAAGAGATGCTGACCGCCGCCGTCGACGGGCTCGTCGAGCGCTACGGGCTTGAGGGGGACGGCGCCGTGGGGGAGTTCGTCGCCGGCGCCGTGCTCAAGCACAGCCGGGACTTCAACCTCGCCCGCGAGACCGTCCTCGGGTCGCGCCTCGCGCCGACCACACCCGCGTACGACATCCAGCAGGCCTGCGGCACCGGGCTGCAAGCCGTCGTCGCTGCCGCCAACAAGATCATGCTGGGGCAGACGGAGTCCGCCGTTGCGGGCGGCGCGGACACCGCGAGTGACGCCCCGCTCGGCGTCAACGACTCCCTGCGGAAGATCCTCCTGTCCGCGCGCCGCGCCAAGTCGGCGGGGGAGCGGGTCAAGGCGCTCGCCCGCGTACGGCCCTCGCATCTCGTGCCCGACATCCCGCGCAACGCGGAGCCCCGCACCGGGCTTTCGATGGGGGAGCATGCCGCCGTGACCGCCCAGGCGTGGGGCGTCACGCGCGAGGCACAGGACGAACTGGCCGCCACCAGCCATCAGCGGCTCGCCGCCGCGTACGACAGGGGGCTCCTGGACGGGCTCGTCGTGCCGTTCAGGGGGCTTGAGCGGGACCAGAATCTGCGTCCCGGGTCGAGCGTCGAGAAGCTGGCGAAGCTGAAGCCGGTGTTCGGGGTGGAGGGGGCCAACCCGACTATGACGGCCGGGAATTCGACGCCCTTGACCGACGGGGCCGCCGTCGCGCTGCTCGCGAGCGAGGAGTGGGCCGGGGCGCGCGGCCTTGAGCCGCAGGCCTACCTCACCGCGTACGAGACTGCCGCGGTCGACTTCGTCGGGGGCGATGTCGCCGGGGGCGAGGACGGGCTCCTGATGGCACCCGCGTACGCCGTGCCGCGGATGCTGGAGCGGGCGGGGCTCGGGCTCGCGGACTTCGACTTCGTCGAGATCCACGAGGCGTTCGCCTCGCAGGTGCTCGCCACGCTGGCCGCGTGGGAGAAGCGGGGCCTGGGCGTCGTGGACCGGGACCGGCTCAACGTCGCCGGCTCCTCGCTCGCCACGGGGCACCCCTTCGCCGCCACGGGCGCGCGCATCGTCGCCACCCTGGCGAAGCTGCTCGCCGAGCGGGGCACGCCCGGGCGCGGACTGATCTCGATCTGCGCGGCGGGCGGCCAGGGGGTGACGGCAATCCTGGAACGCGACTAAAGCGCCCCCGCCGCCCCGCCTCCCGGGTCAGCGGAGTAAGCCCCGCCTCTCCTGGGTCAGCGGAGCAACCCCCGTCTCCCGGGCCAGCGGAGTAACCCCCGCCCCTCCCGGGCCAGCGGAGTAACCCCCGCCCCTCCCGGGTCAGCGGAGTAAGCCCCGCCCCTCCCGGGTCAGCGGAGTAAGCCCCGCCCCTCCCGGATCAGCGGAGTAAGCCCCGCCCCTCCCGGGCCAGCGGAGTAACCCCCGCCCCTCCTGGGCCAGCGGAGTAACCCCCGCCCCTCCCGGTCAGCGGAGCAACCCCCGCCGTCCCGGGCCAGCGGAGCAACCCCCGCCCCTCCCGGGCCAGCGGAGCAACCCCCGCCCCTCCCAAGCCTCCGAAACAAACCCCCACGCAAGCCCCCACCCAAACCCCCGCCCCTCCCGCTCTCCCCCGGAAACAAGCCCCCTCCCCGACAAGGAGCAGCCCCCATGCCCCCCAAACCCCCCGTCGCCCCCCAGCCCGCCCTCGTCGAACCCCGCCTGCGGCATCTTGACGGTGCCGTGCGCGAAGTCTCCGTGCCGCCGCTCGCCCCGGTTGCCGGCAGCGGGTCCCTCGCGGACATTCCCTTCGACAACGCCCGGGAGGCGCCCGCCGAAGCCGTGCTGTCCCGGAAAGGTGACGACGGGCGGTGGTGGGACGTGTCCGCCGAGGACTTCGCCGGGGAAGTCCTCGCCGTCGCGAAAGGGCTGATCGCGGAAGGGCTCGCCCCGGGGGACCGGCTCGCCATCATGGCGCGTACGACGTACGAGTGGACGCTGCTCGACTTCGCGGGCTGGGCGGCAGGGCTCGTCACCGTCCCCGTCTATCCGACCTCCTCCGCCTATCAGACCCGGTGGATACTCCAGGACTCCGGCGCCGTCGCGCTCGCCGTCGAGACCTCGGCGCTCGCCGCCTCGCTCGGGCCCGAGCGGGACCGGATGCCCGATCTGGAACACCTGTGGTCCTTCGAGAAAGGCGACGTACGGCGCCTCGCCGAGCTGGGCCGGCAGGCTGAGATCTCCGACGAGGAAGTGGACGCCAGGCGCGGCGCGTTGAAGCCCGATTCCGTCGCCACCCTGATCTACACCTCCGGCACCACCGGCCGTCCCAAGGGCTGCGTCCTGACCCACGGCAACTTCTTCGCCGAGGTCGACAACGCCATCGAACTGCTCCACCCCGTCTTCAAGTCCGTCAGCAAGGAGCCCGCCTCCACACTCCTCTTCCTGCCGCTCTCCCACGTCTTCGGACGCATGGTCGCCATCGGCTGCATGCGCGCCCGCGTACGGCTCGGGCACGCGCCCAGCATCCAGACCGAGGACCTGCTCACGGACCTCAGCGGGTTCCGGCCCACCTTCCTGCTCGCCATCCCGTACGTCCTGGAGAAGGTCTTCAACACCGGGCGCGCCACCGCCGAGAAGATGGGCCGCGCCTCCTCCTTCGACCGCGCGGCCCGCATCGCCGTCCGCTACGGCGAGGCGATCGAGGCGCAGCAGCACGGCACGGGCCCCGGGCCGTCGTTCAAACTGCGACTGGCCCGCGCGCTGTACGACCCGCTGGTCTACCGGCGTATCCGCGCGGCGCTCGGCGGCAAGGTGCGGTACGCGATCTGCGGCGGCTCCCCGCTGGGGCGCCGCCTCGCCGCGTTCTACGCGGGCGCGGGCATCGAGATCTTCGAGGGCTACGGCCTGACCGAGACCACCGCCGCGGCCACCGTGACGCCCCCGCTGAAGCCGAAGCTCGGCACGGTGGGCTGGCCGCTGCCGGGCACCCGTGTGCGGATCGCGGACGACGGTGAGGTGCTGCTCGCCGGGAGGCAGGTCTTCGGCGGGTACTGGGACGGGCAGGCGGGCCGTGCGGTGCCCACGCGGGGCGAGTGGTTCGCCACGGGCGACCTCGGCGCCCTGGACGCCGACGGATACCTCTCCATCACCGGGCGCAAGAAGGACATCCTCATCACCACCGGCGGCAAGAACGTGACGCCCGCCCCGCTGGAGGACTGGCTGCGCGCCCACCCGCTGATCGGCCAGTGCATGGTGGTCGGCGACGCCCGGCCCTACATCACCGCCCTGATCACGCTGGAGGCGGACGGCATCGCGCACTGGTGCCGCATGAAGAAGAAGGCGCACACGGGCCCCGGTCTCGCGGACGACCCCGACCTGCGCGAGACCCTGCAGCGCGCCGTCGACGAGGCCAACAAGCTCGTGTCGCGCGCGGAATCCATCCGGCGGTTCGCCGTGCTCCCGGTGGACTTCACCGAGGAGAGCGGCCATCTGACCCCGTCCCTGAAGCTGAAGCGCGACGCCATTGAGCGGGACTTCGCGGAGGAGATCGAGAAGCTTTACGCACGCGGGCGCTGACGCGGACGCGAAGCCGGACAGTAACGCACGGTAGCGAATGTCACTCGCTGTCACCTGAACGGGCGGGGCCGCTGCCCCGCGCTTAGGGTGATCGAGGGGCAGACCCAGGGAGGTTGCCGTGCGTGGAGCTGTTGCACTCGCCGGCGTGACAGCGCTGGCCGTCGTGGGGACAGGAGCCTGGCTGCCGGGCGCGGGCGCAGGCGCGGGCGCAGGCACGAGCGCCGGGCGTCCGACGCCCGAGCGGTCATCCGAGCCGTCGTCCCAGTCCACGCCCAACCTCTCCCGCTTCTACACCCAGAAGATCAAGTGGGGCCCCTGCGAGGACGGCGGCGCGGGCCTCATGGCCGACCCCGCCGCCACTCCCGCGGCCAAGGACAAGAACGTCCAGTGCGGCAAGATCACCGTCCCCCTCGACTACGCGAAGCCGGGGCGCGGCACGGTCAAGGTCGCCATGGTCCGCATTAAGTCCAGCGGCGAGCCCCGCGGCTCCCTCCTCCTGAACTTCGGGGGTCCCGGCGGCGCCGGGGTCTCCGGGCTGCTCAGTTCGCAGAAGGAGTTCGAGTATCTCGGCAAGGGATACGACGTGGTCTCCTTCGACCCCCGCGGCGTGGGCGAGAGCTCGCCCGTCAGCTGCGGTGACGCCGAAGCGCGGCAGCCGGAGATGCAGCAGGACGCCGACGACCCCGATGCCGTACTCGACGAGATGCGCAAGATGGCCGAGGAGTGCAAGAAGAACTCCGGGCCCGTCCTCCCGTACGTGGGGACCGTCAACGTCTCGCGCGACATGGACGTCATGCGGCAGGTGCTCGGCGACAAGAAGCTCAACTACCTGGGCTTCTCGTACGGGACGCGGCTCGGCGCCGTCTACACCGCCCAGTTCCCGAAGAACGTCGGGCGGATGGTCCTCGACGGCGTGGACACACTGACCGAGGACGTCGCGGAGCAGGCCCTGGTGAGTGCGGAGGGACGCCAGACGGCCCTCGACAACTTCGTCAAGTGGTGCACCGACAACGCGGGTTGTGTCCTCGGCACCGACTCGCGTGCGGCACGCGGCAACATGGTCGAGCTGATCAAGGGGCTCGACATGTATCCGCTCCAGTCGTCGGACGGCGCGGAGTTCACCGGCCAGGACGTCGTGGACGTACTCGGGCAGGCGCTCTACAGCAGGCAGTCGTGGCCCGCGCTCTCGCAGGCACTCGGCGCGCTCCTCGCGGACGGCGACCCCAGGGCGCTGCTGCGGATGAGCGGCTCCCTGGAGCAGCAGGTCAAGGCCCCGCACGACATACCCGCCGACAACATGGCCGCCGCGCTCATGGCCGTGAACTGCGCGGACGACCCGGACCGCCCGGACGCGGACAGCCTCGAAAAGGAAGTGGGCAAGCTCCAGAAGGAGTTCGAGTCGACCTCCGCGATCTTCGGCCAGTCGATGCTGATGCCGGTGCTGTTCTGCTTCGGCCGCCCGGCGGGCACGGACTACATCCGTGACGACGTACGCGACGTCAAGAGCCCCGACTTCCTCCTCGTCGGCACCCGGGGCGACCCGGCCACGCCGTACCGCTGGACCGAGGAGACCGCGAAGCGCCTCGGCTCCTCGGCGATAGTCCTGGACAACAAGGGCGACGGACACACGGGCTACGCCGGTTCGAAGTGCGTGCGCGAGAAGGTGGACGGATTCCTGCTGTACGACGAGATGCCGAGGACCGGCAGCTCGTGCGGGGTGGATGAGGAGGACTGAACGAGCCGGCCCCCGGCTACCGTTCCCCCATGCGCCGACAAGCCGAACAAGACGCCCCCGCCCCAGGCCCCATAACCCCCGACGACCTCGACCAAGTGGTCCAGCTCGCCCTGGCCACCCTCCGCGAGGCACCCCCCACCGCCTGGGACGCCAAGGCGGGAACCCTGGAGTGGGACTGTTGGGAGACGGTGGAGCACCTCGCCGACGATCTCTTCGCGTACGCGGCGCAGCTCGGCCCGAAGCAGCCGCCCCTGGACGGTGAGGTCCCCTTCGTCTGGGAACCCCGCAGGCCCGGCGGCCCCTCCAACGCCATCCACGCGGACCGGGCCGCGGGCCCGGCCGGGCTGCTCCAGGTCCTGGAGGCGAGCGGCGCCCTGCTGATCGCCATGGTGCGCACGTCTCCGCCGACCACCCGCTCGTACCACGGCTTCGGCATCTCGGATCCGGAGGGCTTCGCGGCGATGGGCGTCGTGGAGACCCTGGTCCACACGTACGACCTGGCCGACGGCCTGGGCTTGAAGTGGGCCCCGCCCGCCGACGTGTGCGCCCGCGTACTCCACCGCCTGTTCCCGGACGCCCCGACGGACGAGGAGCCGTGGCCGACGCTGCTGTGGGCGACGGGGCGCGGGGAACTGCCGGGCCAGGAACGACGTACGTCGTGGCGGTGGTACGGGGAGCCTCAGTCGGCGGGGTGAGTTGCTGCCTGAGCGACGAAGGTGGTCCACGCGGTGGGCGTTACCGCGAAGTTGGGGCCTTCGGGGTTCTTGGAGTCGCGAACGTGGATGGCGTGGGGGCAGGGGGACACCTCCACGCATGCACCGCCTTCGCCGCTGCTGTGGCTGGACTTGCGCCAGGTGAAGGCGACTTCGAGGCATTCGCCGCCTTCGCCGCCGCTGTAGCTGGACTTGAACCAGTTGAGTGCCTCGGTGCTCATCGCTCCCCCAGAATCTTCTCGATCAGAGCCAGGGACTCCCATGGGTTGAGAGCCAGTGCGCGCATGATCCCATAGCGGTCGACGATGAGCCGGACCTCTTCCGGATCGGTGATCAGCTTGGGGTACCCCTGTACCTCTGTGTAGGCCACCTGCTGGTGGCCCTTCGGCGTCAGTAGATTGAACGCGCCGTCCATGTTGGGATGTTCCTCGCGATTGGTCGGCAGAACCTGGATTGCCACGGTTCGCTTCCGGCCGAGACGCAGCAGCTGCCGAAGCTGGCCCTCGTAGACGCCTGGCCCGCCAATGGGGCGGTGCAGGACCACTTCTTCCAGTACGTAGCTGAAGGCGGGGGACGGCCAGCGCTCGAAGATCTGCTGGCGGGCCAAGCGGTCGGTGACTCGCTTTTCAATGGTCTCCTCGTCCAGCAGCGGTCGCCGATGCGAGAAGACCGCCCGCGCGTACTCCTCGGTCTGGAGTAGGCCAGGCACGCCCTGGTTGGCGTAGAAGTGCAGCTCCACCGCCTCCCCCTCCAACTTCGCGTACCCCCGATACCAGTCGGGGTGTCGCGTCCGTGACTTCTTCTGCGCCTCCCGTACGTCATCCACAGCCGCCGCCAACACGCCCCTCGCGTCCAGCAGCTCATCTGCCCGGATCAGAAACTCCGGCTGCGGAGTCCGGACCCCCCGCTCCATGGACGAGATCAGCGCCTCCCCGCAATGCGCCGCCTTGCCCAGGTCTCGTTGGCTCAGGCCCGCGTGCTCACGCAGGACCTTGATCTGCTTGCCCAGCGCGCTGAAGAGATGCGCTGTGCCGTCCGCCTCAGCAGGCTTTTCCGGCCGCTCTTCCCGATCCGCACTCGCCATATCCGTACCGCCCTGCAGTGGTCACGGTCGACACCTCAGACGCCAACCGGACGCACTCATACAGCTACGCTCCGTCGCGGCGTCGTACCTGGTCAGCGTAGAGCCCACCGACCACGCTCAGTGACATGAATTCTCAAATCACCACCCCTCAAATGCAGTTCGCGCAGCGGCTGAGCTCCACCCGGAGGGGCGCCCGCCTGGCCCGTCGCCTCGCCGCTCACCAGCTGGAAGCCTGGGGCATCCCGCACGGCAGTGACCTCTCCGACGCGGCAGCGCACATCACCGCCGAGCTGGCCGCCAACGCCGTCACGCACGGCCACGTACCCGGAAGGGACTTCGAACTCCGGCTCTTCTACGCGGAGTCGGCGCGCACGCTGCGTATCGAGGTGGTGGACGCGCGGGGCGACCGCGTCCCGGAGCTGCGCCCGCCCGACCCGGAGGCGGAGTCGGGCCGGGGGCTCCGGCTCGTCGAGGCGACCGCCGCAACGTGGGGCGTCATGGAGCGTCGCATCGGCAAGACGGTGTGGGCCGAGCTTCGCACGTGAGGCCCCGGACGCAGAGCCGACCGGAGCCGACCGGAGCCGACCGGAACGGGCACAGGATGTCGGGTGCGGCAGGGTGGGTTCTTCCTAGCGTGAGGTGTGAAAGGGAAGGAGTCCGGCGTGCTGGAGCGGTTGAACCAGGCCATGGAGCACATCGAGGCCCACCTCGACGGGCAGATCGACGTGGCCGACCTGGCGCGGACGGCCGTGACGTCGGAGTACCACTTCCGGCGCCTGTTCTCCGCACTGGCGGGAATGCCGCTGTCGGAGTACATCCGGCGCCGACGGCTGACCGTCGCCGGGGCCGAGGTGCTCGACGGGGAGCGAACGCTCCTGGAGGTCGCCGTGCGCTACGGCTACTCCTCGGGCGAGGCGTTCGCGCGGGCGTTCCGCGGGATGCACGGGGTCGGGCCCGGTGAGGCCAGGCGGGGCGGCGCGACGCTGCGGTCCCAGCCACGGATGTCCTTCCGCCTCATCGTCGAAGGGGCCGGCAGCATGCGGTATCGGGTTGTGGACAGGGACGAGTTCCGAGTCGTCGGCAGGAAGGCGCGCGTCCCGCTCGTGCACGAGGGTGTGAACCCGGCCATCGCCGAGTTCATCCGGGGGCTCGGGCGGGAGACGCTGCAACGCATCGAGAGCCTGTCGGCGAAGTCGGGTCAGGGGCCGGAGGGTGTCATCTCCGTCAGCGACAAGCTGGACGAGAGCCGCGCCGAGGGGACCGAGCTCGACTACTGGCACGGCGTGGTGAGCAGTGCGGACAGCGAGGTGCCCGACGACATGGACGCCCTCGCCGTCCCCGCCGGGAGCTGGGCCGTCTTCGAGAGCGCGGGGCCGTTCCCGCAGACGCTCCAGTACATGTGGCGGGACGTGTTCACCCAGTGGTTCCCGTCCAACCCGTACCAGAGCAGGCCGGGACCGGAGATCCTGCGCACCCGCCTCTCGGACGACGGGACGCACGCGGACGCGGAGCTGTGGATTCCGGTGAAGCGGACCACCGGCTGAGCAGCACGCGGTGGCTTCCCGAAGCCACCGCGCGCCGTCAGCCCTTGGGGGGCCGGTCAGCAGTTCCCCCGCACCGGCTTCCCCGCGAACCGATCCGCCAGCCAGTTGGCCGCCAGCGGCGACTGGGTGATCACCCCGGATACGTGCTCACCCAGCAGGATGGTGTGCCACTCCACGTTCGCGCCCTTGGCGCACCAGTCCTTGCGCACCTGCTTGCCGACGCCGTACGGGATCAGCTCGTCGGTGATCACGTGGTACTGGTACACCGGCGCGTCCGGAGCCCGCGTGCCGACCTTCGACTCGCGCAGGCGCTGCTGCCAGTCGGGCTGGTCGAGTGGGTTCTTCACCGTCATGTCGTCGATCTTCTTGAAGGCGCCGAGCACCGCACCGTCCGCCACACAGCTGTTGCGCAGCGCGCCGATCAGCTTCTTGCCCACCGGGTTCAGGTACGACTCCAGGTTCAGCTCGGGGAAGGCCGCGTTCTGGCCGATCGCGGCCATGAAGATCAGGCCCGAGCCGTACGAACCGTCGTTGAAGTCCGCCACCCGCATCAGATCGCCGGGGATGCCACCGGCCGCCGTGCCCTTGACCTTCAGGTCGGGGGCGTACGACCCGTGCAGTTCGGCCGCCCAGCTCGCCGCCTGACCGCCCTGCGAGTAGCCCATGACGCCGACCGGTGTGTCCGCGCCGAGCCCCGCCTCCGGGAGGCGGATCGCGGCTCGGGCGGCGTCGAGCATGGCGTGGCCCTCGGCCCTGCCGACCGTGTAGGTGTGGTCGCCGGGGGTGCCGAGACCCTCGTAGTCCGTGACGGCGACCGCCCAGCCGCGCAGGGTGAGTTGCTGGATGAGGTTGGCTTCGAGGGTGGTCCCGCGGGGGAAGCCCGCACTCGGGGCGCAGTGGTCGCCCATGCCGATCGTCCCGACGGCGTACGTGATGAGGGGGCGGGGGCCCTTCCTGCCGTCCTGCGGCACGATGACCGTGCCGGAGACGGTGTTCGGCTCGCCCTTCGCCGTCGTGGAGCGGTAGTTGATCTTCCACGCCTTGGTGTGGGTCGGCTGGCCCGGCAGCGGGTGGAAGCTGCTCGGGGCGGAGCTGACGACGTCTCCGGGGGCGGCGGTGTCCGCCGGTGCGGCCTGGGCCGTCACCGGGGTGATGACCGAGAGGCCGAGCGCGGCCACCACGGCCAGGGCTCTTGCGCTGGTTCCAGCGCGGGTACGAACGTGCATGCGGCTCTCCCAACAGTCCTCAATGGCTGGGGTGTGCAGGCGACGACCGTAGTGACTGGTGGGTAAGTCCGGCGCTGGCGGGAGCGCTCAGCTTTGTTGACCCCGGTTCTCATAGCGGTAGGCCCCCGGTGTCGTCCCCGTCCACCGGCGGAACGCGCGGTGGAAGGCCGTGTCCTCGGAGAAGCCGAGCCGCGCGGCCAGCTCGGCGATGGGTTCCGTGCCCTCGGCGAGCCCGGCGATCGCCGCGTCACGCCGGACGGCGTCCTTCAACTGCTGGTACGAGGTGGACTCCTGGGCCAGGCGGCGGCGCAGCGTCGCGGGGCTCACCGCGAGGCGGGCGGCGATCTCGCCGAGGGAGGGGAGGCGGGGGGACGTGCGCAGGGCGCGGGCGAGGGCGCGGCGTACCTGTTCGGCGACCGTCGTCCCGTACTCGCGCCGCGAGAGGAGGTCGAACGGCGCGCGGCCCAGCATCCCCTCAAGCGCCGCCTCGTCCCGGATCAGCGGCGCGGCCAGCCAGCGCTCGTCGAACCCGGCACCTGTGCGCGCCGCGCCGAAGCGGACCGGACAGCCGAAGAGGAGCCCGTACTCGTCCTTGTGCGGGGGAGGGGGATGCCCGAACTCGGCCCAGTGGAGCGGGATGCGGCGGCCGATCAGCCAGCTGCACAGGCGGTGCCAGATGATCACGAGGCACTCGGCGAGGAAGTAGTCCCGTTCGAGGTCGTTGCGCACGGCGAAGACGGCGCTGCCCGTGCCGCGGTGCTCCAGCGTGAGGTCGGGGCCGCCGGAGAACAGCCCGTAGAACGTGACGCCCCGCTCCATCGCGGCGCCCAGGTCACGGCAGCCGAGCGAGGCGTGGCACATCATCGCGAAGGTGCCGGGCCTGCTGACCGCCGAGCCGAGGCCGAGGAACTCGTCGCCGGTGGCGCGGTACAGCTCCCGGAAGAGGCGGGCGAACTGGACCTCGGTGATGCGGGCCCGGTCGTCGCCGAGGAGCAGCGGGGGTATCTGGGCCGTGCGGAGCAGCGGGACGGTGTCGATTCCGTGGCGCTCGGCGCCGTGCAGCATGGCACGGACGTGGGGGACGGTGATGGTCCGGCTGGGCATGGGGGTTCCTTCCCCGTACCGGGCTCTCTCGAACTCCGACGGTCAGACGCCGGACAGGCTTGCGTCCGCCGGTCAAGCGTCGGTCAGGCGCCGGTCAGACTCTGGTCAGACTCCGGCCAGGCCCGCGAGCACTCCGAAGCCGACGGGCAGCAGGAAGGCGATGCGCCCGTACTCGGGCCGCCGCTTGTCCGCCCGGCGCAGGTAGGTCGCGAATCCCGCGGTGACGATGCCGAACGTCACCGCGTACAGCAGGGTGTCGGTGGTCGACATCCCGCTCCAGCCGTCGGAGAGCAGCGCGGTGAGCGTCATCGCGCCCCCGAACAGCGCGGCACCGGCCAGTGCGTCATCGCCGGTGAGCACCAGCGGTGCCGTGCTGCCGTGCCGCTCCTTGCGCCAGACCTGGAAGACCAGGACGGCGATCAGGACGATCTGCACGGCGACGGCCAGCATGAACGAGGCCTTGAAAGTGGTTTCCATGGGTCATGTCCCCCCTTGGTGTTCATCGCGGCGCGATGGCCGACACCGGTCGACACCGCCCTGGTCAGGGGCGGTCTGGCGTCAGGCTTGCTAGGGATACTGATCCCGGGGCCCCTGGGGCGACAAGGGTTTTGAGGATCTTCAGAGGGTCCGCGGAGGGCCCTCGCAGGATCTTCGGAGGGTCTTCGGAGGGGCTTCGGGCGGGGTGGACTGAGCTCCGCGGCCAACTCCGCTGACGCTTCCCGCCATCCCGCGACGGCCCGCCCTGTCCCTAGCGTCGTACGCATGCAGCCCACGGAGTGTCCCGAGACCCTGGCCGTGCTCACCGAGTGGGCGGCCGACCGCCACGGCAAGCTGCCGGCCCTCCGCTTCAAGTCCGCAGGCGGGACGTGGGAGGAGGTCTCGTACGAACAACTCCGCACTCGAGTGAGGGACTTCGGCGCACGCCTCCTGGCCGCGGGAGTGCGCCCGGACGACCGCGTGGCGATCCTCGCCGAGACCCGCCCCGAGTGGACGTACGCCCACTTCGCCGTCTTCGCGGCGGGCGCGGTGGTCGTCCCCGTCTACCCGACGGCGGGTGACGAGGAGGTCGAGTGGGTCGTCAAGGACTCCGACGCCTCGGTGGTGATCTGTGAGAACGCCGCGCAGGCCAAGAAGATCGAGCGCCTGCGGCCGGGGCTGCCGGGCGTACGGCACGTGCTGCTGATGACGCAGGGGGAGGGAGAGGGGGAGGAGGGGACCGAGAGGAGCCGCGAACCGCAAGCGCCTGACGCCCTGCTGGAACGCGCCCGGGGCCGAGTCCCCGCCGACCTCGCCACCATCATCTACACCTCCGGCACCACCGGTCTCCCCAAGGGCTGCCTCCTCACGCACGGCAACCTCGGCGCCGTACAGTCCGCCACCCTCCCCCTGATCGAGGCGGGCCCCGGCGACTCGACGTATCTCTACCTCCCCCTCGCCCATCTCCTTGCCCAGCTCATCGAGTTCACGACCCTCATCGAGGGCGGCGAGCTCTGCTTCTTCGGCGGGAAGATCGAGAACGTCGTCGCCGAGCTTGCGGAGGCGAAGCCGACGCATCTGCCGTCCGTGCCACGCCTGTTCGAGAAGGTGTACTCGGTGGTGTTGTCCCTCGCGGAATCCCAGGAAGGGGGCCGCGAGCGGTTCGAGGAGGCGATACGCATCGGGGTCCTCGCGGCGGACGGCGTCCTGCCGCCCGATCTCCGGGACGCGTACGAGGAGGCCGACAAGACCCTCTACGGACTGGTCCGGCAGGCGCTCGGAGGGCGCGTGAGGTGGGCGCTGACGGGCGGCGCGCCCATCGCGCCGCACGTCGTCGACTTCCTGCGGGCCTGCGGGATCGCGGTCTACGAGGGGTACGGCATGACGGAGTCGGCCGGTGTGATCAGCCTGAACCACCCCGGTGCGGTCCGGTATGGCACGGTGGGCCGCCCCGTCGAGGGCTGCGAGGTCCGTATCGCCGACGACGGAGAGGTGCTTGCCCGGGGCGAGATGGTCTTCCCCGGCTACCACGGGAACCCCGCGGCCACGCGCGATGCCGTGGACGACGAGGGCTGGCTGCACACCGGCGACCTGGGTGCCCTGGACGCCGACGGCTACCTCAGCATCACCGGCCGCAAGAAGGACTTGATCATCACCTCGGGCGGCAAGAACCTCACCCCGTCCCTCAGCGAACTGGCGGTACAGCAGTCGCGTTTCGTGTCCCGCGCGGTGATGGTGGGCGACAAGCGCCCGTATCCGGTGGCCCTGATCACGCTGGACGCGGAGGAGATCGGCGGCTGGGCGACCCGGAAAGGTATGGAGCTGACCGAGCCTCCCTCCCGGGACCCGCACGTCCGCGCCCTGATCCAGGAGGTGGTGGACGCGGCGAACGCGACGGTCTCCCGCCCGGCCCGCATCCGCGATTTCGCCTTGCTGGACGAGGACTTCACGGTGGAGGCGGGTTTGCTCACGCCGAGCCTGAAGGTACGAAGGCACGCGGTGACGGAGCGGTACGCGGGGCTGGTGGAGGAGCTGTACGGGAGGGACGGGACGCGGCAGGAGCAGCCGACCGGCGGGACCCCGCCGGGTCCCACGGCTACGCAACCCCCGCCAGCCACAGCAGCGCCGTAGTGGCCGCCGCGCCGATCACAACCACGGCGAAGGGGGCCTTGCGCCAGTACGCCGCTGGGCCGCGCCCACCCGGCGAACCCGTGCCCGTCGGTGAGTGCTTCGGTGGCGAGCAGCCGGTCGGGACCTTGCCGGGGCCCGCGGTTACGAAACGCCCGCTAGCCGCAGCAGCGCCGTAGTGGCCGCCGCGCCGATCACGACCACGGCGAAGGGGGCCTTCCGCCAGGCGAGGACGCCGCCCGCCAGTACGCCGACGGGACGCGCCCACCCGGCGAAGCCGTGGCCCTCGGTGAGTGCTCCGGTGGCGAGCAGCGCGACGAGCAGGACCACCGCGCCGACGGCCAGCAATTCCTGGATCCGGGCGGGCAGTTCGACGCGGCCGTGCAGCAGGGGGCCCGCGAGGCGGAAGGCGTATGTTCCAGCGGCGAGGACGAGGACGCAGGCGAGGTAGGCGTTCATGAGGCGCTCCTCTCGGAGGGGCGGGAAGGACGCGCGGGACGTCCCGGTCCGCGCCGCGCCGCGAGGAGGCCGAGGAGAGCGAGGAGTACCGGCACCCCGGCGGGCAGCCATGGAGCGGCGGCCACCGCGATCACCGCACCGGCGGCCGCCGCCCGCCGCGTCATGCTGTCGCCGCGCAGGGCGGGCAGCACCAGGGCGAGCAGCACGGCGGGGAACGCGGCGTCGAGCCCGAAGCGGGCGGTGTCGCCGATCGCGGAGCCGGCGAGCGCGCCCCCGAGGACGCTGACGTTCCATACGGCGAACAGACCGAGCCCGGATATCCAGAACGCGGCCTTGCGCCGCTTCTGGTCGGGCTGGGCGAGTACGAAGGCCGCCGTCTCGTCGGTGATGAGGTGCGCGCCGAGGAACCGCGCGGCCCAGGACCGGCCCAGGCTGTCGGCGACGGCCAGGCTGAACGCGGCCGTACGGGAGTTGAGCAGCAGACCGGTCGCTGCGGCGGCCACCGGACCGCCGCCCGCCGCGAGAATCCCGACCGCGCTGAACTGGGCGGAGCCCGCGTACACGAGCAGCGACATCAGGACCGGCACCCAGACCGGCAGGCCGCCCGCGACGGCGATCGCGCCGAAGGAGACGCCGACGACGGCGTCGGCCAGCCAGACGAGGGCGATGTCGCGCAGGACGCCGCGGGGAAGGTGAGAGAGGCGTACGAAACCGTCGTTCGTTCGGTGGGGTGGGCTGTCTGTTCGGTGTGGCGAACGCATACGTCGTAGGATGGGCGCAGCGGGCTACGTTCGTCAAGGCGAACGATCAGTCCGCTGTAGCGAACGAGGCTGAGGCCAAAGTGGTGAGGGAGCGGTTCGGCATGTGGGTACGGCATGACTGACGGCAAGGGCGGCGGCACGGCCCGGTCCCGGCTGCCCCGCGAGTGGGTCGCGGCCGCGTTGCGCCGGGAGCGGGCCAAGGCGGGGCTCTCCCTCTCCGAGCTGGCCAAGCGCGCGGGGGTCGCGAAGTCGACGCTGTCCCAGCTGGAGGCGGCCACGGGCAACCCCGGCATCGAGACGCTGTGGGCCCTGGCGGTGGCGCTCGGCGTGCCTTTCAGCGTGCTGGTGGAGTCGCCCGCACCGGAGGTGACGGTGATCCGGGCAGGGCAGGGCCCGACGATGCACGCCGAACGCGCCTCGTACGCGGGGACGTTGCTGTCGGCGGGACCGGCCGGTGTGCGGCGCGACATCTACCACGGGGCCATGGAACCGGGCTCCGCGCGGGAGTCCGACCCGCACATCCCCGGCTCGGTGGAACACCTGGTGGTCAGCACGGGTCGCCTCTTGGCCGGCCCCCGCGACGAACAGGTGGAGCTGTCGGCAGGCGACTACATGTCCTACCGAGGAGACGTCCCCCACGCCTACGAGGCCTTGGCCCCAGCCACAACATTCGTACTGATCATGCAGCACACGTAGAGCGCCCCGTAAGGGGCGCGGGGAACGGCGCGACCAGCCACGGCGAACCCGCAGAAAAAAGAGCTCCCCAGCCAAGGCCCAAGACCCAAGGCCCAGGGGCCAGAAAAAGGCAGGAGCCCCGTCTTCCGCTTTCGCGGGAGACAGGGCTCCTTGGGTACTGCTATCCATGTCCGGATCAAGTCACCGGAACTGTCACACGCCCCACGCGAATGGGGCGCCCCACTACATGGGGGTGACGTTCTCCGCCTGCGGACCCTTCGGGCCCTGCGTGACGTCGAAGCTCACGGCCTGGTTCTCCTCAAGGGAGCGGAAGCCGTTTGCGTTGATCGCGGAGTAGTGGACGAAGACGTCGGGGCCTCCGCCTTCCTGGGCGATGAATCCAAAGCCCTTTTCGGCGTTGAACCACTTCACGGTTCCGGTAGCCATAAGCCCTCCTTGGGCCAAAGGGTTGCCCTGCTCCAGAACCTGCGATTGTTGAAACAACTGCATAAGTCTGAAAACGACGAGAGCCTGCGGGTTACATGCTCCGCAGGCTCTGTACTGCAAGGGAAACCAAACTGCAACTTGCGGCGAGCTTAGCACGCAGGCAGCCGAATGCAATAGGGGGCTAGATCACGTCACCCGGATGTTTGACGGACCCCCCAGAGGGGTTGACGGGCCAGGTCGAAAGCTCTTGACAAGAACGGGATCGGGGCCCCGCTTTCTGCACCGTACCGCAAGGGGGCTAGCCTCCCCGATGTGGACAATTCTCCCGTTGACGCCATCGCCGCGGAGGGCTCAGATCAGCTCCCCGGTCACCGCCGCACCCCCCGGCCGCGCGTCGGTCACATTCAGTTCCTGAACTGCATGCCTCTGTACTGGGGGCTCGCGCGGACCGGCACGCTGCTCGACTTCGAGCTCACGAAGGACACCCCTGAGAAGCTCAGCGAGCAGTTGGTGCGGGGCGATCTCGATATCGGGCCCGTGACGCTCGTCGAGTTCCTCAAGAACGCCGACGACCTCGTCGCTTTCCCTGATCTCGCGGTCGGCTGCGACGGCCCGGTGATGTCCTGCGTGATCGTCTCGCAGGTGCCGCTGGACCAGCTGGACGGAGCGAGGGTCGCGCTCGGCTCGACCTCGCGCACCTCCGTGCGCCTGGCGCAGCTGCTGCTCGCCGAGCGCCACGGCGTGCGCCCCGACTACTACACGTGTCCGCCGGACCTCGGAGTGATGATGCAGGAGGCGGACGCCGCCGTGCTCATCGGGGACGCGGCGCTGCGGGCCAACCTGATCGACGGCCCGCGGCTCGGTCTCGACGTGTACGACCTGGGCCAGATGTGGAAGGACTGGACGGGGCTGCCGTTCGTCTTCGCGGTCTGGGCGGCGCGCAAGGACTACGCGGCGCGGGAGCCGGCCGTGGTGCGCGAGGTGCACAAGGCGTTCCTCGCCTCGCGTGACGTCTCGCTGGAGGAGGTCGGCAAGGTCTCCGAGCAGGCCGCGCGCTGGGAGGCCTTCGACGCGGGGGTTCTGGAGAAGTACTTCACGACGCTCGACTTCCGTTTCGGCAGCGCGCAGTTGGAGGGCGTCGCGGAGTTCGCGCGCCGGGTGGGCGACACGACCGGGTTCCCCGCGGACGTGCGGGTGGAGCTGCTGGGCGCCCAGCGGTAGCGAGCGGGTTCCACGGGCGGGCCCGCGGACTACCCTGAGCTGCAGACAGTGCGCGCGGCTCGGTGGCCGCGGCCGTGCGGCGCGTCCGGGGGAGGCCTTCGTCATGCACCCGCTCGATCCCGGTGAACCGACCGTCATCGGGCCCTACCGACTGCTCGGCCGCCTCGGCTCGGGCGGCATGGGCCGGGTCTATCTGGGACGCAGCGCGGGCGGCCGTACGGTCGCGGTGAAGGTCGTCCATCCGCACTTCGCGCTGGACGAGGAGTTCCGCGCCCGCTTCCGGCGCGAGGTGGAGGCGGCGCGGCGGGTGGGCGGCGACTGGACCGCGCCGGTCCTGGACGCCGATCCGGAGGGGGCAGTTCCGTGGGTGGCCACGGGATACGCGGCGGGCCCCTCGCTCACGGAGGCTGTACGCGACCAGTCCGCGCTCCCGGCCCATTCCGTACGCGTACTGGTGGCGGGCCTGGCCGAGGCGCTCGCCCACGTGCACGGTCTGGGTCTGGTCCACCGTGACGTGAAGCCGTCGAACGTCATGCTCACGATGGACGGGCCCCGGCTGATCGACTTCGGCATCGCGCGGGCGACGGACGGCACGGCCTCGCTCACGTCGACGGGCGTCTCCGTCGGTTCGCCCGGCTACATGGCGCCGGAGCAGATCCTCGGCAAGGGGGTGGCCGGGGCGGCGGACGTCTTCTCGCTGGGGGCGGTCCTGGTGTTCGCGGCGACGGGGGCATCGCCCTTCCCCGGTGACTCGTCCGCCTCGCTGCTCTACAAGGTCGTACACGAGGAGCCGGAACTCGGGCCGCTGACAGGGGAGCTGCGGGACCTCGCCCGGCAGTGCCTGGCCAAGGACCCGGGGGCACGCCCCGCGCCGGAGGAGATCGCACGGCGGCTCGCGCCCTCGGGTGTGGCCGGCCTGGTGGCGGCCGGCTGGCTGCCGGGCCCGCTGGTCGAGCGGGTCAGCAGGAGCGCGGTGCGACTGCTTGACCTGGAGACGGAGGGGGCCGGGGTCGCGGAACAGCAGTCGGGCCCGGTGCCGTTCGGCCCACCGAGCACACCCGCGCCGGCGATCGGTTTCGGCCCCCCGGACCCGTCGTACGCAAATGTCCCGTCCCCGTCCCCACCCCCATACGTCCCGACGGAGACGTCAACGCCCCCCTCGGGAGCGCCCGGCAGGGTGTCCGTCTCGGTCGCCGCGACGTCCACGCCGAGCGGGGCCGACGGGCGTGGCCGCAAGGTCAGTTGCACGCTGGTCCTCGGCGTGGCGGGCGCGCTCGCCGCGGTGACGGTCGGTTCGGTCTTCGTCTTCGGCCTGCTCCCGGGCAACGACAACGACGAGGCGAGCGACGCGGGAGGCCGGCCCCCGGCGGCGTCCGCGAGCGAGCAGCCCGGCGGCGACGGCGCGGACCAGGGGGCAGCTGAGGTCCCCGCGTCCTACCGCGGCACCTGGGAAGGCCAGGCGACCGCGGCGAACGGCGCCGTCCCGATGGGAACGTTCAGCCTGAAGGTGGAGCGCGGCAAGGTCGGCGAGCGCTTCGCCGTCATGACGCAGACCGACCAGCTGGGCGGGGTCTGCGCGGTGGACCTGACCCTGAAGTCGGTGACGGAAAAGGAGATCGTGGCCGAGGGGAAGGGCCAGGCGAAGAGCGCCGCTCAGTGCACGAAGAACACCCACACGGTGCGCCTGCGCCCCAAGGGCGACACCCTCCTCTACCTCTCCGAGAACGAGAAGTCGGGCAACCCGAAGGCCACTCTGTCCCGGGTGAACTGACGGGCGGCAGTTCTCGCCGGCCGCCGCCCGTCCGCCCTGCCCGCGTCACATCGGCGTAGTGACGGTGACCGGTTCCCCGCTGCCCGTGTGCAGGAGGCCCTTGCCCGGGGCGATGGGACCGCCGACCATGCTTCGGGTCGTGCGGATGCCGATCAGTTCGCCGCTCGATGAGTCCTGGGGCGAGAGCAGGATGCCTCGACGGCCCTTCTTCGCCTCCACCTGCCAGCCGGAGAAACCGCTGCAGACCTCCTCCTCGTCGCCGCCGATGACGAGGCCGAGGCCCCGCTCTGAGCCGCGCTGGACCAGGCGCTTGAACTCGCGTTCGGCGTCGCAGTCCTCCAGGACCTCGCCGTCGTCGATGATCCAGATGATCGGGTCCTCGGGCGTCGCGGACTCCACGACCTCCTTGAAGTCGTCGCTCTCGATGTCGTCGTCCTTGAAGACCTTCAGGATGCCTTCCTGGCCTTCGAGTTCACGCAGCGGCGAAGGCCGCGGGGCCGCGATCACGAGGCGTACGCCCTGGGTCATGTAGGAGCGGGCAAGGTTCATCAGGGTCGTGCTGCGGCCCGACTTGGCCGGGCCCGCTACGACGAACGTCGGCACGCCCTGCGCGAGGTCGGGGCCGAAGCCCATGATGTCGTCGCCGCCGATGCCCGCGAGCGCCCAGAGCTTGGAGCGCGAGGCTTCCGGGTCCCGCATCTCCCACGCGTCGGCGAAGTTGATGCGGCTGGGCAGGCTGTCCACGCGGAACGGCTTGCGGGCGCGCGGCACGTCCGCGTCCCGCACGGCCGCCGCCTCGCCGATCTCGGTGAGCGCAGCGGCCTGGCCCTGGCCCGTGGAATCCTCGGCGAGCAGGGCGAACTGCGTCTCCGTGCCGTGCTCGTTCTTGAAGCCACGGCCCGGCGGGATCTCCTCCGGCACCTTGCGCGCGTTCATGCCGAGCATCGAGAAGTCGGAGCGGTCGGCGAGCCGCAGGCCGTACTTGTCCTCGGTGAGCGAGGCCATGCGGCCGATGAGGACCTGGCGGTCACCGGTGATGACCAGGTGGATGCCGACGCTCGCGCCCTCGCGCATCATCGCCTGCAGTTCGTCGGTCAGCTCACCGTGGTCGTACTCGCCGAGGGTCGGCAGCCAGCCCTCCCAGCGGTCGAGCAGCACGACGATGTGCGCGAGGCGCTCCTCCTCCGGCACCGCGGCCCGCTGCTCGCCGATGTCGGCGAAGCCCTTGTCGGCCAACAGGTCCTGGCGGCGCGTCACTTCACCCTTGAGACGGGTGATGAGGCGCACCGCGCGCTCGGTCTGGTTACGGCTGACGACGGCGCCGCAGTGCGGAAGCCGGGTCAGCGCGTTGAGCGCGCCGTTGCCGCAGTCGATGCCGTAGAGGTGCACGTCGGCGGACGAGTGCGTACGGGCGATGGAGCCCGCGATCGTACGGAGGATCTGCGAGCGGCCACTGCGCGGGGCGCCGCCGATGAGCAGATGCCCGAACGTCTCGAAGTTGACCGCGACCGGGCGGCGTGCCTGATCGGAGGGGATGTCCTCAAGACCGAACGGCGCGGGTGCGAGCGCGCCCGGCTTGTCGCTCGCGGCGGGCCGCGGGATCTCGTCGAGCTGCAGCGTCTCGGAGAGCGCCGGCAGCCACGGGCTGTGCTGCGCGGGGATCCCCATCGTCGCGTTCGCGTCCCGCACGGCGTCCACGAGAACCTTCAGGTCGGTGATCTCCTCCTCCTCGCGCGCCGCGGCCTTGGGCTTCACGAGCGCGGCACGGCCGAGGTCCTCCCACCCGAGGGAACCCGCCCACGGCGCGAGCAGCGCCGGATCGGTGGCGCCGGGCCTGCGGCCACCGACACGCCCTGACTGGAAGGGGACGAGCGAGGCGTGACCGAGGCGGACGTAGGCGCGGCCGGGCGTGCTCTTGGCGATGTGTCCTGCCGCCGGGTCGTCGATGACGTCGGCGGACTCGGCGCCGTCCGTCACGCGCAGCGCGATGCGGAGGTTGGTGTTGGCGCGGATCTCGGGCGACACGACACCGGAGGGCCGCTGCGTGGCGAGCAGCAGGTGGATGCCGAGCGAACGGCCACGCTGGGCGATGTTGACCAGACCCGTCACGAAGTCGGGCAGGTCACGCACCATGGAGGCGAACTCGTCGATGACGATGAGGAGCCGGGGCACGGGCGGGTGCGAGGGATCGCGGCGCACCAGATCCTGGTAGTCCTCGATGTCCTTGGCGTCGGCGGCGGCCAGGATGTGCTCACGCCGCTTGAGCTCGGCGCCCAGCGACTCCAGGGCGCGCTCCACGAGGTGCGCGTCGAGGTCGGTGACCATGCCCACCGTGTGCGGCAGCTTCACGCAGTCCTTGAACGCGGAGCCGCCCTTGTAGTCCACGAGGACGAAGGTCATGTTCTCGGGGGTGTTGGCCACCGCGAGCGCCGCCACGATGGTCTGCAACAGCTCCGACTTACCGGAACCGGTCGTACCGGCGATCAGGCCGTGCGGCCCGTCACGCCGCATGTCGATGCCGAAGGGCCCGTCGTACGACTCACCGATGACGGCCATCGTCGACTGGCCGTTCACCTGCCAGCGCGCGGTGATCTGGTCGGCCGTCGGCGGCTCGAGCTGGAGCACGTCGAGCAGCCGGCTCGACCCCGGAAGCGCCGAGTCCTCGGTCTCACCGCTGATGTCGCGCAGCGGCGAGAGCGCCCGCGCGAGGCGTCCGCACCAGGCGGGGGACACGAAGTCGGGGCGTACGGAACGGATGCGGGCGGCGTCGGTCCGCTCGACGCGCAGCCGCAGTTCGAGGGGCTTGTCGGCGCCCTGCTCGCTGTCGTCGGCACTCCGGTGCCAGGCCTGGAAGGACGGGAAGCCGCCGGGAGCGGCCGGGGCGGGCTGCGGGGCCGACGCGGTGGGCCGGGCCGGCAGGCTGATCTCCTCCGGCCGCGGCTCGGCGATCACGACTGCCTGGCACTCGCCGGGCAGGAACCGCTCCTCGTCGTCGAGGCAGAGCGCGTACATCGACACGGCGGGGCCCTCGCGCAGCAGCTTCACCACACCGGGCATGGACCGCAGCCGCCGGGACCCGTCCCACACCACGACGATGTCGGGGTCTCCGAAGGAGGCGGCGCCGCCCCGGTTGTTCTCCTTGGCCGCCTTCTGGCGGGCGGCGAGTATCTGGGTCAGCTCGCCGATGCGGGAGCCGACGGTCTCGGCGTCCGTACCGATCAACACGTTGGCGTCCTGCGATCCGGAGGGCCGCGAGTGCGGCAGCCAGCGCATCCAGTCCCAGGTCTCGCGCGCCGAGTTCTCGGTCAGCACGTAGAACTGGACGTCCAGCGGGCTGTGCAGGACCGCGCTCTGCGCGACCGCCCAGCGGCCGAGCGCCTGCGCGGAGTCACCGGGTCCGGCCATGCCGATCACGCCGAGATCGCGCAGCGAGAGCGCGACGGGCGCGTCCTCGATCTTCCACGTGACCTCGCGCTTGTGGTCGTCCTGCTCGGGGTCGTCCAGGACGACCTCGGAGTCGATGCGCCCGGTGCCGACGCGGATCAGCAGATGGTCCCCGTCGGTCCGCCGCCGCTCCCACAGCCGCGTACGGGGGCCGGTGCTGAGGGAGAGGATGCCCGCCGGGCTGAGGATGGCCTGCCGCTTGTCGAGCCGCTCGGCGACGAGGGCTTCCTGGGCGTCCTTCTCGATCCGCTCCTTGTGTTCGTTGTACTCCTTGACCTGCTTGGCATGGGACTTGCGCCCGTGCTTCTTGTCCATGAAGTAGTTGCCGAACAGGATCAGCGGGCTGAGCAGCGCCATGATCAGGTAGTACCAGCGCCCGAAGATCATCACGGATACGACGGCACCGACGAGCGGCGTGAGCGCCATCAGCCAGGGCAGTGGGCGCGCCTCGAAGTCACGTACCGGACTCGGCAGCCTGAATTTCGTCTGACGCTCGGGGGGACGGAGTCGGGGCGGCCGGTTGTAATCAAGTCCGGCGCCGTCCTCCGACCATTTCAGAGCGGCATTGGGCGGCGTATAGCGGTCGAGTTCGAAAAGGGTGTTGCCGACGGCGATCTGTGCACCGAGCGGCCATTCCCCTTTCTTCCACGCATTCCCGCCCGAGTCCTTCTCGACGTCGCTGTCGGCACTGTCGGCGGTGTCGCGCTTCTTCTTCTTTTTGCCCGGCTTGTTGCTTTTCTCGTTCTTCTCGGCTTCTTCTTCGAGTTCGTCGTACTTCTTGCCGTCGAGGGTCACGCCGCCTTTGTCACCATGTACGGCGACTTGGCAGGTGCCATCGGTTGCAACTGACAACGTCAGGGCGCGCGAGGGCAGTTCCGGATCATCGATGCGGATGTACGAGGCGGGTCCGCTGCCGATGTCGTAGCGGCCGATCCCGAGCCGGTGCACCGCGCCGGCCGCGGGTCCGCCCGCGATGCGCAGTTCGACCAGGCCGGTGGGCTCGCCGGGCAGGCAGCCCGCCGGATCGTGCAGGCTGACGACGGCGCCCTCGCGCAGCGGGGACGTCCCGATGGTCGCGGCGGCGTCAATGGGATAGCCGTCCACGAAGACGATCGGCGCCCCGCCCTGGCCGGTGCCGGGCTGGAGTTGGTGCCCGCCGATGGGGATGATCTGGGCGTCGCCGCCGCCGTACCCCACCTGTGCGGCCAGCTCCTTGGCGATGTCCCCCACGGAGGACTCAGGATCGGCGTCGAGCACGACGTCGGCGTTCGCGCCGCCGAGCGGATCGACGACGGTCAGAGTCAGGCGCACGATCGTCCTCCCCTTGAGCCCCTTTTGACCGCTTCCGGGTTGCTTCCGGACGTGCTTCCGGAGTCGCTCCCGGAGTGCGGCCACAGTGGCTTGTCCACAGTGCCTGTGAGGCTGTCCACAGTGCCTGTGACGATAGCCGCTCCACCCTTCCCGCAGGCAACGGGCTGTGCACCAGCTCATAGCAGAGCTGTGACTCAACCGGGGTGTGCTCACTTCTGCCCCACCCGTAAGCTGCTGACCCAAGAGCGGAAGATCGCATGAACGGCCGGACGGCCTTCACGCGGCCCGCACGGAGGAGCCAAGGGGGATGGCCCTGCGGCGAGTTGGATTGGATGTGAAGCCACATGGCCAAAGACGCCGATATCACCTATGAGGAGATGCGGACCGCGGCGGGCAAGCTGAACGACGCCAAGGACAAGATCGACGAGAAGCTCGACGCTCTCGAGCGTTACGTCGAGAACCTGGTGAAGAACGGCTACACGACTCGCAAGGGTTCGCAGGCCTTCGAGGACTCCTTCAAGGAGTTCAAGAAGGGCGCCAAGGACACCATCGAGGGCCTCACGGGCATGGGCAAGTTCCTGACCAGCGCCGCGAAGGCGTACGAGGACCTGGACGACGACCTCGCCAAGGGCGTCAAGGGCAAGTGATCCCGCCCTGGGGCGAGTGATCCGGCCCCAGGACGTGTGATCCGGCCCTCGGGCAGGTGAGCAACCCGGTGCGATGGGCCGCCGCATTCCGCGGCGGCCCATCGCACCGGTCGTATGTCGGTAGTGCGATGCATGGGGGCGCTGTGGGTGGCGGTGGCGACCGGGCCAAGCTGGACCTTGACGTGATCAAGGGCATGGGCACCGGGCTCAACAACGTGAAGAAGGCCTTCGACGGCCTGGAGGATCTCGGCGGTCAGTACGAGGACGACTTCGGGAACGGCGATCTGGCCGACAAATTCGGGGATTTCGCCGACAACTGGAAGCTGAGCCGCAAAAGGCTGACGGACGAGGTCGACGCGCTCGCGCAGATCGCCAAGGCCGCCGCCGAGGCGTACGAGGACATCGACCATCAGCTGGCCGAGGCGATCCGCGGCGCGGACGACCCCAAGTCGAAGAAGAAGGGCTGACCCATGGCCGGACGTCCACGCGATTGGCACCCGGTCGCGGACAACGACCCCGTTCCCGGTGACGCCGACCGGGTCGCGAACCTGGGGAAGAAACTCCGCAAGACCGCCGACGAGCTCGAGAAGCAGATCAGGAACATCAAGGCGGTCTCCGAGGTGGAGGCCTGGGACAGCAAGGCGGGCAAGGAGTTCCGCGAGAAGGCCCAGGGCAACGTAAAGAAGCTGGAAGCCGCCTTCAAGCGTTACGACACGGCGGCGGACGCCTTCGGCAGCGAGGTCACGGAGGTCGGCGGCAGGTTCGACGACAAGCTGCACGCCAAGCCGAAGAACTACGCCTCGGACCTGAACCGGGCCCAGGAGATGGCGGACCTGGCGCTCAAGGAGGCGCAGGACGCGGACGAGCGCAAGAGCGCGAGCCAGAAGAGCCTGGACGGCCTCTCCGACAAGGAGAAGAAGGACAGCAAGGACGACGGCAAGGACGAAAAGAAGAAGCTGGAGGAGGCGCGGGACGCCGCGGGCGACGAGATCGAGGCCGCCCGGCAGAAGATCAACCAGGCCAAGAAGGTCCGGGACGACGCGGCGAAGCGGGCGCGTGACGCGATCGAGGACGTCATCGCCGACGACTCGTTGAAGGACGGGTTCTGGGAGACCCTCGTCGACGACATCAAGTCGGTGACGGAGCTGATCTCCACCGTCTGCGGAATCCTTTCCCTGGTGGTCGGCTGGATTCCCGTCATCGGGCAGGCGCTGGCCGGTGTCCTTGGCGCGATAGCCATGATCGCCACGCTGATCACCACGATCTGCACCATCATCCAGGTCTTCCAGGGCAACGCCGACTGGATGGACGTGGGCCTGGCGGCCGTCGGCTTCCTGCTGATGGGCGTGGGCAAGGCCTTCTCGAAGGTGGCGGGCAAGTTCGCCAAGACGGCACTCGGCAAGATGGGCCGGGCCGGAAAGGCGCGGACCACGAAGCAGGTCACCAGGGCGAACAAGAACCTGCGCAAGCTCTCGGGCAAGAAGTTCAAGCTGGAGAAGGGCGAGGGCTGGAAGTCCCTCAAGGAGCCTTTCACCGAGCCGTTCTCGAAGGCGGCCTGGAGCAAGAATCTCAAGACCCTCAAGCCCGGCGGCGGAAACTTCGCGGCCGCGCGGAACGAACTGGCGGAGCGGGGCGGCGGAAGCGCCTTCAAGGGCATCGGGAAGTCGTTCTCCATGGCCGACCCCGGTGTCGCGTCCGACCTGAAGGCCATCAAGTCGGGAGCGGCCGGACTCGGTAACTTCGACGTCAATGCCGTGAGCCAGATCTCGAAGACGGCGACGCGTCTGGGGGTCACCGGAGCGGGCATCACGCTGGCCGGCCTCGGCCTTGACGGTAACCTCAACCCGCTCGTGGCCTGAGCCTCGCCGACGTGTTCGGGCCTGAGTCCTCCCCACCGCACCGAAGAAGGAACGCAGTGAACACACCAGACGACGACGTCCCGGCGCTGTCCGAGGATTTCGCGGTCCGCATCGACCTCCAGCCCGGCTGGGTCGACCTGACGCTGCGCGAGGCCTCGAAGGCCGAGGCGAAGGCACTCGCCACGAAGACCGTCAACGAGCTCAACCCGCTCTCCCTGGAGATCGAGAAGAGCGCGGTCTTCGACGACATGGCCGAGCGTGCGCTCAACCTCAACGAGGACGCTCCGGCGCTGGCGGCTGCGTACTACTCCGAGAGCGGCGAGGGCCTGATCAGCCTCGCGGTCGACTCGTACGGGGACGAGGGAGTGCCGCGTCCCACGGCGGACGAGGTGCTGCCCCTGCTTCTGGAGTGGGAGAACGGCGAAGTCGTGGGCGAGCCGGAGGTGACCCGCCTGGAGCTGGCGGCGGGCCCCGCGATGCGGGTCCAGGCGACGCTGAAGATCAAGCGGATGCTCGGCCTCGGCCGCCGCATCACCGAGTTCGTGAAGTACGCGGTGTTCCCGCCCGGCATGCAGAGCCTCGTCGTGGTGACGGCGACGTGGGAGAAGATCCAGCTGACGGAGGAGAACGCGGCTCGCGTGGACGAGATCGTGCCGACGCTGCGGCTGGACCTGGTGGACGAGGACGGAAACGAAATCGCCCCGAAGCCCGAGCCCGAACAGCCCTGAGCCCTGATTGAGTTCTGGAATCCGATGAAGAACGCCAGCGAATTCACTTCGCCGCCCTCCGACTACAACGTCATCGTCCCCGACGGCTGGTTCCAGCTGCCGCTCGCGCCCGAGCACCGCGACCAGGGCATCATGGCGCTCGCGGACCAGCAGTTCCGGGGCGTGGACAACGCCCCGCACATCAAGAAGCAGTTCATGCGGGAGATGCAGCGCAAGGCCAAGGGTGCCTACGGCATCGGCGGCACCGAGCTCTACATCTCCACCCTGGCGGTCGGTCAGCTTCCGCTGGCCTCCTCGCTGCTGATCAGCATCCCGGGCCCCGACGAGTGGCCGAAGATCTCGGGCCCCGAGGAGTTGGCGGAGCATCTGGCGAGCAAGGACGGTTCCGACGAGCCGCAGGACGAGACCGCCGAGCTGGGTGTGGTGACCCTGGCGGCGGCGGGACGTGCCGTGCGTCAGCGCCGCAGGGAACTGTCGGACGCGTCCGCCCAGTTGGGCAGCACCCTGCCGAACACGCTGGTCACGTACTACGTGCCGATCCCCGCCACCCAGAGCTGGCTGCTCCTGAACTTCTCCACCCCCGTGGACCCGCTCGCGGACCGGATGGTGGAGCTGTTCGACGTGGTGGCGGGCACGCTGCACTGGGACTGACGATGACGCAGACGCAAGACAACTCCCGCTTCCGCCCCCGCGACGGCTTCGGCATCGCGGCCGCGGTGCTGGTGCTCGCCGCCCTGGCGGCCGGCTTCCTCTGGGCCAAGGGCGCCTGGCGCACGGTGATCCGTGAGTCCCCGGGCCTGATGGTGGACTGGCCGGGGGGTGCGTGGGTTTTCGGAGCCATGGCCGGGGTGCTTGCGGTGGCCGGAGCGTGCGGCGGCCTGTGGGCAGCCGACGCGCTGCAGGGCAACGAGCCCCCGAGGCGTATCGCACGTCGCGTGGCGAAGGGCGTGTGCTGGGCACTGCCGGTGATCGTGACGGCGTACATCATCTCAGCACTGGCGGGTCGCAACTGCAGCTCCTCCAGCCCTACTTGTCGCGAGATCGACGGCGCCTATCCAGCTCTCCTCGCCTACGCTGTCACTGCCGCGGTCCTGGCCTGGGCGGCCTACCGATTCCGCTCGACCCGCGAGGAACAACGCCGAGCCGCACACCAGGCACGGCTGCGAAAGCTGCGAAAGAAGGGCAAGGGAAAGAGCCGGGAAGCACGGTAGCCTCCGAGCCCCCGTACCTGCCCGCCCCGCACCTGACCCGCTTCGCCGGGTCGTCGAGTCGGGCGGCCGCCGCGACGACAATCACCGATCCCAGTCCGTGAAGTCCGCCACTACCGGTGCCTCGTCGGTGACGCGGCCCGCCTTGTCGAGCATCTCCCGGCGCAGGCGGTTGAGTGACTGCCGGGCGAAGGTCTGCAGGCCGTCGTCACTCGTCGTCGCGATGACGCGGGTGATCTCCTCCCGCGCCGCCATGTTGGCGCACAGTTCATCGGCATCGCCGATTCCGCGGAGCTTCTTGGCGTCACGACACGATGACGGTCCGCGGGAATCCGGTGAATCACGCCGATTCCTCCCCTGGTGGAAGCAAGAACCCCACAGCTAACGTCATCCACTCCGTCACCACACGACCCTCACCCCCACCAGGAGCCCCAGTGAACGGACGCACGCTGCCCTACTCCGTTTCCCTCACCGCAGCAGCCATGCTCCTTCTGACGCTGACGGCCTGCGGAAGCGGCGAAGAGGACAAGGGAGAGGGAGACAAGGGCAAGGGCTCTGACAAGGCGGCGGGCTCCTCCGCACCTTCCGAAGAGAAGAAGCCCACCAAGACGGCCGAGCAACTCGCCCTCGCCAAGAACGAAGTGCCTGCCCACGCCATGGTGGAGCCCTCCGACAACTTCGTCTTCGCGAAGTCGAGGGACACCATCAAGCTCGACAAGACCGCCTGCGCCTCGCTGGGGTACGCGATGAACCAGTTCCCCGTCGGCGACACCCAGGACAGCTTCGTCCGTGTCGCCGAGAAGAAGGAGTTCGACGGCGCCTTCACCTACGTCACCCTCGCGACATACGCGCCCGGGAAGGCCCAGGAGGCCATGGCCGACATGAACAAGGCGGTCGGCGCATGCAAGGGCGGCTTCACGGCGAAGGGGGACAAGGCCTCCAGCAAGTACGAGTCCATCACCCCCGAGACCACCGGAACCGCACCTACCCCCGGCGCCGACGACTCCCTGGCCTTCAGGACCACATCCGCATACAAGGGCGACGTGCACACCATGCGCACGCAGGCCACCCGGCACGGCGACACCATCGCCCTCTACTACGCGGTGGACGGCAACGCGTTCATGCAGTCCCGCTCCGGCGACGCGAAGATCTTCCCGGCCGTGGTCAAGTCACAAGAGGGAAAACTCAGTTGACCTCCCCGCGGGATCGGGCGGGGTTCCCGCACAGTGACTTCGCGCGCGTCACGACACGATGACAGTTCACCGAAATGGGATGTCTTGCCCCGCTATCGACTCTGGTGGAACCAGCAACCCCACCGATAACGTCGGCGCTTTGGAGACCCCCTCGCCCCACCGGGAGCCGACCGTGAATCGCCGCACCATGCCTGTCGCCACCGCGCTCGCCGCTACCGCAGCCCTGCTCCTGACCGCTTGTGGCAGCGACGACGACGGCTCCAAGGGCAACGACAAGATCGCCGGCGCCGACCAGGGGAAGCCGAAGAAGTCGGCGGAGCCGTCGGCCGCTCCGGCAGAGGAGAAGCCGGACGGCGTGGATCTGACGCTGCCCAAGGACATCAACCTTGTCTTCGACTGGAAGAAGCCGAACGACAAGGACGAGGCCGCGGCACTGGATGATGCCCGGCACTTCGTGCAGTCGATCTATCGGGGAGTCGCGGAGCAGAAGGCCAACGACCCGGCCGTCTCCGCCTACGCGATGGACAAGGGGCTCAGTTACGCCCGCACCCAGATCCAGGGCCGCATCGACGCAGGACTGACCTCCACAGGCACTCGTCGCCACTTCCAGGAGAAGGTGCGGAAGTCACCGAACGGCAATGCGGTCGAGGTCTCGTTCTGCGTGGACTCCAGCAAGTTCTACTCGAAGGAAGTGAAGTCGAAGAAGGTGCGCAAGGGGACACCCGGAGCGGCTTCGTACGACTTCTTCAAGATTATTATGTCCAAGTTCCCGGGGGATGATGACTTGTGGCGCGCTTCGGTCGTGTACGTGACGGAAAAGGCGGGCCAATGCGCCTGAACCGAGCCGCGATCGCCTGCCTCACTCTGTCCGTCGCCATCAGCGGTCTCCTGGCGAGCGGGGTCGCCCACGCCGACGAAGACTTCGGCAACGGCAAGGGCGGCGAGAAGGAGGAGCAGGGCGGCAGCGACAGCACCGGCATCTTCGCGGCTGCCAAGGTCCAGTACTCCGGAGCCGTCACCAAGGACGGCAGCAGCGGAAACGTCACCTCTGCCGACGTCAACTGGAACCCGCCGCCCTGCTGGTACGCCCCGTACCTCGGCGCCAAGGACTTCAAGAAGAAGATGTCCGCGAACATCAAGGATCAGCTGGATACCCCCGGACTGGGCTCGGGGGGAACCGCTCTGGGGCAGCTCCAGCGCCACTACGAGGACAACTTCGGCTGGACGGACACCCCCGGCTACAAGGACTACAACGTCGAGAAGGACGGCGAGGGGATGTTCTGGGCGGGCGTCGAGAACCCCAATGAGCCGGACGCTCTCGCGCGGATGTCATGCTCCGACATTCCCTTCTGGGTCGACAACGGTGAGCCGCCACCGCCCCAGCACGAGGAGGCCATCACCCCGGAGATGCTCGCGGCGCTCGCCTATCAGCACATGGAGCTCCCGGGCACCAAGGTCACCCTCGCACCCGAGGCTGTCACCAAGGTGAATCTGCCCACGTGGGCCTGGCTCGACAAGGCCGTCTTCGACGACGTCAAGGCGACGGCGGAGATCAACGTCCCCGGCTTCAACCTTCAGGCGACCACGACCGCCACCCCCAAGTCCCTCACGCTCGACCCCGGCACCAAGGACGCCACCACGATCCCCGCGAGCGGCGAATGCCCCATCGTCGACGGCAAGATCGGCGAGCCCTACGCCAAGGGCAAGTCCAAGGAAACCCCGCCCTGCGGCATCACGTATCGCCGCTCCTCCGGCGGCGCCACGTACCCACTCAAGGCCTCCCTCACGTGGGAGATCAGCTGGACAGGCACGGGCCAGGCGAATGCGGTGGGCATGCCCAACGGCACGATCGAGGCCGTCCAGGACATCGAGGTCGAGGAAATCCAGTCCATCAACCGCTGACTAGTCGCTCCCTTCGCGCAGCCCGACGCGATCAGCGGTCCTGGGTACCGGGCCCGGGAAGGTGCGGCGCGGGAGACGAGCGGCTCCTCCTAGGGTGACCCGCATGTATATCTCACCTCGCGCAACGGAGGGCGGCCGCGGCCACCGGCTCGCTCTCGGCACGATGCTGTTCCTCATCATGCTCATGCTTGGCGTGGGAATGACGGCCACGGCACTGAACAGCGAGGTCGGAGTGCTCATGCGGGTCGGCATGGGGGCGGGGGCGGTATCGACGTACACGGCGGCCTGGTGGTGCGCCCGCTACTGGTACGCCGCCTTCTGCCAGGGGCGCCGCGCGGAACCGGTGCCGGAGCCCAACCCCTGGCCCTGGGCGCTGCCTTACGTGGTTCTGTTCGTGTCGTTCGTCGTCGTCGGCGTGCGCCAGCTGACCGGGGGCAATGACGGCGGCTGGTTCGCCCTCGGGTTCGCTGCGATGCTGTGCCTGCCGGTGATCATCGCCGTGGCGGCGGGACCACGGACCCTGGCCCGCGCACCGCGGCGAGGTACTCCCACCGCCCCCGTCGAGCCGCCGCGCCCGCGACGGGATTGGGGCCCGATCGGCTGACCCGGCAGCGACTCGCCCTCGACGTCACCCACCACCTCACTCCCGCCCGTGGCCCCGCCCCCGGGGAAACTCCCCTCGCCCCACCCGTGCCGCGAGCCCATCGCGTTCCGTGTCCCGGAGCAGGGATCCGTACCCCGTGGCTGCCCACAGGCTCTGCTCGGGTGGTACCTCGAAGTACGGGAGCGCGCGGCCCTCGTGGGTGTCGGTGAGCACCTCTGGGGCTCGGCGGGACCGGACTGCCGTCGCGCATTCCTCGCATGCCGCTACGTGCAGGTGCTCGCGGCGGCCCAGCGGACGCCAGCGGAGGCGGAGAGCCGCGCGGCCGTGCAGGGGATGGAAGAAGCAGAGGGGGAGCGGCGAGCGGGCTGCGCCGTCCGCCGGGGCCAACGCGTCCCGGCCCTCCGAGACCAGCGCGAGTACGCCCGCCAGGTCCGGCAGACTGCGCGCCGAATCCAGGACCTTGACGGCGCCGGCGTAGGCGTCAAGTGCCCGCTGCAGAGCGGGCGTTGATGCCGGGTCGGCCTTCGCTGCCGCCTCACCCAGGGCGGTGACCTCCGTCTCCGTCTGGCGGCGCAACGCCTCCTCGTCCGCTGCTCGCGCCGCCGCGAACACCGCCTGAGGGAAGGCGAAGGGTGAACCAGTGGCGCTCGGGTACCGGTTCGGCCTGCCGCGCCCCCGGCGGCGTACGCCCACGAAGAAGAGCCCGCCGACGGCAAGCGCTACCGCGAGAGCGATGGCGGTCGGCAGCGGCCAGGAAGAGCCGCCCTCCTCGGTCCCGGCCTCCGGGTGGCTACCGCTCCCGCTCCCGCTGCTGGTGGCCTTCCCCAGGTCGGCCGTCGCCTCCTCATACGCCTGCGTGCCATCGCCCCGTGCGATCAGCTCGATCGCCTTCTCCGTCTGCTCCGCGAGCCCCGCGTCCTTCATCTCGTCCAGGAAACCGACGGTGCTCACCGCGTCGCCGGCCTGCTGCTTCTCCTCCGGCCACTCGAAACCGTGCAGATCGCCGCTCGACTTGTCGCCACCCGTGACGAGAATGAGCTCACGCTGCGCGAGGCGGTCGCGTACGACCTCGGCGAAGGCGTCGGCCTCGCCGTCGTACGCGTCGCCCTGGACCAGCGGCACGAGGGCAACCTTGATCGGCAGGCCGGTCTTCTCGATCTGCCGGGCGAGCTGCTTCTGGCGAACGGGAGGTACGGAGTCGGCGTACGCGGCGTCGACGTACACCGGGGACTTGCGCAGGGCGTCGGCGATCTTCTGGCCGGGGCTCGGGGCAGCGGCAGGTGGCTGCGCCGAGGAGGGCACGGCCATGGCCAGCAGGACGGCGAGGGCGACGACCCCGGCTGCGGTGAGACGCTTGAGGTCGACGACACGCTTCAGGTCGACGACACGCTTCAGGTCACTGAACACCGGCGTACTCCCGTACCTGACGGATGAGTTGAGGAACTCCATTGGCTATGGCGGGCAGCGGCCCCGCCGCCTCCTCGTACGGCACCCGCCCCGAGCGGCCCGCCCCCGGCAACGTCAGCCGGAGCGTGAAGGCGAGCCCCGGCTGCACCTCCACCAGGACGCGGCACTCCGCACACACCGGAAGGGTCCGCAGGCGCTGGTCCTCCGGCGAGTACCGGCCGTCGCGCCACCCCGTGGCCGGGCCGTGCAGCGGATTGAGCGCACAGCAGGGCTTGTCCGCACCGACGAGCGCGCCCCGGCCGACCCGCGCGAGGATGATCGCGGCGGCGAGGTCGGCGGGCGTGGCGTCGTCGTCGACGTGGCCGTCGGGGTCGCGATCGGCGAGGAGCGTCGCGGTGTCGAGACAGTCCCAGACGCGGGTCCGGACGGAGGGCCGGAGCTCGGCTGCGACGTCGAACTCGCGCGCCAATGCGTCTAGTTCGTCGCGGGCGGCCTGGCGCAGGTAGCCGAGGGAGGGAGCCGGCGGCGCCGTGAAGGTGAGGACTCCGTCGGGCGAAACGGTGCTGACCGGCGCCCGCCTGAGACCCGGCACCGCAAGCCGCAGCAGCCCGAGCAGCGCGGCGACGACCCCGAACAGCAGAGCCGCGGCGAACGCGCCGACGAGGAGCCCCGGCCAGAAGTCACCGGAGAAGAGCGGCGAGAGCGTCTCCTCCTCGACGGGCTCGGGGGCGTCGTCCATGCCGAGCGAGGAGGTCTCAGGCTCGGCGGTACGCGGCGCCTTGTCCAGGAAGGCCAGCAGGTCGTCGAGCCGCTCGCCGAGCCGGTGATCGGTGGAGCGGTCGTCGTCATCGCCGTAACGGATGGAGTCGGGGATGTCGAAGGCGACGAGATTCGCGTCGATGCGTACGTCGTAGGTGACGACATCGATCGTCCCGCCGAGAGGGTCAGCGACGACGTACACGCCGTGGTCGCCCTTCGCCCCCATCTTCTGCCGCACGGCCTCCACGAAGATCTCGGTCTCGCCGCCGGACTCGTCCTCGCTGAGCTGCGGCGCGAGGACGACGTGCACGGGCCCTCGGTCGAACTTGGCGATCCGCTCCCGGAGTTCGGCCCGCTGGCCGGCGTCGAGCAGCTGCGGGCTCTCGGGATCGCTGTAGATGGGCGCGTCCTGCTTCAGCCCGGCGGCGACCCGCTCGACGCGGCTCGACAGGTCGGACGCGGTGGGCGGCGGCGAGGAGCCGGCCGTGTCCTGGCGGAAGACGAGGAACGCGGTGAGGGCGATGGCCCCGGCGGTGAGGAGGGCTATGCCGGCTTCGACCCGGAAGGGGGTGAAGTGGCGGCGGGGAGAGGTGGATGGCTCACCCTCGGCGGCAGAGTGGCGTTGCTGCTGCTGCTGCTGTTGCCGCCGCGAGCGACGCACGTATCGCCGTACGTAGGGACTGAGGGCGAGGACCAGGAGCGGTACGCCGGTGAGTGCGATGCCGGTGACGAGGGACTGGTTGTCGCGGTCGGCGGGACCGATGTGCATCTCGTCGACTTCTTCACCGGTGTCGCCGCCGTACTTCTTGCGGGCGGCCTCCGCACGCTCGGCGGCCTTCTTGCTGCCCTGCGCGATGACGTCGGTGAACCGCTCGAAGCTCAGCAAGGGCCCTGCGTCGTAAGGGAGTTCATAGAGCGTCACGGTGGACGCGTCGTCGGCGGGCGCTCGCACCCCGAAGGCGGCGGCGTCGGCGACGCCCATGTCGTCGACGAGCACATAGAGCCCGTCCCGCCCCAGCCGGTCGTGCACGGCAGCGAGCAGCCGGTCGCCGCTGCTGCTCTGGCTGGGCAACACGAGGACGTAGGTGGGGACCTTGGTCCGCTTGGCCAGCTTCTTGAACTCGGGGGCCGTGGAGCGGGGGATGTCACGGGGGAGCTGGTCGGTGACGTGGACGGGGTCGGAGCGGAGAAAGTCGGCGAGGGCAGCGGCTTGGGTGGGGGCGGGGTCGTCCTGTGCGGCGGGCGGCGAGGTGGCGGGTGCGGCGAGCGCGGGTGCGGCCTCGCCGAGAAGGAGGAGCAGGGAGAGAGTGGCGAGCAAGGCGAAGAATCGCGGGCGCCGCGGCCTCCCCCTCGTCACCGCAACCGTGTCCGCACCGGCAACAACGTCCGCGGCCCCGTCGCCACCGGCCCCGCCCACTGCCACCTCCCCCGTCCTCTCCTGTCCGGCCCTCACCTGTCCCACCCCATAGCTCATTGGCCGCACTTTACTGTCGCGACGGGGATGTTTCACTGTCCCGAGCCGGCTGCACGACAGCTCGCCAACCGGCCTCGCCTGGTCAGCGGTTGACGGCCTGAATCTCCTCGACGGCGATCGGCTGATCGTTCCCACACTCGCCGTCGGGAAGCTCGCCGCCCGGACTGTTCAGGAGTAGCCATGGAATGCTCCAGCAGATGAGATACGTGAAGGTCGAATGGAACACCGAGCACCATGGTTTCCGGGTCAACGCGCAGGAATACCTGGCAGTACTGCCCACGCTCAGAGGGGCTCTGCCTGGCGGGGCTTGGGCCTTCGCGTCCGACGCCCGGCACTACGCCTTCGCGAGCGATCGCTGCGTAAAGGACTTGGAGCTCACAAGCATCGTCCTTCCCACAAAGACAGCAAGCGGACCGGGCCCGGCATCACTCACATTCGCACCAAACCGGTGGAGGCACGCCGCCGGCCTACGTATCGAGTACGCGGGCGTCACGCGCTTCTCCATCGACTACGCGAGGTCAATCGACTGGATGGAGCCGATCACCGTGTTGCTGGACGAGATCCTGCCGCACGAGATCCTGCCGCACGAGAGCCTGCCGCACGAGAGCGGGACCGGCGCCGGTGCAGGCATCACCCACGAGATGGAACTCACGGACGCGACGATCAAAGTGCACTGCGCGGACCTGACGGCGACATGGGAGGACGGGGGCGGCTGCAGATAGATCCCGCTCACATATGGGTGGGAAGCGAGGTTGATGGGACTTCCCTGCAATCGCGCGCCAAGCTGCCCCCCCCCACCCACGGACCCCCGGGACGGGACCCCCACCCAGGAGCGCAATTCCGCCTCGTACGCTGACAAGCCAGAGTCGACAGAAGACACAGGGGACGGGGACAACAGCATGGCCCGCTACACCGAAGCGCAGACCATCGCCCGCGGCGGATTCAGCATCAAGGTGCCGGAGACCTGGTGGGAGTTCGACGTCCGCCCGGAGTCGCGCGACGCGAGCATCCGGCAGATGATCAACGACCGCATCCGCGAGCGCCCCGAGCTTGAGCCGCACCGCGGCACCTTCGAGGGCTTCCTGCGCAAGGCGTCCAAGGAGGCCTGGCAGTCCGGCGCCCTGTACTGCGGCTGCATGGCGGAGAGCTTCGGCGGCGACGTGCCGGTCACCGGCTCGGTCACCGTCTCCCTGGTCGGCGCCCGCACATCGAACGGCGACGTGATGCCGACCGACCCCGCCGCGATCGTGGCCCAGCTCGGCGTACGCGAGGCCAAGCGCGAGGGCGACACGTACCGGAAGGTGACGACGGTCGACATCCCGGGCGTGGGGATGGCGGCCCGCACGTACGGCATCGAGGACATCTCGGTCCCCGGCGACGACCGCACGATGCGCGTCGTACTGATGCAGACGTTCATTCCGGTGCCGGGCCAGGAGGGGAAGGTGGCGCTGGTGGCGGGCAGCAGCCAGGTGCTGGACCTGGCCGACTCCTTCTTCGACATCTTCGACGCGGTGACGTCGACGTTCCGCTTCGCGGAATAGGCAGGCAGTACGGAAGGGAGGCAGGCACCTGTGGAGCGGACCATCGAAGAGGCCAGGCGCATAGGGGGTGATCGGTTGGCCTCGGACGAATCAGGCATCGCCATGCAGCCCGGCAACAACATACGGCTTGGGCGGTCCCTGAGGCGGGAGGGTTCATGAAACGGATGAAGGGGCAGCGACGGCGGCCTCAGGCGGGGGACGTGTTTGTTCTCCAACTGGAGGGCGACAGCTTCCGATTCGGGCGCATTATCAGGGTGGGAGAGAATGCAGCTCAGGCGCGATTCCCCGGTGGGATCCTCGCCTACATCTATGAGGTCCCGTCGTCCGACCAGAACCCTGACCTGACGCAGCTCACTCCTGACCGGTTGCTCATGCCACCGTTCTTCACCATGGCCTGGGGCTGGTCCAAGGGTTACTTCCGAACCGTGATGCACGCGGATCTGACCGCGGACGATCTCCTGAAGCAGCACTGCTTCTATGACGCGTACTACAAGGACTACGTAGACGAGAATGACCGCCGCATCTCCGAACGCGCCGACCCTTGCGGCGTTTTCGCGCTCTCCAACTTCGAGTACTTCCAGCACGAAGTCGACGAGGCTCTCGCCGGGCGGCCCGTAGTGGGGCGTCAGCGGGCGGAAGGGTAGGCAGTCGAAGACGCGGGCCTGGTCGGCGGGTGATCAGCACCCCGCAGCCCCCCCGGCGACGGCCGACGACGTGCCAACCGATGCCCTGTGCAGCCGCTGTGGGTCGAACTAGCAACTAGCTTTCCGTGGCTCGTACGAAACTAGTAACTTCGCATGTGCGTACGGGTGCTGGCGGGGCGGAAGCGACGGGGGTTGTGGCATGGCGGGGAATCGTCCGGCGGATTGGCATGTCCTGGACCTGGACAAGGACCCGACTCCGGGGGACCCGGACCGGGTGCGGAACCTGGCCAAGAACCTGCACGACTTCGCCGACGACGTGTCCAAGGTGCTGCGGGACATCAAGGGGATGGCGGGCGAGGACGCGATCCTCACCTGGGCGGGCAAGACGGCCGAGTCGTTCACACGAGAGTTCGAGGACGCGCCGGGCAAGCTGAAGAAGCTCAAGAAGAGCTACGAGATGGCCGGCGACGCGCTGTCGACGTACTGGCCGGAGCTGGAGCGCGCCCAGGCCCTCGCCGACAAGGCTCTGGTCAAGGGCCGTGAAGCGCAAGGCGACTTGTCCTCCGCCCAGACCCGCCTGACCTCGGCCGACTCGTGGATGGACAAGGCGGGCAAAGAAGCCGACAAGTACAAGGACGACAAGGACAGCGGGAAAGACGTCCCGAAGCCGGACCCGGACAAGGTCAAGGCCGCCACCCGCAACGCCACCGCCGCCGAGAAGGCCCAGACCGCCGCCAAGTCCGACGTCTCCGCCGCCAAGAGCAACCTCGACGCCGCGAAGAAGATGGCGGAAGACGCGCGCAAGATGCGCGAGAACGCGGCCGGGACGGCGAAGAAGAAGCTCGAAGAGGCCTCCGACGCCGGCATCCAGAACCGCAAGTGGTGGGAGGAGGTCGGCGACTGGGTCACCGACAACTGGGACACCATCGTCGCCGTCTGCAAGGTCGTCGTGGCGGTCCTGGGTGTCATCGCGATGATCATCGGCGGACCCATTCTCGGCGCGATCGTCCTCATCGCCGCCCTCGTCGTCCTCGCCGACACCCTGAATAAATACGCCAACGGAGAAGCAGGCCTACTCGACGTCGCCTTCGCCGCCCTGGACTGCATACCCGGCATGAAGGGCCTGACTTCCCTCCGCGGCCTCGCCAAGGGCATGAAGGGTCTCAAGGCCGGCATGAAGGGTCTAGCCCTCGGGGCCAAGGGCCTCGGTAAGGGCACCCGTGCAATGGGGCGGCAGATGAAGAAGCTCTTCACCTGTGGAGACCCCATCGACATGGCCACCGGCGAGATGGTCATGTCTGCCACCGATGTGGCTCTACCCGGTGTCCTGCCGCTACTCCTGGAACGTCACCACCGCACCTCCACGAAGGCTGGACGTTGGTTCGGACCGAGTTGGACCTCGACGCTTGATCAGCGCCTCATCCTCGACAAGGACGGCGTGCGGTTCATCAGCGACGACGGAATGGTCCTCCATTACCCGGTACCCGATCCGCACGAGCCGATCCAACCCGTCGAAGGTCCGCGCTGGCCACTGTTCTGGGATGGCGTCTCGCAATCTGCAATGACAATCCGCCAGCCGGAGAACAACATCACTCTGCATTTCCAGCCGGTGTCTGGTCGTTCGCCGTCAGAGCTTCCTATTTCAGCCATCTCCGACCGCAATGACCACACCATCACGATCAGCTACGGGGAGAACGGCGAGCCGCGAGAACTCGTCCACGAAGGCGGCTATCGCGTAGGTGTATCAGCCGACCGAGGTCGTGTTACGGCCTTCACTCTTCTCAATGATCCTGATCAGCCGACGCTCGTCCGATACGCATACGACAGCCGAGGGAATCTTGCCGAGATCTACAACTCCTCAGGGATCCCACTAAAGCTCTTCTATGATGAGCGTCGCCGCATCGATGGCTGGGAGGATCGAAATAACACGTGGTATCACTACGAATATGATGACACCGATCGTTGTGTTCGGACGACTGGAACGTCCGGAATCCTCGACTACACCTACATCTACGACACCGAAGCGAACACTACCCTTGCCGTCAACTCACTGGGGCACACAACCACTTACCAATTCAATGAGGCCTTGCAGCTTCATACCGAAACGGATCCCCTTGGTCACGCCACGGCGCGTGAGTGGACCCGCTACGACCAGTTGCTTTCTCTCACCGACCCGCTTGGACGAACCACCTCATACGATTATGACCTGGACGGAAACCTAACCCATGTCACACACCCCGACGGGGCGACGGTCGTAGCCGAGTACAACGAGCTGCGGCTACCGGCGAGGATTATTGATCCAGATGGCGCCCACTGGTTGAGGGAGTATGACGGTCGGGGGAATCTGACGAGGGAAACGGACCCAGTCGGTTCAACGACAGAATTGGATTACGATGAGCTCGGGCATCTGAGGACAGTAACTGATGCTCTGGGGAACGCACATGGCTTCCTCAATGATGCGGCAGGGTTGATTATTGCCACCACAAACCCGCTCTCTGCTGTAACTCGAATAAGGCGTGATTCATTCGGCCGCGTGACGTCAGTCTGTGAAAGCTCTGGAGAGGAGACGCGGTATGGCTGGACGGTTGAAGGGGAGCCGTCCTGGCGAATCGACCCCGACGGGTCGAGATCGCATTGGACGTACGATGCCGAGGGAAACCTTATTGAACACGCTGACCCTGAACGTGGCATTACGCGCTACGAAATTGGTGGTTTCGATCAGCCTAGTCGCAGGGTAGATCCAGATGGCAGACTGAATGAATTCACCTACGATGCCGAACTTCGATTGACGGGCGTCACAACGCCACTCGGAACTTGGACGTACGAATATGACGGAGTCGGAAATCTAGTCAGAGAGGGCGATTTCAACGGCCGACTCGTTCAATACCAGTACGATGCGGCACGTCAACTCATCGCTCGTATAAACGGTTCCGAACAACGAATCGAGTACGTCTACGATCCACGTGGCGCTACCGTCGGGCATCACGTCAACGGCAAAACCACCTCATTCGAATTCGACGTAAACGGATTGATGGTACGTGCCTCCAACTCTGAGTCGGAGATTGTTTTCGAACGGGATGCATGTGGACGCTCACTCATTGAGACTTGCAATGGTCGAATACTGGAACGCGCCTACGATGCTCTGGGGCGCACAACTCTCCTGCGTACGCCAAGTGGACTCTCGAACGAATGGACTTGGGGCCCGGGTGATCGTCCCGTAAGCCTTCAGGTTGCCGGACGCACCCTCACTTTCGAGTACGACACCGCAGGTCGTGAACTGGAACGACGCCTCAACACGGGTGTCACCTTGCGTCAAGAGTGGGGAACCGAGAACAGGCTCACGTCCCAGTCCTTGATTAATCGGGCAGGGGAGAACATCAAACGCCGGGAGTTCAGCTACCGAGCAGACGGTTATCTCACAGGCATCAGTGAATCAGGGAATAGAACCAGAAACTTTGCCCTTGATCGCCAGGGGCGTGTCACTTCTGTCGATGCCGAATCATGGCGTGAGGAATATGCCTACGATACGGCGGGAAACCTGAGCCAGGCTGTATGGCCTGACGGATCTTCCGGTACCGAACCGCAAGGGCCACGCAGATATGAGGGATCGCGCCTCCGGGAAACTCGTCGCGATCGCTACGAGTACGACGGCCAGGGACGCGTGGTCCGACACGTCCGGAAACTCCTGTCGGGTGGACGACATGTCTGGTGCTACACCTGGGATTCATATGACCGGCTCACGCAGGTCGTCACTCCGGATGGCCGAAGCTGGCGTTACCTCTACGACGCGCTTGGACGTCGCATCGCAAAACAGCTCCTGGCCGATGACGAAGAGACCATTGCTTCCCAAACCATATTCACCTGGGATGGGAGTCGACTCGCAGAACAAGAAGAGATCACGGAGGCCCCGGAGAAGAAGACGATCACTTGGGGGTGGGAGCCGGAATCGCATCGCCCAATTACGCAGGTAGAACGCACAAGTGCGCTAGACATCCCGCAGGCACAGGTCGATGAGCAGTTCTTCGAAATTGTCACAGACCTCATCGGTACGCCGACGGAACTCGTGGATGATACCGGTGATATAGCTTGGCGTAGTTCGTCAAATATATGGGGCAGTCCCATGGGGGACCCTC
Source organism: Streptomyces sp. NPDC033177 (assembly GCF_055577715.1). Lineage (NCBI taxonomy): Bacteria > Bacillati > Actinomycetota > Actinomycetes > Kitasatosporales > Streptomycetaceae > Streptomyces > Streptomyces sp. NPDC033177. The sequence continues at coordinate 529,996 of NZ_JBVIPS010000005.1, read as the reverse complement.
TCTGCGGTGACGATACTGATTGCCTTCTCCGTTTTCCCGGTCAATACTATGACGCCGAGAGCGGGCTCCATTACAACCTTTTTCGCTACTATGACCCGGCCATCGGCTGCTACTACACCCCCGATTCACTAGGCCTCGCTCCAGCTCCGAACCCGTACAGTTATCCGGCCAACCCTCTCCTATGGTCCGACCCGCTCGGGCTCACCCCCTGCGTGGCTAAGCAGCTCTCGAAGAGGGCATCTGAAATACATGCCCAAGCAGGGCACCCCATTGCCCAATCAAGATCCACAGTAGCCGTTATACGGGCCCGAACCCCATACGGCGACATAGATGTCGTGGCCGGCAGCGGTCGTGGCCTCAACAAGACACAGGAGGGTATGCTAAGGAGAGGGGAAATGCTTGCGGATAACATTGACGGAACCCATGCGGAACAGAATGCGATGCTACACATCATCAAGAATGGCTGGACTCCGGTCGCTGGTGGTGCTTCACGAAGCGTATGCGATGACGTTTGTGCGCCGCTGATCCGCGCCTCTGGCGGGCGGATTACAGGCGACGTGTTTCAGCGTGAATCCGGAACAAAGATTAGGACATTCCTGTGGTAGATCTACAGCAGCGACTCACCGCTTTCGCGGAGACTGCATCACCGACCTCATGTCAGATCTTTCTGGCAGGTTGTGTCGAGCGCGTATCGGCATCCTTCTTCTGGGGTCTGAGCGGAAAAGAAGAGCGCTCGCAGGATGTCGACCTCTATCTTTCATCTCTGAATGAATTGTGGCAGATCGGCCCGGAAGCAGCAGGGCCTGCCAAATTTGAAGAAATTCGGCAGCGAATCTACGCCTTTCCGGAACTCGCGCAGGAGGAGGAGCCGTCGGGCGTCGGTGCTTACGTCTCAGATGCTCTCTCGGCTCTATATTATGCGTACTCCTACATGGCAACTCTCGATGTCTCGTGGGTCGCATATACCTCGTCTTGTCTAGCGGATTCCGCACACTTCCTGGATCGTGCAGCGGGAAGCGGGAGCTCCATGTCGGAATCCGAGCTCACTGAACAACTCGAATGCATCGACCTCCTCTCAGCCGATGTGGGTACTGCATCCGCATCGGTCGCTACGTTGAGGGAGAAGTCACAGAAAGCCGGTAGACAGCGGGTGGTATTGCTTCAGACACTTAGCTTCGGGTGAAATGCTTTCCGGGGGAGCCCACTCCGGCCAGGCCGACCTGTCGTGCAGCCGCTTCAAGGCGGCACCGGCATCCACTGCATCAACACCGAACACCGCCGTCGGGAAGCCTTCGCTGAGATCCGAGAGATGGGCGGCCCAGAATCCCGGTTCGTCGAACAGTGAAATGCCGTGCACGACGGGGGCCGATGCGTACCAGTGCCGTGCCGTCACCATGCCGGGGATTCTCGCCCATCTGACCTCCGAACCAGGACCGCGACGCGGACGTACGACGTCGATGAGCGGGGCTGGATCTGCGACGGGGGCACAGCCCGCGGACTCATCCAGCGTCTTCCACGCCTTCGACGAGCTTGTGGACACCCATGCAGCTAGTCGAGGAGACAGAGACCCGATGAACATTCAAGAAGCAGTGGCCGGTTTCCCTGGCTCCATTCAGCTCGATGGTCTGGAAAGTGCTTGGTACTGGTCCCCCGCGCCCGGAATCGACTTCGCCGGAGCCCTGTCTGCCGATGGGCGTCGGCTGCTGCAGCTCAGGGCTGCCGATTCGTATGATCAGGATCTGGCGGTAGCCGTACTAGGATTCGCGCGGGATCACGAGCAGGCCATGTTCGCCACGAATCCGAGCCTCGGTTTCGCGACAGGGTTCTTTCCTCCGAAGGGCTTCGAATTCGACACCGTTGCGGCAGCGTCCCCTGAAGTGCACCGGTTCTACGCCTACGAGAACCCGGAACTGATGCCGCTCGTCCGGGTGGTTCTCCCGGCGTATGCCTGTGAATTCTCCGGTGCGGAGTCCGAGAGTGAAGCGATCACCCGGTACAAGATGCTGGGCAAGAGTCGTCTTCTTGCGCGTGATCCGGTTCCGTTCCTCAAGATGCGGTACGCCAACACCCGAACCAAGGCGCGGAGTACCAACCCTGGACGCGGGTTCACGGAGGAGCAGAGGCTGCAACAGGAACTCCGGGACATGGACGGCGCACCTGACAGTTTCGTGGAATTCGAGAACCGTCACGCCAAGGTATGGCGCGTTGAATGGCATGGCGCTTGGTACATGGCCGAGTGGGACACGCAGGGCCGGGCACCACAAGAGATTGGCATTGACGATCTGTTGGCGTTCGCTGAGGCTCGGCTGCGGGACTGACGGGTGACGAATACGCCCGGAACGCCCCGCTCCCCACTGCCGTCTGCTGGAACGGCTGGATGGTGTCGTAGTGCGCAGGGAACGGGACAGCGGTGTCGGCACCGGGTGGGGGAGCCTCGGGGCGAGGCTCCCCCACCCGAATAGTCAGTCCGTCGGCTCAGCGGCGGTTCAACCCCCGCTTCACCTTCTTCCCAGCCGCCGACTCATCCAGCGTCTTCCACAGCTTCGACGAGCTAATCGACGTGTACACCCCCGGAGCGCCCTGCGCCCCGCAGCCGTCCCCGTATGAGACGACGCCGATCTGGATCGGGGCCCTGCGGCCGGGGACGCTGCGGAAGATGGGGCCGCCGCTGTCGCCCTGGCAGGAGTCCTTCGTCTCGACTCCCGCGCAGAAGTTGACCTTTGAGTTGTACTCGGCGTAGCTCGTGCCGCATTCCGCGTGCGAGAGGATCGGGACCTTTACCTCGCGGAGGCGGTCCGGGGTGTTGGGGAGCTCCGTGTCCGTGTTGCCCCAGCCCGCGACCGTTGCCTTCTGGCCGGGACGGATCAGGGCGTCCGTGCCCTGGGTGGGGAGGGCGATCGGGGAGATCCCGCGCACCGGCTTGCTGAGTTGGATGAACGCTACGTCGTACGCCTCCTGGCCCTTGAGGTAGCGCGGGTGTACGACCACGCCGGCCTTCGCCACGTTGCGTATCTGGCCCTGGCCTGCCTTCGAGAGGACCGTGCGGCCCACCGCCACCTGGAGCTTCTTCGGCTTCAGTGGCTTGCCCGCGTCGTCCACCAGGCAGTGCGCCGCCGTCATGACGGTGTCCGCCGCGACCAGGCTGCCGCCGCAGAACTGGCGGTCCAGCGGGCTGCCGGAGCTCTTGTCCATGATGGCCGCCATGAACGGGTAGGCGCCGTTGGGGACTTCGGTGCCGCCGATGATCGCGTGCGCCGCGGGGCTGCCGGTGGCCAGCATGGCAAGGGCGGCCGTCGCCACGCCTGTTGCCGCCATGGCCTTGCGGGGCGTCCTCCGTGAGGAACGTCGTGCGGATGTGGGAGAGGAAAGTCTCATGGGGGTTGAAATTCTCTTCCGTGTCTAGCAGAGCAGGAATTTCCGGTGCGGCACGCCGTATCGAGCTCCGTTGGCGGGGGCCGGCGCGTGCCGCCGGCCTGTCAGACGAGGCAGCCCGAGCCTCGGTTCATCGGTTGACGCATGCGGTTCACCGGTTGACCCATGTGACTCATCGAGTGACGTATGCGGCCGAAGTCCCCACCCGCGACACATGGCCGAACCCGGCCCAACCCGAACCCCCGGGAACCACTCCCGCCCCTCCCAGCGTCATCCGTGCGTCATCCGTGCGGCTGATGGATCAGCTCCCCGTCAGCCACGCAGCCAGTGGTGTTCCTCATCACCGCACCCACCACCGCCCGTTGCGCAAACAATGGATATTCGCGTACGCACATCCCCCTCTCCACTCGCGATCCCGGAATGCGTGGGAACCATGGAGTACGGATTGCGCGTGGGTAACGATGGGGAGCGAGGGCTCCGGCAGTCAGAACGCGCCTTGAGGGGCTTATGTGCTGCTGATACGGTGCGATGACTTGACACTGTGCCTGGGGCTGAATAGCCCGTCCCGAGGCGGGCGAAGATAGTCGCGAGTGTTGCAAGTGTCTGAAAATGACCGAATCTTCTTGGGCGTGCGGGGAGCAGTTGCGTGAAGATCCAAGAGCGTACGGGGGCGGGCAACAGCCGTTCCGCCGCGCCGGTTCAGCCAGCGGTCGGTGAGCGCCTTCCCGCGCCGCCTCGCGAGCGCAAACCGGCACTCGCCGCCCTGGCCGTTCTGCTCATCCTCATCGGCGCCCTCGGTGCCACCGTCCTCGTTCTGCGCGCGGGCGAGCGGGTGGAGGTCGTGAAGGTGACGGCCGAGATCCCGGCGGGGGAGTCGGTGAGTGACGACAACGTCACCTCCGTCATGGTCGCCGACGATGCGAGCATCAACTACGTGAAGTGGTCGCAGGTCGACGGGCTGAAGAAGCTCAAGGCCACCAACACCATTCCCAAGGGTGCCGTCGCCGTCGGCGAGATGTTCTCCAGCAAGAGCGGCCTGCCCGCGGGCAAGTCGGCCGTCGGTGTCTCCCTCAAGGAGGGGCAGTACCCCGCGGACGGCCTGAAGTCCGGCGACATCGTGGACGTCTACCAGGTCGGCGACGACGCTTCCGGTGGAAGCTCCGGCGACAAGGGGACCGGCGGCTCCGCCGGGACGAGCGCGGGTGACACGCCCATCGTCTCGGCCGCCCGTGTCAACGCCGTCGCGGACAAGAGCGACGCCACCGTGAGCACCGGTGCCCTCGGCATCACGCTCCTGGTGGACAGCGCCGACGCCGCCGCCGTCACCAGGGCCGCGTCCGCCGGTGCCGTCTCGCTCGTCCAAGTGTCTCCCAACGGCAACTAGAGGCGAGTAGAAGAGACATGGCGCTCATTGCTCTCGCTGCCGACAAGGGTTCTCCCGGAGTCACCACCGCGGCCGTCGCGCTCGCAGCCGTCTGGCCGCGGCGCGTGCTCGTCGCGGAGACCGACCCCGCCGGCGGTGACCTGGTCTACCGCAGTGCCGCCGCGCACGGCGGACCGCTCAACCCCAACACCGGGATGCTCAGCATCGCGGCCACCGCCCGGCGTGGGCTCGTCCCTGATCAACTCTGGGACCACACACAGCCGTTGAGCGGTGGGCTCGAGGTGCTCGTCGGGCTCGGTATCGCCGAGCAGGCCGCCGGGCTCGCGGGCCTCTGGCCGACCCTCGGCCGTGCCTTCTCGCAGCTCGCCGATTCGCCGAACGCGCCCGCGGATGTCATTGCTGACTGCGGTCGTATCAGTGGTGACACCCCCGCCGTCGAGCTCTTCCCGCAGGCGGCCCTCGTGCTGCTCGTCTCGCGGACCGAGCCCGAGGCCATCGCGCGCGTACGCGACCGGGCCGCCGCGCTCGCCACCAAACTGCACGGCGGATCGCGGGGGGCCGCGTCGCTCGCGACCCCGCTCATCGGCGTACTCCTGATCGCCGATCCCTCGACGTCCGGCAAGCTCGTCCACCAGGTCAACGACATGCTGATGGCGGCGCAGACCGGCGCCCGCGTCGTCGGCACCCTCGCCGAAGACCCGGCGGGTGCCGAGCAGTTGGCCGGGCGGAAGCGCGGGCGTCTCGACAAGTCGATGCTGATCCGCTCGGCCCGCAAGGTGACCGTCGACCTCTACCAGCAGTACGGCGCCGCCTGGGCCAACCCGAACGCGGGCACGCACGGCACCGCCGGAATGCAGGGCACGCACGGGGCCGGCCGATGAGCGTTCCCGTCGATCACCAGCTCGTGAAGCGGTTCCGGCAGGACGCCGGCGACCGCATCGCCGAGCAGCGCCGCCTGGACCAGGTCTCCGGCGTCACCCCCATGTCGGGCGAGGACGAGCGGCAGTACGCCCGCGCCGTCATCGCCCAGATCCTGGAGGAGTACGCCCGGATAGAGATCAACGCCGGGCGGACCCCGCTGGACGCCGAGACCGAGGAGAAGTACGCGGCCGCGGTGCACGCGGCGCTCTTCGGCGTCGGACGGCTCCAGCCGCTGCTCGACGACCCCGAGGTCGAGAACATCGACATCAACGGGTGCGACCAGGTCTTCGTCGGATACGCCAACGGCCGTGAGACCAAGGCCGATCCGGTCGCCGAGACCGACGAGGAGCTCATCGAGCTCATCCAGATCCTCGGCGCGTACTCCGGTCTCTCCTCGCGCCCCTTCGACTCCGCGAACCCGCAGCTCGACCTCCGGCTGCCCGACGGCTCGCGTCTGTCGGCCGTCATGGACGTCACGCGGCGCCCGGCGCTCTCCATCCGACGTGCCCGCATGGGCAAGGTCTTCATGTCGGACCTGGTGGGCAACGGCACGGTGACCCCCGAGGTCGCGCACTTCATGGCCTGCGCGGTGCGGGCCCGCAAGAACATCATGATCGCGGGCGCGACGAACGCCGGCAAGACCACTCTGCTGAGGGCGCTCGCCAACGAGATCCCGCCGCACGAGCGACTGGTGACCGTCGAGCGCGCCCTGGAACTCGGCCTCGACCAGTTCGCCGACCTCCACCCGAACGTCGTCGCGTTCGAGGAGCGCCTGCCCAACTCCGAGGGCCAGGGCACCATTTCGATGGCGGAGCTCGTACGCCGTTCGCTCCGTATGAACCCCTCCCGCGTCATCGTCGGTGAGGTACTCGGCGACGAGATCGTGACGATGCTGAACGCGATGTCCCAGGGCAACGACGGCTCGCTCTCCACGATCCACGCCAACAGTTCGAGTGAGGTCTTCAACCGCATCTCGACGTACGCCCTCCAGGCCACCGAGCGGCTGCCCATCGAGGCCAGCCAGATGCTCGTGGCCGGAGCCGTCAACTTCGTCGTCTTCATCCAGCGGCGCAACAACTACCAGACCGGCGGCAAGCTCCAGCGCATGGTGACCTCGGTCCGCGAGGTCAACGGCGTCGACGGCCGCGTCCTGTCCAGCGAGGTCTTCGCGGAGGCCGCGAACGGGCAGGTCGTCGCGCACGCGCCGATCGCCTGCATGGACGACCTGGCCGCGTTCGGCTACCGCCCCGCCGGGCAATGGGGGTGAGCACGACATGAACTCGACCGAGCTTCACGGCATGAACTCAACTGAGCTTGCTGCGCTGGGCGACCTCGGCTCGATGGGCGGCCTCTTCTCGCTGCCCGTCCTGTACGCACTGGGCTGCGGCATCGCGGTCGGCGGTGGCATCGCGGTCCTCGCGATGGCGCTGCGCGGTCTGCCGGTGAAACCGGAGCACGAGAAGCAGAAGGCAAGCCAGCGGATGAGCGAACTCATCCGGTTCGCGGGCCAGCGCGGCTCGCTCGCCATCGGCGTGGGCCTGGTGGTCCTTCTCCTCACCCGGTGGGCGGTCGCGGGCATCGCGTCCGGCGTCCTCGTCTTCTTCTGGGACAAGCTGTTCGGCGGCGCGTCCGAGGAGCGCGGTCAGATGAAGCGCGTCGAGGCACTCGCCGCCTGGACGGAGTCCCTGCGCGACACCATCGCGGGCGCGGTGGGCCTGGAGCAGGCGATCCCCGCGTCAGCACGAGCGGCGGCGCCCGTACTCCGCCCGCACCTGGACGCCCTGGTGGACCGGCTGCGTGCGCGCACGCCGCTTCCCGAGGCCCTGCAGATCCTGGCCGACGAGATCGACGACGCCTCGGCCGACATCATCGTGGCGGCGCTGATCCTGAACGCGAAGCTGCGCGGTCCGGGCCTGCGCCAGGTCCTCGGCGCGCTCGCCAAGTCGGCGCGCGAAGAGGTCGACATGCGCCAGCGCGTGATGTCACAGCGTGCGTCGACGCGGCGCTCGGTGCAGATCGTGGTCGCGGTGTCGATCGCCTTCGTGCTCGGCCTCTCGATCTTCAACCGCGACTTCGTCGAGCCTTACGGCACGGCGGTCGGCCAGCTCGTACTCGCCTGTGTCTGCGGCCTGTTCGCGCTCGGCTTCTGGTGGCTGCGCAAGCTCTCGACGGTGGAGACACCGGACCGCTTCCTGGTCCGTGACGAGCCCGGCGTGCAGTTCGTGCGGCCGCGGGGGGCGGGGGCGGTTCCCGGTGCGGGCGCTCCGGGCGAGCAGTCACCGCTGACGAGCCCGACCGGACCTTACGGCCAGCCGGGCCATCAGAACCCTGAGGGGGTACGTCGATGAGCCTGACGATGCCGATAGTGATCGGCGCCATCATGGGCCTGGGCATCTACGCCCTCGTACGTGCGCTGATGCCCTCGAAGCGCAGTGCGGTGGCGACTGTCGCGCGGATCGATGCGATGCGGGCGCGGGGAGCGGCGTACGAATCGTCGCATCGCGCCACTTCCGGTGACGGCAAGAAGGACTCGGGCCGGCTGGGGACGATGCGGTCCCGCATGGGTATGCGAGTCGCCGAGTTCTACCTCCAGCAGGGCTGGGAACAGCGCTCGCTGCGGGCCGACCTGGCGGTGCTCGACCGTAGCTGGGAAAAGTTCCTCGCGACGAAGACGCTGCTCGCGGCCACGGGTGTGTTCTTCGGGCCGTTCCTGTTCGCCGTCATCTGGACGCTGGGGGTCGGCAGCAGCCCGATCATCCCGGTCTGGCTGGCCCTGATGTTCGGCGCCCTCTTCTTCTTCCTGCCCGACCTCGAGGTACGGCGGGACGCGGCGAACAAGCGACGTGACCTGCGTCGCGTGATCGGCGCCTATCTGGACCTGGTGTCGATGAGCCTGGCGGGCGGCCGGGGTCTCCCGGAAGCCCTGATGGCGGCGGCGGAAGTCTCCGACGGCTGGGCGGCGCGGCGTATCCGCACCGCACTGGCCGACGCCCGGATCACCGGCATCAGCCAGTGGCAGGCGCTCGGCACGCTCGGTGAGGAGCTGGGCGTCGAGGAGCTGAAGGACTTGTCGGCGTCCCTGGCCCTGGTGGCGGACGACGGTGCGAAGGTCCGAGAGTCGCTCGCCTCCCGTGCGGAGACGATGCGGCACCGCGAAATGGCAGAGATCGAGGGCAGCGCGGGCGAGAAGTCCCAGTCGATGCTTGTCGCCCAGTTGCTGCTGTGCGCGGGCTTCCTTGTCTTCCTGATCTTCCCGGCGGCAATGCGCGTGTTCCAGGTCTAGCGATCTTACGGCGACGGACGGGTCGGCCGACGGCGGCGGCCCGGGAACCTTCCCCCCACTCCTGAAAGGACAACTCACCATGAACGGACGGAACTTCAGCACCGGCAACCCCGGTCTGGACCTCGTGATCACCTTCCTCCAGGGCCGCGTGCAGCGTGCCCGCTCCGGCGAGCTCGATCGGGGTGCGTCCGCGGTCGAGTGGGTCATCATCTCGGCGGTCGTCGTGGCGATCGTGGGCGTGGTCGCCGCGATCATCAACGAGGCGCTCGGCTCGGGCGCGAAGAAGGTCGGCGACTGCATCAAGGGCGCGGACGCCGGCAGCACCTGCTGATCAATACCTGTGATCAGTCGGTTACCGGGGAACGAAGGCGGGGACGAGTGCGCGGGTGCGTGAAGCGATGGGTACGCCGCAGGGTGGAGGCAGCCTCCACCCGCGGTGAATCCGGCATGACCGCGATCGAGTTCGTGCTGCTCACCCCGGTGCTCTTCTTCATGATCTTCGCGACGGTGCAGTTCGCGCTGTACTTCTTCGCGGATCATGTCGCTCAGGCCGCGGCCCAGGCGGGCGCGCGCAAGGCCCGTGCGACGGCGGACGAGAATCCGGGCGGCTGGCGCGGCGACGCACGCAATGTGGTCGACGCCTACATCCAGCAACTGGGCCCGCAGTTGGTGATCAGCCCCGACGTGAAGACGATGGAGCCGAAGGCGAACACGGTCGGGGTGGAGATCACCGCGAGCGTGCCCTCTGTCTTCCCCGGGCTCGACCTGACGGTGCAGGCGCAGTCGTCCGGGCCGGTGGAGCGTTTCGTGGAGGAGGGGGAGGGCGGCTGATGAGGAACGTAGCGGCAGGTGTCCTCCGGCGGCACGTTCAGCGCGTTCGGCACGGCGGACGCGGGCTCTGGACGGATGACCGAGGGCTCTCGACCATCGAGGTGGTCATCCTCGCCCCCGTCATGATCCTCTTCATCCTGGTCCTGGTGGCCTTCGGCCAGCTCGTCGACGGCCGGGGGGCCATCGACGGAGCGGCGCGCAACGCCGCGCGAGCGGGCTCGATCCAGAAGGACGCGGGTACGGCGATGGCCGAGGCGAAGGCTGCCGCGGAGGCCGATCTCGCGGACGTGTGCTCCGGGCCGGTCAACGTCAACAAGACGAGTGTGGGCTTCGAGGCCGAGGTCGACCCGTTCTTCACGGTGGAAGTGAGCTGCAAGGTGCGGGGCTTGGACATGATCGGCCTCGACGTGCCGACGACGCTGACGGCCAGCTTCAGCTCCTCGCTCGACCCGTACCGGAGGTCGGCGTGAGCATCGGCCCTCGCCTGCGAAAGTGGGCATCGGCCCGCCGGGAACGCCTCGACGACCGTGGGTCGGGTGCCGGTGCCGTCATCATCTTCGCGATCGTCTTCCTCTCGCTCTCGGCCTTCGTCATCGACGGCGGTCTGTCCATCTCCAAGCGGGAGAGGGCCGCGGACATCGCGGAACAGGCGGCGCGGTACGCGGCGCAGGACGTCGACCGCGAGGGCATATACGAAGGCGCCAAGGGCGCCCCCATCAACTTCGAGAACTGCGGCGCCCGAGCCCAGGCGTACGCGCGCTCGACGGACATGACCGCCGCGGACATCGCGGCGACCCACTGCGTGACCGCCAACGCGAACCAGGTGGAGGTCGAGGTCCAACTGACGTACAGCCCCGTCTTCACCGGTCTGTTCTACGGCGGTGACGTGACGGTGCGGGGGAGTGCGGTTGCGGAGAATGAGGTGGGCTGAGGGGGCGGCCGGCTGACGCCGTCCACGTCCACGTCCACGTCCACCCGGAGGGTCATCGGACTCATCCGACTTTCACTCCGCCGGTCGTCGCTCCTGCGGTGACTTTCGTCCGGTGCGCGGGGTTCTACCTCCTGTTCCCCTTCGGGGAGATACGGGAGGTAGGGCTCGGTGCGTACGTGGGTGGGGTTGCCGTGGGTGGGGGCGGTTGTTGTGTTGGTGATGGGGTGTGGTGGGGGTGCGGATCCTCAGGACGTCGACAAGATCGCAGGCGTCGGTCAAGGGACGGAGAGACCGTCTGCCGTGGCGTCCGCCCCGGGCGACGGGATCACGCGCCCCAGGGTCACCCTCCCCAAGGGCGATCAACTTGTCTTCGTACCGCAGGAGACGGGTGACGCCAGGACGGACGCGGTGCTGCGTGACAACGCCGAGTACCTGCGTGCCGTGGACGAGGCGATCGGCGACCGGGAGCCCAGGTCCAAAGCGGTGGCCTTCTACAGCACGGGGTCGGCCTACTTGGACTCGGTGGACTGGATCGGCGGTTTCGTCGAGGAGGGCACCACGGTGACGGGGACGGTCCGTTACGTCGATCGCCGGGTGACGTTCGACGAGGACGGATCAGCCGGACTCACGTACTGCGGGGACGAGTCCAAGGGCTATACCAGGGACCGTAAGTCGGGGAGGACTGACGTCACGCCGGTCACGAAGGATTCGTACGTCTTCTACAACGACCGGTTGCGGAAGAACGCCAAGGGCGTCTGGCAGGTCACCAAGAGCGTCTCGACGCGGGGCCACAAGGCGTGCCGCCCATGAGCGGTCACCGCACGGCAGCCGTCTCCCTGACCGTCTGCAGCAGCCTCCTGATCGCGTTGCAGGCGGTGCAGCCCGCTTGGGCCGACCGGACCGGCGGTGGGCCCGGGAGGGAGGTGAAAGGCGGGACCAACGGCAGCGTCATCACGGCGGAGACCCGCGTGCGGACCTCGGTGCGCGGCGGCACAGGCCACTCGTCCGCGACCGGCACACTGACCCCGGCCACGGCGGGAAACTGGAAACCCCCGGCCTGCTGGTACGAGCCCGCGTTCTCGCCCAAGGAGATCCAGGGCATAGTCAAGGCGTGGCGGGCCTTCGGGGCGAGCGCTCCTCTCGTCGGGGGAGTCGGCCTCGCCGTCAGCGAAGCGATCGAGCACCGCTACAAGGACGGCCACCCGTACAAGAACTACAACCTCTCCCGGCAGGGCGAGGGGATGTTCTGGGCGTCAGTGATCAATCCCCACCGCGCGGACGACCCCGAGGCGACGTCCTGCGACCGCCAGCCCTTCTGGGTGGACAAGGGCCGGACCCCGACGGAACCCATGGCAGCCTCACCGGAGATCCTCGCCCAGTACGCGTACGACGAACTCCCCGTCCCCGGCACCGAGATCAAGATGGCCCCGAGGGGCCGGTCCACGGTGAATCTGGCCACCTGGGTCTGGCTGGACAAGGCCAGGTTCAAGAGGATCAGCGTCACAGCGAGCCTGCCCGGCACGGGCCTCGCGGCGACGACGACCGCCGAGCCGGAGTCCTTGCGCATCGAGCCGGGCACAGCCGCCGCCGAAGCCTCCCCGGCTTCGGGAGCCTGCGCCTTCACGAAGCGAGGAGGCGGCATCGGTGAGCCCTACGCGCGAGGCAAGGCGAGCCGGGTACCGCCGTGCGGCGTCACGTACTTGCGCTCTCCGGGCCCGAACACCACGTACGCCCTGCGGGCCACGCTGACGTGGAAGATCCGCTGGACCAGCACGACGGGCGAGGGCGGCACGCTGCCGTCCGGCTCCTTCGGCACGACCCAGCGGATCCCCGTACAGGAAATCCAGTCCGTGAACCGCTGACGGCTGAGCGGCGGGTGGCGGGTGGCAGGGGGCAGGGGGGTGTGGAGGCGGCTACCTACTAGTCGCCCTCTCCCTTGCCCTTCCCCTTGCCGCCCTTCTCCTTCACGCCCTCCGAGACGTCCTTCGCCAGCTTGTCGTCCAGCTTCTTGAACTCGCGTACGACGGCGTCGGACATGTCCGCCAGCGCGGTCAGCTGCTGGGTGATGTCCTCGCGGCCGTCTTCCCAGTTGGACTCGAAGTCCTCGAGCGCGTCGTACACACCGCCGTCGCCGATGTCGTCCTTGTAGGACTCGAAGGTCTTCTTCGTACGGTTCATGCGGTCCTTCACGGACCGCAACCGGCTTCCGTAGTCCTCCAGATCGCTGAGCGGAAGCGCGAGGTCGCTCTTCCCCTTGCCTGCCATCCCGTATCCCCCTCAGTCCGGCTCCGAAGACGAGTATGACCTGTTCCGTGGTTCCGGGGACGGGAGAACCTTGCCGGCGTCGGGCCAGTCCACGCCGGTCAACGTCGCCGTCAAGCGTCCCTCGTCGCGTTCCACGCCTACGTCCATGCCGCTTGCCGCGGCCTCGGTGAAGGCGGTGGGTGGGGTCGTGTCGAGGAGGAAGGCGAAGTGCAGGGTATGGGGCGGCGGGTCGTCGTTGGGTGCTCCGTCGGCGTCGAGTTGGAGGTTGGCCTGCCAGGCCGCCTGGCAGAGGACCGAGACGAACAGTCCCAGGAAGTCGGCCTTCAAAAGGCCGTCGGCGTGGTTGATCAGGACCGCGAGGTCCCTCGTCTCACCCCCGTGGCCGTGCCAGTCGTGGAGGCAGTCCACCAGCGCGTCCCAGTTGTGGCCGAAGTAGGCCGGGAAGGAGAGGTCCCGGGCAAAGGTGGCGAACAATGCTGCCGGGCCGCTCAGCTCTCTGCCGTCCAAGTGGATCACTTGGCCGCCCAGCTTCTGGAGCTCGGCGGTCTCCGTGCTCAGCCATGGGTCGTCGTGACGTGCGAAAACGACCCATGGTGAGCGTCGCCGGGTGAGGGTGGCGCCGGTGTCCATGGCGTGGAGGTCCTGGACGGTCAGCGGTTGATCGACTGGATCTCCTGGACGTCCATGTCCTGGGTCGTCTCGAAGGTGCCGTTCGGCAGCATGTGCTTGCCGTCGTTGTCCGAGCCCTCCCAGCTGATTTCCCAGGTGATCGATGCCTTCAGCTGGTACGGCTTTCCGTCCGTCGCGCGGAGGTAGTTGATGCCGCACGGCGGGTCCTGCTTCGACTTGCCCTTGGTGTAGGGCGTGCCGATGCTGCCGTCTTCGTTGATCTTGCATTCGCCCGATGCGGGGAAGGTTTCGGCGTCGGCCGTGCCCGGCTCCAGGTGGAGGCTCTTCGGCGTCGCCGTCGTCTCCGCCCACAGCGGGGTGTTCGGGAGCTCCGCGCGGACCGAGACCTCCTTGAACGTGCCCTTGTCCAGCCATACCCAAGTGGGCAGGTGCACCGTCGACTTGGCCTCGGGCTTCAGCTCGACCTTGGTGTCGGGGACCTTCACCTTGTCGTAGGCGTACTCGGCGAGCATCTTGGGAGTCGGGGCGTTCGGGTCGTCGGGGATCTCCCCGGCGTCCACCCAGAACATGATGCGGCCGCAGTCCCAGGACTTGGGGTCGGTGTCGTCAGGTGCCACGCCTCGCCAGAAGCGGCCCTTCTTGCCCTCGTTGTAGTCCTTGTAGCCGTCGGCCACGCTGTTCTTCGGCTCGTTCATGTCGAAGTTGTCGGCGGGCTTGCCGTCGCGGTAGTGGTCGGTCCACAAGCCCTTGCCCCACCAGGACTCGTGAATGCCGACGTCCCCGCCGCCGTCCGTGTCCACGAACTTCTTGAGCTCGGCGGACGTGAACGCGGGCTCGTACCAGCAGGCCGGGGGCTTCCAGTTGGGGTCGATCGGAGCGAGGTTCCCCTTCTTGCCGCCACTGCCGCCGCCCTTGGGGTAGCTGAGCTGGATGGAGGAGACTCCTGCCGAGAGGGTGCCGTTGTCGGCGTCGCCGCTCGGCTTCTCGGTGGCCGGCGGCTGCGTGGTGCCGCCGGGGAGGTCGTCTGCGTACGCCGTTCCCGTCGCCCCCACGACCAGCACAGCCGCGCCGGCCGCGAGCCAACGCCCCCCGCGAAGGCTCCTGATCATCCGCGGCATTCCTTCACCCTCCCCTGGACCTCGGTCTTCTGGGCCTTCCAGATCTTGTCCGAGCCGCTCGGCGGGCTCATCAGCACGCTGAACTTCTGGTAGCTGTCGAGGGATTCCTTGCCGTAGTGGATCTTGCCGCCCTTGATGTCCTTGCTGAAGGACTTCGCCTGGTTGCGGCAGAAGGTGACGAGGACGGCCTTGCCGCCGCCGAGCTCGGTGGCCTCGGACTTGAAGTAGCGGTCCGTCCCCGTGGGCACCCACCCGCCGTCGATCCACGCCTTGATCTGCGTCTTCGCGTACCGAGCCGCCTGCGCGGCCGAGTAGTACCGATAGGCGGGGTCGTTCACGTCCTGCTGGACGATGCCGTGCTTCAGGGCGCGGATGTAGTTCTCCGCGTTGTCGACGGCCTTCGCCTGCTTCGGGTCCGAGGGCCTGGAGAAGTCGAAGACGAGCTTCAGGTCCTTCGGGACGCTGACGTCAGGGGCGCCGGCCGGCGTCGACGCGGACGGCTTGCTCGACCCCTTCCCCGCCCCCTCGATCTCGTCCGAGGAGTCGTCGCCCCCGCCGCCCCCGCAGGCAGTCAGCAGCAAGGTCGTGGTCGCTGCCAGGGCGGCGAGTGTGGGCAGAGAGCGACGGGCCACGATTGCAGTCCCCCAGGGGTCGGTTGTGTCGGCGGAGTGCGACAGGTGTGCAGGAAAAGCGGAGTTCGGCATGTGTGCAGGAGAAAATGGAGCCGGACGAAGTTATCAGGCGTGGGTTACCAGTACTGGTGGGATCTGTGAAGGCTCTCGCCTTCCGTGCGATGACGGAAGCGAAGGAAAGCGAAGGGTCCTCAAGTGCTACGTGGGCGCAGCGAACCCGTGCCGGAACTGTGACGCCCGGGGGTGAAAGACCGGTGCCGCCTGCCCTGGGGCGGGGCGGCGGGAGTCGGCCGGGAGTTGGGATTTCCGTGCAACTCGGGCGTAAACGGGCGGCCCTGTGGGCCTCGGAGCGCTCGCGAGAGCCATAGCCCCTGTCTGACCATCGGCCCCTTCCGTACCATCGCCTCAGTACGCTCAGCGCACAGACGTACCGCTGATCCCAGACCTTCACCCGCTCCCTCTCAGAGGACAACAGGACACCCGCCATGGCGCGCACCACTTCAAGTTCGACAGGCGGCCCGTCGGCTCCACGGAATCGGACGCCGCAGCCGCTGCCCCGGCGTCGTCGTACGTTCGGGGACTTCGTCAAGGCGTTCCTCGCCTTCGTCGCGTTGGCCGCGCTCGTCTTCGGCGTGCCTGGTGCCCTCGCGATCGCCGTGGGGTGGCCGCTTCCGGGCGGTGCGCCCTCGCTGGAATGGTTGCAGCAGGAGATCACGGTCGGGACGTTCATCAACGTACTGACCGTCGTCGTCTGGCTCGCCTGGGCCCAGTTCACCGCCTGCGTGCTGGTGGAGGTCAAGGCCGCGCTCTCCGGGGTCGGGATGCCGGATCGCGTTCCCGGCGCCGGCGGCAGTCAGCTGCTCGCGCGTCAGCTCGTCGCCGCGCTGCTTCTTGTGGGCGCCACCGCGGCCAGCTTCGCGCCGGGGCTCTCGCAGTTCGGGCAGTCGCTCGAGGGGAATCAGAAGCCTGCCTCCGCCGCCTCCGCCCAGCAGACCCCCGGCGGTCTCTTCGGGCAGGAGCAGGCCGGGAGCGCCGCCAGTGCTGTCGCCGAGCAGGCCGAGCAGGCTGCCGAGCGGGCGGGGAGCAGCGCCAAGGACGGGGACACGAAGTACTACCGGATCCAGCCGCCCGAGGGTCGTCACCACGACTCCATGTGGGAGATCGCCGAGCGGCACCTCGGGGACGGGCGGCGGTACAAGGAGATCTACCAGCTCAACAAGGACCGTGAGCAGCCCGACGGGTCCCGCCTGTCCGAGGCCAGCCTCATCCGGCCCGGCTGGATCATGGAGATGCCCGCGGACGCGCACGGCGGCGAGCTCGTCGAGATGCCCGACGAGGCGCCCAAGGTCTCGCAGGACGTGAAGGAGCAGATCTCCGACTACGCCAAGTCCGGGGATCAGCAGCAAGGTGGCGGCTCCCAGGAACAGGGTGGCAGCGGCTCCGGATCCGGCTCCGGCGACCGTGACACCGCGCACATCACCATCCCCGAGCAGCGGCCCTCCGAGAGCGGCAAGGGCAAGCAGGAAGTCCCCGTCGCCAGCAGTGGGAGCGAGTCCGAAGGGTTCTCCTTCGGGCTGCCCGAAGCTCTCATCGGTGCGCCCCTCCTTGCCGCCGGGCTGCTCGGCGCGCTCGGACGCCGTCGCCGTCACGCGCTGTGGCAGTCGGCCATGGGGGCCGTCGGCGGGCGTCGCGGCATGGAGCCGCCGACGCCGACCGGGGGCGCCGCCGATGCGCAGGACGCTCTGCTCGTGGGGGCCGACCCCGAGGGCGTGCGGCTGCTCGATCTGTCGCTGAGGGGGCTCGCCGCGTCCCTCGCCGAGGAATCGCGCGCCCTGCCCACCGTCTACGCCGCCTGGCTCAGCAACGGCGACCTGCACCTCCAGCTCGCCCAGCCCGCCGGACGGCCGCCCGCTCCCTGGCAGTTGGGGCAGGACCAGACGTTCTGGATGCTGGCGCGCACCGACGCCGAGCGGTACGAGGACGTGGACACCGCCGCTCCCTACCCGGGGCTGGTGAGCCTCGGCACGCTCGACGACTCGCGGCTGCTGCTCAATCTCGAAGCCGTGCCCGGTGTCGTCTCGCTGAGCGGGCGCGAGGCCGACCGTGCCGCCGTCTTCGCCTCCGTGGCCGCCGAGCTCGCCACCAACGGCTGGTCCGACCGCATGACCATCACCCTCGTCGGCTTCGGGCAGGACCTGACGCCGCTCGCGCCCAACCGGCTGCGGCACCTCGACGACATCGAGGCGCTCATCGAGACGATGGAGGCCGAGACGCGGCAGCGGCGGGGCGCGCTGGGCGCCGCCGGGCACGACTCGGTCCTCACCGGGCGTACGGGGCCCGCCCAGCACACCCGCTGGGCGCCGCATCTGGTGCTGCTCGCCGCGGAGCCCGAAGGGGACGACGCGGTGAAGCTCGCCGAACTGGCCGCGGACGCGAGCCGGTTGGGCATCGGGTACCTCGTCGGCACCGAGTCCGGTGACCTGCCGGGCGCCGCGTGGGAGATGGAGATCACCCCCGAGGGCAAGCTCCTCGCCCCGCTGCTCGGTCTTGAACTGGAGGCGCAGGCGCTGCCCGAGGCCCAGCAGCGTGCCGTCGTGGAACTCTTCGTCGACGCCGATCCCGGTGAGGACGGCACTTCAGGTACTTCAGGTCCCGGCTCCGGTCGTACGGCCGCAGCGCCGCCGTTCCTCGTCGACGTCACCGAGCAGGGGCGGCCCGCGGTCTACGCACGCCTCGTCGGCACGTACGAGATCATCGGCCTCGACACGCCGGACGGCGAGCGCAGCCCGCTGATGCACGAGGCGCTCGCGCTGCTCCTGCTGCACCGCGAGGGCGTGCACCCGCGGGTGCTCTCCTCCGCGCTGTGGCCGCGCGGTGCCACCGAGGACGTACGGGACGCGCTCATCGAGCGGCTGCGGGAGTGGCTCGGCACCGAGCCGGACGGGACGCCGCGGCTGAAGGCGGACCGGAGCGGGCGGCTCACGCTCGCCAAGTCCGTGGTCTCCGACCTGGACGTGCTGCGGTCGCTGTACCACGAGGCGACTCAGGGGCGCGGGGCCAACAGCCGTGCCGTGCGCGGGCGGATGCTCACCGACGCGCTGGTGCTCGTCCGCGGGCCACTGCTCTCGGACCGGCCGCAGGGGCGCTACGGGTGGCTCACGCACGAGATCATCGACGCGCAGCTGCCGCTCCTTGTCGCCGACATCGGGCTCGCCCTCTCCGAGTTCCACCTGGAGAAGGGGCGCGCGGAGAAGGCCATCGAGGCGCTGAACGCCTCGCTGAACTCCGCGCCGGGCGACGAGCGGCTCTGGAACGAGTTGCTGCGGGCGACTCATGCGGTGGGTGAGCCTGCGCGGCTCCAGCGGGTTGCCGCTGACCTCGTTGCCCGGAGCGGGGCTCGGGGTGTGCCGCCCCGGACCGAGGCCCTGCTGGACGAGCTGCTGCCGGCCTGGCGCAGTGGCCTCACCGCGGTCAGCTGACAGGGGAGACGACCCTCTTGTTGCTGATCATCGTTCTCGGCGGTGCCCTCTGGGGCGCCGCCGCCGGTCTCCTCGTGCCCCGGGCCGTCTACCGGCTCTCCGTGGCGCCCGACGAGGACTGGCGTGCCGAGTGCCCCGACGGGCATCCCCTCGGCGGCTGGGTCGGGCTCGCGCGGTGTGGGGAAGGGACCCGGTACGGGCCCCGGACCCTCTCCGTCGTCCTCCCCACCGCCCTCGCCTGCGCCGCCTTCGCCGCCGCCACGGGCCCGCGTCCCGAGCTGGCCGCGTGGCTGCTGCTCGCGCCCTTCGGGGTGCTGCTCGCCTTCGTGGACTTCGGGGTGCACCGGCTGCCCGACATGCTGACCCTGCCACTGGCCGTGGCCGCGCTGGTGCTCCTCGGGGGCGCCGCGCTGCTGCCCGAGCACGGCGGCTCCTGGCTGCACGCGCTGTACGGGGCGCTCGCGCTCGGCGGCGCGTACTTCGTGCTCTTCCTCATCAGCCCGAACGGCATGGGCTTCGGTGACGTGAAGCTGGCGCTCAGCCTGGGGGCCGTCCTCGGCTGGTACGGGTGGGGTGTGCTGCTGCTCGGCGCCTTCGCCGGGTTCTTGCTGGCCGGGCTGTACGGGGGGTGGCTCGTCGCCGCCCGCCGCGCCGGGCGCAGGACGGCGATACCGTTCGGGCCGTTCCTGATCGGCGGGGCGTTCCTGGGGCTGCTCGTGGGGGCGTACGCCGCCTGACGTCGGGCGGCCGGAAGGGCTGGCGTACGCTGAATCAGTCCGTCCAGAACCCTTACGAAAGGGACGCCCCGGTGACCGAGAAGGCCGACCTTCAGTCCGTCCTCGACCGTGCCGCCGAAGGCGGGCGGATCAGCGCCGAAGAGGCGCTCGACCTCTACCGCGATGCCCCGCTGCACGCGCTCGGCGCCGCCGCCGACGCGATCCGCCGCCGCCGGTACGCCGGGACCGAGCACATCGCGACGTACATCATCGAGCGGAACATCAACTACACGAACGTCTGCGTGACGGCGTGCAAGTTCTGCGCCTTCTACGCCGCCCCGAAGGACACCAAGAAGGGCTGGACGCGCGACCTCGACGACATCCTGCGGCGCTGCGCCGAGACCGTCGAGCTCGGTGGCACGCAGGTCATGTTCCAGGGCGGACACCACCCGGACTTCGGCGTCGAGTACTACGAAGAGCACTTCTCGGCGATCAAGAAGAACTTCCCGCAGCTCGTCATCCACTCCCTCGGCGCCTCCGAGGTCGAGCACATGGCCCGCATCTCGAAGGTGTCCGCCGAGGAGGCGATCAAGCGGATCCACGCCGCCGGGCTCGACTCCTTCGCCGGTGCCGGCGCCGAGCTGCTTCCGGCCCGCCCGCGCAAGGCCATCGCCCCGCTCAAGGAGAGCGGCGAGCGCTGGCTGGAGATCATGGAGATCGCCCACAACCTCGGTGTCGAATCGACGTCCACGATGCTCATGGGCACGGGCGAGACCAACGCCGAGCGCATCGAGCACCTGCGGATGATCCGTGACCTGCAGGACCGGACCGGAGGCTTCCGGGCCTTCATCCCGTACACGTACCAGCCCGAGAACAACCACCTCAAGGGCCGGACGCAGGCCAGCATCTTCGAGTACATCCGCATGATCGCGATCTCGCGGATCTTCTTCGACAACGTGGCCCACATCCAGGGTTCCTGGCTGACCACCGGCAAGGAGGCAGGGCAGCTCACCCTGCACTACGGCGCCGACGACCTCGGCTCGGTGATGCTGGAGGAGAACGTCGTCTCCTCCGCCGGTGCCAAGCACCGCAACAATCTGCGGGACATGATCGACATGATCCGTACGGCGGACCGCGTACCGGCCCAGCGCGCCACGACGTACGAGCACCTCGTCGTGCACGACGACCCGGCGAACGACCCGACGGACGACCGCGTCGCCTCGCACATCTCGTCCACGGCGATCGAGGGCGGCACGGCACACCCCGAGCTGAAGCTCCTCGCCAGCAACTGAGGCCGCTGTGCGCACACTTCACGTGGCCGAGGGGACACCGGAGGCGGCGGTCCTGGTCGACGGGGCGGAGATTGCCGCCGTCGGCCCGTACGAGGAGCTGGCCGCCGCGCATCCGGCGGCCCGCGTACGGCGCTGGCCCGGCATCCTCACGCCGGGCCTGCTCAACGTGTACGGCCCCGAACTCCTTGAGGCCACCTACCACCCCGACCCGCGCGAAGCCGACCGGTTCGGCACCGAGCCCATCGGCGGGGAGCGCGCGCGGGCCGTCTTCCGCACGGACCCGTCCCGTCTCGGCGCCAGCGCGCGCCGGGGCGTGCAGCGGCTCTTCGCGCACGGCACGGTGGCCGTCGCGGGCGAACTGCGTGCCCGGCCCGTCATCGACACCGTCCGCAGGGCGGGCCTGGCGATCGGCCGGCGCCCGGAGCGGCTGCAGGGCCCCGTGTCCCTGTCACCGACCCCACTCGTCCTTCTGCCGTCCTTGAGGGAGGGCGGCCCGGCCCGCTTCGCGATCTTCGACGTGACGGACCGTGCGGAGCTGGTGCGACGGGGCGCGGGGACTTGTGTGGCGACGGTGGTGGAGGGGCGACTGGTGTACCGGGCGCGCTGAGAGCCCCGAAGGGGCGCGGGGAACTGCGCGAGCAACCCAATGCGGCCCGCACCCGCGAGAAAGCCCGCCGCAGGCGAGGGAGGCCCGCCGCAGGCGAAAAGAGCCCGCCGCTGGCGAAGCGGGCCGCGGCCAGGGCAGAGGACCGGCCTGACACAATGGGCCGGGTGACCCGAGCAACCCTGGAAAAGCAGCCGCACGAAGTCGCCTCCATGTTCGACGATGTGGCGGAACGCTACGACCTCACGAACGACGTGCTCTCCCTCGGCCAGGCACGCCTGTGGCGCAAGGAGGTCGCCAAGGCGGTCGACGCGCGCCCCGCCCAGAAGGTGCTCGACCTCGCCGCGGGGACGGCAACCTCGTCCCAGCCGTTCGCCCGAGCGGGAGCGTACGTCGTGCCCTGCGACTTCTCGCTCGGCATGCTGCAGGTCGGCAAGGCACGCCACCCCTGGATGCCGTTCACGGCGGGGGACGCGACGAAGCTGCCGTTCAAGGACGACACGTTCGACGCCGTCACGATCTCCTTCGGCCTGCGCAACGTCAACGAGACGGTCCAGGCGCTGCGGGAGATGTACCGCGTGACGAAGCCTGGCGGCCGGGTCGTCATCTGCGAGTTCTCGCACGCGACGTGGGCGCCGTTCCGCACGGTCTACGAGGAGTACCTGATGCGGGCGCTGCCGCCGGTGGCGCGCACGGTCTCCTCCAACCCCGACGCGTACGTCTATCTCGCGGAGTCCATCCGCTCCTGGCCGGACCAGCCGACGCTGGCCGCGCGGTTGCAGGAGGCGGGCTGGTCGAAGGTGGCGTGGCGGAATCTGACGGGTGGCGTCGTGGCGCTGCACCGGGGGTTCAAGGCCTAGGCCTGCCGTTTTCTCCCACCTGGTGCGGGAACGCCGAGATTCCCTCTCAGTGAACCGAGTTGACGGGAACCAGCCGCCGGGCAAGATGTGTCCGTTGTGATACGACTCCCCGCCGACGCGGCGGTGTTGACGCGAAGCCGCTCTTCGCGTCGACACGGCCGCGGGACCGTTCGGCAGGGTCGGTCTTTCTGGTCATCTCCCCAATGACGGAGTGTTCCCATGGCGTCGCATTGCCCTCACTGCGGGGCACCCACCCCTGATGAGGCCCGCTTCTGCATGAAGTGCGGCCGAGAGCGTCCGCGGGACACGACGGTGGACGCGGGGCCCGCGGATCTGCCTGTGGCGGAGCTTGGGGGGCCGACCTCTGCGGACACGGCGCCGGCGGAACCCGAGGGCGACGAGCCCGCCGGTGAAGCAGCGGCGCCCGAAAGCGCGCCCGAGAGCGTGTCCGAAGGCAAGTCGGAGAGCACGCCCGAAGGGCCGGGACACACCGCAACTTCCCTCCCCGCACCCGCACTTCCGAAGCCCACGCTCCCGCCTCCGCCTCCGCCCCCGCACGTGCCGCCGGCGCCCGCCAGGCCCTCACCGCTCGGTGCCTTCCTCGGACGGGCCTTGCGCGGGGACTGGGCCGGGGCCGCGCAAGCCGCGCTGTGGCCTGTCGGTCTCGTGCTGATCGCGGCTGCCGCGCTGGCCGTCCCCTCCTACGGGCAGGGCGACGGTGACGTCGTCGTCGGGTTCGGCGACCGGCTCCGGATCGCTCTCGCGACGCTGCTCCAGGCCGTGGGCGGCGGCTTCGAGATCTCCGGGAGCGAGCGCCAGCAGTCGTCCCTCTTCGGCGGCGAGAACTCGAGCGTCGACGTCGCCTTCGACGGCAGTGCCTCGCTGCACCTCATCCCGCTCACCGCCACCGCCCTGTGGATCGGGGCCCTCTTCATCGGCGTACGCCTCCTGCGCACCCGTGTCCTTGTGCGCGCCGGGGGCCTAGGCGGTGGCACGGCCGGGCTCGAAGCGGCCGTGCGCGTCACCCTGTTGGTGACCGCGGGCACGCTCGCGCTCAGCCTCTTCGCGCAGCCCGAGATCGAGGGCGTCGAGCTCTCCTCGTCCCCGGTGCTCGCCGCGCTCGGCGCGCTCGTCCTCGCTCTGGCCGTCTCCTGCGGTGTGCTGCACCGCGACGACCTGGCCCAGTGGCTCGCCCGACGGTCGGGCTGGCAGGCGGCGTTCCGCGCCACCGGCACCGCGCTGCGCGCGCTCGCGATCGTCCTTGTCGTCTGCTCGCTCGTCGCGTTCATCAGCCTCGCCCAGGTCGACGACCTCGAAGGTCTCGCCGACCTCGACGACACCGACGTGTCCCCCCTGCTCATCGCCCTGCTCCTGCTGCCGAACCTCGGCATCGCCGCCCTCGGCCTCGGCTGGGGGGCACCGCTCGGCGCGTCGGTGGAGGGCAGCAGTTCGGCGTACGGCGGTGGCTATGAGAGCGAGTCCTTCGGGCTCTCCGAGCTGGGGGACGTCACCAACGACTGGGCCGTCGTCGGGGCGCTGGCGCTCGGCCTCGTGTGCGCGCTGGTCCTCGGCCTGCTCGCCGCGCGGCGTTCCGCGCACCGGGGTGAGCAACTCCTCGCCGCCGGGATCTTCTTCGGGCTCTTCCTGCTGCTCGCCGGGGTCGGCGGATTCAGCGTCGACGCGACCGGCAACGCCTCGTCGGAGTTCGGCGGCGGAGGCGGGAGCGGCTCGGGCAACGGCACCTTCGAGGCGGGCGTGAGCGTGCCGGACGCACTGCTGTTCGGGCTGCTCTGGGTGTTCGGCGCCGCGCTCGTCGCGCCGTTCCTGCTGCAACTCGCCGGCCAGCGGCCGGGGATCGACGCGGTGCCGATGCCGTCGGTCCCGCCGATGCCGAGCGGCCCGGCGGGTGCGTCCGGCTCCCCCGACGCGCCCGGTTCCGTGGCCGACGCGCCCACCGAGGGCGCCATCGGCGCCGTGGGCCCCGTCTCGACGGACCCTGCGACACCGGGATTTACCCCCGCACCCCGGCCCGCGTACGACCCCGCCTACACCCCCACGGCCTACGACCCCCACGCCTACCAACTGCACCAGCAGCCGTCCGCCCCGCCCGAGCCCCGCCGCACCGCCCTCTGGGTCGCCACTCTCACCGCCGCCTTCGTCATCGGCAGCGGCATCGCGGCCGGCGTCCTGCTCTGGCAGGACAACAACGACGGCTCCGCCGACAAGGCGGGCGGCAAGGACGACAAGCCCGCCGTCAGCCGCAGCCAGGACCCCACGCCGGCACCCACGCCGACCCCCTCCGACACGCCGACGGACAGCACGGAGGACCCGGAGGTGGAGCCGAGCGCGAGCCCGGACACCGTGGACGAGGCCCCCGAACCACCCGCGGGCTTCGACCTGGTGTCCGACGTGAGCGGCTTCGAGTTCGCCGTGCCCGACGGCTGGTCCCGGCAGGGCGAGGAGCGACCCGGCCAGATCGTGTACGCCGGGTCGACCGGCCCGGAGCAGTTCATCGTCGGCGTGGTCCCGAACGCCCCGTACACCTCGTACGAGAACTTCACGGACATCGAGAAGGACGCCAAGAAGGACCCGAAGAAGTCGGACTACCAGCGGTTGCGGCTCGAGCCGAACACCTTCCAGGGGCGCAGCGGCGCGATCTGGGAGTACACGTACACCGACACGGCCGGTCGCGAGATCCATGCGGTGAACCAGAGTTACGTCGCGGACAACGGCACCGAGTACGCCATCCAGCTCTCCTGGCGCGCGGACACCTGGCCCGCGGGCGAGGGCGAGAAGAACCACCGGATCGCCCTGGAGAACTGGCGGCTCAACGGCTGACGCGCCCCGGCCCGAGGCAGGAGCAGGCGGTCCTGGGCGTCTTCGGCACGGATGTCACCCCCCGGCGGTGCCGGCAGGGTAGACCCGCTACAGCGCGAGCCGGAAGGTGTGGGCCTCCCGCTTCGACGGCGTCGTGAAGGTCTCGGCCAGCTCCATGCCGAGCCGCCGGGTCACGGCCACGGAGCGTGCGTTGCGGACGTCGACCATCGCCACCACGTCCCGTACGCCCGCCGCGCGCACCCGCTCCAGGGTGGCCTGCGCGGCGGCGCTCGCGTACCCCTTCCCCCAGGCGGCGCGGGTGAGCCGCCAGCCGATCTCGATCTCGCCCCTGGGTCCCCAGTCGTTGGGCCAGGGCTGCGCTCCGGTGAAGCCGATCGGCTCGCCGTCGGCGTCGAGCAACGTCCAGAGGCAGAAGCCGAGTTCGGCGTCGTGTCTGCGCTGCCGGGCGGTCAGCTCCTCGTACACGGAGAGCTCGGCCGACGTGCCGGTGCCGAAGAACTCCATCACCTCCGGGTCGTCGAAGAGCCGGTGCCAGACGAACGCGTCCTCATGGGTCGGGACCCGCAGTTGTACGGCGGGCAGGGTCTTGCTCGGCAGCGGCTGCTTTGTCGCCTGCTTTGTCACGGGTGGCCCTTCGGCTGGCTGATCGGTACCGCTGCATAGACTGCCCATAACCCGTGCCCGTCGGCACACAGATTTCGAGCCTTGGGGAGAACCCGCCGTGACCGAGCCCCAGCCCCTCACCGAACACACCGCTGATGTGATCGTCGTCGGGGCCGGGCCAGCCGGTTCCACGACCGCCTACTACTTGGCGAAGGCCGGACTCGATGTCCTCCTCCTGGAGAAGACCGCGTTCCCAAGGGAAAAGGTCTGCGGCGACGGCCTGACGCCGCGCGCCACCAAACAGCTGGTGTCCATGGGGATCGACATCTCCGAGGAGGCGGGCTGGCTGCGGAACAAGGGCCTCCGCATCATCGGGGGCGGCGTACGGCTCCAGCTCGATTGGCCGGAACTCGCCGCCTACCCGAACTACGGCCTGGTCCGTAAGCGCGACGACTTCGACGAGCAGCTCGCCAACCAGGCGCAGAAGGCGGGCGCCCGCCTGTACGAGCGCTGCAACGTCGGCGCCCCGATCATCGACGACCGCACGGGCCGCATCACCGGCGTCCACGCCAAGCTCGGCGAGGAGAAGACCCCGGTCACCTTCCACGCCCCGCTGGTGGTCGCCGCCGACGGCAACTCGACGCGGCTCTCCCTCGCGATGGGCCTGCACCGCCGCGAGGACCGCCCGATGGGCGTCGCCGTCCGTACGTACTTCACCTCGCCCCGCCACGACGACGACTACCTGGAGTCCTGGCTGGAGCTGTGGGACCGCCGCGGCGCCGAGGACCGGCTCCTTCCCGGCTACGGCTGGGTATTCGGCATGGGCGACGGCACGTCGAACGTCGGGCTCGGCATCCTCGACTCCTCGTCCGCCTACAAGGAGCTGGACTGGCGCGAGGTGCTGAAGGCCTGGTGCGCCTCGATGCCGGAGGAGTGGGGCTACACCCCGGACAACATGACGATGCCGATCCGCGGCGCCGCCCTGCCGATGGCCTTCAACCGCCAGCCGCACTACACCAAGGGCCTGCTCCTGGTGGGCGACGCGGGCGGCATGGTGAACCCCTTCAACGGCGAGGGCATCGCGTACGCCATGGAGTCCGGGCAGATCGCGGCGGACGTCATCGTCCAGGCGCACGCCCGTCAGACCCCCGGCCAGCGCGAACTGGCGCTCCAGCGCTACCCGAAGGTCCTCAAGGACACCTACGGCGGCTACTACACGCTGGGCCGCGCCTTCGTGAAGCTCATCGGCAACCCGAAGGTCATGAAGATCGCCACGCAGCGCGGTCTGACGCACCCGATGCTGATGCGGTTCACGCTGAAGATGCTGGCCAACCTCACCGACCCGACGGGCGGCGACGCGATGGACCGCATCATCAACGGCCTGAGCAAGGTGGCCCCGAAGGCGTGAGCGTCATGCGGGCGTGAGCGTCATGCGGGCGTGAGCGGCACGCAGGTGTGGGGCTCTGTCCGATTTGCCCTTGCCCCGTGGGTGGTACGAGGCTGGGCGCATGATTTTCATCGCAGTCAAGTTCACCGTCCGCCCCGAGTACGCCGACAGCTGGCTGGAGCGGACCGCCGAGTTCACGCGGGCCACGCGCGCGGAGGAGGGCAACCTCTTCTACGACTGGTCCCGCAGCGTCGACAACCCGCACCAGTTCGTCCTCCTGGAGGGCTTCGCCTCCCAGGAGGCGGGCGCGGCGCACGTCGGCTCCGACCACTTCAAGGCCGGCATGGAGACGATGTCCGGGCTGATCGCCTCGACCCCGGAGATCATCCACACCGAGATCCCGGGCAGCAGTTGGTCCGAGATGGGCGAGTTGTCGCCGAAGGGCTGAGGCGTACGCGCTGAGCGCACAGAAGGGCCGGGAACCCCACTGGGGGGTTCCCGGCCCTTCTGAGTGTCTGTGAGGGCCCTCAGAGGACGCGCACGGCACCGTCGGCGGGGTAGCCCGACAGGTCCTGGATGACAACGCCCTTGCCGGGGTTGGCGGCGTCGAGGTACTGGCCGTTACCGATGTACACACCCACGTGGTACGCGGAGCCCGCGCCACCCCAGTAAAGGATGTCGCCCACCTGGACGTTGGAGAGCGAGACCGGCGTACCGGAGACCGACTGGTCCTGCGAGACGCGCGGAAGGTCCACGCCCGCCTGCTTGAACGCGGCCTGGACGAGGCTGGAGCAGTCCCACGCGTTGGGTCCGGAGGCACCCATGACGTACGCGTCGCCGAGCTGGGCCTTCAGGAAGCTGATGACCGTGCCGACGCTGCCGCTGGCCGGAGCGGGCGTGTCGGCGGTGGAGGCGCTGGAGCCGCCGGCGGCGCTGAGCGTCGTGCGCTCGGCGGAACGCGAGGCGCGCTCCTCCTCCGCCTTCTTCTTGGCGGCGGCCTCGGCCTTCGCCTTGGCCTCCGCCTTCTTCTCGGCGGCGGCCTGGTCTTCCTTGGCCTGCTTGGCGGCCTTCACGGCGGCCGCGTCCTGCTCGGCACGGAGCTCGTAGCTGTCGGCGGTCTGCTGGGTGGCCTCAGCGGACTGCGCGATCTGCGTGGAGAGATCCGCGGTGAGCGTGGGCATTTCGATGGTCTCGGTCACCGGCTCGGCGGCGTTCGCCGTGCCGGCGGCCGCGGCCACTGCCAGGGTGCTGAGGACGCCACCGGCAACTCCGGCGCGCAGGGCCTGCTTCGTGGCGCTACGACGGGGCTTCCGGTGGCTGGGTATGTGAGCGGTGTGGGACATGAGAACAACCGCTATCAGGGAGTCAGGGTTCCCATCAAGAAACGTGGGCTGCGCCACAGTTGCCGTTCTCGGCCCCGAATCCCGGGCGTGTCACTTCTTATTGACGCCGTAACGGGCAATGCGGACAACGGTGATCACGCCTGTGATCATGGGTTTTCTGCGATACGCCCGAATTGCCCGCGGACTACCACCGGTTGAGCCGGTTGGCCAAGCCCGGTTTCTTTGCCGCCAATTGGTGTGTGGCGCAGGTCACAGGTGTTGCCCTAGGGGATCTCCCTGAGATCGCGCCGAGACCTTCCTGAGATCTCCCGAAGAATTCAGGGGTGTTACCCGTATGGGGGATCGGTGACGGATCGACGAGTAATCGACGGTGGATCGACGACGGGCTCGTGTCGGCGGGGTGTCGGTCGGCTCACGCGGGCTCTCTCGCGGATGCCGTTCCGATCGTCATAAGGGTGCCGCTTCGATCGACGTGAAGGTGCCGCTTCGGTGGACGTGAAGGTGCCGCTTCGGTGGCCGTGAAGGTGTCGCTTCGGTGGCTCGTGAATCTGTGCACGCGTTCGTGGCTGTCCACCTTCATCCACACCCCTCCCGCCAAAGTGTGAATGAGCCGCCACTATCAAGCCAGCGCGTCCAGCGCCAATTTGCTTGCAGCGGCCACCGCTTGATAGGGCGACCCCCTCCCGACCAGCGGTAACGCGCCGAGATGTCACCTCTGGTGATCACTCAGGCGCTTCGCGTATGAAGATCACCGCTCATCCGACTTCATGATCCTTCGTCAGGTGGTGGAGATCACAAAGCTGTTGGCGCACCCCGTGTCGCAGATCACAGACCGGCGGGCATAAGATGCACGGCAGTTGGGCTTGTGACCTGCTTCACATGTAAGCGATCTTCGTGGGTCGTGGTGGGCGGGTCGCGGTCCGATGCAACCGCCAACAGTCAGTGCCGACTGAGAGGAGCGAGGAGCGTGAACGCCTATGCGCCCATCCTCGTGCTGGGAGCCCTCGGGGCAGGCTTTGCGATCTTCTCCGTGGTCATGGCCACGCTTATCGGTCCAAAGCGGTACAACCGCGCCAAGCTCGAGGCGTATGAGTGCGGTATCGAGCCGACGCCGACTCCGGCCGGCGGCGGGCGATTTCCCATCAAGTACTACCTGACGGCGATGCTCTTCATCGTCTTCGACATCGAGATCGTCTTCCTTTACCCCTGGGCCGTCACCTTCGACGCGCTGGGGATTTTCGGGCTCGTGGAGATGCTGCTCTTCGTGCTCACCGTCTTCGTCGCGTACGCGTACGTATGGCGGCGTGGCGGCCTGGAATGGGACTAAAGGTCTGAGGGGCCAAAGAGCATGGGACTCGAAGAGAAACTGCCGAGCGGTTTTCTGCTGACCACCGTCGAACAAGCCGCGGGCTGGGTGCGCAAGTCATCCGTCTTCCCCGCGACCTTCGGCCTCGCGTGCTGCGCCATCGAGATGATGACGACGGGAGCCGGGCGTTATGACCTGGCTCGCTTCGGCATGGAGGTCTTCCGCGGTTCGCCGCGGCAGGCCGATCTGATGATCGTGGCCGGGCGTGTGAGCCAGAAGATGGCGCCGGTCCTGCGGCAGGTCTATGACCAGATGCCCAACCCCAAGTGGGTCATTTCCATGGGGGTTTGCGCTTCGTCGGGCGGGATGTTCAACAATTACGCGATTGTGCAGGGCGTGGACCACATTGTCCCTGTTGACATCTATTTGCCCGGCTGTCCGCCGCGGCCCGAGATGCTGATGGACGCGATCCTCAAGCTCCACCAGAAGATCCAGGGCGGCAAGCTCGGGGTCAACGCCGAGGAAGCGGCCCGCGAGGCGGAGGAGGCGGCCCTCAAGGCCCTCCCCACCATCGAGATGAAGGGGCTGCTGCGGTGAGCGACGCGCACGACGCACACGACGAGCACCTGAACGGGAACGGCGTTCCCGCTCCCCGCGACGAGGCCGGCGAGGTCATCGGCGTCCGTAGGGGCATGTTCGGCGCCAACAACGGCGGCGACACGTCCGGTTACGGCGGCCTGGTGCGCACGGTCACCCTGCCCGGCGCCTCCGCGCGCCCGTACGGCGGCTGGTTCGACGAAGTCGCGGACGAGCTGGAAGGAGCCCTGGAAGAGCAGGGGCTCCTGCCGGAGAACGCGATCGAGAAGACGGTCGTCGACCGGGACGAGCTCACCTTCCACATCGCGCGCGAGCATCTCGTGCGCGTCGCCCAGACCCTGCGCGACGACCCGGCCCTGCGCTTCGAGCTCTGCACGGGCGTCTGCGGCGTGCACTTCCTCGAGGACAAGGGCCGCGAGCTGCACGCCGTCTATCACTTGCGCTCGATCACCCACAACCGCCTGATCCGGCTCGAAGTCAGTGCCCCTGACGCCGATCCGCACGTCCCCTCGCTGGTCGCCGTCTATCCGACGAACGACTGGCACGAGCGCGAGGCCTACGACTTCTTCGGCCTGATCTTCGACGGTCACCCGGCGCTGACGCGGATCATGATGCCGGACGACTGGCAGGGCTTCCCGCAGCGCAAGGACTACCCCCTCGGCGGCATCCCCGTCGAGTACAAGGGCGCCCAGATCCCGGCTCCGGACCAGCGGAGGTCGTACAGCTGATGTCCACTTCACATGCCTCCGCACGCGAGACGACCGAGGGGACCGTATATACGGTCACCGGCGGCGACTGGGACGAAGTCGTCCAGTCCGCCGCCCGGTCGGACGACGAGCGCATCATCGTCAACATGGGTCCGCAGCACCCCTCCACCCACGGTGTGCTCCGGCTCATCCTGGAGATCGAGGGCGAGACCGTCTCCGAGGCCCGCTGCGGCATCGGCTATCTGCACACGGGCATCGAGAAGAACCTCGAGTACCGCACGTGGACGCAGGGCACGACGTTCGTCACGCGCATGGACTATCTGACGCCGTTCTTCAACGAGGCGGCGTACTGCCTCGGCGTCGAGAAGCTCCTCGGCATCGAGGACCAGATCCCGGACCGCGCGTCGATCATCCGCGTGCTCCTGATGGAGCTCAACCGGCTCTCCTCCCACCTGGTGTGCATCGCCACCGGCGGCATGGAGCTGGGCGCCACGACGATCATGATCTACGGCTTCCGCGATCGTGAACTCGTTCTCGACATCTTCGAGCTGATCACCGGACTGCGCATGAACCACGCGTACATCCGGCCCGGCGGACTCGCCCAGGACCTGCCCCCGGGCGCGGTGGACCAGATCCGCGAGTTCGTGAAGAAGATGCAGAAGAACCTCGGCGAGTACGACAAGCTCGCCACCGGCAACCCCATCTTCAAGGCCCGTATGCAGGACGTCGGCTATCTCGACCTCGCCGGCTGCATGGCACTCGGCGCCACGGGGCCCGTCCTGCGCTCGGCCGGTCTGCCGCACGACCTGCGCAAGGCGCAGCCCTACTGCGGGTACGAGAACTACGAGTTCGACGTGCCGACCGCCGACACCTGTGACTCCTACGGACGC
Organism: Streptomyces sp. NPDC033177; assembly: GCF_055577715.1. Classification (NCBI taxonomy): domain Bacteria; kingdom Bacillati; phylum Actinomycetota; class Actinomycetes; order Kitasatosporales; family Streptomycetaceae; genus Streptomyces; species Streptomyces sp. NPDC033177. The sequence goes on along the minus strand of NZ_JBVIPS010000005.1, from coordinate 498,007 downwards.
TTCCTGATCCGCCTGGAGGAGATGCGCCAGTCGCTGCGCATCGTCGAGCAGTGCCTGGACCGCCTCGCGCCGGGTCCGGTCATGGTCGGCGACAAGAAGATCGCCTGGCCCGCGCAACTGGCGCTTGGTCCGGACGGATTGGGCAACTCGCTCGATCACATCAAGAAGATCATGGGCACCTCCATGGAGGCCCTGATCCACCACTTCAAGCTGGTGACCGAGGGCTTCAGGGTGCCGGCCGGGCAGGCGTACACCGCGGTCGAGTCACCCAAGGGCGAGCTCGGGGTGCATGTCGTCTCCGACGGCGGCACCCGCCCCTACCGGGTCCACTTCCGCGACCCGTCCTTCACCAACCTGCAGGCCATGGCGGCGATGTGTGAGGGCGGCCAGGTCGCCGACGTCATCGTCGCCGTCGCGTCCATCGACCCCGTGATGGGAGGCGTCGACCGGTGACCACCACCCCTTCTCAGGGCGCGGGCGTCAGCCTGGGCATGCCCCAACTCCCCGCCCCCGACTTCCCGGCCGACGTACGGGCCAGGCTCGACGCGGACGCCAAGGAGATCATCTCCCGCTACCCGGACTCCCGGTCCGCGCTGCTCCCGCTGCTGCACCTCGTGCAGTCGGAGGAAGGTCACGTCACGCGCACGGGCATGGCCTTCTGCGCGGAGGTGCTCGGCCTGACCACCGCCGAGGTCACCGCGGTCGCGACGTTCTACACGATGTACCGGCGCAAGCCCTCCGGTGACTACCAGGTCGGCGTCTGTACGAACACGCTGTGCGCCGTCATGGGCGGCGACGCGATCTTCGAGCAGCTCCAGGAGCACCTGGGTGTCGGCAACGAAGGGACCACGGAGGACGGCAAGGTCACGCTGGAGCACATCGAGTGCAACGCGGCCTGCGACTTCGCTCCCGTCGTGATGGTCAACTGGGAGTTCTTTGACAACCAGACCCCCGAGACCGCCAAGCGGCTCGTCGACGACCTGCGCGCTGGCGTGCAGGTCGAGCCGACCCGCGGCGCCCCCTTGTGCACGTACAAGGAGACGGCCCGGATCCTGGCGGGCTTCCCGGACGAGCGCTCCGGCGCCGTCGAGGCGAGCGGCGGCGCGGGCCCGGCCTCGCTGATCGGTCTTCGCCTGGCCAAGGGCGAGTTGCCGCAGCCACGGGTGGTCCACCCGCGCGAGGGCGGCCCGAAGGACGAGGCGCCTGCCGAGCACCTCAGCTCGCACGACGCACCGCAGGAGACCTCGGCATCCGACCCGGCCCACCCGGCCGGACCGACCGCCGAGGAGGGGGAGTGATGACCTTGGCAGCCGAGATCGACAACGAGACCAGCCCCGAGAAGCTGCTCGCGCCGGTGCTCTCGGCGTTCTGGGACGAGGAGAAGTCCTGGACGCTGGAGACCTACCGACGGCACGAGGGGTACGAGGGCCTGCGCAAGGCCCTGGCCATGGCGCCGGACGACCTCATCGCGTACGTGAAGGACTCCGGTCTGCGCGGCAGGGGCGGCGCCGGATTCCCCACCGGAATGAAATGGCAGTTCATTCCGCAGGGCGATGGAAAGCCGCACTATCTAGTTGTCAACGCCGACGAATCGGAGCCGGGGACCTGCAAGGACATCCCGCTCCTCTTCGCGAACCCGCATAGCCTCATCGAGGGCATCGTGATCGCCTGTTACGCGATCCGTTCGTCGCATGCCTTCATCTACCTGCGCGGTGAAGTCGTCCCCGTGCTCAGGCGGTTGCACGAGGCCGTACGTGAGGCGAAAGAGGCGGGCTTCCTGGGCGAGAACATCCTGGGCAGCGGACTCGACCTCGAACTCACCGTGCACGCGGGTGCGGGCGCGTACATCTGTGGTGAGGAGACCGCGCTGCTCGACTCGCTCGAAGGCCGCCGTGGCCAGCCGCGACTGCGTCCCCCTTTCCCGGCCGTCGCGGGCCTCTACGCATGCCCCACTGTTGTCAATAACGTCGAGTCCATCGCGTCGGTTCCCGCGATCCTGAATCGCGGAAAAGACTGGTTCAAGTCGATGGGAAGCGAGAAGTCCCCCGGCTTCACGCTCTATTCGCTGAGCGGCCACGTCACCAGCCCCGGCCAGTACGAGGCGCCGCTCGGCATCACCCTGCGCCAGCTGCTCGAGATGAGCGGCGGGATCAGGGCGGGCCACCGGCTCAAGTTCTGGACACCGGGCGGCTCCTCGACGCCGATGTTCACCGACGAGCACCTCGATGTCCCGCTGGATTACGAGGGAGTGGGCGCCGCGGGCTCGATGCTCGGCACGAAAGCGCTGCAGTGCTTCGACGAGACGACGTGTGTCGTGCGGGCGGTCACCCGCTGGACCGAGTTCTACGCCCACGAGTCCTGCGGCAAGTGCACTCCCTGCCGCGAAGGGACGTACTGGCTGGTCCAGTTGCTCCGCGACATCGAGGCCGGCAAGGGCGTGATGTCCGACCTGGACAAGCTGAACGACATCGCCGACAACATCAACGGCAAGTCGTTCTGCGCGCTGGGTGACGGCGCCGCGTCGCCGATCTTCTCCTCGCTCAAGTACTTCCGCGAGGAGTACGAGCAGCACATCACCGGCAAGGGCTGCCCCTTCGACCCGGCGAAGTCGACTCTCTGGGCCGACAGGCCCGCCGCACATTCGGAGGTGAACGCATGACAGTGACCACCAACAGCGCTCCCTCCGGAGGGGGCGAGGCGGCGGTTCCGCCGGAAGACCTCGTGTCGCTGACGATCGACGGCATCGAGATCAGCGTCCCCAAGGGGACGCTGGTGATCCGGGCCGCCGAGCTCCTCGGCATCGAGATCCCGAGGTTCTGCGACCACCCGCTGCTCGACCCCGCCGGCGCCTGCCGTCAGTGCATCGTCGAGGTGGAGGGCCAGCGCAAGCCGATGGCCTCCTGCACCATCACCTGCACCGACGGCATGGTCGTGAAGTCGCAGCTCTCCTCGCCGGTCGCCGAGAAGGCGCAGCGCGGCGTGATGGAGCTGCTCCTGATCAACCACCCGCTGGACTGCCCGGTCTGCGACAAGGGCGGCGAGTGCCCCCTGCAGAACCAGGCGATGCAGGTCGGCGACTCCGACAGCCGCTTCGAGGGAAAGAAGCGGACGTTCGAGAAGCCGGTGCCGATCTCCACGCAGGTGCTGCTCGACCGCGAGCGGTGCGTGCTGTGCGCGCGCTGCACCCGGTTCTCGAACCAGATCGCGGGCGACCCGATGATCGAGCTGATCGAGCGCGGTGCGCTCCAGCAGGTCGGCACGGGCGAGGGCGATCCCTTCGAGTCGTACTTCTCCGGGAACACCATCCAGATCTGTCCGGTCGGCGCGCTGACCTCGGCGGCGTATCGCTTCCGCTCCCGCCCGTTCGACCTGGTGTCGTCGCCGTCGATCTGCGAGCACTGCGCGGGCGGCTGCGCGACCCGCACCGACCACCGGCGCGGCAAGGTCATGCGGCGCCTGGCGCAGGACGATCCCGAGGTCAACGAAGAGTGGATGTGCGACAAGGGGCGCTTCGGCTTCCGTTACGCGCAGAAGCCGGACCGCCTCACCACGCCGCTGGTGCGCAACGCGGAGACGGGTGAGCTGGAGACCGCCAGCTGGCCCGAGGCGCTCGAAGTCGCGGCCGCCGGACTCGCCGCCGCGCGCGGCCGGGCCGGTGTGCTGACCGGTGGGCGCCTCACCGTGGAGGACGCGTACGCGTACAGCAAGTACGCGCGCGTGGCGCTCGACACCAACGACATCGACTTCCGCGCGCGCGTGCACAGCAGCGAGGAGGCCGACTTCCTGGCCGCCCGTGTCGCGGGCCGTGGCCGGGATCTCGACGGCGCCGGAGTCACGTACGCGGAAGTGGAGAAGGCGCCCGCGGTCCTGCTCGTCGGCTTCGAGGCCGAGGAGGAGGCGCCCGGGGTCTTCCTGCGCCTTCGCAAGGCCTGGCGCAAGCACGGCCAGCGGACGTTCTCCCTCGCCACGCACCAGACCCGGGGCCTGGAGAAGGCGGGCGGCACGCTGTTGGCCGCCGCTCCCGGCACCGAGACGGAGTGGCTCGACGCCCTCTCCGGAGAGGTCGGCCTTGAGGGCGACGGCGCCAAGGCGGCCGAGGCGCTGCGCGCTCCGGGCGCGGTGATCGTGGTCGGCGAGCGCCTCGCGGCCGTGCCGGGCGGGCTCACCGCCGCCGTACGGGCCGCTTCCGCGACCGGTGCGCGGTTGGTGTGGATTCCGCGCCGGGCGGGGGAACGCGGCGCCATCGAGGCCGGTGCGCTGCCCTCGCTGCTCCCCGGCGGGCGGCCTTCCACCGACCCGCGCGCGCGGGACGAGGTCGCGTCCATCTGGCGCGTCGCCGAACTCCCGCACCGCTACGGCCGTGACACCGGCCAGATCATCGAGGCCGCGGCGACCGGCGAACTGGGCGCGCTCCTGGTGGCCGGCGTGGAGGTCGCCGACCTTCCCGACCCGGCACGCGCGCGTGAAGCACTCTCCGAGGTCGGGTTCCTGGTCTCTCTTGAGCTGCGGCCCAGTGAGGTCACCGAGCACGCCGACGTCGTGCTCCCCGTGGCCGCGGTCGCGGAGAAGCCCGGCACCTTCCTCAACTGGGAGGGCAGGGCCCGGATGTTCGAAGCCGCGCTGAAGCCCGACCACATGACGCGCACGCTGGCCCCGACGGACGCGCGTGTGCTGCACATGCTGGCCGACGCCGGGGACGTGCACCTGGGTCTGCCCGACCTGGCGACCGCCCGGCGCGAGCTCGACCGGCTCGGCGGCTGGGACGGAACGCATGCCACGGAGCCCCTGGAGACGGCCGCCCAGCCGCCGCGGCCCGCCTCCGGAGAGGCCGTTCTCGCGGGGCACCGGCTGCTGCTCGACCAGGGCCGCCTCCAGGAGGGCGACGAGGCGCTGGCCGGCACACGGCACGCCGCGGTCGCCCGGCTGTCGGCGGCCACCGCGGCCGAGGTTGGCGTCAAGGACGGCGACGTCCTGGCCGTCTCCGGTCCGGCAGGGGCGACCGAACTGCCGCTCCAGGTGACCGACATGCCTGACCGCGTGGTGTGGCTGCCGCTGAACTCGACCGGGGGAGGCGTCACTTCCGACACCGGTGCGCGCCCCGGCGACCTCGTCCGCATCGGCCCGGCGCTCCTGCCGGAGCCCTCTGAGGCCCCGGAGGTGACGTCGTGATGCACCACATGGTGCCGCTTGCGGCGGAAGACCTGTCCATGTTCGGCCGTGACCCGTGGTGGCTCGTCGCGGTCAAGGCGGTGTTCTGCTTCGCGTTCCTGATGGTGACGGTCCTCTTCTCCATCGTGTGGGAGCGCAAGGTCGTCGCCTGGATGCAGCTGCGCATCGGGCCCAACCGGCACGGCCCCTGGGGCATGCTGCAGTCCCTCGCGGACGGCATCAAGCTGATGCTCAAGGAAGACCTGGTCGTCAAGCGCGCGGACAAGGTGGTGTACATCCTCGCGCCGATCGTCGCGGCCATCCCGGCGTTCATGGCGATCGCGGTGATCCCCTTCGGACCTGCGGGCAACGAGATCTCGATCTTCGGCCAGCGCACGACGATGCAGCTCACCGACCTGCCGATCGCGATGCTCTACATCCTCGCGGTCGCGTCGGTGGGCATCTACGGCATCGTGCTGGCGGGCTGGAGCTCAGGGTCCACGTATCCGCTCCTCGGCGGTCTGCGCTCCTGCGCGCAGATGATCTCGTACGAGATCGCGATGGGCGCCGCGTTCGCCTCGGTGTTCCTCTACTCCGGGTCGATGTCGACCTCGGCGATCGTGGAGGCGCAGGCGGACCGCTGGTACGTCCTGCTGCTGCCGGTGTCGTTCCTGATCTACATCGTGACGATGATCGGTGAGACCAACCGCGCCCCCTTCGACATGCCGGAGTCCGAGGGCGACCTCGTCGGTGGCTTCAACACCGAGTACTCGTCGATCAAGTTCGCGCTGTTCATGCTCGCCGAGTACGTCAACATGGTCACCGTCTCGGCGGTCTCGGTCACGCTCTTCCTGGGCGGCTGGCGGGCCCCGTACCCGGTCAGCACCTTCTGGGAGGGCGCGAACCACGGCTGGTGGCCGATGCTCTGGTTCGTGATCAAGGTCCAGCTGCTGCTGTTCTTCTTCATCTGGCTGCGCGGCACGCTGCCACGCGTCCGCTACGACCAGCTGATGAAGCTCGGCTGGAAGGTCCTGATCCCGGTCTCGGTCGTCTGGCTGATGCTCGTGGCGACGGTCAGGGCGATGCGGAACGAGGAGTACGACTTCACCTCGATCGCGCTCTATGTGGGCGGCGGAGTCATCGCGCTCCTGTTGCTCTCCGTCGTCGTCGACATCTTCCGCGACAAGCGTGAGAAGGAATCGGCGGCACGATCCGAGAGCGAGGAGCCCGTCGCCTTCGACCCGATGGCCGGTGGATTCCCCGTCCCGCCGCTGCCCGGACAGAGCCTGCCGCCCGTACCGCGACGACGCCCGCGCCAGGAGCGCGAGTTGATTGTCAGTGGTGGGCCGGATACTCAAAGTGACGGAACCCGAAGTGACGGAAAGGAGGCGTCCGATGGCTGAGTCGAAGAAAGAGTCACAGCAGTCGCACCACGAGTCGAATCAATCGAAGCAGGGGTTCCAGAACCCCGTCGCGGGCTTCGGCGTGACCTTCAAGGCCATGTTCAAGAAGCGGCTGACCGAGCAGTATCCGGAGCAGGAGAAGATCACCGCTCCTCGCTTCCACGGCAGGCATCAGCTCAATCGCCATCCGGACGGCCTGGAGAAGTGCATCGGCTGTGAGCTCTGCGCCTGGGCCTGCCCCGCGGACGCGATCTATGTGGAGGGCGCGGACAACACCGAGGAGGAGCGCTACTCCCCGGGCGAGCGGTACGGCCGCGTCTACCAGATCAACTACGCCCGCTGCATCCTGTGCGGCCTGTGCATCGAGGCGTGCCCCACGCGCGCGTTGACGATGACGAACGAGTTCGAGCTGGCCGACAGCAGCCGCGAGAAGCTCATCTTCACCAAGGAGCAGCTGCTCGCCGGCCTGGAGGAAGGCATGGTCGAGTCGCCGCACTCGATCTTCCCCGGCACGGACGAGCAGGACTACTACCGAGGTCTGGTGACCGAGGCCGCTCCGGGCACGGTGCCTCAAGTGGCCCTCTCCAAGGGGGAGACGCCCCAGGAGGCCGCTTCCACCTTCGGGGAAGACGAGCCCGCGTCGGGGAAGGTGATCAACCGATGACGCAGCTCGCCGCCTACACCACCTCCACCGGTGAGGCCGTCCAGTTCTGGGTGCTCGGCACGGTCGCCGTGATCGGCGCCCTGTGCACGATCCTCATGAAGAAGGCCGTGCACAGCGCGCTCTGTCTCGCCGGAACCATGATCATCCTGGCGGTCTTCTACCTCGCCAACGGGGCGTACTTCCTGGGCATCGTCCAGGTCGTCGTCTACACCGGCGCGATCATGATGCTCTTCCTCTTCGTGGTCATGCTCGTCGGTGTCACCGCCGCCGACTCCCTGAAGGAGACCATCAAGGGGCAGCGCTGGCTGGCCGGTCTCTGCGGCTTCGGCTTTGCCATCCTGCTCTTCGCCGGCATCGGGAACGCCTCGGTGAACAGCTTCACCGGGCTCGGCAAGGCGAACGCGGGCGGCAACGTGGAGGGCCTCGCCGAGAGCATCTTCACGAAGTACGTCTTCGCCTTCGAGATCACCGGCGCCTTGCTCATCACCGCCACCGTCGGCGCGATGGTGCTCACCCACCGCGAGCGCACGGAGCGCGCCAAGACGCAGCGAGAGATGTCCGAGGAGCGCGTGCGCGGCAAGCACCTGCCGCCGCTGCCCGCCCCCGGTGTCTACGCCCGGCACAACGCCGTGGACGTCGCGGGTCTCCTCCCCGACGGCACGCCCTCCGAGCTCACGGTCAACAAGACGCTGCGTGAGCGCGGCCAGATCCGCGATGTGTCGGACGAGGCGCTTGACGACCTGCGGGCCCTCGAACAGCGCTCCACGGAGCGTCTGGAGCGGTCGACCAAGACCGAGGAGGCGTCGAAGTGAATCCGGTCAACTACCTGTATCTCGCGGCGCTGTTGTTCGCGATCGGCGCCACCGGCGTGCTGATCAGGCGGAACGCGATCGTGGTGTTCATGTGTATCGAGCTGATGCTCAACGCGTGCAACCTCGCCTTCGTGGCCTTCTCCCGGCTGCACGGCAATCTCGACGGCCAGATCATCGCCTTCTTCACGATGGTCGTCGCCGCGGCGGAAGTCGTGGTCGGCCTCGCGATCATCGTGTCGCTGTTCCGCTCCCGTCACTCGGCCTCGGTCGACGACGCCAGCCTGATGAAGCTGTAAGGGGTCGCTGAAAAGTGGAGAACCTGATCGCGCTGCTCGTAGCGGCGCCTCTGCTCGGAGCGGCCGTACTGCTGTGCGGCGGGCGGCGGTTGGACCGTGTCGGCCATTGGCTCGGCACGCTGCTCGCGGCCGCCTCCTTCGTCATCGGTGTGATGCTCTTCGCCGACATGCTGGGCAAGGGCGCCGATGAGCGCTCCCTGTCGCAGCACGTGTTCAGCTGGATTCCTGTGGAGGGTTTCCAGGCGGACGTCGCCTTCCAGCTCGACCAGCTGTCGATGACGTTCGTCCTGCTGATCACCGGTGTGGGCACCCTGATCCACATCTATTCCATCGGGTACATGGAGCACGACGAGCGGCGCCGCCGCTTCTTCGGCTATCTGAACCTGTTCCTCGCGGCGATGCTCATCCTGGTCCTCGCCGACAACTACCTGCTCCTGTACGTCGGATGGGAGGGCGTCGGCCTCGCCTCGTACCTCCTGATCGGCTTCTGGCAGCACAAGCCCAGCGCGGCCACCGCCGCGAAGAAGGCCTTCCTGGTCAACAGGGTCGGCGACATGGGCCTCTCGATCGCCATCATGCTGATGTTCACCACCTTCGGGACGTTCGCCTTCGGGCCCGTCCTGGAGGCCACGGGTGAGACGTCGGAGGGCAAGCTGACGGCCATCGGCCTGATGCTCCTCCTCGCGGCGTGCGGCAAGTCCGCTCAGGTGCCGCTGCAGTCCTGGCTCGGCGACGCGATGGAGGGCCCGACCCCGGTCTCGGCCCTCATCCACGCGGCGACGATGGTGACCGCCGGCGTGTACTTGATCGTCCGCTCCGGCGCGATCTTCAACGGCGCCCCGGACGCGCAGCTCGTCGTCACCGTCGTGGGCGCGGTCACGCTCCTCTTCGGTGCGATCGTCGGTTGCGCGAAGGACGACATCAAGAAGGCGCTCGCCGGGTCGACGATGTCCCAGATCGGGTACATGATCCTGGCCGCGGGCCTCGGCCCCATCGGCTACGTCTTCGCGATCATGCACCTGGTGACGCACGGCTTCTTCAAGGCCGGGCTCTTCCTCGGGGCCGGTTCGGTCATGCACGGCATGAACGACGAGGTCGACATGAGGAAGTACGGCGGCCTGCGGAAGTACATGCCGGTCACCTTCGTCACCTTCGGGCTCGGCTATCTGGCGATCATCGGCTTCCCCGGCCTCTCCGGCTTCTTCTCCAAGGACAAGATCATCGAGGCGGCGTTCGCCAAGGGCGGCACGGAGGGCTGGATCCTCGGTTCGGTCGCGCTGCTCGGCGCCGCGATCACCGCGTTCTACATGACGCGCGTGATGATCATGACGTTCTTCGGTGAGAAGCGCTGGCAGCCGGATGCGGACGGCCACGAGCCGCACCCGCACGAGTCGCCCAGGTCCATGACGATCCCGATGATCGTGCTGGCCTTCGGGTCCGTCTTCGCGGGCGGGTTCTTCAGCATCGGCGACCGCTTCATTCACTGGCTGGAGCCGGTCACCCAGCACGAACACGGCCACTCTCCGCTGAGCGCCGCCACGGTCACGGGCGCCACCATGGTGGTCCTGCTCATCGGTGTGGCCCTGGCCTACCTCCAGTACGGCCGCCGTCCCGTCCCGGTCACCGCACCGCGCGGTTCGGTGCTCACCCGGGCGGCCCGGCGCGACCTCCTCCAGGACGACTTCAACCACGTCGTCCTGGTCCGCGGCGGAGAGCACCTCACCCGCTCGCTCGTCTACGTCGACCACACCCTGGTCGACGGAGTCGTCAACGGCACGGCGGCCTCGGTCGGCGGGCTCTCCGGACGGCTGCGCAAGATGCAGAACGGCTATGCCCGCTCCTACGCGGTCTCGATGTTCGGCGGCGTTGCGGTACTCATCGCCGCGACCCTGCTGATGAGGGCGGTCTGATACCGATGTCCTTTCCTCTCCTGACAGCGACGGCGGTCCTGCCCGCGGTCGGCGCGATCGCCACGGCAGCCGTTCCGGCCGCTCGGCGTACCGCCGCCAAGTGGCTCGCGCTGCTCGTGTCGCTCGCCACGCTCGCGCTCGCCGTGACCGTGCTCGTGCGGTTCGACCCCGACGGGGCCCGCTATCAACTCACCGAGTCCCGTTCGTGGATCGCGGAATTCGGGGTGCGGTACGAACTCGGCGTGGACGGCATCGGTGTCGCCCTCATCGCGCTCACCGCGCTCCTGCTGCCCTTCATCATTTTGGCGGGCTGGCACGACGCCGACCCCCTGGAGACGAAGTCCTCGCGCTGGCGGCCGACTCAAGGCTTCTTCGCCCTGATCCTCGCCGTCGAGGCGATGGTGATCATCTCCTTCGCGGCCACCGACGTCTTCCTCTTCTACATCTTCTTCGAAGCCATGCTCATCCCGATGTACTTCCTCATCGGCGGCTTCGGGGACCGTGCCCACGCGGGCAGCGACGAGAAGGCGTCGGCGCAACGCTCGTACGCGGCCGTGAAGTTCCTCCTCTACAACCTCGCCGGCGGCCTCATCATGCTGGCCGCGGTGATCGGGCTCTACGTGGTGGCGGGGAACTTCTCGCTCCAGGAGATCACCGAGGCGCGGGCCAACGGCACCCTGGAGATGGCGACGAGCACCGAGCGCTGGCTGTTCCTCGGCTTCTTCTTCGCCTTCGCGGTGAAGGCGCCGCTGTGGCCGCTGCACACCTGGCTGCCGAACGCGATGGGCGAGTCCACGGCCCCGGTCGCGGTCCTGATCACGGCGGTCGTCGACAAGGTCGGCACCTTCGCGATGCTGCGCTTCTGCCTCGGGCTCTTCCCCGAGGCGAGCAAGTGGGCGACGCCGGTCATCCTCGTGCTCGCGCTGGTCAGCATCATCTACGGCGCGCTGCTCGCGGTCGGTCAGCGCGACATCAAGCGCCTGGTGGCGTACGCGTCGATCTCGCACTTCGGGTTCATCATTCTCGGCATCTTCGCGATGACCTCGCAGGGCCAGTCCGGCGCGACGCTCTACATGGTCAACCACGGGATCTCGACCGCCGCCCTGATGCTGGTGGCCGGCTTCCTGATCTCGCGGCGCGGTTCGCGGCTCATCGCGGACTACGGAGGGGTGCAGAAGGTCGCACCGGTGCTCGCCGGCACCTTCCTGATCGGTGGTCTCGCGACGCTCTCGCTGCCGGGTCTCGCGCCGTTCGTGAGTGAATTCCTGGTCCTGGTCGGCGCGTTCGCGCGCTACCCGGTGGTCGGGATCATCGCCACCATCGGCATCGTGCTCGCCGCGCTCTACACCCTCGTCCTCTACCAGCGGACGATGACGGGCCCGGTGAAGCCGGAGGTCTCGGCCATGCCGGACCTGCGGGTGCGTGAACTCCTGGTCGTCACCCCGCTGATCGCGCTCCTGATCGGCCTCGGCGTCTACCCGAAGCCGCTCACCGACCTGGTCAACCCGGCGGTCAAGCACACCATGTCCGACGTACAGCAGAAGGACCCGAAGCCAGACGTGGAGGCGGCCAAGTGAGCGCATCGGCTGTCCACAGCCTGTGGACAATGGCGTCGGCCGCGGCGCCCCAGGACCAGATCGACAAGATCGACACTCCCACGATCGAGTACGCGCAGCTGTCGCCGACCTTGATCGTCATCGGCGCGGCGGTGCTCGGGATCCTCATCGAGGCCTTCGTGCCGCGCAAGTCCCGTTACTACGTGCAGGTGTTCGTGGCGGTGGTCGCCCTCACCGCGGCCTTCGCCGCGGTCGTCGGGCTCGCTGCCACCGGGTACGGCACGACGAAGGCGCACATCGCGGCGATGGGCGCGATCGCGGTCGACGGACCGGCGCTCTTCCTTCAGGGCACGATTCTTCTCGCGGGCCTCGTCGCGATCTTCACCTTCGCCGAGCGGCGGCTCGACCCGGTGGCGCACGGCAAGCGCGTGGACTCGTTCGCCGCGCAGGCCGGTTCCGTGCCGGGCAGCGAGGGCGAACAGGCCGCCACGAAGGCCGGGTTCACCACCACCGAGGTGTTCCCGCTCGCCCTCTTCGCGATCGGCGGGATGCTCGTCTTCCCGTCGGCGAACGACCTCCTGACGCTCTTCATCGCCCTCGAGGTCTTCTCGCTGCCGCTCTACCTGCTCTGCGCGCTCGCCCGCCGCAAGCGCCTGATGTCGCAGGAAGCCGCCGTCAAGTACTTCCTGCTCGGCTCGTTCTCCTCGGCGTTCCTGCTCTTCGGGATCGCCCTGCTCTATGGGTACGCGGGCTCGGTGTCGTACGGCACGATCGCCAAGGTCATCGACGGCAGCATCCAGGAGGTCAATCCTGCGCTCGCCGACACCATGGGCAACGACGCGCTGCTCCTGATCGGCGCCGCGATGATCGTCATGGGGCTGCTCTTCAAGGTCGGCGCGGTGCCGTTCCACATGTGGACCCCGGATGTGTACGAAGGCGCGCCCACCCCGGTCACCGGCTTCATGGCCGCGGCGACGAAGGTGGCTGCCTTCGGCGCGCTGCTCCGGCTCCTCTACGTGGTCCTGCCGGGCCTTCGCTGGGACTGGCGGCCCGTGATGTGGGGCGTCGTGATCCTCACGATGCTGGCCGGCGCGATCGTCGCGATCACGCAGACCGACATCAAGCGGCTGCTCGCGTACTCCTCGATCGCCCACGCGGGCTTCATCCTCGCCGGTGTCATCGCCATGACGCCGGACGGCATCTCGTCGGTCCTCTTCTACCTGGGGGCCTACTCCTTCGTGACGATCGGCGCGTTCGCGGTGGTCACGCTGGTGCGGGACGCGGGGGGCGAGGCCACGCACCTGTCGAAGTGGGCGGGGCTCGGTCGGCGCTCGCCGCTGGTCGCCGCCGTCTTCGCGGTGTTCCTGCTTGCCTTCGCCGGCATTCCGCTGACCTCCGGGTTCTCCGGGAAGTTCGCTGTGTTCAAGGCGGCGGCCGAGGGCGGCGCCGGTGCGCTGGTCGTGGTCGGTGTGATCTCGTCCGCGATCGCCGCGTTCTTCTACATCCGCGTGATCGTGCTCATGTTCTTCAGCGAGCCGAAGGCAGACGGCCCGACGGTCGCCGTGCCCTCACCGCTGACGATGACGGCGATCGGCGTGGGTGTCGCGGTGACGCTGGTCCTGGGCGTGGCCCCGCAGTACTTCCTGGATCTGGCGAACCAGGCGGGGGTCTTCGTCCGGTAGCTCGCCTGTTCCTTTCGCCGCCGCCCGGCACCCCGTCCGACAGGGGTGCCGGGCGGCGGCCTGTGGATAACTTCCTGAGGTGTCGGTCGGGAGCCCTATCGTGGAGTCTGTGGTCGAAGCGCGACGTACGGGGGCAGGGCGATGGATGGGAACGATGGCATGAGTGAGGTGACCGTACCGAGCGCGGTGGCGGAGAGTGACGCGCTGCGGACGCTGCACCGCGTCTTCGGGTATGACGCGTTCCGCGGTGAGCAGGAAGCGATCATCGACCACGTGGTCGCGGGCGGGGACTCCGTCGTGCTGATGCCCACCGGTGGCGGCAAGTCGCTCTGCTATCAGATCCCGGCCCTGGTGCGCCCCGGCACCGGCGTCGTCATCTCCCCCCTCATCGCGCTCATGCAGGACCAGGTGGACGCGCTGCGGGCACTCGGGGTGCGGGCCGGTTTCATCAACTCCACGCAGGACTTCGACGAGCGGCGCGTGATGGAGGCCGAGTTCCTCGCGGGGGAGCTCGACGTGCTGTATCTGGCGCCGGAGCGGCTGCGCCTGGAGGGGACGCTCGATCTGCTCTCCCGCGCCAAGATCTCCGTCTTCGCGATCGACGAGGCGCACTGCGTCGCGCAGTGGGGCCACGACTTCCGCCCCGACTATCTGGCGCTCTCCCTCCTCGGCGAGCGCTGGCCGGACGTGCCGCGGATCGCCCTGACGGCGACGGCGACGCACGCCACGCACCGGGAGATCACCGAGCGGCTCGGCATGCCGGACGCCAAGCACTTCGTGGCGAGCTTCGACCGGCCCAACATCCAGTACCGCATCGTGCCGAAGGCCGAGCCGAAGAAGCAGCTCCTGGCGTTCCTCAAGGAGGAGCACGCGGGCGACGCGGGCATCGTGTACTGCCTGTCGCGCAATTCGGTGGAGAAGACCGCCGAGTTCCTGTGCAAGAACGGCATCGAGGCCGTTCCGTACCACGCGGGTCTCGACGGCCGGATGCGCGCCGCCCACCAGTCCCGCTTCCTGCGCGAGGAGGGCCTGGTCGTCTGTGCCACGATCGCTTTCGGCATGGGCATCGACAAGCCGGACGTCCGGTTCGTCGCCCACCTCGACCTGCCGAAGTCGGTCGAGGGGTACTACCAGGAGACGGGCCGCGCGGGCCGCGACGGACTCCCCTCCACGGCCTGGATGGCGTACGGCCTGCAGGACGTCGTCCAGCAGCGGAAGATGATCCAGGGCAGCGAGGGTGACGAGGCGTTCCGCCGCCGGGCGGCCTCGCATCTGGACTCGATGCTGGCCTTGTGCGAGACGGCCCAGTGCCGCAGGGCCCAGCTCCTCACCTACTTCGGCCAGGACGCGGACGCCCCGTCCTGCGGCAACTGCGACACGTGCCTGACGCCCCCGGAGACGTGGGACGGCACGGTCGCGGCCCAGAAGGTCCTCTCCACGATCGTGCGGCTCCAGCGCGAGCGCGGCCAGAAGTTCGGCGCGGGCCAGATCATCGACATCCTGCTCGGCAAGAAGACCGCCAAGGTCATCCAGTTCGACCACGACCAGCTCTCGGTCTTCGGCATCGGCGAGGAGCTCGCGGAAGCCGAATGGCGGGGCGTGGTGCGGCAGTTGCTGGCCCAGGGGCTGCTCGCGGTCGAGGGGGAGTACGGCACGCTGGTCCTGACCGAGGAGAGCGGTTCAGTCCTCGGCCGGGAGCGGGAGGTGCGGTTGCGCAAGGAGCCGAAGCGGCCGGCCGCGGCGAAGCCCGCGAAGGGGGAGCGCAAGGCGAAGGCCGCGGCGGCGGTCGCCGAGCTGCCTCAGGAGGCGGTGCCGGTGTTCGAGGCGCTGCGGGCGTGGCGCGGCGCGCAGGCCAAGGAGCTGGGCCTGCCCGCGTACGTGATCTTCCACGACGCCACGCTGCGGGAGATCGCCACACTGCGGCCCTCGTCCCTGTCGGAGCTGGGCGGCATCAGCGGCCTCGGCGAGAAGAAACTGGCGACGTACGGGGAGGGCGTGTTGGGGGTCCTCGCGGAACTGGAGGGCGAGGCTCCTCCGGCGCCCCCGCAGGCCGCGGTGCCCCCGCAGGCCCCCGAGCCCCCGGAGGAGGAGTGGCCGGAGCCGCCGGAGGACCTTCTTTGAGCAGCCGAGCCGGAAGCGCCCCTTAGGGGCGCGGGGCTGTGATATTTGCGGCTCCGCCGCGTGGGCGCGCCCAGCCAAGGCGACGCCGCAGACGAGTGGCGAGTGGGCCTGTCTCCGGCCAGAGACAGAGTAGATCGGCACGGCAGGCGCCCTTAGGGGCGCGGGGAACTGCGCGACCAGCCACGACGGCGCAGCAGTCGCTCACGGAGCTGGGCGCTGGCCGCCCGGGGGCCAGGGGGGGGCCGGGGGTGGCACCCCCGGCCCGCAGGATCAGCGGCTGGAGGCGACCCTGCCAGAGACCTCGCCGAGGCCGACCCTCGTCCCATCCGGCCCCGGGGCCCACGCCGTCAGCGTGACCTCGTCACCATCCTCGAGGAACGTCCGCTTCCCGTCCGGAAGGACAAGAGCGTCGCGGCCGTTCCAGGTGATCTCGATCAGGGAGCCGTACTGCCCCTCGGAGGGACCGCTCACGGTGCCCGAGCCGTACAGGTCACCCGTGCGCAGGGACGCGCCGTTCGCCGTCATGTGGGCCAGCTGCTGGGCGGCCGTCCAGTAGACGGTGGAGAAGGGCGGCTCGGAGATGACGTGGCCGTTCAGGGCCACGGTGATGCGCAGGTCGTAGCCGCCGGGCTCGTCGGCGACGGACTCCGCCGAGTCGTCCAGGTAGGGCAGGAGTTCGTGCGTGCGCTCCGGAGGGGCGACCCGCGCGGCGTCCAGGGCTTCAAGGGGGGTGATCCACGCCGAGACCGAGGTGCAGAAGGACTTGCCGAGGAACGGCCCGAGCGGAACGTACTCCCACGCCTGGATGTCGCGCGCCGACCAGTCGTTGAGGAGGGTCAGCCCGAAGACGTGCTCCCGGAAGTCCGCGAGCGGCACCGGCGTGCCCAGCTCCGACGGCGTACCCACGACGAAGCCGACCTCGGCCTCGATGTCGAGGCGGACGGAGGGCCCGAAGACCGGGGCCGTCTCCGCAGGAGCCTTGCGCTGCCCCGAGGGGCGTACCACCTCGGTGCCGGAGACCACAACGGTGCCGGACCGGCCGTGGTAACCGATGGGGAGGTGCTTCCAGTTGGGGGTCAGCGGGGACGGTGCGTCCGGACGGAAGATCTGGCCCAGGTGGGTCGCGTGGTGCTCGGAGGCGTAGAAATCCACGTAGTCGGCGACCTCGAAGGGGAGGTGCAGCGTGACCTCGGACAGGGGGTACATGAGGGGGCGCACGACTTCGCGGTGCGCCGGGATCGTCACCCAGGCCGTGAGCGCGCGCCGTACATCCGACCACGCCGTGCGGCCCGCGGCGAGCAGCGGGTTGAGCGTGGGTCCGGCGAGCAGCGAGACATAGGGCGAGCCGAGCGCGGCGGCCGCCGCGGCCGCGTCGAGGACGTGATCGCCGAGCCGTACGCCGACGCGGCGCTCTCCGGCTCCGGACGCGCCCGCAGGGCCCGTGGCCAGGGAGAACACGCCGTACGGGAGATTGTGCGGCCCGAAGGGGTCACCCTCCGCGAGAGCGAAGGGGTCGACTGCGGAGCGGACGGAAGGGTCGCTCCCGGCCGGATCGAGCGGGGTGTGCTCGGACATGCGTACCTGCCTCGCTTTCCATATGGGTGTGCCACACGTTACGTGGGAACCCCCGGTTGGGGCAGTGTCTAAAGAGTTCGCAATGTCCGAATAAACCTTGCTGGAGTGGTCAGTTCCGGCTTAGCGTCCTTTGGGGGGACACGGACGGGGTGGGTCCGGGTCATACGGAGGGACACGTGGGGGGACCCGTGGCCATGAGGAACGACAGCGTGCCCTTCGCGGTGGACCGTGAGGTGCCCGGCCTGATCGTGAAGTTCGGGAACTATCCGCTGCACCACGGCGGCGTCGGCGCGATCCGCAGCCTCGGACGGCTGGGCGTGCCCATGTACGCGATCACGGAGGACCGTTACACGCCTGCGGCGTCCTCCCGCCATCTGACCGGCGCGTTCGTCTGGCCGACCACCGGGGTGGAGGAGCCGCGACGGCTCGTCGAGGGGATGCTGCGCATCGCGCGCCGGATCGGCAGACCCACGGTCCTGATCCCGACCGACGAGGAAGCGGCCGTCCTCATCGCCGAGCACCAGGAGCCGCTGGCCGCGGCGGGGTTCCTCTTCCCGCGCGTGGAGCCGCGGTTGCCCCGCCGCCTCGCCAGCAAGCAGGGCCTGCACGAGCTGTGCGTGGAGCACGGCATCGCCTCGCCCGCCGCGTCCTTCCCCGAGAGCTACGGGGACATAGAGGAGTTCGCCGCCGGGGCGACCTTCCCGGTGGTCGCCAAGAACCGCGAGGCGTTCACGCGCCGCTCCCGGCCCGCGGTGAACGGGACGACGCGCATAGAGACCCCGGCGGGCCTGCTCTGCCTCGCCCGTGGCTGGGGCGAGCGGCCCGGGGTGATCCTCCAGGAGTATCTGCCGCGGGAGCAGGCCGAGGACTGGATCGTGCACGCGTACTTCGACGCGGATTCCGCGCCGCGCGCCATGTTCACGGGCGTCAAGGTGCGCTCCTGGCCGCCGCACGCGGGAATGACGGCGCATGCGTACGTCGTCGACAATCCGGAACTCGCGGACCTCGCCGCTCGTTTCATCAAGCAGATCGGCTTCACCGGCATCATCGACCTGGACCTCCGCTTCGACCGGCGGGACGGTCAGTACAAACTGCTCGACTTCAACCCCCGTACGGGTGCGCAATTCCGGCTCTTCGAGAGCGAGTCCGGGATCGATGTGGTTCGCGCCATGCATCTGCACCTGACGGGGCGCCCGGTTCCCAAGGGGGAACAGCGCGCCGGGCACCGGTATGTCGTGGAGAACATCGACCTGCCCGCCCTCCTCGCCTACCGCCGCAGCGGCTATACGACTCCGCACGCGCCCCCACGCGCGAGCGGCACGGAACTGGCGTGGCTGGCGGCGGACGACATGAAGCCGTTCTTCACGATGCTCGCGCGTTTCGTGCGGCCCGGGGCGAAGCATCTCTATCAACTGTGGCGGACCAACCGCCGCGGCAGCAGTTCATCACCCACGAAGTAGGCACACGGCACACGCGGCAAGTGACGTCCTGGGGAGGGACTTCGTGATCCATCCGGTAGCAGTGATCGGGGCGGGACCGTTCGGCCTGTCCACCGCGGCCCATCTGCGGGCCCGCGGAATTCCGGTTCGGGTCTTCGGTGACCCGATGGTGAGCTGGCGGGCGCACATGCCCGCGGGCATGCTCCTGAAATCGACGCCCGTGGCCTCGAACATCGACGCGCCCCAACGCGGCCACAACCTCGTCGACTACTGCGCCGCGGCGGGCATCCGGCGTCTGGTCACCGACGAGGACATCGTCCCGATCGAGACCTTCGTCGCCTACGGGGAGTGGTTCAGGGAGAGACTCGTGCCCGACCTGGAGCAGGTGCGGGTGGTGTCGGTGGACCGCAAGGGCACGGCGGGGTTCGACCTGAAGCTGGACTCCGGCGAGCAGTTCACGGCCCGCGCGGTCGTGGTCGCGAGCGGCCTCTCGGGGCTCGCGCAACTGCCGCCGGCGCTCGCCGCCGCCGTGCCGGACGGGCCGGCCCCCACCGGCCCCGTCTCGCACAGTTCGCAACACAGCGACCTGTCGCGGTTCGCCGGACGCGAGCTGATCGTGGTCGGCGCGGGGCAGTCGGCCCTGGAAACGGCCGCGCTCGCCGCCGAAGCGGGCGCGAGCGTGAAGGTGGTGGCGCGCGGCAGGGGGTCGGTGGCCTTCGGGGCGCCTCCGTGGGAGCAGCCGAAGCTGCGCCCCGAGTCGCCGTTCGGCCGCGCCTGGTCGCTGTACGCGATCAGCTACTACCCCCACCCCTACCGCTATCTGCCCCCGCAGGCCCGGCATTACCTGGTCCGCCGCATACTCGGACCGCTGGGCGCGTGGTGGCTGCGCGAGCGCTTCGAGGGCAAGGTCGAGAAGCGCGAGGTCCGCCGCGTCATGGCGGCGGACGTCCGGGACGGCAGCCCCGTCCTGCGGGTGGAGACCCTGGGCGGCCGCATCAGGGAGCTCCCGGCCGATCACGTCATAGCGGCGACGGGCTACCGCGTCGACATCGCCGCGATGGACTTCCTGGACCCCGCCCTCCGCGCCCGCCTCGCCACGAGCCGAGGCACCCCGAAGCTGGGCGCGGGCTATGTCTCCTCGGTCCCGGGCCTGTACTTCACCGGACTCCCGGCGGCGGCGTCGTACGGCCCGGTGATGCGCTTCGTGTGCGGCACGGAATTCGCGTCGCCGCGGTTGGTGGGGCATGTGGCGGCGACTCACGGCTGAGGGGTCCGGCTCAGGGAAGCCATGCCATCGCTCAGGCGCGATTTCCGGGCCAAGTCATACCGTAGGGACGGTTCGTGGGGACCCGTCCCGGTGAATCCTGTGAGCGACCCGCGAGCGCCGGTTGTGCGACCAGCGCACTCCGCGCGTCACAGCTCTTGTGACGTTGCTATCGGCGGCGCCCGGGATCCGTATTCTCTGGATCATGGCTGCACCCCTCGCATATTCACTCATCGCCACTGACCTGGACGGAACGCTGCTGCGCGGCGACGACACCGTCTCCGACCGGTCGTTGGCCGCGCTGTCGGCGATCGCCGAGGCGGGGGCGCACCACCTGGTGGTGACCGGGCGGCCTGCGCCCCGGGTGAAGCCGCTCCTCGACGATCTGGGCGGTGGCGGCCTCGCCGTCTGCGGTCAGGGGGCGCAGTTGTACGACGCCGGGGCCGACCGCATGATCTGGTCCGTGACGCTCGACCGCGAGCTGGCCGAGGCCGCGCTCGGGAAGATCGAGGCGGAAGTCGGGCAGGTCTACGCCGCCGTCGATCAGGACGGCGTGGACGGGCTCACCCTCATCGAGCCGGGGTATCTGATGCCGCATCCCACTTTGCCCGCCGTGCGCGTCCACAAGCGTGACGCGCTCTGGGCCGAGCCCATCAGCAAGGTGCTCCTGCGCCATCCCGAGCTGACCGACGACGAGTTGGCCGCCGTCGCCCGTGATGCCGTGGGGCCCCTCGCCACCGTCACCATGTCAGGCCCCGGCACGGTCGAACTGCAGCCCCGCGGGGTGACCAAGGCGACCGGGCTCGCCCTGGCCGCCGAGCGGCTCGGGATGGCCGCCGAGGACACCATCGCCTTCGGGGACATGCCCAACGACGTGCCGATGTTCGTCTGGGCCGCCCGCGGCGTCGCCATGGCCAACGCCCACCCCGACCTCAAGTCGGCCGCCGACGAGGTGACTTCGTCCAACGAGGACGACGGGGTGGCCGTCGTGATCGAGCGGTTGCTCGCCGCCCGGGAGTGAGGTTCTAGCCCGCCGTCCTTGGAATTCGCTTCTCCCATGTCCGGTGGAAGACGACCTCGTCCCCCTCCTTGCACACCACCTCGTTCGACGTGATGAAGTCCGCCGCGTCGCACGTGATCTCCGAGCGGGAGCTGATCGACACGTCCCACGCCAGCTCGGGGCGGTGCAGCCGGATGAACCAGTCGGAGCGGGTGCGCGCGGAGAGCGGGTCGGACTCGTTGATCGTGTATGCCTCCACCGCGTCCTCGGTGAATTCGAGGCCGTCCGGGTAGACGCGCGTACCGCCGTAGCGCGGGTCCACCTCCAGGCGCCACTCACCCTTCGCCACATCGCGTACGACCAGGCGCTCGGGGCGCGGCTCGTCGAGTGTCGCCGGGTACACCACCCCGAGGGGCTCCGACTGCTCCGGAGCGGCGAAGGTGATGGAGGGGTCCAAGTCGCCGACGCGCACGGGGAGTTCCAGCGCACTGCCCGCCGGGTCGAGGACGAAGCCCGCCGAGTCCGCCTGCGGCCAGATCCACGGCCAGTACGTGGACGACACCGCGAGCCTGATCTTGTGGCCCGGCGGGAACGTGTGGCCGATCGCGTTCAGCTCGAAGGTGACGTCCTCCGTCCCGCCCGCCGGCCACGGGTCAACCCTGTCCCGGCCGTTGCGCGAGGAGAGGTTCAGGACACCCCGCGTCACGAGCGTCGACGAACCGTCCGGGGCCACGTCACACACCCGCGCGATCGCCTGGCCGGACGGGGTGTCCATCGTCAGGCGCAGCGTCACCTTGGGGCGGCCCAGGATGCGTACGGCTGAGGGGACCTCGAACTCGAAGCACGCCGACTTCGCGTCCTCGTCCCGCTGGTCCGGCGGCAGGTCGGCGTCATTGCCGAAGGGGAAGTAGCGGCCCGCGTCCAGGCCCGTGTGCTGGGGGGAGTCGACGACGAGAGGGGCGCCCTGGAGGGCGTACGGGGTCGGGGTGACGTTCGGCGATGGCCAGGAGGGGTCGCCCACCCAGCCGCCCGGCAGCTCGGCGTACACCGTCGCCGGTGGGTGGGATTCGCTGATCCAGGAGCGCAGCTTCGGCTCCGCCATGATGCCCGTGTCGATGCCCTTGAGGTGGTGGTCCCACCAGCGCAGGGTCTCCTGGAGGAAGCCGATCGCCGGGCCCGGCGGAAGGCCCCGGTCGGGGTACTGGTGTGACCACGGGCCGATCAACCCCCGTACGTCACCTGGCAGATGCTCGACCAGGCGAAGGACCGTGTCCCGGTAGGGGTCGTGGAAGCCGCCCACCGCGAGCACGGCGGCGCCGATCGCGGAGTAGTCCTCGCAGACGCTGCCGTGCTGCCAGTAGGCGTCCCGGGTCTGGTGGTCGAGCCAGGTGTGGATGAAGGGGTCCACGGCTTCGAGGCGGCTCAGCCACATCTCCCGCCAGCGGTCGCCGACGAACAGCGGGTCCGGGGGCCGGGAGACGAAGGCGAGCATCGTCGCCGCCCAGGCGTGCATGTCCACCGCCAGGACGGAACCACCCATGTAGTGCACGTCGTTGTCATAGCGGTCGTCCGCGGAGCAGACCGTGACGACCGCCTTGAGCGGCTCGGGCGCGAGTGCCGCGATCTGGAGGGAGTTGAAGCCGCCCCAGGAGATGCCGAACATGCCGACCTTGCCGGAGCACCAGGGCTGCTCGGCGAGCCAGTTGACGACCTCGACCCCGTCGGCCAGCTCGACCG
Source organism: Streptomyces sp. NPDC033177 (assembly GCF_055577715.1). NCBI lineage: Bacteria > Bacillati > Actinomycetota > Actinomycetes > Kitasatosporales > Streptomycetaceae > Streptomyces > Streptomyces sp. NPDC033177. The sequence continues at coordinate 475,400 of NZ_JBVIPS010000005.1, read as the reverse complement.
GGGAGTACTCGTCGGTCGGCATGCCCTCCGAGTTGCCGTGTCCCCGCACGTCCACGCGCACGGAGGCGTAGCCGTGGCCCGCGTACCAGGGGTGGCGCTGGAAGTCGCGAGGCGCCGTCCAGTCGCTCAGCCGGTAGGGGAGGTACTCCAGGAGCGCGGGGACGGGTTCGTCCGTCACCGGGCGCCAGATGCGCGCGTACAGCTTGGTCCCGTCCGGGAGGGGTACTTGGACGTCCTCGCGGGTGGTCTCGTACGGGAAGGAAGTGCGAATCTGCATGGTCTGCATGGGGGGTACCTCAGTGTCCTCTGTGGCCTATGTGTCCTATGCGTCCTCAGTGGACGGGGTGCATGGTGCGGCGCAGCCATGGGGCGAGCAGGATGACGGCCACACCGGCGGCCACCGCGATCGCGCCGTTCACGCCGAAGTACGCCGGGTTGGAGACCTCTCCGTACAACTTCACGACCTGCGCCTGGATGCCGTTGGCGAGGGCCAGCGAGAGGAACCAGAGGGCCATGGTCTGACTGGCGAAGGCCTGGGGCGCGAGTTTCGTCGTGGCCGACATGCCCGAGGTCTCCACGAGGATGTCGCCGAGGCCGAGCAGCAGGTACGAGCCGACGATCCACCAGACCGCCATCTTGTACGTGTCGTCGCCGTGCCCGGAGGTGGGGAGCACCATCAGCAGGAACGACAGGCCGCCCAGGATCACGCCGAACGCGATCTTGTTGGAGGCGTGCGGCTGGCGGTGACCCATCCGGGCCCAGACCGTGGCGACGACGGGGGCGAGCGCGACCTCGAAGGCACCGAGCGCGGAGGCGTACCAGCTCGCGGGGAAGGTGAAACCGAAGATCGCGGTCTCGGCGTTCGTCGACGCGAGCAGGATCATCGTCGAATACGCCTGGAAGAGGATGAAGTTGAAGACGACCGAGGCGAGGAAGAGCACCACGTACGGCCTGAGGCGGCCGCGCTCCTCGGACGTCACCCGTGGGCTGCGGAACATGACCACGAAGTAGACGATGGGCGCGATCACCGAGATGACGGTGAGCAGGTCGACGAAGCGGTCCATCGTCAGCCAGCCGAGGGCGGCGAGCAGCGCCGCGACGGCGGCGAACACGACGACGCCCACGACGATCAGGACGACCGCGCGGCGCATCGCGTCCTTGGGCAGCGCGAATTCGGCCGACGCCTTGCGTCCGGCGAGGTGACGGCGCCCGAGCACGTACTGGATCAGGCCGAACGTCATGCCGATCGCGGCCGCCGAGAAGCCCCAGTGCCAGCCCTTGTGGTCGCCGAGCCAGCCGGTGATCAGGGGGCCCGCGAAGGCGCCGATGTTGATGCCCATGTAGTACAGCGCGAAACCCGCGTCACGGCGGTCGTCGTCGGTGCGGTAGAGCTTGCCGACCATCGAGGCGACGTTCGGCTTGAGCAGGCCGGTGCCCGCGCTGATCAGGCCGAGCCCGACCCAGGTCATCGTCGCCGTCGGCACGGCCATCGAGTAGTGGCCGCAGGCGATGAGGATGCCGCCCCACAGGACCGCGCGGTACGAGCCGAGGATGCGGTCGGCGAGCCAGCCGCCGGCCACCGAGACGAGGTAGACGAGCGTTCCGTACGCCGCAGACACCGAGGCGGCGGTCCCGGGATCCATGCCCATTCCGTCGTTCGCGACGGAGTCCGCGAAATACAGGACGAGGATGGCCTGCATGCCGAGGAACGAGAAACGCTCCCAGACCTCGAGACCCGAGAGGGTGAGAAGTCCGCGCGGCTGCCCGAAGAAGGCGTGGTCGTCGCCGGGCGGCGGCTCCGTCGGCGGCTCCGCGGGCGGTTCGATGTCGGGCTCAGTGCGGGACAAAGGTTCTGCTCCGGGTAGTTCTGGGGCGTATCAGCTGATCAAGAACATACCGGCGGTCACCGCACGCCGCCTGGGCGGCATTGCACAGGCGGGTGCCCACTGTGATCGAAAGGCGACCGGATACGCTGACTTGTGTGATGGCAGCGACACATCGACAAACCGTGTCATCGAAGCGATCATCACGCAAAGACCGACCGAGTGATGATCGACCGAGTGACCGACTTGTGATCGTCAGCAGACAGGAGAACCCCTCGTGACCGTCGTCGGGCCCTTCGGCCTCAGCGTGCGGGACCAGGCTCTCGAAGCCGATGTCCAGGCCGGATTGGCGGCCGTCGAGGAAGGTCTGCTCGACGCCACCAAAAGCGGGGTCCCCTTCATCACGGAGGCCGCGCAGCATCTGGTGCGCGCGGGCGGCAAGCGGTTCAGGCCGCTCCTCGTGATGCTCGCCTCCCAGTTCGGCGATCCGTACGCGCCGGGTGTCGTGCCCTCCGCCGTCGTCGTCGAGCTCACGCACCTCGCGACGCTCTACCACGACGACGTGATGGACGAGGCGGACGTGCGCCGCGGCGTCGAGAGCGCCAACCAGCGCTGGGGCAACTCCGTCGCCGTCCTCACGGGTGACTTCCTCTTCGCCCGCGCCTCGTACATCCTGGCCGACCTCGGCCCGGACGCAGTCCGCATCCAGGCGGAGGCGTTCGAACGCCTGGTCACGGGCCAGATCCTGGAGACGGCGGGGCCCACCGAGGGCCGCGACCCGGTCGACCACTACCTCGACGTGCTCGGCGGCAAGACCGGCTCGCTCGTCGCCGTGGCATGCCGTTTCGGCGCCATGATGTCCGGTGCCGACGAGACCGTCGTGGACGTCCTGACCCAGTACGGGGAGCGGCTCGGCGTCGCCTTCCAGCTCGCCGACGACGTACTGGACATCGCATCCGACTCGCACGAGTCCGGCAAGACGCCCGGCACCGACCTGCGCGAAGGCATCCCCACGCTTCCGGTCCTGCGCCTGCGCGAGCGGGTGGAGAAGCTCGGGCTCCCCGAGGACATCGCCCTGTCGGAGCTCCTGGACTCGGACCTGACCGACGACGCGCGGCACGCCGAGGCGCTGACCCGGCTGCGGGTCCACCCGGCCCTGGAGCAGGCGCGCAAGGACACGGTGCGGTTCGCGGAGGAGGCGCGGGACACCCTCGCGCCGCTGCGGGACTGCGACGCGAAGACGTCCCTCGTCGAGCTCTGCGATCTGGTGGTGCACCGGGCGGGCTGAGCCGCCCGTGTTCGTGCAGCGCTGAACCCTGAGTGCTCGCGCAGCACCGAACCCTGAGTGCTCGGGCGGCGCTTCCCCTACTGGTCGGGGGAGGCGTCGCCTCTTCTTGTCATCCCACAGCAGTACGTGGAGTTGCTCCCGGGGTCTGACGCTTCTCGCTGGCCGATTTGGTCGTATGGAGACAAGCAAGGTCCAGCAAGAACAACCACTCCTGACCTATTCGGGTGAGAATGGCGGCGAGGAGTGGACGCACGCACGTACTGGGAAGGCCGCCGCCGACCACGGAGGTAGGGCACACAATGGCACCGTACGAACCGGAGCAGAACACCAGCGAGAGCGGGGAGCTGCGCGCGGGCCGTCGCAAGGCGGCGCGTTACGTGGTCCCCGTCGCGGTGGCGGGGGTGGCGGCGGCGACCATCGGGCTCGTCCCGGCGCTCGCCACGTCGGGCGACCCCAAGCTGCCCGACGTCACCGCCCAGGAACTCATCGAGAAGATCGCCGCGTCGGACACGGAGCAGCTCTCGGGCACCGTGAAGATCAGCACCGACCTCGGCCTCCCGTCCCTCGGCGGCGACATGGCCGGTGGCTTCGCCCCGGGCGGTGGCTCGGGCGGCGACGACGGCAAGGACGGCGAGGGCTCGGCAGCGGACCCGCAGGCGAAGCTGATGGAGCTGGCGACCGGCACGCACACGCTGCGCGTCGCCGCCGACGGCCCCGACAAGCAGAAGCTGTCGATCCTGGACGACGCCGCCGAGTACAGCCTGATCCACAACGGCGACGACGTGTGGGCGTACGACAGCAAGTCGAACGAGGCGTACCACTCCAAGTCGGCGGGCAAGGGCGGGGACTCCGGCAAGGGGTCCGACAAGGACTCCGGTGTGAAGGACCTCCCCAAGGATGTCCCCTCCACGCCCAAGGAGCTGGCCGAGGAAGCGCTGAAGGCCGTCGACGACACGACGTCGGTGAAGGTGGACGGCACCGCGCAGGTGGCCGGCCGCGACGCCTACCGCCTGGTCATCAAGCCCAAGCAGTCCGGCTCGACGATCGGCCAGATCACGGTCGCCGTGGACTCCGAGACCGGCACGCCGCTGAAGTTCACGCTCACCCCGTCCGGCGGTGGCAGCGCGGTTGTCGACGCGGGCTTCACCAAGGTCGACTTCGGCAAGCCGGCCGCTTCGACCTTCGACTTCACGCCGCCCAAGGGCGCGAAGGTCACGGAGGGCGACGACACCGCGGCCGAGAAGCACGGCTTCAAGGACGGCGGCAAGGAGTTCAAGGACGACAAGGGCATGGAGGACCTGAACGGCCTGAACGTCATCGGCAAGGGCTGGAACTCCATCGCCGAGCTCGAACTGCCGGGCGGCCAGGGCCTCCCGACGGGTGCCTCCGGTGACGTCCCGCCGGACGCGCAGAACTTCCTCGACTCGCTCGGCGACAAGGTGTCGGGCGACTTCGGCTCGGGCACGGTCTTCAAGACGCGCCTGATCAACGCCCTCATCACCGAGGACGGCAAGGTCTACGCGGGCGCGGTCACCAAGGACGCGCTGGTGAAGGCGGCGAACGCGGCGAAGTAGCGTGCTGCGGCAAGGCGATTGAGCGGCGGGTCCGAGGTGCCGGACAGGTACCTCGGACCCGCCGTCACGACTTCGAGCGGGGGAGGCAAGGTGCCGGGCAGCAGCAGTAGCGGCGGTGCGGCGGAGACCGTCATCGAGACCTCCGGGCTGACCAAGCGCTACGGCAAGCAGCTGGCCGTGGACCAGCTGAGCCTCACCGTCCCCGCGGGCAGCGTCTTCGGGTTCCTCGGGCCGAACGGCTCGGGCAAGACGACCACCATCCGGATGTTGATGGGCCTGATCGAGCCGACTTCCGGCCGGGCCAGGGTCCTTGGCCGCCCGATGCCGCGCGAGACACGCACCGTGCTCCCGCACGTGGGCGCGCTCATCGAAGGCCCCGCGCTCTACGGCTTCCTCTCCGGCCGCGACAACCTCCTGCGGTACGACGCCGCCGACCCGACCGCCGATCCGCGCACCCGCCGTGCCCGCGCCGATTCCGCCCTGGGCCGGGTGGGGCTGACGGCTGCCGCGGGCAAGAAGGCGAAGGCGTACTCGCTCGGGATGAAGCAGCGCCTCGGGCTCGCCGCGGCGCTGCTCCAGCCGCGCAGGCTCCTCGTGCTCGACGAGCCGACCAACGGACTCGATCCGCAGGGCATGCGCGAAATCCGGGCGCTGATAAGGGAATTGGCGTCGGAGGGTACGACCGTGTTCCTCTCCTCGCACCTCCTGGACGAGATCGAGCAGGTCTGTACGCATGCCGCGGTGATGGCGCAGGGCCGTCTGATCACCCAGGGCCCGGTCGCCGAGCTCGCCGCGGGCGCGCGAGGGCGCCTGGTCGTCACGACGCCGGACACGGGTGACGCGGTGCGCGTCCTGAAGGAACTCGGCGTGACGGATCTCGTCGTGACGGAGGACCGCGTGACGGGCGAACCGCCGGGCACGGAGAGCGGCACGGACCTCGCCGAGCTGAACGCCGCCCTGGTCGGTGCGGGCGTCCGAGTGCGGGGCTTCGGCGTCGAACGGGCCTCGCTGGAGGACGCGTTCGTGGCGCTGACGGGGGAGGGCTTCGATGTCGCGGGCTGAGATCGACGACGTACGGGACGACGTACGAGGGGTGATGGACCCAGCGAAGGTGCGGCGCATCTGGACCTTCGGGATCTTCCGCAGCGAGCTCGGCATCACCTTCCGCCGCTGGCGGACCCTCGCGCTGCTCGGCGTACTCGCCGCCGTGCCGGTCCTCGTGGGTGTCGCCGTCAAGATCGAGACCAGCGACGGCTCGACGCTCGGCGGGGGCGGCGGCGAAGCGGGGGGGCCGGCGTTCATCGCACAGGTGACCAACAACGGCCTGTTCCTGGTGTTCACCGCGCTCGCCGCGACCCTCCCCTTCTTCCTGCCCATGGCGGTCGGCGTCGTCGCGGGCGACTCCATCGCGGGCGAGTCCAGCGCGGGGACGCTGCGCTATCTGCTCGTCGCCCCCGCGGGACGTACGCGCCTGCTGCTCGCCAAATACGCGACAGCGATGACGTTCTGCCTGGTCGCGACCCTCGTCGTGGCTGTCTCCGCGCTCGCCGTCGGGGCGCTGCTCTTCCCGGTCGGCGAGGTCACCACGATCTCCGGCACCCGGATCGGCTTCGGCGAAGGGCTGCTGCGAGCCCTGCTCATCGCCCTCGTGGTCGCCGCGTCACTGATCGGGGTGGCGGCGCTCGGTCTCTTCGTGTCGACGCTGACCAGCAGCGGCATCGCGGCGATGGCGACGACGGTCGGCCTGCTGATCACCATCCAGATCCTCGACCAGATCCCCCAGCTGCACGCCATCCAGCCGTACTTCTTCTCGCACTACTGGCTGTCCTTCGCGGACCTGATGCGCGAGCCCGTCTACTGGGACGAGCTGGTCAAGAACCTCGGCCTCCAGGGCCTGTACGCGGCCCTGTTCGGCTCGGCGGCGTGGGCGAGGTTCGGGGCGAAGGACATCACGGCGTAGGGCCGGCCGCCCTGCGCATCGTCAGCTCTCGTACGGGTAGCGGGCGAGCGGCGGCTCCTGCGCGAAGAACGTCTTGGCGCGAGCGAGGGCCTCGGTGTCGTCGAGCACGTTGCCCGGCCGCGATCCGTTGCCGAGCAGGACGCCGCCGAAGTGCAGCGGGAAGAAGGCGGCCACGTGGTTCAGCGTGCTGATCAGCGGCTCCGCGACCTCCTCCTCGCTGTGGGCGAGCGCCGTCACGCCCCACAGGGTGCGGCCCTTCATGGTGGCCTTGAAGTCGACCTCCGGGACCTCGAGCCACGCGTCCCAGTAGTCGAGGTAGCGCTTGGTGGTGGCCGAGAGGGAGTACCAGTACAGGGGCGACACGATGACGATGTCCGTGGCGTCGAGGGTGGCGTCCAGGAGCAGTGCCTCGTTGTCGCCGGAGGGCCGGGGGCGGGCACGCGGCCGTGTGCTGTCGTGGCGCAGGTCCTCGAAGTCGGGCAGCGGGTGGTCGGCGAGGTTCAGCCAGCGCTGCTCCACGTCGGCCGGGAGCTGCTCAGCGGCCTTGCGGGCCAGCGTCTCCGTGTTGCCCTCGGGGCGGGCGCTGCCGAGGACGAAGAGGAACTTACGGGTCATGGTGGGCCCCCTGGGTGTGTGGCGTGGTGGCGCACGGTCACGAGGACCGTGCAATTACCTGCGCATGCACTATATGCATGCGCAGGTAATTGCGTCCAGGGGTTACTCGGCCCGTGGGGCCGGCCGGCCCTGAGCCAGGGCCGGGAGGTCAGGCGGAAAGCCCCCACACCGCGTACGCCACCGCGTCGCTGTTGCGGTCGAGGGCGGTCCCGTCGATGTTCGACTTCGTGTCGCAGGCGGAGTGGTAGCACTTGTCGAACGGCTCACCGGCCGTGCCGCCCCAGTTCTGGGCCTGCTCGGCGGTCTTCTTGTAGTCGGCGCCGCTGAACAGTCCGCCGACCGGCACGCCCGCGTCCTTGAACGGTGCGTGGTCCGAGCGGCCGTCGCCCTCCTTGTCGGGCTCCGTGGCGAGGTCGAGGCCGCCGTAGTAGTCCTTGAAGGTCTTCTCGATGGTGGGGTCGTCGTCGTAGACGAAGTAGCCCGGGTTCGGGGAGCCGATCATGTCGAAGTTCAGATAGCCCTTGATCTTCGAGCGCTCGCCCGCGGGCAGCTTGTCGACGTAGTGCGAGGAGCCGACGAGCCCCAGTTCCTCGGCTCCCCACCAGGCGAACCGCAGGTGCTTGGCCGGCTTGTACTGCTCGCGCGCCACGGTGAGCGCGGTCTCCAGGATCGCGGCCGAACCGGAGCCGTTGTCGTTGATGCCGGGGCCCGAATTGACGCTGTCGAGGTGCGAGCCCGCCATGACGACCTGGTCGGCGTCGCCGCCGGGCCAGTCCGCGACCAGGTTGTAGCCGGTCTTGCCGTTGGAGGTGAACTCCTGGAGCGAGGTGGTGAATCCGGCCTCGTCCAGCTTGCCCTTCACGTAGTCGATCGAGGCCTTGTAGCCCGCGCTGCCGTGGGCGCGGTGGCCGCCGTTGGACGAGGCGATGTCCTGCAGCTGCGAGAGATGGGCCTGGACGTTGGCCACGGAGATGTCGGGGGCGGCCGCTGTGGGGGCGGAGGCCGCGGAGGACGCCGCGTTGGTGGTGAGGATTCCGGTGACGGCTATGGCGGCGGCTGCCGCGGCGCGTCCGGGAACGGAGAGCTTCATGTGGGGGGCTCCGTGTTCTGTTGGTTCGTTGCTTGGGCTTGCGCGAGATTGCTTGGTGGTGCGTGGGGGCGCCAATTCCGTTTGTCATTCATGGAATTGGCGTGCCTGATGGTGGGGGTGAGCTTGACCGTGCGTCAAGAGCGCATATCGGTCGCCGTGTTCCGCAAGGCGGTCGTCGTCGGCGGCGGCACGAGCACCGTCCAGCCGGGAGCGTAGGTGTCCGGCACGGGATACCGCCGCCAGTCGCGGGCCCAGCGCGGGGGCTGCTTCTTGCGCAGGACCAGGGCGGCGGGCGGCCGCCGGTCGCCGGTCCGGGCGGCCGAGCACCCGGAGACGTACGCGATGGGGATCACCGAGGTGCTGCCCTTCAGTACGCACGGAGCGCGGACCCCGTGCTCGTACAGGACCCCGGTGACGCGCACCCAGTCGCCGCGGGCGCCGGCCTGGATACGGGCGTTGCCGAAGGCGAGCGGGAGCTGGACCCCCAAGTGGGCGACGAGGGCGGCGGCGAGGACGACGGTGACGACGCGCTGTGCCCGGCCGAAGAGGGCGAGGAGTCCGAAGGCCGCGGGGACGGCGAGGAGGGCGTGGGCGGGGAGGAGGAAGCGGGGGGCGCCGTAGGGGACGAGGAGGAGATAGGGCAGAGCGACACACACGGCGACGACCACGGCCAGCCGGAGCGCGGGGCGGACTGCCTTCGGGGTGGCGAGGGTTCTCGTCGCGGTGCCGTACGAGGTGTCACGCGCGCTCGCCTTCTCCGCCTCGGCCCTCTCCGCCTCGGCCTTCTCCGCCCCGGCTCTCTCGGCCCCGGTTCTCCCCGCCCTGGCCTTCTCGGCCTCGGCCTTTTCCGTCCCGGGCTTCTCCGCCTCGGCCTTCTCCGTCTCGGCCTTCTCCGTCTCGGCTCTCTCGGCCCCGGTTCTCCCCGCCTTGGCCTTCTCGGCCTCGGCCTTTTCCGTCCCGGGCTTCTCCGTCTCGGCCTTCTCCGCCTTGGTCCTCTCCGTCCCGGCTCTCTCCGCCTCGGCCTTCTCCGTCCCGGTCCTCCCCGCCCTGGCCTTCTCGGCCCCGGCCTTCTCGGCCCCGGCCTTCTCGGCCCCGGCCTTCTCCGCCCCGGCCTTCTCCGCCCCGGCCTTCTCCGCCTCGGTCCTCTCCACCCCGGTCCTCATCCCCGCCCCCGCCCCCGCCCTCCTCGTGGCCCACAACCCGGCGGCCACGAGCACCGGCAGGAGGAGCCACCACTCCGCGGCCACGATCCTGAGTTGGTCGGCGGTGCACGGTCGGCAGAGCAGAGGGCCGTCCAGGGCGGTGAACTGGGCCTCGACGGCAGCCAGGGGACGCAGCCCGCCCTGCACGTCGCTTGCCGCCGAGAGTCGTTCGCGTACGCCGCCGAAACGCACGTACGCCTCGATGGCCCACGGCAGCAGACCGGCCAGGACACCGCCGACCACGGCGAAGGCGCGCCCCCTGGTCCGCCAGGCGGGCACGAGCAGGGCGGCGGCGAGCAGCGGGACGGCGACGGCGGCACCGTCGTTCGGGCGCATCAGGGCGGCCAGGGCGAGCCCCGCCGCGATCCCCGCGTGGGCGAGACGCCCGGGGCGGGCCCCGAGGAACAGTCCGACCGCGGCCGTGACCCCCATGGCGGTGTAGTGGTTCGGCATCGCGGCGTTCGCGTAGAACAGCGCGAACCAGAGGCTTCCGTAGAGCCCGGCAGCCACGCCGGCCACGGCGGGACGCCCGGCGATGACGCGCAGCCAGGGTCTGAAGCCCAGGTAGAGGGCGGCGGTCGAGAGCAGCGTCAGCCAGACCCTGAGCAGGAGGGTCGAGTCGCTCCAGGCCGCGACGGGGGAGAGGAGCAGGGGGACGCCGCGGGTGCGGGGAGCGCTGAAGGGGGTGGCGGGTTCGTACGGCGGGAAGCGGCTCGCGTAGACGATCTCGTCCCAGCCGAGGGAGAGGGTGAGCGGGACGAGAGCGAGGGAGAGGGCGGCGAAGGCGACGCAGGCGGCGAGGAGGGGGAGGTCGTCGCGGCCGGAGAAGCTGCGGGGGAGACGGCGGTCGAAGAGGCTGCCGGGGAGGCGGCCGGTCGAGGGCGCCGCCCCCGGCTTCGGCGCGGTCTGGGCAACGGTCCGGGGCGCGCTCTCGGGCACGAGGGTCTCGACCTCCCGCCAGACTCGGTCAGGCGATGTCGCTTTCGATCAGTTCTGATCCCTTATGGGTGAAGGTAGCGACGATGGCGCCCGATTCGGAGGAGGTGGGGCCGAAGTATTTCGCCCACTGCCGCGGTAGGCCCCGTCCCACTCGAAGGCGCGGTGCCGTAGGTCAGCCTGTGGCCATGAGGGAGCGGGGGTCCGTTCGGGCGGGGGTCAGGGAGGCGCGGTAGGTGCTGGGGGCGATGCCCCGGATCCGCTTGAAGGCGTCGCTGAAGCCGAAGCCGTCCGCGTAACCGACCTGCCCGGCCACGGAGGCCACCGTCGCGCCCGGCTCGGCGAGCAGCTCGGAGGCGAGCGTCATCCGCCACTCGGTGAGGTACGCCATCGGGGGCCTGCCGACAAGCTCGGCGAAGTGCCGGGCGAACGCCGCCCGCGACACCTGGCCGCGCGCGGCGAGCGACGCCACCGTCCAGGGCCGCGCGGGCTCGTCGTGCATGGCGTGCAGGGCGGGGCCGACCACCTCGTCGCCCAGCGCGCGGTACCAGGCGGGCGGGCAGGCGTCCGGCAGGTCGAACCACTCGCGCAGGGTGCAGGCCAGCATCCAGTCGAGCATCCGGTCCATCACGTACTGGCGCCCCGGCCGGTCGGCGGCCACCTCCGCGGCGATCAGCTCCAGGATCGGCATGCACTCCTCGCCCGACGGGACCACGAGGAGCGGCGGCAGCATGCTGACGAGGCGGCGCCCCACCGCTCCGTCCAGTTGGTAGGCCCCGGTGATGAGCTCGGTCCCGGCGCCGGCGGCTTCCGCGGAGGCCAGCGTGAACGGCGCCGTCGTACAGACCACGGCGGCACCCCCTTCGCCCAGAAGGCGCGGTTCACCCGACGCGGCGGAGATCCGAGCCGCCCCGTGCACCACCGTGACCAGCGTCAGGGCGGCCCCCTCGCTGTGCCGCCTCTCCCAAGGCCCGGTCAGTACGGCCCGGTCGAACAGCGCACCGTCGGCACGTACCCCTCGCAGCAGATCCCCCAGAGCGTCCATGCCCCCACCGTAGACGGCGCCCCGCGCACGTGGACGTACTCCCATGGGAGCGAGACGAGCGCCCATGTGATGGGCGCACACAGGGGAGTTGGCTGTACCCATGACAGACAACGCGAAGAACACGCAGGCATCCGACGCCCTCATCCTCGTCCTCGGCGCCACCGGCAAGACGGGCCGCCGCGTGGTGGCCCGGCTGCGGGACCAGGGCAGGAACGTACGCGCGGCGTCCCGCTCCGGCGAGACCCGCTTCGACTGGAACGACCGTGCCACCTGGGCCCCGGTCCTCGAGGGCGTGTCCGCCCTCTACTTGGTCGGCCCGCCGGAGCCGGAACCGATCGCCGACTTCGTGGACCAGGCCGCCGCGGCCGGCGTACGCCGCTTCGTGGTCCTGTCCGGGCGGGGCGTCGAGGTGTTCGGTGACTCCTTCGAGCCGTCCATGGCGGAGGCCGAGCGCGTGGTGCGTGCGGCGGGCGTGGACTGGACGGTGATCCGCCCGAACAACTTCTCCCAGAACTTCGACGAAGACCTCTTCGCCGCACCGCTGCTCGAAGGCCGCCTCGCGCTGCCGGTGGGAGATGTGCCGGAGCCGTTCATCGACGTGGAGGACATCGCGGAGGTGGTGGCGGCGCTGCTCACCGAGGACGGGCACACAGGACGTACGTACGAACTGTCGGGCCCCCGGGCACTGAGCTTCGCCGAGGCGGTCGCCGAGCTGGCGGAGGCGTGGGGCCGGCCGATGCGCTTCGAACACATCACGGCGGACGCGTACGTGACGGAGCTGGCCGGCCAGGGAGTCCCCGAGGAGATCGCCCGCCCCCTCGCGGACGTCCTCGCCTGGCTCCCCGAGGGCCACAACGCAAAGCCCACACCGGACGTACAAACCATCCTCGGCCGAGCCCCTCGCGACTTCACGACGTACGCAAGGACAACGAGGCCGCCCCGCTAGGGCCGCGAGGAACGACGCGCCAAGCCACGACGCACCCGCAGAAGACAGCCGATGAGGCGTCCCCGTCAGGGGCGCGAGGAACGGCGCGCTCAGCTACAACGCACCCGCAGAAGACAGCCGATGAGGCGTCCCCGTCAGGGGCGCGAGGAACGGCGCGCTCAGCTACAACGCACCCGCAGAAGGCACCGACGAGGGCGCCCCGTCAGGGGCGCGAGGAACGGCGCGCTCAGCTACAACGCACCCGCAGAAGAGCACCGACGAGGGCGCCCCGTCAGGGGCGCGGGGAACTGCGCGACCAGCCACAACGCACCCGCAGAAGGCAGCCCGCAAAAAGCACCGCGCAGCCCGCACCCCGCAGGGCAAGGCTCAGACCGCGGACCCTTCCCGCCCGGCAGCGGGAGTGGCGGGAGCAGCAGGAGTCATCGGCTCAGTCTCCCGCCCCGCGACGGGGACCCCGGCGGATTCCCGCCGCGCAGCGGCAAGACGCACCGCATTACGCCGCGCGGAGCGAACCGCGTCCCAGGTCAGCAGGGACAACGCCAGCCACACAAGGCCGAACCCGGCCCACCGCTCCGGAGGCATCGCCTCATGGAAGTACAGGATGCCGAGCAGGAACTGGAAGACGGGCGCGAGGTACTGCAGCATTCCCAGCGTGGCCAGCGGCACCCGAATCGCCGCGGCCCCGAAGCAGACCAGGGGAATGGCGGTGACCAGACCGGTCGCCGCAAGGAGTGCCGCGTGCCCGAAACCCTCCGCGCCGAACGTGGCGTCACCCCGCGCCCCGAGCCACACCAGGAACCCGACCGCGGGCAGGAACTGGATCGCGGTCTCGGCGGTCAGCGACTCCAGGCCGCTGAGCCCGACCTTCTTCTTCGCCAGGCCGTACGTGGCGAAGGAGAAGGCGAGGCAGAGCGAGATCCACGGCGGCTGCCCGTATCCGAACGCGAGCACGAGGACCGCCGCGAGGCCGACGGCGACGGCCGTCCACTGCACGGGGCGCAGCCGTTCGCCGAGGAGCAGGACGCCCATCGCGATGGTGACCAGGGGGTTGATGAAGTAGCCGAGGGAGGCCTCGACGACGTGGCCGGAGTTCACGGCCCAGATGTAGACGCCCCAGTTGATCGTGATGACCGCCGCGGCGATCGTCACGAGGCCCAGCTTGCGAGGCTGCCGGATGAGCTCGCCCGCCCACGCCCAGCGCCGCACGAGCAGCAGGGCGATGCCGACCACGACGAGCGACCACGCCATCCGGTGCGCGAGGATCTCGCCCGCGCCGGACGGCTTGAGCAGGGGCCAGAAGAGGGGGACGAGGCCCCACATCCCATAGGCCGCGACGCCGTTCAGCAGCCCTATGCGCTGCTCGCTCTTCGACTGTTCGGCTGCGGCGGCGTCCACGGCCCCTCCTTGGTGCAAGGCAGCCCCACGCTGCCCTCAGAAGGTAGCGGCCCGAACACCCCCGTGTCATGCCCGTCTCACGAAAACGGTCATGACTCGTCTCACGCCCCGGAGTCAGCCCTTGAGGGCCGCCGAGATCGCGTCCGCGACAGGCGTCGTGGGACGCCCGATGAGGCGGGCCAGGTCCCCGCTCGTACCCGCGAGCAGCCCCCGCTCGATCGCCGAGTCCACGTCGACGAGGATCGCGGCGAACTGCTCGGGAAGGCCCGCGCCGGTCAGGATCGCGAGGTTCTGCTCGGCGGGGACGTTCGTGTACGAGATGTCCTTGCCGCTCTGCCGGGCGACCTCGGCGGCGTACTCGGCCAGGCTCCACGCGACATCGCCGCTCAGCTCGTACGTCTTGCCCTCGTGGCCCTCGCCGGTCAGTACGGCGACGGCGGCAGCCGCGTAGTCGGCCCGCGAGGCGGAGGCGACCCTGCCCTCGCCCGCGGAGGCGACGACGGCGCCGTGCTCCAGGACGGGAGCGAGGTTGGCCGTGTAGTTCTCGTGGTACCAGCCGTTGCGCAGGAACGTGTGCGGAAGCCCGGATTCCAGGATCAGCCGCTCGGTCTCCTTGTGCTCGGCCGCGAGTTCGATGTCGGCGTCGGGGCCGCCGAGCACACCGGTGTACGCGAGGAGCGCGACGCCCGCCGCACGGGCCGCGTCGATCACCGCCGCGTGCTGCGGCACCCGCCGCCCGACCTCGCTTCCGGAGATCAGCAGAACCCTGTCGCCCGCGGCGAAGACGCCGGCGAGGGTCTCGGGCGCGCTGTAGTCCGCGATCCGCAGCTCGACACCGCGCGCGGCGATATCGGCGGCCTTCTCCTTGTCGCGGACGACGGCGGCTATCTGCCCGGCGGGCACCTGCGCGCCGAGCAGCCCGTCGATGACGAGACGGCCGAGGTGTCCGGTGGCTCCGGTGACGACGATGCTCATGTCTGATATCTCCCTCTGATGTCCTTTGGGGTGGTTCGACGATGAGCCTACGTTGGGCGCTAACTATTGGAAAGTACCCACTTTGAAGTAAGGTACTGGCATGGCAGTAAGCAGCTGGAATCTCGGCGACGAGGGCATGTGCCCGCAGCGCCTCGTCCTGGAGCACGTCACGAGCCGCTGGGGAGTGCTCGTCCTGATCGCCCTGGACGAGCGCTCGTACCGCTTCAGCGAGCTGCGCCGGGCGCTCGGCCGGGTCAGCGAGAAGATGCTCGCGCAGACCCTGCAGACCCTGGAGCGCGACGGCCTCGTGCACCGCGACGCCAAACCGGTCATCCCGCCGCGCGTCGACTACTCGCTCACCGACCTCGGGCGCGAGGTCGGCACACAGGTCCGGGCGCTCGCCGAGTGGACCGAGAAGCGCCTGGCGGACGTACAGGAAGCGCGCGAGGCATACGACGAGGCCCGGTCCTGAAGGATCAGGACCGGGCCTCGGGGTGATCGTGCCGGACTAGCCGACGACGGTCCACGTGTCGCCGCCCGCCAGCAGCGCGGCCAGGTCGCCCTTGCCGTTCTGCTCGATGGCGCTGTCCAGTTGGTCGGACATGAGGGTGTCGTAGACCGGGCGCTCGACGTTGCGGAAGACGCCGATCGGGGTGTGGTGCAGGGTGTCGGGGTCGGCGAGGCGGGAGAGCGCGAAGGCCAGCGTCGGCGACGTCGAGTGCGCGTCGTGGACCAGGGTCTGAGACTCGGTCTCAGAGGTGACCGGGACAACTTTGAGATCGCCGGTCGCCGGGTCGCGTACGACGCCCTTGGAACCGAGGCCGCTCTCCAGCGGGGCCCCGAAGCGGATGGGCTGCCCGTGTTCGAGCCGGATCACCGCTTCCTCGGCCTGCTGCTTGTCCTTCAGCACCTCGAAGGCGCCGTCGTTGAAGATGTTGCAGTTCTGGTAGATCTCCACCAGTGCGGTGCCGGGGTGTTCGGCGGCCTCGCGCAGCACGGAGGTGAGGTGCTTGCGGTCGGAGTCCACGGTCCGCGCCACGAAGCTCGCCTCCGCGCCGATCGCGAGGGACACCGGGTTGAAGGGGGCGTCCAGGGAGCCCATCGGCGTCGACTTGGTGATCTTGCCGACCTCGGAGGTCGGGGAGTACTGGCCCTTGGTGAGGCCGTAGATCCGGTTGTTGAAGAGCAGGATCTTCAGATTCACGTTGCGGCGCAGGGCGTGGATGAGGTGGTTGCCGCCGATGGACAGCGCGTCGCCGTCACCGGTGACCACCCACACGCTCAAGTCCCGCCTGGAGGAGGCCAGTCCGGTGGCGATGGCCGGGGCGCGGCCGTGGATGGAGTGCATCCCGTAGGTGTTCATGTAGTACGGGAAGCGGGACGAGCAGCCGATGCCCGAGACGAAGACGATGTTCTCCTTGGCCAGGCCGAGTTCGGGCATGAAGCCCTGCACGGCGGCCAGGACCGCGTAGTCACCGCAGCCGGGGCACCAACGCACCTCCTGATCGGACTTGAAGTCCTTCATGGATTGCTTGGCCTCGGCCTTGGGCACCAGCGAAAGCGCTTCGATCGTGCTTCCGGTGCCTTCGGTCTTCGTGTCAGCCATCGATGGCCTCCTTGAGAGCCGTGGCGAGCTGCTCGGCCTTGAACGGCATTCCATTGACCTGGTTGTACGAGACCGCGTCCACGAGGTACTTGGCGCGGAGGAGCGTGGCGAGCTGCCCGAGGTTCATCTCGGGGATCACCACCTTGTCGTAACGCTTCAGGACCTCGCCCAGATTCCGGGGGAAGGGGTTGAGGTGGCGCAGATGGGCCTGCGCCACGCTCTGGCCGACCGCGCGCAGCCGGCGTACCGCCGCGGTGATGGGGCCGTAGGTCGAACCCCAGCCCAGGACGAGCAGCGTGGCGTCGCCGGTCGGGTCGTCGACTTCGAGGTCGGGGACCTGGATGCCGTCGATCTTGGCCTGGCGGGTGCGGACCATGAAGTCGTGATTGGCCGGGTCGTAGGAGATGTTGCCGGTGCCGTCCTGCTTCTCGATGCCGCCGATGCGGTGTTCGAGACCGGGCGTGCCCGGGATCGCCCACGGGCGGGCCAGGGACTGCGGGTCGCGCTTGTAGGGCCAGAAGACCTCGCTGCCGTCGTCCTCGGTGTGATTGGGCCCCGAGGCGAACTGCACCCGTAGGTCAGGGAGTTCATCGGTATCCGGGATGCGCCACGGCTCGGAGCCGTTGGCCAGATAGCCGTCGGAGAGCAGGAACACCGGGGTGCGGTAGCTGACCGCGATCCGCGCCGCCTCGATGGCCGCGTCGAAGCAGTCCGCCGGCGTCCTGGGCGCCACGATCGGCACCGGCGCCTCACCATTGCGCCCGAACATCGCCTGCAGCAGATCCGCCTGCTCGGTCTTGGTCGGCAGCCCGGTCGAAGGGCCACCGCGCTGGATGTCCACGATCAGCAACGGCAGCTCCAGCGAGACCGCGAGACCGATCGTCTCCGACTTCAGCGCCACACCGGGCCCCGAGGTCGTCGTCACCGCGAGCGAGCCGCCGAACGCCGCACCCAGCGCCGCCCCGATCCCCGCGATCTCATCCTCGGCCTGGAAGGTGCGCACACCGAAGTTCTTGTGCTTGCTCAGCTCGTGCAGGATGTCCGAGGCCGGGGTGATCGGGTACGAGCCCAGATACAGCGGCAGATCCGCCTGCCGGCCCGCGGCGATCAGCCCGTACGACAGGGCCAGGTTCCCCGAGATGTTGCGGTAGGTGCCGGTCGGGAAGGCTTGGGCGGCGGGCGCGACCTCGTAGGAGACCGCGAAGTCCTCGGTCGTCTCACCGAAGTTCCAACCCGCATGGAAAGCGGTGATGTTGGCCTCGGCGATGTCCGGCTTCTTGGCGAACTTCGTCCGCAGGAACTTCTCCGTGCCCTCCGTCGGCCGGTGATACATCCACGACAACAGCCCGAGCGCGAACATGTTCTTGCTGCGGCCCGCGTCCTTGCGCGAGAGGTCGAACTCCTTGAGCGCCTCGACCGTCAGCGTCGTCAACGGCACCGGGTGGACGCTGTAGCCGTCCAGCGAACCGTCCTCCAGCGGCGAGACCTCGTAGCCGACCTTCTGCATCGCCCGTTTGGAGAACTCGTCCGTGTTGACGATGATCTCCGCGCCCCGCGGCACATCGGCGATGTTCGCCTTCAGCGCGGCCGGGTTCATCGCGACCAGGACGTTCGGCGCGTCGCCCGGCGTGAGGATGTCGTGGTCGGCGAAATGGAGCTGAAAGGAGGAGACACCCGGCAGTGTCCCGGCAGGAGCACGGATCTCGGCGGGAAAGTTCGGCAGTGTCGACAGGTCGTTCCCGAAGGACGCCGTCTCCGAAGTGAACCGGTCACCGGTGAGCTGCATGCCGTCACCCGAGTCACCCGCGAAACGGATGATCACCCGGTCCAGACGGCGTACATCCTTCTCACCAGCATGCTTGCGCTGCTCTCCGACGACTGCCCCATCGGCCTGCTCGGCTGGGCTACTGACCTGGCTGGTCACTGAACTGGACCTCCCTCGGGCGGCTGAGCGGGAAAGGCTGGGCGACCGGCCTTCCCAAGGCCCACCCTACGTCTGTAAGGGTCGCCTTCCTGGGGTTGATCGCATGACGGACGCACTTTTGAGGCGTTGCAATGCCCCGTTTCGTCATGTTCTGCCTCGCCCTCCGGCCCGACATGGAAGACGCCCCCACTCATCCTTTGGTTCTAGGACTGTTCTCCGTGCTCGTGTCTCCGCGCTCGCGCGGTTGCCGTTGTTGTCGAATAACTGACAGGGTGTCAGATTGCTAGGAGTTGAGGTAGGTGAGAACCGCAAGCACACGCCGGTGATCCCCGTCGCTCTGGGAAAGCCCCAGCTTCAGGAAAATGTTGCTGACGTGCTTCTCGACCGCGCCGTCACTCACCACCAACTGCCGTGCCACCGCCGAGTTCGTCCGGCCCTCGGCCATCAGACCGAGTACCTCGCGTTCGCGAGGAGTAAGCCCCGCGAGGACGTCCTGCTTGCGGCTGCGGCCGAGCAGCTGCGCCACGACCTCCGGGTCGAGCGCCGTACCGCCCTCCGCGACACGCACCACGGCGTCCACGAACTCGCGCACCTCGGCGACACGGTCCTTGAGCAGATAGCCGACGCCACGGCTGGACCCGGCGAGCAGTTCGGTGGCGTACTGCTCCTCGACGTACTGGGAGAGGACGAGCACCCCGAGCCCCGGGAACTGGTGACGCAGGTGCACCGCGGCCCGCACCCCCTCGTCGGTGTGCGTCGGCGGCATCCGCACGTCGGCGACGACCACGTCGGGCAGCGCGCCCGCGGCGGAGAGGTCGTTGATCGTCTTGATCAGCGCGTCCGCGTCGCCGACCCCCGCGACGACGTCGTGCCCGCGGTCGGTCAGCAACCGGGTCAGGCCCTCCCTGAGCAGCACCGAATCCTCGGCGATGACGACCCGCACTTTGTCCTCCACGTTCACGGCCCCCCGGCACATGTGGTTCTGGTTGTCCCCCGGCACCTCAGTATCGCGCGTACGAACGCCTGCGAAGGGCGTAACGGCGTTCGCAGGCAACCGCTTGCCCCTGCTGCGCGGCCCGCTGCCCCCCGTTCGGCAACCGCTGCCCTGCTCGCTCGGGGCGGCGCGGCAGCACCCACCCGGCCTCCCCGCGCTGCGGGGCGAACCGGGTGGGTGAGTGCGGAAGGAGGTTTCGCGGCTACGCCCGCCAGGGCAACTCGGCCGTCACCGTCGTGGGCCCGCCCACCGGCGAGTCCACGACCAGGATCCCGTCGACCGCGTCGAGCCGCTCGGCGAGCCCGGCGAGCCCGGAGCCGGTGGTCACATCGGCGCCCCCGGCCCCGTCGTCGGAGACCTGCAGCATCAGCCGGTCCTCGACCCGCCACACGTCGACCGAGCCGTGGGACGCCCGCGCGTGCTTGCTGATGTTCTGCAGGAGCTCGGAGACCGTGAAGTACGCGATGCCCTCGATCGCGGCGGCGGGACGCGCGGGCAGATCCACCTCGACCTGGACCGGAACCGTGCACCGGGCGGCGAGCGAGGACAGCGCCGCGTCCAGGCCGCGGTCGGTCAGGACCGCCGGGTGGATGCCGCGGGCCAGGTCGCGCAGCTCCTGGAGGGCCACCTTCACCTCGCCGTGTGCCTCGCCCACCATGCGCGCCGCGGCCTCCGGGTCCTCGGTCAGCTTCTCCTTGGCCAGGCCCAGGTCCATGGCGAGCGCCACCAGGCGGGCCTGCGCCCCGTCGTGCAGGTCGCGCTCGATGCGGCGCAGGTCGGCGGCGGCCGTGTCGACGACGACACCGCGGTCCGACTCCAGCTCGACTACGCGCGTGGCCAGGCTCGACGGGCCGAGCAGGCCGGCCACCATGACGCGGTCGACGGTGGTCAGGGCCCGGACGATCCAGGGCGTGGCGAGCGTGATCAGCAGGCCGGTGAGGGCGGTGACGCCGATCTCGAAGGGGTTGTCCAGGTAGATCTGGTGACCGTTGTCGCGGTAGAGCTGGATGCCGCCCTGGCCACCGTAGATCGGGAAGAGCCACTGCCACAGCGGGTACGTGAGCATCGCCCAGCCGTACGTCCAGAAGGCCACCGACACGGTGAAGGAGAAGACCGCCCAGGGCATGTGGAGGATGGAGTAGAGGACGTGCCGCCAGGAGACACCGCTCTTGAGGGCGGCGCCCACCCATGCCATGGGCCCACCGCCGTTCTTGGGCCGCAGCGGCTCAGGATTGGCCACCTCGACGTCCAGGAGTGCCCGCGCCCGCACTCGTTCGAGCGAGCCGAAGCCACGGCAGGCGGCGAGCCCGGCGGCGAGCACCGGGATGCCGATGAACGTGACCAGCAAGCCGGCCCCGACCGACAGCATCGTGACCGCGAACGTGAACGTGACGATGCTGATCGGCAGGCTCAGCAGCACATAGCCGAACTCCTTCCAGGCGCGCGCCTCGATCGGCGCCCGCAGCCCGGCAGGGAGACGGCGCCGCCGGTCGTCGAGATCGGATCCCCGGAACTCCGAACGGTCCATGCGCCCGTACTCCTGTCCGTACTCCGTGGCCATCGGTGTCGTCCGTTTCTGCTCGGTCGTGCGCTGCCTCTTGGGTCACGCGCTGGTTCGGCGTCGTATCTCAAGCGTGCTGGCCGCGGCAGATCCGGACCATGTGGTGCGTAGGTGTCTTCGACCGGGGGTTTTCCCTACCTCCCCTGCCCCAGGGCCGGCCGGGCCGTCTGATCCCGGTCCTGGTCCCGGTCCTGATCCCGGTCCCGCCACGGCAGTTCCGCCGTGATCGTCGTGGGCCCGCCCTCCGGCGACTCGATCACGAACAGGCCGTCGACCGCGCCGAGCCGGTCCGCGAGCCCCGCCATGCCCGAGCCCCCGTCCAGCTGCGCACCGCCCCTGCCGTCGTCCGACACCTGGATGAGCAGCCGCTGGTCGGCACGCCACACGTCCACGGACGCCGTACGGGCCCCGCTGTGCTTGCTGACGTTCTGCAGGAGCTCGGAGACCGTGAAGTACGCGATGCCCTCGATCGCGGCGGCCGGGCGCGCCGGCAGATCGGCGGTCACCTTCACCGGGACCGTGCACCGCGAGGCCACCGAGGACAGCGCCGCGTCCAGGCCGCGGTCGGTCAGGACCGCCGGGTGGATGCCGCGGGCCAGGTCGCGCAGCTCCTGGAGGGCGAGCTTCACCTCGCCGTGCGCCTCGTCGACCATCGCCGCCACGGTGTCGTCCGCCTGGCCCTCCAGGAGCTTCTCCTTGGCCAGGCCGAGCCCCATGGCGAGCGCCACCAGGCGGGCCTGCGCCCCGTCGTGCAGGTCGCGTTCGATGCGGCGCAGGTCGGCCGCGGCGGTGTCGACGACGACACCGCGGTCCGACTCCAACTCCACGATGCGCCGCTCCAGTTCGTCGGACGGCGACAGCAGCCCGCGCGCCATCGCGCGGTCGGCGTTCGTCAGACCGCGCACGATGTAGGGGAGCACCGGCCAGAGCACGAAGAGCCCGGTCAGGGTGACGGCGAAGGTCACCACGCCCCAGGGCAGCCGCATGAAGGAGTACAGCATCGTGCGCCAGCCGACCGGATCCTTCAGGCTCGACCACAGCCAGCTGAAGAAGCCGTGCCCCCGCTGTTTGGGCATCGGGCTCGGCTCGTCGATCCGCAGCCCGAGCAGTTTGCGCGCCCGCGCACGTTCCGCCCTGCCGATCAGCCGGGCGCCGAGCAGCGCGCCCGCGAGCAGCGGCAGGCCGACGACGGTCACGGCGAGACCGCCGCCGGCGGCGAGCGTCACGACCACGTAGACGAAACCGGCCACGCCGATCGGCAGGTTGGCGAGAAGGTGGGCGATCTCCTTCCAGGTCTGCGCGTCGTACGCCGCGAAGCGGGCGGGGGGCGGCGAGGACGTGGCTGACGTGGCTGAGGACATGGCGCGTGCGGTCATACGGGTCAGAGTGCACGGCGCGCCGCCGCGATGCCATGAGGAAGGCCGCCAGGAACACTCGGGGGATAACCCCACCCGATGCATGACGCTCTGCTTACCTCACCTTTAGCAGGCCCTAGACTCCCGTGCGTACAGATCGTCGAACAGTGCTGGGTGTCAGAGGCGGTCAGGGAGTGAGGGGCTGACGTGCACGTGACGAACGTCGCGGCGAGCTACTACCAGTCGTACTCCGTCGTCGGACTGCTCGCCGTCGTCGGCGTGCTGTTCGTCGCCGTCGCCTTCGGCGCGGGGCGCCTGCTCCGGCCCGTGGTGCCGACACCCGAGAAGCTCCTGACGTACGAGTGCGGGGTCGACCCCGTCGGCGAGGGCTGGGCGCACACCCAGGTCCGCTACTACGTCTACGCGTTCCTCTACGTCATCTTCGCCGTCGACTCGATCTTCCTCTTTCCATGGGCGACGGTCTTCGCCGCGCCCGGCTACGGTGCGACGACGCTGGTGGAGATGTTCGTCTTCCTCGGCTTCCTGACCGTGGGCCTGCTGTACGCATACAAGAAGGGCGTCCTCACATGGACGTGACCCCGGAGCGTCCTCGCACGGACGTGACCCCGGAGCCCGTGCTCCTGCCCGAGCCGACCGTGCTGTCCACGCCCGAGCCGCAGAAG
The DNA here is from genome assembly GCF_055577715.1 of Streptomyces sp. NPDC033177. NCBI lineage: Bacteria > Bacillati > Actinomycetota > Actinomycetes > Kitasatosporales > Streptomycetaceae > Streptomyces > Streptomyces sp. NPDC033177. The sequence goes on along the minus strand of NZ_JBVIPS010000005.1, from coordinate 452,428 downwards.
CTCGGCGTGCTCTCGCGGCTGGCCCCCGAGCCGATGAAGGTGGTCCTCAACTGGGGCCGCCGGTACTCGTTGTGGGTCTTCAACTTCGGCCTCGCCTGCTGCGCCATCGAGTTCATCGCCGCCTCCATGGCCCGGCACGACTTCATCCGTCTTGGCGTGATCCCGTTCGCGCCGGGCCCGCGTCAGGCGGACCTGATGGTGGTGTCGGGCACGGTGACGGACAAGATGGCCCCGGCCGTGAAGCGCCTGTACGAGCAGATGCCCGAGCCCAAGTACGTCATCTCCTTCGGCGCCTGCTCGAACTGCGGCGGCCCGTACTGGGATTCGTACGCGGTGACCAAGGGCGTCGACCAGATCATCCCGGTCGATGTGTACGTACCCGGCTGCCCGCCCCGGCCCGAGGCGCTGCTCCAGGGCATCCTCAAGCTCCAGGAGAAGATCGCGGCGGAGTCGCTGGGGGAGCGGTACGGGCGCGGGAAGGGCGGGGCCGGCGACGGCAACCGGCCTTCGGCGGCGGCCTTGCAGAGCGGGCTCGTGAAGCCGCCGGCGCCGGCCTCCGGTTCAGGGGAGGGGAAGGCATGACGGGCTGGCTGCCGAGCCCCGTCGAGGAGCTCTTCGGCGCGGACGCCACGGCGGACGAGTCGTACGACCTCTTGACGGTCGACGTCCCGCCGAGCTCGTGGATCGCGGCGCTCGAAACCGCGCGCACGACGCTGACCTGCACCTACTTCGACTGGCTGAGCGCCGTCGACGAACCCGGCACCGGCTTCCTCGTCTCGGCCCACGTCGTCGCCCTCTCTCCCGTACGTCGCCTCCTCATCCGTACGACCGTTCCGCACGAGGCCCCGGCCCTGCCGACCGCGGTCGACGTCTACGCGGGCGCGGCGTGGCACGAGCGCGAGACGCACGAGATGTTCGGCGTAGCTTTCGAGGGCCACCCGCATCTGGTCCCGCTGCTCCTCCCCGACACCTTCGAAGGCCACCCCCTGCGCAAGGACTTCGTCCTGGCGGCGCGCGTCGCGAAGGCGTGGCCCGGCGCGAAGGAGCCGGGGGAGTCGGAGCACGGCGGGCCCAAGCGCCGCCAGATGCTGCCTCCCGGCGTACCCGACCCGAACGAGTGGGGCCCCCTGAAGGGCCAACTCCCGGCGGCCCCGGCCCGCCCGGCCCGCGGCGCGGCCCGCGCGGCGGGCGACCGTCCCGTACGCCGGGCCCGCACGGCGGGGGAGGGCTCGGCCAGCCAGGCGGCGGGCACACAGCCGGAGACTCCGGCACCGGCACCGCGCCGTTCGCGGAGTGTGAGCCAGGGCTCTGCGTCGCAGCGACCGGAGGGGGCGGCCGTCCCGGCAACGGAGGCTGCGGCCGTTCCGACGCCGGAGGCGAAGCCCGAAGCCGCTCCGGCGCCCGAGGCGAAGCCTGAGCCCGCGTCACCCGCGGCTGCTTCCGACGCTCCGTGGCACCAGGCCCGCCCGGCGTTCGAGGCGAGTGAGGGCGCGAGCGGTGAGACGAGCGGTGAGGCGGCACCGGTTACGGAAGCTGAGACCGGCACTGGTACCAGTACTGACCCTGGCGCCGTAACTGCCAAGCCGGAGCCGGTCAAGCCCGAGCCGGCCAGGCCGGAGCCGACCGAGCCGGAGCCGGAGCTGGAGCCGGTCAAGCCGGAGTCGGCCAGGCCGGAGTCGGCCAGGCCGGAGTCGGCCAGGCCGGAGTCGGAGCCGGTCAAGCCGGAGCCGACCGAGCCGGAGTCGGAGTCGGAGTCGGTCAAGCCCAAGTCGGCCAGGCCGGAGCCGGCCGAGCCCGAGCCGGCCAGGCCGGAGTCGGTCAAGCCGGAGTCGGTCAAGCCGGAGTCGGTCAAGCCGGAGTCGGTCAAGCCGGAGTCGGTCAAGCCGGAGTCGGAGTCGGTCAAGCCGGAGCCGGCCAGGCCGGAGTCGGAGCCGGCCGAGTCCGAGCTGGCCAGGCCGGAGCCGGAGTCGGCCGAGCCGGAGTCGGAGTCGGTCAAGCCCGAGTCGGCCAGGCCGGAGTCGGCCAGGCCGGAGCCGGTCAAGCCGGAGCCAGCCGAGCCCGCCCCCGCCGAGCCCGCCCCCACCAAGCCCGCCCCCGCCAAGCCCGACGATGAAGCCGACCGCCCAGGAGGCTCGGAGTGACCGACGCGCTCGACGTCGCCCTGCGTCTTCTCATCGTCTTCGCCGTATTCCTCGTCCTGCCCCTGGTCGTCGGCCAGACCGAGCACAAGGTGATGGCCCACATGCAGGGCCGCCTCGGCCCCATGCACGCGGGCGGCTTCCACGGCTGGGCCCAGCTCGTCGCGGACGGCGTCAAGTTCGCGCAGAAGGAAGACGTCGTACCGGCCGCGGCCGACCGCCGCATCTTCCAGCTCGCCCCCGCCATCGCCCTGCTGCCGTACCTCCTCGTCCTGGTCGCCATCCCGATCGGCCCGAGCGAAGGCGCCGTCGGCCAACTCGTCGACGCGGGCATCTTCTTCGTGCTCGCGGTCATGGGCGTCGGCGTACTCGGCTCGCTCATGGCGGGCTGGGCGAGCGCCAACAAGTTCTCCCTCCTCGGCGGCCTGCGCACCGCCGCCCAGCTCCTGGCGTACGAACTCCCGATGCTGCTCGCCGCGGCCTCGGTCGCGATGGCCGCCGGGACGGTCTCGCTGCCCGGCATCCTCAACGCCTTCGAGTGGTGGTGGCTGCCCTGGCAGATCGTCGGCGCCCTCGTCTTCTTCATCGCGGGCCTCGCCGAACTCCAGCGCCCGCCCTTCGACATGCCGGTCGCCGACTCGGAGATCATCTTCGGTGCCTACACCGAGTACACGGGCCTGCGCTTCGCCCTCTTCCTCCTCGCCGAGTACGCCGGAATCGTCGTCCTCTGCGGCCTCACCACCGTCCTCTTCCTCGGCGGCTGGCACGGCCCATGGGGTGCCGACGGACTCGGCTGGGTCTGGACCCTCCTGAAGACCGGACTGCTCGCCTTCGTCGTGATCTGGCTCCGCGTCAGTTACCCCCGTCTCCGCGAGGACCAGCTCCAGAAGCTCTCCTGGACCCTCCTCGTCCCGCTCGCCCTCGCGCAGATCGCGCTCACCGGAATCGTGAAGGTGGCGATCAACTAAATGGCTGCGTCTCTCCCGCCCACCCGGCCCCGGATTCCCGGCAGCGGCCTCGCCAAGGGCCTCGCCGTCACCCTCCGCACGATGACGAAGAAGACCGTCACCGAGCAGTACCCGGAGCACCAGCCCGAACTCCCGCCCCGCACCCGGGGTGTCATCGGGCTCTTCGAGGAGAACTGCACGGTCTGCATGCTCTGCGCCCGCGAGTGCCCGGACTGGTGCATCTACATCGACTCCCACAAGGAGACGGTCCCGCCGGCCGTCGAGGGCGGCCGCGAGCGCAGCCGCAACGTCCTCGACCGCTTCGCCATCGACTTCTCCCTCTGCATGTACTGCGGCATCTGCATCGAGGTCTGCCCCTTCGACGCACTGTTCTGGTCCCCGGAGTTCGAGTACGCCGAGACCGACATCCACGAACTCACCCACGAGCGCGACAAGCTCCGCGACTGGATGTGGACGGTCCCGGCCCCGCCCGCCCTGGACCCCGCGGCCGAGGAACCCAAGGAGATCGTCACCGCCCGCAAGGCGGCGGAAAAGCTGGCCGCGGCGCAGGAAGCCGAAGCCGCGGCGCAGGAAGCCGAAGCCGCCGGACAGGACGCTGAAGCCGCCGGACCGGAGGGATCCGCGTGACCGTGAACCTCGCAGCCACCGCACCCCTCGCAGCCGCCGCCCCGCAAGGCTTCCTCTCCCCGACGGGAGTGGAGATCGCCTTCCTGCTCGTCGGCCTCGTCACCCTCGGCTCGGCGATCGTCACCGTCACCACCAAGCAGCTGGTGCACGCCGCCCTGTGGCTCGTGGCGACGCTCGGCGGCCTGGCCGTCGAGTACCTCCTGCTCACCGCCGAGTTCATCGCCTGGGTGCAGGTACTGATCTACGTCGGTTCCGTCGTCGTCCTCCTTCTCTTCGGTCTGATGCTGACGCGGGCCCCCATCGGCCGCTCCCCGGACGCCGATTCGGGCAACCGCCCCGTCGCGCTCGCGGTGGCCGTCCTCGCGGCGGCCGCCCTGGTCTGGGTCGTCGTCGACGCCTTCCGGACGACCTGGATCGACCTCGACCGCGCCGCCGACGAAGCCCAGGGCTCCACCGCGGTGACCGGGAAGTTCCTCTTCCAGCACTGGGTGCTGCCCTTCGAGGCGCTCTCGGTCCTGCTCCTGGCCGCCCTGGTCGGCGCGATCGTCCTCTCCCGCAGGAACGCCCGCATGACTCGCCTGAACGACACCCCCGGCGACACCCCCGGCCATACCCCCACAAGCGGTGCCCCCAGCGACTCCCCCCTCGACAAGGAGCAGCGCTGATGCACCTCGCCTATCCCGCTGTCCTCGCCGCCCTCCTCTTCTGCGTGGGCCTGTACGGAGTGCTCGCCCGCCGCAACGCGATCCTGGTCCTGATGTCCGTCGAGCTCATGCTCAACGCCGTCAACCTCAACCTGGTCGCCTTCGACGTCTGGCTCCGCGACGCCCTCCACTCCGGCCAGGCCCTGACCCTCTTCACCATCGCCATCGCCGCCGCGGAGATCGGCATCGGCCTCGCGATCGTCCTGGCGGTCTACCGCAACCGCGGCTCCTCCGCCGTCGACGACCTCCGCGACACCGCCGAGGGCCCCGACGATGACGACGCCGATGACCCCGCCTCGGCACAGCAGTCGCAGAAGTCGCAGAAGGCTGAGGCCACCGCGTGACCACGACCACCCTCGCCGTACTCGTCCCCCTCCTGCCGTTCCTCGGTGCCGTCGCCGGTCTGCTGCTCGGCCGCTCCGTCCCGGGTCTCGTACGCCCCCTCGCTGTGCTGCCCACCCTGGCGGCGCTGTTCATCGCCGTCATGGTCGCCGCCCGCCACGGCGGCGGCGCCGACATCGACTCCGCCACCGAGCTCACCCCGACCGGCTCGGTCCCCATCGAACTCGCCCTGCACATCGACGGCTTCGCCGCCCTCGTCGCCGTCCTGGTCGGCGTCGTCGCCTCCTGCGTGCAGATCTACTCGACGGGTTACCTGCGCGACGACCCGCGCTACCCCTCGTACGCCGCTCTCGTCTCCCTCTTCACCTCCGCGATGCTGCTCGTCGTCTACTCCGGCGACCTGATGGTGCTCCTGGTCGGCTGGGAGATCATGGGCATCTGCTCGTACTTCCTCGTCGGCCACTACTGGGAGACGCCCGAAGCGCGCGCCGCCTCCCTCAAGGCCTTCCTGGTCACCAAGCTCGGCGACGTCCCCTTCCTGATCGGCCTGTTCGCGCTCGCCGTCGACGCCGGGTCGTTCCGCATCACGACGATCCTCGGGACAGTCGCGGGCGGCGGCCTCGACCACCCGACGCTGATCGCCCTGCTGCTCCTCGCCGGTGTGGCGGGCAAGTCCGCGCAGTTCCCGCTGCACACCTGGCTGCCCGACGCGATGGCGGGCCCCACGCCCGTCTCCGCGCTCATCCACGCCGCGACGATGGTCGCCGCCGGTGTCTACTTCGTCGCCCGGCTCCTCCCGGTCTTCGCCGCCTCGTCGGCGGCGCTGGTCGTCCTCGCCGTCATGGCCGCCGTCACGATGGCCGGCTCGGCCCTCGCCGCGCTCGCCCAGGACGACATCAAGCGCGTCCTCGCGTACTCGACGATCGGCCAGCTCGGCTATCTGACCGGCGCCCTCGCCGTCGGCGACCGCGGTGCCGCCGTCTTCCATCTCCTCTCGCACGGCGCCTTCAAGGCGCTCCTCTTCCTTGGCGCCGGAGTGATCATCCACGCCGCCGGCACCAACTCCCTCGCCGCGATGTCCCGCATGAAGGGCCTGCGCGACCGGGTCCCCGACGCCTTCTGGACGATGACCGTGGCGCTCCTGGCGCTCGCCGCGATCCCGCCCTTCAGCGGCTTCTTCTCCAAGGAAGCCGTCCTGGGTGCCGCCGAGCACGCGGCCACCGGTCACTCCGGGACCGCCCCCACCGCGGCGGGCTGGATCGTCCTGGTCGCCGGTCTGCTTACCGCCCTCCTCACCGCCGCCTACGCGACGCGTCTGTGGCTGCTCGCCTTCAACGGCAAGGGCCCCGAAGCCCCGGACCTTCCCCAAGCTCTCAACTCCGTTCGAGCAGGGGAGACCCCAACCCGCCAGCCCATCGCCATGACCGCCGTGCTCTGGGTGCTCGCCGTCCCCTCGCTCGCCTTCGGCCTGACCGTCGGAGTCCTGCCGGACTGGTTCGACGGGCACTCGCTCACTCCGACCCTCACCACCTCCGTCCTCGGCACGGGACTAGCCCTCGTCGGCGGGCTCGTTACGTACGGGGCGTGGCGTCACACCACGGCTCTCGCCGTCCGCCACCCGATGGGCGCGGTCGCCGCCGACGCGGGAGCCGACGGAGGTTTGGTCGAAGCCGAGGCCATCGCCTCGCACGCCCCCGTCTACGGAGACGTGGCCGCCGCTCACGACCCGGCCGACCCCGGCCGCCTCCTGCTCGGCCCGCTGCACCGGCACGCCGCCGTCGGCTTCCACCTCGACGCCGTCTACGCCGCGCTGTTCGTGCGCCCCGTCCAGGCCGCCGCGCGCCTCGTCCGGTTCCTCGACCGCGAGGTCGTCGACACGTACGTACGCGGCGCGGGCACCGCACCCCGCTGGCTCGGCGCGGCCGTCCGCCGCGCGCAGACCGGCAACGTGCAGACCTACCTGAGCGCGCTGCTCGCAGGCACCGTCGTCCTGGCTGTCGCCGCCGTCCTCGTCGCCACAGCCGGAGCGTGAGCAGCCGTGATCGATATCAGTGAATCCGTGATGCAGCTTCTTCTCGCGTTGATCGTGGTCGGCCCGCTCATCGGTGCCGTGGCCGCCCTGCTCCCGGCCCCGCCCGGACTGAAGGGGAAGTCACCCGACCAGGCCGTGCTGCGCCACGGCGTGATCGTCACCGGCGCGATCCTCATCGCGGCGATCGTCCTGGCACTCGGCTTCGACCATGACCAGCCGTCAAAGATGCAGGCCACGACGGATATCAGCTGGATCCCCGCACTCGACGTGCGCATCCACCTCGGCATCGACGGCATCTCGCTCCCCCTCCTGGTCCTGACCGCGCTCCTGACCTTCCTCTGCGCGATGTACAGCTATTTCAAAATGCCGACCGGGCCGTCCCCCAAGGCATTTGTGGCGCTGATCCTCGTGCTCGAGTCCGGCACCCTCGCGACCTTCGCCGTCCTCGATCTGCTGCTGTTCTTCCTGGCGTTCGAGATGGTCCTCATCCCGATGTACTTCCTCATCGCACGCTGGGGCGGCGCCCAACGCACGCAAGCCGCCTGGAAGTTCATCCTCTACACGCTTCTCGGCTCCGTCGTGATGCTGCTCGGTCTCCTCCTCATCGGCCTCAAGTCCGGCACATTTGACATGGTGGCACTCGCCACTGACAACGGCCGGGGCCTGAGCACATCCGTGCAGGTCATCGCCGTTCTGGCGATCGGGCTCGGGCTCGCGGTCAAGACGCCGATGTGGCCGCTGCACAGCTGGCTGCCGGACGCGCACACCGCCGCGCCCACCGTCGGCTCGGTCCTGCTGGCCGGCGTGCTGCTGAAGATGGGCACGTACGGCTTCGTCCGGATCCTGCTGCCGATCACGCCCGACGGGATGCACACCTTCGCGCCGTACCTGGCGGCCTTCGCGGTCGTCGGGATCATCTACGGTTCGCTCGCCTGCCTCGCCCTCGCCAAGCAGGGCGCGAAGGGCGACCTCAAGCGCCTCATCGCGTACTCGTCCGTGGGCCACATGGGCTTCGTGCTCCTCGGCATCTCGACGATGAGCCCGACCGGCGTGAACGGCGCGCTGTTCGCCAACATCGCGCACGGCCTCATCACCGGCCTGCTGTTCTTCCTCGTCGGCGCGCTGAAGGACCGTACGGGCACCAGCGACCTCGACACCCTCGCGCAGGAATCGGGCGCCGCGCTCTACGGCAGGGCGCCCCGCCTCGGCGGCCTCCTCGCCTTCGGCGCCGTCGCCTCGCTCGGTCTTCCGGGCCTCGCCGGGTTCTGGGGCGAGATGCTCGCCCTGTTCGGCGCGTTCAAGCCCGCCGAAGGGCTCAGCCGCCCGGCCTTCCTCACCTTCATGGCGATCGCTGCCGTCGGCACTCTGCTCACTGCCGCGTACATGCTCATCGTCGTACGCCGCGTCTGCATGGGCCCGATGGCTCAGGCGCCCCAGGGATCCCAGGATCCCCAGGGGGCACAGGGCGCCGCCAAGACCGAATTCCCGGGGCTCGCCGACGTCCAGGGCTATGAGTTCGCAGCCTGGACCCCGCTCGTCGCCCTCACCGTCCTCGCCGGACTCTGGCCCGCCGCTCTGCTCGGCCTCACCGACCCGGCCGTGCAGCAGCTCCTCTCAGGAGGCAAGTCGTGACCGTGGCCGCCGAAAGCGCCGCCGGCGTCGTCCAGTCCGTCGACTGGCTCGCGATCGCTCCGCCAACCATCGCTGCGGTCGTCGGTCTCCTCGTGCTCGTCGCCGATCTCTTCGTGGGCGACAAGAAGAAGGCGCTGCTCGGCTGGATCTCCGTGGCGGGACTCGCCGTCGCGGCGCTCTCCCTGCTGCCGATCCTGAACGACGACCGGTCGACCTTCTGCCTGACCGGTGGTGCGGAGGCCTGCAGCTACACCGCCGACCGCTTCACGCTCGTCATCCAACTGCTCGTCATCGGCGGTGCCTTGCTGGCGGCGCTGCTCTCGATCAGCACACTCAAGGACGCGAACGGCACCGACAAGGAACTCCCCGAAGGGGAGTTCTGGTTCCTGCTGCTCTCCTCCGCTGCGGGCGCCGCCCTGCTGCCCGCCTCGCGCGACCTCGCCACGCTCATCGTCGCCCTCGAAGTCGCCTCCCTGCCCGCCTTCGCGCTCGTGGGCCTCAGGCACGGCGACAAGCGGTCCTCCGAAGCGGCCCTGAAGTTCTTCCTCTCCTCCGTCACCGCGACCGCCGTGACGCTGATGGGCGTCAGCTTCGTGTACGCCGCGACCGGGACCATGCACCTCACGGAGATCGCCGAGGAGCTCCAGCACGTCGACGGACAGCTGGACACGCTCGCGCAGACCGGCGTCGCCCTCACCCTCGTCGGCTTCGCCTTCAAGGTGGCCGCCGTGCCGTTCCACTTCTGGGTACCGGACACCTACGTAGGCGCGCCCTTGCCGGTGGCTGCCTACCTCTCCGTCGTCGGCAAGGCGGTCGGCTTCACCGGCCTGATCCTCGTCACCGTCGTCGCCTTCCCCTCGTACGCGGACGTGTGGGGACCGGCCCTCGCCGTGCTCGCCGCCCTCACCATGACCGCGGGCAACGTGGCGGCGCTGCGCCAACAGGCCACGCGCGCGTACAGCGCGGTCCGCCTGCTCGCCTGGTCCTCCGTCGGCCAGGCGGGATACCTCCTGGTGCCGATCGCCGCCGCCGGATACGCCGACAACCCCGCCGAGGCAGAGAAAGCCGTCGGCTCCACCGTCGCCTACGCCCTCATGTACGCGGCCGTGAACCTCGGGGCGTTCGCCGTCGCCGCCCTTGTCGGCCGTACGCAGCGCCTGAACCGTGTCAGCGACTACCGGGGCCTGTACGCGAGAAGCCCCCTCGCGGCCCTGGTGCTCGGCTTCTTCCTGCTCTGCCTCGCGGGCCTGCCACCGGGCATCATCGGCCTCTTCGCGAAGGTCACCGTCTTCTCGGCGGCGGTCGACGCGGGCCTCGGCTGGCTCGCCGTGGTGATGGCCGTGAACGTCGTGATCGCGCTCTTCTACTACCTCCAGTGGACCGCGCTGCTGTTCCGCGCCCCCGAGGGCGAGCCGGCCAAGCACCGTGTCCCGGCTCCGCTGACGGCGGCCATCGCCCTCACCGCGGTCCTCGGCATCGCGCTCTCCGGAGCGCCGCAACTCGTCCTGAGGTTCTCCGACACCGGCCTCTTCTGACGCGGCCCCGTCTCCGCGAAGGCCGCTCGGACATCACCCGAGCGGCCCACAGCACCGCGGCACCGCTCCTGCGCGCACAAGGGAACTAGTGCTCCCCGCCTGGCGTTGACCAGTACGGGAGGGTCCACTGAAGAGTGGAAGCACCAGTAGCCAGAGGGTTCCCCCAAGCACCACAGGAGGGCGTACCGTGCACCGCCGGCACAACGGGCTGAAGACCGCCGTACTCCTCGGGGGACTGTCCGCTCTCATCCTCGTCATCGGCAGTTTCTTCGGACGCACGGGCTTGATCGTCGCGCTCTTCGTGGCGCTCGGCACCAACGCGTACGCGTACTGGAACAGCGACAAGCTCGCCCTGCGCGCCATGCGCGCGCGCCCGGTGAGCGAATTCGAGGCACCACAGCTCTACCGCATGGTCCGCGAGCTCTCGACGCAGGCCCGTCAGCCCATGCCCCGCCTCTACATCTCGCCCACCGAGGCGCCGAACGCGTTCGCGACCGGCCGCAATCCGCGCAACGCGGCGGTGTGCTGCACCGACGGCATCCTGCGCCTCCTGGACGAGCGCGAGCTGCGGGGCGTCATCGGCCACGAGCTCAGCCACGTCTACAACCGCGACATCCTGATCTCATCGGTCGCCGGCGCGCTCGCCTCGGTGATCATGTTCCTGGTCAACTTCGCCTGGCTGATCCCGATCGGCAGGTCGAACGACAACGAAGGCCCCGGCATCTTCGGCATGCTCCTGATCATGCTCCTCGGCCCGCTCGCCGCTTCCGTCATCCAGCTCGCGATCAGCCGCTCCAGGGAGTACGAGGCCGACGCGTCCGGCGCGCAGCTCACCGGGGACCCACTGGCCCTCGCGAGCGCCCTGCGCAAGCTCGACGCGGGGACGAAGCAGCTTCCGCTGCCGCCCGAGCCGCGCCTTGAGACGGCGAGTCACATGATGATTGCGAACCCTTTCCGTCCGGGGCAGGGCATGTCCAAGATGTTCTCCACGCATCCGCCGATGGCGGAGCGCATTGCCCGGCTCGAGCAGATGGCAGGTCGCCAACAGTGAAGACAATCCTGAACATCATTTGGCTCGTCCTGTGCGGCTTCTGGATGTTCCTCGGCTATCTCCTGGCCGGGGTACTCCTGTGCGTCACGATTATCGGAATCCCTTTCGGAGTCGCGAGCTTCCGCATCGGCGTCTACGCCCTGTGGCCCTTCGGCTACACGACAGTTGAGCGCCGCGACGCGGGCGCGCCGTCCTGCATCGTGAACGTCCTGTGGCTGATCCTCGCGGGCTGGTGGCTGGCGCTCGGCCACATCGTGACCGGCGTCCTCCTGTGCGTCACGATCATCGGCATCCCGCTGGGCATCGCCAACTTCAAGCTGATCCCGGTGTCGTTGATGCCGCTCGGCCGCGAAATCGTGCGTACGGACCAGCCGTTCACCACACGCTGACGCACCCTGTGGGCCGTGCCGCGCGGCGGCGCAGCCCGTGTGTCATACACCGCATCAGGCCGACCACCGCAACCGCGCCCCGCTCCCGTGACGTCCTTCGGGACAACAGCACGAAGAGGGGCAGGTACACCGCATGGGCATCATCAGCTGGATCGTTCTGGGGCTGATCGCCGGTGTCGTAGCCAAAATCCTGTTGCCCGGCCGCGACCCGGGTGGCTTCATCGGCACGACCGTCATCGGCATCGCAGGAGCCTTCATCGGCGGCTGGCTCTCCGCCCGCTATCTCGACCGCCCCATAGCCACCGACGTCTACGACGGCGCGACCTGGGCCGCGGCGATCGGCGGTTCACTCGTCCTGCTCGTCGCCTACCGCATCCTCTTCGGCCACTCGCGCCGCTGAGCCATCCGCGCTCCTGAGGCGTCGATCCCCGATCTGCGGCCAGCAGCAAGGGCGGGCACCCGAACCGGGTGCCCGCCCTTCGGCGTCGCACGACGAGCGATCAGCAGTACTCGGCGATCAGCAGTACTTACTGCCGTACCTACCGGCAATCACCGGTAGTTGGCGAACTGCACCGCGAAGTCGAAGTCCTGCCCCTTGAGCAGCGCCTGTACGGCCTGCAGGTCGTCGCGGCTCTTCGAGCTGACCCGCAGCTCGTCGCCCTGGACCTGCGCCTTGACGCCCTTGGGGCCCTCATCGCGGATGATCTTGGCGACCTTCTTCGCGTTCTCCTGGGAGATGCCCTCTTCGATCGAGGCGAAGATCTTGTACTCCTTGCCGGACAACTGCGGCTCGCCCGCGTCCAGCGACTTCAGCGAGATGCCGCGCTTGATCAGCTTGGACTGGAAGATGTCGAGGATCGCCTTGACCCGCTCCTCGCCGTTCGCCTCCATCAGGATCTTCTCGCCGGACCAGGCGATCGAGGCGCCCGTGCCCTTGAAGTCGTAGCGCTGCGAGATCTCCTTGGCGGCCTGGTTGAGGGCGTTGTCGACCTCCTGCCGCTCGACCTTCGAGACGATGTCGAAACTGGAGTCGGCCATGTCCTGTGGCTCCTTGTATCGGGGTCTGCGTACTCGGCTGGTGCACGGCCTTCGGTCCCTGGCCGCATCCGCAAAGCCTAGCCACCGCCCCCGGGCCGGGGGCCGATCAATCGGGTGGCGAAGCACCCCTGTCCATCAGGTATCGTTTACGTCGTTGCCACGGAGCGCCGCCCCAAAGCGGACGGTTCCAGGCAGCGACCCAGGCGGTGTGCCCGAGCGGCCAAAGGGAGCAGACTGTAAATCTGCCGGCTCAGCCTTCCCAGGTTCGAATCCTGGCGCCGCCACACGAAGGAGACCCTCTCCGGTCTTGCGGAAACGCAAGTCGGAGGGGGTCTTTTCGTACGCTGAGGGTATGTCGTCCATGTCAGCCATGCCGTCCTCATCGCGCCGCAGGAACTGCCCCGAGTGCCGCCGTGACATCGCGGTCGTCGGAGGCCGGTTCGCCCGGCATGATCCGCCGGGCCCGCGCGGCGGCGGCGACCTCGTCTCCTGTCCCGGCTCGCGCAGGCAGGCCATGCTGGGCGCCGCACAGCCCGCTCTGGACGGTTACGCGGTCCCGGACTTCCCCGGGCAGCTCCCGCTGTTCTGAGGCGCTCCTACAGGCCTTCACAGCGCCCGGCGCGGGGCGGTCACCGCTGCCGTACGTCCATCCGGCTCACCAGACCGTCGCCCCGGAACGTGTAGACGTGTTCGACCGTCGTCGGCGCCCAGTGGTCGCCCGTCTCGTCCCGCAGGCCCGGCCGCACGGTCGCCACGACCCGCCGCCCGTCGTCATCGAGGCGTAGCCGCTCCAGGTGCACCAGGGGATGCATCACCGCGAACTGCCGTGCCCAGTAGGCGCGGACCGCCGCGATGCCCCGGGCGCGGGTGTTGTCCAGGAGGTTCGGCCAGTCCACGTCGGGTGCCAGGGAGCGCGGGATGAACGCGTCGCGCTCTTCGGTACTGAAGACGGCGTACATCTGCCGCAAGAGGGCTTCCTGCGCGGCGGGCACATCGGAAGCAGGCATGGCGTTCCTCACGTAGGCAGTGCCTCCAGCCAAGCACCGGCCCGCGCGCGGGACATCCCTCAGGAGACCGACATACCCCTACGGCCCCGTACGGACGTCAGTTCCCCGCAACGGACTTGACCGCCACGGACACCGGCGTGGACCCGCTGACCAGCTCCAGCGTCAGGCCCGCCGTCGCCGACGAGTCGATCAGCTCGGCGAGGACCGCGGCCACGTCGTCACGCGGGATCGGCCCGCGCCCGGTCGACGCCTCCAGGCGCACGAGACCGGTGCCCGCGTCGTCCGTCAGCATGCCGGGGCGCAGGATCGTCCAGTCCAGGGCCCTGCGGCCGCGTACGGAAGCGTCGGCCTCGCCCTTGGCCCGCAGATAGGCGTCGAAGATCTCGTCGCCCTTGTGCGCGGGGTCCGCGCCCATCGACGACACGACGACATAGCGCCGCACGCCCGCGCGCTCGGCCGCATCGGCGAAGAGCACGGCGGCGTCGCGGTCCACGGTGTTCTTGCGGTCGGCGCCGCTGCCCGGCCCCGCGCCCGCGGCGAAGACCGCCGCGTCGGCGCCTTCCAGAAGCCCGGCCACCTCGTCGACGGACGCCGATTCCAGGTCGCACAGCGCCGCTTCGGCACCCGCGTCCCGCAGATCGGCCTCCTGCCCGCTTCTGCGGACGATCCCGACGACCTCGTCACCCCGCGCGGCGAGCAACCGCTCGAGCCGCAGCGCGATCTGACCATGACCTCCAGCGATGACAATGCGCATGTCTCCGACCGTACGACAGCTCCCGCGAGATCGCCCCGCGCACGCGGGAGCACGCCAGGACACGTCGCCCGCCGTCAGGAGGGCTCCGCGCCCTTCGGCCGGCCCGGACCGCTCCCCTTCGAGCGGCCCTGCCGGGGCAGGTCGAGCGCCACGGCGGCCGCCGAGTCGCAGTACTCCCGCACCGCGCTCGTCCGTGCCACCACGCGCCCCCGGTGCACCACGATGCGGCTGTACGCGAGCGAGAGCGCCCCCGCGAGGTGGTCGCCGCGCACCGCGAGCAGTTCCGCGGGGAAGCCCGCCTCCACCCGGACCTGGGGGAGCCCCATCGCGGTCCGTGCCGCGGAGCTGACCGCGCCGTACGCGCCCTCGGGGCGCAGACCGCACCGCGAGGCCAGCAGATACGCGGCCTCCAGCGGATCCCCGCGCCCCACAGGGTTCGACACGTCCCGCATGGCCCCGCTGCCGGCGGCGACCCGCACCCCGGCCGCCCGGAGCAGCCGCACCGGCGCCACCGCACCGCGCCGCTCCACGCTTCCGCACCCGCCCTGCGGCAGGCACACCACCGTCACACCGGCCGCCGCCAGCTGCTCCGCGGTCCGCCCTGCCACGTCCGACGGCAGCCGCCCGAGCCCGCCGCACGGCCCGATCGTCACCCCGGGCCGCAGCCCGCCCGCCATCGCGGCGAGCCGCCCCAGCCGCGCCGGATCGCTGCCGTCCGTGTGCAGGTCGACGGGGCAGCCGTGCTCGGCGGCGACCTCGAGGACAGCCTCCACGTAGCCGGTCGGATCGGGGTCCAGGTCGGGGCAGCCGCCCACCACGGAGGCGCCCATCTTCACGGCGTCCCGCAGCATCGCGAGCCCGTCGGCACCGGCCACCCCGGTCAGCAGGCGCGGTACGGCCACGGCCGTCAGGTCGACCAGGCCGCGCAGTGAACGCCGTGCCTGCAGCACCGCTTCCATCGACGTGAGCCCGGGGACGTCGCCGATCCGCACGTGCGAGCGCAGGGCGGTCGCGCCGTGCCCGAGCTGCAGGAGGGCGGCCTCGGTGGTCCGGCGCTGGACGTCGGCGACCTCGTACGAGACCGGGCCCTCCGTGTCCGCGGACAGGGCCGTGTCGCTGTGCGCGTGCGGTTCGGCCGCGGCCGGCAGCAGGAGATAGCCGTTGAGGTCCACGCGCGTGCCGTGCGCGGTCAGGCTGCCCGCCGTGCCGACCGCCTCGATGCGCCCGGAGCCGAGCCGCACGTCCACGGTCCGGCCGTCGGTCAGCCGGGCGCCGCAGAGGAGCAGCGCGGAGGCGTCGGCGTCGTCGCCTGAGGAGCCGGAAGAGCCGGAGGAGTGGGGCTGCGGCTGGCTGTCGGGCATCGCGCTCCTGAGGCTCGGGGGCGGCTGCGGGGCGTGGCGTCATCCGGGACGGAGGTGTCCGGGACGAAAACGTCCAAGATCACGCAGAGTGGGTCGAGCCTAGGGTGACGACCGGCCCTCTTCGAGGAGGAGCGAAATAGTCGTACCGGCGTGGTGCGGGCCTCTGAAGAGGCCCGGTGGAGGACGTCGAACCGGTGAGGCGGGAGAGGTCGAACCGGTGTGGCGCGAGGCGCCGAAGTGACGTGGTGAGGCGGCCGGGACGACTGCCGAGATGCCCCCGGACAGCCCCGGCGAAACGGATTTGGGCGATCGGCGACCGACCGTGTAATGTCTTCATCGCTCGCCCCAATAGCTCAGTCGGTAGAGCGTCTCCATGGTAAGGAGAAGGTCTGCGGTTCGATTCCGCATTGGGGCTCTGATGTCGCGTGATCCTCGCCCTCGGGCGGGGGGATCCGGCATCTGCAGCGGTGTAGCTCA
Organism: Streptomyces sp. NPDC033177; assembly: GCF_055577715.1. Classification (NCBI taxonomy): domain Bacteria; kingdom Bacillati; phylum Actinomycetota; class Actinomycetes; order Kitasatosporales; family Streptomycetaceae; genus Streptomyces; species Streptomyces sp. NPDC033177. The sequence continues at coordinate 436,373 of NZ_JBVIPS010000005.1, read as the reverse complement.
GTCGGTAGAGCAAGCGGCTCATAATCGCTGTGTCACCGGTTCAAGTCCGGTCACCGCTACTGAATTGGTAGCCGATTGTGGGGTCGGACCTTCGATCGGCTACTATTTTTTTGCGTTCATCCGTCCATCCGTCCGTCAAGGAGCACTCACGTGGCTGCCACAGACGTCCGCCCGAAGATCACGCTGGCCTGCGTGGAGTGCAAGGAGCGGAACTACATCACCAAGAAGAACCGGCGTAACGACCCGGACCGTCTTGAGATGAAGAAGCACTGCCCGCGCTGCAACGCGCACACTGCGCACCGCGAAACGCGCTAGATACAGGCTCGTACACGAGGCCGTCCCCGATTTCTGGGGGCGGCCTCGCGTCGTTTACCCACACCTGTTACCCATACCTGCAGGAGGTACCGAGTCCATGGCGCTCGACCAGTCCTTCGTGGGGCGGTCCTACCCGCCCACCGATCCCTATGAGGTCGGCCGGGAGAAGATCCGTGAGTTCGCCGAGGCGGTGGGCGACGCCAACCCCGCGTACACCGACGCGGAGGCCGCCAAGGCGTTCGGACACCCTGATGTGATCGCACCCCCGACCTTTGTGTTCGCCATCTCGTTCAAGGCCGCGGGCAAGGTCATCGAGGACCCGCAGCTGGGGCTCGACTACAGCCGGGTCGTGCACGGCGACCAGAAGTTCACGTACACGCGCCCGGTGCGTGCGGGGGACCGGCTGACGGTCACCTCGACCATCGAGGCCATCAAGTCGATGGCGGGCAACGACATCCTGGACATCCGCGGCGAGGTCCACGACGAGGCCGGCGAGCACGTCGTGACCGCCTGGACCAAGCTCGTCGCGCGTGCGGCGGAGCCTGCGGCAGAGGGAGCGTGACGCCATGACCGCCAAGATTTCGTACGACAGCGTCGAGGTCGGCACCGAGCTGCCGTCCCAGAGCTTTCCTGTGACGCGTGCCACCCTCGTCCGTTACGCGGGCGCTTCCGGCGACTTCAACCCGATCCACTGGAACGAGAAGTTCGCGGTCGAGGTCGGCCTTCCGGACGTCCTCGCGCACGGCATGTTCACCATGGCCGAGGCGATTCGGGTCGTGACCGACTGGGTGGGTGACCCGGCTGCCGTCGTCGAGTACGGCGTGCGTTTCACCAAGCCCGTCGTGGTCCCGAACGACGACAAGGGTGCGCTCATCGAGGTCAGCGCGAAGGTCGCCGTGAAGCTCGACGACAACCGCGTCCGGGTGGACCTGGTGGCGACGAGCGCGGACCAGAAGGTGCTCGGCATGTCCCGCGCCGTGGTCCAGCTCGCCTGACGTTCACGCGCGGCCAGGAGTAGGTAAGGGGCATCCGCCGTGGGCGGGTGCCCCTTACTGGAGCACGGCGCGGGGAAGCAGCCTGGGCCTCGTGGACTCCGAGGTGTCGTACGCCGCCCAGCTCCCCGCCCTGATCCTCGGCGGGGTCGGCATGGCGCTGTACTTCGCCCCCGCCGCCAACAACGCCCTGCGGGAGGTCGGCGGCGCCCTCGGCATCGCGAGCCTCGCCGCGGTGTTCTCCGCCCAGGGTGGTTACGAGTCCGCCCAGAGCTTCGTGGACGGCCTCGGGCCCGCGCTGTGGGCCGGAGCCGCGATGGTCGCCGTAGGTGCGGTCGCGGCGGCGCTGCTCCCGGGGAAGGGCGCGAGCGCGAAGCGGGCCGGAGCCGACCCGGCAGCGGCCGAAGGGCGCACCACGGTCGGCGTCTGAACCGGCTCCGCCCGGTCTCGCCCCCGTCGGACCCACGGTCCGTGGCCCCGCCCGAGCGGCGGGGCCACGGACCGTACTCTTGAGCACGTGCAGGAACTCCACGATGCCCCCCTCGCCCCGCTGACCACCTTCCGGCTCGGCGGTCCCGCGGCCCGTCTGATCACCGCGACGACTGACGCCGAGGTGATCGCCGCCGTCCGCGAAGCCGACGACTCCGGGACCCCGCTGCTGATCATCGGCGGCGGCTCGAACCTGGTCATCGGAGACAAGGGCTTCGACGGCACCGCTCTGCGCATCGCCACGAAGGGCTTCGCACTCGACGGCACGAAGCTGGAGCTGGCGGCCGGTGAGGTGTGGACCGACGCGGTGGCCCGCGTCGTGGAGGCCGGCCTCGCGGGCATCGAGTGCCTCGCCGGGATCCCGGGCTCCGCGGGCGCGACGCCGATCCAGAACGTGGGGGCGTACGGCCAGGAGGTCTCGGCGACCATCACCGAAGTGGTCGCGTACGACAGGAAGACCCACGAGACGGTCACCGTCACGAACGCCGAGTGCGACTTCTCGTACCGCCACAGCCGGTTCAAGGCCGAGCCCGACCGCTTCGTGGTGCTGCGTGTCCGCTTCGCCCTTGAAGACGCCCAGGGAATGAGCGCCCCCCTGAAGTACCCGGAGACGGCCCGCACGCTCGGCGTCCAGGCCGGCGACCGGGTGCCCGCGGCCGTCGCCCGTGAGACCGTCCTGAAGTTGCGCGCGGGCAAGGGCATGGTGCTGGACCCCGAGGACCACGACAGCTGGTCGGCCGGGTCCTTCTTCACCAATCCGATCCTCACCGAGGAGGAGTTCACCGCGTTCCACGCGCGCGTGGTGGACCGTCTCGGCCCGGACGTGGCGCCTCCCGCCTTCCCGACGGAGGACGGCCGCGTGAAGACCTCCGCCGCCTGGCTCATCGACAAGGCGGGCTTCACCAAGGGCTACGGAGAGGGTCCGGCGCGCATCTCCACCAAGCACACCCTCGCCCTGACCAACCGCGGCGGCGCGACCACGGAGGACCTGCTGGCCCTCGCCCGTGAGGTCGTCGCCGGAGTACGGGACGCCTTCGGGGTCACGCTGGTCAACGAGCCGGTGACGGTGGGCGTCAGCCTCTAGTAGGCAGCCAGTAAGCAACCAGTCGCCAGCTGGACGCCTAGTAGGCGACGCCCACGCCCTGCTTCACCGTCGACAGGTCGTCGACCGCCGCCAGCATCGCGTGCGCCACGTCGGCCCTGCCGATGAACCGCCCGCTGCTCGGCGTGCCCCCGACGACCCGGCGGTAGACGCCCGTGGCCGGCTTGTCCTGCAGCCTCGGCGGGCGCACGGACGTCCAGTCCGTCACGCTGCTCGCCAACGCGGCCTCCATGGCCCGCAGGTCGTCGTACATCGGCTTGAGGATCTTGCTGACCAGGGCTCCCATCATCCGGTCGACGACCGGCTGTCGCTCGGCCGGCGGGCCCACCGGCGCCGCGCTGACCACCACCAGCCTGCGCACCCCCTCGGCCTCCATGGCGTGCAGCACCGACCGCGTGAGCTCCGCCGCTATCCCCGCGTCCGACCTCTTGCGCGGCCCGAGCCCCGAGAGCACCGCGTCCCGCCCGGCCACCGCCGCCCGCAGCCCCTCCGCATCGCTCAGGTCGGCCCGGAACACCTCAAGGCCCTCGCCTGTCGCCGTGAGCCGCGAGGGATCACGCACGACTGCCGTGACCTTGTGGCCCGCCGCGAGCGCCTGCCTGACGATCTCCCCGCCTACACCGCCGGTCGCACCGAACACCGTGAGCCTCATCGCACACCCTCCCAAGGTGGGTAAGTATTCACTCACCCCTAGGGTGAGTATCCGCTCACCTCTTCGTCAAGGTTGGTTGGACGGCACATGCAGCAGAAGCCCACCCGGGCCCGCATTCTCGACGCGGCGCACGACCTCATGCTCACCATCGGCCTCGCCCGTGCCACCACCAAGGAGATCGCCAAAGCGGCGGGCTGCTCCGAAGCAGCCCTCTACAAGCACTTCGCGAGCAAGGAGGAGCTGTTCGTGGCCGTCCTCCAGGAGCGGCTGCCCCGGCTCGGCCCGCTCCTGCGCCGCCTCGCGGAGGACCCGGGGGAGCGCCCCGTGGAGGACAACCTCGCCGAGATCGCCCGCCTGGCCAGCCACTTCTACGCCCAGAGCTTCCCGATCGCCGCGTCCCTCTACGCCGAGACCAAGCTCAAGCGGCGCCACGAAGACGCCATGCAGGAGATGGGCACGGGCCCGCACGTGCCCATCGAGGCCCTCGACGCCTACCTCCGCACCGAACGCGACGCCGGCCGGATCGCCCCCGACGCCGACACGTTCGCGGCCGCCTCGCTCCTCCTGGGAGCCTGCGCCCAGCGCGCCTTCGCCTACGACTCCACGATCGGCAAGCAACCTCCGCAGCCCGTCGAGGAGTTCGCCGCCGCCCTGGCCCGCACGCTCCTCGCGGGCATCAGCCGCTGAGCCACTCCTCGATGCCCGAGAGCAGCTTCTCCCGTACGTCGACGGGGGCCGCCGAGCCGCGCACCGACTGCCGGGCGAGCTCGGCAAGCTCGTGGTCGTCGAAGGCGTGGTGCTTGCGCGCGATCTCGTACTGCGCGGCCAGCCGTGACCCGAAGAGCAGCGGATCGTCGGCCCCCAGCGCCATCGGCACCCCGGCGTCGTACAGGGTGCGCAGCGGTACGTCCTCGGGCTTCTCGTAGACACCCAGGGCCACGTTCGACGCCGGGCACACCTCGCAGGTCACCCCCCGCTCCGCGAGACGCTTCAGGAGCCGCGGGTCCTCCGCTGCCCGCACCCCGTGCCCGATCCGCCCCGCGTGCAGGTCGTCCAGGCAGTCCCGCACGGAGGCGGGCCCGCTGAGCTCGCCGCCGTGCGGCGCCGCGAGCAGGCCGCCGTCCCGCGCGATCGCGAAGGCCCGGTCGAAGTCCCGCGCGAAGCCCCGACGTTCGTCGTTGGAGAGCCCGAAGCCGACGATGCCGCGGTCGGCGTACCGCACCGCGAGGCGGGCCAGCGTGCGGGCGTCCAGAGGGTGCTTCATGCGGTTCGCGGCGACGAGCACGCGCATTCCGAGGCCGGTGTCCCGCGAGGCGCTCTCGACGGCGTCCAGGATGATTTCCAGGGCCGGGATGAGCCCACCGAGCCGGGGCGCGTACGACGTCGGGTCGACCTGGATCTCCAGCCACCCCGACCCGTCCCGGATGTCCTCCTCGGCGGCCTCCCGCACCAGGCGCCGGATGTCCTCGGGCTCCCGCAGGCAGGACCGCGCCATGTCGTAGAGCCGCTGGAAGCGGAACCACCCGCGTTCATCGGTCGCCCGCAGCTGAGGAGGCTCACCGCCGGTCAGCGCCGGGGGCAGCCGCACCCCGTACTTGTCGGCGAGCTCCAGCAGGGTCGTGGGCCGCATCGACCCGGTGAAGTGCAGGTGCAGGTGGGCCTTGGGCAGCTCTCTTACGTCACGTACACGCTCCATTCCAGGATCTTGCCGTACGTACGTGGCGTCCCGGAAGCCACTGTCCCCCTTCGTGGCCTTCCCCGAACGAAGAAGCGGGCCGCCTCCCGGAGGGGGAGACGGCCCACTTACCAAGTGGAAGGTGCCTAGTCGCGGGCCTCGGCAAGCAGCTTCTGGATCCGCGAGACGCCCTCGACGAGGTCCTCGTCACCCAGGGCGTACGAAAGACGGAGGTAACCCGGCGTCCCGAAGGCCTCGCCCGGGACGACCGCGACCTCGGCCTCCTCCAGGATCAGCGCGGCGAGCTCCACGGAGTCCTGCGGGCGCTTGCCGCGGATCTCCTTGCCGATGAGGCCCTTCACCGAGGGGTACGCGTAGAAGGCGCCCTCCGGCTCGGGGCAGAACACGCCCTCGATGTCGTTCAGCATCCGCACCATCGTCTTGCGGCGTCGGTCGAAGGCCTCGCGCATCTTCTCGACGGCGGTCAGCTCACCGGAGACGGCCGCGATGGCCGCCACCTGCGCGACGTTGGAGACGTTCGACGTCGCGTGCGACTGCAGGTTCGTCGCGGCCTTCACCACGTCCCTCGGGCCGACGATCCACCCCACGCGCCAGCCGGTCATCGCGTACGTCTTGGCGACGCCGTTGACCACGATGCACTTGTCGCGCAGCTCGGGCAGGATCGCCGGGAGCGAGGTGAACCTCGCGTCTCCGTAGACGAGGTGTTCGTAGATCTCGTCGGTCATGACCCACAGGCCGTGCTCGACGGCCCAGCGGCCGATCGCCTCGGCGTCGGCCTCGCTGTAGACGGCTCCCGTCGGGTTGGACGGCGACACGAAGAGGACGACCTTCGTGCGCTCCGTGCGCGCGGCCTCCAGCTGCTCCACCGAGACGCGGTAGCCCGTGGTCTCGTCGGCGACGACATCGACCGGTACGCCGCCCGCGAGACGGATCGACTCCGGGTACGTCGTCCAGTAGGGAGCCGGGACGATGACCTCGTCGCCCGGGTCGAGGATCGCGGCGAACGCCTGGTAGATGGCCTGCTTGCCGCCGTTGGTCACCAGGACCTGCGAGGCGTCGACCTCGTACCCGGAGTCGCGCAGCGTCTTCGCGGCGATCGCGGCCTTGAGCTCGGGGAGCCCGCCGGCCGGGGTGTAGCGGTGGTACTTCGGGTTCTTGCAGGCCTCGACGGCGGCTTCGACGATGTAGTCGGGCGTCGGGAAGTCGGGCTCACCCGCGCCGAAACCGATCACCGGCCGCCCGGCGGCCTTGAGGGCCTTCGCCTTGGCGTCGACTGCGAGGGTCGCGGACTCGGAGATCGCGCCGACGCGGGCGGAGACCCGGCGCTCGGTGGGAGAAGTGGAAGCGCTCATCGCCCCATCGTTCCAGACCGGAAAGACCCCCGGCACGCGGCTTTCGGTGTTTGCCGGGGGCCGCCGGATCCGTTTCTGTTCGACGGGGCGCCGCAGAGCACGTACACTCACTGCTCGTTGGCCCTCACCGGCCGCACCTTCTCCTCGCACTCTGTGCACCCGGGCGGATGCGGTAGGTTGGGGAAATCAAAGGGTCGTAGCTCAATTGGTAGAGCACTGGTCTCCAAAACCAGCGGTTGGGGGTTCAAGTCCCTCCGGCCCTGCTACACACTCCTTTCGCCAGGATGTGTGCGCACATGTACGTACTGCATTGCACCGCCGTGCGGCTCATACCGGGCGCGGCACGGCCACGACCCGGAATCAGGTGAGGACGAGTGACGGACGCCGTGGGCTCCATCGACATGCCTGATGCCCAGGACGAGGCGCCGGATTCCAAGAAGAAGGCCCGCAAGGGCGGCAAGCGCGGCAAGAAGGGCCCCTTCGGCCGTCTCGCGCTCTTCTACCGTCAGATCGTCGCGGAACTCCGCAAGGTCGTCTGGCCGACTCGCAGTCAGCTCACGACGTACACCACCGTGGTGATTGTCTTCGTCGTCATCATGATCGGCCTTGTGACCGTGATTGACTATGGGTTCAACCAGGCCGTCAAGTACGTCTTCGGCTGAGCCGATGGCACAGCCGAGAGCGAAGGGCGCCGTACCCGGCGCCCGTTTCGCGCGTTCCACCCCTCTGTATCCAGGAAGAAGCAGCCACCGTGTCTGACCCGAACCTGAACGACGCCGTTGAGCCGCGCGTGGATTCCGAGGAGTCCGTGGAGGACCAGCTCGACATCGTCGAGGCGGCGGACGCCGAGGACCCGGACCAGGCCGAGGCTGCCGACGCCGCCGCCGGCGTTCCCGCCGAGGAGTCGGCGCTGCACGTCGAGACCGACGCCGAGTCCGACGAGGACGCCGAGGCCGGCGAGGAAGCTGCCGCCGAATCCGATGAGGACGTCGAGGGCGCCGAGGCTGAGTCTGCGGATGACGCGGAGTCTGCGGAGGCCGAGGAAGAGGCCGAGCCGGTCGACCCGATCGTGGCCCTGCGCGACGAGCTCCGCACCCTTCCCGGCGAGTGGTACGTCATCCACACCTACGCCGGTTACGAGAACCGCGTGAAGACCAACCTCGAACAGCGTGCCGTCTCGCTGAACGTCGAGGACTTCATCTTCCAGGCCGAGGTGCCGCAGGAAGAGGTCGCGCAGATCAAGAACGGCGAGCGCAAGACCATCCGTCAGAACAAGCTCCCCGGGTACGTCCTGGTGCGCATGGACCTGACGAACGAGTCCTGGGGCGTCGTCCGCAACACCCCCGGGGTCACCGGCTTCGTGGGCAACGCCTACGACCCGTACCCCCTGACCCTGGACGAGATCGTCAAGATGCTCGCTCCGGAGGCCGAGGAGAAGGCCGCCCGTGAGGCTGCCGAGGCCGAGGGCAAGCCGGCTCCGTCCCGCAAGGTCGAGGTCCAGGTGCTCGACTTCGAGGTGGGCGACTCGGTCACCGTCACCGACGGCCCGTTCGCGACGCTGCAGGCGACGATCAACGAGATCAACGCCGACTCGAAGAAGGTCAAGGGTCTCGTCGAGATCTTCGGCCGCGAGACCCCGGTCGAGCTCAGCTTCGACCAGATCCAGAAGAACTAGCCCTCGCGGCTCCTCTGGAACATACGCCTCCGAACAGGTCAGACGGGCTCTCAAAGCCGGTCTGACCTGCTCGGTTTTTGGCCGCATGACGTTACCCGTTATCGTGGTGCGGTATGCCTCCATCCGGATGGCTGGATGGTGGCTGGAAACTCTCACTAGGACCCGGAGAGAGCAATGCCTCCCAAGAAGAAGAAGGTCACGGGGCTTATCAAGCTCCAGATCCAGGCCGGCGCAGCCAACCCGGCCCCGCCGGTCGGCCCCGCGCTGGGCCAGCACGGCGTCAACATCATGGAGTTCTGCAAGGCCTACAACGCCGCGACCGAGTCGCAGCGTGGCTGGGTGATCCCGGTGGAGATCACGGTCTACGAAGACCGCTCCTTCACCTTCATCACCAAGACTCCGCCGGCCGCCAAGATGATCCTCAAGGCCGCGGGTGTCGAGAAGGGCTCCGGCGAGCCGCACAAGACCAAGGTCGCCAAGATCACCGAGGCGCAGGTCCGCGAGATCGCCACCACCAAGATGGAAGACCTCAACGCCAACGACCTGGACGCCGCGTCGAAGATCATCGCCGGCACCGCCCGTTCCATGGGCATCACGGTCGAGGGCTAAGAGCTTTCCCCGTCTGACCTTTCTCAGTGGTAGGGCCATGCGCCGGCCCGCACCACGACTCCACACCTGAAACCAACAGGAGCAGAAGTGAAGCGCAGCAAGACTCTCCGCGCTGCGGACGCCAAGATCGACCGGGACAAGCTCTACGCCCCGCTCGAGGCCGTCCGTCTCGCCAAGGAGACCTCCGCGACCAAGTTCGACGGCACCGTCGAGGTCGCCTTCCGCCTGGGTGTCGACCCGCGCAAGGCCGACCAGATGGTCCGTGGCACCGTGAACCTCCCGCACGGCACCGGCAAGACCGCCCGGGTCCTGGTCTTCGCGACCGGTGACCGTGCTGCGGCCGCGGAAGCCGCTGGGGCCGACATCGTCGGCGCCGACGAGCTCATCGACGAGGTCGCGAAGGGCCGCCTGGACTTCGACGCCGTCGTCGCCACCCCGGACCTCATGGGCAAGGTCGGCCGCCTCGGCCGCGTGCTCGGTCCGCGTGGTCTGATGCCGAACCCGAAGACCGGCACCGTCACCCCCGACGTCGTGAAGGCTGTCAACGACATCAAGGGCGGCAAGATCGAGTTCCGCGTCGACAAGCACTCGAACCTGCACTTCATCATCGGCAAGGTGTCCTTCGACGACACCAAGCTGGTGGAGAACTACGCCGCGGCGCTGGAGGAGATCCTCCGTCTGAAGCCGTCGGCCGCCAAGGGTCGCTACATCAAGAAGGCCGCGCTCACCACCACGATGGGCCCCGGCATTCCGCTGGACAGCAACCGCACCCGCAACCTCCTCACCGAGGAGGACCCGGCCGCCGTCTGAATCTGACGGCAGCCGCGTCGCGTACGCGTTCTGTGTGGACGGGCCCCGCAACCTTTCGAGGTGCGGGGCCCGTCCTCGTATGTGTGCATGTCCGCCGGAGCTGTCGGGGGACTGCGCTAGCGTGCAGGATTCACACGAGTACAAGGGGTGGGATGTCATGAACAGCACGACCATGCGACGCGCGGGCCTGTCGATCGCGGTGGCCGCCGCGCTGACCGGGGTCGCGGCCTGTGGCTCCTCCGGCGGCGGCGACGGTGACGCGAAGGACGAGAAGGGCGGTTCCGTCGCCCTCAGCCCGATAGCCGCCCTGCGCTCCATCGAGGACAAGACCGACAACGCCGACTCGGCCAAGATCGAGGGCAAGACGGTCATGGGCACCCAGATGTCGATGAACATGGACGGCGCCATGGCGTGGTCGGACGGCATCACCGGCAACGTCACCGCGACCCTCACCGGGGGCACCCAGGCCGACCAGATGAAGCAGATGGGCCAGTCGAAGATCGACTACCGCTATCTGAAGACGGGCTTCTACGCGAACATGGGCGACCGGTTCGCCTCGCAGGCCGGCGGCGGCAAGCACTGGATCGAGTACGACTACGAGACGCTGGCCGAGTTGGGCGGCGCCGCCGGTGACGCCTTCAAGGACCAGATGCAGAACACCACCCCGAACCAGTCGGTCAAGATGCTGCTCGCCTCGGGTGACGTGAAGCGTGTGGGCGAGGAGACGGTGCGCGGCACGAAGACGACGCACTACTCCGGCGAGGTCGACGTCGCCGATCTGACGGGCAAGAACGCCGACCTGGACGCGTCCCAACTGGCCGAGCTGAAGGAGCAGTTCAGCCAGGCGGGGATGAGCACCGAGACGATCGACATCTGGGTCAACGACGACGATCTGCTGGTCAAGAAGACCGAGAAGGCCGACATGAAGACCGGCGCCTTCAATCAGACCGTCTACTACAGCGACTACGGAACCCCGGTCTCCGTGGAGAAGCCCCCGGCCTCGGACACCATGAGCTTCAAGGACCTCATGAACCAGCAGCCGCAGGCCTGATCTCGGCCTTCGGGTACTCTCACCACACTGAATTGTGTCGATCATGTGTTCCTAGGGGTGGGGTCATGACTGTGAAGAGAATGGCGGGCGCCGTGCTCGCCACCACGCTGCTGTGTACGGGTGCGGTGGCTTGTGGAGGCTCCGACAAGGACGGCAAGGCCAAGGGGGCGGGCTCGGGGGAGACCCAGTCCCGGTCGCAGGTGACCGAGGTCATCACGGCGGCGTACGAGAAGACCTCGAAGGCCAAGTCGGCCAAGGTCGAGATGACGATGTCGGCGCCGAAGTCGATGGGTGGCTCCAGCGGTGACATGAAGATGTCCGGCGTCATGGGCTGGGACCCGACCGTCATGGATATGACGATGTCCGGCTCGGCGCTCACGGATGGTGACCCGGAGGCACCGGAGAAGGTCCGGATGCTCTGGCTCGACAACGTGATGTACATGGACATGGGGGCTGTCGCCGCCAAGGACATGGACGGCAAGCAGTGGGTCAAGATGGACCTGAACACCATCGCCGAGCAGGTCGGTGACGAGAAGGCCGCGAAGCAGCTGACCGGCGGCCTGGACAGCATGAACCAGGACCCGGCGCAGCAGCTCGCGATGCTCCTGGACTCGCCGAACCTGAAGCACGTCGGCCCCGCGAAGGTCGACGGCGTCCAGACGCAGCGCTACCAGGGCCGTCTCTCCGTCAAGGAGATGATGGAGTCCAACAAGGGCCTCGACGAGATGCTCGGCAAGAGCGAGCGCGAACAGCTCCTCAAGAGCATCGAGAAGGCGGGCATCAAGGGGTACGACACCGAGGTCTGGGTGAACGAGGACGACTACCCCGTCCGTATGGACATCGACATCAAGTCCCCCGAGGGCACGATGAAGACGTCCCAGAAGTTTTCCGAGTACGGCGCGGCCGCCAAGGTGACCCCGCCGCCCGCCGGCAAGACCTTCGACCTGATGGAGATGTTCAAGGAGCTCGAGAAGAGCGGCGCGGACATGGGCGCGGACAGCGGCGTCTGAGCCGATTTGCCTGACGCGAACCCGTTCGCGTACTCTTCCACAGAAGCCAAAGACCGCTGGTCGTTGCCGTGTGCTCGTAAGAGTGTGCGGTGGCCGAAGGATCCGCTGAAACTGCGGACGACCCGCGCAGGTGACTGAGGAAGTACTCCCGGACGGGTTCCCGTCAGGTCGAGTTCACGCCCCATGCGCCTGCGCTGGGGCGTTTTGTTTTGTCAGCCCCTTCTGAGCGGTCCTCATCACCCGGAAGGAGGCCGACGCTCTATGCCGACGCCCGACAAGGCTGCCGCGGTAGCCGAGCTCACGGACAAGTTCCGCAGCTCGAACGCCGCCGTGCTGACCGAGTACCGGGGTCTCACCGTGGCCCAGCTCAAGCAGCTGCGCCGTTCGCTCGGTGAGAACTCCGAGTACGCCGTGGTGAAGAACACGCTGACCAAGATCGCGGCCAACGAGGCCGGGATCAACACGCTGGACGACCTGTTCACGGGTCCGACGGCGGTTGCCTTCGTCACCGGTGACCCGGTGGAGTCGGCGAAGGGTCTTCGTGACTTCGCCAAGGACAACCCCAACCTCATCATCAAGGGCGGTGTCCTTGACGGCAAGGCGCTGTCCGCCGATGAGTTCAAGAAGCTCGCGGACCTCGAGTCCCGCGAGGTTCTGCTCGCCAAGCTGGCGGGTGCCATGAAGGGCAAGCAGACGCAGACTGCGCAGCTCTTCCAGGCGCTTCCCTCGAAGTTCGTCCGCACCGCGGAGGCGCTTCGTGCCAAGCAGGCCGAGCAGGGCGGTGCCGAGTAATTCGGCTCGCGCATTGATCGCCGCCCGTTAGGGCGACGGTCGCAGCGGGCCGAACGTACGCCCGCCTTCATATACACCCGGCACCAGCCGAATTAGTGGAAGGATCGCCCATCATGGCGAAGCTCAGCCAGGAAGACCTGCTTGCCCAGTTCGAGGAGCTCACCCTCATCGAGCTCTCCGAGTTCGTGAAGGCCTTCGAGGAGAAGTTCGACGTCACCGCCGCCGCGGCCGTCGCCGCTGCTCCGGCCGGCCCGGCCGCCGCCGCCGAGGTTGCCGAGGAGCAGGACGAGTTCGACGTCATCCTCACCGGCGCCGGCGAGAAGAAGATCCAGGTCATCAAGGTCGTGCGCGAGCTCACCTCCCTGGGTCTCAAGGAGGCCAAGGACCTCGTCGACGGCACCCCGAAGCCGGTCCTCGAGAAGGTCGCCAAGGAGGCCGCTGACAAGGCTGCCGAGTCCCTCAAGGCTGCCGGCGCCTCCGTCGAGGTCAAGTAACACCTCGCGAGTCGTCTGCCGCGCGCCTGTGGGCGCGTAGGCGGCAGGACTTTTTGGCGCTGCTTCAGGCAGCGCGCGTCAAGGGCGATCACCCATCTGGGTGGTCGCCCTTCGGCGTTCTCCGGCGCACCCCACGGCTGCCTTGCGAAGCCCGCCCCGACGAGTATGGTGATCTTCGTCGTGCCCCGGAACGGCCGTGACGGTGACGAGCTGAGAGCCAAGTCGGGGCAGGGGGGCCTTGACGAACTGCACGCAGCGCGCAATTCTCAGGACGCGTCGTCACATCGATCCGCATCCGAGGCATGGATCGACGGCGAAGAGGGCAGTATCGATGTGCATCGAGGGCGTGGCTTGCAGCAGGGGTTGAGAACAACGAGGGTCTTCAAAAACCCGCACTGGACATCAGTGGGCCTAGTGGCTACACTGACCCTTTGCGCTGCCTGTTAGCTGCCTCCTGCCCGTCACCAGGGGCATGCCCATGCTTGAGCACAGTGGACTGGACTTTCCCTGACCGGGGATGCCTCGTCTCTGCGTCCAACCTGGGACCGGTACGCGCGTAGTGAGTCCGAGCCCTCGGAAGGACCCCCTCTTGGCCGCCTCGCGCACTGCCTCGACCGCGAATACGAACAACGGCGCCAGCACCGCCCCGCTGCGCATCTCCTTTGCAAAGATCAGGGAGCCCCTCGAGGTTCCGAACCTTCTTGCGCTGCAGACCGAGAGCTTTGACTGGCTGCTCGGGAATGAAGCCTGGAAGGGTCGTGTCGAGGCGGCTCTCGACAGTGGACAGGACGTCCCCACCAAGTCCGGTCTGGAGGAGATCTTCGAGGAGATCTCTCCGATCGAGGACTTCTCCGGGTCGATGTCCCTGACATTCCGCGACCACCGTTTTGAGCCTCCGAAGAACTCCATCGACGAGTGCAAGGAGCGCGACTTCACGTTCGCCGCCCCGCTCTTCGTCACCGCTGAGTTCACCAACAACGAGACCGGCGAGATCAAGTCCCAGACGGTCTTCATGGGCGATTTCCCGCTCATGACGAACAAGGGCACCTTCGTCATCAACGGCACCGAGCGTGTCGTCGTGTCGCAGCTGGTCCGTTCGCCGGGTGTCTACTTCGATTCCTCGATCGACAAGACGTCCGACAAGGACATCTTCTCCGCCAAGATCATCCCGTCCCGGGGTGCCTGGCTGGAGATGGAGATCGACAAGCGCGACATGGTCGGTGTACGCATCGACCGCAAGCGCAAGCAGTCGGTCACCGTTCTGCTCAAGGCTCTCGGTTGGACGACCGAGCAGATCCTCGAGGAGTTCGGCGAGTACGAGTCCATGCGCGCCACCCTGGAGAAGGACCACACCCAGGGCCAGGACGACGCGCTGCTCGACATCTACCGCAAGCTCCGTCCGGGCGAGCCGCCGACGCGTGAGGCCGCTCAGACGCTGCTTGAGAACCTCTACTTCAACCCCAAGCGCTACGACCTCGCGAAGGTCGGCCGCTACAAGGTGAACAAGAAGCTGGGTGCGGACGCTCCGCTCGATGCGGGCATCCTCACGGTCGAGGACATCATCGCCTCGATCAAGTACCTGGTGAAGCTGCACGCCGGTGAGACCGAGACCGTTGGTGACAGCGGTACGTCGATCGTCGTCGAGACCGACGACATCGACCACTTCGGCAACCGTCGTCTGCGCAACGTCGGCGAGCTCATCCAGAACCAGGTCCGCACGGGTCTGGCTCGTATGGAGCGCGTCGTGCGTGAGCGCATGACGACCCAGGACGTCGAGGCGATCACGCCGCAGACCCTGATCAACATTCGCCCGGTCGTGGCGTCGATCAAGGAATTCTTCGGCACCTCGCAGCTGTCGCAGTTCATGGACCAGAACAACCCGCTGTCGGGTCTCACCCACAAGCGCCGTCTCTCGGCGCTTGGCCCGGGTGGTCTCTCCCGTGAGCGGGCCGGCTTCGAGGTCCGTGACGTTCACCCGTCTCACTACGGCCGCATGTGCCCCATTGAGACGCCTGAAGGTCCCAACATTGGTCTGATCGGTTCGCTCGCCTCGTACGGCCGCGTCAACGCGTTCGGCTTCGTCGAGACGCCGTACCGCAAGGTCGTCGAGGGCGTCGTCACCGACGACGTCGACTACCTGACGGCCGACGAAGAGGACCGCTTCGTCATCGCCCAGGCCAACGCCGTGCTTGGTGAGGACATGCGCTTCACCGAGGCGCGCGTCCTCGTCCGCCGTCGTGGCGGCGAGATCGACTACATCCCCGGCGACGACGTCGACTACATGGACGTCTCGCCGCGCCAGATGGTGTCGGTCGCGACCGCGATGATCCCGTTCCTCGAGCACGACGACGCCAACCGTGCCCTCATGGGCGCGAACATGATGCGTCAGGCCGTGCCGCTGATCACCGCCGAGGCTCCCCTCGTCGGCACCGGCATGGAGTACCGCTGTGCGGTCGACGCCGGTGACGTGATCAAGGCCGAGAAGGCGGGTGTGGTCCAGGAGGTTTCCGCGGACTACGTCACGGTCACGAACGACGACGGCACGTACACCACGTACCGCATCGCCAAGTTCTCCCGGTCGAACCAGGGCACCTCCGTCAACCAGAAGGTTGTCGTCGACGAGGGCGCCCGCGTGATCGAGGGCCAGGTCCTGGCCGACGGTCCCGCGACCGAAGAGGGCGAGATGGCCCTCGGCAAGAACCTGCTCGTGGCGTTCATGCCCTGGGAAGGTCACAACTACGAGGACGCGATCATCCTGTCGCAGCGCCTCGTGCAGGACGACGTCCTCTCCTCGATCCACATCGAGGAGCACGAGGTCGACGCCCGTGACACCAAGCTCGGCCCGGAGGAGATCACCCGGGACATCCCGAACGTCTCCGAAGAGGTCCTCGCGGACCTCGACGAGCGCGGCATCATCCGTATCGGTGCCGAGGTCGTCGCCGGCGACATCCTCGTCGGCAAGGTCACGCCCAAGGGTGAGACCGAGCTGACGCCCGAGGAGCGCCTGCTCCGCGCGATCTTCGGTGAGAAGGCGCGCGAGGTGCGCGACACCTCGCTGAAGGTGCCGCACGGTGAGATCGGCAAGGTCATCGGCGTACGCGTCTTCGACCGTGAAGAGGGCGACGAGCTGCCGCCGGGCGTGAACCAGCTGGTTCGTGTCTACGTGGCGCAGAAGCGCAAGATCACGGACGGTGACAAGCTCGCAGGACGGCACGGCAACAAGGGCGTCATCTCCAAGATCCTTCCGATCGAGGACATGCCCTTCCTTGAGGACGGCACGCCCGTCGACATCATCCTCAACCCGCTGGGTGTCCCGTCCCGAATGAACCCGGGTCAGGTCCTGGAGATCCACCTCGGCTGGCTCGCCAGCCAGGGCTGGGACGTCTCCGGTCTCAGCGAGGACTGGGCGCAGAGCCTGCAGCGCATCGGCGCCGACCAGGTCGACCCGCGGACGAACGTCGCGACTCCGGTCTTCGACGGCGCCCGTGAGGACGAGCTGTCCGGCCTCCTCGAGCACACCATCCCGAACCGCGACGGCGACCGCATGGTCCTCCCGTCCGGCAAGGCGCGGCTGTTCGACGGGCGCTCCGGCGAGCCGTTCCCGGACCCGATCTCGATCGGGTACATGTACATCCTCAAGCTCCACCACCTGGTCGACGACAAGCTCCACGCTCGCTCGACCGGTCCGTACTCCATGATCACCCAGCAGCCGCTGGGTGGTAAGGCTCAGTTCGGTGGTCAGCGCTTCGGTGAGATGGAGGTGTGGGCGCTGGAGGCTTATGGCGCCGCGTACGCCCTCCAGGAGCTCCTGACGATCAAGTCCGACGACGTGACCGGCCGCGTGAAGGTCTACGAGGCCATCGTCAAGGGCGAGAACATCCCCGAGCCCGGCATTCCCGAGTCCTTCAAGGTGCTCATCAAGGAAATGCAGTCGCTCTGCCTCAACGTGGAGGTGCTGTCCTCGGACGGCATGTCCATCGAGATGCGCGACACCGACGAGGACGTCTTCCGCGCGGCGGAAGAGCTCGGTATCGACCTGTCCCGGCGCGAGCCGAGCAGCGTCGAAGAGGTCTGACGGGTTGGCCGGCCGGACCTCGTGTCCGGCCGGCTCTCCCCGGACCCGTTCAGACCATGATTGAGACTCGACCCCGAAAGAGGGATTGACGACAAAGTGCTCGACGTCAACTTCTTCGACGAGCTGCGGATCGGCCTTGCCACCGCGGACGACATCCGACAGTGGTCCCACGGCGAGGTCAAGAAGCCGGAGACCATCAACTACCGCACGCTCAAGCCCGAAAAGGACGGACTCTTCTGCGAGAAGATCTTCGGTCCGACCCGGGACTGGGAGTGCTACTGCGGTAAGTACAAGCGTGTCCGCTTCAAGGGCATCATCTGCGAGCGCTGCGGCGTCGAGGTCACTCGCGCCAAGGTGCGTCGTGAGCGGATGGGCCACATTGAGCTGGCCGCGCCTGTCACGCACATCTGGTACTTCAAGGGCGTCCCGTCGCGCCTCGGATACCTGCTTGATCTCGCCCCGAAGGACCTCGAAAAGGTCATCTACTTCGCGGCGTACATGATCACGTTCGTGGACGAGGAGCGCCGTACGCGTGACCTGCCCTCCCTGGAGGCGCACGTCTCCGTGGAGCGTCAGCAGGTCGAGAACCGTCGCGACTCCGACCTCGAAGCCCGCGCCAAGAAGCTCGAGACCGACCTGGCCGAGCTCGAGGCCGAGGGCGCCAAGGCCGACGTACGCCGCAAGGTGCGCGAAG
Organism: Streptomyces sp. NPDC033177; assembly: GCF_055577715.1. Lineage (NCBI taxonomy): Bacteria > Bacillati > Actinomycetota > Actinomycetes > Kitasatosporales > Streptomycetaceae > Streptomyces > Streptomyces sp. NPDC033177. Next base: position 418,565 of record NZ_JBVIPS010000005.1, on the reverse strand, counting down.
GTGCCGAGCGCGAGATGAAGCAGCTGCGTGACCGTGCGCAGCGCGAGATCGACCGTCTCGACGAGGTCTGGAACCGCTTCAAGAACCTCAAGGTCCAGGACCTGGAGGGTGACGAGCTGCTCTACCGCGAGCTGCGTGACCGCTTCGGCACGTACTTCGACGGTTCGATGGGTGCCGCTGCACTGCAGAAGCGCCTTGAGTCGTTCGACCTGGATGAGGAAGCCGAGCGGCTTCGCGAGATCATCCGTACCGGCAAGGGCCAGAAGAAGACCCGTGCGCTCAAGCGCCTCAAGGTCGTCTCCGCGTTCCTGCAGACCAGCAACAGCCCCAAGGGCATGGTGCTCGACTGCGTGCCGGTCATCCCGCCGGACCTGCGTCCGATGGTGCAGCTGGACGGTGGCCGCTTCGCGACCTCCGACCTGAACGACCTGTACCGCCGTGTCATCAACCGCAACAACCGCCTGAAGCGGCTTCTCGACCTCGGTGCTCCCGAGATCATCGTGAACAACGAGAAGCGCATGCTCCAGGAGGCCGTGGACGCCCTCTTCGACAACGGTCGTCGTGGTCGCCCGGTCACCGGTCCCGGTAACCGCCCGCTGAAGTCCCTGAGCGACATGCTCAAGGGCAAGCAGGGTCGATTCCGTCAGAACCTTCTCGGTAAGCGTGTGGACTACTCCGCGCGTTCCGTGATCGTCGTCGGCCCGCAGCTGAAGCTGCACCAGTGTGGTCTGCCGAAGGCCATGGCGCTGGAGCTCTTCAAGCCGTTCGTGATGAAGCGTCTGGTTGACCTCAACCACGCGCAGAACATCAAGTCGGCGAAGCGCATGGTCGAGCGCGGCCGCACGGTCGTGTACGACGTCCTGGAAGAGGTCATCGCGGAGCACCCGGTTCTCCTGAACCGTGCGCCCACGCTGCACCGCCTCGGCATCCAGGCCTTCGAGCCGCAGCTGGTCGAGGGCAAGGCCATTCAGATCCACCCGCTCGTCTGCACCGCGTTCAACGCGGACTTCGACGGTGACCAGATGGCCGTGCACCTGCCGCTCTCCGCGGAGGCGCAGGCCGAGGCCCGCATCCTGATGCTGTCCTCGAACAACATCCTGAAGCCGGCAGACGGCCGTCCCGTCACCATGCCGACCCAGGACATGGTTCTCGGTCTCTTCTTCCTCACGACGGACGAGGAAGAGCGCAAGGTCATCGGTGAGGGCCGTTCGTTCGGTTCCTCCGCCGAGGCGACCATGGCGTTCGACGCCAAGGAGCTCTCGCTCCAGGCGAAGGTCGACATCCGCTTCCCGGTGGGCACCATCCCGCCGCGCGGCTGGACCCCGCCGGCCGTCGAAGAGGGCGAGCAGGAGTACCAGCAGGGCGACAGCTTCCGGCTGCGTACGACCCTGGGCCGCGCGCTCTTCAACGAGCTGCTGCCCGAGGACTACCCGTTCGTCGACTACTCGGTGGGCAAGAAGCAGCTCTCCGAGATCGTCAACGACCTGGCCGAGCGCTACCCCAAGGTCATCGTGGCGGCGACGCTCGACAACCTGAAGGCGGCGGGCTTCTTCTGGGCGACCCGTTCCGGTGTCACCGTGGCCATCTCCGACGTCGTGGTCCCCGAGGCCAAGAAGGCGATCGTCGCGGGCTACGAGGCGCAGGACGAGAAGGTCCAGAAGCAGTACGAGCGCGGTCTGATCACCAAGGACGAGCGCACGCAGGAGCTCATCGCGATCTGGACCAAGGCGACCAACGAGGTTGCCGAGGCGATGAACGCGAACTTCCCCAAGACGAACCCCATCTTCATGATGGTTGACTCGGGTGCCCGAGGAAACATGATGCAGATGCGTCAGATCGCCGGTATGCGTGGTCTGGTGTCGAACGCGAAGAACGAGACGATCCCGCGCCCGATTAAGGCGTCGTTCCGCGAGGGTCTTTCCGTCCTCGAGTACTTCATCTCGACGCACGGTGCTCGTAAGGGTCTTGCGGACACGGCTCTCCGTACCGCCGACTCCGGTTACCTCACCCGTCGTCTGGTCGACGTCTCTCAGGACGTCATCATTCGCGAGGAGGACTGTGGCACCGAGCGCGGTCTGAAGCTCAAGATCGCGGTCAAGGGCGAGGACGGTGTGCTCCGCAAGACGGAGAACGTCGAGACCTCGGTGTACGCCCGCATGCTGGCCGAGGACGTCGTCATCGACGGCAAGGTCATCGCGCCGGCCAACGTCGACCTCGGTGACGTCCTGATCGACGCCCTGGTCGCCAACGGCGTCGAGGAGGTCAAGACCCGTTCGGTCCTGACCTGCGAGTCCGCGGTCGGCACCTGTGCCTTCTGCTACGGCCGTTCGCTCGCCACCGGCAAGCTGGTCGACATCGGTGAGGCGGTCGGCATCATCGCCGCCCAGTCCATCGGTGAGCCCGGCACGCAGCTGACGATGCGTACGTTCCACACCGGTGGTGTGGCCGGTGACGACATCACCCAGGGTCTGCCCCGTGTCGTCGAGCTCTTCGAGGCTCGTACGCCCAAGGGTGTCGCCCCGATCTCGGAGGCGGCAGGCCGCATCCGTATCGAGGAGACCGAGAAGACCAAGAAGATCGTCGTCACGCCGGACGACGGCAGCGACGAGACTCCCTTCCCGATCTCGAAGCGTGCCAAGGTCCTCGTGCGTGAGGGTGACCACGTCGAGGTGGGCCAGAAGCTCACCTTCGGTGCCACCAACCCGCACGACGTGCTGCGGATCCTCGGTCAGCGCGCGGTCCAGGTCCACCTGGTCGGCGAAGTCCAGAAGGTCTACAACAGCCAGGGCGTGTCGATCCACGACAAGCACATCGAGATCATCATCCGGCAGATGCTGCGCCGCGTGACGATCATCGAGTCCGGCGACGCTGAGCTGCTGCCGGGCGAGCTCGTCGAGCGCTCGAAGTTCGAGACCGAGAACCGTCGTGTGGTCACGGAAGGCGGCCACCCGGCCTCCGGCCGTCCGCAGCTGATGGGTATCACCAAGGCCTCGCTGGCGACGGAGTCGTGGCTGTCCGCGGCTTCCTTCCAGGAGACGACCAGGGTCCTGACGGACGCGGCGATCAACGCCAAGTCCGACTCCCTGATCGGCCTCAAGGAGAACGTCATCATCGGTAAGCTCATCCCGGCCGGTACGGGTCTCTCCCGCTACCGCAACATCCGGGTCGAGCCGACCGAAGAGGCCAAGGCCGCGATGTACTCGGCCGTCGGCTACGACGACATCGACTACTCGCCCTTCGGGACGGGTTCGGGTCAGGCTGTGCCGCTGGAGGACTACGACTACGGGCCTTACAACCAGTAAGCGGTAGTACGTCCCTTTCGGGGCGTACGAGGCGCTCACAGGGCGGTCACTCCTCGCGGAGTGGCCGCCCTGTGTCGTATGTTGCAGCCGGGTGTGTCCCCCGCGTGGGCATTTGTTTTGACCAGAGCCGATGAGGTAGGTACGCTCAGACCTTGTGCCTGGGGTGTGCCTGGGCTCGTGCGCGTGTCTTCAGCCGCTGTGCGAGTCCGATAACGGCCACCGCAATCTGCGCTCCTCTCCGTCTTGCGGCGGGAGTCTGCAGTATTCGACACACCCGACCGCGTGGGTCGGCGATGTTCCAGGTTAGCTTTACCATTCGGCACACAGAAACCGGAGAAGTAGTGCCTACGATCCAGCAGCTGGTCCGGAAGGGCCGGCAGGACAAGGTCGAGAAGAACAAGACGCCCGCACTCGAGGGTTCGCCCCAGCGCCGCGGCGTCTGCACGCGTGTGTTCACGACCACCCCGAAGAAGCCGAACTCGGCCCTGCGTAAGGTCGCGCGTGTGCGTCTGACCAGCGGGATCGAAGTCACCGCTTACATTCCGGGTGAGGGACACAACCTGCAGGAGCACTCCATCGTGCTCGTGCGTGGTGGCCGTGTGAAGGACCTGCCGGGTGTTCGTTACAAGATCATCCGCGGCTCCCTTGACACCCAGGGCGTCAAGAACCGCAAGCAGGCCCGCAGCCGCTACGGCGCCAAGAAGGAGAAGTAAGAATGCCTCGTAAGGGCCCCGCCCCGAAGCGCCCGGTCATCATCGACCCGGTCTACGGTTCTCCTCTGGTGACCTCCCTCATCAACAAGGTGCTGCTGAACGGCAAGCGCTCCACCGCCGAGCGCATCGTGTACGGCGCCATGGAGGGCCTGCGCGAGAAGACCGGCAACGACCCGGTCATCACGCTCAAGCGCGCGCTCGAGAACATCAAGCCGACCCTCGAGGTCAAGTCCCGCCGCGTCGGCGGTGCGACCTACCAGGTTCCGATCGAGGTCAAGCCCGGTCGCGCCAACACGCTGGCCCTGCGCTGGCTGGTCGGTTACTCCCGCGCCCGTCGCGAGAAGACGATGACCGAGCGTCTCCTCAACGAGCTCCTCGACGCCTCCAACGGCCTTGGTGCCGCTGTGAAGAAGCGTGAGGACACCCACAAGATGGCCGAGTCCAACAAGGCCTTCGCGCACTACCGCTGGTAGTCGCTACCCACATCGAGACCGAGAGAAGACTGAGCCGATATGGCTACCACTTCACTTGACCTGGCCAAGGTGCGCAACATCGGCATCATGGCCCACATCGACGCGGGCAAGACGACGACCACCGAGCGGATCCTGTTCTACACGGGTGTGTCGTACAAGATCGGTGAGGTCCACGACGGCGCCGCGACCATGGACTGGATGGAGCAGGAGCAGGAGCGTGGCATCACGATCACCTCTGCTGCCACCACCTGTCACTGGCCGATGAACGACGTCGACCACACCATCAACATCATCGACACCCCGGGTCACGTCGACTTCACCGTCGAGGTAGAGCGTTCGCTCCGTGTCCTCGACGGTGCCGTGACGGTGTTCGACGGCGTCGCCGGTGTTGAGCCCCAGTCCGAGACCGTGTGGCGTCAGGCGGACCGCTACGGCGTCCCGCGTATTTGCTTCGTCAACAAGCTCGACCGTACGGGTGCCGAGTTCCACCGCTGTGTCGACATGATCGTCGAGCGCCTCGGTGCGACCCCGATCGTCATGCAGCTGCCCATCGGCGCAGAGGCTGACTTCAAGGGCGTCGTCGACCTCGTCACCATGAAGGCCTTCGTCTGGTCCGCAGAGACCAAGATGGGCGAGGCCTACGACATCGTCGACATCCCCGACACGCACACCGAGGCTGCCGAGGAGTACCGCGGCAAGCTGCTCGAGGCTGTCGCGGAGAACGACGAGCAGATGATGGAGCTGTACCTCGAGGGCCAGGAGCCCACCGAGGACCAGCTGTACGACGCGATCCGTCGCATCACCATCGCCTCCGGCAAGGGCGGCGACACCACCGTCACCCCCGTGTTCTGCGGCACCGCGTTCAAGAACAAGGGCGTCCAGCCCCTGCTCGACGCGGTCGTGCGTTACCTGCCTTCGCCCCTGGACGTCGAGGCCATCGAGGGCCACGACGTCAAGGACCCCGAGACCGTGGTCAAGCGCAAGCCTTCGGACGAGGAGCCCCTTTCGGCTCTCGCGTTCAAGATCGCGAGCGACCCGCACCTCGGCAAGCTCACCTTCGTCCGGATCTACTCCGGTCGCCTGGAGGCCGGCACCGCGGTGCTGAACTCCGTCAAGGGCAAGAAGGAGCGCATCGGCAAGATCTACCGCATGCACGCGAACAAGCGTGAGGAGATCGACTCGGTGGGCGCTGGCGACATCGTCGCCGTCATGGGCCTGAAGCAGACCACCACCGGTGAGACGCTGTGTGACGACAAGAAGCCGGTCATCCTGGAGTCCATGGACTTCCCGGCGCCGGTCATTCAGGTCGCCATCGAGCCCAAGTCCAAGGGTGACCAGGAGAAGCTGGGTGTAGCCATCCAGCGTCTCTCGGAGGAGGACCCCTCCTTCCAGGTCCACTCGGACGAGGAGACCGGCCAGACCATCATCGGTGGTATGGGCGAGCTTCACCTCGAGGTGCTCGTCGACCGCATGAAGCGCGAGTTCCGCGTCGAGGCGAACGTCGGCAAGCCCCAGGTCGCGTACCGCGAGACGATCCGTCAGGCCGTCGAGCGCGTGGACTACACCCACAAGAAGCAGACCGGTGGTACCGGTCAGTTCGCCAAGGTGCAGATCGCGATCGAGCCCATCGACAGCGGCGACGCTTCGTACGAGTTCGTGAACAAGGTCACCGGTGGCCGTATCCCGCGGGAGTACATCCCGTCGGTGGACGCCGGTGCGCAGGAGGCCATGCAGTTCGGCATCCTGGCGGGCTACGAGATGACTGGTGTTCGCATCACGCTTCTCGACGGTGCCTACCACGAGGTCGACTCCTCCGAGCTCGCCTTCAAGATCGCCGGTTCGCAGGCGTTCAAGGAGGCCGCGCGCAAGGCCAAGCCCGTGCTGCTCGAGCCGATGATGGCCGTTGAGGTCACCACGCCCGAGGACTACATGGGCGACGTCATCGGTGACATCAACTCCCGCCGTGGCCAGATCCAGGCCATGGAGGAGCGCAGTGGCGCCCGTGTCGTGAAGGGCCTCGTGCCCCTCTCGGAGATGTTCGGCTACGTCGGAGACCTCCGCAGCAAGACCTCGGGTCGCGCAAGCTACTCGATGCAGTTCGACTCCTACGCCGAGGTTCCGCGGAACGTCGCCGAGGAGATCATCGCGAAGGCCAAGGGCGAGTAACTCCCCCGAGTTCACGCTTTAGGCTTGTCACCGGAAGTCCTGAGGCATTCCGACCGTTCTACGGACGGAATGCCTCGGACCCCGGCATCCCAGCAAAGATCACCTGGCGCCGATGAAGCAAGGCGTACAGAACCACTCCGCAGGAGGATTCAGTGGCGAAGGCAAAGTTCGAGCGGACTAAGCCGCACGTCAACATCGGCACCATCGGTCACATTGACCACGGTAAGACGACCCTTACGGCCGCCATTACCAAGGTGCTGCACGACGCGTACCCCGAGCTGAACGAGGCCTCGGCCTTCGACCAGATCGACAAGGCTCCCGAGGAGCGCCAGCGCGGTATCACGATCTCGATCGCGCACGTCGAGTACCAGACGGAGACGCGTCACTACGCGCACGTCGACTGCCCGGGTCACGCGGACTACATCAAGAACATGATCACGGGTGCCGCGCAGATGGACGGCGCCATCCTCGTGGTCGCCGCCACCGACGGCCCGATGCCGCAGACCAAGGAGCACGTGCTCCTGGCCCGCCAGGTCGGCGTTCCGTACATCGTCGTCGCCCTGAACAAGGCCGACATGGTGGACGACGAGGAGATCCTGGAGCTCGTCGAGCTCGAGGTCCGTGAGCTCCTCTCCGAGTACGAGTTCCCGGGCGACGACCTGCCGGTCGTCAAGGTCTCGGCGCTCAAGGCGCTCGAGGGCGACAAGGAGTGGGGTGAGTCCGTCCTCAACCTGATGAAGGCTGTCGACGAGTCCATCCCGGAGCCCGAGCGTGACGTCGACAAGCCGTTCCTGATGCCGATCGAGGACGTCTTCACGATCACCGGTCGTGGCACCGTCGTCACCGGTCGTATCGAGCGCGGCATCCTCAAGGTCAACGAGACCGTCGACATCATCGGCATCAAGACCGAGAAGACCACCACCACGGTCACCGGCATCGAGATGTTCCGCAAGCTGCTCGACGAGGGCCAGGCCGGTGAGAACGTCGGTCTGCTCCTCCGTGGCATCAAGCGCGAGGACGTCGAGCGCGGCCAGGTCATCATCAAGCCCGGTTCGGTCACGCCGCACACCGAGTTCGAGGCCCAGGCCTACATCCTGTCGAAGGACGAGGGTGGCCGTCACACCCCCTTCTTCAACAACTACCGCCCGCAGTTCTACTTCCGCACCACGGACGTGACCGGCGTCGTGACCCTCCCCGAGGGCACCGAGATGGTCATGCCGGGCGACAACACTGAGATGACCGTTGAGCTCATCCAGCCCGTCGCGATGGAAGAGGGCCTGAAGTTCGCCATCCGTGAGGGTGGCCGGACCGTCGGCGCCGGCCAGGTCACCAAGATCAACAAGTAAGCATCTCGCTTGCGCGTTGATCGGGGAGACCCGGTTGCTCTGAACTGAGAGCACCAGCAGTACCCAGCAGTAGCGGGAGGGCCCGTACGACTTCGGTCGTACGGGCCCTTTTGCGCTTGGCGGTAACCGTGGTGCGAGGGGGACCAGTGGTGACCAAACGTGGTGCATGCTCTGTCGCGGCCTTGTGCTCCACTTCGGCGAGAAAGGCTGGTGACGCGGTGCGGGCGGCTTCCTCTGCCGCGAAGGCGTACTCCCAGCTCCAGCTCAAGTCCGGACTGCCTTCATCGCCTCGTCCAGGACGGTGCTCAGCTCGCGCAATGCCTCCTGGGCGACAGCGGTGTCCTCATGCTCCAGATCCCGCGTGGCGCGGACGTGCCGGGCTGACAGGTCGGGGCGGCGGGCGATCTCGATGTCCCGGGCCCAGGCGAGAACCCAGCTCTGCACCGGGCTGAGGGACTGCCATTCGACCGCCTTGGCGAAGGCCTCGTCCTTGGTCCGCTGCATCTCCGGCAGGCGCGCGGGGGCGACGACGGCGAGGGCGGCACGCAGGGTAGTCGGCCGGGGCTCCCGAGGTGTGGGGACGCGAAGCTTGCTGAGCGTTTCCCCTGCTCAGTGGGCGTGCGGGGAGCTGTGGCAGTCGCGGCAGCGGCCTGGTTCGGGGGCGCGGAAGGCGCGGTCGCAGGCGTCGCAGTTCTGGAGCGGATGCCGGGTGGGCGGCGGGCCGTGGAAGGGGGGCGGGGGTGGAAAAAGCGCTGTCAGGCGGTGGGCGAGCAGGGCTGCGGGGCGGCGTGGGCCCTCGGGTGGCAGGTCGTGGGTGAGCGCGTGGAGTACGGCGGCGGGTGCCAGGTCGCGTTCCAGCCAGGCGGCGACGCCGGGGGCGAGGTGGGCGGCGTCGCGGGCCGAGAGGAGCAGGCGCGGGTCCTCGTGGCGCAGGCCGGCGAGGAGGTGGGTGGCCTGCTGGAGGAGGGCGGAGGCGGGGAAGACCGGGTGCGGTACGGCGGGGAGGGGGCGGGGTTGTTTCGGGGGTGCGTGGGTGGCCGGGGCCGCGTTGGTCTCGGGCGGCGGTGTGGTCGGCCTCGGCGCGGGGGAGTGCGGGCGGCGCTGGGCCGCCGCGTGCGGCTGGTTGCAGGAGGTCGTGTGGGTGATGATGCGGCCGGCGGGGGTGCGTTCACGCTCGCGGCGCAGGTAGCCGTGGGCTTCCAGCTCGCGCAGCGCCGCGGCGATACGGGTGGCGCCCTCCGGGAAGCGGGCGGCGAGGGTCTTGATGTCGGCGCGGGCCCCTGCGGGCAGCGACTGGATGTGGCAGCCGATGCCGATCGCCAGGAGGGAGAGCTCCTGGTGCTGGGTGAGGTGGTTGCCAATCACCGTGAAGCGGGCGGTGTGGCGGGTGTTCTCGTGTGCGAGGCCGGAGGGGCGCGCAGTGGAGGAGCGAGCATGGACGCGGGGGCGTCGGGTCGCTCGTGCGTGGGATTGACCGCCGCCAACGGCGGACCGGGAGCGCGGGGGCACGCTAGGGTTTTGGGTGTCCATCGGGAAGTGCCTCTTCCTCGGTGGTCAGGCCCTCGCCATGGGATGCCAGTCCCGGCGGGGGCCGTCGCATGTCTGCTGTTGTTTGGCCTACTGAGGCTGAGAGTAGGGCAGTTGGGGGAGCGGAAATCCAGCTCAGCCGGTGATGTTCACTCGGGGGAGTGAGCAGGGCTCGGGCGTTGCCGATGGCGCCGAGCGGGGTGGGGTTTGGTGGGGTTCTTTTTCCCTCTCAGGGTTCTTGAGAGGAAGGCGCCCGTGGCGCCGGAACGCGGGGGAACGGGTTCCGGTGCGAGGTGGATCATGCTCCCGGCGCGGTGAAGGGTGGCCCGAGCGTGACCCGGGGTTTGACCTCCGTCACCCGCGGGGTACGCTGCCCAGCTTCGATTGGCCAGGCCCATGCCCCGTATGGCAGACTGTCGGGGTTGCTCGGTTGAGTGCCGATGCTGCGCGCCTCCCGCCGGGAGGACCGGAAGCGAGTCCCACAGTACTCGTCGCCCCATCTGCCAAACGGTCGTAAAAAGCCCGCAGGCAGCGCTGGAGCGGACGTACGGGAATCTTCTGGGAAGTGCGGTGCGGAGTCTTAACCAGGCGCCCGGTGGGTTTCTTCCCCCGGACCCGCGGTCAGCTGGGCCGCAGCCCCTAGCAGGGAAATCCTTCGGGAAATCTCCGTGAGCGGGACTGCGACACGCCCGACCGCGTGGGTCGGAGGAAGTAGAAAAAAGGGCCTTCCGGGAGCCAGAGCCTTCGAGACAAAGGACTACCAAGTAGCCATGGCGGGACAGAAGATCCGCATCCGGCTCAAGGCCTACGACCACGAGGTCATCGACTCTTCGGCGAAGAAGATCGTCGAGACGGTGACTCGCACTGGTGCGTCGGTCGCAGGCCCGGTGCCGCTGCCCACTGAGAAGAACGTGTACTGCGTCATCAAGTCGCCGCACAAGTACAAGGACTCGCGCGAGCACTTCGAGATGCGCACGCACAAGCGCCTGATCGACATCCTCGACCCGACGCCCAAGACCGTTGACTCGTTGATGCGCCTGGACCTTCCGGCCGGCGTCGACATCGAGATCAAGCTCTGAGAGGCGCGGACAGATGACTAAGCAGATCAAGGGCGTCCTGGGCGAGAAGCTCGGCATGACCCAGGTCTGGGACGAGAACAACCGTGTCGTCCCGGTCACCGTCGTCAAGGCCGGGCCCTGCGTCGTTACCCAGGTCCGTACGAATGACTCCGACGGCTACGAGTCGGTCCAGATCGCCTTCGGCGAGATCGACCCTCGCAAGGTGAACAAGCCCCTCAAGGGTCACTTCGCCAAGGCCGACGTGACCCCCCGCCGCCACCTGGTGGAGATCCGCACCCCCGGTGCCAGCGAGTACACGCTGGGCCAGGAGGTGACTGCCGAGGTGTTCGAGTCCGGCGTCAAGGTTGACGTCACGGGCAAGAGCAAGGGCAAGGGCTTCGCCGGTGTCATGAAGCGTCACAACTTCAAGGGACTCGGCGCCGGTCACGGCACCCAGCGCAAGCACCGCTCTCCCGGTTCCATCGGTGGCTGTGCCACCCCGGGCCGTGTGTTCAAGGGCCTCCGCATGGCGGGCCGTATGGGCAACGAGCGGGTCACCACCCAGAACCTGACCGTTCACGCCGTTGACGCGGAGAAGGGCCTGCTCCTCATCAAGGGCGCAGTTCCCGGTCCGAACGGCGGCCTCGTCCTGGTCCGTACCGCGGCCAAGGGGGCTTGAGGAACCGATGAGCACCATTGACATCCTTTCGCCGGCAGGCGACAAGGCCGGGACCGTAGACCTCCCCTCGGAGATCTTCGACGTAGAGAAGATCAGCATCCCGCTTCTCCACCAGGTCGTTGTCGCCCAGCTGGCCGCTGCCCGTCAGGGCACGCACAAGACCAAGCGCCGCGGTGAAGTCCGCGGTGGTGGCAAGAAGCCGTACCGCCAGAAGGGCACCGGCCGCGCGCGCCAGGGTTCGACCCGTGCGCCGCAGTTCGCCGGCGGTGGCGTCGTCCACGGCCCGCAGCCGCGTGACTACTCGCAGCGGACCCCGAAGAAGATGAAGGCCGCGGCCCTGCGCCACGCCCTCACCGACCGGGCCCGCAACGCTCGTATCCACGTTGTCACCAACGTGGTCGAGGGCGACATCTCCACGAAGGCCGCGAAGACGCTGCTCGGCAAGGTCAGCGAGCGCAAGAACGTGCTCCTGGTCATCGACCGTGCGGACGAGACTTCGCTGCTCTCCGCCCGCAACCTGCCCCAGGTGCACATCCTGGAGCCGGGCCAGCTGAACACGTACGACGTGCTCGTCTCGGACGACGTGGTCTTCACCAAGGCTGCTTTCGAGTCCTTCGTGTCTGGCCCCCAGGCCGCTGAGACCGAAGGGAGCGAAGCCTGATGGCTACGCGTCACCCGAGCATCGCCCCCAAGGCGGCCAAGGCCGCCAAGGCCGCGCGCCTCGCCAAGGCGAAGCGCCACGCCACCGAGGGCAAGAACACCGTTGAGACGCCGCTGAGCAAGAGCTTCACGGACCCCCGTGACGTCCTCGTCAAGCCGGTCGTCTCTGAGAAGAGCTACGCGCTTCTCGACGAGGGCAAGTACACCTTCGTCGTCGCGCCCGGCGCCAACAAGACCCAGATCAAGCAGGCCGTCGAGGCGGTCTTCTCGGTCAAGGTCACTGGGGTCAACACGATCAACCGCCAGGGCAAGCGCAAGCGCACCCGCACGGGGTTCGGTAAGCGCGCTGACACCAAGCGCGCGATCGTAACCCTTGCTGAGGGCGACCGTATCGACATCTTCGGCCAGGCCTCCTAACGGAGCGCCCTGGTCCGAATATCGGACGAGGACTGAGAAATGGGAATCCGCAAGTACAAGCCGACTACGCCGGGCCGTCGTGGCTCCAGCGTCGCCGACTTCGTCGAGGTAACGCGGTCCACGCCGGAGAAGTCGCTGGTCCGCCCGCTGCACAGCAAGGGCGGCCGTAACAACGCCGGTCGTGTGACCGTTCGCCACCAGGGTGGCGGACACAAGCGCGCCTACCGAGTGATCGACTTCCGTCGTCACGACAAGGACGGCGTGCCGGCGAAGGTCGCGCACATCGAGTACGACCCGAACCGCACCGCGCGCATCGCGCTCCTGCACTACGCGGACGGCGAGAAGCGCTACATCCTGGCCCCCCGCAACCTGTCGCAGGGTGACCGGGTCGAGAACGGACCGGGCGCGGACATCAAGCCGGGCAACAACCTGGCCCTCCGCAACATCCCGGTCGGTACGACCATCCACGCCATCGAGCTGCGGCCCGGCGGCGGCGCGAAGTTCGCCCGTTCCGCGGGTGCCTCCGTGCAGCTGCTGGCGAAGGAGGGCTCCATGGCCCACCTTCGTATGCCGTCCGGTGAGATCCGTCTGGTCGACGTCCGCTGCCGCGCCACGATTGGCGAGGTCGGCAACGCCGAGCAGTCGAACATCAACTGGGGCAAGGCCGGCCGTAAGCGCTGGCTTGGCGTTCGCCCGACCGTTCGCGGTGTGGCGATGAACCCGGTCGACCACCCGCACGGTGGTGGTGAAGGCAAGACTTCCGGTGGTCGCCACCCGGTCTCGCCGTGGGGTCAGAAGGAGGGTCGTACTCGTTCGCCGAAGAAGGCGAGCAACAAGTACATCGTCCGCCGCCGCAAGACGAACAAGAAGCGCTAGGAGCGGGTTTAGATGCCGCGCAGTCTCAAGAAGGGACCCTTCGTCGACGGACACCTCATCAAGAAGGTGGATGTCCAGAACGAAGCAGGTTCCAAGAACGTCATCAAGACCTGGTCCCGTCGCTCGATGATCGTCCCGGCCATGCTGGGCCACACGATCGCGGTGCACAACGGCAAGACCCACATCCCGGTGTTCGTCACCGAGGCGATGGTCGGCCACAAGCTCGGCGAGTTCTCGCCGACTCGCACCTTCCGCGGCCACGTCAAGGACGACCGGAAGTCGAAGCGCCGCTAGCGCGGGGTGGAACGACTATGACTTACACCGAAGGGACAACCATGGAAGCCAGGGCCCAGGCGCGGTACATCCGCGTCACGCCCATGAAGGCCCGCCGAGTGGTGGACCTCATCCGTGGCATGGATGCCACGGAGGCTCAGGCGGTCCTGCGTTTCGCCCCGCAGGCCGCGAGCGTGCCGGTTGGCAAGGTGCTTGACAGCGCCATCGCCAACGCTGCACACAACTACGACCACAGTGACGCCTCTTCGCTGGTCATCAGCGAGGCGTACGTGGATGAGGGCCCGACCCTGAAGCGGTTCCGTCCGCGTGCCCAGGGCCGTGCCTACCGGATCCGTAAGCGGACCAGCCACATCACCGTGGTCGTCAGCAGCAAGGAAGGAACCCGGTAATGGGCCAGAAGGTAAACCCGCACGGGTTCCGGCTCGGCATTACCACCGACTTCAAGTCGCGTTGGTACGCCGACAAGCTGTACAAGGACTACGTCAAGGAAGACGTCGCCATCCGTCGGATGATGACGTCCGGCATGGAGCGCGCCGGCATCTCGAAGGTTGAGATCGAGCGCACCCGTGACCGCGTGCGGGTGGACATCCACACCGCGCGTCCCGGCATCGTCATCGGCCGCCGTGGCGCCGAGGCCGACCGCATCCGCGGTGACCTCGAGAAGCTCACGGGCAAGCAGGTTCAGCTGAACATCCTCGAGGTCAAGAACCCCGAGGTCGACGCTCAGCTGGTCGCGCAGGCCGTTGCGGAGCAGCTGTCCTCCCGCGTCTCCTTCCGTCGCGCCATGCGCAAGAGCATGCAGTCGACGATGAAGGCCGGCGCCAAGGGCATCAAGATCCAGTGTGGCGGCCGTCTCGGCGGCGCCGAGATGTCTCGCTCGGAGTTCTACCGCGAGGGCCGCGTGCCCCTGCACACCCTCCGTGCGAACGTCGACTACGGCTTCTTCGAGGCCAAGACGACCTTCGGCCGTATCGGCGTGAAGGTCTGGATCTACAAGGGCGACGTCAAGAACATCGCCGAGGTCCGCGCCGAGAACGCCGCGGCCCGTGCGGGTAACCGCCCGGCCCGTGGTGGCGGCAACGACCGCCCGGCCCGTGGTGGCCGTGGTGGCGAGCGTGGCGGCCGCGGCCGCAAGCCGCAGCAGCAGTCCGCGCCGGCTGCCGAGGCCCCCAAGGCCGACGCTCCCGCCGCAGCTGCCGCTCCGGCTGAGAGCACCGGAACGGAGGCCTGACCGACATGCTGATCCCTCGTAGGGTCAAGCACCGCAAGCAGCACCACCCCAAGCGCAGCGGTATGTCAAAGGGTGGTACGCAGGTTGCGTTCGGCGAGTACGGCATTCAGGCCCTCACTCCGGCGTACGTGACCAACCGCCAGATCGAGGCGGCTCGTATCGCGATGACCCGCCACATCAAGCGTGGCGGCAAGGTCTGGATCAACATCTACCCGGACCGCCCGCTGACGAAGAAGCCCGCCGAGACCCGCATGGGTTCCGGTAAGGGTTCCCCCGAGTGGTGGGTCGCGAACGTCAAGCCCGGACGGGTGATGTTCGAGCTGTCCTACCCGAATGAGAAGACTGCGCGTGAGGCGCTTACCCGCGCTGCTCACAAGCTTCCGATGAAGTGCCGGATTGTTCGGCGCGAGGCAGGTGAGTCGTGATGTCGGCCGGTACCAAGGCGTCCGAGCTGCGCGAACTGGGCAACGAGGAGCTTCTCAACAAGCTCCGCGAGGCCAAGGAAGAGCTGTTCAACCTCCGCTTCCAGGCGGCGACCGGTCAGCTCGAGAACCACGGTCGGCTGAAGGCCGTCCGTAAGGACATCGCGCGGATCTACACCCTGATGCGTGAGCGCGAGCTGGGCATCGAGACGGTGGAGAGCGCCTGATGAGCGAGAGCAACGTGACTGAGACCAAGAGCGACCGCGGTTTCCGCAAGACCCGTGAGGGTCTGGTCGTCAGCGACAAGATGGACAAGACCGTCGTCGTCGCTGTCGAGGACCGTGTGAAGCACGCCCTGTACGGCAAGGTCATCCGCCGTACGAACAAGCTCAAGGCGCACGACGAGCAGAACGCTGCCGGCGTCGGCGACCGCGTCCTCCTGATGGAGACGCGTCCGCTGTCGGCGACCAAGCGCTGGCGCATCGTCGAGATCCTCGAGAAGGCCAAGTAATTTCCGAGGGGATTTCCCCTCGGATCAGTTCCGCCAGGCTCGGTGGGGGCCGGCTCCCGTAAGGGATTCGCCCCCGCCGGGAACCGGCAGACAAACAGGAGATAGACGTGATCCAGCAGGAGTCGCGACTTCGGATCGCCGACAACACGGGTGCGAAGGAAATTCTCACCATCCGTGTTCTCGGTGGCTCGGGTCGCCGCTACGCGGGTATCGGTGACGTCATCGTCGCCACCGTCAAGGACGCGATCCCCGGTGGCAACGTGAAGAAGGGTGACGTCGTCAAGGCGGTCATCGTTCGCACCGTCAAGGAGCGCCGCCGTCCCGACGGCTCGTACATCCGCTTCGACGAGAACGCCGCCGTCATTCTGAAGAACGACGGCGACCCTCGCGGCACCCGTATCTTCGGCCCGGTGGGCCGTGAGCTGCGCGAGAAGAAGTTCATGAAGATCATCTCGCTCGCGCCGGAGGTGCTGTAAGCATGAAGATCAAGAAGGGCGACCTGGTTCAGGTCATCACCGGTAAGGACAAGGGCAAGCAGGGCAAGGTCATTGCCGCTTACCCGCGCGACGAGCGCGTCCTGGTCGAGGGTGTCAACCGGGTCAAGAAGCACACGAAGGCCGGCCCGACCGCCAGCGGTTCGCAGGCCGGCGGCATCGTGACCACCGAAGCCCCTGTCCACGTCTCCAACGTCCAGCTGGTCGTGGAGAAGGACGGCAACAAGGTTGTCACGCGTGTCGGTTTCCGCTTCGACGATGACGGCAACAAGATCCGCGTTGCCAAGCGGACGGGTGAGGACATCTGATGACGACCACCACCAGCCCGCGTCTGAAGACGAAGTACCGCGAGGAGATCGCGGGCAAGCTGCAGGAAGAGTTCTCGTACGAGAACGTCATGCAGACGCCCGGCCTCGTCAAGATCGTGGTCAACATGGGTGTCGGCGACGCCGCCCGTGACTCGAAGCTCATGGACGGTGCCGTCCGTGACCTGACCACCATCACGGGTCAGAAGCCGGCCATCACGAAGGCCCGGAAGTCCATCGCGCAGTTCAAGCTGCGCGAGGGTCAGCCGATCGGCTGCCACGTCACGCTCCGTGGCGACCGCATGTGGGAGTTCCTGGACCGCACCCTGTCGCTCGCGCTTCCGCGCATCCGCGACTTCCGTGGTCTGTCCCCCAAGCAGTTCGACGGCCGTGGCAACTACACCTTCGGTCTCACGGAGCAGGTCATGTTCCACGAGATCGACCAGGACAAGATCGACCGCGTCCGGGGTATGGACATCACCGTGGTCACCACGGCGACCAACGACGCCGAAGGCCGTGCCCTTCTCCGTCACCTCGGCTTCCCCTTCAAGGAGGCGTAAGCGAGATGGCGAAGAAGGCACTTATTGCCAAGGCTGCTCGTAAGCCCAAGTTCGGTGTGCGCGGCTACACCCGCTGCCAGCGCTGCGGCCGTCCGCACTCCGTGTACCGCAAGTTCGGCCTGTGCCGCGTCTGCCTTCGTGAGATGGCTCACCGTGGCGAGCTGCCGGGCGTGACCAAGAGCTCCTGGTAATTCCCCCTGTCCTACGGGACTTGGGAATTAACAGAGGCTCTCGGTAAGTATCTGGTCGGTAGGTGGCCCACCTCTCCATGGCTTAGGCTAGGAGGGTTGGGCGCCTGCCGCCCTGACCGACTTACTACGCCGTAGGTCCCCGCGCCGCACCCGTCCCGCCTCTGAGTGGGGAGAGGGATGGCGCAGATAGGAAACCACGGCGAGAGAGGCCGAAGGCCAATTCATGACCATGACTGATCCGATCGCGGACATGCTGACTCGTCTGCGTAACGCGAACTCGGCGTACCACGACTCCGTGGCGATGCCGCACAGCAAGATCAAGTCTCACATCGCGGAGATCCTCCAGCAGGAGGGCTTCATCACGGGCTGGAAGACCGAGGACGCCGAGGTCGGCAAGAACCTCGTTCTCGAGCTGAAGTTCGGCCCGAACCGTGAGCGCTCCATTGCGGGCATCAAGCGGATCTCCAAGCCCGGTCTCCGGGTTTACGCGAAGTCCACCAACCTGCCGAAGGTGCTCGGCGGCCTGGGCGTGGCGATCATCTCCACGTCGCACGGTCTGCTCACCGGCCAGCAGGCAGGCAAGAAGGGCGTAGGTGGGGAAGTCCTCGCCTACGTCTGGTAGTCGGGAACGGAGGAATAGCTAATGTCGCGTATTGGCAAGCTCCCCATCACGGTTCCCGCCGGCGTGGACGTCACCATCGACGGCCGGACGGTCTCGGTTAAGGGTCCCAAGGGCTCCCTTTCCCACACCGTTGTCGCGCCGATCGACATCGCTAAGGGTGAGGACGGCGTTCTGAACGTCACCCGCCCGAACGACGAGCGTCAGAACAAGGCCCTGCACGGCCTGTCCCGCACGCTGGTGGCGAACATGATCACCGGCGTGACCACGGGTTACGTGAAGAAGCTCGAGATCAGCGGTGTCGGTTACCGCGTCCTCGCGAAGGGCTCCAACCTGGAGTTCTCGCTGGGTTACAGCCACCCGATCCTGGTCGAGGCCCCCGAGGGCATCACCTTCAAGGTGGAGTCCGCGACCAAGCTTTCGGTCGAGGGCATCGACAAGCAGAAGGTCGGCGAGGTTGCGGCCAACATCCGCAAGCTCCGCAAGCCCGACCCGTACAAGGCCAAGGGCGTCAAGTACGAGGGCGAAGTCATCCGGCGCAAGGTCGGAAAGGCAGGTAAGTAAGCCATGGCATACGGTGTGAAGATCGCCAAGGGCGACGCTTACAAGCGTGCCGCCAAGGCCCGCCGCCACATCCGCATCCGCAAGCACGTGTCGGGTACGGCGGAGCGTCCGCGCCTCGTCGTGACTCGCTCGAACCGCAACATCGTTGCTCAGGTCATCGACGACCTCAAGGGTCACACCCTTGCGTCGGCGTCGACCCTGGACACGACGATCCGCGGTGGCGAGGCCGACAAGTCGGCGCAGGCCAAGCAGGTCGGCGCGCTCGTCGCCGAGCGTGCCAAGGCCGCGGGTGTCGAGACCGTCGTGTTCGACCGCGGTGGCAACAAGTACGCCGGGCGCATTGCCGCTCTGGCGGACGCCGCCCGCGAAGCCGGGCTGAAGTTCTAAGCCCCGGTTCCGGAGCTAGCGGACGTAACAGAGAGAGGTAATTCCAATGGCTGGACCCCAGCGCCGCGGAAGCGGTGCCGGTGGCGGCGAGCGGCGGGACCGGAAGGGTCGCGACGGTGGCGCCGCCGCCGAGAAGACCGCATACGTTGAGCGCGTTGTCGCGATCAACCGTGTCGCCAAGGTTGTCAAGGGTGGTCGCCGCTTCAGCTTCACCGCGCTGGTCGTGGTGGGCGACGGTGACGGCACCGTAGGTGTCGGATACGGCAAGGCCAAGGAAGTTCCCGCGGCCATCGCCAAGGGCGTTGAAGAGGCCAAGAAGAACTTCTTCAAGGTTCCGCGTATCCAGGGCACCATCCCGCACCCGATCACGGGCGAGAAGGCCGCGGGCGTCGTCCTGCTCAAGCCTGCTTCCCCCGGTACCGGTGTTATCGCCGGTGGCCCGGTGCGTGCTGTGCTCGAGTGCGCCGGCGTTCACGACATCCTGTCGAAGTCGCTCGGCTCGTCGAACGCGATCAACATCGTGCATGCGACCGTGGCGGCCCTCAAGGGCCTGCAGCGTCCCGAGGAGATCGCGGCTCGCCGTGGTCTGCCCCTCGAGGACGTCGCCCCCGCGGCTCTGCTTCGTGCACGTGCGGGAGCGGGTGCGTAATGGCCCGTCTCAAGATCACGCAGACGAAGTCGTACATCGGCAGCAAGCAGAACCACCGCGACACGCTGCGTTCGCTCGGGCTCAAGCGCCTGAACGACGTGGTCGTCAAGGAAGACCGCCCCGAGTTCCGCGGAATGGCTAACACCGTCCGCCACCTCGTGACGGTTGAGGAGGTCGACTGACATGGCGGAGCAGAACCCGCTGAAGGTCCACAACCTCCGGCCCGCCCCGGGCGCCAAGACCGCCAAGACCCGTGTGGGTCGTGGTGAGGCGTCCAAGGGTAAGACCGCTGGTCGTGGTACCAAGGGCACCAAGGCCCGTTACCAGGTTCCGGAGCGCTTCGAGGGTGGCCAGATGCCCCTCCACATGCGTCTCCCGAAGCTCAAGGGCTTCAAGAACCCGTTCAAGACCGAGTTCCAGGTCGTGAACCTCGACAAGCTGAGCGCGCTGTTCCCCGAGGGTGGCGAGGTCACCGTCGAGGCCCTCGTGGCCAAGGGTGCGGTTCGCAAGAACAGCCTCGTCAAGGTCCTCGGCCAGGGTGAGGTCACCGTGGCGCTGCAGGTGACGGTTGACGCCGTCTCCGGCTCCGCCAAGGAGAAGATCACCGCCGCCGGCGGTACTGTCACCGAGCTCGTCTGAATTCTTCAGGCCACTCGATGACTTGAGCGATTCCCAGCCGGGGATGCCCCACAAAAGGGGCATCCCCGGTTGGTCGTTCCAAGGGGGGCACGGTCGCCGGTAAGGTGGCGTGCACTGTCTAAGCTCCGTGCGGTCTGCCCGTGCGGTTTTTCTGACTGATACGTATTCGTCGATCCTCAGACCACTACCTCTGACGCACGCGCGCGGGGGTCGCAGGAGGCACCGTGCTCACCGCGTTCGCCCGGGCGTTCAAGACGCCCGACCTGCGCAAGAAGCTGCTCTTCACTCTCGGCATCATCGTGATCTACCGGCTCGGAACACACATTCCGATCCCGGGCGTCAGCTATAAGAACGTCCAGGTATGTATGGACCAGGCCAACGCCAACCAGGGGTTGTTCGGTCTGGTCAACATGATGAGTGGCGGGGCGCTGCTGCAGATCACGATCTTCGCGCTCGGCATCATGCCGTACATCACGGCGAGCATCATCCTGCAGTTGCTGACCGTGGTGATCCCGCGGCTCGAGGCCCTGAAGAAGGAGGGCCAGGCCGGCACGGCGAAGATCACGCAGTACACGCGTTATCTCACCGTCGCGCTCGCGATCCTCCAGGGCACCGGCCTCGTGGCGACCGCACGCACGGGCTCGCTGTTCTCCGGCTGTCCAGTAGCCACCGAGATCGTGCCGGACCAGTCGATCTTCGTGACCGTCACCATGGTCATCACGATGACCGCGGGTACGGCCTGCGTCATGTGGCTCGGTGAGCTCATCACCGACCGCGGCATCGGCAACGGCATGTCGATCCTGATGTTCATCTCGATCGCCGCGACCTTCCCGAGCGCCCTGTGGGCCATCAAGAAGCAGGGCTCCCTGGCGGGCGGCTGGATCGAGTTCGGCACCGTGATCGCGGTGGGTCTCGTCATGGTCGGTCTGGTCGTCTTCGTGGAGCAGGCTCAGCGCCGCATTCCGGTTCAGTACGCGAAACGCATGATCGGTCGCCGGTCCTACGGCGGCACGTCGACGTACATTCCGCTGAAGGTCAATCAGGCGGGCATCATCCCTGTGATCTTCGCCTCTTCGCTGCTCTATATCCCCGCTCTCGTCGCCCAGTTCGCGGGTGGCAACTCCGGGTGGAAGCAGTGGATCGAGGCGAACCTGACCAAGGGCGACCACCCGATTTACATCGCGACGTACTTCTTGTTGATCGTGTTCTTCGCCTTCTTCTACGTGGCTATCTCGTTCAACCCCGAGGAAGTCGCGGACAACATGAAGAAGTATGGTGGCTTCATCCCGGGCATCCGGGCTGGCCGTCCGACCGCTGAGTACCTGAGCTACGTACTCAACCGGATCACGTGGCCGGGCTCGCTGTATCTGGGTCTGATCGCTCTTGTACCGACGATGGCGTTGGTGGGCTTCGGCGCGAACCAGAACTTCCCGTTCGGCGGGACAAGCATCCTGATCATCGTGGGTGTGGGTCTGGAGACCGTGAAGCAGATCGAGAGCCAGCTCCAGCAGCGCAATTACGAAGGGTTCCTCCGCTGATGCGAATCGTCCTCGTCGGGCCGCCCGGTGCGGGCAAGGGAACGCAGGCCGCGTTCCTCGCCAAGAACCTGTCGATCCCGCACATCTCCACGGGCGACCTCTTCCGCGCCAACATCAGCCAGGGCACGGAGCTGGGCAAGCAGGCGAAGGCGTTCATGGACGCCGGCAACCTCGTGCCCGACGAGGTCACCATCGGGATGGCGCACGACCGCATGACGCAGTCGGACGCCGCGAACGGCTTCCTGCTCGACGGCTTCCCGCGGAACGTGTCGCAGGCCGAGGCCCTGGACGAGTCGCTCAAGACTGACGGCCAGAAGCTCGACGCGGTGCTCGACCTCGAGGTCCCCGAGGACGAGGTGGTCAAGCGCATCGCCGGCCGCCGCATCTGCCGGAACGATTCCAGCCACGTTTTCCACGTGACGTACAGCAAGCCGAAGACCGAGGGCGTCTGTGACGTCTGCGGCGGCGAGCTCTACCAGCGCGGTGACGACCAGGAAGAGACCGTCCGCAAGCGTCTCGACGTGTACCACCGCGAGACCGAGCCGATCATCGACCACTACAAGGCCCAGGGCCTGGTGGTCACGATCTCCGCGCTCGGCAAGGTGGACGAGGTCACCAAGCGCGCGATGGACGCCCTCAAGGGCGACAAGTAGCCAGTACGCTGTCTCGGCCGCGGTGCCCCTCGGGGGACCGCGGCCGTAGTGTTGTGTACGTAGTCGGTTCGTGTACGTAGCCGGTTGTTGGACGGATGACGGAGAGCGGAAGCCCCATGGTGCAGATCAAGACCCCCGAGCAGATCGCGAAGATGCGTGAGGCGGGCCTTGTGGTCGCCGCCATCCACGCCGCGACGCGTGAGGCGGCGGTGCCGGGTGCCACCACGAAGGACCTGGACGACGTCGCCCGCAAGGTGATCGCCGAGCACGGCGCGAAGTCCAACTTCCTTGGGTACGGCGGCTTCCCCGCGACGATCTGCACCTCGGTCAACGAGGTCGTCGTCCACGGCATCCCGGACGACAAGACCGTCCTGAAGGACGGCGACATCATCTCCATCGACGCGGGCGCGATCATCGAGGGCTGGCACGGTGACGCCGCCTACACCGCGTTCGTGGGCACCGGTCACTCCCCGGAGCTGATCGAGCTCTCCCGGGTGACCGAGGAGTCGATGTGGGCGGGTCTGGCCGCCATGAAGCAGGGCAACCGGCTCGTCGACATCTCCCGCGCGGTCGAGACGTACATCCGCCGCCAGCCGAAGCCCGGCGGCGGCAAGTACGGCATCGTCGAGGACTACGGCGGCCACGGCATCGGCACCGAGATGCACATGGACCCGCACGTCCTGAACTACGTCGAGCGCCGCCGCGGCAAGGGCCCCAAGCTGGTCCCCGGCCTCTGCCTGGCCATCGAGCCCATGGTCTCCCTCGGCACCCCCCGCACGGAGGTCCTGGAGGACGACTGGACGGTCATCACGACGGACGGCACCTGGTCCTCGCACTGGGAGCACACGATCGCTCTCACGGAAGAGGGCCCGCTCGTCCTGACCTCCCCCGACTGCGGCAAGGCCAAGTTGGCGGAGTACGGGGTTACGACGGCTCCGGACCCGCTGGGCTGAGCCGACGCTGACACCGGCGGACGGAGTCCGGGGTTACGACGGCTCCGGACCCGCTGGGCTGAGCCGACGCTGACACCGGCGGACGGAGTCCGGCGCAGCCGCTCGAAGCTTGTGAGGCGCCCTG
>NZ_JBVIPS010000005.1:394860-395116 GCF_055577715.1 Streptomyces sp. NPDC033177 | reverse complement strand
ACTGACACCGGCGGACGGAGTCCGGCGCAGCCGCTCGAAGCTTGTGAGGCGCCCTGGCGCCGATCCCGCGAGAGGGCGTCGGGAAATGGGCCTGCGGCAAGGCCAAGTTGGCGGAGTACGGGGTTACGACGGCTCCGGACCCGCTGGGCTGAGCCGACGCTGACACCGGCGGACGGAGTCCGGCGCAGCCGCTCGAAGCTTGTGAGGCGCCCTGGCGCCGATCCCGCGAGAGGGCGTCGGGAAATGGGCCTGCGGC
>NZ_JBVIPS010000005.1:325995-394763 GCF_055577715.1 Streptomyces sp. NPDC033177 | reverse complement strand
GGCAAGGCCAAGCTGGCGGAGTACGGGGTTACTGTCGCGCCGGACCCGCTGGGCTGACGGACCCCTGGGTTTACGGAAACCCGCCTGCGTCGGGGCGGGCGCCGCTGGAGCGGTACCCGGCAGTGGTGAGCACAGCCGGGCATCTTTGCTTAAGGATCATCCCGATGGGGCATTCTTCCTCGATTCGTGTTTCCGGGGTGCCTGACGTAGACTGACTCGTCGGCTCTCGTGCATCCGTGTGTCTGCATGCGGCGTACGAAGTCGATCAAGGTAGTCGATTCGAAGGGCAAAGCGTGGCCAAGAAGCAAGGTGCCATCGAGATCGAAGGCACTGTCGTCGAGTCTCTCCCGAACGCCATGTTCAAGGTAGAGCTCCAGAACGGCCACCAGGTCCTGGCACACATCAGCGGCAAGATGCGCATGCACTACATCCGCATCCTCCCTGACGACCGGGTCGTGGTGGAGCTGTCTCCGTACGACCTGACGCGTGGCCGGATCGTCTACCGGTACAAGTAGATCTTGCCCGCACCCCATTCACGTGGGGTGATGGCACTGACCCGGAGAACCTCACCCAATGAAGGTCAAGCCGAGCGTCAAGAAGATCTGCGACAAGTGCAGGGTGATCCGCCGTCACGGCCGGGTCATGGTTATCTGCGACAACCCGCGCCACAAGCAGCGCCAGGGCTGACGCACTGCAGTTCGCAGATTTTCGCGCGACGCACGTAAGCACATGTGCAGGACCCGTCCCTCTTCAGTGATGGAGGGCGACACCCCCGGTCGGAGGCCGGGGACCCAGGATGTACCTCGTACGGCACCTGGGAACGGTTCTGCTGAAGACCTCCGAAAATCAACAGGAGCCTTGAATGGCACGCCTTGAAGGTGTTGACCTCCCGCGCGAAAAGCGTGTCGAGGTTGCCCTCACGTACGTGTTCGGCATTGGCCGCACGCTGTCCCAGCAGACGCTGGACGCCACCGGTGTGGACCGCAACACCCGTGTTCGTGATCTGTCCGAAGAGGACCTGATCAAGATCCGCGAGTACGTGGACGCCAACATCCAGACGGAGGGTGACCTCCGCCGCGAGATCCAGGCCGACATCCGCCGCAAGGTCGAGATCGGTTGCTACCAGGGTCTTCGTCACCGTCGTGGCCTGCCCGTCCGCGGTCAGCGCACCAGCACGAACGCTCGTACCCGCAAGGGCCCGCGTCGCGCCATCGCCGGTAAGAAGAAGCCGGGCAAGAAGTAGTCCTCGCTCAGCGGTCTATCGACAGCTGTCGCTGCAGGACCGACCACCTCCCGTAGGAGTAATAGATGCCCCCCAAGGGTCGTCAGGGCGCTGCCAAGAAGGTGCGCCGCAAGGAAAAGAAGAACGTCGCTCACGGGCACGCCCACATCAAGAGCACGTTCAACAACACCATCGTCTCGATCACGGACCCCACGGGCAACGTGATCAGCTGGGCCTCCGCCGGCCACGTCGGCTTCAAGGGCTCGCGCAAGTCGACTCCGTTCGCCGCGCAGATGGCCGCCGAGTCGGCCGCGCGTCGCGCCCAGGAGCACGGCATGCGCAAGGTTGACGTCTTCGTCAAGGGTCCGGGTTCCGGTCGTGAGACCGCCATCCGTTCGCTGCAGGCGACCGGCCTCGAGGTCGGCTCGATCCAGGACGTCACGCCGACGCCGCACAACGGCTGCCGTCCCCCCAAGCGTCGCCGCGTCTGACGCACGTCGCTTGACCCAGGGATATTTCGGGCGGTACGGCTCCTCGGAGCCGTACCGCCCGTACCCTTGTACTGCATATACATCGGGCTACCGCCCGGTGGCATCAGGGCATCAAATAGTGGGTGCCCCTGAGCTGAAGGAAATACTTCATGCTGATCGCTCAGCGTCCCTCGTTGACCGAAGAGGTCGTCGACGAATTCCGCTCCCGGTTCGTGATCGAGCCGCTGGAGCCGGGCTTCGGTTACACCCTCGGCAACTCGCTGCGTCGGACCCTTCTCTCCTCGATCCCGGGTGCGGCCGTCACGTCCATCCGCATCGACGGTGTCCTGCACGAGTTCACCACCGTGCCGGGCGTCAAGGAAGACGTCACCGACCTCATCCTCAACATCAAGCAGCTCGTCGTGAGCAGTGAGCACGATGAGCCTGTCGTGATGTACCTGCGCAAGCAGGGCCCCGGTCTGGTCACCGCCGCCGACATCGCGCCCCCGGCCGGTGTCGAGGTGCACAACCCCGACCTCGTTCTCGCCACGCTCAACGGCAAGGGCAAGCTGGAGATGGAGCTGACCGTCGAGCGCGGTCGCGGCTACGTCTCCGCCGTCCAGAACAAGCAGGTCGGCCAGGAGATCGGCCGCATCCCGGTCGACTCCATCTACAGCCCCGTGCTGAAGGTCACCTACAAGGTCGAGGCGACCCGAGTCGAGCAGCGCACCGACTTCGACAAGCTGATCGTCGACGTCGAGACCAAGCAGGCCATGCGCCCGCGTGACGCCATGGCGTCCGCAGGCAAGACCCTGGTCGAGCTGTTCGGTCTGGCCCGCGAGCTCAACATCGACGCCGAGGGCATCGACATGGGCCCCTCGCCGACGGACGCGGCCCTGGCCGCTGACCTGGCGCTGCCGATCGAGGAGCTCGAGCTCACCGTTCGGTCGTACAACTGCCTCAAGCGCGAGGGCATCCACTCCGTGGGTGAGCTCGTGGCCCGCTCGGAGGCGGACCTGCTCGACATCCGCAACTTCGGTGCGAAGTCGATCGACGAGGTCAAGATGAAGCTCAATGGCATGGGCCTCGCGCTGAAGGACTCGCCTCCCGGGTTCGACCCCACCGCTGCCGCTGACGCCTTCGGGGCTGACGACGACGCGGACGCCGGGTTCGTCGAGACCGAGCAGTACTAGAAAAAAGATTTCCCGTGGGGCGGCCGCCCCACGGGCACTGACACCGGTACCTGATACGGCCGGTGCAGCGATGAAGGAGAAACACCATGCCGAAGCCCACCAAGGGTGCCCGTATGGGCGGCAGCGCCGCGCACGAGAAGCTTCTGCTGGCGAACCTCGCCAAGCAGCTCTTCGAGTACGGCCGCATCACCACCACCGAGGCGAAGGCCCGTCGTCTGCGTCCCTACGCGGAGCGTCTGGTCACCAAGGCGAAGAAGGGTGACCTTCACAACCGCCGCCAGGTGCTGTCCGTCATCACCGACAAGAGCATCGTGCACACGCTCTTCACGGAGATCGGCCCGCGCTACGAGAACCGCCCGGGTGGCTACACCCGTATCACCAAGATCGGTAACCGTCGTGGCGACAACGCGCCCATGGCGATCATCGAGCTGGTCGAGGCCCTGACCGTGGCCCAGGAGGCCACCGGTGAGGCCGAGGCGGCGACGAAGCGCTCTGCCAAGGACGCCGAGGTTTCTGAGCCCAAGGTCGACACGACCAAGGGTGACGAGGCTGCCGAGGAGTCCAAGGACGAGTCCAAGGACGCCTGAGGCTCTGCCTTGCTGTGAGCGGGTCCGCCCTTCGGGGCGGGCCCGCTTTCGCATGTACCTGGTGCTGAGAGGATTGTTGGTGTGAGTGATGAAGTAGAGCCCGGGTTCGTGCGGGTGCGGCTGGATCTTTCGTACGACGGCAAGGACTTCTCCGGCTGGGCCAAGCAGAAGCAGGGGCAGCGGACCGTCCAGGGGGAGATCGAGGCCGCGCTGAAGACCGTGACGCGGTCGCAGGAGACGTACGAGCTGACCGTGGCCGGGCGGACCGACAGTGGGGTGCACGCGCGGGGGCAGGTCGCCCACGTCGACCTGCCGGAGAGCGTGTGGGCCGAGCACAGTGACAAGCTGCTGCGCAGGCTGGCGGGGCGGCTGCCGCACGATGTGCGGGTGTGGAAGGTGGCCGAGGCTCCCGCCGGGTTCAACGCGCGGTTCGCGGCCGTGTGGCGGCGTTACGCCTATCGCGTGACGGACCACCCCGGCGGTGTCGACCCGCTGTTGCGCAGTCATGTGCTGTGGCACGACTGGGAGTTGGACCTCGACGCGATGAACGCCGCTGCCGAGAAGCTCCTCGGCGAGCATGACTTCGCTGCTTACTGCAAGCGGCGCGAGGGTGCCACCACCATCCGTACGCTCCAGGAACTGCGGTGGGAGCGGCGGCCGGACGGGATCCTCGAGGCGACCGTGCGGGCCGATGCCTTCTGCCACAACATGGTGCGGTCGCTGGTGGGTGCCATGTTGTTCGTGGGAGACGGGCATCGGCCCGTGGAGTGGCCCGCCAAGGTGCTTGCCGCTGGGGTGCGGGACTCCGCCGTGCATGTCGTACGGCCGCACGGGCTGACCCTTGAGGAAGTCGGTTACCCCGCCGACGAGTTGCTCGCCGCGCGGAGCAAGGAAGCGCGCAACAAGCGGACGTTGCCCGGCGCCGGGTGCTGCTGAGCCCCGGCTGCCGGACCGTCGGCCGCCGGACTACTGCGGGGCGTTGGCCGCGGCGGAAGCCTGGGCCTCGCCCCGCCGGTTGATCTGGCCGAAGGCGAAGCGGGCCAGGTCGTCGCCGGTCGTGTAGACCTTGCGCTCCTTCGTGGTGACGTCCTTGTCGCTGGTGAAGCCGGAGGTCGTGAAGTAGGCGTAGCGGCCGTAGGCGTTGTAGGTGCCGCGGCAGACCGCCGTACGGCAGAAGGCGGGCACGCCCTTGCCGGACAGGGAGAGGACCAGGCCTTCCTTCGCCTGGTCGTTGACCTTGGCGGCCTGGGCCGCGGTGTCGAAGACGGCGACGCCGACCGTGACGGCGATGTTGTCCTTCACGTAGCTGGCGCGGAAGAGCTGCGTGCAGTCGTTCTTCGTGAGGATCGCGCCGAGCTTGGCCTGGGTGACGCTCGCGCACTTCTTCGTGCCGCTGGTGGCGCCCTTCTTGTAGACGCGGTCGCCCGAGGTCAGCGACTTGCCGGGGAAGAGCGTGTCGGCGCTGAGCGGCGCCTTGTCCTTCTTGGCGCTGGAGATGAACTCCTTGGGGTCCGGCGGGGGCGGCGGCGTCGTCTCCTCGAAGGACGGCCCGGGGTTCTCGCTCGCGCCGGGGATGTCCGCGGTCGAGGGCAGCTCGCTCGCCGGTTTGTTCGAAGCGGAGGTGTTGTCGCTGTTCGCGGAGACGACCGCGACGGCGACGGCGGCCGCGACCACGACGGTGGCGAGCGCGCCGCCGCCGATCATCAGCCACTTGCGGCGCCGGGTGCGCGATTCGGACGCCTCGGCGAGCGCCGCCCAGTCAGGGGTCTGTGAATCCCCTGGACCCCACTGAGGTCCCCCTTGCCCAAAGCTCATGCGCCGCATCTTAGACGGGGAGTTGGGGATGTTGAGCGGGGGCCGGGGGAGGTGGTCGACCTAGCCTGATCCCTATGAATACGGGCAAAGTAACTGTTAGCGGGTGGTTGCTGCGGCCGGCGACCTGGCATGCCTGGGCGGCGCTGGGGGTCGTGCTGCTCGCCACGGTCATCCGGGTGGGGCTGCGGTCCGAGGTCGGCGGGATGGACAACGCCATCGTGGTGCGGGCCGGCGAGGCATGGCTCGAGGGGCGTTCGCCCTATGCCGACCGGCACTTCCTCTATCTGCCGGGCGCCGTGCTCGCGGCGGCGCCACAGACGGTGCTTCCGCAGTCCGTCGTGCGGTTCCTCGTCCCGGCGGGGGTCGCGGCCTCGCTCGTCCTCGGGTGGGGGTGTGCGCTGCGGATCCACGGGGTGGCCTGGCGCAGCCGGTTCGCGGTGCTCGGTCTGCTCGCGCTCGCCGTGGGGTTCGCGCCGTTCGGGCATCTCGTCCGGCTCGGCAACTGGACCGTGGCGTCTGCGGCCGCGCTGCCGCTCGCGCTGTTGCTCGTGTGCCGGGGCAGGTGGATGGCCGCGGGCCTGGTGATCGGGGCCGTGGTCGCCGTGAAGCCGCTGCTCGTGCCGGTGGTGCTGCTCTTCGTCTTCGCCCGGCAGTGGCGCGCGCTCGGGGCCGCGGTGCTCCTGCCCGCGGTGATTTCGGTGGGCGCGGCGCTGACCATGCCGGACCCCGCGGGGTTCTTCACGCGGACGCTGCCGTTCCTGCTGCGGAGCGACGACAGCTTCGTACGGCTCTACGAGGCGTCACCCGCCGCGATCCTGCCGCGGCTCGGCGTGCCGCAGGCGGTGGCGTCGGTGTTCGCGATCTTGGCCGCGGGAGCGGGGGTGTGGTGCGCGTGGCGGCGCTGGCGGGGCGGGGGCGCTCAGGTGCCGCGGGTGGTGGAGACGGCCGTGATGCTGATGCTGGCGGCCTTCTTGGTCTCCAGGCCGTCGTACGACCACTATCTGCTCGTCGTCGTGCCGCTGCTGCTCTCCGGGGCGCTCGTGCCGGGTGCGGTGGCCCGGGACAAGTGGTTCTGGCTGGCGCTCGTCCCGCAGATCCCCGGGTTCACCTGGCCTTGGCTGGAACCCGGCAACCGGCGGGCCTTCCGGGACTGCGTCACGCTGTGTGTGCTGGCCTTCACGGCAGGCTGGTGCTGTCTGCGGCCGCGCGCGGTTACCCTGGACGGCACAGATCCTCCTGGGGTGGTGGAGTCGCCGGTACCGGTCTCCAGATCCGCGTTTTGACCCGTACGGGGCGGCGCGGGTACTCTCGAGGATTGTTATACGTATTGGGTTTCGTCGTTCTCACGCGAAAGGGCCCTTACGTAGGTTCCCTGGAGCAGTTACCAGTGGCTCGCATACGGGCAGCGTCCCCGGCATTGTGAGCCCCAGCTGCATGATTCGCTTCCGGGGATCCGTGTGTCTGGACCCCATCCACTGAAGAAGCGAAGGCTACGAAGTGCGTACGTACAGCCCCAAGCCCGGCGATGTGACCCGCCAGTGGCACGTCATCGACGCCCAGGACATCGTCCTGGGCCGTCTGGCGACCACTGCCGCCAACCTCCTGCGGGGCAAGCACAAGGCGATCTACGCCCCCCACATGGACATGGGCGACTTCGTCATCATCATCAACGCCGACAAGGTTCACCTGTCCGGCAACAAGAAGACCCAGAAGCTGGCGTACCGCCACTCCGGTTACCCGGGTGGTCTGCGTTCCGTCCGCTACGACGAGCTTCTTGAGAAGAACCCCGAGAAGGCCGTCGAGAAGGCCATCAAGGGCATGATCCCCAAGAACACCCTGGGCCGTCAGATGCTCTCGAAGCTGAAGGTCTACGCGGGCGACCAGCACCCGCACGGCGCTCAGCAGCCGGTCCCGTTCGAGATCACCCAGGTCGCGCAGTAGTTCCGGCCACACCCCCTAAGACGTAAAGAAAGATCTGAGGAGAATCGTGGCCGAGACCACCGTTGAGCAGCCGGTCGAAGAGACCGAGGTTGTTGACGTCGAGCAGTACACCACCGAGTCCGAGGCGCCCGTCGAGGGCGAGTACACCTCGGAGTCGAACGCCGCGCGCTTCGGCGACCCCCAGCCGGCCGCCGGCCTGGGCCGTCGCAAGAACGCCATCGCCCGCGTCCGGATCGTCCCGGGCACCGGCAAGTGGAAGGTCAACGGGCGCACGCTCGAGGACTACTTCCCGAACAAGGTCCACCAGCAGGAAGTCAACGAGCCCTTCAAGGTGCTCGAGCTCGACAACCGCTACGACGTCATCGCCCGCATCTCGGGTGGCGGCGTCTCCGGTCAGGCCGGTGCGCTCCGTCTCGGTGTCGCCCGTGCGCTGAACGAGGCCGACGTCGACAACAACCGCGCCGCCCTCAAGAAGGCCGGTTACCTCAAGCGTGACGACCGTGCGGTCGAGCGCAAGAAGGCCGGTCTCAAGAAGGCCCGCAAGGCTCCGCAGTACAGCAAGCGCTAATCTGCCTGCTTGTACTTCTCGTTCGCCCCGGCGGCACGTTGTGTGCTGCCGGGGCGTTCGTTTATCGCAAACCCCGGCGACACCGGGGCGGGACCCCGGTGTCGCCGGGGTCAGAAGTCCGGAGGAGGACAGCAGTGGGACGACTCTTCGGTACGGACGGCGTGCGCGGGGTCGCCAACGCGGATCTGACGGCCGAGCTCGCGCTCGGTCTCTCCGTCGCGGCGGCTCATGTGCTCGGCGAGGTGGGAACGTTCGAGGGGCATCGGCCCGTCGCGGTGGTCGGGCGTGACCCGCGTGCGTCAGGGGAGTTCCTGGAGGCCGCGGTGGTCGCCGGTCTCGCGAGCGCGGGAGTGGACGTCCAGCTCGTCGGTGTGCTGCCCACCCCCGCGGTGGCGCATCTCACCGGTGCGCTGGGCGCCGACCTCGGCGTGATGCTCTCCGCGAGCCACAACGCCATGCCGGACAACGGCATCAAGTTCTTCGCGCGCGGCGGCCAGAAACTGGCCGACGAGCTGGAGGACCGCATCGAGTCCGTGTACGAGGAGCACCGCACCGGCGCTCCCTGGCAGCGCCCCACGGGCGCGGGCGTCGGCCGTGTGCAGACGTACGACCAGGGCCTCGACCAGTACGTGGCGCACCTCCTCGGCGTGCTCCCCAACCGCCTCGACGGACTGAAGATCGTCCTCGACGAGGCGCATGGCGCCGCCGCCCGTGTCTCGCCCGAGGCGTTCGCGCGCGCCGGTGCCGAGATCATCACGATCGGCGCCAAGCCGGACGGCCTGAACATCAACGACGGCTGCGGGTCCACGCACCTGGACCTGCTCAAGGCCGCCGTCGTCGAACACGGCGCCGACTTCGGTGTCGCGCACGACGGTGACGCGGACCGCTGCCTCGCCGTGGACCACACGGGTGCCGAGATCGACGGGGACCAGATCCTCGCCGTCCTGGCGCTTGCCATGCGCGAGCACGGCTCGCTGCGCGAGAACACCGTCGTCGCGACGGTCATGTCGAACCTGGGCTTCAAGCTCGCCATGGAGCGCGAGGGCCTCTCCCTCGTGCAGACCGCCGTCGGCGACCGGTACGTCCTGGAGTCGATGAAGCAGCACGGCTTCGCCCTCGGCGGCGAGCAGTCCGGGCACGTCATCGTCCTTGACCACGCGACCACGGGCGACGGCACCCTGACGGGGCTGCTGCTCGCGGCACGCGTCGCCGAAACCGGGCGCAGCCTCGCGGAGCTCGCCGGGGTCATGGAGCGGCTTCCGCAGATCCTGATCAACGTGCCCGACGTCGACAAGACGCGGGTCGACACCTCCGCCGAGCTGTCGGCCGCCGTCGCCGAGGCCGAGCGTGAACTGGGCGCCACGGGCCGGGTGTTGCTGCGCTCGTCCGGCACGGAGCCGCTGGTGCGCGTCATGGTGGAGGCCGCCGACATCGACCAGGCGCGGTCCGTGGCCGAGCGCCTCGCCGACGTGGTGAAGTCCGCGCTGGGCTAGACCGGCTGTTTCCCGGCGGTACGTTCGCGCTGCCTGGCCCAGAGGAACTTCTGGACGAGCAGCGTGAGCGTACCGGCGACGATGATGCCGAGCAGGTTGAGCAGCAGCTGCTCGGTGGAACCCCAGGTCTGTTTCGCGTCGCCGTAGCTGAGCGCCACCGCCGCGTTGGCCGCGGCGGGGACGGTCGTCACGGAAATGGCGACGCCCACCAGGGCGCCCGACTTGGCCGAGGTCAGCGAGAGCGTGCCGGCGGCTCCGGCCAGGACCGCCACGACGAACGAGAACCAGTCGGGCGCGTAGACGAAGCCGGTGTTGGGACGGTCCTGTTCCAACTGCTTCTCGGTGAAGAGGCCGACGGCATCCATGAAGTGGCTGAAGCCCACCGTCACCGCCATCGCGACGGCGAAGCCCACCAGGATCGCGACGAGCGAGCGCACGGCGAGGCGCGGGGCGCGCTGGACCAGGGCGGTGCAGAAACCCGCCAGGGGGCCGAACTCGGGGCCCACCGCCATCGCTCCCACGATCAGGATTGCGTTGTCCAGGACCACGCCGCAGGCCGCGATCATCGTGGCGAGCGTGATGAACGCGACGTAGGTGGCCGAGAGCGTCGACTCCTCGTGGGTCGCGTCGGAGAGCTGCTCCCACAGAACGGCGTCCGCGCCTTCGCCCGGGGCGTCGTCCTCGGCCTTGTCGGCACGCTGGGACAGGGACAGGTCGATGTTCTCGACCGCGATCGACCCCGACTCGTCGATGCCGAGCGAGCGCAGACCGCCGATCAGTTCGTCGCCCGCCTCGCGGGCCACGTCGCACATCACGACGTCGCCCACGGGGTTGCGGGCCGCGCCGGGCACCACGGCGAGGTGGGTGGTGCCGACCGTCCTCTCGATCAGACGCACCACGTCGTCGGTCTTGTCCGCCGGGGTGATCAGGCGCAGATGCAGCATCCGCGCAGGCTACCGGGGGAGCGACGGGGTCACAGCTTGCGCAGGCTCAGCTTCCGCACCTTGTGGTCCTCGCCCTTGCGGATGACCAGGGCGGCCCGGCCGCGCGTGGGGGCCACGTTCTCCAGGAGGTTGGGCTTGTTGATGGTGCGCCAGGTCGTGCGGGCGTAGTCCAGGGCCTCCTCCTCCGAGACCTGGGTGTACTTGCGGAAGTACGAGGACGGGTCCTGGAAAGCGGTGGCGCGGAGCTTCTTGAAGCGGTTGAGGTACCAGCGCTCGATGTCCTCGGCGCGCGCGTCCACGTACACGCTGAAGTCGAAGTAGTCGGCGAGTCCCACGCGGGTGCGGCCGTCCTTGCCGGGCAGGGCCGGCTGCAGGACGTTGATGCCTTCGACGATGAGGATGTCGGGGCGGCGGACCGTCAGGCGCTGGTCCGGCACGATGTCGTAGATCAGGTGGGAGTAGACGGGCGCGGTCACCTCGTCCTTGCCCGCCTTGATGTCCGCCACGAAGCGGGTCAGGGCCCTTCTGTCGTACGACTCCGGGAAGCCCTTCCTGGACATCAGGCCGCGGGCCTCCAGCTCCCTGGTGGGCAGGAGGAAGCCATCGGTCGTCACGCGCTCGACGCGGGGGTGCTCGGGCCAGCGGGAGAGCAGGGCCTGGAGGAGGCGGGCGACGGTCGACTTGCCGACGGCCACCGATCCGGCGACCCCTATGACGAAGGGGGTGCCCGACTGGGAGCCCTTCTCGCCGAGGAAGGTGTTCAGGGCGCCGCGCAGGCCGTCGGTGGCGCCTACGTAGAGGTTCAGGAGGCGCGAGAGCGGCAGATAGATGTCCCGCACCTCGTCCAGGTCGATGACATCACCCAGGCCGCGGAGCTTCTCCAGCTCCTCGGCGGTCAGGGGAAGCGGCGTCTTGTCACGCAGGGCGCTCCACTCGGTGCGGGTGAGGTCGACGTAGGGAGTCGCCTCCGGCCTGTGCCGGTGGGCGCTCCGCGGGTTCGTCGCGGGTTCGGAGACCGATGAGATCACAGTCCATTGTTACGGCTGTTTGAACGGGCCGGGGGGTGGGGTGTGTCACCCCGTGCGGGGCTTGAACGGATGAGGTGCCCGTCCTCGTAGGCTGCTGCCGTGATTATTGGGGTCGGAATCGACGTGGCCGAGATCGAGCGGTTCGAGGCGGCGCTCGAGCGCACCTCCGGGATGGCCGGGCGGCTCTTCGTGGAGCGGGAGTTGCTGCTGCCGAGCGGGGAGCGGCGGGGCATCGCCTCGCTTGCGGCCCGGTTCGCGGCGAAGGAAGCGCTGGCCAAGGCGCTCGGCGCGCCCGCGGGGCTGCGCTGGACGGACGCGGAGGTGTATGTCGAGGGGAGCGGGCAGCCGCGGCTTCGGGTCAAGGGGACGGTGGCCGCGCGGGCCGCCGAGCTTGGGGTGCGGTCCTGGCATGTCTCGCTCAGCCATGACGCGGGGGTGGCCTCCGCGGTGGTGATCGCCGAGGGCTGATTGCTGAGGGGTGGGCGCCGGGTGACACTCGGGGTATGCGTATCGCGTATCCGGTGGAGACGGTCAGGGCTGCTGAGCGGGAGCTGATGGCGAGGGTGCCGGAAGGTGCCCTGATGCAGAGGGCGGCGGCCGGGCTCGCGGTGGTCTGTGCCGAGGTGCTCGGCAAGGTGTACGGCTCCCGGGTCGTGCTGCTCGTGGGGAGCGGGGACAACGGCGGCGACGCGCTGTACGCCGGGGCCCGGCTCGCCCGGCGTGGGGCCGGGGTGTCGGCGGTGCTGCTCTCGCCCGAACGGGTGCACGCGGGCGGGCTCGCCGCCTTCCGTGCGGCCGGGGGACGGGTCGCCGCGGACGAGGGCGTGGACGGAGTCCTTCGCGCGGCTGATCTCGTGGTCGACGGGATCGTGGGGATCGGCGGAAAGGGCGGGCTGCGGGAGCCGGCCGCGGAACTGGTGGGTGCCGTACGGGATTTGGGTATCCCCGTGGTCGCCGTCGACCTGCCGAGCGGAGTCGACGCGGACAGCGGGGTGGTCGTCGGCGACGCGGTGCGGGCCGACGTGACGGTCACCTTCGGGGCGTACAAGCCGGGGCTCCTCATCGATCCCGGGCGGGAGTACGCGGGTGTGGTGCGCCTTGTCGACATCGGGCTCGAGCTGAGCCTTCCTGAGCTGGGCGGAGGCGAGGTCGAAGCTCTGCAGTACGTCGATGTCGCCTCGCTGCTGCCGATGCCGACCGGGGAGAGCGACAAGTACCGGCGGGGCGTCGTGGGGATCGTCGCAGGGTCCGCCCGGTACCCCGGGGCCGCAGTGCTCGCGGTCGCGGGTGCGCTGCGGGGTGGCGCGGGGGCCGTGCGGTACGTGGGGCACGCGGCGGACGCCGTCATCGCGCGGTTCCCGGAGACCCTCGTCTCCGCCGGTCCGCCGTCCAAGGCCGGGCGCGTGCAGGCGTGGGTGGTCGGGCCGGGGCTGGGGGACGACGCCGAGCGGCTCGCGGACGTGGTGGCCGCCGATGTGCCGGTGCTGATCGACGCGGACGGGCTGCGCCTCGCCGACGCGGCGGCCGTGCGGGGGCGCCAGGCGCCCACCTTGCTGACACCGCACGCGGGGGAGGCGGCCGCGCTGCTGGGGGTCGCGCGCGAGGAGGTGGAGCGCGGGCGCCTCGCCGCGGCGCGGGAGCTCGCGGGGCGGTACGGGGCGACGGTGCTGCTCAAGGGGTCCACGACGCTGGTCGCGGGGCCGGAGGGCGGGGCTCCGGTACGGGTCAACCCCACGGGGACGCCGTGGCTGGCCACCGCGGGCAGCGGGGACGTCCTTTCGGGGCTCGCGGGGGCGTTGCTGGCGGCGGGTCTTGGTGCGGGGGACGCGGGGGCGGTGGGCGCGTACTTGCATGGCCTTGCCGGGCGGCATGCGGCGGATGGGGCGCCGGTGGGGGCGCATGACGTGGCGGAGTCGATTCCTGCGGCTTGGCGGGATGTACGGGGGGACTAGCGTCCGGCTGGGCGGCGCGGGTTCCCTGCGGGGCTGGGGCCGTGCGTTGCCGTCTGCGGGGCGGCGTGCGGTGCCTCGGGGCCGCTCCGTGTGTGGGTGCGGGGCCGTTCCGGTATGTCCGTCCTCGCTATCGTCCGGTGGCCGCGGGGCTGCTTCGGCACCGGAGCGCCGGAAACCGTGCTCCGGGCAGACATACCGGCACGTCCCCTCGCGCGCGCTGCCGACTGCGGCTGATCGCTGCGGGGCAATCGGGTGGGTGGGCGGGAAAGCTTGTTCGGTCAGGGGCGGATGCGGGGAGCGGGCACAGGCCAGGGGCCAGGCGCCGCTCTGAGACACTGGTCGGCGTTATGACTGAGACCGCACCTTTGCGTGCCCGCGCCGAGATCGACCTGGCCGCCCTCCGGGCCAACGTGCGGACTTTGCGCGCGCACGCACCAGGAGCCGCCTTCATGGCCGTCGTGAAGGCGGACGCGTACGGCCACGGGATGGTGCCCTGCGCCCGCGCGGCCGTCGAGGCCGGAGCCACCTGGGTGGGCACCGCGACCCCCGAGGAGGCCCTCGCGCTGCGGGCCGCCGGGATCGAGGGGCGCCTGATGTGCTGGCTGTGGACGCCGGGCGGGCCCTGGGCCGAGGGCATCGAGGCCGACCTCGACATGTCGGTGAGCGGCCTCTGGGCGCTGCGCGAAGTCTCCGCCGCCGCACGGACCGTGGGGCGTACGGCGCGTATCCAGCTGAAGGCCGACACCGGCCTCGGGCGGGGCGGCTGTATGCCCGCCGACTGGCCCGAACTCGTCTCGCAGGCGCTGCAGGCCGAGGCCGAGGGCCTGGTGCGGGTCACCGGACTCTGGTCGCACTTCGCGTGCGCCGACGAGCCGGGGCACCCGTCCATCGCGGCCCAACTCACCCTGTTCCGCGAGATGGTCGCGGCCGCCGAGGAGCGGGGCATCCGGCCCGAGGTGCGGCACATCGCCAACTCGCCCGGCACGCTCACCCTTCCGGAGACCCACTTCGACCTCGTACGGCCCGGGATCGCGATGTACGGGATCTCGCCCAGCCCCGAGGTCGGCACATCGGAGGAGTTCGGGCTGCGCCCTGTCATGCGGCTCAGCGCCTCGCTCGCCCTGGTGAAGCACGCCCCGGGGGGTCACGGCGTGAGTTACGGGCATCACTACGTCACACCCGGTGAGACGACCCTTGGACTCGTCCCCGTCGGGTACGGGGACGGGGTTCCGCGCCACGCGTCCGGCACCGGACCCGTGCTCGTCGGCGGCAAGCTGCGGACCGTCGCCGGGCGGGTGGCGATGGACCAGTTCGTGGTCGACCTCGGCGGTGACGAGCCGGCGGTGGGCTCCGAAGTGGTCCTGTTCGGTCCCGGCGACCGGGGTGAGCCGACCGCCGAGGACTGGGCGCAGGCGGCGGGCACCATCGCGTACGAGATCGTCACCCGCATCGGATCGCGTGTCCCGCGCGTCCATGTGAACGAGCGACCCGAAGAGTGAGGAGGAGCGGTACGTGAGCGAGACCAGCACGGGGGCGGCCGCGGACGTGGTGACGGAAGTCGCCGCGGCGGCCGGGAACTGGCGCAGGGCCGGCTTCGCCGGTGCCGCGATAGGTGTCGTCGCCGCGGGCGCGGCGGCCGGTGTGGCCATCGAGCGGCTGACCGTCGGCCGCGGCATGCGCAAGAAGGCGCGGCTCGCACTCGACGCGTCCGGTCCGTACGGCTCGCTGCGCGGCCTGCCGGGCACGGCGTACGCGGACGACGGCACGGAACTCTCGTACGAGGTCGACGAGGTGGAGGCGGACGGCGATCAGGTGCCGCGCCGCCGCAGGCTCTTCGGGCGCAAGGTGCCCGCTCCCGTCACCGTCGTCTTCAGCCACGGCTACTGCCTGAACCAGGACTCCTGGCACTTCCAGCGGGCTGCCCTGCGGGGCGTCGTGCGCTGCGTGTACTGGGACCAGCGCAGCCACGGCCGTTCGGGGCGCGGCGTGGCGCAGACGGACGGGACGCCGGTCTCCATCGACCAGTTGGGGCGGGACCTGAAGACCGTCATCGACGCGGCGGCGCCCGAGGGGCCGCTGGTCCTCGTCGGGCACTCCATGGGGGGCATGACGACGATGGCCCTCGCCGATCACTACCCGGAACTGATCCGCGAGCGCGTCGTCGGCGTCGCCCTCGTCGGTACGTCGTCCGGGCGGCTCGGCCAGGTCAACTTCGGCCTCCCGGTCGCCGGGATGAACGCCGTGCGGCGTGTGCTTCCGGGGGTCCTGAAGGCCCTCGGGTCGCAGGCCGAGCTGGTGGAGAAGGGGCGGCGGGCCACCGCGGACCTCTTCGCCGGAGTCATCAAGCGCTATTCGTTCTCGTCGAGGGAAGTGGACCCGGCGATCTCGCGGTTCGCCGAGCGGATGATCGAGTCGACGCCGATCGACGTGGTCGCGGAGTTCTATCCGGCGTTCGCCGAGCACGACAAGGCGGAGGCGCTCAAGCACTTCGCCCAGCTTCCGGTGCTCGTCCTGGCGGGGGACAAGGACCTGGTGACGCCGAGCGAGCACAGCGAGGCCATCGCCGGTCTGCTCCCGGACGCCGAACTGGTGCTCGTCCCGGACGCCGGGCACCTGGCCATGCTGGAGCACCCCGAGGTCGTCACGGACCGCCTGGCGGACCTTCTCGCGCGTGCGGGGGCGACGCCGGCTTCGGCCGATGCACGGACGTCCAGCGGCTAACGTGGGTGGGCATGGAAGCACCGCACAACCCGGCCCCCGTGAACGATCCGGCCCCCGTGAACTCCCTCGGCATCACCGTCACCTCCCCCGAGCAGATGGGCGACCTGGGTCGCCGCCTGGCCAAGCTGCTGCGCCCCGGTGACCTCGTGATGCTCACCGGCGAGCTCGGCGCCGGCAAGACGACCCTGACCCGCGGCCTCGGCGAGGGCCTCGGCGTGCGCGGCGCCGTCACGTCACCGACCTTCGTCATCGCCCGCGTCCACCCGTCCCTCTCCGAAGGGCCGCCCCTGGTGCACGTGGACGCGTACCGCCTGGGCGGCGGCCTCGACGAGATGGAGGACCTCGACCTCGACGTCTCGCTGCCCGAATCGGTGATCGTCGTGGAGTGGGGCGACGGCAAGGTCGAGGAGCTCTCCGACGACCGGCTGCGTGTCGTCATCGACCGGACCGTCGGCGACACGACGGACGAGGTGCGAGAAGTGACGCTGACCGGCGTCGGACCGCGCTGGGCCGAAGCCGACCTCACGCTGCTTTCGGCCTGATCCTCGTCTTTTCGCCCAACATTCCGACAAGGCGTCGGGAAGATGTTGCGCGGCGCGCGTCGCGCGTGGTCACATGGATACCAGTACGGGTTAGGTCTACCTAACCACGTCTGCCCCCGGAGCCCAGGAGGCATCCATGTCGGCTTCAGAACATGACGCCAAGCCCCGGCCGCACGGGCTGTCGGGGCCGTCGGGGATTTCGATGCGCGATCTGCTGGCGTCCTGCGCGGCCGCGAGCGAGGTGTCCACACCGCCACGCGATCCGGCACCCAGGGGCGAAGCGGCTACGGAACGACGACGACCTTCTTGCTGATCGTCGCGAACTCCCACATCGCGTTGCCGTCCTTGCGCGACTCGCGGATGCCGCCGGTCTTCTTCGACAGGTCCGGCTTCGGCGTCGAGCCGTCCACCGCCGCGCTGAAGCCGATCGCGATCCCGTCCACGGTCGCGAAGCGCACGACGTGCTCGATCGCCACGCCGTCCGTTCCGGTGACGGTGCCCGAGCGCGAGGTGACGGCGTACGTGCCGGGGACCGGGTCCACCGTGCTCGGGGTGACCTTGAAGGTGCGCTGCGCCTTGCCGGAGCCGCCGACCAGCCACACGCGGTCCTCGCCCACCGAGTAGACGACCCGCTCGCCCGCACCGGACTGCGCGGGGACCGTCGTCGGGTCTGCCTTCTCCTTGGGGGAGCGGGTGGTCGACGCGGAGGGGGAGGCGTCCGGTTTCTTGCCCAGGGTGTCCGGCACGTTGGCCGAGGCCTGGAAAGCGAGGAAGCCGACCGCGGCGAGCGCAGCGGCGGTGAGCCCGGCCACGAATCCCGAGCTGCTCCTGGACACCTGCGCCACCCTCTTCGTACTCCGTACGGCTATGGGGTGACGTTAGCAGCAGGTGTGCGGCATCCTCGGGCGGCCGTGCTCCGGGCGTCGGAGCCGTAGGCTATTCGCGTGCTCTTGCTCGCTCTGGATACCGCCACCCCCGCCGTCACCGTCGCGCTGCACGACGGCTCGTCCGTCGTCGCAGCCTCCAGTCAGGTGGACGCCCGCCGACACGGCGAGCTGCTGCTCCCCGCCGTCGACCGGGTGCTCGCCGAGGCGGGCCGCAGGCTCGACGCCGTGACCGGCATCGTCGTCGGCGTGGGCCCCGGCCCGTACACCGGTCTGCGTGTCGGCCTGATGACCGCCGACACCTTCGGCCTCGCGCTCGGCGTGCCGGTGCACGGGGTGTGCACGCTCGACGGCCTTGCGTACGAGTCCGGCATCGAGGGCGGCCCCTTCGTCGTCGCCACCGACGCGCGCCGCAAGGAGGTCTACTGGGCGCGGTACGCGGACCCGCGCACCCGCCTCACCGAGGCCGCCGTGGACCGCCCCGCCGACATCGCCGACGAGGTCGCGGGCCTGCCCGCGGTCGGCGCCGGCGCGGTCCTCTACCCCGAGACCTTCCCGGACGCCCGCGCCCCCGAGCACGTCTCGGCGGCCTCGCTGGCCGCGCTGGCGGCAGAAAGGCTGGCCGCGGGCGAGGAACTGGCCGCGCCCCGGCCGCTGTACCTGCGGCGCCCCGACGCCCAGGTCCCCAAGAACTACAAGGTGGTCACCCCCAAGTGACGTCCGTGACGACAGTCGTCCTGCGCGAGATGCGCTGGTGGGACATCGAGCCCGTCTTCGTCCTGGAGAAGGAACTCTTCCCGGACGACGCGTGGTCGCGCGGCATGTTCTGGTCCGAGCTCTCCCACGCGCGCGGTCCGCTGGCCACCCGCCGCTATGTGGTGGCCATGGACGACGAGCGTCTCGTCGGTTACGCGGGGCTCGCGTCCGGCGGTGACCAGGCCGACGTACAGACCATCGCGGTGGCCCCGAGCCACTGGGGCACGGGGCTCGGCTCCCGGCTCCTTACCGACCTGCTGAACGCGGCGACCGCCTTCGAGTGTGCCGAGGTCATGCTCGAGGTGCGGGTCGACAACACCCGGGCGCAGAAGCTGTACGAGCGCTTCGGTTTCGAGCCCATCGGCTTCAGGCGCGGCTACTACCAGCCGGGCAATGTGGACGCCCTCGTCATGCGCCTGACCGATCCATCAACTTCCGTACAAGGATCCGACACCCATGGCTGACTCGCGCGACCAACCTCTCGTTCTCGGCATCGAGACCTCCTGTGACGAGACCGGCGTCGGCATCGTCCGCGGCACCACCCTGCTCGCCGACGCCATCGCCTCCAGCGTCGACGAGCACGCCCGGTTCGGCGGCGTCGTGCCCGAGGTCGCCTCGCGCGCGCACCTGGAGGCGGTGGTGCCGACCATCGAGCGCGCCCTGAAGGAAGCGGGCGTCACGGCCAAGGACCTGGACGGCATCGCGGTGACCGCCGGGCCCGGCCTCGCGGGCGCGCTGCTCGTGGGCGTATCGGCGGCCAAGGCGTACGCGTACGCGCTCGGCAAGCCGCTCTACGGCGTGAACCACCTGGCCTCGCACATCTGCGTGGACCAGCTGGAGCACGGCGCCCTGCCCGAGCCGACGATGGCGCTGCTCGTCTCCGGCGGCCACTCCTCGCTGCTGCTCTCCACCGACATCACCTCGGACGTGCGGCCGCTGGGCGCGACCATCGACGACGCGGCGGGTGAGGCCTTCGACAAGATCGCGCGGGTGCTGAACCTGGGCTTCCCCGGCGGTCCCGTCATCGACCGGTACGCGAAGGAGGGCGACCCCAATGCGATCGCGTTCCCGCGCGGTCTCACCGGGCCGCGCGACGCCCCGTACGACTTCTCCTTCTCCGGTCTGAAGACGTCCGTCGCGCGCTGGATCGAGGCCAAGCGGGCGGCGGGCGAGGACGTGCCCGTTCGCGATGTGTCGGCGTCCTTCCAGGAGGCGGTCGTCGACGTGCTGACCCGCAAGGCCGTGCGGGCCTGCAAGGACGAGGGCGTGGACCACCTGATGATCGGCGGTGGCGTGGCCGCCAACACGCGGCTGCGCGCCCTGGCGCAGGAGCGCTGCGAGGCGGCCGGGATCCGGCTGCGGGTGCCGCGGCCGAAGCTGTGCACGGACAACGGCGCGATGGTGGCCGCGCTGGGCGCGGAGATGGTGGCACGGAACCGCTCGGCCTCCGACTGGGACCTCTCGGCGGACTCCTCGCTGCCGGTGACGGAGCCGCACGTGCCGGGCCACACGCACGACCACGGCCACGATCACGTGCACGAGGTCAGCAAGGAGAACTTGTACTCGTGACCGTCGCGCTGATGTGGGAGGCCCGCGCCGCCGACGGGCGGGGCGAGGAACTGCTCGCGTGGGCGCGGGCCCAGGTCCTGGACGGCGAGCCGGTCCGCCGGGAGAGCTTCCGCGCCCCGCAGGACCGGGTCCTCGTGCTGACCTGGTGGAACGCCGCGTACGACGCCGACCTCCCCGAACTCCCGGAGCCCGCACCGGAGTTGGTGACGCGGGCGGTGCACAGGTGGCGGTTCGAGTCGGCGGGGCTCGGCTGACGCGCCCTGCCGTCGCGGGTGGTTCAGGGCGCCGGGCCTGCACCAGAAGCCCGTCGATGACCGCTCCCAGCTGAGTGGGCGGTGGCGTCGGGCGTCACCGGGGTGGCCGTCGCCACGGCGGTGCTGCATCGCGCTCCCCTACGGCCACAACCTGCGCAGCCGTACGGCCAAGAAGATTCGTCGCAGACTCTGGGCGAGAAGCCCGGACGAATCAGCCCGTCCGGCGTTTGAGGACGAACTCGGCGGAGCCGGTGATCAACGGGGGCGGAGACTCCCGTCTCAGGCTTCCGTCACCGGCCGCCCGATCAGCATCGTCGGCGCCCCCGCCACCCGCGTCAGGAACACCGTCGCGGAGTTCTTGCCCTGCGGCTTCACCTTGCGTCGCAGTTCCTCCGGCTCCACTGCCGAGCCCCGCTTCTTCACCGTCAGGATCCCGACCTCCCGCTCCCGCAGCACCGTCTTCAACTTCTTGACCCCGAAGGGGAGTTGGTCGGTGATCTCGTACGCCACCGCGTACGGCGTCGCGTGCGGCGCGTCGGAGGTGACGTACGCGATGGTCTCGTCGATCAGACCGCCCTCCACCCGCGCGGCCACCTCCGCGACCAGATGCGCACGGATGACGGCGCCGTCCGGCTCGTACAGATAACGCCCCACCGGCCGTACCCCCGGATCCGGCAGCATCGCGTCGAGCGAGGACCACAGGGAGGCGCCCGAGGGCAGCAGGGTCGCCCGGTGCGAGGAAGGGGCGTCCGTGCCGAACCACAGCACGGCCTCCTTCACGTCTCCGCCGTCCGAGATCCACTCCGCCGCGGCGTCGGCGGGCACCGCCTCGTGCGGAACGCCGGGCGCGATCTTCAGTGCCGCGTGCGGGGCCTTGCGGGCGGCCTCGATCGCCCAGGAGAGCGGCGGGGAGTATGCCTCGGGGTCGAAGATCCGGCCTCGCCCGCCGCGCCGCGCCGGGTCCACGAAGACCGCGTCGTACGCGGACGTGTCGACCTCGGTGACATCGGCCTCGCGCACCTCGATGAGGTCGGCGAGGCCAAGGGCCTCCGCGTTCGCGCGCGCCACCGCGCAGGTCAGCGGGTCACGGTCGACGGCGAGGACGGCGATCCCGGCGCGCGCGAGGGCGATGGCGTCGCCGCCGATGCCGCAGCAGAGGTCGGCCACACTCCGTACGCCGAGCGCCCTGAAGCTCTCGGCGCGGTGCACGGCCACGCTCGT
Source organism: Streptomyces sp. NPDC033177 (assembly GCF_055577715.1). NCBI lineage: Bacteria > Bacillati > Actinomycetota > Actinomycetes > Kitasatosporales > Streptomycetaceae > Streptomyces > Streptomyces sp. NPDC033177. Next base: position 373,603 of record NZ_JBVIPS010000005.1, on the reverse strand, counting down.
CCGGGTCGCCTGCTCGACGCCGTTCGGCGTGAAGAACATCCGCCCCGCGTCCTCGGCGCCGAACTTCGCCACCGCACGGCGCCGCAGCCGCGCCTGCGCGAGCACCGCCGTGACCAGCTCCGCCGGGTGCTCGCGGCGCAGGCGCGTCGCGACGGCCAGCTCCCGGGCCGGATCGGCCTCCCGCACCTCGTCGAGATCGAGCAGCGACCGTCCTTCGGGGGTGAGCAGCGGGGAGAAGGAGGTCAGGGCGGTCGGGGCAGTCGGATCACGGTCGAGGTCGTTCACCCGGCCCATTGTGGGCCAGTCGGTGGATGGTGCGCGCCCGGTGGCGGTGTCGGCCCGGCACCGGGCCTGTGAGCTGCAAAGATCCGGCGCCATGCAACTAGTACGACAAAACGACGAATTCAGCCAAAAATGGCAGAGCCGGGGGCGGGGCCCGGCGCGGCGTCGGGTCAGGGGACAAGTGCGTGCCGGGGTGGCCGTGCTCGTCGTCGCCGCGATCGCCTCCGGCTGCGCCTCGGGCGCCGACGGCGGCGCGAACCCCGCCCCCGGTCAGCAGCGCCTGGACGCGCCGCCCGCCCGCGCCCTCGACTCCTACGCCCACAAACTCCGCGTCACCCAGGTCGCCCGCGCCGCAGCCGCGAAGCGCTGGGGCCTGGCGAAGACCCCGCTGGCCGCACCGCATGCCCCGGACAATAAGCCGCGGATCACCACCCGCAAGGGGTTCGAGGTCAAGGGGCAGGAGAGTCTGCCGCCGGTCTTCACGACGATCCCGACCAAGAAGAAGATCGTCTTCCTGACCATCGACGACGGCGCCGAGAAGGACCCGGAGCTGCTCAAGATGATGAGCGAACTCCAGATCCCGTACACCGCATTCCTCAGCGACTACCTGGTCAAGGAGGACTACGGCTACTTCAAGAAGATGCAGTCGCGCGGTGTCGTCCTGAACAACCACACCCTCAACCACCGCTACATGCCGGGTCTCTCGTACGCGGGCCAGCGCCGCGAGATCTGCGGCATGCAGAACGTCATCCAGAAGCGCTACGGCAAGCGGCCCGAACTCTTCCGCCCGCCGTACGGCAACTACAACGCGGACACGCTGCGGGCCGCCAAGTCCTGCGGGATCAAGGCCGTGCCGCTGTGGGCGTCCGAGGCCTTCGCCGACCACATGGAGTGGCGCGAGTGGGACCGGGACCTGCACCCCGGCGACATCATCCTCACGCACTTCAGGGGGCGCGAGGACTGGAAGGGCAGCATGCCCGACATGGTCCGCAAGGTCATGAAGACGGTCACCGACAAGGGGTACGCGGTGGCCAGGCTGGAGGACTACCTGTGACCGGGCGGGCGCGGGCGCGCCACTGCCTCGCCGCGGCCGTCGCGGCAGGCGTGCTCGCGCCCGCGCTGCTCGCCGGGTGCGCGCAGTCGGTGGACCCGATCGAGCGCCTCGGCCGCAAGGCGGCGGAGAAGGTCCCGCCGCGGAAACCGGGGGCGTCGCCCAGCTGCGCCCCACCCGCGGGAGCGCCGAAAGCCGGGCGGCACACGGCCGCGGAGACGGAACCGCCCGACGTGAAGGAACGTTGCCCCGAGGGGCGCGGGGGCCCTTCGGCGTCCCCGTCGGGATAAGACCCGCGTCAGTGAATTAGCAGTCCGCTTGACCGAGTGCTAATCGTCGTCCTAGTCTCGGCCTTGGCACTCACCACTGGAGAGTGCCAACCAGCGACGGGCAGGTCCGGCACCCGCGACGACGGATCCACCTGGTCGCCACCCCAGACTGTTAACCCCGTAGATCTCCGAAGGGGGAGACCGGATCGTGACGACCGCCAGCTCCAAGGTTGCCATCAAGCCGCTCGAGGACCGCATTGTGGTCCAGCCGCTCGACGCCGAGCAGACCACGGCCTCTGGCCTGGTCATTCCGGACACCGCGAAGGAGAAGCCCCAGGAGGGTGCTGTCCTCGCCGTGGGCCCGGGCCGCTTCGAGAACGGCGAGCGCCTGCCGCTCGACGTGAAGGTCGGCGATGTCGTGCTGTACAGCAAGTACGGCGGCACCGAGGTGAAGTACAACGGCGACGAGTACCTCGTCCTCTCGGCTCGCGACGTGCTCGCGATCGTCGAGAAGTAATTCACTTGCTTCACCTGCTTCACCAGTTTTGCTTTTGAGTTGCGCCCCTGGTCACCCCGCTGCTGATTGCCGGGCGGCGAGGGGCGCAGTTCGTTTGAACCCGATTTTTCGAGAGGGCTGAACCGCTCCCATGGCGAAGATCCTGAAGTTCGACGAGGACGCCCGTCGCGCCCTCGAGCGCGGCGTCAACAAGCTTGCCGACACGGTCAAGGTGACGATCGGCCCCCGCGGCCGCAACGTCGTCATCGACAAGAAGTTCGGTGCTCCCACCATCACCAACGACGGCGTCACCATCGCCCGTGAGGTCGAGGTCGAGGACCCGTACGAGAACCTCGGCGCGCAGCTCGTCAAGGAGGTGGCGACCAAGACCAACGACATCGCGGGTGACGGCACCACCACCGCGACCGTGCTCGCCCAGGCCCTGGTCAAGGAAGGCCTGCGCAACGTAGCCGCCGGCGCCTCCCCGGCCGCCCTGAAGAAGGGCATCGACGCCGCCGTCGCGGCCGTCTCCGCGGAGCTCCTCGCCACCGCGCGCCCGATCGACGACAAGGCCGACATCGCGGCCGTCGCCGGTCTGTCCGCCCAGGACCCGCAGGTCGGCGAGCTCATCGCCGAGGCGATGGACAAGGTCGGCAAGGACGGTGTCATCACCGTCGAGGAGTCCAACACCTTCGGTCTCGAGCTGGACTTCACCGAGGGCATGGCCTTCGACAAGGGCTACCTGTCCCCGTACATGGTGTCCGACCAGGAGCGTATGGAGGCCGTCCTCGACGACCCGTACATCCTGATCCACCAGGGCAAGATCTCGTCCATCCAGGACCTGCTGCCGCTGCTCGAGAAGGTCATCCAGACCAACGCCTCGAAGCCGCTCCTGATCATCGCCGAGGACGTCGAGGGCGAGGCCCTTTCGACCCTGGTCGTGAACAAGATCCGCGGCACCTTCAACGCCGTCGCGGTGAAGGCCCCCGGCTTCGGCGACCGCCGCAAGGCCATGCTCGGTGACCTCGCCACCCTCACCGGCGGCACCGTCATCGCCGAAGAGGTCGGCCTCAAGCTCGACCAGGTCGGTCTCGACGTGCTGGGCACCGCCCGCCGCGTGACCATCACCAAGGACGACACCACCGTGGTCGACGGCGGCGGCGACGCCTCCGAGGTCGCGGGCCGCGTCAACCAGATCAAGGCCGAGATCGAGTCCACGGACTCGGACTGGGACCGCGAGAAGCTCCAGGAGCGCCTCGCGAAGCTGGCCGGCGGCGTGTGCGTCATCAAGGTCGGCGCCGCCACCGAGGTGGAGCTCAAGGAGAAGAAGCACCGTCTGGAGGACGCCATCTCCGCGACCCGCGCCGCGGTCGAGGAGGGCATCGTCTCCGGTGGTGGCTCCGCTCTGGTGCACGCCGTCAAGGTCCTCGAGGGCAACCTCGACAAGACCGGCGACGAGGCCACCGGTGTCGCCGTCGTCCGCCGCGCCGCCGTCGAGCCGCTGCGCTGGATCGCCGAGAACGCCGGCCTCGAGGGCTACGTCATCACCTCGAAGGTCGCCGAGCTCGACAAGGGCTTCGGCTTCAACGCCGCGACCGGTGAGTACGGTGACCTGGTCAAGGCCGGCGTCATCGACCCGGTCAAGGTGACGCGCTCCGCGCTGGAGAACGCCGCGTCCATCGCGTCGCTGCTGCTCACGACCGAGACCCTGGTCGTCGAGAAGCCGGCCGAGGAAGAGGGCGACGCCGCGGGCCACGGCCACGGTCACTCGCACTGACCTCGCCTGACGCTGCCGCGTAGCTGAAACGGAGGCCCGGCACCCCACTTCGGGGTGCCGGGCCTCCGTGCTTTCTTGGGTGCGATCCCGTCGTGGCCTGTCGCGCAGTTCCCCGCGCCCCTTACGGGGCGCTCGTCGCAGAGCCTCTACTGCGGGCCGTACTTCCTGCCCGTCCTCGACGTCACTCCGCCCAGCAGCGCCCTCGGCGTCACCTTCACCACGCCCATCAGCGCCTTGTAGCGGGGGTCCGGGATGGACAGGGTCTTGCCCCGCGCCAAGTCGGAGAGCCCGGCCGCGACCAGCTTGTCCGCGTCGAGCCACATCCACTTGGGGATGTTCGACGTCCCCATCCCCGCGCGCTCGTGGAACTCGGTCCGTACGAAGCCGGGGCACAGGGCCATCAGCCGCACCCCGGAACCGGCCAGGTCCTTCGCCGCGCCCTGGGTGAACTGCACGACCCACGCCTTCGACGCGCCGTACGTCCCGCGCGGCACGAACGCCGCCACCGAGGCGACGTTGACGACGCCGCCGCGGCCCCGCTCCCGCATCGACTCCGTCGCCGCCGACGTCAGCCGGAGCACCGCCTCGCAGTGCACCTTGAGCATCGTCAGCTCGTCCTCCATCGGCACTTCCAGGTACTGGCCCTTGTTGCCGAACCCGGCGTTGTTCACCAGGAGGTCGACCGCGTTCCTGCGGTCCGCGAGGCGCTTCTCGACGGCGGCGATCCCGTCGTCGGTCGCGAGGTCCGCGGTGAGCACCTCCGCCTCGATGCCGTGCCGGTCGTGCAGTTCGGTCGCCTGTTCCCGCAGCCGCTCGGTGTTCCGCGCCACCAGGACCAGGTTGTGGCCGTCACCGGCGAGCCGCCGGGCGAAGGCTGCGCCGATACCGGCGGTCGATCCCGTAATCAGAGCCGTAGTCATGGCCCAAGGCTAGTGAGATCCAAAGGCCTCCGGTCACGGCGTCCGTGAACCGTACTGGTCCGCATACTTACGAGCCGTCTCGATCAACTCGGGATGCAGCGCCTCACCGGCGGCGAGCAGGCTCGGCAGCAGGTGCTTCTCCGTCATCACCGCCCTGAACTGGAGGGCGACGGTGACATCGTGCTCCGGGCGGTGCGCGATCTCTACCGTGTCCCCGGCGCGGATCTCACCCGGCTGGATCACCCGCAGATAGGCGCCGGGAAGCCCCCGCTGCGTGAAGCGCTTGACCCACTTCGTCTCGCCGAGATGTCCCTGGAACGTCTGGCAGGGGATACGGCCCGACGTCACCTCCAGGAGCAACTCGGGCCCGACGCGCCAGCGCTCGCCGATCTTCGCGCCGCTCACGTCGAGGCCGGACGTCGTGAGGTTCTCGCCGAAGCAGCCATGGGGCAGCGGGCGGCCGAGCAGCCGTTCCCACGCGTCGAGGTCCTCGCGCGCGTAGGCGTACACCGCCTGGTGGTCGCCGCCGTGGTGCCGCGTGTCGCAGACCTCGTCCCCGGCGAGGCCGCTCCCGCCGACGCCTTTGGGGCCGGGCGCCGTCACCCGTACGGCCCCTTCGGCGGGCTGCTTGTCGATGCCGGTGCCGCCGGAGGGGGCGTCGGTGTAGTCCACGGCTTTGAACCGGCCCAGATTCACGGAAAGAAGCTTCATGGCGGCAGGCTAGGCGAACACACTCAAAGCGTCGACGCATTATTGGGCGTCTGATCCAAGCGTCGCTTATGCTTGATCCATGATCGAGGCCCGCCATCTCCGTGTCCTGCGTGCGGTCGCCGCCAGCGGCTCCTTCTCCGCCGCCGCGCGCGAGCTCGGCTGCACCCAGCCCGCCGTGAGCCAGCAGATGAAGGCACTCGAAGCCTCCGCGGGCACGACCCTCCTGATCCGCACCGGGCGGGAGATGCGCCTGACCCAGGCGGGCGAGGCCCTGGTCCGGCATGCCACCGGGATCCTGGCGGGCCTGACGGCAGCCGAGGAGGAGGTCGCCGCGATCGCGGGCCTGCGGGCGGGCCGCGTCCGCCTCGTCTCCTTCCCCAGCGGCAGCTCGACACTGGTGCCGAGCGCCCTTGCCGCCCTGCGCGCGGCTCACCCCGGTACGCGGGTCTCGCTGGTGGAGGCCGAACCGCCGCGCTCGGTCGAGATGCTGCGCGAGGGCGACTGCGACGTGGCGCTCGCCTTCCGCTACGAGGGCGCGTCCGCCGCCGAGGAGTGGGACGACCTGGTCGTACGCCCCCTGCTCGCCGACCGGCTCGTCGGCCTCGTGCCCGAGGGGCACCGGCTCGCCAAGGCCGAGTCGGTCGCCATCGGGGAACTGGCCGACGAGCCGTGGATCGCGGGCTGTCCGCGCTGCCGCAGGCAGCTGGTCGAGGTCTGCGAGGGGGCGGGTTTCGTGCCCCGGATCGATTTCGCGACCGACGACTATCCGGCGGTGATCGGTCTGGTCGGCGCGGGCCTCGGGGTCGCGGTGCTGCCCGAACTGGCCATCGAGTCCGTTCGCCCCAAAGGTGCACGCACAGTGACGGTGGAGCCTGCCGTCCAGCGCGAGATCGTCGCGCTCACCCTGCCGGATCTGGCGCAGGTGCCCGCGGTGGCGGCCACACTGGACCACCTCGCGCGCGCCGCGGAACGCTGAGCGTTTCCCGGAGAAACGTTCCTTCAAATAGCTTCAGGTGTGCGTGATCATGCCGCCGTGTGAGGCCGACGCGGCGGGTGCGGATGTAGTGACCAGGCGGTTGCGCGCGCGGCCCATGAGCTCTTCGCGCTCGTCCTCGGTGAGCCCGCCCCACACGCCGTACGGCTCCCGTACCGCGAGGGCGTGAGCGGCGCACTCCGCTCGTACCGGGCACCTCATGCAGACCTCCTTGGCGGAGTTCTCACGCGCGCTGCGTGCCGCGCCCCGCTCGCCCTCGGGGTGGAAGAAGAGCGAGCTGTCGACCCCGCGGCAGGCCGCGAGGAGCTGCCAGTCCCAGAGATCAGCGTTCGGTCCGGGAAGGCGGGAGAAATCTGCCATTGCTTGTCTCCTGGTAGCCGTTCTGCGCGGATACGGTGCCCACGACCGTACATCTACTGTCTAAGGAGATGAAAATATGACTCATTGGAAAATCTAGCCACAGACACCAGCAAAAGGGAAGGAAGAGGGCTAAATGGGGCATTGGTTGTGATGAAAGGTTGAGGGTCTCTTGCGCTCTCTGCTCTGTGTCCGCGCCCTCACGTAGAGTGCCGAACGTGGCTGACCGCCCCGTAACTCTTTCGGGTGACCGTCGTTGAGAGTGCGAGGCGGTTGAAAGAACAAGCGCTCGGGCAGATGTCCGAGAGCGTCAACCGCACAGGTGACGAATATGTACCAGCCTGGAGGCTCAAGGTGACGCGCAGCAGCTGTGAGAGCCGCGGAGGACAGTCATGACATCCGTCCTCGTCTGCGACGACTCCCCGCTTGCCCGAGAGGCGCTCCGCCGCGCGGTGGCGACCGTGCCCGGCGTCGAGCGTGTGACGACGGCGGCCAACGGCGAGGAAGTCCTCCGCCGCTGGGGCGCCGACCGCTCGGACCTGATTCTGATGGACGTACGCATGCCCGGTCTGGGCGGCGTGGAGACGGTCCGGCGGCTGCTGTCCGCCGACCCCGGTGCGCGCATCATCATGCTCACCGTGGCCGAGGACCTGGACGGCGTCGCGCTCGCGGTCGCCGCCGGTGCCCGCGGCTATCTCCACAAGGACGCCTCGCGCGCCGAGCTGCGCGCGACCGTCACCCAGGCGCTCGCCGACCCGACGTGGCGGCTGGCTCCGCGCAGACTGCGTTCGGCCGAGATGGGTGCCGCGCCCACCCTCACCGCGCGTGAGATCCAGGTGCTCGAGGGCATGAGTCACGGCCGGTCCAACGCCGAGATCGGACGTGAGCTTTTTCTCTCCGAGGACACGGTCAAGACCCACGCCAGGCGGTTGTTCAAGAAGCTCGGCGCCTCGGACCGCGCGCACGCCGTGGCGCTCGGTTTCCGCTGGGGCCTGGTCCGATAGGTGTGCCGCCGTGCGGGCACGGCGATCCCCGCCCGCCGTGTGGTGGGCGGGGTGACGGACGCCCGTCGCTCCCCCTCGCGGGAGCGGTTGCCGTTGCTTCGCCGCCGATGCCGCATCCTTGAGGTGTGGAGTTCCTCGGGGACAGGTCGGTCGAGCGGGAGGGGAGGGCGCACGAGATGAGTTCCGGCGCACCTGCTCATAACGCTTCGGTGCACAACTACGGACGTGGTGCCACGGATCAATCGGCGCCAAGGCACCATGGACCGATGCGCGATGACAAGACGACGGTGATCGGTGCCCTCGTCCTTCGCGCGGTCGAGGGTGACGAGCAGGCGACGCACGATCTGCTGGCTCATGTACACCCCCTGGCGCTGCGGTACTGCCGCACCAGACTCTCCCGACTGCCCGGCGACGCGCGGCACTTCGTGGAGGACCTTGCGCAGGAAGTGTGCGTCGCGGTCCTCCTCGCGCTGCCCCGGTACAAGGACACGGGGCGCCCCTTCGAGGCCTTCGTCTTCGCCATCGCCGCGCACAAGGTCGCCGACCTGCAGCGCGCCGCGATGCGCCATCCCGGGTCCACCGCGGTGCCGTCGGACGAGATGCCCGAGCGGCCCGACGACTCTCTCGGCCCCGAGGAGCGCGCGCTGCTCAGCAGCGATGCCGCGTGGGCCAAGAAGCTCATGGCGAACCTCCCGGAGAACCAGCGCGAGCTGCTGCTCCTGAGGATCGCGGTCGGACTCACGGCCGAGGAGACCGGGCAGATGCTCGGCATGTCGCCGGGGGCTGTGCGGGTCGCGCAGCATCGCGCGTTGAGCCGGTTGCGGGCCCTGGCCGAGCAGTAAGGATCAGCGGTCGCTCGGCGAGCGCCTTCGGTGTCCGTTCATGACGTATGAACGTACGAACCTGATCGATGATCTTGATCGTGGAATGAGACACCCTCCGTTCCCGTTAGCATGGACATCCGCACCGATCAAGGCCATTTGGGGAAGGTGTCATGACTGCAAACGTCGACGGAGTGCCCGAGAAGTTCGCGACGCTCGGGCTGACCTACGACGACGTGCTGCTGCTGCCCGGCGCGTCGGAAGTGCTGCCGAACGCGGTCGACACCTCGTCCCGCATCTCCCGCAATGTGCGTGTGAACATCCCGCTGCTCTCGGCGGCCATGGACAAGGTCACCGAGGCCCGCATGGCCATTGCCATGGCGCGGCAGGGCGGCGTGGGCGTGCTGCACCGCAACCTGTCCATCGCGGACCAGGTCAACCAGGTCGACCTCGTGAAGCGTTCCGAGTCCGGCATGGTCACCGACCCGATCACGGTGCACCCGGACGCGACGCTGGCCGAGGCGGACGCGCTGTGTGCGAAGTTCCGCATCAGCGGTGTCCCGGTGACCGATCCGGCGGGCAAGCTGCTCGGTATCGTCACCAACCGCGACATGGCCTTCGAGAACGACCGCAGCCGTCAGGTGCGCGAGGTCATGACGCCGATGCCGCTGGTCACGGGCCAGGTCGGCATCAACGGCGTGGACGCCATGGAGCTGCTGCGCCGCCACAAGATCGAAAAGCTTCCGCTGGTCGACGGGGCCGGGGTACTCAAGGGCCTCATCACCGTCAAGGACTTCAAGAAGGCCGAGCAGTACCCGAACGCGGCCAAGGACGCCGAGGGCCGCCTGCTCGTGGGTGCCGCGGTCGGAGCCAGCCCCGAGGCGCTGGAGCGGGCACAGGCGCTGGCCGGGGCGGGTGTGGACTTCCTCATCGTCGACACCTCGCACGGGCACAACAGCAACGCGCTGAGCTGGATGGCGAAGATCAAGTCCAGCGTCGGCATCGACGTCATCGGCGGCAACGTCGCGACGCGTGACGGCGCCCAGGCCTTGGTCGACGCCGGTGTCGACGGTGTCAAGGTCGGTGTGGGCCCCGGCTCCATCTGCACCACGCGTGTGGTCGCCGGTATCGGCGTCCCGCAGGTCACCGCGATCTACGAGGCGGCGCTCGCCGCCCGCGCGGCCGGCGTCCCGGTCATCGGCGACGGCGGTCTGCAGTACTCCGGTGACATCGGCAAGGCGCTCGCCGCCGGAGCCGACACGGTGATGCTGGGCAGCCTGCTCGCCGGCTGTGAGGAGTCTCCCGGCGAGCTCATGTTCATCAACGGCAAGCAGTTCAAGTCGTACCGCGGCATGGGTTCCCTCGGGGCGATGCAGTCCCGTGGGCAGGGCCGCTCGTACTCCAAGGACCGCTACTTCCAGGCTGAGGTGGCCTCGGACGACAAGCTCGTTCCCGAGGGCATCGAGGGTCAGGTGCCGTACCGCGGCCCGCTGGCCAACGTGCTGCACCAGCTCGTCGGCGGCCTTCGCCAGACGATGGGCTATGTGGGCGCCGCGTCCATCGACGAGATGGAGACCAAGGGCCGCTTCGTGCGCATCACGTCGGCAGGTCTCAAGGAGAGCCACCCGCACGACATCCAGATGACGGTCGAGGCGCCGAACTACGCGAACAAGCGCTGACCCGTTCGCTGACCCGTTTTCGCCGCGCACGCGCGCGTGGGGGCGGTCCCGATTCCCGGGGCCGCCCCCTTTGCGCGCGTCGGGGATACTGGAGCGGCAGACCGAGTGCCGAAGTGCCGAAGAAGTGCGAAGTACCGAAGAAAGCTGAAGGGCCACCCACGTGACTGAGATCGAGATCGGGCGCGGCAAGCGCGGCCGCCGGGCGTACGCCTTCGACGACATCGCCGTCGTGCCGAGCCGTCGTACCCGCGACCCGAAGGAGGTCTCGATCGCCTGGCAGATCGACGCCTACCGCTTCGAGCTGCCCTTCCTGGCGGCGCCGATGGACTCGGTCGTCTCCCCGCAGACCGCGATCCGCATCGGCGAGCTGGGCGGCCTCGGCGTCCTGAACCTCGAGGGGCTGTGGACGCGGTACGAGGACCCGCAGCCGCTGCTCGACGAGATCGCGGAGCTGGACACCGACAACGCCACCCGCCGCCTCCAGGAGATCTACTCCGCGCCGATCCAGGCCGACCTGATCGGGCAGCGCATCAAGGAGGTGCGCGACTCGGGCGTGGTCACCGCCGCCGCGCTCTCCCCGCAGCGCACCGCCGAGTTCTCCAAGGCGGTCGTGGACGCCGGTGTCGACATCTTCGTCATCCGCGGGACCACCGTCTCGGCCGAGCACGTCTCCGGTGCCGCCGAGCCGCTGAACCTGAAGCAGTTCATCTACGAGCTCGACGTGCCGGTGATCGTCGGCGGCTGCGCCACGTACACCGCCGCACTGCACCTGATGCGTACCGGCGCGGCCGGTGTCCTCGTCGGCTTCGGCGGCGGCGCCGCGCACACCACGCGCAACGTCCTGGGCATCCAGGTGCCGATGGCCACCGCCGTCGCGGATGTCGCGGCGGCCCGTCGTGACTACATGGACGAGTCCGGCGGCCGGTACGTCCACGTCATCGCGGACGGTGGCGTCGGCTGGTCCGGCGACCTGCCCAAGGCGATCGCCTGCGGCGCCGACTCGGTGATGATCGGCTCCCCGCTGGCGCGCGCGACGGACGCGCCGGGCAAGGGCCACCACTGGGGCATGGAGGCCGTCCACGAGGACGTGCCGCGCGGCAAGCGCGTCGACCTCGGTGTGGTCGGTACGACGGAGGAGATCCTCAGCGGTCCCTCGCACATCCCGGACGGCTCGATGAACTTCTTCGGGGCGCTGCGCCGGGCGATGGCGACGACGGGCTACAGCGAGCTCAAGGAGTTCCAGCGCGTCGAGGTGACGGTCGCGGACTCGCAGCACAGCCGCTGACGGTTCAGCTCAGTTCGGCTCTACGGAGGGCCCCGGTATGCGTACCGGGGCCCTTCTTGTGTGTCCTGTCGCTTCTTGTGTGTCCTGTTCGCTCTCAGAGGCGGTGCGCCGCGCCCGCCGGGGTGGCGCCGCGGGTGTCGAGGAGCAGCTGGGCCTTTACCGCGAGACCTTGCAGGTCGTACGTGCGGTGGTGCTGGAGCAGGATCGTGAGGTCGGCGTCGGCCGCCGCCTCGTAGAGGGAGTCCGCGCGGGGGACGGGGTGGCCGAGCACGCTCCAGCTGGGCACGTAGGGGTCGTGGTAGCTGACGGCGGCGCCCATCTCCATCAGGCGGGTGGCGACCTCCTGGGCGGGGGAGCCCTGCTGGTCGGCGAGGTCGGGCTTGTAGGTGACGCCGAGGAGCAGGACGCGGGCGCCGCGGGCCGACTTGCCGTGTTCGTTGAGCAGGGTCGCCGAGCGCTGGATCACGTAGCGGGGCATGCGGTCGTTGACCTGCTGGGCCAGCTCGACCATGCGCAGGGGGCGTGCGCCGCGGCCGGGGCCGGGGATGTCCAGGGGGACGCCGTGGCCGCCGACGCCGGGTCCCGGCCGGAAGGCCTGGAAGCCGAAGGGCTTGGTCTCGGCACAGCGGATGACGTCCCACAGGTCGATGCTCAGGTCGTGGCAGAGCACGGCCATCTCGTTGACCAGGGCCATGTTCACGTGCCGGTAGTTGGTCTCCAGGAGGTGCACGGTCTCGGCCTCGCGTGGGCCACGCGCGCGGACGACCTTGTCCGTGAGGCGGCCGTAGAAGGCGGCGGCCGACTCGGTGCAGGCCGGGGTGAGGCCGCCGATGACCTTGGGGGTGCCGACGTAGCCGTGGGTGCGGTTGCCCGGGTCGAGGCGGCCGGGGGAGTGCGCGAGGTGGAAGTCGCGCCCGGCGCGCAGGCCTGACCCCTCTTCGAGGATGGGGCGCAGGAATTCCTCCGTGGTTCCGGGGTAAGCGGGTGACTCAAGGATCACCGTGGTGTGCGGGCGCAGCCGCGCGGCCAGGGCGCGGGCGGCTTCGGCCACCTGGCTCAGGTCGAGGCTGCGGTCGGCCGCCGGAGGGGTGGGAGCGCAGATGACCGCGGTGCGCACCCGGCCGAGCTGGACCGGATCGGTGGTGGGCCTGAAGCCCCCCGAGAGCATCCGGCGGACATCGGCGGCCGTGAGGGTTCCCTCGGCGCCGTCGCAGGGCAGGCGGCCGCTCGCCAGGTCGACGGCGCGGGCGGGGTCGTAGCCGATGGTGGCGATGCCGCCGGAGACGGCGGCCTGGGCGAGGGGCAGGCCGAGGTGGCCGAGACCGATGACGGCGAGATCTGCGGGCATGGCGGTGGGCCGTCCTCCCAATAGCCGGAGCGGGACGAGCGCGCAAGCCCTGTGGACAAAGTGGACCAGCGCAATGTCAGACTAGGAGTAAATATGACCGTTATGCGGCATTGCGGTGCGCCGGGCGTCGGAGTGTTGACCGCGAGTTGGCCGCACGTTGTCCACAGGCGGCGGCCGAACTCAGCGGACCCGGCCAGAATCTGGGCATGATGTGAGCGCGACCACACCCGACAGCACACGGGAGGCAGCGGTGAGGACAGCGACCCTGGGACCGGCGGAGCGTGCCGAGTCACTTGCGGAAATGGCCGAGCGGGAGCTGGATGTCCTGGTCGTGGGTGCGGGAGTGGTCGGTGCGGGCACCGCACTCGACGCCGTGACCCGCGGCTTGTCCACCGGCCTCGTCGAGGCGCGGGACTGGGCCTCGGGCACGTCGAGCCGGTCGAGCAAGCTGATCCACGGCGGCCTGCGCTATCTGGAGATGCTCGACTTCGCACTGGTGCGTGAGGCGCTGAAGGAGCGCGGCCTGCTCCTCGAGCGGATCGCCCCCCACCTCGTGAAGCCGGTGCCGTTCCTGTACCCCTTGCAGCACAAGGGCTGGGAGCGGATCTACGCCGGATCGGGCGTCGCGTTGTACGACGCCATGTCGATGTCCCGGGGACACGGCCGAGGCCTGCCCATGCACCGCCACCTGACCCGGCGTCACGCCCTGCGCGTCGCCCCGTGCCTGAAGAAGGACGCACTGACGGGGGCCATGCAGTACTACGACGCGCAGATGGACGACGCGCGCTATGTGGCGACGCTCGTGCGCACGGCCGCGGCGTACGGCGCCAAGGTCGCCAACCGCGCGCGGGTCACGGGCTTCCTGCGCGAGGGTGAGCGCGTCGTCGGGGCGAAGGTCCAGGACGTCGAGGGCGGCGGGGAGTACGAGGTCCGGGCCAAGCAGGTGGTCAACGCCACCGGGGTGTGGACGGACGACACACAGGCGATGGTCGGGGAGCGGGGACAGTTCCACGTCCGGGCGTCCAAGGGCATCCATCTGGTCGTACCCAAGGATCGGATCAACTCGACGACCGGGCTGATCCTGCGGACGGAGAAGAGCGTCCTCTTCGTCATCCCGTGGGGACGGCACTGGATCGTGGGGACGACCGACACCGACTGGGATCTGGACAAGGCGCATCCCGCGGCGTCCAGCGCCGACATCGACTATCTCCTCGAGCACGTGAACTCGGTGCTCGGGGTGCCCCTTTCACGCGACGACGTCCAAGGGGTGTACGCAGGGCTCCGGCCGCTGCTCGCCGGTGAGTCGGACGCCACGAGCAAGCTCTCGCGTGAACACACGGTGGCGCATCCGGCGCCGGGCCTCGTGGTCATCGCGGGCGGCAAGTACACGACGTACCGCGTCATGGCGAAGGACGCCGTGGACGAGGCGGTGCACGGCCTCGACCAGCGGGTCGCCGACTGCGTCACCGAGGACATTCCGCTGGTCGGCGCCGAGGGGTACAAGGCGCTGTGGAACGCGCGCGCCAGAATCGCGGCCCGCACCGGGCTTCATGTGGTCCGGGTGGAGCATCTGTTGAACCGGTACGGCTCGCTGGCCGAGGAGGTCCTCGCCCTCGTCACGGCCGACCCCACCCTGGGCGAGCCACTGCCCGCAGCGGACGACTATCTGCGCGCCGAGATCGTCTACGCCGCGTCGCACGAGGGCGCACGGCACCTGGATGACGTGCTGACCCGGCGCACGCGCATCTCGATCGAGACGTTCGACCGGGGCACGCGCAGCGCGCGGGCGTGCGCGGAGCTGATGGCGCCGGTCCTCGGCTGGGACAAGGACCAGGTGGAGAGAGAGGTCCAGCACTACGAGAAGCGGGTGGAGGCGGAGCGGGAGTCGCAGCGGCAGCCGGACGACCTGACGGCGGACGCGGCGAGGCTGGGAGCACCGGACATCGTGCCGCTCTAGGGGCAGCCGTCGCGACGCTCTAGCGCGGGCAGAACTGGGCCGTCAGGAGTGTCCGTTCGAGAGCCGGGTCAGCCAGTCGGTCCGTGTTGACCCGGAAGGTGAGGACGCGGGCGCCGTCGCGGGTGGCGGCGGTGCGTACATAGCTGCCGCTGATGCGGCCGTTGTGGCCCCAGACCGTGGTGCCGCAGGGAAGCTTCTGCGGGAAGAGGCCCATGCCGTAGTGGCCCTGTGCGGCACGGGTGTTGAGCATCTGGCGGAGCTGGGGCAGGGGGAGCAGCCGGCCGGTGAGCAGGGCGGCGTAGAAGCGGTCCAGGTCGGCGAGCGTGGAGATCAGTTCTCCCGCGGCGCCCGCGACGCCAGGGTTGAGGGCGGTGACGTCCCGGCCTCCGCTCGTGTACGCGCGGCCGTGCGGCGACGGGAGCGTGGTGCGGGTGCCGGGGAAAGAAGTGCCGGACAGGCGAAGGGGGGTGATGATCCGGCGTGCGGTCTCCGCGGCGTACGAACGGCCGGTGACCTGCTTGATCACCATGCCGAGTACGACGTAGTTGGTGTTGGAGTACGACCAGCGGCCGGGAGTGGTCGCGGGGAGGGCGAGGGCGGTGCGGACCGCTTGCGTCGGAGTGAGGGGGACGAGGCCTCTGGGGCCGGTGGTGTAGTCAGCGAGGCCGCTGGTGTGGGTGAGCAGGGCGCGCAGAGTGGGTGCGCGCCCGTCGAGATCATTGCCGCGGACGAGACCGGGCAGATGACGTTTCACGGGGTCGGACAAGGACAGACGGTGCTCGGCGGCGAGTTGAAGGATGACCGTCGCGATGAACGTCTTGGTGATGCTGCCCGCGCGGAAGTGTTCGGCGCGGCGGATGCGAGTGGCGTCGCCGTGGCCATTGTCGGCTGTGGGCCGGTTGACGTGGGCGAAGTGCCAGAGGGGCCGTTGGGTCGCCTGCCGGTCCGGTGAGGGATCCGGTTCTCCCGGCACGGTCGTTGACCATGGGGCTTCGCGGGCCAACAGAGCCGCGGCGGGGGCCTTGCCTCGGGTGACGAGCAACGGAAGAGTGGCGTCCGTGGCCGGTTTCGCGGCCGGTGGCGCACTGGCGGAAGCCAGGCCGATGAGGGTCACCGCAAGGGGTATGGCCAGCAGTGTCCGTGTATTGGGCATGGCGGTCCCTCCTTGTGCGGAGCCCATCATGAGGGACGTCGGACCCTGGGCGTAGACCAGTCCCTGAGTAAGGGACAATGGAGGCTCTGTCAGGGCGGGTTGCGCGGGTAGCAGCGGTAGCAGCAGAGGGGACGCATGTCGGACGCGGAGAAGACGGGTCAGTCCCGTCAGGACAAGAGCGAACGTCTCCTCTCCGGGCGCTACCGGCTGGGGGAAGTGCTCGGCCGCGGCGGAATGGGAACCGTCTGGCGCGCCAAGGACGAGACACTCGGTCGTACGGTCGCGGTGAAGGAACTGCGTTTCCCGTCGAGCATCGACGAGGACGAGAAGCGCCGGCTCATCACGCGTACGTTGCGTGAGGCCAAGGCGATCGCGCGGATCCGCAACACCAGTGCGGTGACCGTGTATGACGTCGTGGACGAGGACGACCGGCCGTGGATCGTGATGGAGCTGGTCGAGGGCAAGTCCCTCGCCGAGGCCATCCGCGAGGACGGGCTGCTCACGCCGAGGCGCGCGGCCGAGGTCGGGCTCGCCGTGCTCGACGTGCTGCGGTCCGCGCACCGCGAGGGCATCCTGCACCGTGACGTGAAGCCGTCGAACGTGCTGATCGCCGAGGACGGGCGGGTCGTTCTCACGGACTTCGGCATCGCGCAGGTCGAGGGCGACCCGTCGATCACGTCCACCGGCATGCTCGTCGGCGCGCCCTCGTACATCTCGCCGGAGCGGGCGCGCGGGCACAAGCCGGGTCCGGCCGCCGACCTGTGGTCGCTGGGCGGTCTGCTGTACGCGGCCGTGGAAGGCGTGCCTCCGTACGACAAGGGGTCGGCGATCGCGACCCTCACCGCGGTCATGACCGAGGACGTCGAACAGCCGACGAACGCCGGGCCGTTGGAGAAGGTCATCTACGGCCTGCTCGCCAAGGACCCCGAGGCGCGGCTCGACGACGCGGGTGCGCGGGCGCTCCTGCTCGACGTGATTCACGCGCCGGAGGTCAAGGAAGAGCCGGAGCCGGTCGACGCGACGAAGGTCGTGCCGTTGCCTCCGGTGCCGCCGACTTCCGGGATGGCCAAGCGGTTCGGCAAGGGCAAGGGAAGCTCTGGTCGAGCGGGTGCGGCCGGTGCCGGGGCTGTGGGTGCTGCTGGGGCTTCTGGTTCGGCGGGGACGGCTGAGACTTCCGGGGGCTCTGGCGCTGCCGGTTCCGGGGGGTCCTCTGGGGACTCCGGCCGGAAGGGTGAGGAGGCCGCCGAGCGGCTGAAGGGTGCGCTCCGGTCGGTGCGGAAGGCCGCGGCTGCGGCTACCACGCGGGGGGCGGGGGCTGCGGGGGCCGGGGCGGCTGCTTCCGGTCCTGTTTCCGGGCCTACTTCTTCGGCTTCGCCTGCTGATTCCGGTGCTGATTCCGGTTCTGGTCCCGGTTCGGGTTCCGGTACTGGCTCTCGTGCCCGCTCTGGCTCTGCTTCTGGGGCGGTCTCCGGGGCTGCCGGCGCCGGTACCTCCGGCGCTCGCTCCCCTTCGTCGACCACGCCCGCCTCTTCCGCTTCCTCTTCCGCTTCGACGCCGCCGCGTACGACGCCTCCCAAGGCCTCGCTCACCGACGTGGTCCCCCGGCGCACCCTCGTGATCTTCTCCCTGGCCCTCGCGCTCGCGGTGCTCGGGACCGTGCTCGCGTTCGCGCTGAGCGGCGGCGACGATGGCGGTGCGCGGGACAGCAAGAACGGCGGTGACAAGGCCGCGTCCAGCGGCGCGACCGC
This sequence comes from Streptomyces sp. NPDC033177, assembly GCF_055577715.1. Classification (NCBI taxonomy): domain Bacteria; kingdom Bacillati; phylum Actinomycetota; class Actinomycetes; order Kitasatosporales; family Streptomycetaceae; genus Streptomyces; species Streptomyces sp. NPDC033177. The sequence goes on along the minus strand of NZ_JBVIPS010000005.1, from coordinate 355,751 downwards.
GGGCAGTGGCGAGAAGGAGCAGGAGAAGGACAACGGCGCCGGGCAGGACGACGGCGCCGACGAGGACGAGGGCAAGGGCGACACGGATCCGGGTGACGAGGCGAGCCCTGGTGAGGACGAAAGCCAGGACCCGGGCGGGAGCGACGACGGCGACGACTCCGGCAAGGAGCCGGGGGACGCGGCCGAGTCGACGTACAAGCACTCCCAGGGGTTCTCGGTGGGGCTGCCCAAGGGCTGGAAGTACCAGTCCACGAGTGCCGCCGGCGCCCGCTTCACCGGGCCGGACGGGCAGAAGCTGCTGATCGGCTGGACCCCGACCCCCAAGTCGGATCCCGTGGCCGACTGGAAGAAGCAGGAGTCGTACATGGTCCGGTCGCAGTACAAGCGGATCCGGATAGAGAAGGCCGACTACCGCGGCTGGAACACGGCCGACTGGGAGTTCACGTACGTCGACGGCGGCACGAAGTACCGCTCGATAGACCGGGGCACCGTCGTCAACGACCACCAGGGCTACGGAATCATGTACACGGCCAAGGCGGCCAAGTGGGACAGCGAGGAGCGCAAGGGCACGTGGCGGACCTTCGCGAAGACGTTCGAGCCGAAGAAGTAGCCGGACTCCGCGGAACGGCGCCGGTGAGATCTCGCATCCCCTCAATGTGGTTTGCCTCCGGCACGTATCGTGAGTGCTTGCGGACGGTACGCAGCCGCAACAGGGCGTAAGGCGAACGGAATTGACCACCGGGCGGACGGGGGAGGCGTCGTGGACGAATACGCGGGGCGGGTACTCGCCGACCGCTATCGCCTCCCCTTGCCTCCCGCGGACGAGTACGAACTCGCCGAGACGCGGGCCTTTGACACGTACAGCGGGCAGGAAGTCCTGGTCAGGCAGGTCCCGTTGCCCGAGGTCGTCGACGCGGAAGTACTTGAGCTCGACGAGCGCAACCTCCCGGAAGGGGAGCTTCCGGCTGGCTTCGTGAGCGCGGGGGCGGTACGGCGGCCGTCGGCGCGTACGACGCGCCGGCCGTCGGACCCGGCGGTGCGCCGCGCGATAGAGGCGGCGCAGGCCGCCGCGCAGATCCCCGACCACCCCCGGCTCGACCAGGTCTTCGACGTCTTCGCCGAGGGCGGTTCGCTGTGGATAGTCAGTGAGTTGGTGGCGGCGAGGCCGCTGGCCGCGCTGCTCGCGGACCGGCCGCTGAGTCCGTACCGAGCGGCGGAGGTCGCGTCGGACGTGGTGACGGCGCTGCGGGTACTGCACGCGCACGGCTGGGTCCACCGGAACATCACCGCGCGCACGGTCCTGGTCTGCGACGACGGCCGCGTGGTCCTCACGGGCCTCGCGGCGGGCGCGGCGGAAGAGGCGCTGTGCGGGTACGACCCTCGGCCCGAGGAGTTCCTCGCGGGGTTCGAGGGCGGGGACGCGGCGGGTGCGGGGGCGAGTGCGGGTGCCGGTGCCGGTGCTGGGCCTCGTACCGGTGGTGGGTCCGGTGGTACGCCCGAGCCCGTTGAGCGTCATGGCGCCGAAGAGGTCTATGGGGCGTACGAGGCGTACGCGGCCGATGACTCCGGCCCCTCGCAAGGGCAGCCCGCGATCGAGGCGGCCCCCGTTCCCGCACCCTCCCCGGAGCCCGGAGGCGGCGTGCGCCCGGCACGGAACAGCGCCATAGCTGCGTATCGCGCCGGGGCGCGCGCCGCGGCGCGGGTCAGCGAGGACGAAGGGCGCCGGGGCTCGGAGTTGCCGGGGCCGAGGAGCGGCGCGGGACGCCACGACAGCGGCGAGCGACGCCACAGCAGCGGCGAGACCGAGGCCGAGGCCGCCGGGCGCATCCTGGACCCGTACGGCGTCGCGGGGGCGAAGCCGTGGCACGGGGCGGTGCCGAGGGGCGGAGGCCAGGGGGCCACGAGTCCCGCCGCGGGCACCGGCGTTGAGCGTGCTGGAGGCCCTGCAGCTGGAGGCCCTCCCGGGGGTCACACCCCCGAGGAGCCGAACAGGGGTGGGGCACCGGAGCTGGGCCGTGCGCGGTCCGACGAGGGCGGGCCTGGCCGTGGCGGGCAGGGCGGCAGGATGGGGGCCACCACTGGCCACGCCGTCCCGGCCCAAGCCTCTACACCCCCCGCCACCTCCGCATCCCCCGCCCCCACACCCCCCGCCACCTCCGCCTCCTCCGGCCACAGTTACTGGGACGCCCTCGTCGCCGAGCGGAGCGGGGCCCGGCGTGGGCCCGCGACCGCCCTCGCCGCGGAACGGGCACGGCACGCGCGGATGACGGTGATCGGAGGCGTGACCGAGCGCTGGGCGCCCGAGCAGGCAGGCCCCGTACACGAGAACTGGCAGCTCGCCCCTCCCATCGGGCCCGCCACCGACCTCTGGGCGCTTGGCGCGCTGTTGTTCCGGGCCGTGCAGGGCCACGCGCCCTACCCGGAGGAAAGCACCTTCGAGCTGGTCCAGTTGGTGTGCGCCGAGCCGCCCGCCTTCGCCGAGGAGTGCGGTCCGCTGCGGCCCGTCGTCGAGTCGTTGCTGCGCCAAGACCCCACCGAGCGCCTCGACATCGAGGAACTGAGCGGCTGGCTGCGGTCGCTGGTGCGCTCGGCGCCCGAGCCGGAAGCCGGTGCGAACGTCGTGCCCTCGCCGCCGTTCGACGCCCGGCGGCTGCCTGTCGTACGCCGTCGCGGTGATCTCGTACGCCGCAAGAAGCGGCGCGCCCCAGCGCCCGCCGCCACCCCGGACTCCCGGCAGAACGGCCGCCGCAAGCACAAACACAAGCGCGGCCGTGAAGCCAGGCCGCCGACAGCCGCCACGCCCATGCCGAGGCGGGCAGCCGCCACGCCCATGCCCGAGCGGACGGCCCCGGCGCCCAGGCCGAAGCGGAACGGAACAGGGCGGCCGCGTTCCCTGGGGCGCCTCTTGCTCCTGCTCATCCTGGTCGGCCTCGCCGCGGCGATCGCGTACGCCATGGTCTTCATGCCCAAGTCGAAGGAGAACGAGGGCAGCGAGCGCACGGGCTCCGCCGGGGACCCCGGCACCAGTCAGGCGCCCGACCCCGGCAGCAGTTCCGGCACCCGGCCGAGCGAGGAGGGCAAGTCCGATGAGCCGAGCGGGAAACCGGAGAAGAGCCCCAGCTCGCAGAAGCCGCAGACCAGCGGGCCCGAGGTGCCGCAGGGCTTCACGCTGCGCAAGGATGCCGAGGGTTTCCGGATAGCCGTCGCCAGCGGCTGGGACCGGCAGCCCAAGAACGGCCGGGGGCAGGTCGTCTACACGAAGGGCGACTTCGAACTGATCGTCGTGCCGGGACGGGACGGCACGGACGAGTACGGCAGCGACCCCCTGAAGTACCAGCGCGAGCACGAGCGCGAGCTGCAGCCGTTCCGCGACTCGACCTGGGCGGAGTCCTCCGGGATGCGCAGGATCGACGTGGGCGGGCGGGTCATGGGGGAGGGGCAGTTCACCTGGCAGGGGCCGGGCGGCGGCGAAGTCTTCGTACGCAATCTCGCGATGATCGTCGGCGGGAAGTACCACGTCGTGCAGATCCGTGGGCCCGAGTCCGAGCGTGATGAAGTGGACCGGCTCTACGAGCAGGCCTCGTCGACCTATCAAGTCACTGATTGAGTCACACCTTGACGTCACCTTGGCGTCATCGGATCGTCCGAAGGTCATCATGTGGCCCTTTGAGTCCGGGATTTGACCGTTCTACGGGTGTGTCGAACGGCCCGTCGCCGGTGCGTCGCGCGTCACAGTGAGGTCTCCTGGCACCCCCGGAGGTTCCACGTACGCCGACCGCTCCCTACTCTGTGCCATGTCAGAACCATTGCGGGGGATCGTGAATCAGATGCAGGGCCTGCTCCTCGCGGGCCGCTACCGGCTCGGAGAGTCCATCGGCCGCGGTGGCATGGGACGGGTGTGGCGCGCGCAGGACGAGGTGCTGCACCGGACCGTCGCCGTCAAGGAACTGACGGCCGCGCAGTTCGTGGCCGAGGCCGACCGCGCGATCCTCTTCGCCCGTACGCACGCGGAGGCGCGGGCCGCCGCCCGGATCAACCACCCCGCGGTCGTCACCGTCCATGACGTCCTTGAGTACGACGACCGGCCCTGGATCGTCATGGAACTGGTCGAGGGCTGTTCGCTCGCCGACGCCGTCAAGGAGCAGGGCCGCATCGAGCCCGTCGAGGCCGCCCGCATCGGCCTGTGGACCCTGAAGGCCCTGCGCGCCGCGCACGCCGCCGGTGTCCTGCACCGCGACGTCAAGCCCGGCAACGTACTCCTGGCGGACGACGGACGCATCCTGCTCACCGACTTCGGGATCGCCGCGATCGAGGGGGACACGACGATCACGCGGACCGGCGAGGTCGTCGGCTCCGTCGACTACCTGGCGCCCGAGCGCGTCAGCGGGGCCAACCCCGGGCCCGCGTCCGACCTGTGGGCGCTCGGCGCGACCCTCTACACGGCGGTCGAGGGGAACTCCCCGTTCCGGCGCACGTCCCCGCTGGGCACCATGCAGGCCGTGGTCACGGAGGAGCCCGCGCCCGCCGAGTACGCGGGCGCGCTCGCCTCGGTCATCGGCGCGCTCCTGCGCAAGGACCCGGAGACCCGGCCGAACGCGGAAGCCGCCGAGTTGATGCTCTCCGAGGCGGCGGAGGGACGACAGCCGAGCGCGGCGCAGGCGTACGTACCGACGCAGGTCCACGCTTCAGCGCCCACACCCGCGCCGCGCCGCGAGACGGCCACGTCGGTGGTGCTGTCGGCGCCCGTGCCGTCGCCCGCCGTACGGCGGCGGTGGCCCCGGTCGCTTGCCGTGGTCGTCGCAGCGTTGTTCGTCGGTGGTGGTGGTGCCGCCGGGGTGATGTACTACGCCGATCACAGCGACGCCTCTAGAGAGCAGAACGTCGGGGGACGGGACGGAGAGACTGGAAAGGGCGCACCTAAGTCGGGTGCCATTCCGGCGAATTGGGTGAAGGTCGAGGACGTCGAGGGATTTACCCTAATGCTGCCGCCTGGCTGGCGGCGGCAGATGGACGGGACGCAGATCGACTACACGCCGGATGGTGGACAGCGATTCCTGCGTATTGCCATTGACGCGAAGTCGGAATGGCGGGACTCCTATCAGCATCAACTTGATCTAGAGAAGGGACTCGCGTCGAAGCTGTCGAGATATCAGCGAGTCTATCTGCAATCCAACACGTTCCGGGACAACCCGGGTTCGCTGTGGGAGTTCACGTGGACGGCTGGCAAGAAGGACACGACATCCGGCCCGCGCCACGTGATCGAGCAGACCTACCGGGCACACGACGGCACAGAGTACGCCCTGTATCTGTCGGTACCGTCCGGTGATTGGCCCAAGGCCAGGCAGCAGTTCGACGCAATCCTGCGAGGATGGCAGCCACCAGCTTGAGGTTGGCGCACGCCGGGGGCTCGCCAAACGCGTAGATTACGGTCGGCAGCGGGCTCGGTACTCCGGTGTGGAGTACTTTCGCACCAGCCCGACTCGGCCGGTCTCTGCGACTGCGCGTACCCATGAGGCGAATGTGGCGGAACAGCGGTGCAGTGCTCGGATTCGCCGAGTCGGGTTGCGGGCACAGGTTCAGGTATGAGAAAGGGTCGAAAGTCTGCAAAAGCGGCATTTTCTGACCTACGTCCGCGACGAAGGCGCAATTTGAACCTGGAGGCTGTCCCGCAGGGGTTTGTACTATTCGGCTAGAGTCATGTTGTGTGTGCAGGTGAAGCCAAGATAGCCCGCTAACACCGTCGCGCTTGAGTCGGTAAACGCGAAATTTATCCAGTTCCTAGTATCGACAGTGCGTTCACCCGTGCCCGAGGGTCTACTACGTTCCCGGCTTTCTGGACGAACTGCTGAGTTATCAGTCGGAATATCGGATCCGTGCGCTGATTTGTCGCCACCAGTGCACAGCTGAAACTCTGGTGATGTACACGCTGGCTGTCTGGCTACGTCGTCGGATCAGCCGCACCAAGGTGCCGGGCTTGGCCGGACCTAAGTCCGTACGCGGCTGTGATCCAATGCGGATTATCTGCTGAGAGTGCTCCTCGCCTGGCCGAGGCTCGGTGGGTGCCCCAATCAACTCGCCGGAGACGGGGCAGATTCTGGTGGTCATTGGGTCTTGTGGTGAAGGGCCGACTCGTTCAGCTTCATTTAACGGTCGAGCCCCTTGAGTAGCATGTGCCGCTTTTGAACCGGTGTGGGCGTTTTAGTGTCAGATCTGGGCGAGAGTGACGGCTCAGGTCGAAAGATTCACGCCATACTTGCGCTCCCGGGTGGTACGTGCAGCGCTCTCGTGATCTTCTTGTGTTCGGTCAACGCGCCGTTGCGTGGGCTGATAGCGCCATTCGAGCAAATAAGGAAGTGCGTGAACTTGCGGCATGCAAAGAGGGCTTTGACCATGGCTGGTGTAGTCGTCGCTGCGGGGGTTCTCCCAATTATGGTGGCATCCCCTGCTTCGGCGGATGAGAATCTGTGTAAGACATACTTGGCGCAATACTACACGGTAGGCCCCAAGGTCAAAAAGGCGTGTCATACAGGTGAATCAAATTCCACTTCCTGCAATAAGCAGCTGCGGGCAATAGGAGTTACTAAAACGCGCGCCTATGACGCATGCGTGATGGCGCATATGATCGAGGGCTAGACCGTGTTGCGAAGCTGCCTTGTGTAGGATTAACACGTCCCCGTCGCGAGGTAGCTTTGCGTCGATGTGTCCATGTGGAGCCAGTCGGCCTCATCGTCAGGACGGGGTTTAGTTTGAGACGAGCGACCCCTTGTGTCTGGGCCTTCGCGCAGCTTCATGTGGGCCAAGGGCCAAACCCTGACCGTAACCGGACAGTCCTGAACACCCCTAGTGGGGCATGATGGCCGCATGGGGAGCGTGGGGGACAACGCCCGGGTCATAGCTGGCCGTTACCGCCTGGACGTGCGGCTCGGCAGGGGTGGCATGGGCGTGGTCTGGCAGGCCACGGATCAGTTTCTCGGTCGCCAGGTGGCCGTCAAGGAACTCGCCCTCGACGACACGCTCTCCGAATCCGACGCGACGCAGCAGCGTGAGCGGACCCTGCGCGAGGCGCGGGCGGCCGCGCAGCTCAGACATCCGCACATCATCGTCGTGCACGACGTCGTCGTGCAGAGCGACCACCCGTACATCGTCATGGAGTTGATCGAGGGCGGTTCGCTGGCCGGGCGGATCGCGCGGGCGGGCCCGATGGGCGCGCGGGAAGTGGCCCGCATGGGCATCGCCCTCCTCGGCGCGCTGCGTGTCGCGCACGCCGCCGGGGTCCTGCACCGCGACATCAAGCCCGCGAACGTCCTCATGGAGGAGACGACCGGCCGCGTCGTCCTCACCGACTTCGGGATCGCGCAGGTCAGCGGGGCGACGACGCTCACGGAGATCGGGTCGTTCGTGGGCTCCCCCGAATACACCGCGCCCGAGCGGATGTCGGGCGAGCGGACAGGGCCCGAGTCCGACCTCTGGTCGCTCGGCGCGCTCCTCGTCGCCGCGCTGACCGGCGAGTCGCCCTTCCGCCGCGATTCGATCAGCGGCGTGCTGCACGCCGTCGTCTTCGACGAGATCAGACCCCCGCCCGCCGCCGCACCGCTGCTGCCCGTCATCCTCGGCCTGCTCGAACGCAACCCGGACCGGCGCCTCGGCACCGTGGACGCGGAGCGGCTGCTGCGGACTTACGTCGAGACCGGGCGGATGCCGTCGACGCCCGCGGGCCGGGCCGGCGGCCAGCCGTCCGCTCTGCCGGCCGCCGGGCCCGGCGGCTACACGCCCACCTACCGTGACCTGCCCACACGCCCGCCCGCGCAGCCGGCAGGCCCCTCCCGTCGCAGACGCAGAGCCATGCTCATAGCGGCCGCGCTCGTGGCCGCGGTGGCCGGGGCCGGCGTATCCGCCGCACTCCTGATGAGCCGGGACGCCAACGGCGGCGGCGGTACGCCCACCGCACCCCCCACGCAGTCCGCACAGACGAAGACGGTGAGCCCCACACCTTCGCCGACCCCGACGGTGACGGTCACGCGCGGCTCCCGCACCCCCAAGCCCTCCACGCCCGAGCCCCCCGAGGGCTACCGCGTGACGAAGGACCCCCGCGGCTTCACGCTCGCCGTGCCGGACGGTTTCACACGCGAGGTGGACGGGCCCCGCACCTTCTACAAATCGTCGGGCGGCACCTTCCGCATAGGCATCAAGGAGTCGACCCCGGAGCCGGGCGGCCCGCTCGCCGTGCAGCGCCGCTCCGACGCCAAGGGGCCGGAGAACAACCCCGGTTACCGGGACGGGGAGGTCACCGAGACCTCGCACAACGGACGCCCCGCCGCTCTCTGGCAGTTCAGCTGGGACGGCTTCACGCAGGCGGAGGGCGACCGGCACACGTTCGACCTGTGCTGGGAGGAGGGCGGACGGATGTACGACGTGTGGGTCTCGGCGCCGGTCGGCAAGGCCAAGGAGGGGCGGCGGTACTTCGACACGGCGGTGGACTCGTTCGTACGCCGCTGAGGCTTCGCCCGGCGCATCACCCCTGTCACAAGTCAGTGACCCGGGTGGAACCCCGGGCCGTCGGCAAGGTAGTCATGGGGCATGAGTAATGACGGGGGAGCCTCCTACGGCCCGTACGAACCAACCAGTTTCGGACTGCAGCCACCGCAGCCCGCTGCCCCCGGGCAAGGGGGACAGGACGGTCCTTACGGCCAGGGCGGCCCGAGCGGTCAGGGCGGCCAGGGTGGTCCGGGTGGTTCCGAAGGCAACCCGTACGCCCAGCAGCAGCCCGGCCCGCCGACCCCGCCCCCGTCGCCGTACGCCCAGCCCACCCAGGTGGTGCCGAACCAGCCGTCCGAGCCGGACCCGGGCGCGGGCCGGCTGATCGCGGGCCGCTACCGCCTGCTTTCCAAGCTCGGCCACGGCGGCATGGGCACGGTCTGGCGCGCGAAGGACGAGACGGTGGACCGCGAGGTCGCCGTCAAGGAACCCCGCATCCCCGACCATCTGCCCGAGCGCGAGCGTGCCAACGTCTTCGAGCGGATGCGCCGCGAGGCGCGCGCCGCGGCCCGCCTCGACCATCCGGCCGTCGTCAACGTCCACGACGTGGCGGTCGAGGACGGCCAGCCGTGGATCGTCATGGAGCTGGTGCAGGGCCGCTCGCTCGGCGCCGCGCTCCAGGAGGGCACCCTGGGCGCCCGCGACGCCGCCCGCATCGGCCTGGAGGTGCTCGGCGCGCTGGACGCGGCCCACCAGGCGGGCATCCTGCACCGTGACGTCAAGCCGGACAACGTGATGCTGGGGCAGCACGACCGCGTCATCCTCACCGACTTCGGCATCGCCCAGATCGAGGGCGAGACCAACTTGACGGACACCGGCGGCTTCGTCGGTTCGCCCGAGTTCATCGCCCCGGAGCGGGTCCTCGGCCAGCGTCCGGGGCCGGCCTCCGACCTCTGGTCGCTCGGCGTGGTGCTCTACGCCGCCACGGAGGGCGTCTCGCCGTTCCGGCGCAACAACACCCCGGCGACGCTGCAGTCCGTCCTGAACGCGACGCCCGCGGCGCCCGCCTCGGCCTCGGGCCCGCTCGCCCAGGCGATCAACGGCCTCCTGGTCAAGGACCCCGGCCAGCGGCCACGCGCCGCGCAGGTCCGCGCCCTGCTGGAGCAAGCGGCGAAGCCGCCGGAGCCCGCGCCCACGCGGGTCGTCACGGTCACCGGTGACGCAGGCGGCGGCAAGGGCGTCTTCGTCAGCCGCAAGGTGCTGGCCGTCATCGCGGGGGTGGTCGTCGCGGCCGTGGCGGCGGGCGTCCTGATCGCCGTGAACCCCTTCGCGGGGTCGGAGGCGGAGGGCTGGAAGGACCACGAGGCGAAGGCCGTCGCCGCCACCGTCTCCGCGCCGCAGCACTATGTGGAGAGCAAGCCGGACGACGCCGACTCGGACAAGACCTGGATCAGATACACCGATCCCAGCGGGGCCGTCTTCATCACGCTCGATCTCACGGAGAAGAAGGACACCACCACGGAGATCCTCGGGTCAGCCGCCTCCCAGGCGTACGCCGACATGGAGGACTTCAAGGCGAGCGGCGAGTCCAAGTTCAGCAGCATGGCCGGCGATCCCGTCCCCGACGGAACGACGAAGGACAGCAAGTACAAGGAGCGCGACGCGGCCGAGAACACGGTCAAGTACACCGACTCGGAGTCCGAGCAGCCGCACGAGGCCAAGATCTTCTACTACCGGACCGAGTCCGGGAACATGTACCGGCTGTGGATCGACTATCCCGGCAAGGGTGACTTCACCGAGCGGGGCCGCGAGGTGGCCAGGACCGCCATCGCGAATCTGGAGATCGACAAGCTCTGACCCACCGCGGTCGGAGAGGGGGGACGCGTGAAATTCGCGTCCCCTCTTGATCAACTGCAACTAAGCCGCTGATCAGGCCCTTTGTCGCCAGTGAACGCTGGCACCGTGTGTCCGCCCGGTGAAAGCTGATTACCGACGGGTACCCAAAACCTTGACCTGGGCCTACGCTCACCCCCATGACGGACTCGCAGGCCATCGCAGCGCCCCTCGGCACGAACCCGACAGCCACCGCCCCCGAAGGCGCGCGCACCGCCGCCGACGTGGTGACTCCCGAGCTCATCGCGCAGCTCACCCGCGACGTGATCGGATCGGGCCGGACCGCCAACCACGCGCCGTTCACCGGCGAGAAGCTGGCCGACCTGCCCGAGTCCACCCCCGAGGACGTGGCCACCGCCTTCGAGCGCGCCCGGGTCGCCCAGATCTCCTGGGAGCGCACGCCGGTCCGGCAGCGCGCCGCGGTCCTGCTCCGTTTCCACGACCTGGTCCTGCAGCGCCAGGCCGAGGTCCTCGACCTCATCCAGCTGGAGACCGGCAAGGCCCGGCTGCACGCGCACGAGGAGCTGCAGGCCGTCGCCGTCGCCGCCCGGCACTACGGCCGCAAGGCCCCCGCGTATCTGAACCCCAAGCGCCACACCGGTGTCGTACCGACCCTCACGAAGGTCACCGAGAACCGTCAGCCGCGCGGTGTGGTCGGCCAGATCGCGCCCTGGAACTACCCCTTCGAGCTGTCCATCGGCGACGCCCTTCCCGCGCTCGTCGCGGGCAACGCCCTGGTGATGAAGCCCGACACGGAGACCTGCCTGACCGCTCTGTGGGCCCGCGACCTCATCATCGAGGCCGGTCTGCCCGCCGAGGTCTTCCAGGTCGTCATCGGCGAGGGCCCCGTGGTCGGACCCGAGATCGTCAAGCACGCCGACTACGTCTCCTTCACCGGCTCCACGCGCACCGGCCGCGAGGTCGCCCAGGGCGCAGCCGGCCGGCTCGTCGGCGTCTCGCTCGAACTGGGCGGCAAGAACGCCATGTTGGTGCTCCATGACGCCGACATCGACAAAGCCGCGGCGGGCGCCGTGCGCGCCTGCTTCTCCTCGGCGGGCCAGCTGTGCATCTCCATCGAGCGGCTCTACGTCCACGAGTCGATCGCCGACGAGTTCGTGGAGCGCTTCGCCACGCGGACGAAGGCGATGCGGCTCGGCCGCTCCCTCGCGTACGGCGCGGAGATGGGCTCGCTGGTCGGCGAGCGGCAGCTGGAGACCACCAAGCGGCACGTCGACGAGGCGGTCGCCAAGGGCGCCACGCTGGTCGCGGGCGGCGTCCCCCGGCCCGACATCGGCCCGTACTTCTTCGAGCCGACGATCCTGGACGGCGTCGAGGCCCCGATGGCGGTGTGCGCCGAGGAGACCTTCGGCCCGGTCGTCTCCATCTACCGCTTCACCGACGAGAACGAAGCGGTCGAGCTCGCCAACTCCACGTCGTACGGACTGAATTCCTCGGTCTGGACGAAGGACGGCAGCCGTGGCCGCAAGATAGCCGCCCGTTTGCGCACCGGCACGGTCAACGTGAACGAGGGCTTCGCGCCCGCCTACGGCAGTGTGCAGTCGCCGATGGGCGGCATGAAGGACTCGGGCCTCGGCCGCCGCCACGGCTCCGAGGGCATCCTGAAGTACACCGAGGCACAGACCGTCGCACACCAGCGGCTGATGCCGCTCGCCCCGTCCTTCGGCATGGACGACGAGAAGTACGCGGCGTTCATGAGCCTCAGCCTGAAGGTCATGAAGTCCCTGCGGCTTCGCTAGTGCGTTAGTTCTCAACGAGGAGAGTCAATGTCACAGGAGAGCTCTGTCCAGAAACAGCCGGACAGCGAGGCCGGTGGGTACGGCGGGGGCGGCTCGGACGGCGAAGCGTCGTACGACTACGACGTCCTCGTCGTCGGGTCCGGCTTCGGCGGCTCCGTCTCCGCCCTGCGGCTGACGGAGAAGGGCTACCGCGTGGGCGTGCTCGAAGCGGGGCGCCGCTTCACCCGGGAGTCGCTGCCGAAGAACTCCTGGGACCTCAAGAACTACCTCTGGGCACCGGCCCTCGGCCTGTACGGCATCCAGCGCATCCATCTGCTCGGCAACGTGATGGTGCTGGCCGGGGCGGGCGTCGGCGGAGGTTCGCTGAACTACGCGAACACGCTCTACGTGCCCCCCGCGCCGTTCTTCAACGACCCGCAGTGGAAGGACATCACGGACTGGCAGGAGGAGCTCGGCCCCTACTACGAGCAGGCCAAGCGCATGCTCGGGGTGCGGCTCAACCCGACCACGACTCCCTCCGACATCCACCTGAAGGCGACCGCCCAGGCCATGGGAGTGGGCGACAGCTTCCACATGGCGCCGGTCGGCGTCTTCTTCGGCGACGAGCAGGACGCCTCAGGTACTTCAACGGCCGGGCCCGGCGAGGAAGTTCCCGACCCGTACTTCGGTGGCGCGGGTCCTTCCCGCAAGGCGTGCAGCGAGTGCGGCGAGTGCATGACGGGCTGTCGGCACGGCGCGAAGAACACCCTCAACGAGAACTACCTCTACCTGGCGGAGAAGGCGGGAGCCGTCATCCACCCGATGACCTCCGTCGTCACCGTCACCGAGGACTCGCGCGGCGGATTCGCCGTGGCGACCCTGCCCACGGACGCCAAGCGCAAGGGCAAGGGTCGCACGTTCACGGCGCGCCAGGTCGTCGTCGCGGCGGGCACCTACGGCACGCAGACGCTCCTGCACCGCATGAAGGACACCGGCCTGCTCCCGCGCATCTCGGGCAGGCTCGGCGCGCTCACCCGCACCAACTCCGAGGCCCTGGTCGGCTCGCAGACCACCGACCGCCGCTACCGCAAGCAACACGGCGCCGAGAAGGTCGACTTCACCAAGGGCGTCGCGATCACCTCGTCGATCCACCCGAACGCCACCACGCACATCGAGCCGGTCCGCTACGGCAAGAAGTCCAACGCGATGGGCGGCATGACGATTCTCCAGGTGCCGTACAGCATCAAGGGCGGCAAGGCGCGCGTGGCCGGCTGGGTCGGCAACGCCGTCAAGCACCCCTGGCTGATGGTGCGCTCGCTCTCCAACCGGCGCTGGTCGGAGCGGACGATCATCGGCCTGGTCATGCAGACGCTCGACAACTCCCTGACCACGTACCGCAAGGAGAAGGGCATCGGCAAGGGCCTGCTGACCGCACGGCAGGGCCACGGCGCGCCCAACCCGACGCAGATCCCCGAGGCCACCGAGGCCGCGTCGCTGCTCGCCAAGGAGATCAACGGCTTCGCGGGGTCGAACGTCGGCGAGCTGATGGGCACCCCGCTGACCGCGCACTTCCTGGGCGGCTGCCCGATCGGCGACTCGGCCGACTCCGGAGTCATCGACCCCTACCACCGCCTCTACGGCCACCCCGGCATCTCGGTCGTCGACGGCGCCGCGGTCTCCGCGAACCTGGGCGTGAACCCGTCCCTGACGATCACCGCGCAGGCCGAGCGCGCGATGTCGTTCTGGCCCAACAAGGGCGCCGAGGACACGCGTCCCGCGCAGGGCGCCGAGTACGTGCGTCTCGCCGCCGTCGAGCCGAAGTCCCCGGCGGTGCCGGCGGACGCGTTCGGCGCCCTGAAGCTGCCCTTCCTGGGGATGCCCGCGGTGCCGGCCAAGAAGTAGCCGCCGCGTACGGTCGGTGGCCCCCGGATACGCCAAAGGACCTGCACCCCCCTCCGAGCGCAGGTCCTTTCGCGTGCTTCAGTGCCGCTGAGCGGCGTGCCGATACCGGTGCTTACGCGGTGGCGTCGGCCTTCTTGCGGCGGACGACGAAGACCGCGCCCGCTCCGGCGATGACGGCGACACCGCCGACGAGGCCGATGGTCGGCAGCATGGAGCTGGAGCCGGTCTCGGCGAGGTTGCCGGTGACCGGGATCTCCTTGGCGCCACCGGCCGGCGTCTTGCCGCCGGCGGGGGCCTTGCCGTCCTCGTTCTTGTCGGCCTCGCCCGGGTTCTCGTTCGAGCTGCCGGCCTTCAGGACCGTGAACTCGTAGAGGGAGAAGGCGCTGCGCACGCAGTTCTCGTCGGAGTCCAGGTAACCGCCGAGGCCGAGCGCGTAGCCGTCGCCGGCCGGGGCCTTGGCGCTGACGTTGAGGCGCAGCTTGATGTCGACCTTCTCGTTGGCGCCCAGCGGGGTGGAGCCGAAGTAGAAGCCGCCCGAGACCTCGTCCGCGATGGACTCCCAGGCCTTGGTGTCGGGGTTGAGGTACTGGATCTGCGCGTAGTTGGCGAGCCAGTCCTTCTCGTCCTCGCTCTCGGTGTAGTTGTCCACCATGGCGAGCCACTCGACCATGCCGAGGTCCTGGTCGGTCGGGTTGGAGGCGGTCAGCTTGAACTGGTGCCAGCCGCTGCCCGCGACGATCTTGCCGGGCAGGCCCGAGAGCCCGATCTCCAGCTTCGTGTCGGCGTCCTCGCCGTCCTCGTCGACCGGGCAGTCCGTGGGCTCCTCGGTCGGCTCCTCGGTGGGCTTCCCGGTCGGCTTGGCCGTCTCCGAGGGCTTGCCCGTCTCGGTGGGAGTCCCGGACGGCGCCGGCGTGGTCGGCGCGGTGGTCGTTGGGCTCGGCGGCGGCGTCGTGGACGGCTGCTCCGTCGGGGTGCCCGTGGCCGGAGGCGTGGCCGACTCGGTGGCCGTCGCGCTCGGGGCCGGGGTGGTGCCCTCGGTCGCGAAGGCGGCGGGAGCCGACAGCAGCGCGATCGGGGCTATTGCGGCGGTCGCGGCCGCGGCGGCCATGACACGGCGAAGCTTCATGAAGACCTCAGTGAGTCCGGCGTACCACCGGGCGGGCGGTACGGAGGTGGAGGCCTCCGCGGTGGGGACGCGGGTGTGGCCGTTGTTACGCATGCATGACCTGCGTCGCCTGTGAATGGTTGTCCTCGAACTCACAGAATTCTTATGTGGCGTGGATCACATGGCTTGTGCGTCCACTGCCGGGTGCCGTAGACATTCCTCCGCTCGACGGTGAGCCACGGTGGTGCAACAGGAGGGGGCGGCGTGGGGAAGCAGGACGGGAGACCGGACCGAATACCGGACCACATACCGGACGACGTGTGGCAGCGGTTCGAGCGCGACAGTCTGCGCGACATCCGCACCTCGGCGCCGAAGGAGCCGTCCGCGCGGGCGCGCATGGTGGCCGAACGGCTGCGGCGCCTCGACGAGGAGGCGGCGCTTCGACAGGCGGCCGAATCCCGTGCCCTCGGCCGCCGGCGCAGGAAGCGCAAGGCGGCGCGGGGGGAGGGCACCGCCGGGGCGTGGCGGCCGGACGAGTGGCGCGCCGCGCCGACCGGGCCGCGGCGCGGCGGGCGTTCGGAGCGCAGCCGCCGGGTGTGGAGCGTGGTGATCGTGGTGGGCTGCATGGCGCTGGCGATCGTGTTCCTGAGCCCGTTCCGGTTCTGGATCTGGCAGTAGCCCGGGGACCCGGGGTGGGGAACCGCTCGTAACGATCTTCCGTCGTAGGAGGGGTGCGGGTGACTCCGCGCGGTGCGTACGAGAGTGGGGGAGCGGGAACGTGAAGTCAGCTGTGTCGCGAGGCGTGGTGGCTGTTTCGACCGTGGCGGTGCTCGGTCTGACGGCGGCGTGCAGCGGCGGCGGTGGTGGCGGCGATGGCGACGGCGTCGGCGAGGACGGGAAGTCCGGGCGCAAGGGCGCGCCCTCTCTCTCGGCCTCGGTGCAGCTGGAGAAGGCGGCTCTGGCCTCGGGTGACGTGAAGAAGTACAAGGTCGAGCCCGGTCCGGGAGAGGCCAGGGACGAGGCTCGGCCGTCGACGGGACGCGTGAGCCCGGCCGAGTGCCGCCCGCTCGCCGAGATGCCCACGGCTGCCGCCGCGGCGAAGTCGAAGGCGCACGTCAGCCGCACGCTGACCAGCACCGACGTCGCGCACACCACGACGACCGAGGTCGTGCTTCTCGCGTACGGCCAGGCCGACGCCGAGAAGACCATGGACACCCTGCGCGCGGCGACGAAGGCGAAGAAGTGCGCCACGTTCGGGGACGGCGGCCGCCGGTACATCGGTGTCAGGCCGCAGCCCGGCCCGGTCGACGGCGACGAGGCCGTCTCGTACAAGCTCGCGAGCCGGACCGGTGAGTTCCTGCACAGGGATCGCGTCTCGGTCGTACGCAGCGGCTCGACGCTGGTCGTCTTCCGCGCCTCGAACATCTTCGACCCGCGGTCGGCCCGTTCCGAGGAGGAGGGCGACCCGAAGGTGGACGACGCGATCGTCGAGGCGCAGCTCACGAAGCTGGCCGGGGCAAAGCAGAAGTAGAAGTAGAAGTAGAGGCAGAAGCTGAGGCAGAAGCGTGTCGAGCGGCCGCAAAGCTAAGGGCCCCGCGGGACGGAACCGCGGGGCCCTTGGCCGTCAGCACCGACGTCAGGGCAGCGTCGGTGCCACGGAGCGGCGCCGGGGGAGTGCGCCGCGGGCCTGAGATGCGCCGGTGGCCTACCCCGGCGCCTGCCCGGCGCACGGGGGGCGCACAGGTGGTCTCGACCAATGGCAATGAAATTGTGCAGTGCCGCGCGCGCGGCCATCTTGCTACGCATCGTGGTGGATGCGCCGTGACGCGCGCAACCGGTTCGACATGATCCGGACGAACAGGGACACCTTGGTCTACATCGGGGGACGTAGGAGCCTGAAAGCTGAGGGACCTGGGGACCGGGGGGCGGTGGGGACGCCCGGCCGGGGGGGACTTCGGGACGGAGGCCGGTCGGCTTCGGGCGTCCCCGAAGCCGACCGTTCCCTGGGTGACCGGGCTGCTGTCCCCTGCCGTCCGGTCACGTCTCTGGAGCGAGGTCCCACGGCGCACACCAGGTGTGCGCCTCATCGCTCCAGCGGAGCCACGCGTGGTTTTTCCGTGCCCGCCCCTGGCTGGCACGGACATCGGGACCAACGAAATCCCTCCGGGCCTGGTCACGCGCCGTACGGGTGAGAGCGGACCCGAACTCAGATCCGGTGGGACACCGGGGGCCGCGGGCTTGTGTCGCGAGGCGCTCAGACCCGGCCCCTGCACAGTTCGAGGAGCGTCATCGCGAGCGACGTGCCGGGCTTGCCGAGCGCGTCCCTGTAGTGGCCGAGCACCTCCATCTCGCGCGAGAGGTTCACGCGACGGCCACCCGATCCGATCCGGGCCTCCTGGATGACGGCCGAGACGGCCATCCGTTCCTGTACGAGACCGATGATGCGGTCGTCGAGTGCGTCGATGCGGTCGCGTGCGCCCTCGATCACGCCGGCGGCCTCGGGGGTACGGGCGCCGGTCTTGTCGGTCGTGGCGATGGTCATCTGGGGCTCCTGATCGGATGTGGATCTCGGTGGAGTGCCCCGGAGCGACAAGGTCCGGAAATGACAGAACGCCCCGGGCCTTGTCGGCCCGGGGCGCCTGGGAAGTCGCTTGTCAGTGGATCAAGCAGCTCGACCATGGCAGCCGGCGGGCCGGTTGCCATAGGTAAAGAGGAAGCTGAGGTGCTTGGTCACGGGCCCAGTATGCCCCCACGCGCGCGTGCCCGGTCAACACGGGCTCCGGCGCGGCTCGGATACTGAGACGCCTCCCCAGAACCCCCGGCGCCCTGGCCGGAACCTCGCCCGGCACCTCGCGTGGGGGACCGGCCTCCGTCGGATGCGACGAAAGGGGTGTCCGCGAGCCCGGTAGAATCGACAAAACAGACCCCCTGCTCACGCACGAGCCCCAGCTCACGCTCAAGCTCACGCTCAACGCCGGAAGGCCGCCGCCGTGCCATCAGCGTCCCCCGCTGCCGCCGCCCCCGACACCGTTCTGGTCGTCGACTTCGGCGCGCAGTACGCCCAGCTCATCGCCCGCCGCGTCCGCGAGGCCCGGGTGTTCAGCGAGATCGTGCCGAGCACCATGCCGGTCGCCGAGATGCTCGCCAAGAACCCCGCCGGGATCATCCTCTCCGGCGGTCCCTCGTCGGTGTACGCGGACGAGGCGCCGCGCCTGGACCGCGCGATCTTCGAGGCCGGAGTCCCCGTCTTCGGCATGTGCTACGGCTTCCAGCTGATGGCGATCACCCTCGGCGGCACCGTCGACAACTCGGGCGCGCGGGAGTACGGCCGCACGCCCCTGGCCGTCTCCAAGCCGGGCTCGACGCTCTTCGAGGGCACCCCGTCCGAGCAGCCCGTGTGGATGTCGCACGGCGACGCGTGCAGCGCGGCGCCCGAGGGCTTCACCGTCACCGCGTCCACGGACGTCGTGCCGGTCGCGGCCTTCGAGAACGACGAGAAGAAGCTGTACGGCGTGCAGTACCACCCCGAGGTGATGCACTCCACGCACGGCCAGCAGGTCCTGGAGCACTTCCTCTACCGGGGCGCGGGCCTGAAGCCCGACTGGACCACCGGCAACATCGTCGAGGAGCAGCTCACCGCGATCCGCGAGCAGGTCGGCAACAAGCGCGCGATCTGCGGCCTCTCCGGAGGTGTCGACTCCGCCGTGGCCGCCGCCCTCGTACAGAAGGCCATCGGTTCGCAGCTGACCTGCGTGTATGTCGACCACGGTCTGATGCGCAAGGGCGAGACCGAGCAGGTCGAGAAGGACTTCGTCGCGGCCACGGGCGTGCAGCTCAAGGTCGTCGACGCGCAGGAGCGCTTCCTGAGCGCGCTGGCCGGGGTCTCCGACCCCGAGCAGAAGCGGAAGATCATCGGCCGCGAGTTCATCCGCGTCTTCGAGCAGGCCCAGGCGGAGATCGTCGCCGAGGCGCCGGGTGACCAGCCCGTCGAGTTCCTGGTCCAGGGCACGCTCTACCCCGACGTCGTCGAGTCCGGCGGCGGCACCGGCACCGCGAACATCAAGTCCCACCACAACGTGGGCGGCCTCCCCGAGGACCTCGAGTTCCAGCTGATCGAGCCGCTGCGCCAGCTCTTCAAGGACGAGGTGCGGATGGTCGGGCAGGAGCTCGGTCTGCCGGACGAGATCGTCCAGCGCCAGCCCTTCCCGGGTCCCGGCCTCGGCATCCGCATCGTCGGCGACGTCACCAAGGAGCGCCTGGACCTGCTCCGCGAGGCCGACGCGATCGCCCGCGAGGAGCTGACGGCGGCCGGTCTCGACCGGCAGATCTGGCAGTGCCCCGTGGTGCTGCTCGCGGACGTGCGCAGCGTGGGCGTGCAGGGCGACGGCCGGACGTACGGCCACCCGATCGTGCTGCGGCCCGTCTCCTCCGAGGACGCCATGACCGCCGACTGGTCGCGTCTTCCCTACGACGTCCTCGCGAAGATCTCGACGCGCATCACGAACGAGGTCGCCGACGTCAACCGCGTCGTCCTCGACGTGACGAGCAAGCCGCCGGGCACCATCGAGTGGGAGTAGACCTCCCCGCGGGAGTCGTCCCGCAGCGCTGAGACGGCGCCGTCCACCGAGGTGGGCGGCGCCGTTCGCGTACGTCAGGTCCGCCTGGTCGTCCGCGCCGGTCCGCCCGGCTTCCACAGCTGCACCGCCAGATACTTCTCGTCCTCGATGTACGTCCGGACCACCTCCGTGAGCTCCGTACGGAAGAGATGGAACGCGGCCGGATCCGGCGGGTCCACCTCGCCCACGTACCGCGCGACGACCTCGGGATCCCGCACCTCGACGGCCCGCCCGGAGACCCGGATGTCGCCGCCCGCCATCTCCGTGCCCGGTCCCGGGTTCGCCTGGACCGAGAAGCGCGGGTCACGGCGCAGGTCGAGCGCTTTCATCGAGTCCGGCATCATGCCGAGCCACAACTCGCCGTGCAGGAATCGGACTTCGAGCCCGGTGGTGCGCGGCGATCCGTCCTTGCGGAGCGTGGCGAGTACGTGGTGCGTGAACAGGCCGAACCGCTCCTCGGCGGTCCGCGCGAAGGTGGGTTCCGCTGCGCTGAAGGCTGCCCAGTTCGTCGTCATACGGCGAGTGTCCCGCCGATACCCGACACCTTCTGTCCGGCATGACCCACCGATTTCCGCCCGGCCTCGCGCTCCTGTTGCGCACTCTCTTCACAGGGGACCCCTGTCTTCCTGCGCTGACCGGCGGTAACTTCCGCTCCGTACAGCCAGGGATGGAGGACACATGCAGGCGCCCACACCGATACCCGTCGAGCGGTTGCAGTTCGCGATGCCGCCGGTGCACGACTCGTTGGCGGACGAACGGCGCCATCGCAAGGAACGGCTCGCCGGAGCGCTGCGGATCTTCGGGCGGCTCGGATACGAGGACGGGGTGTCGGGGCACATCACGGCGCGGGATCCGGAGCACGAGGACTGTTTCTGGGTGAACCCCTTCGGGATGCCCTTCAAGCACATCACCGTGGGCGATCTGGTCCTCGCCAACGCGGAGGGGCAGGTCGTCGAGGGGCGCCACCACGTCAACCAGGCCGCCTTCACCGTGCACGCGCAGGCGCACCTGGCGCGGCCCGACGTCGTCGCCGTCGCGCACTGCCACTCGCTGCACGGCCGGGCCCTGTCCACGCTCGGCGAACTCCTCGACCCGATCACCCAGGAGTCCTGCGCCTTCTACGAGAGCCATGCGCTGTACGACGGCTACACGGGCGTCGTCGTGGACTCGGACGAGGGCCGGCGGATCGCCTCCGCGCTCGGCGGCCACAAGGCCGTCATCCTGCGCAACCACGGGCTGCTCACCGTCGGCGACTCCGTCGACGCCGCCGCCTGGTGGTTCCTCACGATGGAACGCTCCTGCCAGGTCCAGCTGAGCGCGCGGGCCGCGGGCCGCCCGATCCTGATCGGCCACAAGCAGGCGGTGGCGACCCGCGAGCAGCTCGGCAGCGATCTCGTGGCGTGGATCAACTACCAGTCGCTGTGGCAGGACATCAGCCGCAGCGAACCGGATCTGCTGGCCTGAGCCTGTTCCCGAGCCGACAACTCCCGGCGTCAACACGCGTACGGCCGAATCACCCTCGCTGACCTGACCCGAGGAACCTGATCGTCTCCTAGTACGGCACAATCCCCTTTCATCGCAAGGAAGTTCACGTTTCGGTGTTCGAACCAGGGTGGGGAAGGCGGCGTACGCGGTGGCGGTGCAGGAGGCGCGCGACGGCGCACACGGGGGCGGTTGCACATGCGGCGACTGCCCCCACGGCTCGCGTGAGGGGCATCGGCGTGCCGTGGCCGCGTTCCTCGCCAAACGCGACGAACTGGCGGCGGGACAGGGGCTGCCCGCGGCGGTCGCCCACTCGGCGGGCGCTTCCCGGCAGTGGGTGTCGGACGAGCTGACCCAGTCCGCGCACGCCGTCGCCGAACGCGGCAGGGCCGAGGGCCAGGCCTGGCTCGGCCACCTCTGGCGCCGCACGGCCGCCGTGGTCTGGGTGGGCGTGGGCGTCCTGCTCCTGGTCCAGGCGCTCACCGCGATCGGCACCGGGTGGACCCTGGCCCGGACCGCCGGGGTACTCGCGGCCGCGGTCGTCGCCGCTCTGCTGACCGCCGCCGGATATGTGCACCGAGCGCGCGGCGGCGTCCTCGCCCCACTGATCGGTGAGGACAACCGCCTCTCCACCTCCCGTGCCGTTGCCGCCTGTTGGCTTCTCCTCCTCGTCTTCGCCGTGCTCGTCCTCGTCGGCGAACTCGCCGGGGCGTCGGGCCACCGGGAGCGGGACGAGCTGATCGCCGGGCTCGACCTCGCCCGCGCCGCCGGTGCCGTGACCGTCCTCGCCGTGGTCTGCGGGGTCGCCGTGCTCGTACGTCGCGTGGTCGGTCTGCGCGTCCTTGGCCAGCGGCTCCAGAAGGTGCCCGCCGACCGGCCTAGGGCCGCCGACCTGCTCACCGACGACGCGGGCCGCGGCAGCTTCGCCGACGCGCAGTACGTCCTGGTCAGCGCCGTCGCCATGATCTTCGCCGCCGTACGCCTCGCGCGCCGCCCCGAGCAGCTGCCTGATCTGCCGTGGGGTCTCGCGGTCCTCGTCCTGGTGTCGGCGGCGACATACCTCGCGGGCAAGTACGCCGAGGGCGGCCGGCCCGTGATCCTCTCCGTGGTGCGCGCCCGGGAGGCGGGTGATCTCGACGCCCCGATCCGCACGGGCGACGACATCGAGATCCGCGGCGCCGGTTTCGTGCCCCCGGGCGGGCAGAGCGCCGATCGTCTCGCCCGGATGGTCGTTCGCATCGGGACCGTGCACGTCCACGTGCCGCTCGTGCCCGTGCCGGGCGGGTTCACCAACCCGACCGACACTTCCCTGACCGTCCCCGTCCCGGTCGACGTGGAGCCCGGGCGCGTCGACGTCCAGGTGATTACGGCCGCGGGTGTGGAGACGAACCGCTGCACGATCGACGTCACGGACTGAGCGCCACCGCCCGGCTTCGGGCCGGGCGTCGCGAATTCGGTGCAAGCCACTGAGCAGCGCCCCCTCTTCGTACGTATCGTCAGATGACGGGTCAATGGGCGAGGCGGGTCACGGGAGAGGCGGCGAGAGCGATGGCACACGGCATGCGCACCGACAGCCACACCAGCTACGTCAGAAGCAGCGGCTGGCGGGAGAGCGCCTCCCGATACGCCCTGTTGCCGCTCCGGATCTTCCTCGGCGTCACGTTCATCTACGCGGGTCTGGACAAGATCACCGACAGCGTCTTCATGTCGGCCGGCGGTGACGGCTCCATCGGCCAGCAGATGGAGAGCGTCCGTGACATCTCCGCCATCCCCGAACTCGTCGACCTCGCCCTCAAGAGCCCCGTCGGCTTCGGCTACGCCATCGCCCTCGGGGAACTGGCCGTCGGCATCGGCACCCTCGTCGGCCTGTTCGCCCGGATCGCCGCGCTCGGCGGGGCGCTGATCTCGCTCAGCCTCTGGCTGACCATGAGCTGGTCCACCGAGCCCTACTACTACGGCAACGACCTGATCTACCTGATGGCCTGGCTCCCGCTGATCCTCGCGGGGGCGTCCGTCTTCTCGGTCGACTCGATGATCGCGGAACGGCGCAGGCACGCCGCGGGACTCGGCTGACCGCCGCCGGACGGCCAGGTGTCCCGCCGGACGGCTAGGCGCCGTCGGCCCGGCGGTCCGCCGTACGGGCCGTGGGCCGGCCGCGTATGCCGTACGACACCGCTGCCGCCGCGCCTCCGAGGAGCAGACCCGCCAGCAGGAGCGGGAAGGCCAGGAACCACGGCGTGTCCCATATGCCGCCCGCGTCGCCCGCGTAGGCGATGGCCGCTATCAGCAGGAACAGGCCAAGGACCAGCTTGCCGGGATGGAACTCATGGCGTAGCACGGGTCACCTCCACCTGTCCGATGCCCACTTCGACGTGCAGCTCGAGCGTGCCGCCGTCCTTGCTTCCCGCGACCGGGTCCAGCGTCACCGACTTCTCCTTGCCCGGAGCGATGTCCACGTCCTGCTTGCCGTCGTCCGGCAACTGGATGTCGCCGACACCCACTTCGATGTCCAGCTTCACCGTGCTGTCCTTCGGCACGATCACCTTCAGCTGACCCGCTCCCACCTCGGCACCGGTGCTCACGGTCTGTCCCTTGCCGGGACCGGCCCGGGTCATGTCGAGTGTGCCGACGCCCGTCCCCAGCTCGTACTGCGGCTGGACCTGTCCGGCCGCGGTCGGTATCCACTCGGTCTCCGCCCAGGTGGTGCTGATGTCCTTGGGCAGTGCGGCCGAGCCGGCGAGCAGTCCCGCCGTGATCAACGCGAGGATGATCGAGCCCACGCCGGTGCGTCCGAGGAAGGCGCTGAGGGCGATGCCCACGCCGAACACCCCGAGTGCGAGGGCGAGGCCCGTCTGCAGGCTGGTGCCGAGCGACTGCTCCTCCCACGTGAGGCCGGTGCCGAGGCCTGCGGCCAGCAGTGCGCCCAGGAAGACGAGGCCGCCGATCCAGCGTGGACCTCGCGGCTTGGGGGGCCGGGGAGGAACCTCGGGGGCGCGCGGCCGCGGCTGCCCGTGCGGCGGGTCGGGCTGGTACTGAACGGTCATCCCCTCGGGCCCCCAGAAATAGCCCGAGATCCCGTCGTGCGTGCCGTCCTTGATGATCGGGTCCCGCCACCACGAGGGGGCTCCTGCCACCGGTGGCGCCTTCGCCTCGGGCGGCGCGTCCGCCACGGCCTGGGCCGCCACCGGGTCGGGATCGGTCGTGCCGCGCTGCTGCGACCAGTACCCCGCGCCCGCGAGGAGCAGCGCGAGGACGGCCGCGAAGGTGAGCGCCCCGCCGTTGTTCAGCAGGGAGAGGAAGACGCCGCAGCCGACGAGCGCGAAGAGCACGGCCGTCAGTGCCTGACCGTCCACCCGGCCGGAAAGGAGCCTGCGCGCCTCGTTCTCCTCCTCGTCCGCGAAAGGGACGAACAGCCACGCGAAGCCGTAGAAGACAAGGCCGAGCCCGCTGGTGAGGGAGAGGAGCGCGAGTCCGATCCGGAAGATCACCGGATCCATGTCGCAGTGCTGACCGAGCCCCGCGCACACGCCCCCCAGCCTTTTGTGCCGACGGTCGCGGCGGAAGGCCATCACGACCATCGGCCCGCCCGGCTCCTGCGCCGTGGCGAACTGAGGATCGTGCGGTGCGGCCTGCGGGCCCGACCCGGCGGGCTGCTCGTCTTTCATGTGTCCATGGTGACGGGCCGGAGGCCGCCGCGGCAGTCGGGACAACCCTGGCCGAACCCTGAGATCACCCCTGACACAGCCCTGCCCTGACCTCCGCGCCCTGCCTTCCGGGTCGGAGATCAGGGACGTCTCGGGGGTCGACCCTGATGCCCGTGCCCGCGTACGCGTGTGAATATCGGAGACATGCCGGAAGCCGCAGCAGTATCCATCGAAGACGAGCGGCCGCTGCGAAAGCTCTATCGCAGCGGTGACGGCCGTTGGCTCGGCGGTGTCGCGCGCGGCCTCGCCGGTCATCTCGGTCTTCCCGTCGTCTGGGTGCGGCTGATCTTCGTCGGCCTGTTCACGGCGGACGGGCTCGGTGGTCTGCTGTACGCGGCGTTCTGGTTCTTCGTGCCGCTGGGTGTGGGCGGGGTCGACGCGATGCGCCCGCCCTCGGCCGTCACCGCCGAGACGTCGCCCGACGGACGCCGCAGACTCGTGGCCCGCAAGCCGGACAAGGGCCAGCTCGTCGCGCTGCTCGCGATGGTCATCGTCGCCATGGTCTTCGTCGGCAATGTGGACCTGGGCAACTCGACCAAGGCCTATCTCTGGCCGACCCTGCTCGTCGCCGCCGGTGTTGCCCTGGTCTGGCGGCAGGCCGACAACGCCCGCCGGGCCCGCTGGATGGCCGTCGGCCGCCGCAGGCGCACCCTGACCATCGCCCGCGCGGGGGCCGGAGTGCTGCTGGTCGGCGCCGGTGTCTCCGGCATCGTCGTGCTGCAGGGTTCCACCTCGCACCTCAGCTCCGTGCTGCAGGCGGCGCTCGCCGTGCTGGTCGGCGTCGCGTTGCTCGCCGGCCCCTATCTCGTGCGCATGATGCAGGACCTCTCCGAGGAGCGGCTGATGCGTATCCGCGCCCAGGAGCGGGCGGAGGTCGCCGCTCATGTGCACGACTCGGTCCTGCACACCCTGACCCTGATCCAGCGCAACGCCGAGAACGCCTCGGAGGTGCGCCGCCTGGCCCGCGCCCAGGAGCGCGACCTGCGTCAATGGCTCTACAAACCCGAGGGCACGGGCAAGGACGAGGCGGACGAGCCCGACACCCTCGCCGAAGCGGTCCGGCGCGACGCCGCGGAGGTGGAGGACAAGCACGGCGTCCCCATCGAGGTCGTCATAGTCGGCGACTGCCCGTTGGACGACCGCCTGACGGCGCAGACCCAGGCCGCGCGGGAAGCAATGGTGAACGCCGCCAAGTACGGTGGCGAGGGCGGTGCGGTGCAGGTCTTCGCCGAAGTCGAGGGGGAGACGGTGTTCGTGTCCGTCCGGGACCGTGGCCCCGGCTTCGATCTGGATTCCGTGCCGGACGACCGCATGGGCGTACGAGAATCGATCATCGGCCGTATGCAGCGCAACGGCGGCACGGCGCGGCTGCGCGCGGTGCCGGGGGGCGGCACGGAAGTCGAGCTGGAGATGGAGAGGACGGCGACGACATGAGCGACGCGAGCGAGCCCGTGGAGCCCAGGGGTGGAACAGAGGGTGCGGCCGAGTCGGCACAGCCCGCCGAGGCGACGGCCGACGCGGCCGAAGCGGCGGGCGCCGCCGCGGGCGGTGCCCCGGAGGGCCGCCGGGCGCGCGTCGTCCTCGTCGACGACCACCGGATGTTCCGTACGGGCGTCCAGGCGGAGATCGGCAGGACCGCGATCACCGGGGTCGAGGTGGTCGGAGAGGCCGCGGACGTCGACCAGGCGGTCACGGTGATCACGACGACGCGGCCCGAGGTCGTGCTCCTGGACGTGCACCTGCCGGGCGGCGGCGGCGTCGAAGTACTGCGCCGCTGCGCGCCGTTGATGTCCGACGCCGAGAGTCCCGTGCGGTTCCTCGCGCTCTCCGTCTCGGACGCCGCTGAGGACGTCATCGGAGTCATCCGCGGCGGTGCCCGCGGCTATGTCACCAAGACGATCACCGGCACCGACCTGGTGGACTCCATCTTCCGGGTGCAGGACGGCGACGCGGTGTTCTCGCCGCGCCTGGCCGGGTTCGTCCTCGACGCCTTCGCGTCGACCGACGCACCCCCGGTCGACGAGGACCTGGACCGTCTGACGCAGCGCGAGCGGGAGGTGCTGCGGCTCATCGCGCGGGGGTACGCGTACAAGGAGATCGCCAAGCAGCTGTTCATCTCCGTCAAGACGGTCGAGTCTCATGTGTCGGCGGTGCTGAGGAAGCTCCAGCTGTCCAACCGTCACGAGCTGACGCGGTGGGCGACGGCGCGGCGGCTGGTCTGACCCACGGCCCGGCCCCGGTCTTCGGCCTGGCCCCGGCTCAGCGGCGTGTGCCGCTCGCCACCGGGGCGGGGCCCAACTGCCGTATCGCCCAGCGGTAGTGGCCCAGCGCCTTGGTGATGCCGATGAGGCCCGTCAGCCACATGATGAGGCCCGCTCCCATACCGAGGACGACGTCGCTGTACGAGTCCCTGCCGGGCTCGGCGTAGGCGGCGGCCGCGAAGGACGCCCACAGGCCGAGCGCGCACACCGTGAGGGACGAGAGGAGCCAGCAGAGGCTGAGGGCGGGGGAGCGCAGAGCGGAGTCCGACGCCGGGTGGCTGTCCAGCGCCAGCCAGCTGTCGGTGAGTTCACGGAGCTTTTGGTCCTTGCGGACGCCGATGACGACGCCCACGACCGAGGGGACGATGGCCCCGAGGCCCAGGACCGCGCAGAGAGGACCCATCACGAAGGCCATCGGATCGTGGTCCTCGATCATCTCGAGCGGCACCGCAAGGAGCGCCCAGCCGATGACGCAGCCGAGTGCCAACAGCCAGAGCAGCAGGAGGCGGTGCACGCTCAGGCTTCGGCGGCGCAGGTCTTCCAGGGCCATGCCGCGGTCGTACAGCAGCGCGTTCCGGTCCGGCCAGGTGCGCAGATGGGCGGGTGGCGGAGGGGGCGGCAACGTACGGCGGGTCATGGCCCTGACGGTACCGGCGGGCCCGCACGGTCTCGCGGGACGCACTGAAGCCCCTCACGCCCTTGGAGCCCCGCACTTTCCTCACGCCACGCGCGTCGCCCCCGCGAACGGCATCTGGCTGATCGGTGCGAGGCGGACCGGCGCGCTCGGATTAGGGGCGTGGATCATCTGGCCGTTGCCCACGTAGAGGCCCACATGGCTGATGCCCTGGTAGAAGAAGACCAGGTCGCCCGGCTGGAGTTGGGAGCGCGGGACACGCTCGCCCGCCGCGATCTGCGCGTACGTCGTGCGCGGCAGGGCGACACCTGCAGACCGGTAGGCGGCCTGCGTGAGCCCCGAGCAGTCGAAGGCGTCGGGTCCGGTGGCCCCCCACACGTAGGGGCTGCCGAGGGCCTTGTAGGCGTACGAGACGGCCGCCGAGGCACGGGAGTTGGGTGCCTTGCCCGGGGCGCCCCGGAGGCCGTCACGGCCCGTGTCACGGGATGCCCTGTCCTCGCCCGCGAGCTCCGCGACCTCCGCGCGCTGGTCGCCGGTGAGCTGTGACAGGAGCCGCTTGGCCGCGCCGAGCTTTCCGTTGACCGTCTTCTTGTGCTTCTTCAGCTCCGCCTGGCGGGACTCGAGGTGTGCGAGGGTGCCGTCGGCCTCGGTACGCAGCTGATCGATCTCACGGAGCTGCTTCTGTACGCCGGTGACGGCCGCCGCCTGGCGGCTGTCCGCGCGGTCGGCGATCGCGGCGCGCTCGAGGTACTGGTCCGGGTCGGAGGAGAGCGCGAGCTGGACGGCGGGATCGATGCCTCCGCTGCGGTACTGCGCGGCGGCGATCGAACCGAGCCCTTCGCGCGCCGAGTTGAGCTTCTCCGTCTTGCGGGCCGCCTCGTCACGCAGCTCGCCCAGGGACTTCTCGGCGCGCTCGGCCTTCTCCTTGGCTCCGTTGTACTTCTCGGTGGCGATCTCGGCCTCGCGGTAGAGCGCGTCGACCTTGGCCTTCACCTCGGCCGGGCTGAGCCGTGGATCCGCGTGCCCCGTGCCGTCGAAGGCGGTGGCCGTGGCGGCTCCCGCGAGGGCGATGGTGGCGGCGGTACGGGCCGTATGGCCACTGAGCGAGCGCTGTTTCGGCTTGCGGTGCGCTGCCACGAAGGGGGGCTCCTTAAGGTTCCGGCGACGGCCCGCACAGGGGGAGCGGACCGCCGCCGGATTCTCGGCGGTGGTGGCCGACTGCCGCCCCGGGTCCGGGCGGCGGTGGGGAGCCGGTCACCTGACGAAGGACGCTAAACCTGACCGTCACGGGTCGGTGACGGATTGTGCGCAACTGGCGCAAGTGTGGCGTTCGATGACCTCAAGTGACTGCGCGATCCGCCCGACCGGAACCCTTCGGCGGCGCGCGTGACCGATGCTGCGCTCGGGGCCCACCTGGCTACGGAGTGGTGCTATGGCCCCGGCTAGGCTCCGGAACCATGGACGTTCTCACCCATATCTTCGTCGGCCTGCACATCATCGGCATCGCCTCCCTCCTGGGCGGCTTCCTCACCCAGATGAAGCAGATGGGCCAGGGCACGGCCCGCTTCAACCCCGCGATGCTGCACGGCGCGCTCACGATGCTCGTCACGGGCGTGATCCTGGTGGGCCTCAACCAGGCGGACGACAACCCGGTCAACAACGTCAAGATCGGCATCAAGATGGCCGTCCTGATCGTGATCCTCGCGCTGGTCTACGTGAAACGGGACGACGAGAAGGTGGACAAGGGGATGTTCGGCGCCGTCGGCCTGCTGACCGTCGCAAACATCTTCATCGCGGTGCTGTGGACCTGAGCCCGCAGTTCCGACCGACCCTCTACGCGCGCGGGGGGGGGGGGGGGGGGGCGAGGGGGGGGGGGGGGGGGGGGGGGGGTGGGGGGGGGGAGGGGGGGGGGGGGGGGGGGGGGGGGGGGGGGGGGGGGGGGGGGGTG
>NZ_JBVIPS010000005.1:281047-325987 GCF_055577715.1 Streptomyces sp. NPDC033177 | reverse complement strand
TCCCCTCTCTTTTTTTTCCCCCCCCCCCCCCCCCCCCCCCCCCCCCCCCCCCCCCCCCCCCCCCCCCCCCCCCCCCCACCCCCCCCCCCCCGCGCGCGTAGGGACTCCTCCGCCAGTGCTCAGGCGGGGCGCACCACACTGTGGATCGGCATGTAGTAGATCGACTCGACGCGGACGTTCGTCCCCGGCTTCGGGGCGTGGATCATCTTGCCGTCGCCGATGTAGATCCCGACGTGGCTGATGTCGTCGTAGAAGAAGACCAGGTCGCCGGGCTTGGCATCGGCCGTCTTGACGGTCGTGCCGACCTTCACCTGGTCCCACGTCGTACGCGGCAGGGTGATCCCCGCGGCCTTCCACGCGTCCTGGGTGAGCCCGGAGCAGTCGTAGGAGTCGGGCCCGGTCGCGCCCCACACGTACGGCTTGCCGATCTGGGCCTCCGCGAAGTTGATCACCTTCGCGGCCTTTGTCGCGTAGCCACTGTCCGTGTCGCCGGAGCCGGAGCCGGTGCCCGTCCCGGTGTCGGAACCGGAGCCCGAATCCGGGGTCTCCTTCTCCTTCTCGCGCTCCTTGGCCGCGGCCTCTTCCGCCGCCTTGCGCTTGGCCTCAGCCTCGGCCTCCTGCTTGCGCGCCAGCTCTGCGGCCTTGCGCTTGGCCTCTTCTTCCTTCTTCTTCTCGATCGCCGCGAGCCGTGCCTTCTCCTCGGCCGTCAGCTCCGAGAGCAGCGTGCGCGCCTCGCCCAGCTTCTTCTGGACGGTCTGCTTGCTCGTCCGCAGATCGTCCCGCGAGTCGCTCAGCGTCTCCAGGCTCTTGGCGGCCTTCGTGCGCTGCTTCGTCGCCGAGGACTGCTGCGTCTGGTAGTCGTCGACCGCCTGCTTCTGGCGTGCGGTCAGCCGGTCCGACAGGTGGTTCTGGTCGAAGTAACCCTGCGGGTCGTCGGCGAGCATCATCGTGGCGGTCTTGGAGACGCCGCCGGTGCGGTACTGGGCCGCGGCGAACGTGCCCAGCTGCTGGCGGGCCTCGTTCAGCTTGTCGGTGCGCTTGGCCACATCGTCGAGAAGGGTGTCGACCTTCTTGCGCTGCTTGTCGGTGCGCTCCTTGACCGAGTTGTACTTCTGGGTGGCCACGCCCGCCTGGTGGTAGAGGTCGTCGACCTTCTTCTGCACCTCTTCGAGGCTGGGCTTCTGGGGCGCTGACGGTGCCGCTTGCGCGCTCTGTGACAGGAGAGCCACGGAGGTGAGGGCTGCCGTCGTGATGCCGAGGGCCGGAGTGGTGCGTAGGCCGGTGATGCGGGCCCGCGGCTTGCGGTGCGACGCCAAGGGAGGCGACTCCTTCCGTAGACCGCCTACCGGGTTAGCTGTCGGGTTCGGGCGGGTGGTTCCGGAAGGTTGCCCTACGGTCCCGTACTGCGTACGGGACCGATTCACCCCAAGTTCATCGTGGGTCCCCGGCTCCGAGGAAATCGAACTCGGCGGAGGCCACCCGTTCCCGGCGGGGTTCGCCGGTGGAAGTACGAGCGGCCCGCGGAGCACGCTAGCCAACTCGTGTGGCTCGTGTGAAGGTTGATGTTCGATATGCCCGATACATTTTCGTTACTTTACGAAGCTCTTGACGCGGGCACGTCGCGCCGAAGCGGAGAGTGACCGTCCGCGGGCAGGGCGTAGGCGGGGTGACGTGGCCGGAACCCGGGGCGGGTTGTCAGTGGGGCCGCCTAGACTCGGGAGGCGATGAGCAGCCTCTTTGATGACAGCTTCCTGGCGGACCTCCAGCCCTCGCGGGCCTCGGAGGGGGAGCCCCCGCCGCCGCCCGAGGACAGTGCGCCGGAATCCGTTCCGCATGATCTGTTCGACGGGAAGTTCGACGCGCCCGTGCCCCGGGACGCGCATTACCGCGGCGGCGCCCCGCGCCCCGTGATCGACCCGGCGGCCCTGCTCGACGGGCTGAACGAGAACCAGCGCGCGGCCGTCGTGCACGCGGACTCCCCGCTGCTCATCGTCGCGGGTGCCGGCTCCGGCAAGACCCGGGTCCTGACGCACCGCATCGCGTATCTCCTGGCCGAGCGGCACGTGCACCCGGGACAGATCCTGGCGATCACGTTCACGAACAAGGCCGCGGGCGAGATGAAGGAGCGCGTCGAGCAGCTCGTGGGGCCGCGGGCCAACGCGATGTGGGTGTCGACGTTCCACAGCGCGTGCGTGCGCATCCTGCGCCGCGAGTCGAAGAAGCTCGGCTTCACCTCCTCCTTCTCGATCTACGACGCCGCCGACTCCAAGCGGCTGATGGCGCTGGTCTGCCGTGACCTGGACATCGACCCGAAGAAGTTCCCGCCGAAGTCCTTCAGTGCCAAGATCTCGAACCTGAAGAACGAGCTGATCGACGAGGAGACCTTCGCCGGCCAGGCCGCCGACGGCTTCGAGAAGACGCTCGCCCAGGCGTACGCGATGTACCAGTCGCGGCTGCGCGAGGCGAACGCCCTCGACTTCGATGACCTGATCATGACGACGGTCCACATGTTCCGCGCGTTCCCGGACGTCGCCGAGCACTACCGCCGCCGCTTCCGCCACGTGATGGTCGACGAGTACCAGGACACCAACCACGCCCAGTACGCCCTGGTGCGCGAGCTGGTGGGCCCCTCCGGAGGCGAGGGCGACGACCCGGCCGAGCTGTGTGTCGTGGGTGACGCGGACCAGTCGATCTATGCCTTCCGCGGCGCGACGATCCGCAACATCCTCCAGTTCGAGGAGGACTACCCCGACGCGACCACGATCCTCCTGGAGCAGAACTACCGCTCCACGCAGACGATCCTGACCGCGGCCAATGCCGTCATCGAGCGCAATGAGAGCCGCCGCCCCAAGAACCTGTGGACCAACGCGGGCGCGGGCGCGGGCATCACCGGCTATGTCGCCGACACCGAGCACGACGAGGCGCAGTTCGTCGCCGACGAGATCGACCGGCTCACCGACGCGGGCGACGCGAAGGCCGGCGACGTCGCGATCTTCTACCGGACGAACGCGCAGTCCCGTGTCTTCGAAGAGATCTTCATCCGCGTCGGCCTGCCCTACAAGGTCGTCGGCGGCGTCCGCTTCTACGAGCGCAAGGAGGTCCGGGACGTCCTCGCGTATCTGCGCGTGCTCGCCAACCCGGAGGACTCCGTCCCGCTGCGGCGCATTCTGAACGTGCCCAAGAGGGGCATCGGCGACCGCGCGGAGGCGATGATCGACGCGCTCTCGCAGCGCGAGAAGATCTCCTTCCCCCAGGCCCTGAAGCGCGTCGACGAGGCGTACGGAATGGCGGCCCGCTCGGCCAACGCCGTCAAGCGGTTCAACGTGCTGATGGAGGAGCTGCGGACCATCGTCGAGTCCGGCGCGGGACCCGCCGTCGTCCTTGAGGCCGTGCTCGAACGGACCGGATATCTCGCCGAGCTGCAGGCCTCGACCGACCCGCAGGACGAGACGCGCATCGAGAACCTCCAGGAACTGGCCGCCGTGGCCCTGGAGTTCGAGCAGGACAGCGGTGCTGCCGCCTCCGAAGGCGAAGGCGAAGGCGAGGACGAAGCCGCGGGCGAGGCCGAGGGCGAAGAGGCCGCGGGCACTGGTGTGTCCGGCACGCTCTCGGAGTTCCTGGAGAGGGTCGCGCTCGTCGCCGACTCCGACCAGATCCCGGACGAGGAGGACGACGGCTCCGGAGTCATCACGCTGATGACGCTGCACACCGCCAAGGGCCTGGAGTTCCCGGTCGTC
Organism: Streptomyces sp. NPDC033177; assembly: GCF_055577715.1. Classification (NCBI taxonomy): domain Bacteria; kingdom Bacillati; phylum Actinomycetota; class Actinomycetes; order Kitasatosporales; family Streptomycetaceae; genus Streptomyces; species Streptomyces sp. NPDC033177. Next base: position 322,250 of record NZ_JBVIPS010000005.1, on the reverse strand, counting down.
TTCTTGACCGGCATGGAGGACGGCGTCTTCCCGCACATGCGCTCCCTCGGCCAGGTCAAGGAGCTGGAGGAGGAGCGCCGCCTCGCGTACGTGGGCATCACGCGCGCGCGTGAGCGGCTCTACCTGACGCGGTCCTCGATGCGCAGCGCCTGGGGACAGCCCTCGTACAACCCGCCCTCACGTTTCCTGGAGGAAATCCCGGAGGCGCACCTGGACTGGAAGCGGAAGGGTTCCGTGGGCGCGCCGGCGACTTCCGGCCCCGCTGCCGGGATCGCCTCCTCCTTGTCCTCGTCCCGCTCGCGGACCGGCGGCGCCCAGGGCTTCGCCACACGCCGTGCGTCGGAGAAGCCGGTGGTCGCGCTCGCGGTCGGGGACCGGGTCACGCACGACCAGTTCGGCCTCGGGACCGTGGTCGGGGTGAAGGGGACGGGCGCCAACGCCGAGGCGACGGTGGACTTCGGAGAGCCGAAGCCGAAGCGGCTCCTCCTGCGGTACGCACCGGTGGAGAAGCTCTAAGGCCGCGCGGGCGGCCGGAGTTACGTCGGGTCGAGGCCGTGGCTGCGCAGCCACGGCAGCGGGTCGATGGCCGAGCCGCCCGCGGGACGCACCTCGAAGTGCAGGTGCGGGCCCGTGGAGTTGCCGGAGTTCCCGGAGAAAGCGATGGGGTCGCCCGCCTTGACGGGGCCGCTGGAGATCTTGTGCGTGGAGAGGTGGCAGTACCACGTCTCCGTGCCGTCCTTGGCGGTCACGATCGCCATGTTGCCGTAGGCGCTGTTCCACTTCGTGGAGACCGTGCCGTCGGTGGCGGCGAGCACCTCGGTGCCGTACGAAACCGGGAAGTCGATTCCGGAGTGCGCGGACATCCAGTTGACGCCGGCCTGGCCGTAGTACGCGCTCAGACCATGCTGTTTCACCGGCAGCGAGAACTTCGGGCGCAGGCGCTCCTTGCGCGCGGCTTCCTCGGCGGCCTTCTTCGCGGCGGCGACCTTCTCCGCCTTGAGGTCGATGCGCTCCTGCGTGCGGCTCGCGCGGTCGGCGAAGTCACCGGCGTCCGCCGAGAGGTTCGCAAGCTGCGTGTCGAGCTTGTTGTTGGCGGCGGAAGGCTGCACCGACGCGGGGTCCGGGGCGGTTGCCGCCTGCGTCTCCTTGCCGTCGTCGCCGCCGAAGTCGCCCACGGAGGCGGCGGCGATACCCGCGACGCCCATCACACAGGCGGACGGCACGGCGACGGTGAAGAGCGCGGAGCGCTTGGCGGGGGAGCGGCGGCGGGCCCGGGAACGGGAGCCGTGTGAACGGTCCATGAGCGGCGGCTCATCGATCCTCGCGGAAGCCCTGCGGGTCGGCTCGACCGGGCCGAGTGAATCGGCGGGAGCCTCGTCGGGTGTGAACTCGTGCTCAGCGGGAACCGGTTGGACGTAGGCATCGGGGCTGGGGAGGCTTGAGTCGTACGACGCGGTGGCGTAGGACCCGGTGTCGTAAGGCGAATGCTCGTACGGTTCGGGAGCCTCGTACGTGTCGGGCGCTCCGGGCGTGTCCTGGGCCTCGTACGTGCCGTGCGCCTCGTGCGTCTCAGGTGTCTCGGGGGTGCCGTACGCGTCGTGCGTCGCGGCGGCCCCGTACGTCATGTCCTGGCCGGCGGAGTTCCACGCGGGCGCGTCGTACGCACCGGTGTCGAAGGCCTGGGTCTCCCACTGGCCGGTCTGCTGCGGCTGGTCCCAGGCGCCCGCGTCCCATTGGCTGGTGGCGTCGGGGCCCGGTTGCTGCGCAGGAATTTCGGCGGAGAGATGCTGATGGCCGCCGGTCGACCACATGGCGCCGGTGTCGTAACCACCGGTGTCGTAAGCGCCGTTCTCGTACCCACCGGTGTCGTACGCGGCCTGGTGCTGCGCGGCGTACGGGTCGTGGTTCAGCGTCTGTTGGGTCCCTGTCGTGGACCACTGGCCGGTGTCGTAGGAGCTGCCGGGCATGTCACCGAAGAGCGGGTCGGACGCAAAGCTTCCGGTGTCGTGACCGGCCGTCGCATAGCTGCCCGTGGTGTCGAAGCTTCCGGTGGAGTAGCTGTCGTAACCGGTGTAGGCGCCGTGCTGGGTGCTCTGCAGGTCATACGCCGCGTAGGGCGCATGGTCGGCGGGTGCCGAGGCCGGGGGTGTCGAGCTCCCCGACGGGTGACGGTCGTTCACCAACTTCTCTTTCGCCTCGGCAGCAGGGGGCAGAGCAGTGCGGCGACTGTACCCGGCGGTACGCGGGCGCGACAATCTTCGGCAGGTTTCGTGCTCTCAGGAAACGGGCATTCGGCCGCCTTTCGGCGGTCGGCGGGCACAGCTTTGGCCCTGCGTTCGAGCTCCGTTCGACAAATTTTGCTCGCCGTCGAGTGCGCGAGCTGCTCCTCAGGCCACGGTGAGTCCGCTCTCGGCATCCTTCGCGCGGGTCCCCGGAGCAGGCAGATCGAGGGCCTGGCGGATTCCGGAGGCGACCGCGGGGTGCACGGGCAGGGCGAGATGACCGATACCGGAGACACGTACGTTCTGGGCGATCAGGTCGGGGTGGTTGACGCAGGCCGACTCGAGCGGGGCCATCAGCTGGTCCAGGTCGCTCCAGAAGCTCACGAAACGGGTCCGGCAGCCCGGTGCGGGCTCCCGCAGCTCCTCGATCACCTCCGATCCGGGGCGCATCTGGCGCACGATCGGGTGCGCGTCGGCCAGCGGCACGACCCGTGTTCCCTCGTGCGGGGTACCGAGGGTGACCAGTGTGCGAACGCGCTCGTCGCCGCCCAGACGCTGCGCGTAATAGCGGGCTATCAGGCCGCCGAGGCTGTGCCCGACGATGTCCACCTGGTGGTGGCCCGTGCGCTCGCAGATCTCCTCTATGTGGCGGCCGAGCAGTTCGGCCGCGGTGCGGATGTCGCAGGTGAGAGGGGAGTAGTTGAGGGATTCCACGTGCTGGCCGCCGTGCTGGGCCAGGGAGCGGCGCAGGAGGACGAAGACCGAGCGGTTGTCGATGAAGCCGTGCAGGAGGACGACCGGCGGCCTGCTCTCCGCGGGGAGCCGGGGGGCGTCGGGAGGCGGCAGTTCGGCGGCGATCCTGCGTTCCTGTGCGATGCCCGACGGGTAGAGGAGGAGGTGCCCGGCGAGGATCGCCACCTCAAGTGCGGTCGCCTTCAGCAGGGCGACGGAGAGCCCCGCCAGTCTGGCGGGCAGCAGAGAGCAGGGCGGGCGAAAGGGCAGGACCCTCGTGATGGTCATGGTCGACCTCCCGGTCGGCACGCCGGGGGACGGCTCTGACCCCCGTGTGCCCATAGGGGGAGGCGTGACAGAGGTCGTGCGACGGTGCGTGGTCAGCGCCGACCGCGCACCCGCTACCGGCGCGATCGCCGATGCGCCGCATCACACGGCGCGCGGCGGACGGCGCGGTGGCACGGCGACCTCGTTGCGGCTCCCCTTGCGCCGTCCCGCGAGCGGTCCCAAAGCCGCTGGACACGGGAGTGGCGCGCAGCGAACGTGTCCCTTCGTGTGATTTCCCCCTCGCTCTCCACCGCGAAACTGCCGGGTGCGAGATGCTGGAGATAACGTTCGTTCACTTCCCCGGCCGGTGCGGCACGGGGTGCCAGTGCTTGGACAGATGGATATCGGTACATGGAGGCAGTGATGGGTGTGGCAGCCGGTCCGATCCGCGTGGTGGTGGCCAAACCGGGTCTCGACGGTCATGATCGCGGAGCCAAGGTGATCGCGAGGGCACTGCGTGACGCGGGTATGGAGGTCATCTACACCGGCCTGCATCAGACGCCCGAGCAGGTGGTGGACACCGCGATCCAGGAGGACGCCGACGCGATCGGTCTGTCCATCCTCTCCGGCGCCCACAACACGCTCTTCGCGCGCGTGATCGAGCTCCTCAAGGAGCGCGACGCGGAGGACATCAAGGTGTTCGGCGGCGGCATCATCCCCGAGGCGGACATCGCGCCGCTCAAGGAGAAGGGCGTCGCGGAGATCTTCACTCCCGGAGCCACCACGGCTTCGATCGTGGACTGGGTCCGGGCGAACGTCCGTCAGCCGGCGGGCGCCTGACGGCCGCCGTCCCGTGGCGAGGTCGCCCGGCCTCCTGATGGGGGTGCCTAAGAGGACGGCACCCCCGGATCCTCTGCCGCCGCGCCCGGCTTCGCCGGCTCCGCGCCCGGCTTGACCGGCTCCGTGCCCAGCTCGGCCCGCATCGCCGCGCGGAGACGCAACGTACTGACAAGACGCTGGAAAGCCTCCGACCAGTAGCCGCCCGCGCCGGGTGACGCGTCCTCCGGCTCGTCCGGTATCGCCGTCAGTACGTCGAGCCGGACCGCCTCCGCGGGGTCGAGGCAGCGCTCCGCCAGACCCATCACCCCGCTGAAGCTCCAGGGATAACTCCCGGCGTCCCGCGCGATGTTCAGCGCGTCCACCACCGCCCTGCCCAGCGGCTCCGACCAGGGCAGCGCGCACACACCGAGCAGCTGGAACGCCTCCGAGAGGCCGTGCGTCGCGATGAACCCGGCGACCCAGTCGGCCCGTTCCCCGGCCGGCAGCGCGGCGAGGAGCTTGGCGCGCTCGGCGAGCGAAGCCGCGCCGGGCCCCGCCGCGTCGGGGGACGAGGGGGCCCCGAGCAGCGCCCGGGACCAGACCGCGTCGCGCTGCCGCACGGCCGCGCGGCACCACGCGGCGTGCAGCTCGCTCTGCCAGTCGTCGGCCACGGGAAGCGCCACGATCTCGGAGGGGGAACGGCCGCCGAGCCGTTCCTGCCAGATGCCGAGCGGGGCCGCCTCCACCAACTGACCCAGCCACCAAGATCGTTCGCCCCGGCCGGTCGGCGGCTTCGGGGTGACTCCGTCGCGCTCCATGCCCGCGTCGCACTCGTGTGGCGACTCGACGGTGAGCGTCGGCTCGTTCTTCGTGCCCTGCGCATGGTCTATGGCCACGCAGGACGCCGCCCGGTCCGCCATCCGCGCGGCGAGAGCCGACGAGGGGAGTGCGGAGAGGAGCTCGGCCGCGGTGGCGCGGACGTTGCGGCTGCGGTCGGTGAGGGCCTGTTCCAGGAACGGCTCGTCCGCGTCGTGCAGATGGGTGCGCAGGGAGTCGAGGAACATCAGACGGTCCTCCGCGCGCTCCGTGCTCCAGGTGGAGGCGAGCAGGTCCCGTGCGGCGGCCGGGTCGTGCGCCCGCACGGCGCCGAGCAGAGCGACACGCTCGGCGAACAGCCCCTCTTCCCACAGCTGTTGGACCTGCGCCGTCTCCTCAGGGGCGGGCAGCGCCACACCGCCGCCCGGAGTCGAGCGGAGCGCGAACTTCCAGTCCGGGTTGAGCCGCGCGAGCCACAGAGCCCGCGGGCCCGCGAAGGCGAGGGCCTGCGGTCGCAGGTCGGTGCGCCCGCGGGCTGCGTTGAGGAGGGCGGGAACCAGCTCGGGTGGCGCCGCGAAGCCGCGGTCGTTGGCCAACGCCAGCCACTGGGGCAGCAGTTCCATCAGGTCGGGTACCGCACCCCGCCGTCCCCCGCCGCCCGCTCCGGGGTGATCGGTGAGCAGAGTGGCGAGCCTGCGCCGTGCCGACGGAGGCACCTGGGGCCTCGGGTCCGCCGCGGCAGGCTCGGGAGGCGTGGCCGCGGGCGCGGGGGTCAGCCCGGCTCTGCGCCGCACGGTCTGCACCGCGGCCGCGTCAAGAAGGGCGGTCGGCGCGTCCTTGTCCTGGGTGCGTACGGGAGGCGTGCGGCGGTCGGTGCCGAGGAGGGCGGCGGTGACCAGGTCCTCCCAGGGGGTGGCGGTCGCTGCGGTGAGGGCGGTGGAGGTGAGTGCGGTGGTGCAGGTCATGTGGACTCCTCACCCGGGCGGGACTCTCGGGTCTTTTTTGATCTTTTGGTATCGCTACGGACTTTCAGATCTCTCAGATCTCTCAGGTCTTCCACATTCGTGTCAGCACAGGGCTACTGCCTCTCCCGCTCCCCGCGGCCAGGCAGTCAGAGGGGTGAAGCCCTCGTGACCACACTCGCCGAAGACCGTCACCGGAGCGCCGCCGGAGAGTGCCACCAGGCGCCACAGGCCCGCTCGGGAGGCCGCGGAAGGGGTGATGGGCAGTGCCCTGCCGCCTTCCGCATCCACCAGTTGCCAGCTGTCGGACGCGGGCCCCGGGTGAGGGGTCGGAATGACGTCGCTCAACGTCACCGGCCAGGAATCCAGCCAGGGGTCGTCCCGCAACATCTCCCCGTAGCGGCGCGCGGCCTGTTCCGTTTGCACGCCCGGTGGCCGGACGGCAGTCGGCGTGGGAGCACCGAACTGCTCGCCCAGGTCGGCCCGCAACTGTCCGGCACCCGGATGCGAGGCCAGTTCGGCGTCCAGCGCGAGGCCCACCGGCAGCGCGAGGGCCGGTGCGCGCCCGGCGGCTCCGTACGAAAGAAGCAGGGCCGTCCGCCCGGACTCCGCGCCGTACAGCCATATCCGGCGGGTGGTGAGCTTGCTGTCCGCCGTGTCGTACTGCGCGAGCACCAGCCAGTGGTCCCGAACCGGCGGGCCCTGTGCCGGTGTGGGCAGGCCGACGCGGGAACGGACCGTGGCCGCCAGGGGCTCCGGCAGCCGCTCGCGGTGCAGCCAGCCCTGGTCGAGGAGGTGCAGGAGCGCGCACTCCTCCAGCATCCGCACCGGCCAGCCGGGGCCCGAGGACGGGATGGCACCCAACTCCCGCACGCGCGCGGCCAGTCCGGGCGCCTGGGCGTCCACCATGCGGGCGGCCGTCTCCTCCCACAGGCCGTACCCCGTCTGTTCAGCGGCGGCTATGCCGCCCCTCAGTAGATCGGAGAGCCGCTGCTCCAGCTCCGTCACCCCCGCCGTCACCCGCTCGGCCCGTCGCTCCGCCCTGCGGCGGGCGCCCTCGGGATCGGCGACCGGCGAACCGGGCCCGGTGTCCGGAGTCCGCTTCGTCTCCGCTCTCTTACGTCGCCCCGCCAGCCACTCCTCGGCCCACCCCGGCGGCTGCGCGTCCGGCACCGCACCGACCGCTCCGTCCTCGCCCGACCAGAGCAGCAGCAACCCGAGCGCGTGTTTGCACGGAAACTTGCGGCTCGGACAACTGCACTTGTACGCCGGGCCCGCGGCGCCGGTGATGTCCGCTATGTCGACGACCGTCTGATACGGCTTGCTGCCACTGCCCTTGCACAGCCCCCACACCGCCCCCTCGCCCGAACTGCCCGCCTCCGACCATGGACCGGCGACGCCGAGTTTGCTTCCCGCCTTGCGTGACGGGGCGTCAGGCGCCAGTGCCAGCACCTGATCCGCCGTCCAGCGCACCCCCTGCTGAGTCATGTCATCGAAGGTAGATCCCGCCACTGACAATCGACCCCGCACTCGGTATCCGTGCAGGTCAGCGGCGTGCGCGGGTCGATTGTCAGTGGCGTGGTGCACGGTGGGAACCACATCCGGGCCAGATGCGCCCGGACGAGTTGGAGGGGGATCGCTCCATGACCGTGTCCGTCGATTCGACGACCTCGTCGACCGAGAACCAGCCCGCGTCCACGACCGCGCCCGCGGAGGCGCTGCGGCCGCACGCCGAGCAGGCGTTCGCCGCCGAACTGGCCCTGCTCGCGGCGCAGGACGACCGGCCCAGGCCTGCCCGCTGGCGGCTCTCGCCATGGGCGGTCGCGACGTATCTGCTCGGTGGCACGCTGCCCGACGGGACGGTGATCTCGCCGAAGTACGTGGGTCCGCGCCGCATCGTCGAGGTCGCCGTCACCACCCTCGCCACGGACCGTGCCCTGCTCCTGCTCGGCGTGCCCGGCACCGCGAAGACATGGGTGTCCGAGCATCTGGCGGCCGCCGTCAGCGGGGACTCGACGCTGCTCGTGCAGGGCACGGCCGGCACGCCGGAGGAGGCGATCCGGTACGGCTGGAACTACGCGCAGCTGCTCGCGCACGGCCCCAGCCGCGACGCGCTCGTGCCGAGCCCTGTCATGCGGGCCATGGCCGACGGCATGACGGCGCGGGTCGAGGAGCTGACCCGCATCCCCGCGGACGTACAGGACACTCTGATCACGATCCTGTCGGAAAAGACCCTTCCCATACCGGAGTTGGGCCAGGAGGTGCAGGCCGTACGCGGCTTCAACCTCATCGCCACGGCCAACAACCGCGACCGCGGGGTCAACGACCTGTCGAGCGCGCTGCGCCGCCGATTCAACACGGTGGTCCTTCCGCTGCCTGCGACCGCCGAGGCCGAGGTCGACATCGTCTCGCGGCGCGTCGACCAGATCGGACGCTCGCTCGACCTGCCGTCCGGACCCGAGGGGATCGACGAGATACGCCGCGTCGTCACCGTCTTCCGCGAGCTGCGGGACGGGGTGACGGCCGACGGGCGTACGAAGGTGAAGTCGCCGAGCGGCACGCTCTCGACGGCCGAGGCGATCTCCGTCGTGACCAACGGCCTCGCCCTGGCCGCTCACTTCGGGGACGGCGTGCTGCGGCCGGGGGATGTCGCGGCGGGCATCCTCGGCGCGGTCGTCCGCGACCCGGCGGCGGACCGGGTGATCTGGCAGGAGTACCTGGAGGCGGTGGTCCGCGAGCGCGACGGATGGAAGGACTTCTACCGCGCGTGCCGTGAGGTGAGCGCGTGACGAACGGGGGCGTGGGTGTGGATGTGGCGGTGGGTGTGACGGTGGCTGGTTCGCGGGTGACGGGGAGGAGCGGACATGAGCGGCGAGGTGCGGGAGACGACGACACGGGCTGGCGAGGGGCCTTTGCTGCTGGGAGTGAGGCATCACGGGCCGGGTTCGGCGCGTGCGGTGCGGGCCGCGCTTGAGGCGGGCGCGCCGCGTGTGGTGCTGATCGAGGGGCCGCCGGAAGCCGACGCGCTGGTGGCGCTCGCGGTGGAGGAGGGGATGCGGCCGCCGGTCGCGCTGCTCGCGCATGTGGTGGACGAGCCGGGCCGCTCGGCGTTCTGGCCGCTTGCGGAGTTCTCGCCGGAGTGGGTCGCGATCAAGTGGGCGGCGGAGGCGGGGGTTCCGGTCCGGTTCATGGATCTTCCGGCGGCGCATTCGCTGGCGCGGGCCGAGGGGGCGGAGGGGGCACAGGACGCCGCGGAGGGGGAGCCGGGCGAACCAGGGGCCGCGGGGGACGCGGAGGTCGACGCGGTGCGGATCGATCCGCTGGCGGTGCTCGCCGAGACCGCCGGGTACGACGATCCGGAGCGGTGGTGGGAGGACGTCGTCGAGCACCGGCACGGGGGCGGGGACGTGTTCGCGCCGTTCGACGCGCTGGGCGAGGCCATGGGGGCGTTGCGCGAGGAGTACGGGACGGGCGGGCACGACCGTGACCTGGTGCGCGAGGCGTACATGCGCATCCAGGTGCGGTCGGCCGAGCGGGAGTTCGGGGCGGACGAGGTCGCGGTCGTGTGCGGGGCCTGGCATGTGCCCGCCCTGCGGCAGAAGGTGACGGTCGCGGCCGACCGGGCGCTGCTCAAGGGGCTGCCGAAGGTGAAGGTCGACATGACCTGGGTGCCCTGGACGCACCGCCGTCTCTCCCGGGCCAGCGGATACGGCGCGGGGATCGCCTCGCCGGGTTGGTACGGGCATCTGTTCGGCGCGCCCGACCGGCCCGTCGAGCGCTGGCTGACCAAGGTCGCGCGGCTCCTCCGGGACGAGGACAGGATGGTGTCGTCCGCGCACGTCATCGAGGCGGTGCGGCTCGCGGACACGCTCGCCGTGATGCGGGGGCGTCCGTTGCCGGGGCTCACCGAGACGATGGACGCGATCCGGGCGGTGATGTGTGAGGGCTCGGACGTGCCGCTCTCCCTCGTGCACGACAAGCTCGTCGTCGGGGATGTCCTGGGGGAGGTGCCGGACTCCGCGCCGGCGGTGCCGTTGCAGCGGGATCTCACGCGGCTCCAGCGCAAGCTCCGGCTCAAGCCCGAAGCTCTGGAGCGGGAGTTGGAGCTCGACCTGCGCAAGGACACGGACGCGGCGCGCAGCAGGCTGTTGCATCGCCTGCGGCTGCTCGGGATCGGCTGGGGCGAGCCCGTGCAGTCCCGGGGGAGTACGGGGACGTTCCGGGAGACGTGGCGGCTGCGGTGGGAGCCGGAGCTTTCCGTGCGGGTGGCGGAGGCGGGGGTCTGGGGGACGACCGTGTCGGCGGCGGCCACCGCGCGGGCGGAGTCCGATGCCGTCGGGGCCAGGGCGCTGGCCGATGTCACCGCGCTGGCCGAGTGGTGTCTGCTGGCCGAGTTGCCGGACGCGCTGCCCGTGGTGATGCGGGTCCTCGCGGACCGGGCGGCGCTGGACGCGGATGTCGGACACCTGGCGCAGGCGTTGCCCGCGTTGGTGCGGTCGCTTCGGTACGGGGATGTGCGGGGTACGGACACCGTTGCCCTCGGTGAGGTGGCCGTGGGCCTGGCCGAGCGGGTGTTCGTCGGGCTGCCTCCCGCGTGCGCGGGGCTCGACGGGGACGCGGCGCTCGAGATGCGGGGGCATGTGGACGCCGTTCACCAGGCGGTGGGCTTGCTGGGCGAGCTGGGGGTGCGGTCGGCGCCACCGGGGGCCGGTATACGGGGGCGGTGGTACTCCGTGCTGCGGGTGCTGGGGGAGCGGGACAGCGTCGCGGGGGTGGTGCGTGGGCGGTGCGTGCGGATCCTGACGGACAGCGCGGAGTTGGCCGAGGACGAGACCGCCCGGTTCATGGGGCTCGCCCTGTCACGGGGAACGGATCCCGCCGAAGCCGCGGCCTGGATCGAGGGCTTCGTGGGGGGCGGCTCCGGTGGCGGGATGTTGCTCGTACACGATGAGCGGCTGCTCGGGCTGGTCGACGACTGGCTGACCGGAGTCCCCGACCGCGCCTTCACCGACGTACTCCCACTGCTGCGGCGCACCTTCTCGGCGTACGAACCGGGAGTACGTCGAACGTTGGGCGAACTGGTGCGGCGGGGCCCGTCGGGAGGCGGCGCCGCGACCATCACCGGCGGGATACCTGGCTTCGGGGCGGAGCTGGACGGGGAGAGGGCGGACGCGGTGCTGCCGGTGCTGAGTCTGTTGCTGGGGGTCGGGTTCGGGGCCGGCGCCGAGAGCGGGCCCGCGGGCGGACCTGGGGCCGATGACGGAAACGATCTTGTGGGGGTGGGTCGATGACGCAGGACGTCGCTCAAGCGGGGTCGGGGGGCGCTGAGGCAATGACGGGTGCGAGTGCGGGAGATGCGGTGGCTCGAAGGGAGGGAGATGCGGTGGCTGGGGGTGCGGGAGATGCGACGGTTCGGGGTGCGCGAGACGCGACGGCTCGGGGTGTGGAGGCTGGGGCAGTGAACGGCGCGCAGGCTGCGGCGGCTCGGGGTGGGCCTGCTGCGGCGACTCGGGGTGCGGGAGATGCGGTGGCTCGGGGTGGGCCGGCTGGGGCAGTGCGAGGCGCGCAGGCTTCCGTAGCTCAGGGTGGGCACGCTGCGGTGGCTCGGGGTGTGGAGGCTGCGGCAGTGAACGGCGCGCAGGCTGCGGCGGTTCGGGGTGGGCCTGCTGCGGCGACTCGGGGTGCGGGAGATGCGGTGGCTCGGGGTGGGCCGGCTGGGGCAGAGCGAGGCGCGCAGGCTTCCGTAGCTCAGGGTGGGCACGCTGCGGGGGTTCAGGGTGAGCACGATGCCACGGCTCAGGGTGCGCGTGTTGGCGCAGTGCGGAGTGGCTCGGGGGCAGATGTGGGTGGGCAGGGAGGGGGTGCTGCCGGGGAGCGGATGCGGCGGTGGCGGCTTGTACTGGGTGGAGGGGAGGGTGAGGGGACCGGGTGTGAGCTTGTTGGGCGGGATGCGGCGATGGACGGGGCGCTCGGGGCGTTGTACGGGGGAGAGGGAAGGGACGGAGGGAAGAAGGAGCGGTCGCGGGACCGTTCGGCGGGGCTCGGGGCGTCCGCGCCGTCCGTGTCGCGCTGGCTCGGGGACATCCGGAAGTACTTCCCCACGTCCGTCGTCCAGGTGATGCAGCGCGACGCCATCGAGCGGCTCGGCCTGTCGACGCTGCTCCTGGAGCCCGAGATGCTGGAGGCCGTGGAAGCCGACGTACACCTGGTGGGGACCCTTCTCTCCCTCAACAAGGCCATGCCGGAGACCACCAAGGAGACCGCGCGGGCCGTCGTGCGCAAGGTGGTCGAGGACCTCGAGAAGCGGATTGCCACGCGTACCCGCGCCACCCTCACCGGCGCGCTCGACCGCAGCGCCCGGGTCAGCAGACCGCGCCACCACGACATCGACTGGAACCGCACGATCGCGGCGAACCTCAAGAACTACCTGCCGGAGTACAAGACGATCGTGCCCGAGCGCCTCATCGGGTATGGGCGGGCAGCGCAGTCCGTGAAGAAGGAGGTCATCCTCTGCATCGACCAGTCGGGCTCGATGGCCGCATCCGTCGTCTACGCCTCGGTGTTCGGCGCCGTGCTCGGTTCGATGCGGTCGCTCAACACACGGCTCGTCGTCTTCGACACGAACGTCGTCGATCTGACCGATCAGCTCGACGATCCGGTGGACGTCCTTTTCGGCACGCAGTTGGGGGGCGGTACCGACATCAACCGGGCGCTCGCGTACTGCCAGTCGCAGATCACCCGGCCCGCCGACACCATCGTCGTCCTCATCAGCGACCTCTACGAAGGAGGCATACGCAACGAGATGCTGAAGCGGGTCGCGGCGATGAAGGCGTCCGGCGTGCAGTTCGTGACGCTGCTCGCGCTCTCCGACGAGGGGACACCCGCGTACGACCGTGAGCACGCGGCAGCCCTCTCGGCGCTGGACGCGCCGGCCTTCGCCTGCACCCCCGACCTTTTCCCGGAGGTGATGGCAGCGGCGATCGAGAAGCGCCCTCTGCCCATACCGGACATGAATACGCATCGGTAACAGGGGACTTGCGCGAGGGCGGGCAGCCCGTGCGAGGATCGGCGGGCTTCACTCCCGGAGCGAGCGCGCGCATGTCGCGTCGCGCATGTCGTGCTTTCGGGCCCCGCCCGGCCCAGCAGAGGAACCCCCTCGTCTTGACTCCCGCAGCAGTCGTATTGCCCGATGCCGCTGTGCGCGTGACGCGCGCCGTGGCCGGGCGGCGTGCGCTGCAAGTGGTGCTGTTGCTGGCCGGGTTGCTCGCGCTGGGATTTATCTGCGGCGAGCGCGCTCAGGCGGCGGATGGTGTACCGGCTCCGGAACGTGTGGAGTCGGTGCGGTCCGCGGAGGCGGTGCCTTCTGCGGAACCGGTGCGGGAGCGGGTGGCCGAGGCCGCGCGGGACGGGCACGAGGCCGTGCGCCATGCTGCGGTCGAGCCCGTCGTAGAGCCCGTCGTAGAGCCTGTGGTTGGTGCCGCCGGACCCGTGGCGCAAGCCGCGCGAGGTGTTGTGCGGCCGGTCGTGGACGGGGTCACCGGAGTCGTCGATGGCGCGCCGCAGCGGGTCCTCCCGGAAGCTCCCGGCTTCCCCGGAGCACCCGGCGTTCCTGACCTGCCGCAGCCCGGCGCTGGCGTCGGCCCCGGTGCGGATCGCGGCGTCGAGCCACGGTCGCCCCAGGCGGGACAGGGCGCGGCGGCTTCCGGGACGGCGCACGAGGCGCGGGCCAAGTCCCCGTACGGGACAGGCGACCACGCCCACGCCCACGCCTCCACTCTCACCCTCACCTTCGCCGGTACCGGCGAGGCGTACCTGGCCGGTCAGCAGGTGAGTGGCGCCGATGCGGGCGACGCGAACCGGACCGGGCAGGAGCCGTTCCCCTCCGTGCCCGGCGATCCGGCGCGGACGCTGGGCGGGCAGTCGGCCGGGGACGGCGGTTCGACGCGGCACGGTGATCCTTGTGCCGCCACGTCCGACAGCCGTGCGCCCGTGCGGCTTCTGCGGGGCGTCGAAGCCGCTCAGGTTTCCGCGCCGGTCCGCGAACGACACCGGGACATTCCCGAATTCCCTGGCTAGGGCAGCCCTTTCCCCGCGAAGACCTGCCGCGCGGGGGTGGCAAAGGTCTGCCCGCCGACCGGACGTACCAACGTACGCCTCCAGGTCGGATTCACAGCCAGAATTCGAAGGATCTGAAGCACACATGAACAAGAACATTCGTCGTTCCATCGTCATAGCCGCCGGTGTCACGGGCGCCTGGGCACTCGGTTCCGCCGTGGCCAGTGCGGACGAGCTGCCGCAGCACTCCGTCGCCCTGCCGGACAACGCGTCCGACGCGGTCGACGACGTCACCAGCGGTGTCGCGGACGCCAAGGGCGAGGCGAAGTCCACCGTCACCGAGGCGCAGTCCGCCGTCGCCGACGCGAAGTCCCCCGTCACCGAAGCGAAGCCCGCCGCCCCCAAGGACCCTGAGGACATCAAGGCCCCCGAGGTCAGCACGCCGCACGTCAGCACCCCGAACGTCCACACCCCCGACCTCCGCACCCCCGAAGACTCCGTCGACTACCTCTTCGGTCCGCTCTCCGCCTTCGCCCCGCAGGCCGAAGCCGCCGCGACGAAGGCCCCCGCGTCCGTCGCGCACACCGCCACCCCCATCGTCGACGAGACCGCCACCGCCGTGCTGCCGCCGGTCGCCGCCACCGCCGTCGACGGTGTCGTGCCGGTCGCGGGGCAGGCGGTCGGCGACGCCGGTTACCTGGCGCAGGGCGTGATCGGCGACGTCCAGCCGTTCGCCGGTGGGATCGTCGGCGAGGTCCCGCCGTTGGCGCAGGGCGTCGTCGGCGACGACGTGCGGCCCTTCGCGGGCGGAGTCGTCAGCTCGGTCTCGCCGCTCGTGCAGACCGTCACCGACCAGGTGCGGCCGGTCGTGCAGGGCATCGGCGGCAGCGCGGGCGAGCTCGCGTACGGCGTCACGGGCGACGTCCAGCCGTTCGCCGACGGGGTCGTCGGCCAGGTCTCGCCGTTCGCGCAGGACCTGACGGGCACCGTCGCCCCCGACGCGCGGACTCTCGCCGGGAACGCCGTCTCCGGCGTCCAGGGCGTGGCCGGCTCAGTCACCCCGGACTACCTGCCGACGTACGAGCAGGCGTACAACGCGACGACCAACACCACGACCAACGCCACGACGTACGCCGTCTGACCACGACGTACGCCGTCTGACACCACAAGAACAAAGCTGTACCAGCCGTAACAGCAGCAAACGGGCGGCCCCTGTCACCTCAGGGGCCGCCCGCTCCGTCCCCGGCCCCGTGATCTGTGACAGTCATCACCGCCCAAATGTGATCTGCGATTTAGGGACCCACGGCCCACGGCGATAACCTGCGAGACGGACATGCCGCGTACCGGACTCCGTCCTACGCCTCCCTTGTGACAGCGCAGTCACGTTGCCCTCCGCGGCACGCCCACGCAGACAGCTGACCACAAAGCAGCGAGATCGCAGCGAGATCACGGAAAAGGGACGGACGCGCGTGGACCTGTTCGAGTACCAGGCGAGGGACCTCTTCGCCAAGCACGGTGTACCGGTGCTGGCCGGTGAAGTCATCGACACGCCTGAGGCGGCGCGCGAGGCCACCGAGAAGCTGGGCGGCAAGTCGGTCGTCAAGGCCCAGGTGAAGGTCGGTGGCCGCGGCAAGGCCGGCGGCGTGAAGCTGGCCGACACCCCGGACGAGGCCGTCGCTCGCGCGACGGACATCCTCGGGATGGACATCAAGGGCCACACGGTCCACAAGGTGATGATCGCCGAGCTGTCCCCGGAGATCGAGGCGGAGTACTACGTCTCGTACCTCCTCGACCGCACCAACCGCACCTTCCTCGCCATGGCGTCGGTGCAGGGCGGCATGGACATCGAGGAGGTCGCGGAGAAGACCCCCGAGGCCCTCGCGAAGGTCCCGGTCAACGCCGTCGAAGGCGTGAACATCGAGAAGGCCCGCGAGATCGTGGCCCAGGCGAAGTTCCCGGCCGAGGTGGCCGAGGGTGTCGCCGAGGCGATGGTGACCCTGTGGGACACCTTCGTCGCCGAGGACGCGCTCCTCGTCGAGGTCAACCCCCTCGTCAAGACCAAGGACGGCCGCATCCTGGCCCTGGACGGCAAGGTCTCGCTCGACGAGAACGCCGACTTCCGCCAGGCCGACCACGCGGCGCTCGAGGACAAGGACGCAGCCAACCCGCTCGAGGCTGCTGCCAAGGCCAAGAACCTCAACTACGTCAAGCTCGAGGGCGAGGTCGGCATCATCGGTAACGGTGCCGGTCTGGTCATGTCGACGCTGGACGTCGTCGCGTACGCCGGTGAGAACCACGGCGGCGTGAAGCCGGCCAACTTCCTCGACATCGGTGGCGGCGCCTCCGCCGAGGTCATGGCGAACGGCTTGGAGATCATCCTGGGCGACTCGGACGTCAAGTCCGTCTTCGTCAACGTCTTCGGTGGCATCACCGCGTGCGACGAGGTCGCCAACGGCATCGTGCAGGCTCTTGAGCTGCTCGCCTCGAAGGGCGAGAAGGTCGAGAAGCCGCTGGTCGTGCGCCTCGACGGCAACAACGCGGAGCTGGGTCGCAAGATCCTGAGCGACGCCAACCACCCGCTCGTGCAGCGCGTGGACACCATGGATGGCGCGGCCGACAAGGCCGCCGAGCTCGCGGCTGCGAAGTAAGGGAAGAGGTTAAGACACCACCATGGCTATCTTCCTCAACAAGGACAGCAAGGTCATCGTCCAGGGCATGACCGGTGCCACGGGCATGAAGCACACCAAGCTCATGCTGGGTGACGGCACCAACATCGTCGGCGGCGTGAACCCGCGCAAGGCGGGCACGAAGGTCGACTTCGACGGCACCGAGGTACCGGTCTTCGGCTCGGTCAAGGAGGCCATGGAGGCCACGGGCGCCAACGTGTCCGTCCTCTTCGTGCCGCCGGCCTTCTCCAAGGCCGCCGTCGTCGAGGCGATCGACGCCGAGATCCCCCTCGCGGTCGTCATCACCGAGGGCATCGCCGTCCACGACTCCGCCGCCTTCTGGGCGTACGCGAAGTCGAAGGGCAACAAGACCCGCATCATCGGCCCGAACTGCCCCGGTCTCATCACCCCGGGTCAGTCGAACGCCGGCATCATCCCGGGCGACATCACGAAGCCGGGCCGCATCGGTCTGGTCTCGAAGTCCGGCACGCTGACGTACCAGATGATGTACGAGCTCCGTGACATCGGTTTCTCCTCGGCCGTCGGCATCGGTGGCGACCCCGTCATCGGCACGACGCACATCGACGCTCTCGAGGCGTTCGAGGCTGACCCCGACACCGACCTGATCGTCATGATCGGCGAGATCGGCGGTGACGCCGAGGAGCGTGCGGCGGACTACATCAAGGCCAACGTGACGAAGCCGGTCGTCGGCTACGTCGCCGGCTTCACCGCGCCCGAGGGCAAGACCATGGGCCACGCCGGTGCCATCGTCTCCGGGTCCTCCGGTACGGCTGCCGCCAAGAAGGAAGCGCTTGAGGCTGCCGGTGTGAAGGTGGGCAAGACGCCTACCGAGACGGCGAAGCTTGCGCGGGCCATTCTGGCCGGCTGAGGCTTGGGCTGAGCTTTTGAAGGTGGGCCCGCATCTCTCTTGCGTGAGATGCGGGCCCACCTTCTTTTGCCTGCGGGCCGGCCGTGGCTGGCGTCGCGCAGTTCCCCGCGCCCCTAAATGCCTGCGCAGTTCCCCGCGCCCCTGAAAGATTGCGCCGTTCCCCGCGCCCCTTGTGGGGCCTTCATCTCGCCTGTGGTGTGAGTCTTTCCGGGCCGCTCGACAAGTCTTCGCGGAGTTTCTTGTGGAGGAGTTGGTCTGCGTACGTCAGGTGGCCGGGGCCCATGTGTGGGGGGACGCCGCTGATGGCCTTGCCGGGGGACTGGGGTGGTTCGTAGTGCGTGGGGGCCGATCTCAGGGTGAGGGCCGTCGCGCCGACGATCAGGGCGGTGAAGGCGATTGCCGCGCGGGTCCAGAAGCGGGCGCGGTGCTCGCTGCCGGTGCGTACCCGGGCCGCGTTCGGCGGCCGTAGTTTCTCCGCGCCGCACAGTTCGCCGAGGCGCTGGTGCAGGGCTTCGGGTGTCGATGCCTGGTCGGGGAGCTTCTCGGCGATCGCCTCGCGCGCGTTCAGCAGCCGGTTGGCCGTCGCGGGCGTGCTCGCCTCCGTCTCGGCCGCGGTCTCGGGCAGGTCGAGGCCGATGCCGTCGTACAGCAGGAGGGCGCGGCGCTGCGCGGGCGGCAGGCTCATCAGAACCTTGAGGAAGGCACGGTCGGCCGCCTCGGCGGGCGGGGCGTCGGGGTGCCGGTGGGTGGGGCGGAGGCGGTGCCAGGGGGACATCGCGTACTCGTACGCCGCCGCGCGCACCCAGCCCGCCGGGTCGCGGTCCACGGCGACCTCGGGCCAGCGCTGCCAGGCGAGCTGGAAGGCGCGTTCCACCGATTCCTGGGCGAGGGTGCGGCGGCCGGTGAGGAGGTAGGTCTGGCGTACGAGGCCGGGGGCGCAGGTCACGCAGAGCGTGTCGAAGGCTTCGGCGGGGGTGATGGCTCCCGCGGGGGGCCTGGACGGCTCAGGCTCAGGCTCGGCCCCGGGTGGGGCGGCGGCCGGTGTCCGCACCACCGGTTCGGGCCGGGTGTGACCGTTCATCGCCGCGCCGACCGGGATGCGCGCGGGGGACTTGCCGTCCTTGGCGTCGATGGCGGGGGGTGCGTCCCGGGCCCAGCTGGGGCGCCGTGCGGAACGCTCGCCCGCGCGCTCGCTCGCGACGGTCTGCTCGTTCGCGAGCTCGGCGAGCAGCTTCGCGTAGATGTCACGCTTGCGGCCGCGTGGCTTCGAGCGGCCGGCCTCCCAGGAGCGGACCGTCTCCCTGGTGACGCCCACCCGGGCGGCGATCTCGGCCTGGCTCAGGGACTTCGCCTCGCGCAGACGTCGGCGTTCCTTGGGGGACGGCAACGGTGTGGCAGGGCTCTGGGTCATGTCGGACTCTCCGCGCCGTGGGCCGTGGGCGTTCGTGCGGCGGGCAGCCGGGCGCGACCGGTCCGTCGTACGAAAAAGTACATAAACGTATCTTGTGCGACACATCCGGTATTCGCCTGTTACAGGGAGAAAGCGCGTGTCGTTGGGAGCATGGCCGGTGTGACTCACCTCACCGACCGCAGCTCACCGTTGCCGCCCCTCAAGTCACTCGTCGAACGGTTCAGGGACCGCTCACCCGGACTGGCGACGTGCCTGTTCGGCGGCGCTGTCGCGGCCGGGCTCGGCCTGGGCGTCTGCGCCGTCCTGGTGATGGTCCTCTGGATCAGCTCGCCCTATCCCGACAGCGGGCCCGACGGAGCGCTGCATGTCGCTGCCGCGGTGTGGCTGATCGCCCACGGCACGGAGCTGATCCGCACGGACACGGTCTCCGGTGCCCCGGCGCCGGTCGGCATCACGCCTCTGCTCCTGATGGTGCTGCCGGGCTGGCTCGCGCACCGCGCCGCGCGGGACGCGGCGGACCCGGAGGAGCGCGGCATGGCGCCGCGGACCGCGTGGTGCGGGGTCGTCGGCGGCTACCTGCTGGTCGGCACCGCCGCGACGCTGTACGCGGCCGGGGGCGAACTGCGGCCGTCGTGGCCGAGCGCGGTGCTGCATCTGCCGATGGTCGTGACCTGTGCGGCGGCGGTGGGGGTGTGGACCGCGGTCGGGCGGCCCCGGGAACCGCTGCCGGGTGTGGTGCGGGGCGGTCTGCGCGCGCTGCCCGCGGTGGTACGTCCCTTCCTCGTACGCCGGCACGTACGCGCCGTCACGCGGGCCGCGTCGGCCGGGACGGTGGTGCTCGTCGGTGGGGGAGCGCTCCTTGTGGCGGTGTCGCTCGTGCTGCACGGCGGCCTGGCGAGGGCGTCGTTCGCGCAGGTCACGGACGTGTGGTCGGGCCGTTTCGCAGTGCTCCTGCTGGCCATGGCGTTGGTGCCGAACGCGGCCGTGTGGGGCGCGGCGTACGGCCTCGGCCCCGGCTTCGCGCTCGGCACGGGGAGTGTGGCGGCGCCGCTCGCCGTGAGTTCGGCCCCGATGCTGCCGGAGTTCCCGCTGCTCGCGGCGGTGCCTGCGCAGGGGCCCGGTACGCCGTTGACGTGGGCGGTGGGCGCGGTGCCGCTGGCCGGGGGGCTCGTCCTGGCGTGGTTCACGGCGGGGGCGGCGGCGCCTGTCTCCGGTGAGCGCGGCAAGGCGTGGACCCCGGGCCGGACGGCGCTGGTCGCCCTGGCGGCGGCGGCGCTGTGCGGGGTGTTCATGGCGGGCCTCGCGGCGTTGGCGGGTGGCCCGATGGGGGTGGCCGTCCTCGCCGAGTTCGGGCCGGTGTGGTGGCAGACGGGGGCGGCGACGCTGGGGTGGGTGGCGGTGGTGGGCGTTCCGTTCGCCTTGGCGGCGCGGTCCTGGCGCCTGCGGACGCGCCGGGCCACGCCTCGCCTGCCGTGGCTCCGTCTGCCGAAGCCGCGGGTCCCTCAACTGCGGCTGCGGGCTCCCCGTCTACGCCTGCCTCGCCTTCCCCGCCGCCGCCAGGGACCGCAGCCTCCGGCGCCTTCGCCCGCACCGGATCCGTTCGAGCCGTACGACTTCCTGCCGCAGTCGCCTTCGGGTACGTCCGCGGCTACGCCTGGTCCGGTGGCGGACTGGCATGACGACGCGTCACGCGAGGCGCGGTGGGCGGCCCTGCGGGACGCGGGTGGCGAGCGGCCGCCGGGGGCTTAAGGGGCCGGCGGCCCACTACCCCTGCGGGGCGGCCGGCGTCGCCTCGCTGCGGCGCCCACCACCCAACCCGCCGCTACGCGGCAAAAGCTTCCCCACCCACCCACCCGTTACCCCGCGGGTACTCGGGTGGGCGGGGGAGATTCGCCGCGGGGCAATCGGGTGGGCGGGTGGGAGAGCTTTTACCGCCGGGGACGCGTAGGTGCGCGGTTGAGATTCGCCGCAGGGGCCGGGCGGTGTGCGCGGTCGAGATTCGCTGCACGGCGACCAGCGGGGGTGGGCGGGTGCGATTCGCCGCGGGGTAATCGGGTGGGTGGGCGGGAAAGATTCGCCGCGCAGCGGCGCTCAGGCACGCGGCGCTCACGGCACGCGCCGCGCAGCGGCGTTCAGGCACGCGGCGCGAAGCCGGGGGCGGTCGGGCGGAGGCCCCCGGCGGCGCGCGGCGCGATGCCGGGGGCGGTGGGGCCGAGGCCCCCCGGCCAGGATCAGTCCCGCTCCCCCAGCAACGGGCGCAACTGCTTCGGCAGGAGGTCGTTGCACTCCTGCTTCGACTGGCTCGTGAGGGAGTCGTTCACGCACGTGTAGTAGTCCCGGTACACCAGCTGCGCCGCGAACGTCGCCGCCACCATCGCCAGCGCGAGCGACGCCGTCACCAGGCCGCTGACCGCCGCCGTGGTCTGCGGCTTCGTGCCGGTGGGCTCGGCCGCCGGCTGCTGCGCGGCCGGAGCCGTCGGATCCGGCTGCTTCGGCTTCGACCGCAGCGAGCTGATGCCCCAGTGCAGCGCGAGCGCGCCCAGGAGCAGAGCCACGTACCGCCAGCCGAAGAGCGCGAAGAAGAAGGCCCACATGCCGGAGAGCAGGGCGTACCGAGCGCGGCGCTGGGCCGGGTCGGTCGGGTCCCAGCGCATGCCGGAACCGGGCCCGGAGCTTCCGTCGGAACCCTGGCCCCCCTCCTTGCCGGGGCGCTCGCCGAAGCCGCCGCCCTGGGAGCGGCCGGGCTGGCGGTCGCTCCACTGGCTGCCCCAGGGGGAACGGCCCTTGTCGTCAGGGCTGTCGCCGCCGTTGCCGGGGCGGGGCCGCCACGGCTGGTCCGGGGTTCCCTCCGGCGGCGGCGCGAAGGGATTGTCGTCCTTCGAGGACCCGGAGCTGTCCGAGGAATCAGAGCCCTCGGAGCCCCCGGAGCCCTGGGAGTCCTGCGGCGGGGACGACGGGCGGCCGTCGCGCAGCAGCGTCGAGCCGCGCTCCCCTGCGTGCGTCAGTGCGGACGCGAGGGACAGCGGAAGGCGGAGGCTACGGTCCGGCATCAGGTGTGCGTCTTCCCCTTGGTCGAGTAAGCCCGGTCGGGCAAGCCCGGCGAGCAAGCTTCTGGGCGGTGTGACGTCATGTGACGTCTTGGTGCAGACGCTACCTTCCGGCCGCGCCCCCGTCCCGTGAGGGGCCGCACCGTGTGCCGGTATCGTTGCTGACGGTCGGCCGCTTCGTAGAGTTCCCCGTATCGGAAGATGCGAAGCCTTTGTACGACCCTACAAAGACGCACCTCCCGAGAAAGGGCCCCGCTGTGGCCAAGAGCCCTGTGGCCAAGCGCCTGGTCGTGCTGGTCTCCGGATCAGGCACGAATCTGCAGGCTCTGCTCGACAAGATCGCGACGGACGGGTCGGCCGGCTACGGCGCCGAGATCGTCGCCGTCGGCGCCGACCGCGACGGCATCGTGGGGCTCGAACGTGCCGAGAGCGCCGGGATTCCCACCTTCGTCTGCCGGGTGAAGGACCACGCGACCCGCGGCGAGTGGGACGCGGCGCTCGCCGAGGCGACCGCCTCGTACGCACCCGATCTGGTCGTGTCGGCCGGGTTCATGAAGATCGTGGGGAAGGAATTCCTCGCTCGGTTCGGCGGCCGGTTCGTCAATACGCACCCCGCCCTGCTGCCCAGCTTCCCGGGGGCCCACGGCGTGCGCGACGCGCTCGCGTACGGCGCGAAGGTCACGGGATGCACCGTCCACTTCGTCGACGACGGCGTCGACACCGGCCCGATCATCGCCCAGGGCGTGGTCCCGGTCGGGGATGAGGACGACGAGAGCGCTCTGCACGAGCGCATCAAGGAAGTCGAGCGAAGGCTGCTCGTCGATGTCGTGGGGCGTCTGGCCCGTAACGGCTACCGCATTGAGGGACGAAAGGTACTTATCCCGTGACCGCCGAAGGTACGCACGGCTCGCAGCGCCCGATCAAGCGCGCGCTCATCAGCGTCTATGACAAGACCGGGCTCGAGGAGCTCGCGCGCGGGCTGCACGAGGCCGGCGTCGAGCTCGTCTCGACCGGTTCGACCGCCGCGAAGATCGCCGCCACCGGGGTGCCCGTCACCAAGGTCGAGGAGCTCACCGGCTTCCCCGAGTGCCTGGACGGCCGGGTCAAGACGCTGCACCCCCGCGTGCACGCCGGCATCCTCGCCGACCTGCGCCTCGACGACCACCAGCGCCAGCTCGCCGACCTCGGCATCGAGCCGTTCCAGCTGGTCGTCGTGAACCTCTACCCCTTCAAGGCGACCGTCGCGTCCGGCGCCACGCCCGACGAGTGCGTGGAGCAGATCGACATCGGCGGCCCCTCGATGGTCCGGGCCGCAGCCAAGAACCACCCCTCGGTGTCGGTCATCACGAGCCCCGCCCGGTACACCGACGTGCTCGCCGCCGTCCGTGACGGAGGCTTCGACCTGACCGCGCGCAAGCGCCTCGCCGCTGAAGCGTTCCGCCACACCGCCGAGTACGACCTCGCGGTCGCGACCTGGTTCGCCGACGACTACGCGAGCGACGGCACGGACTTCCCCGAGTTCCTCGGCAGCGCGTACGCCCGCAAGAACGTCCTGCGGTACGGCGAGAACCCGCACCAGGGTGCCGCCCTCTACGTCGACGGCAACGGCGGCCTCGCCGAGGCCGAGCAGCTGCACGGCAAGGAGATGTCGTACAACAACTACACGGACACGGACGCCGCGCGCCGTGCCGCGTACGACCACGACGACCCCTGCGTCGCGATCATCAAGCACGCCAACCCGTGCGGCATCGCGATCGGCGCGAACGTCGCCGAGGCGCACCGCAAGGCGCACGCCTGCGACCCGCTCTCCGCGTTCGGCGGTGTGATCGCCGTCAACCGTCCGGTCTCCAAGGAGATGGCGGAGCAGGTCGCCGACATCTTCACCGAGGTCATCGTCGCGCCCGAGTTCGAGGACGGCGCACTCGAAGTCCTCACCAAGAAGAAGAACATCCGCGTCCTGCGCGCCCACCAGGCCCCGGCCAACACGGTGGAGGTCAAGCAGATCGACGGCGGCGCGCTCCTCCAGGTCACCGACCGCCTCCAGGCCGACGGCGACAACCCCGCCAACTGGACGCTCGCCACGGGCGACGCCCTGAACGCGGGCGAGCTCGCCGAACTGGCCTTCGCCTGGAAGGCGTCGCGCGCGGTGAAGTCCAACGCGATCCTGCTCGCCAAGGACGGCGCCTCGGTAGGCGTCGGCATGGGTCAGGTCAACCGCGTCGACTCCGCGAAGCTCGCCGTCGAGCGGGCGGGCGAGGAGCGCGCGCACGGTGCGTACGCCGCCTCGGACGCGTTCTTCCCGTTCCCCGACGGCCTGGAGATCCTGACCGCCGCGGGCGTCAAGGCCGTGGTGCAGCCCGGCGGTTCGGTCCGCGACGAGCTGGTCGTCGAGGCCGCGAAGAAGGCGGGCGTGACGATGTACTTCACGGGTACGCGGCACTTCTTCCACTGAGGTCCGACCAACAGGACATGCCAAAGGCCGCGCCCCCTCGTAAGGGGGATGCGCGGCCTTGGCGTGTTCAACCGGTCCCGCAGACGGGCTAGTTGTTGGAGCGCTGGACCACCATGGTCTTCGCCGCCTTGTCGTGCCAGCCCTGCTGACGCCCCGTCTTGTCCCAGAACGGGGACAGGTAGACGAGCAGCGAGCCGATGCCGCAGGCGAGTGAGCCCACCACCGGGATGATGTAGCGGACGAACGCGGCGCCGATGCCCGGCTTCTGGCCGGTCTCGGCGTCGATGACGCGGATGCCTACGGCCAGCTTGCCGAGGGTGCCACCGACCATGGCGGTCATCAGCCACTCGTAGAGCAGACCCACGACCGCGAGGGCGCCGATCATGGCGCCGACCGAGGACATCATGTCGGAACTCGCGTCGTTGATGCAGCTGTCGTAGTTCACCGAGCCCGGGTCACAGTCCTGCGCGGCGCCCACAGCTCCGGCGATGCCCGCCACGGCAAGGATGGTGTAGATGATGCCGAAGGCCACGCCGTCGATCACGCGGGCGCCGAAGCGGCGGCCCATGGAAGCGACGAAGGGGCCCGCGCCGCCCGGGTGACCGTAACCGCCGCCGGGGGCCTGCGGGTACGCGCCGTACGGCTGGGCAGGCTGCTGCGGGTAGCCGTAGCCCTGCTGCGGCGGGACACCCTGCGGGGCCTGCTGCGGGTAGCCGTAGCCGGGCTGGCCCTGGGGCTGGCCGTAGCCGGGCTGACCCTGCGGCGGCTGCTGGCCGTACGGGTTGTTGGGATCGCCAAAGCTCATGGCGGAATTCCTCCGTTGTTCAATGCGGGGACGACGCGGTTCGAGCGGAGGAATACGTGCTGCTGAGCGGATTGCCCCCCGACACTGCCCGCGGCATTGCCCGGGACATGGTTCTCAATGGGGCACCCTTCTGTCCAGTCGGTGGCCGCAGGCGTTGTGCAAGTGCAACAGAGCTGGTCAGGTCTCGGGACACGGCTGGGACACAGTCGGCCCGCGCGGGCGACCTGATTGGTACCGGGCGGGTCTCATCCGGGAAGATGGAGTCATGACCGCCCAGATTCTCGATGGCAAGGCCACCGCAGCCGCGATCAAGTCCGAACTGACCGCCCGCGTGGCGGCCCTGAAGGAGAGGGGTTTCACGCCCGGCCTCGGGACTGTCCTGGTCGGTGACGACCCGGGCAGCCAGAAGTACGTCGCCGGGAAGCACCGCGACTGTGCGCAGGTCGGCATCGCCTCCATCCAGCGCGAACTGCCCGCGACCGCGACGCAGGAGGAGATCGAGGCCGTCGTCCGCGAGCTCAACGACGACCCGGCCTGCACCGGCTACATCGTGCAGCTCCCGTTGCCCAAGGGCATCGACGAGAACCGCGTCCTGGAGCTGATGGACCCGGACAAGGACGCCGACGGCCTGCACCCGATGAACCTCGGCCGCCTCGTCCTGAACGAGCCCGCGCCGCTGCCCTGCACGCCCTACGGCATCATCCAGCTCCTTCGTCAGTACGGCGTGGAGATCAACGGCGCCGAGGTCGTCGTCGTCGGCCGCGGTGTCACGATCGGCCGCTCCATGCCGCTCCTGCTCACCCGCCGTTCGGAGAACGCCACGGTGACGCAGTGCCACACCGGTACGCGCGATCTGGCCTTCCACCTCCAGAAGGCCGACATCATCGTGGCCGCGGCGGGCGTGCCGCACCTGATCAAGCCCGAGGACGTGAAGCCGGGCGCCGCGATCCTGGACGTCGGCGTCTCGCGCGACGAGTCCGGCAAGATCGTCGGCGACGTGCATCCGGGTGTCCGCGAGGTCGCCGGGTGGATCTCGCCGAACCCCGGCGGTGTCGGCCCGATGACGCGCGCCCAGCTGCTCGTCAACGTCGTCGAGGCGGCCGAGCGCGCCGCGTCCGCCGCCGCGAGCTGAACCGGGAAGGGGTGAGCCCATGAGCGCCGAACCTGAGCAAGGGGCGTCACCGGCCGATGTCACGAAGTCCGACGCCACGGAGTCCGACGCCACGAAGGCCGACGTCAAGGAGTCCGACGTCCGCGAGGCCGAGGCCGTGGAGGACACCGAGGCCAAGGGTGCCGTCAGCGCTCCCGGTCCCGACGGGCCGCAGAAGACCACGCGGCGCTTTCCGCTCCTGACCCGCGACACCGCGCGGCCCGAGGGCGGCGGCCGGGCCGCGGGCGGCGACGCCCCCGCGCCCGCCCGGCAGTGGCCGCTGCTCACCGTGCTCTCGATGGTGGGGCTCGGGTTGCTGCTCACGGCCTTCGACGTGTTCCGCATCGGCACGATCCTGATCGGCCTCGCGCTGATCACGGGCGCCGTCATGCGGTGGGCGCTGCCCGGCGTCGGCATGCTGGCGGTGCGGTCGCGCTTCACGGACATGGTCACGTACGGGGCGCTCGGCGTCGTCATCGTGCTGCTCGCGCTGATGGCACAGCCGAAGCCGTGGCTGGAGCTTCCGTTCCTGGGCGACGCGCTGCATCGGACGATCGACACCTAGAGGTGCGCGGCACGCGCACGTGACGGTGGCCCGTCCTCTCCCCCGGGGAGGACGGGCCACCGTCGTCATGAGGCCGCTCCGTTTACCAGAAGACCCCGTTGCGCAGCTTCTTCCAGGTGTTCTTGCCGACCTGCCCGTCGTCGGAGATGCGCGCCTTCTGCTGTACCTTCACCACCGCGTTGTAGGTCTTGTCGCCGAACTTGCCGTCCACGCCGAGGACCGTCGGGTACGAGGTGTTGACGTTGATCAGGCACTGGACTTCCTTGATGCGCTTCTTCGCGGCGCTGCTCGTCTGGCCTGCCTTGGTCAGCGCATTGCCGTTGTAGTAGCCGCAGTAGACACCGGCGCGGGTGTCGGCGCGGACGCTCTGCTCGGCGGGGGAGGCGGTGGCGCCGCCGGCCGAGCCGAGTGCGAGACCGCTGCCCAGGACGGCCGAGAAGGCCGCGAGTGCGATGCGCTTGCGTGCGTTCATGAGGTCGGTTCCTTTCCCGGAGAGCGGGCCGGGTCCCCCCGTTGGGTCCCCCGACGACCCGCGATCCGTGTGGCGCCGGTGGTCGGCCGGTGCCGTGCTGCTGGAGCAAGAAGTTACGGAGACGGGGCGCGGGAGTCGTCCCGTGCAGGGTTGAGCTTCGGGCACGTCCGGCGCGGTACCTCCGCGGTTCCTGCAACTTCCGCGGTACCGCCGTAGTTTGACGTTGCGGTGCCCGCACCCGGGCTACGCTGCGGCGATGCGGATCCGCCCCCTCGTCGCCGATACGTCGATCGCGGTCGCCCTGACCACGGTCGCCGTGCTCCTCGGGCAGGAGTCGGCGCGACAGGGGTGGCCCGAACTCGACGCGTGGGGTTACCTGTTGGTGGCCTTGGTCAACGTCCCGATCGCAGCTCGGAGCAAGGCCCCGCTCACCGTCCTCCTCGCCGTGCACCTGGCATGGATCGCGTACGTCACCGCCGGCTACTGGCCCGTGGTGAACACCTTCGGCCCCATGCTCGCCGTCTACACGGTCGCCGCCCTGAAGCCTCCGCGCACCTCACTGCCCTGCGCGGCCCTGATGAGCGCCGTCTGGATCTACTCGGGCGTGGTGAGCGAAGGCGCGGCCATGGCCTCCGTGGTCGGGCAGGCCATCGGCTTCCCCCTGGTGATCTGGCGGTTCGGACACGTCGCGCGCCGGTCCGCCGAACTGGCCCGGCAGCTGAAGCGCGAGCAGGACGAGCGGGCGCGGCGCGAGGTCGCCGAGGAACGCGGGCGCATGGCGCGGGAGTTGCATGACGTCGTCGCCCATCACATGTCGGTGATATCCGTGCAGGCGGGCCTCGCGAAGTTCGTCTTCGCCTCGGACCCGGCCACCGCCCACGCCGCGCTCTCCACCATCTCCGGCACCAGCGGCGAGGCGCTGGAGGAACTGCGCCGCATGCTGCGGGTGCTGCGCGCGGGGGAGGAGGACGGCGGCGCGCCCGACGCCCCGATGCCGGGGCTCGCGCGGCTCGGCGAGATGGTCGAGCGGATCCGCGCCGGGGGAGTCGACGTGGAACTGCGCGTCGAGGGGACCCCGCGGCAGCTCGCCCCCGGGGTCGAACTCTGCGCGTATCGCGTGGTCCAGGAGGCCCTGACCAACGTACTGAAGCACGCGCACGGGGCCGGCACGGTGGTCCAACTGCACTACCAGCCGCACCACGTGACGGTTTCGGTCACCGATGACGGGGAGGGGGTGATTCCGGACAGAGTGGGCGCGGGGAGCGGCCATGGGTTGATTGGGATGCGGGAGCGGGCCAAGCTCTACGGCGGGACGATCAGCATCGGCCCGCGGAGCGAGGGAGGGTTCGCCGTGCGTCTGACCCTGCCGACCTCCGCGCAGGCCGCACCGCAGGGGGACGGCGCGACGTAGATGACCAGGGTGCTCGTGGTCGACGACCAGTTCCTCATCCGGGCCGGTCTTGTGGGGCTGCTGCGTGCCGCGCCCGGCATCCATGTCGTCGGCGAGGCGGGGGACGGCGCGGAAGCCGTCGCGCTCGCCGCGACGACCCGGCCCGACGTGATCCTGATGGACATCCGCATGCCCGGCATGAGCGGCATCGTGGCCACCGAGAAGATCCTCGCCGAGGCGCCCGAACCGCCGCCGCGCGTCCTGGTGCTGACCACGTTCGACCTCGACGAGTACGTGTACGGGGCGCTGCGGGCCGGGGCGTCGGGCTTCCTGCTCAAGGACTCCGGGCCCGAACGCCTGCTCGCCGCGGTGGCGGCCGTGGGCGGCGGCGACGCGCTCTTCGCGCCCAGTGTCACCTGCCGGCTCGTCGAGGCCTTCGCCCGGCAGGCCGGGGCCGGGTCCGAGGACTGCGCCGAGCCGCCGCCGGACCTGCGGGCGCTGACCCTGCGCGAGGTCGAGGTCCTGAAGCTGATCGCCACGGGTCTGTCCAACGCGGACATCGCCGACCGCCTCTACATCAGCGAGGCCACCGTCAAGACCCACCTCAACCGCACGATGACCAAACTCGACCTGGACAGCAGGGCGCAGGCGGTGGTGGTGGCGTACGAGACGGGCCTCGTCACGCCGGGCGGCGGCGGTCGCTGAAGGACGTCCGACACCTTCTGACACCTCCCGTCCGCCGCTGCGAACGGGAGACGGCGCCCGTCCTCACCCCCGTGAGAGGACGGGCGCCGCCGGTCTGTGGGGGGCCGTTCCTACGGGGACCAGCGTCATGCCCCCGCCAATTCCGTTCAAGGGATGCCTTGCCCCTGTGGCACGGAGGTGACCATTCCGCAACGCTGTTCTCAGCCCGCAACAGAGTGCGAGGGTCGGGGTCACGGCCTTCCTCGTCCTCATGGTGCTGTCCGAGGGGCTGATGCACTTCCTCATGCGTTAGGGCCGTCGTACGCGTGAGGGGCATCTCGCAAAAGGGACAAGCGGTGTTATCGGGATGGTTGGGACGTCCCAGGCCGCTACCAGGGGTTCCGCATCGTGGAGGGGGACAGCGGTGGGACACTGGACGCCGGACCGCACGGAGTGCGACGGTGCACGCCCGTGGCCCGAATGCTCCCGTGCGCTCCCGGTCCGGGAACTGACATCCTGACTTTTGGCATCCCTCTGGGTAGCCCATGGCGGGAGCAGTGGGGGCTGCCTCATGGGCAGAGCGGGGGGAATCACGCGCGGGGGCACGTTGGCACGTACGGGGGGATGAGGGGGAGTAATGCCTCGTTGGAAGGCACTACCGGATGAGCTGGATCCGCAGGTCAGGGAGTTCGCCAGTCAGCTGCGCAGACTCGTCGACCGCAGTGGTCTCAGCATTGCCGCGGTGTCGGACCGCACCGGGTACAGCAAGACGTCGTGGGAGCGGTATCTGAACGGGCGGCTGCTCGCCCCGAAGGGTGCGATCGTCGCGCTTGCCGAGGTGACGGGCACCAACCCGGTGCACCTCATCACGATGTGGGAGCTCGCCGAGCGCGCCTGGAGCCGCTCCGAGATGCGGCACGACATGACCATGCAGGCGATCCGGATCTCCCAGGCGCGGGCCGCGCTCGGCGAGTTGGGCCCTAACCCGCCCAACGGCAAGAGCAAGGGCAAGGGGAACGGCGGCGCGGTGCGCGGCGGTGCCGCCGGTGCCGGAGTCGGCACCGGTGTCGACTCCGCCGACCGCCCCGCCCGTCCGGGCGGGAGTGTCACCGGGGTCGCCGGCCCCGCGGGTGTCTCGCCGACGGTGCCTCCGCAGGCCCCGTCGTACGCGGGCGGGGGTGGCGTCGCGGCGCCGCCCGGCCCGGCTCAGCCGGCCCGTGGTGGTGACTCGCCCGACCGGCAGCGGCGGCGCAGGAAGCTGACGATGTTCCTGGCGGGCGTCGTGGGGGCGCTCGTCGTCATAGCCGCCGCCGTCTTCCTGACCGACTTCGGCAAGGACGACAAGAGCAACGAAGGCGCCAAGCCGCCGGCCTCGCCGAGCACGAGCGACAAGGACCTGCCCGCGGGCGTCGAGTGCAGCGGCAAGAGCTGCACCGGCAAGGACCCCGAGACCATGGGCTGCGGCGGCGAGCTTGCCGCCACGACGACACGCGCGACCGTGGGCAAGGCTGTGGTCGAGGTCCGCTACAGCAAGACGTGCGGTGCGGCATGGGCGCGCATCACGACGGCCGCTCCGGGCGACAAGGTCACGATCACCGGCGACGGCGCGAAGCAGAACGGCACCGTGAACGCGGACTTCGACGCGTACACACCGATGGTGGCCGTCAAGGACGGTGCGTCGGCGGAGGCGTGCGCGACCCTCAAGGCCGGCCAGACGGGCTGCACGAAGTAGCGGCGACGTAGGGACACGAAGCAGCGGACACGCGAACCGGCCGCACCTGAAGCAGGTGCGGCCGGTGTCGTGCTCGGGAGTGGCCACCGGGAGGAGTTGGCGGCCGCCAACACAGGGGGGGGAGCGTGGCGGCCGCCTGGGGGTGTGACCACTCCCGTGGGGGTACTCGTGCGTGTGCCCTGACCTACGCACAACATGCCTGTCGATTCACGAGAAATTTTTCAGGGGCCTCTGAGCCGCTGTTTCCCGGCGGAAATCACCCTTCAGCGGCAAGGCTGGATCTTTGTGGGGTGGGCCACACCCTCCCGGGGCTCGGGGTTCGGCGGGGCGCGATAGCCTGAGCGGCGGATCTCTCTTGATGCCAAGAGATCGATCATCGAGGGCGTCGGTGGGGATCCAGCACAAGGGGACCCCGCACAAGGGGCAGGGACCTTCACCGCCAGCTTTCTTACGGAGATCGCCATGACCCGCACTCCCGTGAACGTCACCGTCACCGGCGCGGCCGGCCAGATCGGCTACGCGCTGCTCTTCCGCATCGCCTCCGGCCACCTGCTCGGCGCGGACGTGCCGGTCAACCTTCGCCTCCTGGAGATCACTCCGGCCCTGAAGGCCGCCGAGGGCACCGCCATGGAGCTCGACGACTGCGCCTTCCCGCTGCTGAACTCGATCGAGATCAGCGACGACCCGAACGTCGCCTTCGACGGCGCCAACGTCGCCCTCCTCGTCGGCGCCCGCCCGCGCACCAAGGGCATGGAGCGCGGCGACCTGCTCTCCGCCAACGGCGGCATCTTCAAGCCGCAGGGCAAGGCGATCAACGACAACGCCGCGGACGACATCAAGGTCCTCGTCGTGGGCAACCCGGCCAACACCAACGCGCTCATCGCGCAGGCCGCCGCCCCGGACGTACCGGCCGAGCGCTTCACCGCGATGACCCGTCTGGACCACAACCGCGCGCTGTCGCAGCTGTCGAAGAAGACCGGCGCCCCGGTCTCCGACATCAAGCGCCTCACCATCTGGGGCAACCACTCGGCCACCCAGTACCCCGACATCTTCCACGCGGAGATCGCCGGCAAGAACGCCGCGGACGTCGTGAGCGACCAGGCCTGGCTCGCCGACGACTTCATCCCGACCGTCGCCAAGCGCGGCGCCGCGATCATCGAGGCCCGTGGCGCGTCCTCGGCCGCCTCCGCCGCCAACGCCGCCATCGACCACGTCCACACGTGGGTGAACGGCACGGCCGCCGGTGACTGGACCTCCATGGGTATCCCGTCGGACGGTTCGTACGGCGTTCCGGAGGGCCTGATCTCCTCCTTCCCCGTCACCACCAACGACGGCAAGTACGAGATCGTCCAGGGCCTGGAGATCAACGACTTCTCGCGCACGCGCATCGACGCGTCCGTCAAGGAGCTCACCGAGGAGCGCGAGGCGGTTCGCGGCCTCGGCCTCATCTAGCACGCCCTCCCGTACGGCCCGGTCCGTACGGCAGTTCGTCCACCTCGCCCCCGGCGGCCGCTCGATCGGCTGCCGGGGGCGAGGTGCGTCCGGGGTCAGACGCAAACAGCGGCCGTCCGTTGCCAACCTGCTCCTCGATGTAGTACTTCTTATACATGAGCGAGCAAGTGCACAACAGGTTGGCGATGGTGCGCGCGGAGCGGAAGGTGTCGCGCCAGAGCCTGGCCGAGGCGGTGGGGGTTCACTACCAGACCATCGGCTACATCGAGCGCGGGCAGTACAACCCGAGCCTCGACCTGGCACTGAAGATCGCGGTGTTCTTCGGGCTGCCGGTGGAGGCGCTGTTCTCCCTCGAGCCGTTCCGCCCGCTCACGGACGAGGTCTACGGGAGGAGTCAGGGATGACGGGCCAGCAGGCGACCAAGGGGACGCAGCGGATGACCGGGTACGACCGGCGGATGTTCGCGCTGATGAACCGGCGCGAGGGAGCGCCGATGTACGCCACCGCCACGCGAAGGCGGCTCGCGGTCGGCGCCCACATCGCGCTGACGGCGGCGAGCGTCGCGGCCTGGCTGCTCACGGTCGTGGGCGACCAGCGCTGGGCGATGTGGACGATGCTCGGGCTCCTGCTGCCGTGGTGCGTCGCCACCGGTGTCATCAACAGCGCCACGCGCGGCCTTCTCGAACTGCGCGAACGCGCCCTCGACGAGCGGCAGCGCGCGGAGCGGGTCCGCGTCGCGGCACGGGCCCGTCAGATCATGCTCTGGCTGCTCCTCGCGGTGGCGGCCGGCGCGGGGTTCGCCGCGCACCGCGGCTGGGACACCGAGGGGCTGCTCTTCCCCGCGCTCTTCACCACGTTCGTCGTGCACTGGCTGATGCCCCTGTGGGTGGCGGGGCTCGCCGTGCAGGACGAGCCCGTGGACCTCGACGACATCGACGCGTAGCGGTCCATAGCACTACCCCTGTTCCCAAATGCCCCTGCACGCGGACGTATTGCCCCAGGTGCCTGCACGCGCAGTGACACAGCGCACTTTCGGTTATCTAATGCGCATGGTTTCTCCGCCTCGGGGCATGTGCCCCCGGCTACCGCGAGTGACAGGCGGGGCGTATGACAGGAATGGAAGGCAAACGGGACGTGTCCGCACAACAGACCATCCATGTGGGCGGAGAGTGGCGTAACGCCCTCTCCGGCGCCACACGCGAGATCCTCGACCCTGCGGATGCCAAGCCGTTCGCACTGATCGCCGAGGGCGGCACCGAGGACACCGACGCGGCCATCGCCGCCGCCCGCGAGGCCTTCGACCACGGACCGTGGCCGGCCACACCCGTCGCCGAACGGGCCGCGCTGCTGCGCCGCGTGGCAGACCTCCTCGTACGCGACCGCGAGAAGATCGGGCTTCTGGAGAGCCGCGACGCGGGCAAGACCGTCGAGGAGGGCCGCGTCGACGTCGACTGCGTCGCCGACGCCTTCCGCTACTTCGCCGATCTGGTGATCGGCGAGGGCGCGGGCCGCGTGGTCGACGCCGGGTCCGACGACATCCACAGCGTCGTCGTGCACGAGCCCGTCGGCGTCTGCACGATGATCACGCCCTGGAACTACCCGCTCCTCCAGGCCAGCTGGAAGATCGCCCCCGCGCTCGCCGCGGGCAACACCTTCGTCATCAAGCCGAGTGAGGTCACTCCGCTGACGACGGTCGCGCTGATCGAGCTGCTCGTCGAGGCGGGCCTCCCGGCCGGCGTCGCGAACATCGTGACGGGCCCCGGCCACACCGTCGGCGCGCGCCTCTCCGACCACCCCGACGTCGACCTGGTCTCCTTCACCGGCGGCCTCGTCTCCGGCACCAAGGTCGCCCAGGCCGCGGCCCTCGGCGTCAAGAAGGTCGCCCTCGAACTCGGCGGCAAGAACCCGAACGTCGTCTTCGCCGACGCCTGCGCCACCGAAGAAGGCTTCGACACCGCAGTCGACCAGGCGCTCAACGCCGCCTTCATCCACAGCGGGCAGGTCTGCTCCGCCGGTGGCCGCCTCATCATCGAGGAGTCGGTGCGCGAGCGCTTCGTCGCCGAACTCGCCCGCCGCGCGAGCCGCATCAAGCTCGGCCGCGGCACCGAGGACGGCGTCGAGTGCGGCCCGCTCGTCTCGCAGCAGCAGCGCGAGAAGACCGAGTCGTACGTCGCGTCCGCACTGGAGGAGGGCGCGGTCCTGCGCACCGGCGGCAAGCGCCCCGAGCCCAGCGAAGTGCGCCCCGCGACCGGCTACTTCTACGAGCCGACCGTCCTGGACCAGTGCCACCGCGAGATGCGCGTCGTGCGCGAGGAGGTCTTCGGCCCGGTCCTGACCGTCGAGACCTTCCGCACCGAGGACGAGGCGGTCGCGCTCGCCAACGACACCGAGTACGGTCTCGCGGGCGCCGTCTGGACCAACGACGCGGGCCTCGGCCGCCGCATGGCCCGGCGCCTGCGGCACGGCACGGTCTGGATCAACGACTTCCACCCCTACCTTCCGCAGGCGGAGTGGGGCGGCTTCGGCAAGAGCGGCGTGGGGCGCGAGCTCGGACCCGCCGGACTCGCCGAGTACCGCGAGTCCAAGCACATCTACCAGAACCTCGCCCCGCGGCCGGTCCGCTGGTTCGCGGGCTGAGGCCCGACTCGTCAAGGCGTGCGCGGGGGCGGCAGTCCCGCCCCCGCGCACGTATCTGTATCCGTGACCCCGAGCGCCCCCCGCTCTATACGCGCAAGCACCTTGGCACCACACCTCGCAGGAAGAGGAGTAGCACGCATGGCTGAGACCACTGAGTACGACTACGTCATCGTCGGTGGCGGTACCGCCGGGTCGGTGATCGCGTCCCGGCTCACCGAGGACCCGGGCGTCACCGTCGCCGTCATCGAGGGCGGCCCCAGCGACATCGACCGCGAGGACGTCCTCACGCTGCGCCGCTGGCTCGGCCTGCTCGGCGGCGACCTCGACTACGGCTACACCACCACCGAGCAGCCGCGCGGCAACTCGCACATCCTGCACAGCCGCGCCAAGGTCCTCGGCGGCTGCTCGTCGCACAACACCCTGATCTCCTTCAAGCCGCTGCCGTCCGACTGGGACGAGTGGGAAGAGGCGGGCGCCACCGGCTGGAACGCCAAGGCGATGGACCCCTTCTTCGGCAAGCTGCGCAACAACATCGTGCGCGTCGCCAAGAAGGACCAGAACCAGATCGCCACCGACTGGGTCGAGGCGACCAAGAGCGCGCTCGGCGTCCCCGAGGTCGTCGGCTTCAACGACAAGCCCTTCGACGAGGGCGTCGGCTTCTTCGACCTCTCGTACCACCCGGAGAACAACAAGCGTTCCTCCGCCTCCGTCGCCTACCTCCACCCCCACATGGAGGCCGGCGACCGCCCGAACCTCCACCTGTTCCTGGAGACGTGGGCCACCAAGCTGGAGCTTGCGGGCAAGACCGCGCGCGGCGTCCACATCCGTACCAAGGACGGCGCCGAGCAGCTGCTCACCGCCCGCCGTGAGGTGCTCGTCTGCGCCGGCGCCGTCGACACGCCGCGCCTGCTCCTGCACTCCGGCATCGGCCCGGCGAAGGACCTCGAAGCCCTCGGCATTCCCGTCACGCACGACCTGCCGGGCGTCGGCGAGAACCTCCTCGACCACCCCGAGTCGGTCATCGTCTGGGAGACGAACGGGCCGATCCCCGGCAACTCCGCGATGGACTCCGACGCGGGTCTGTTCGTGAAGCGGGACCCGGACCACAAGGGCCCCGACCTGATGTTCCACTTCTACCAAATCCCGTTCACGGACAACCCGGAGCGCCTGGGCTACGAACGCCCGGAGCACGGCGTCTCGATGACGCCGAACATCCCCAAGTCCCGTGCGCGCGGCCGCGTCTACCTGACGTCGGCCGACCCCGAGGTGAAGCCCGCCCTCGACTTCAAGTACTTCGAGTACGACGAGGACGGCGTCGACTACGACGGCCAGACCCTCGTCGACGGCATCAAGCTGGCCCGCAAGGTCGCGCAGGCCGAGCCCTTCGCCAAGTGGCTCAAGCGCGAGGTCTTCCCGGGCCCGGACGTCACCGACGACGCCGAGATCAGCGAACTCGTGCGCAAGGCGGCGCACACCGTCTATCACCCTGCGGGAACCTGCCGAATGGGCGCTTCCGCTGATGAACTTGCTGTGGTCGACCCGGAGCTGCGGATCCGGGGCCTCGAGGGAATCCGAATCGCGGACGCATCCGTCTTCCCGACGATGCCTGCCGTGAACCCGATGATCGGAGTGCTCATGGTCGGGGAAAAGTGCGCGGAACTGCTGACCGGGAGTGATGTCCGATGACCACCACCACTGACAAGACGCCGGGCCCCGAGACGCCCGCCTCCGACGAGGCCGCGCCGGTGTTCGCCGTCCGGGACCTGTGGAAGGTCTTCGGGTCCAAGGCCAAGAGCATCCCGGGCAACGAGGAGTACGCGGATCTCTCCGCCACCGAGCTGCGTGAGCGCACCGGCTGCACCGCGGCCGTGCGGGACGTCAGCTTCGACGTCAGGCGCGGCGAGGTCTTCGTCGTCATGGGCCTGTCCGGCTCGGGCAAGTCGACCCTGGTGCGGACCCTGACCCGGCTCATCGAGCCGACCAGCGGATCCATATCCATGGACGGGCAGGACGTGCTCGGCATGGACAAGAACCAGCTGCGTGAACTGCGCCGCCACAAGGCCGCGATGGTCTTCCAGAACTTCGGCCTCCTTCCGCACCGCACGGTCCTCGACAACGTCGCGTACGGCCTGGAGATCCAGGGTGTCGGCAAGGCCGAGCGCCGCGCCAAGGCCCTGGAGGTCGTCGCCAAGGTCGGCCTCGAAGGCATGGAGGAGCGCCGCCCCACCCAGCTCTCCGGCGGCCAGCAGCAGCGCGTCGGCCTGGCCCGCGCCCTCGCCGTCGACCCCGAAGTCCTGCTCTTCGACGAGCCGTTCAGCGCGCTCGACCCGCTGATCCGGCGGGACATGCAGGAAGAGGTCATCCGCCTGCACCGCGAAGAGGGCCGCACGATGGTCTTCATCACCCACGACCTGAGCGAGGCGCTGCGCCTGGGCGACCGCATCATGCTGATGCGGGACGGCGCCATCGTGCAGCTCGGCACCCCCGAGGAGATCGTCGCCAACCCGGCCAACGACTACGTCCGCGACTTCGTCCAGGACGTGTCACGCGAGCAGGTCATCACCGTGCGCCGCGCCATGCGCCCCGCCGAGGGCGACGAGGCCGAGTCCGGTGCCGCGATCGGCCCGGACACCCTGGTCGTCGACGCGATCGAGGCCGTGGCCCGCAGCGGCGCGTACTGCCGTGTCGTGGACAACGGACGCACCCTCGGCATCGTCGACCACGAGCAGCTCCTCGCGGTGGTCGCGGGCCTCGACAGCGATCCCCGGGACAAGGCGGTGGCAGCCGTATGAGCGCGGCCACGACTTCCGTCATCGAGAAGAAGGAGGGCGTGTCCCCGCCGGGCCCGCCCGCCGAAGGACCCGGCCCGCTGGCCGGCTTCCTGCGCAACCCCAAGGCGATCCTGCTGCTCTGCGCCCTGCTGGTCGCGGTCGTCTCGGCGGCCGTCACCGCCAACGGCACCTGGCCCTCCGACCTGACGTTCGACGTGCGTTCGCCGCTCGACGACGTCAACACCTGGATGGCGCAGAACCGCGACACCCACCCGATCTTCCTGTACTTCCTGCTGCACATCAGCAACACCTCGGAATCCGCGGTGGACGGCGTGCTCAGCGGTCTTGAGGGCCTCGGCTTCATCGGGGTGACCGTCGCCGCGGTGCTCATCTCCTGGTACGCGGGCGGGGCGAATCTGCGCCGCCGCGCGCTGACCCTCGCGGGCATCGCCTTCGGCACGTTCGCCGTGATCGGCGTGCTCGACGTGTGGGAAGAGGCGATGGAGACCCTCGCCCTGATGGTCGTCTGTGTGGCCGTCGCGGGTCTCGTCGGTGTGCTGCTCGGCCTCGCGGCCGGGCTCTCGGACCGTGCCGAGCGCATCCTGCGGCCGGTCTTCGACACCATGCAGGTGCTTCCGGCCTTCTCGTACCTGCTGCCCTTCGTCTTGATGTTCGACGTCGGCACCCCGGCCGTCTTCATGGCGACCGTCATCTACGCCGCCCCGCCGATGGCCAGGCTCACCTCGCTCGGCCTGCGCGGCGCCGACGCGGCAGCCCTTGAGGCCTCCCAGTCGCTGGGCGCCAGCGCCTGGCAGCGGCTGTGGACGGCCCGCCTTCCGCTGGCCCGCAAGCCGATGCTGCTCGGCCTCAACCAGACGATCATGATGTGTCTGTCGATGGTCGTGCTCGCGACGGTGGTCGGCGCCGGTGGTCTGGGCGACCCGATCTTCACCGCGATCTCCACCCTCGACGTGGGCCTCGCGGTACCGGCCGGCATCGCGATCGTGCTGATCGCCGTCTGGCTCGACCGCACGACCGCCGGGTTCGGCGAACGCGTCGACGACGCGGCACCCGCGCGCAGCGCCGTCGCGACGCGCGTCCTGTGGGCCGTCATGGCCGCCGTGGTGGCGGGCGCCGCCGTGCTCGGCCAGGCGCTCGGCCGTACGGAGTGGCCGGAGAACTGGGTGGTCTCCATCTCGCAGCCGATCAACGAGGCCGTCGGCTGGATCGAGCGCGAGCTCGGCTCCGGCATCCCGGTCATCGGCGGCACGCTCACCTGGGCGAACGCCTTCATCGACTACGGCATCAACCCGCTGTTCGACGCCCTGCTCGCCACCCCCTGGTGGGCGGTGCTTCTGGTGGCCGGTGTCCTCGCCTACCTCGCGGGCCGCTGGCGCGCGGCGGTCACCGTCGTGCTCGCGCTCGCCGCGATCGGCGCGATGGGGCTGTGGAGCCGCTCGATGGACACCCTCTCGCAGGTGATCGCCGCCCTGGTCGTCACGCTGATCCTGGGCTTCGCCATCGGTGTGCTCGCGGCCCGGGTGTCGTGGGTGGAGCGTGGCATCCGGCCGGTGCTCGACACCATGCAGACCCTGCCGGCGTTCATCTATCTCATCCCGATGATCGCGCTGTTCGGCTCCAACCCCGCGGCCGCCGCGGTGGCCTCGGTCATCTACGCGCTGCCCGCCGTCATCCGCATCACGGCCCAGGGCATCCGCCAGATCGATCCCTCCGCCCTGGAGGCGGCCCGCTCGCTCGGCGCCTCCACCGGCCAGCAGCTCTGGCAGGTGCAGCTGCCGCTGGCCAGGCCCGCGCTGCTCGTCGCCCTCAACCAGGGTGTCGTCCTCGTCCTGTCCATGGTCGTCATCGGCGGCATGATCGGCGGCGGCGCGCTCGGCGTGGACGTGGTGAGGGGCCTCACCAAGGGTGACCTCGGCCTCGGCATGACGGCCGGTATCGCGATCGTCTGCCTCGGTGTGCTCCTCGACCGCATCTCCCAGCCCGGCGCCGACGTCAAGGAACGCGCACTGCGCTGACGTACGCTTCCGGACCCCGCTCTCCTGCTACGTAAGGGAACAATCTCGTGAACTACAGCAAGCGGATACGCACTTCGATCATCGCCGGTCTCGGCGCCGCGTCCATGGTGGCGCTCAGCGCCTGCGGCGCCGCCGACACGAAGTCCTCCGGCGGTGCCGACGAGGTCACCATCACGGTCCCCTCGTGGGTCGGCGCGCGCGCCAACGCCGAGGTCGCCAAGAAGCTCCTCGAGGACGAGGTCGGCGTCAAGAAGGTCGAACTCCAGCAGCTCGACGAGCCGATCGCCTGGGACGCCCTGAACAACGGCAAGGCCGACGCGATCCTGGAGGACTGGGACGGCCAGCCCAAGAAGCAGAAGCTCTACATCGACCAGAAGAAGACGGTCGTCAAGGGCGGCGACCTGGGCGTCACCGGGCACATCGGCTGGTACGTGCCGAAGTACTACGCGGACAAGCACCCGGAGATCCTGGACTACAAGAACCTCAACAAGTTCGCCAAGGACTTCAAGAGCAACCGCAGCGGCGACAAGGGCGAGTTCATCGGCGCGGCGCCCTCGTACACCACGTACGACGAGTTCCTGATCAAGAACCACAAGCTGAACTTCAAGATCAAGGACACCGGCAACGAGGCCGCGCAGATCAAGGAGATCCAGCGCAAGTACGCCGCCAAGGAGCCCTTCATCAGCTACTGGTGG
Source organism: Streptomyces sp. NPDC033177 (assembly GCF_055577715.1). Taxonomy (NCBI): domain Bacteria; kingdom Bacillati; phylum Actinomycetota; class Actinomycetes; order Kitasatosporales; family Streptomycetaceae; genus Streptomyces; species Streptomyces sp. NPDC033177. The sequence continues at coordinate 281,523 of NZ_JBVIPS010000005.1, read as the reverse complement.
GAGCCCCTGTGGGCGAACGCCGACATGGAGATGGTCGAGGTGAAGCTCCCGGCCTTCAAGGAGGGCTGCAACGAGCCCGAGACCAAGACCGAGTGCGGCTACGCCAACACCCCGCTGCAGAAGTACTTCAACGCCGACTTCGCCAAGGACGGCGGCGACGCCGCTGAGTTCCTGAAGAACTTCAAGTGGACGACCGAGGAGCAGAACGAGGTCGCCATGTCGATCGCCAAGGACAAGATGTCCGGCGAGGCCGCGGCCGAGAAGTGGATCAAGGACAACAAGGCGACGTGGGAGAAGTGGCTCCCGAAGAAGTGACGTCGTCGCTGACGGCAGCCAACGGCTGATCGCAGCGGTATGACGATGACGGTGCCGGGGTGTCCTTCGCGAAGGACACCCCGGCACCGCCACGTCTGCTTTCCGCTCTCCCCCCCCCACTCCCTTCTTTCGGGTTTCCCCTATCTCCCCCCACGCTTCTT
>NZ_JBVIPS010000005.1:150847-281037 GCF_055577715.1 Streptomyces sp. NPDC033177 | reverse complement strand
GGAGGGGGGGGGGGCCGGGAGGGGGGGGGAGGTGGGGGGGGGGGGGGGGGGGGGGGGGGGGTGTGTTCTTCCCCCCCCCCCCCCCCCCCCCCCGGCACCGTCACGTCTGCTTCAGGCTCTCCGCATCAAGCTCTCGGCTTCAGGCTCTCGGCGATCTCCCGCAGCGCTTCCGAGGCGCGGAACAGCAGGCCCGGCCCGAACGTGATCCGCGTGGCGCCCAGTTCACCCAGCTCCCGCGGGGACGGCGGCCCTGCCGGCTTCGCCGCCACGTTGACGGGGCCCTCGATGCCCGCCCGCAGCCGCGGGAGCACCTCGGGCGGCGCGAGGATCGGATAGACGCAGTCCGCGCCCGCCTCGACGTAAAGCCGTGCCCGCTCGATGGCCTGCTCCGGATCGCCGTCGCCGTGTACGAACGTGTCCACCCGGGCGTTCACGAACAACCGGTCGCCCGCGAAGGAACGTACCTCCGCGAGCCATTCCGCCTGCTCGCGCGGGTCCTTCAAGTCCCCGCCCGACGAATCCTCCAGGTTGCAGCCGACCGCGCCCGTCTCCAGCAGCCGCTCCACCAGCTCCTTCGGCGGCAGCCCGTAGCCGTCCTCGATGTCCGCGGACACCGGCACCGACACCGACCGCACCACCCTGCGTACGGCGGCGAACATCTCGTCCGGCGGCACCGCACCGTCCGCGTACCCGAGCGACGCCGCGACCCCCGCGCTCGGCGTCGCCAGGGCCGGGAACCCGGCGTCCACGAAGACCCGCGCGCTGGCCGCGTCCCACGGCCCGGGAAGGACCAGCGGATCACCGGGCGCCCGCCCGTGGTGCAGCGAGCGGAAGTCGTCCACGAGGCTCACGGCGCGTACCCACCCGGCTCGATGCGGCGGCTGACCATCACCCGGTTCCAACTGTTGATGACGGTGATCACCCCGATGAGATGAGCGAGTTCGGCCTCACCGAAGTGCTCGGCAGCCGCCTCGTACGCCTCGTCGGGAACGAACCCTCCCCCAGAGCCGAAAGCCTGGGAGGTGCCCCCAGTCAGGACGGTGACCGCCTCGGTCAGCGCGAGAGCGGCCCGCTCGCGCTCGCTGAACAGCTCACCCGCCTCCGCCCACGCGTTGAGGAGGGCAATCCGTTTGGCCGTCTCGCCGTTCTTCTCGGCGATGTCCACATGCATGTCGAGGCAGAACGCACACGCGTTGAGCTGCGAGGCCCGGATCATCACGAGCTCGGCGAGCACCGGGTCGCCGAGCCCCTTCTTCGCGGCCGCGCTCAGCGCGGACAGCGCGCCGGCGACGCCCTTGTCCAGGTGGGTGGTCCGAGCGCTCACTTGTGCTCCCCGGCCTTGTAGTGGCCCGGGACCTGCCGCGTCGAGACGCCGAAACGGTTCCACGCGTTGATCACCGTGATCGCGGCGATCAACTGCGTCAGCTCCTCCTCGTCGAAGAGGGCCGCCGCCTTGTCGTACACCGCGTCCGGCACGAAACCGTCCGTCAGGACGGTGATCGCCTCGGCCAGCTCGATCGCGGCGACCTCCTTCGCCGTGTAGAAGTGCTGCGACTCCTCCCACGCGCTGAGCTGGATGATCCGCTCCACGCTCTCGCCCGCCGCGAGGGCGTCCTTGCTGTGCATGTCGACGCAGAGCGCGCAGTGGTTGATCTGCGAGGCCCTGATCTTGACCAGCTCGAGGATCACCGGGTCGACGCCCTTCCGGGCGGCCGCGTCGAGCCGGACCATCGCCTTGAAGACCTCGGGGGCCTTGGCGTGCCAGTCGAGGCGGGGGGTGTGCTCGTGGAGGTATTCCTTGGGCTGCGGCTGAACAGGGGTGTCTTCGTTCGTCGTCATGATATCGACCGTACGGCGGGAGTAGCCCACAGGTATGGTCCATTCCCATGGAAGAATCGTGGGCCACTCTGGGCGTCGACCTCCACCTGGAGACCGGGGGAGAGGCGACGCACTCCGGCGTACGCAAGGGCCTCACGGACGCCCTGCGCGATGCGGTGCGCGGCGGCAGGCTCGCTCCCGGCACCCGCCTGCCCTCGTCCCGCTCCCTCGCCGTCGACCTGGGCATCGCCCGCAACACCGTCGCCGACGCGTACGCCGACCTCGTCGCCGAGGGCTGGCTCACCGCACGCCAGGGCTCGGGCACCCGTGTCGCCGAACGCTCCGTGCCGCGCCCCGCGGAACCCGCACCGCGCCGCAGGGCGGCGGGCGGCCCGACGTACGACCTGATGCCGGGCACCCCCGACCTCTCGGCGTTCCCGCGCGCCGCCTGGCTCAAGGCCGCGCGCCGGGCCATGGCCGCCGCCCCGAACGACGCGCTCGGCTACGGCGACCCGCGTGGCCGCGTCGAGCTGCGCACCGCCCTCGCCGACTACCTCTCCCGAGCGCGCGGCGTCCACACGGACCCGGACCGCATCGTCATCTGCGCCGGGTTCGCGCAGGGTCTGCGTCTGCTGGGCGGTGTGCTGCGGGCCCGCGGGCTGCGGGAGGTGACGGTCGAGTCGTACGGCCTGGACATGCACTGGGATCTGCTCAAGAGGGCCGGGCTGCGGACCAGGCCCCTGCCCATCGACGAACTGGGCACGTCCACGGCGGAGTTGGGGTCGGGCCCCCGTTCGGCCAAGGTGGCGCTCCTCACGCCCGCGCATCAGTTCCCGATGGGCGTCCCGCTGCACCCCGACCGGCGGGCGGAAGCCGTCGACTGGGCGCGGCGCGAGGGCGGTCTGATCCTGGAGGACGACTACGACGGGGAGTTCCGCTACGACCGGCAGCCGGTGGGCGCGCTCCAGGGCCTCGACCCCGACCGCGTGGTCTACCTCGGCACGGCCAGCAAGTCCCTGGCCCCCGGCCTCCGGCTCGGCTGGATGGTCCTTCCGGAACCGATCGCCGCCGAGGTCGTCGAGGCGAAGGGGGGCGCGGAGTGGGCCTGCGGGGCGCTGGACCAGCTGACGCTCGCGGAGTTCATCACCTCGGGTGCGTACGACCGCCATGTGCGGGGCGCACGGCTGCGCTACCGCCGCCGACGGGACCAACTGGTCGCCGCGCTTGCCGCTCGGGCGCCGGAGGTACGGGCCACGGGGATCGCGGCGGGGCTGCACGCGGTCCTCGAACTCCCGCCGGGAACGGAACGGACGGTGATCCAGGCGGCGAGCTGGCAACGCCTGGCGGTGCAGGGCCTGTCCAGCTTCCGCCACCCCGAGGCCAGCTCTCCGGAACGGGACGCGCTGGTTGTGGGCTACGGAACGCCGGCGGACCATGGGTGGGCGGGGGCGCTGGAGGCGTTGTGCAGGGTGTTGCCGTAGGTCCTGTCGTTTCAGCCCCTCCGGCGTTTGAGGAGCGGGGTCTGGGGCGGAGCCCCAGTTTCGGGAAGGGGCGGGGTTGGGGAAAGCCCCGCAGGGTCAGCCCCAGCCCCTACCGGGCCCCCTCCGCGGCTGAACCCTCCGCAGGAGCAGACGCCTCCCCGAACCGCGCCAGCGCCAACGCCCCCGCCACAGCAACCACGAACCCCAGCACCGCCACCCACTCCATCCCGCCCCGAGTCCGATCCCCGAGCCACACCACCCCCACCACCGCGGGCCCGACCGTCTCCCCGATCACCATCCCCGCGGTGGCGGTCGTCACCGACCCGCGCTGCAAGGCGGACGTGAGCAGCAGGAACGCCGCACCCCCGCCCACCAGCAAGGCGTAGGCAGCAGGATTGCGGACCAACGCCCCCGGCGAGACGTCGTCGATGAGCCGCACCGCCACCTCCACCACGCCGAACCCGAGCCCGGCCCCGAGCCCCAGGGCCGGCGCCCGCCCCCGCCCCGGCAACCGCCCTGCCACCGCACCGAGCAGCAGCACCCCCACCGCCACGCCCAGCAGCACGTACCGCAGAGTCGTCGACCCGACGCTCTCCCCCTCGTCCCCCGACGCGAGCCCCAGCATCGCGAGCCCCGCGCACACCACCCCCACCGCGGCCCACTCCACCCTGCTCAACCGCACCCGCAGCATCCGCGAGGCCACCACCGCCGTGACGGCGAGGCTCGCGGCGAGCGCCGCACCGACGGCGTAGATCGGGATGGAGCGCAGCGCCACGATCTGCAGCAGGAACCCGAGCCCGTCGAGCCCGAGCCCCACGACGTAGCGCCACTGCTTCACCGCGCGAAGGAGCAACGCGGGGTCGACCCCGGAGCCGGTGCCCGGCGCCGTGGCGCGGGCGGCGATGGCCTGGAAGACGGAGGCCGTGCCGAAGCAGACCGCTGAACAGAGCGCGCAAATCATCCCAAGAGACACGAAGTGACTGTAGAGGAGGGGGATTCGACTGAGCCGGTTGGCACGACGTGGGGCCCCTTACCTACGCTGATCGCCGATCGCGTACGTCAACGGGGGAGCGGAAGAACTGATGGCACCGGAGCCGCAGATAGAGCAGCAGGCGGAGCAGAGGGGGCTTACCGAGCAGAGGGAAGTGCGGAAGGCCCCGCGGCGAAAGCTGCGTTCCAGCACGGTCGTACTCGGCGGGATGGGCGTCCTCGCGGCGGCCCTGACCTCGTGCGGCTCGGAGCCGGACAGGCGGTGCGTGGACCGCGACAGCTACGACGTCCTCACCGGCTACAGAATCGTCGCCGACAAGAACTGCAAGAGCGGCGCCGGTTCGTCCTCCTCGTACGGCAAGGGACGCAACACCAGCGGCAGTTCGTACGGATCAGGCACCGGCACGGGTACCGGCAAGTCCGGCCGTATGGACGCCGACTGGTACTACGACGCGGACATCGACGGCCGCCGCGCCGACTACGGCACCTTCAGCCGTAGCGAGGCCGTCGACCGTGACGGCTTCGGCTGCTCGGGCAGCGGCAGCGGCGGCGGCTGACCGGAAGCGAGCCCCGCTCCCCGAGACCCGCGAACCGCGTCCCCATCCCCGAGACCCGCAACCCGCGACCCGAGACCCGAGGCCATGGAACGCCGCACGATCACCCCCCGCCCCGGCTGGCAGCAGACGGTCGAGGACCAGGGGCTCATCTACCCCCTGACCCGCTACCCCGACGACACGCTCCGCCCCTACTGGGACGAGTCCGCCTACTACGCGTTCACGCTCCCCGAGGTCGAGGCCCTGGAGGAGGTCGTCGAGGAACTGCACGCGATGTGCCTCGCGGCGGCCGAGCACATCGTCACGCACGACCGCCTGGCCGATCTCGGCATCACCGACCCCCGAGTGGCGGACGCGGTCACCGAGGCATGGCGCCGACGCGCCGAACTCCCCTCCCTCTACGGCCGATTCGACCTGCACTACGACGGCACGAGTGGCCGCCCGGCCAAGATGCTGGAGTACAACGCCGACACCCCCACCTCGCTGGTCGAGGCCGCGAGCCCCCAGTGGTTCTGGATGGAGGAGTGCTTCCCGGGCGCCGACCAGTGGAACTCCCTCCACGAGCGCCTCGTGGACGCCTGGAGGAAGCAGGCGTCACTGCTCCCGCCCGGCGGCCCGCTGTACTTCGCGCACTCCGCGGGCGACGAACTCGGCGAGGACCTGATGACGGTCGCGTATCTGCGGGAGACCGCGCAGCAGGCGGGGCTCGCCACCGAGGCGATCTCCATGGAGGACATCGGCTGGGACCGGCTCTCGCGGCGCTTCGTCGACAAGAAACTCGGCTTCATCCGCAGCTGCTTCAAGCTCTACCCGTGGGAGTGGCTGACCACGGACCGCTTCGCCCCGCACGTCCTTCAGACCCTGGACAACGGCGGCGGCACCGGCTCCACCCTGTGGATCGAGCCCGCCTGGAAGATGCTGCTCTCCAACAAGGCACTGCTGGCCGTCCTTTGGGAGCTCTACCCCGGCCACCCCAACCTCCTGCCCGCCTACCTGGACGGCCCCCGGGAGCTCGCCGCCGAGCGGGGTTACGTCGCCAAGCCCCTCCTCGGCCGCGAAGGCGCCGGTGTCACGGTCCACCCACCGGGTGCCGAACCCGTCGTACGCGAGGACGCCTGCTGCTACCAGGAGTTGGCGCCCCTGCCCGACTTCGACGGCAACCGTGTGGTGCTCGGGGCGTGGGTCGTCGAGGACGAGGCGGCGGGGCTCGGCATCCGGGAGTCGGCGGGCCTGATCACGGACGAGTACGCGAGATTCCTGCCCCACGTGATCCTTTGAGGCCGTGATCCTCTGAGACCGGTCAGGCTGCGCTGCCGCCCCTCAAGTCGCCCGAGTACGCTGCCGGTTGTTCGACCACGGACTCGGAGGCGACCGCGCACATGACCGACAGCAGGATCAACACCACGCAGCCTCACACGGCCCGTATCTGGAACTACTGGCTCGGCGGCAAGGACAACTACCCCGTCGACCAGGCCGCCGGGGACCAGATCCGCACGCTGCACCCCGGCATCGGTGCGTACGCGCTGGCCGACCGGCAGTTCCTCGGGCGCGCCGTGAGCCACCTGGTGACCGAGTGCGGGATCCGGCAGTTCCTCGACATCGGCACCGGGCTGCCGACCGCCGACAACACCCACGAGGTCGCCCAGCGGATCGCCCCCGAGACCCGCGTTGTCTACGTCGACAACGACCCGCTGGTCCTCACCCACGCCCGCGCCCTCCTCACCAGCACCCCCGAGGGCAGGACCGACTACCTCGACGAGGACCTGCGCAACGTCGACACGATCCTCGAACACGCCGCCAAGACCCTGGACTTCGACCAGCCGGTCGCGCTGATGCTGCTCGGAGTCGTCATCTTCATCGACGACGACGCCGAGGCGTACCGCATCGTGCGCCGCCTGCTCGACGCGCTGCCGGCCGGCAGTCACCTGGTCCTCTCGCACACGATCACCAGCCCGGAGATGCCCGACGTGGACGAGGCGGTGGCGTTCTGGAACGAGAACGGCACGCCCAAGCTGACGCAGCGCACGCCCGAGCAGGTGGCGCGCTTCTTCGACGGCCTGGAGCTCCTCGAACCCGGAGTGGTCTCGTGCAACCGCTGGCGCACGGAGACAGCGGCCGGGGTCGAGGACGTGGCCATGTTCGGCGGAGTCGGCACCAAACGCTGACACCGGCGGCGGACACCTGTGGCCGACGCCGGCCGTCGGCAGCCCCGAACTAGGCGAGCACGGCCCGCAGTTGATCGAGCCCCCAGTCCAGGTCCTCCTTGCTGATCACCAGTGGGGGCGCGATCCGGATCGTCGACCCGTGGGTGTCCTTGACCAGCACACCCCGGTCCATCAGCTTCTGGGAGATCTCGCGGCCCGTGCCGTGCGACGGCTCGATGTCGACGCCCGCCCACAGCCCGCGGCCCCGCACCTGCGTCACCGCGCCCGTACCGGCGAGGAGCCCCAGCTCGGCGTGCAGATGCTCGCCGAGCTCGGTGGCCCGCTGCTGGTATTCGCCCGTGCCCAGCATCGCCACGACTTCCAGCCCCACCGCGCAGGCGAGGGGGTTGCCGCCGAACGTCGACCCGTGCTCGCCCGGCTTGAACACCCCGAGGACATCCGCGTCCGCCACCACCGCGGACACCGGCACCACGCCCCCGCCCAGCGCCTTGCCGAGGATGTACACGTCCGGCACCACGCCCTCGTGCTCGCATGCGAACGTCCTGCCCGTCCTGCCGAGCCCCGACTGGATCTCGTCCGCCATGAAGAGGACGTTCCGCTCCCGAGTCAACTCCCGTACGCCCGCCAGGTACCCGGCCGGCGGCACCAGGACCCCGGCCTCTCCCTGGATCGGCTCCAGAAGCACGGCCACGGTGTTCTCCGTGACCGCGGCCCGCATCGCGGTCAGATCGCCGTACGGCACGATCTCGAAGCCCGGTGTGTACGGACCGAAGTCCGCCCGTGCCTCCTGATCCGTCGAGAAGCTGACGATGGTCGTGGTCCGCCCGTGGAAGTTGTCGCGCGCGACGACGATCTTCGCCCGCCCGTCGGGCACGCCCTTGACCTGGTACCCCCACTTCCTGGCGGTCTTCACGGCCGTCTCCACCGCCTCCGCGCCGGTGTTCATCGGCAGCACCATCTCCTTGCCGCACAGCTCCGCGAGCCGTGTGCAGAAGTCGGCGAACCGGTCGTGGTGGAAGGCCCGCGAGGTGAGCGTCACCCGCTCCAGCTGCGCCTTGGCCGCGTCGATCAGGCGGCGGTTGCCGTGCCCGAAATTCAGCGCCGAGTACCCGGCCAGCATGTCGAGATAGCGGCGCCCCTCGACATCCGTCATCCAGGCACCCTCCGCCGATGCGACCACGATGGGCAGCGGGTGATAGTTGTGCGCGCTGTGCGCTTCGGCCGAGGTGATGAACTTTTCGGTAGTCGACACGGGGTCTCCGTTCGTCCTGCGGCGTTGGGCGGGTGTGGCGCCCAATTTCTATCGTCGCTCGGATCGTGGACGAAGAAACCTGCCGACCCGGCGTGCCCTATACGCTGGCCCTGACAGCACGGCGACTGGCGCACGGGGAACGGACCCCGGGGAAGCCGTGCGAGGCAAACCTTCGAGGTGCCGACCGCCTGGGCACCCCTGGGACCACGACCGGAACTCACCGCTCGCCCCGGAGGACGCCATGACTCACTCTCCTTCCCTCAGCCACCCCGCGCTCGCCGCGCAGGACCCCGAGCTGGCCGCGCTCGTCGGTGCCGAGGAGCAGCTCCAGGCCGACACTCTGCGCCTGATCCCCAGCGAGAACTACGTCTCCACCGCCGTCCTCGAAGCTTCCGGCACGGTCCTGCAGAACAAGTACAGCGAGGGTTACCCGGGCCGCCGCTACTACGAGGGCCAGCAGAACATCGACCCCGTCGAGCGCCTCGCCGTCTCGCGCGCCAAGGCCGTCTTCGGCGTCGAGCACGCCAACGTCCAGCCCTACTCCGGCTCCCCCGCCAACCTCGCCGTCTACCTCGCCTTCGCCGAGCCCGGTGACACCGTGATGGGCATGGCCCTCCCCATGGGTGGCCACCTCACCCACGGCTGGGGCGTCTCCGCCACGGGCAAGTGGTTCCGTGGCGTCCAGTACGGCGTCCGCCATGACACCGGCCGCATCGACTTCGACGAGGTGCGCGACCTCGCCCTCAAGGAACGCCCGAAGCTGATCTTCTGCGGTGGCACCGCACTCCCTCGCGCCATCGACTTCGCCGCCTTCGCCGAGATCGCCCACGAGGCGGGGGCCGTCCTCGTCGCCGACATCGCGCACATCGCCGGCCTGATCGCGGGCGGCGCCCACCCCTCACCGGTGCCGCACGCCGACGTGATCTCCACGACGACCCACAAGACCCTGCGCGGCCCGCGCGGCGCGATGCTGATGTCCCGCGAGGAGCACGCCAAGGCCATCGACAAGGCGGTGTTCCCCGGCCTGCAGGGTGGCCCGCACAACCAGACCACCGCGGCCATCGCCGTCGCCCTGCACGAGGCATCGCAGCCCTCCTTCCGCGACTACGCCCACGCGGTCGTCGCCAACGCCCGGTGCCTCGCCGAAGCGCTGCTCGCCCGCGGCTTCGACCTGGTCTCCGGCGGCACCGACAACCACCTGATCCTGATGGACCTCACCCCCAAGGAAGTCCCCGGCAAGGTCGCCGCCAAGGCCCTCGACCGGGCCGGGATCGTCGTCAATCACAACACCGTGCCGTACGACCCGAGGAAGCCGTTCGACCCCTCCGGCGTCCGCATCGGCACCCCTTCCCTCACCTCCCGCGGTCTCGGGACCGAGCACATGCCGGCCGTCGCCGACTGGATCGACCGGGGCGTCGCCGCGGCCCGTGCCGGTGACGAGGACGCCCTGACGAAGATCCGCTCCGAGGTCGCCGACCTGATGTCCGCCCACCCGGCCCCGGGCCTGCCGGCCCACTGACCCTCGCGTCCGACGAGCGACCGCTGCCGGACCGCCGAACGCACTGTGTTCCTCGTCTCATTGGTGACGATCGAGAGCAGCCACGGCTTGAACGCCGAACCGACCCTGGGTCCGTTCGCGACGACCGGATCCAGGCGGGCGGGACACGGGCGCGGGACAAGATCGCGGCACACCCGTCACATGGCTGTTTCCGAGCAATGAGAGACACCTGAGAGAATGGCTCCATGGCCCTTGATCGTCCTCGCGTGCTCTCCGGAATCCAGCCCACCGCAGGCTCGTTCCACCTCGGCAACTACCTTGGCGCGGTCCGCCAGTGGGTGGCGCTGCAGGAGTCCCACGACGCGTTTTACATGGTGGTGGACCTGCACGCGATCACGATCCCGCAGGACCCGGCCGAGCTCCGTGCCAACACCCGGCTCGCCGCCGCCCAGCTCCTGGCCGCCGGCCTCGACCCGGAGCGCTGCACGCTCTTCGTCCAGAGCCACGTCCCCGAGCACGCCCAGCTCGGCTGGGTCATGAACTGCCTCACGGGCTTCGGCGAGGCGTCGCGCATGACGCAGTTCAAGGACAAGGCGGCCAAGCAGGGCGCGGAACGCGCTTCCGTGGGCCTCTTCACGTACCCGGTGCTCCAGGTCGCGGACATCCTGCTCTACCAGGCCAACCAGGTCCCGGTCGGTGAGGACCAGCGCCAGCACATCGAGCTGACCCGCGACCTCGCGGAGCGTTTCAACGGCCGCTTCGGCGAGACGTTCACCGTCCCCGCGGCGTACATCCTCAAGGAGACGGCCAAGATCTTCGACCTTCAGGACCCGTCGATCAAGATGAGCAAGTCGGCGTCCACCCCGAAGGGTCTGATCAACCTCCTCGACGAGCCCAAGGCCACCGCCAAGAAGGTCAAGAGCGCGGTCACCGACACCGACACGGTCGTGCGGTACGACACCGCGGACAAGCCGGGTGTCAGCAACCTCCTCACCATCTACTCGACGCTCACCGGCACCGGTATCCCGGAACTGGAGCAGAAGTACGCCGGCAAGGGCTACGGTGCGCTGAAGACTGACCTCGCCGACGTCATGGTCGACTTCGTGACGCCTTTCCGGGACCGTACTCAGGCCTACCTGGACGACCCGGAGACGCTCGACTCGATCCTGGCCAAGGGTGCGGAGAAGGCGCGTGCCGTCGCCGCGGAGACCCTCGCCCAGGCGTACGACAAGGTGGGCCTCCTGCCCGCCAAGCACTGAGCCACACAGCCCCCTGCACCACGCCAGGTACAACAGCGCCCTCTGCCCGCCACCCGACCGACAGGAGTACGACGTGGGGACCGTAACGATCGGTGTGTCGATCGCGGTCCCGGAGCCTCACGGCAGCCTGCTCCAGGAGCGGCGCGCGGGCTTCGGTGACCCCGCGGCACACGGCATCCCCACCCACGTCACGCTGCTGCCGCCGACCCTGGTGGACGCGGCGGCGCTGCCCGCCGTGGAGGCGCACCTGGGGGCCGTCGCGGCCGCCGGGCGGCCCTTCCCGATGCGGCTCTCCGGGACGGGCACGTTCCGTCCGCTGTCGCCCGTCGTCTTCGTCCAGGTGGTGGCGGGCGGGTCGGCCTGTGGCTGGCTCCAGGAGCGGGTGCGGGACGCGTCCGGGCCCATCGCGCGCGAGCTGCAGTTCCCGTACCACCCGCACGTCACGGTGGCGCACGGCATCTCCGAAGAGGCCATGGACCGGGCGTACGAGGAACTTTCCGAGTACGAGGCCGAGTGGCCCTGCACCGGCTTCGCGCTCTACGAGCAGGGCGCGGACGGTGTGTGGCGCAAGCTGCGCGAGTTCGCCTTCGGCGGTGGCGGCCCGGTCGTCCCTCCGCAGGCGGCGGCCCCGGCCGCGCACGGCACGCTGCCCGCCCGCTGACCGGCGCCCCCGTAGAGCCTCAAAACGGAAGCCGCCTCACACCGGAAGCCGCCGGAACACCATCCGCGGCACGTGCCGCAGCGCCGACATGACCAGCCGCAGCGCGCCGGGCACCCACACCGTCTCCGAGCGCCGCCGCAGCCCCGTCTCGATGGCCTCGGCGACCGCCTCCGGAGTGGTCGCCATGGGCGCCTCCTCCAGGCCCGCCGTCATCTTGGAGCGCACGAAGCCGGGGCGGACCACCATCACGTGCACCCCCGTGCCGTGCAGCGCGTCGCCCAGGCCCTGGGCGAAGGCGTCGAGGCCCGCCTTGCTCGACCCGTAGATGAAGTTCGAGCGGCGGGCACGTTCGCCCGCGACCGAGGAGAGCACCACCAGGGAGCCGTGCCCCTGGGCCTGCAGCGACCGCGCGCACACCAGGCCGGCCGAGACCGCCCCGGTGTAGTTCGTCTGCGCGACCCGCACCGCCGACAGCGGTTCGTCCTCGTCGCGTGCCTGGTCACCGAGGATGCCGAAGGCCAGCAGGACCATGTCGATGTCGCCCTCGGCGAAGATCTTCCCGAGGGTGGCCTCGTGCGACTCGGAGTCGAGCGCGTCGAAGGCGACGGTGCGGACGTCCGCACCCATGTCACGCAGGCCCGCGGCGGCCTTCTCCAGGCCCGGAGAGGGCCGCCCGGCCAGCCACACGGTACGGGTGCGCCGCGCGACCAGACGGCGGGCCGTGGCGAGGCCGATCTCGGAGGTGCCGCCGAGTACGAGCAGGGACTGGGGGGTGCCGAAGGCGTCCTTCATGGGACCAACTCCTGGAGTTGCTAGAGGGCGAGGCGGCGCGAGAGGTCCGAGCGGAACACGCCGCGCGGGTCGAGTTCGGCCCGCAGTGCGCGGAAGTCGTCGAGCCGCGGATACATCGCGGCGAGCATCTCCGGCCGCAGGCGGGAGTCCTTGGCCAGGTAGACGCGGCCGTCGGCGGCAGCGACCTCCTCGTCGAGTTCGTCGAGGAAGCCGCCGAGACCCGGCAGTCCTGCCGGGATGTCCAGGGCGAGGGTCCAGCCGGGCATCGGGAAGGAGAGCCAGCCCGGATCGCCCTCTCCGAAGCGCTTCAGTACGGCGAGGAAGGACGGGCAGCCGCGCTCCGAGATGCGGCGCACGATGCGCCGCAGGGCCTCCTCCTTGCCGTACCCGACGACGAATTGGTACTGCACGAAACCGCCGCGGCCGTACACGCGGTTCCAGTGCGGGACGCCGTCCAGGGGGTGGAAGAACGTCGACATCTTCTGGAGCTCGCCCACGCGGGAGCGGGGCGCCTTGCGGTACCAGAGCTCATTGAAGAGGCCCACCGACCTGCGGCCGAGCAGCCCTTCGGGCAGGAAGCGCGGGGCGGAGGGCAGTTGCCCGGGGCGGAACGTGAGCGGGGCTCTACGCGCGCGTGGCGGGAGGGCGTCCAGGGGAGCGTGGTCGCCGCGCGTGAGCACCGAGCGGCCCATCGACGCCCCGCGCGCGAGGAGGTCGATCCACGCCACGGAGTAGCGATAGCGGTGGTCGGTGGCGGTGAGGCGGGCCATCAGGTCGTCCAGGTCGGTGGCGCGCTCCGTGTCCACCGTCATCAATGAGGTCTCGACCGGCTGCAGTTGCAGCGTCGCGGCGAGGATCACGCCCGTCAGGCCCATGCCGCCCGCCGTCGCGTCGAACAGGGGGGTGCCGCGGTCGACCGCCTGCACGTTGCCGTCGGCGGTGAGCAGTTCGACGGCCATCACATGGCGCGAGAAGGACCCGGAGCCGTGGTGGTTCTTGCCGTGGATGTCCGTGCCGATCGCGCCGCCGACCGTCACATAGCGGGTCCCCGGAGTGACGGGCACGAACCAGCCGAGCGGGAGCAGGACTTCCATCAGGTGGTGCAGGGAGACCCCGGCGTCGCACAGGACGGTGCCCGCGTCCGCGTCGATGGCGTGGATGCGGTCCATGCCGGTCATGTCGAGCACCGCGCCGCCCGCGTTCTGCGCGGCGTCCCCATATGCCCGCCCGAGGCCTCTGGCGATGCCTCCGCGCTCCCCGCACGCCTGGAGGGCCGCCACGGCCTCCTCGGGCGAACGGGGGCGGATCAGACGGGCGGTGGACGGGGCGGTGCGCCCCCAGCCCGACACGGACACGAATGGCGCCAGGGGGGCGGCCTCGGGCGCCGTCGCGGTCGCGGGGTCGGCGGGCGGAGCGGAGTCGGCAGGCATACGCGTGACCGTATCGTCCGAGCAAGGGCAGTTTGCCCATATTCGTCAGAGCTCTCACCGAAATGAGTGATTGATGGAGTGTCGTCGTATATTGCCGTAAATATTGAGAGGTCGCCTAGAAGAGTCGGGAGGTCAGGTCCTTGAAGTCCCCGGAGAAGGAGGCCACATGCACGACATGGACCACCGGCTGCTGTCGGCCCTGCGCGACTGCGGCTCCGACGCGCGCGTGGCCGCCGCCGCACGGGCCCTGTCCTGGACCGGCGAGCACGCCGCCCTCTGGATCGTCGCGGGGCTCGCGGGCGCCGCGGTCGACCGAGAACGGCGCGACGTGTGGCTGCGCGCCACGGCACTGACCGCCGCCGCACACCTGGCCAGCGTGGGCGTCAAACGCGTCGTACGGCGTCCGCGCCCCGGCGGTGCCACGGGCGCGGAGCACCTCGTCAGGACCGCGGGCCGGCACTCCTTCCCCAGTTCGCACGCCACTTCGGCCGCCGCGGCCACCGTCGCGTACGGCGCGCTGAGCCCCCTGGGAGCCCGCGTCGTCCCGCCGCTCGCCGCCGCGATGTGTGTCTCGCGGATGATCGTCGGCGTCCACTACCCGAGCGACGTGGCGGCCGGAGCGGCACTCGGCGCCCTCACCGCGCGCGTGGGCTCCGCCTGGATGAACGGGAGCCGCGCGCATGGCTGACCGCACCGCCGCCCTGCTCGAACGCCCCCAGCCGCCCGGGCCGCCCGGCACGGGCTCCCTCACGGCCCTGCCGCTCGGCCTCCTGAAGACCGCGCGCCCCCGCCAGTGGGTGAAGAACGTCCTGGTCGTCGCGGCCCCCGCCGCCGCGGGCGAGCTCTTCTCGCGCCACTCGCTCATCCAACTCGTCCTGGTGTTCGCACTGTTCACGGCCGCCGCGTCCGCCGTCTACCTCATCAACGACGCGCGTGACGCCGAGGCCGACCGCGCACACCCCACCAAGTGCCGCAGGCCGGTCGCCGCCGGTCAGGTACCGGTGACGGTCGCGTACGCGGTCGGCGGGCTGCTCGCCGTGCTCGCGCCGGTGGCCGCCGCCGCGTTCTGCACGCCCCTGACCGCGGGCCTGCTCGGCGCCTACGTTGTGATGCAACTGGCGTACTGCGTCAGTCTCAAGCACATCCTGGTCGTCGATCTCGCCGTCGTCACCACGGGCTTCCTGATGCGGGCGATGATCGGGGGATTGGCCCTCGACATCCCGCTCTCGCGCTGGTTCCTGATCACCACCGGCTTCGGCGCCCTCTTCATGGTCTCCGCCAAGCGCTACTCCGAAGCCGTGCAGATGTCAGGAAAAGCAGGCGCCACGCGCGCGTTGCTCACCGAATACACCACCGGCTACCTCCGCTTCGTCTGGCAGCTCGCCGCCGGGGTCGCCGTCCTCGCGTACTGCCTGTGGGCCATGGAGAGCGGCGGCACCGCGAACGGCCTGCTGCCCTGGCGGCAGCTGTCGATGGCCGCCTTCGTCCTCGCCGTCCTGCGTTACGCCGTCTTCGCAGACCGGGGCACGGCGGGCGAGCCCGAGGACGTCGTCCTGCGTGACCGCGCGCTTGCCGTCATCGGCCTGGTGTGGATCGCCATGTACGGCCTCGCGGTCGCCGACTGGTGAGCGCCCTCAGGGAGCGGCTACGGGCCATGGGACCCGAACTGCTCGGCTTCGCCGCCGCCGGGATCTGCGCGTACGCCGTCGACCTCGCCCTGTTCGTCTGGCTGCGCGGCCCCGTCGGCCTCGACCCGCTGACCGCCAAGGCGCTGTCCTTCATGGCCGGCTGCACGGTCGCCTACGCGGGCAACGCGCTCGGCACCTACCGGCGGCGCGAGGCGGCGGACGTCTCGCGCCTTCGCCAGTACGGCATCTTCTTCGCCGTCAACATCGCCGGCGCCCTGGTGCAGCTGCTCTGCATCGCGGTGTCCCACTACGGCCTCGGCCTCACCTCACAGCGCGCGGACACCATCTCCGGGGCGGGAGTCGGCATGGCACTCGCCACGGTTCTGCGTTTCTGGGGAACCCGGACCTTGGTCTTCCGCACAACGGGCAGGGAGGCATCATGGACTGGCTGAAAAAGCTCCCCGGCATCGGGCCCCTGGTGGAGCGCTTGATGCGCACGCACGCGTGGAGCGCGTACGAGCGGCTCGACACCGTGCACTGGACGCGCCTCGCCGCGGCGATGACGTTCATCAGCTTCCTCGCGCTCTTCCCCCTGATCACCGTTGCCGCCGCGGTCGCCGCCGCGACGCTCTCCAAGAGCCAGCAGGGCAAGCTCGAAGACACCCTCTCGAAGCAGATCCCGGGCATCGCCGACCAGCTCGACCTGGACTCCCTCGTCGCCAACGCGGGCACCGTCGGGCTCATCGCGGGCGCCCTGCTGCTCTTCACCGGCATCGGCTGGGTCGGCTCGATAAGGGAGTGCCTGCGGGTCGTCTGGGAGCTGGAGGACACCGACGAGAACCCCGTCATGCGCAAGATCAAGGACGCCGGGGTGCTCATCGGACTCGGCGGCGCGGGCCTCGCGTCCGTCGTCGCCTCGACCCTCGCGTCGACCGCCGTCGGCTGGAGCGCCGACCTCATCGGGATCTCCAAGGACGGCTGGGGCGGGCTGCTGCTGCAGGTGATCGCGTTCGCCATCGCCGTCCTCGCGGACTTCCTGCTGCTGCTCTACGTCCTGACGCTGCTGCCGGGCGTCCAGCCGCCCCGGCGCCACCTGATCACCGCGGGTCTGATCGGCGCTGCCGGATTCGAGCTGCTCAAGCTGCTGATCGGCGGCTACATCAAGGGCGTCGCCGCGAAGAGCATGTACGGCGCCTTCGGAGTGCCCGTCGCGCTGCTCCTGTGGATCAACTTCACCGCGAAACTCCTGCTGTTCTGCGCCGCCTGGACGGCGACGCGGAAGCAGGGAAGTACAGAAGAAGAACAGGAGCAGCCCGGCGAGGTCAGCGGCGGCTCTTCGGCAGCGGCAGCCGGCGGCTGATCACGAACCACCCGGCGGCGATCAGTGCGAGGACACCGGCCGCGATCCCGAGCGCGACGCCGGCACCGCCGCCCGACTCCTTGTCGGAGGCGTGCGCCACGTTCTTGGACGAGTCCGAGTCGCCCTTGCCCGCGCCGGGAGCGCCCTTGCCGCTGCCCGTACCGGCACTCTTCGGAGCGACCAGTTCGCCCACCGGCTCGACCTTCCCGGACGCCTTGAAGCCCCAGTCGAGGAGCCGCTCGGTCTCCTTGTAGACCGCGTGCTGCTCACCGGAGTCGGGGTTCATGACGGTCACGAGCAGCACCTTGCCGTCGCGCTCGGCGACCCCGGTAAAGGTGTTGCCCGCGTTCGTGGTGCTGCCGTTCTTGACGCCCGCGATGCCCTTGTAGGGGTCGAGACCGTAGTCCCCCGTAAGGAGCCGGTTGGTGTTCTGGATCTCGAAGGCCTCGCGCTTCTTCTTGCCCTTGTCCTTGCCCTTCTTGACCTTCTTGGTCTCACCGGGGAACTTGGCGGTGGCCGTCGAGCAGTACTCGCGGAAGTCCTTCTTCTGCAGCCCGGAGCGGGCGAACAGCGTCAGGTCGTACGCGGAGGAGACCTGCCCCTTCTCGTCGTAGCCGTCCGGGCTGACCACGTGCGTGTCGAGGGCCTGCAGCTCCTCGGCGTGCGACTGCATGTCCTTGACGGTCGCGGGGACGCCGCCGTTCATCGCCGACAGGACGTGCACCGCGTCGTTGCCCGACCGCAGGAAGACGCCGAGCCACAGGTCGTGGACCGTGTACGTCTCGTTCTCCTTGACGCCGACCATGCTGCTGCCCGCACCGATGCCCGCCAGGTCCGAGAGCGCGACCTTGTGCTTCTGTGTCTTGGGGAACTTCGGCAGGACTGTGTCCGCGAAGAGCATCTTCAGGGTGCTCGCCGGGGGCAGCCGCCAGTGCGAGTTGTGCGAGGCGAGGACCTCGCCCGTCTCGGCGTCCGACACCATCCAGGAGCGCGCCGACAGATCCTTGGGGAGGACGGGGGCGCCCGCCTTCAGGCTCACCTGGGTGCCCGGCTCGCCGAGCTTGGCGCCGCCGACCGTCGACATGGAAGCCGGCGGCTTGGGCTTCTTCTCGCCTCCCGGCTTGTCGTCCGCCCACGCGGGAGCCGTGGTCGACATGGTGAGCAATGCGGCGGAAGTGACCAACAAGGCGGTCTTTTTTACGGCAGGCACGGACGAGAACGTACAGGGCGCCGCTGTGGGCGTCTCCGCCGAGGTGGGCTGCGTCACGAGCGGCCGGGGCGGTCCGGACTCCCCACCCCGGCGGCGGTGCGGAAGGGAGGCTCGCGATACTGAACGCATGAAGCTCAGCCGCCCGGTCTCCTGGTTCCTGCTCGCCTTCGGTGTGTGGAGCTGGTTCATCTGGATCACTTTCGTCAAGAACCTGTGGAACGACGGCAGCGGGCTTGCCTTCGATGACGCAGGCGACCCGACCGCATACTTCTGGGTCCACCTGACGCTCGCCGTCGCCTCCTTTGTCTTGGGGACGGTGGTAGGGGCCATCGGGTTGCGCGGAGTCCGTGCTCTGCGCCGTACGTCATAGCTTTCGGTACAGCTGATCGCTACAGCTGATCGGTCACTTCGGGCACTGCTGAGGGGCGTACCACCGTGGTCATCCTGTTCGTGCTGGTCGGCATCGCCGTGCTCGCGGCCCTCGCCGCGATGCAGTGGTACGCCTGGCGGCGCCTGGTGCGGGACACCACGTCAGGGCCGGGGATCGCCCGGCGCGCTGGCGCCGTGGTCTTCGTGGCGGGGCCGCTGCTGATGTTCGCGGCGGTCGCGAGTGAGCGGGCCGGGGCGCCGTTCTGGCTGCAGAAGGTGCTGGCCTGGCCCGGCTTCATGTGGATGGCGCTGTCGATCTACCTGGTGCTCGCGCTTCTTGTCGGTGAGCTCGTACGGCCCTTCTTCTTGCGGCGGCGTACGAAGTCGACCCCTACGGAGAACGCTGGTTCCTCTACGGAGAGCGCGGGTTCCTCCACGGAGGACACCGCCCAGCCGGAGGATGACCCCGCTCCAGCTCATGCTCCCGCCCCCACTCCGGTGCGAGCGGAACCGACCGCACCTTCCCGCCGCCTCTTCGTCTCCCGCATCGTGGGCGGGACCGCCGCGGCCGTCGCCGTCGGAACGGTCGGGTACGGCACCTACGGTGTCCTGAGCGGCCCCCGCGTGAAGCGCGTCACCGTGCCGCTGGCCAAGCTGCCGCGCGCGGCGCACGGGTTCCGGATCGCGGTGGTCAGCGACATCCACCTGGGGCCGATTCTCGGACGCGGCTTCACGCAGCGCGTGGTGGACACGATCAACGGCACACAGCCCGACCTCATCGCGGTCGTCGGCGACCTGGTGGACGGCAGCGTCGAGGACCTCGGTCCCGCCGCCGCGCCGCTCGCGCAGCTGCGGGCGCGGCACGGGGCGTACTTCGTGACCGGCAACCACGAGTACTTCTCGGGAGCCGGGCAGTGGGTCGACCACGTACGCGAACTCGGCCTGCGGCCCCTGGAGAACGCCCGTACCGAACTGCCCGGCTTCGACCTCGCGGGCGTGGACGACATCGCGGGCGAGAGCGAGGGGCACGGGCCCGACTTCGCCAAGGCGCTGGGCGACAGGGACCGCTCGCGGGCCTCCGTGCTCCTCGCCCATCAGCCGGTCGTCATCCACGACGCCGTCAAGCACGGCGTCGACCTCCAGATCTCCGGGCACACCCACGGTGGACAGCTCTGGCCAGGCAATTTCATCGCCGACCTGGCCAATCCGACCCTCGCGGGCCTGGAGCGGTACGGCGACACGCAGTTGTACGTCACGCGTGGCGCGGGCGCGTGGGGGCCGCCGGTGCGGGTGGGGGCGCCGTCCGACATCACGGTCGTCGAACTGGCCTCCCGCCAGGCGTGATCGCGTGTTGGTTCGATGTGGGACGAACCTGGCCGGATACAGCCGGGCCATGAGGTGACGGTGTGACACCGGGCACTACCTCTGCGCAGCATTACGTGTCGGAAGTGTGTGCAGTTCTTGGCGCTTTGGTGTGCCATAGGGGGAACGTTGTTGCGACGACAGGCTTTCCGGCTGCCTCCGCATCCGGCATCCGTATCGCTCGCCCGCCTCCGCGTCCATGATCATCTGGCGGCCTGGGGCCACAAGGAGGAGAGCGCGGCGCTGCACGACGCCGTGCTCCTCGTGTCGGAGCTCGTGACGAACGCGGTGTGCCACGGCCTGGTCCTTGACCGGGAGTTCGAGGTCGCGGTCACGGTGCTCGCCGACGGGGACTGCTTCATAGAAGTGTCCGACGAGAGCCCGACGAGACCGGAGCTCCGGGAAGCGGGGCCCCTGGAAGAAGGCGGCCGCGGCCTGCGCCTGCTCGACGCCCTGGCCGAGGCGTGGGGCGTCTGGCAGCGGGGACGGCACGGGAAGACGGTGTGGGCGCTCGTACGGGCCTGAGACGCCCCTGAGCGGCCTTACGCCCCTCTCTGAGCCGCGCCTCCACCTGGCCCACCCACCTCAACCGCCCGCCCGCGCAGGCAGCGTGACCGTCACCGTGAGCCCCGCCCCCGGCGCCGTCTCCACCCCCACCTCGCCGCCGTGCGCCGCGACGACCCCCTGCACGATCGCCATCCCCAGCCCGCTGCCCGCACCCCCGCCCGCGCGAAAGAACCGGTCGAAGACGCGTGCCGCGTCCGCCTCCGTGAGGCCCGGCCCCCGGTCGGCCACACGCAGCCGCACCTCCCCGTCCTGCCGCTGCACGCCCAGCGTGACCGGCGCGTCGACGGGCGTGTGGACACGTACGTTGGCGAGGAGATTGCCGAGCACCTGGCGCATCCCCGACTCGTCCGCGCGGATCAGCACCGCCCCTTCGGCGCAGACCGTGAGCGGGCGCTCCGGCTCCTGCACCCGCAGGTCGTCGGCGGCGTCCCGTACGAGACGGCTCAAGTCGACGTTCCTGAACCGAAGTTCCGGCTGCTGGTCGAGGCGGGCCAGAGTGAGCAGCTCGTCGACGAGGTGTCCCATCCGGTCGGTCTCGGCGATGACGCGGCTCCACGCGCGCGTGCGTTCCGCCGGGTCACGGAGCATCCCCTTGTCGTACAGCTGCAAGTAGCCGCGGATCGCCGACAAGGGCGTACGCAGCTCGTGCGAGGCGTCGGCGACGAAGCGGCGCAGCTGGGCCGAGCTGCGCTCGCGGGTCTCGAAGGCGGACTCCACCTGATGGAGCATGGAGTTGAGGGCCAGGCGCAGTTGTTCGGTCTCCGTCACCGGGGCGCGGCTCGACGGGACGCGCCGTGTGAGGTCGCCCTCGGCGATGGCGGACGCGGTCTCGACCATGTCCTCCAGAGGCCGCAGCCGGTGATGCGCCGAGATCATCGTCAGGACGGCGAGCAGCCCCAACAGGACCACTCCGAAGGCCGCGTCGAGCTTGAGTGCCTTCCTGATGCCCGATTCCACGTCCTGCGTGTCCGCGGCCATCAGGACCGTCGTGCCGTCGGCGAGCTTCGCGCCCACCATGCGGTGGGCGTCACCGCCCAGGGTGATGTCCTGCGGCTCGGACCGGCCGGCGACCGCCTCGGCGTCGTCGACGGCGGCGGCCAAGGCACGCTGGCGCGCGGTCGGGGCGAGTGTGCCGATGGCCACGGCCTCACCGCGCTCGTCCACCGCCACGAACACCGTGTTCCCGCGCGGCAGTGCGCTCGCCTGTTCCTTGCCGCCGGGGGAGAGCTTGTCGAGCGCGATGCCCAGTTCGCTGAGCCGTTCGATCTCCTTCATGGTGAGGCCGGTGCTCAGCAGCGAGGAGCGCGACTGCGTCAGCTCGGCGTCCACGTTGTCCAGCAGGTAGTGGCGCATGCCCATGACGCTTACGCCGGTCGCCACGACGATGCCGAGAGCGAGGAGTGCCACGTTCACCCACGTGAGCTTGGCGCGCAGCGAGCTCATGCCACGGTGCGCACGCCTCATGCGAGGCCGTATCCCACACCCCGCCGGGTCGTGATCACCGGTGGGCCGAGCGCGTCCAGCTTGCGCCGCAGATAGCTGATGTACGTCTCCACGACGGTCGACTCGGCGGGATGCTCGTACTGCCAGACGTGGCGCAGGAGTTGCTCCTTGGGCACCACACAGCCGCCGTTGCGCACAAGGAAGCGCAACAGGGCGTACTCCGTGGGCGTGAGTTGGGCCGAGCGGCCCGCGCGGCGCACCACGTAGGCCGTCTCGTCCAGCTCCAGGTCGCCGTAGCGCAGCGGGGGCCGCTGGGGGAGCACGTCGCCCGCCCTGGTGCGGCGCAGGACCGCGCCGATACGGGCGATGACCTCGTCGATGTTGAACGGCTTGGTGATGTAGTCGTCGCCGAGCCCGAGGGCGCCCACGACCTCCGCGGGCGCGTCCCGCGCCGTCACGAAGAGCAGGGCAGCGTCGGGGCACCTGTCCCGCAGTTCCCCGGCCAGGGCGCGGCCGTCGCCGTCCGGCAGCATCACGTCGAGCAGCGCCACGTCGGGCCGGGTGCGCCCGGCGAGCACGAGGGCCTCGCGCACGGTGCCCGCCACCATCACGTCGAAGCGGTGGTAGCGCAGGGCGATGGCGAGCACGTCGGCGATGCTCGGCTCGTCCTCGACGACGAGGACGGTGGCCCCGGCGCCCGGACCGGCCGAACTGGTCCGAGCGGCCGCACCGTTACGGCCGGCCGGACCGTTCCGACCCTTCGGGCCGGTTGGCACTCCGACATCAGTTCCCTGCTGGCCTTCGGCGTGGCTCATGACCTCAGTATCGGCGCGGGCGTTGTACGAAGACCCGGTCCGTGCCTTGGAGTTACTTGAGAATCATGGCCGCGCGGCGCTCTGGCGGCGCGGCGGCGCCGATGCTGAGGCTCCTGAAGCACGGACCCGGGGGACCTGACGACGCGAAGGAGGAGTGGATCGTGGCGGCATTGGCGCGGTGGTGCTATCGGCACCGTCTGGTGGTCCTTGTGCTGTGGGTGGGGGCTCTGTTCGGCCTGGGGGCCGCGGGGGCCTCGGCGGGAACGAACTACTCGAATGTGTTCTCCCTGCCGGACACCGATTCCAAGCGCGCGTACGACCTGATGACGAAGGCCTTCCCGGAGAGCGCCGGAGACACCGACACGGTCGTCTGGCGCGTCGACGAGGGAGCCTCGGCCCGTGACGCGGACGTACGTTCCCGTGTCGAGCCCGCGCTCAGGGAGATCGCCGGCATGAAGGGCGTCGGCGAGGTCGCGAGCCCGTACGCCTCGCGGCAGGCGGGCGCGGCCCAGATCAGCGCGGACAGGCGCATCGCCTACGCCCAGGTGACCTTCGCCGAGGAGGCGAACTCGGTCCCCAAGGAACTCGTGCAGGAAGTCGTGGACACGGCGCAGGGCGCGGAACGCGCCGGTCTGCAGGTCGAACTGGGCGGCCAGGCGATCACCCGCATCCAGGAGCCGCCCACCGGCATCGCCGAGATGGTCGGCATCGCGTCCGCGGCCGTCGTGCTCTTCCTGGCCTTCGGTTCGCTCTTCGCGATGGCCCTGCCCATCGTCGTCGCGGTCTTCGGAGTGGGCCTCGGCATGCTCTCGACGATGCTGCTCAGCCACGTCACCGACATCCCCGAAGTGGCCCCGCTGCTCGGCTCACTGATCGGCCTCGGCGTCGGCATCGACTACGCGCTCTTCATCGTCACCCGGCACCGGCGCGGCATCCTGCGCGGCATGGAGCCCGAGGAGGCCGCGGTGCAGGCCCTGAACACCTCGGGCCGCGCGGTGCTCTTCGCGGGCGGCACGGTGTGCATCGCGCTCGCCGGGATGCTGGTGATGAACATGCGCTTCCTGGACGGCGTGGTCATCGCGGCCTCCCTGACGGTGGTCCTGAGCGTCCTCGCGGCCATCACCCTGCTGCCCTCGCTCCTCGGGCTGCTGGGCCCCCGGGTGCTCAGCCGAAGGCAGCGGCGCCACCTCGCCGCCACGGGACCGGAGCCCGCCGAGGCGAGCGGCCTCGCGGCGCGCTGGTCCTCGTACGTCCAGAAGCGCCCTCGTTCGATCGCGGCGCTCGCCCTCGTGGTGATGGCCTTCCTCGCTCTGCCGTTGCTCTCCTTGCGGCTCGGTGCGACCGACCAGGGCAACCATCAGGAGTCGACGACGACCCGGCAGGCGTACGACCTGCTGGCCGAGGGATTCGGTCCGGGATTCAACGGCCCCCTCCAAGTAGTGGCCGATGAAGCCGACACCGGAAACCTGGTGGCGACCATCCGCGAGACGGAGGGCGTCGCGAGGGTGGCGGCCGCCCCGCCGGCGAACGGCGTGTCCGTCATCAGCGTGGTCCCGACGACCTCCCCCCAGTCGGAGGAGACGGACCAGCTCATCGACCGGCTACGGGGAGACGTGATTCCGCAGGCCGGAGTCGACGCCCATGTAGGCGGCGTCACCGCCGTCTTCAAGGACTTCGCTGCGGTGACCGGCGATCGACTGCCCTACTTCGTAGGAGCGATCATCACGCTCGGCTTCCTCCTGCTGCTGGTCGCGTTCCGCTCGCTGGTGGTGCCCCTGACGGCGGCCCTGATGAACCTGATCGCCGCGGCGGCATCCTTCGGTGTGCTGGTGGCGGTCTTCCAGTGGGGCTGGGGCACGGAGATCCTCGGCATCGGCAAGGAGGGCCCGATCACCGCCTTCCTGCCCGTCATCATGCTGTCGCTGCTCTTCGGGCTCTCGATGGACTACCAGGTGTTCCTGGTGAGCCGCATGCACGAGGAATGGGTGCACACCAAGGACAACGCCCGTGCCGTACGGGTGGGCCTCGCCGAGACGAGCAGGGTCATCAACTGCGCGGCCCTGATCATGATCTGCGTCTTCTCCGCGTTCGTCCTGAGCGGCGACATGGAGGGCGCGATGGCGGGCATCGGCCTGGCAGCGGCGGTCGCCCTGGACGCGTTCATCCTGCGCACGGCCCTCGTCCCGGCCGCCATGCACCTGCTCGGCCGCTCCAACTGGTGGCTTCCCGCGGGACTGGAGAAGCGCCTCCCGCACCTGGCGGTGGAGCCGCGGGAGGCGCCGGACGAGGTGCCGGTGCCCATCCCCCACGCGCGCGTGGGGGAGTCCGAAGGCGAAGGCGGCGCCTCCGTAGTGCACGGTTTCATCCGTACCGCGGAGGGCGGCCCGGTGGAGGGCGCGACGCTGACCCTCCTCTCCAAGGGCGGCAGTCAGCTGGACCGCGTGACGTCCCTCGCGGACGGCTCGTACATCGTCGCGGCCCCGTCGGCGGGCGCGTACCTGCTGGCCGTGACGGCCCCCGGGTACGCGTCCCGCGCGCGGCATCTCATGGTCGCGGACGAGCCGCTGGTGTACGACGTGGAGCTGGCGGTGGGGGAGATGGACACGGTGAACTAGCCGGCGGGGCCCGGTCGGTCAGTTGACCCGGACCCTCGGCAGCCCCGTCACGGACATCACCAGGGAGTAGAGCGAGGTCGTCGCCGCGATGAAGAGCCGGTTGTTCTTCGGGCCGCCGAAGGCGATGTTGGCGACGGCCTCCGGGACCGTGATCCGGCCGATGAGGGTGCCGTCGGGGTCGTAGCAGTGCACCCCGTCGTGGAAGGCGGCCGCCCACAGCCGGCCTGCGTCGTCGAAGCGGATGTTGTCGAAGCCGGCTTTCGACTCGGCGAACACGGCGCCGTCGGTGAGGGCCGTCCCGTCCTCGCTCACGTCGAGGACGCGGATCCTGGACGCGCGCGAGTCGGACACGTACAACTGCCGCTCGTCGGGCGAGAAGACGAGTCCGTTCGGCCCCTCGAAGCCGTCGGCGACGATGCGCACGTCACCCGTCGCGGGGTCGATCCGGTAGACGTGACAGCCACCGATCTCGGCGGGCGCGCGATGGCCTTCGTAGTCGCTGGTGATCCCGAAGTCGGGGTCGGAGAACCAGATCGATCCGTCCGAGCGGACCACGGCGTCGTTCGGGCTGTTGAACCGCTTGCCCTCGAAGCGGTCGGCGAGAACCGTGACACGGCCGTCGTGCTCGGTGCGGGTCACGCGCCGGTTGCCCTGCTCGCAGCAGATCAACCGGCCCTCGCGGTCGAGGGTATTGCCGTTCACGTACCCGGCGGACGACCGGAAGACCCCGACGGCGCCGGTCGCCTCATCCCAGCGCATGAGCCGGTCGTTGGGAATGTCGCTCCAGATGAGCTGGCGCCAGGCGGGCAGATAGAGCGGCCCCTCCGCCCACCGGCAGTCGTCGTACAGCACCTCCAGTTTGGCGTCCCCGTTGGTGCACCGCCCCGTCCGGAAGCGCTCGTCCAGAACCTCGTACGACGTCGGGACTTTCTGGGAAGACATGACGACCCCTGTCTGACGGAATGAGTAAATTTCATTCGGCAACACGACGATAATGCAGTACGAAGTATGGTGTACGTCAAGGATGATTGAACGCAGGGTGGGAGCGAAGCCGATGGACGACACCGACCGAGAACTGCTGGCACTCCTGCAGGAGGACGCCGCCCAGCCCTACGCGACCCTGGGCAAGGCGGTGGGGCTCTCGGCGGGCGCGACCCACGAGCGGGTACGCAAACTGCGCGAGCGCGGAGTGATCCGCCGCACGACGGTCGACGTGGACCCGGCGGCCGTGGACCAGGGCGTGCTCGCCTTCGTCATGGTCGACTCGACGGCGTGGATGGGGGACCGGGCGGCGGACTTCGCCGCGATCCCCGAGATCCAGGAGGCGCACGTCATCGCGGGCGCGGCCAGCGTCCTGGTGAAGGTCCGCACGGGGACGACGGAGCAACTCCAGGACGTGCTGCGGCGGCTGTACGCGATCGACGGGGTGAGCGGGACTCAGGCGACGGTGTCGCTGGAGACGTTCTTCGAGCGGCCGGTGTCGCCCAGGGTGTCGCGGGGAGTGGGCTGAGGGGCGGTGTCGCCCGGAGCGGCCTGAGGGGTGGTGGCGTGCGCCCTGAAGCGACGCACTCCCGGCACGGCAGCCGTTCCGGCGCACGCGACCCCCACCACCGCCGCCGCGATCCACAGCGGGGCCGCCGTGCCCCACGCGTCCGCCGCGAGCGGCGCGAGAACGTAGGCCAGGGGCATCGCGGCCAAGGACAGCAGCCAGTCGTACGAGGTGACGCGGGCCAGCGCGCCGGGGGGTATCGCCGCCTGGACCGAGGTCTGCCATACGGGGCTGAGGAAGCCGAGCCCCGCCTGTGCGACTCCGTAGGCGGCGATCACGGCGGGTGCGGGGGCCTCGGCGGCGAGCAGGGCCAGCGGCAGGGCGTACGTCGCGAGGCCGAGGTTGGCCACGAGGATGGGGCGCTTCGGCCTGGCGCGTCCGGCGAGCAGGGAGCCGGCGAGGAGGCCGACGGCGCCCGCCTGGAGGATGGCGATCCAGGCGCCTTCGCCGCCCAGCTCCTGGATGGCGATGAGGGGCCCGAGCGTCATGAGGACGGCGGCGGCGCCGTTCCACGCGGAGTGCGCGACGAGGCTGGTCCAGTACCAGTCGCGGCTGCGGACCTCGTGCCAGCCCTCGACGAGATCCTTGCGGAGGGAACGGGGCGGGCCGGTGGGCTTCTCGGCCGTGCGGTGGGTGCGGACCGCCGCGAGGAGGCACGCGCTGACCGCGAACGAAGCGGCGTCGAGGATGAAGGCCCAGCCGGGCCCCGCGACCAGGATCAGCAGCCCGGCGAGCGCCGGGCCGCCGACGCGGGCGCCGCTGTTGACCACGCCCAGGGCGGCGTTGGCCGCGTGCCGGTCCCTCGGGGCGACCGTGGTGGCGATGAGCGGCGACAGGGTCGGCATGGCGAAGGCGGAAGCGGCGCCACCGATCGCTTCGGCGAGGGCGATGTGCCACAACTGCGGGTCGCCGCCGAGCAGTTGTACGCCCACGAAGAGCTGGGTCGCGCACCGCACCAGATCGGCGGCGAGAGCGACGGTACGGGCGTCGAACCGGTCGCCCACGACGCCCCCGAGCGGCAGCAACACCAACTTCGTCCCCATCGCGCAGCCGAGTACGAGCGCGAGCGCGGAAGTGGATCCGGTGACGCGGAGTACGGCGAGGGCGAGGGCGGCGGGGATGACGGCGTCGCCGATGAGGGAGAGGGAGCGGCCGAGGAAGAACAGCCGGAAGGAACGGTTGCGCAGCAGGGGGTGCGACGGCAGCGACAGCATGGAGGGGAGGATATTTCGTTGCCGAAGTATTCGGCAACGAAATATCAGAGACCGAACGACCCCGAAGTAGGCTGCTGCGTATGGCGAAGAGGCGCGAGCGTGAGAATCACCAGGAGGGGGAGCCGAGAGAGAGCGGCCCGGCCCGCGACTGGACGGACGACCATGTGGCGCGCTGGCTACCGGTGCTCCCCGCCCTCGACCCGGACATCGAGGGCGCGGTCACCCGCATGAAGAAGCTCACCGTCCATCTGCGCAGGGTCCGCGAGCAGTCCCTGGTCGACTTCGACCTGGAGCGCCACGAGTTCGACACCCTGCACAAACTGGCGGGCCGAGGCGGCCGGGCGACCCCTTCGGAACTGGCCGCGGACCTGGACCTGGCCCCGGCCTCCGTGACGGGCCGCCTGGACGGCCTGGAGAAGCGCGGCCTGCTCCACCGCACCCCGTCGAAGACGGACCGCCGCAGGGTGGACGTGGAACTGACCGACGCGGGCAGGTCGATCTGGCTGGGCGCGATGGACGTACTGGGCCACGAGGAGTACCGCCTCCTCGGGCAGCTCTCCAAGGAGGAACGGGCGCAGCTTTCCAGCATGCTGCGCCGCATCATGGTGGTGGCGGAGGCGGACGGCGGGGCGCACTGGAAGTAGACGCGCCCCTAGGGGCCCTTCTGGCTAGCTCAACTCCGCGCCAGCTCGGGCCGCTTGCGGTAGTCGGTGAACCCGATGACGTTGCCCCACGGATCGGCGACCTCGACGGTCCACCCCGTGGCCACGGAGGCGGGCGGCGCCAGCGCCTTGATCCCGGCGGCTTCCAGCGCCCGCCCGGCAGCGCGCGCGTCCCCCACCTCGAGCCACACCCGCGGCATGGCCCACGCGGTGGGCCGATGCTCGACCCCCTCCTCCACCCGCAACAAGATCCCGGGCGTCTCCTTGCCCACCTTCAGGATCGCGAGCCCGATCTCGTCGATCCGATGCGTCACGGGAAACCCGGCACGCTCATAGAAGGCGACGGCCTCACCGAGGTCGCCGACGGGAAACAGGACGTTGTCGAAGCCGAGCAGTTCGGTCGACTGGTCAACGGATTGACGAACGGGCTGCTCAACGGACAGGCCGACCGACTGGTTGTCTGACATTCTGTCAGTATAGGTTGGTATGTCCGAATCCAGTCGTACCGTCACAGTTTGATGGATGCGTGGACCTCGTTCTCACCCGCCCGGCCCAGCAGTTGACGGACCCGTCGCCGGGGCACTCGCTTCACTCAATCCCAGGGCTCGCGCACCGGCTTGCGTTTCCACCATTCCCCGAGTTCGGCCTCGGGCTTCTCCTTCGTGGGACGCACCCAGGGGCGCAAGGAGAGTTCCGGGTCCGGGACGGTCTCGGCACGGAAACGCGAGTCCAGCCGCGCAAGGAGCCGACCCAACGGGCCCTCGCGCGCCTCGGCCGGCAAGGAACTCCTCATCACATCCTCAAGGGAGTCACGTGAGTCCAGGTCGTTGCTGTAGGCGCTGACGGGATAGAAATCCTCGCTCGACCAACCCGGTTCCATACGGCGCACCACACGTTCCCAGGAGGCGAACAGATGGGCCACCGAGTAGACAGGCTCGGTCATGGATTCCTGTGCCTTCGGCGCGAGTCCTGACCGTTCCGCCTCCAGTCGCTCCACGTCGTAACGTGCGATGGCATCCAGCACCCCACCTGACAGCTCGGCCCATGCAGACCTGCTTTCGGGTGCCGCCCAGAACACGCTCTCCAACCCACTCACTCCTTCAGTTGCTTCAGGAAATACTCGTAACCGCCGCTGGGCTGCATGAACGTTCCATTGTCCCCTTCGCGGATCAGCATCGTCCCGCTCGCATCGTCCCACCAGGCGAAACGGGGGTTCCCCGATGTGGTGCTGCGCATGCGGAGCCCAGGAGCACTGGTCATCAGGTTCTCCAAATGCTCCGCTACATCCAGGTCGTCGACTCCTGGAATCCCTCGCTTGTTGATGTCTCCGTGTGCGGCGATCTTGTCGGCGAGAACTGGCAGGTTGCCCTGTTGGCTCGCGGGGTCCGGTTTGCCTATCTCGTAGAGACCGAGCGGGTCGCAACGGAGCAGAGGATCGACGACGTAACGGAAGGGGTTGGGGGCAGGCCCCAGGCCGAGCGGGTCGGGGGTGGCGTAGCGACCCGTCTCCGGGTCGTAATAACGGTGGACGTTGTAGTGCAGACCCGTCTCGGGGTCGAAGTACTGTCCGGGGAAGCGCAGCGGTGTGTAAGCGCTGTTTCCGTCCCGCCAGGCGGTGATACCCCACAGGGTGCACCGGCCGTGCCAGGCGATATGGCCGTCCTCGTCGATAAGTTCGGTGGGAGCGCCCGCGAGATCGGTGGCGATGGCGAAGAACCGTGCGTCGATTTCCTCGCTGGTGGCAGTGAGGATCCGTTCGGTCTGTGCGATGGGGCGCAGACCGTCGTGCTCCCAGGTCACCGCTACGACGTGCGGGCGCGAGTGATCGGTGGTGAGCTGCTCGCAGAGGGTCGTGCCGTCCCAGGTGAAGTCGGTCTGTTCCACAACGGTCGTGCCGTCCGCGCCGAGCCGCTGCTTGGAGATCCGGCGCCCCATCGGGTCGTAGCGGTACCTCCACAGTGTGCCGTCCGGGGTGCGGACCGAGGTGAGCCGGTCCTCCGCGTCCCAGGTGTACGTCCAGGCCTCCGGCTTGCGGGAGAGGCGGCGTCGGTGGCGGCGCACCACTCGCCCCTGGTCGTCGTAGCCATAGCGGGTGCCGCCGGCCCGGAGCAACCGGGTGCCCTCGGAGTGGCGTTGCCCCGCTGCGGTCTGTCCGGGGTGCCTGCTCGGCCAGTCGGCGGTCGCTTGCGTGCCGTCGTCGTCGTAGGCGTACGACTCGCTCCAGCCTTCTGCTCGGACGGCGGTGACGCGGCCGGCCGCATCACGCTCGTAGGTCCGGCTCAGACTGCCCTGGCCGTCGATACCGGTGAGGTGTCCGTCGGCGCGGTAGCGGTAGGAGCGGTCGCGAATCGTGCGCCCGCCTCCGGTGGCGATCGACTGGGCAGTGATTCTGCCGGGCCCGTCGTAGGCCTGGGTCAGTGACAGGGCGTCGTCGACGTCGAGCGAGAGTAGTCGCCCCGCGGCGTCGTAGCCGAAATCCAGGGTCCGGCCCGCGGTGCTCACTCGAGTGCGGTCACCCCGACCGTCGTACCCCCAGGTGCTGGTCGCGCCGGTTGGAGTGGTGCGGTTCAGGGTCCGGCCCGCGGCGTCGTGGGCGAACGTGAGCGTTCGTCCGTTGACGGTCTCGGAGACGAGGCGCCCCTGTGCGTCCCGGTGCAGCGTCACGCTCGCGTCGGGGCCCTCGGCTGCGCAGAGCCGGTCGGACAGGTCGTAGGTGTACGTGCTGACGGCGCCGTCCGCGTCCTTGGTGACCATGCGCCCGAACACATCACGAGTCATGCCGACGGTGTGCCCGACGGCGTTGGTCCGCAGGATGACCTGGCCCTTGGCGTCGTGGCCGTACGTCTGTGTGCGACCGTCGAAGTCCGTCTCGGAGAGAAGCCGCCCCGCGATGTCGTACGCGTAGCTCCAGCGCCGCCCGTCCGGTCGGTTGACACCGAGAAGGCGCAGCGAGGGGTCGTAATCAAAGGTGTGGCGGACACGGTCGGGTCCGGTGCGCGCCGCGAGCAGGTTGAAGTGGGTGTACTCGAACCGTGTCACCGCGCCCATGGCATCGGTGTGGCTCGACCGGTTGCCCTCGGGGTCGTACGTCCAGACCTCTGCCTGCCCGTCTGCCCCGACCCGGCGCAGGAGTTCGCCGTCCGTGCCCCATTCCATGCGGGTCGTGTTGCCGAGGGGGTCGGTGACGGTCGCCACTCGGCCGAAGGCGTCATGGGCGTATCGCGTGACACCGCCCGGAGGATCGGTGACGTGCTCGGCCAGACCGGCCGCGTCGCACCGCACGCGGGTGAGGTGGCCCGTCGGGTCGGTGACCGAGGACAGGTGACCGGCGCTGTCGTAGGTGTAACGGATCGTGGCGCCACCGGGCTTGACGATGGTGAGGCAGTTGCCGCGGGCGTCGTACTCCCGGCGTGTGACTTGCCCGTCCGGGCCGGTGATGGCGACCGGGCTGCCCTGGGCGTCGTATGCGAGATGTACCGTCGCACCGTCCGGGCGAGTGACGTCCAGGAGCCTGCCGAGGCCGTCGTACGCCTTGCTCGTGGTGTGACCGAGCTGATCCGTCCAAGACCTCAGGTGGTGGTGCTCGTCCCAGGTGGTGCGGGTCGTACCGCCGAGCGGGTCGATCTCGGCGACGACCTGGCAGTTGTCGTTGACCACGAACTTTGTGACGGCGCCCTCGGCGGTGGTGAGGGAGGTGACCCGGGCGCGGGGCCAGGCCGGATCGGTGCCTTCGTAGTCCAAGGTGAGGGCGATATGCCCGGCCTCACCGCCCTCCGCTACACAGCGGTCCTCGGAGTCGTACACGTAGCTGTAGCTGCGGCCGTTGCGATCGGTCCAGGAAGTGACGCGGGACCGGTCGTCGTAAGTGAACCTCGCAGTATGGCCGTTGGCGTTGACGACACCGGTGAGGCAGTCGTCGGAGTATTCGTACCTCCGCAGCGCGACGTCCGATCCGTCTTCGCCCCCGCCTGCCAGGTGCAGCGCGGTGACGCGCCCATCGGTGACCGTCAGCTCGAGGTGGTAGCCGCCGCTGTGCCGGATAGCGAGAGGAGTGCCGTCCAGAGCGTAGTCAAAGTCCACGGTGTCGCCGTTGCGGTCGGATATTCGCTCCAGCAGGGCGATGCCGTCGACCGGTACACCGAAGTGGCGGCTATGCCCGGTGAGTGGGTCGTCAACGCGGTAGCTGCCGTCGTCGAGACGGGTCAGGGGACGACGGGGGCCGGCCTCGGGAAGGGCTGGCTCCAGTGTGCTCTCGGGGTGGGGGTAGCCCAGGAGCAGTCCGTCCTCGGTGACATACACCACCCCGTTGGTGTGGGTCTCAAGGCGCTGATCGATGGTCGAGGCCCAGGTGGGGCCGAACCACCAGCCGGTGCGGTAGCCGGAGGAGACTCGGCGGGTGAAGGCCAGCGGCAGTGAGCCGGGCAGGGCGACATCGGTCTCCGGCAGGAACATGAAGCCGGTGGCCATGTCAATCGGGTCGGACCCCTTGCTGCTCACCGCGTCCGCGGCTCGATTGTCAGCGCCCTTGGCGCCGTCGGCGAGAGCATCCGGCGCGTTCTTGCCAAGCCCCTTGAGTCCGGCCTTCAGTCCCTTCAGCCCGCTCTTGAGGCCCTTCATGCCCTTGGCGAGGCCGCGGAGGCTGGTGAGTCCCTTCATGCCGGGGATGCAGTCCAGGGCGGCGAAGGCGACGTCGAGTAGGCCCGCTTCTCCGTTGGCGTATTTGTTGAGGGTGTCGGCCAGGACGACAAGCGCCGCGATGAGGACGATGGCGCCGAGGATCGGGCCGCCGATGATCATGGCGATGACGCCGAGGACGGCGACGACGACCTTGCAGACGGCGACGATGGTGTCCCAATTGTCGGTGACCCAGTCGCCGACTTCTTCCCACCACTTGCGGTTCTGGATGCCCGCGTCGGAGGCCTCTTCGAGCTTCTTCTTCGCCGTGACCGCCGCGTTCTCGCGCATCTTGCGCGCGTCTTCCGCCATCTTCTTGGCGGCGTCGAGGTTGCCCTGGGCGGCGCTGACGTCCGACTTCGCGGCGCTCTGCGCCTTCTCGGCGGAGTCGGCGTTGCGGGTGGCGGCCTTGACCTTGTCCGGGTCGGGTTTCGGGACATCCTTGCCGGCCTTGGTACCGCCGTCGTCGTCCTTGTACTTGTCGGCTTCCTTGCCCGCGCGGTCCATCCAGGAGTCGGCCGAGGTCAGGCGGGACTGGGCTGAGCTCAAGTCCCCTTGCGCCTCGCGGCCCTTGACCAGGGCCTTGTCGGCCAGGGCCTGGGAGCGTTCCAGTTCCGGCCAATAGGCGGACAGGGCGTCGCCCGCCATCTCGTAGCTCTTCTTGAGCTTCTTCAGCTTGCCCGGCGCGTCCTCGAACTCTCGCGTGAACGACTCGGCCGTCTTGCCCGCCCAGGTGAGGATCGCGTCCTCGCCCGCCATTCCCTTGATGTCCCGCAGCACCTTCGACACATCGTCGGCGAAGTCGTGCAGGTTCTTCGCCAGGTTCCGGACCCGGTCCGGATCACCGGGTGTCGGGTCCTTGTCCAAGTCCAGGACATGCCAATCCGCCGGACGATTGCCCCCCATTTCGCTCCCCCGTCCTGCGTGTGTCGTCGTCTAGCGGTTGATGGACTGGATTTCCTGGACGTTCATGTCCTGCGTGGTCTCGAAGGTTCCGTCGGGCAGGTCACCCTTGGCTCCGCCTGTGCCTTCCCAGGAGATCTCCCAGGTGATGGAGGCCTTGAGCTTGTATGGCTTGCCGTTCGTGGCGCGGAGGTAGGCGATGCCGCACGAAGGATCCTGCTCGGAGGCACCCTTGGCGTAAGGGGTGCCGATGGAGCCGTCCTCGTTGACCGGGCAGTCGCCGGAAGCGGGGAAGGTCTTCGCGTCCTGGGTTCCCGGCTCCAGGTGCAGGGCAACCGGCTTCGCCGTCGTCACCGCGTACAGCGGCGTGTTCGGGAGC
The DNA here is from genome assembly GCF_055577715.1 of Streptomyces sp. NPDC033177. NCBI lineage: Bacteria > Bacillati > Actinomycetota > Actinomycetes > Kitasatosporales > Streptomycetaceae > Streptomyces > Streptomyces sp. NPDC033177. The sequence goes on along the minus strand of NZ_JBVIPS010000005.1, from coordinate 246,387 downwards.
TCGGCGCGCACTGTGACGTCCTTGAAGACGGCCTTGTCCAACCACACCCAAGTGGGCATGTTCACCGTGGACTTAGCCGCGGGTTTCAGCTCCACCTCGGTGTCGGGGACGCGGATCTTGTTGTAGGCGTAGGCCGCCAGCACTTCAGGGGTGGGCGCGTATGGGTCGTCGGGGACAGTGTTGGCGGCCTGCCAGAACATGGTCCGCGAGCAGTCCGCCGCGGCGATGTCGTCCTCGCCCCCCTGACGTACCACGTCGCGCCAGAACATGCCCTTCTTGCCCAGGTTGTAGTTCTTGGTGCCCTCGGACGAGTAGGTCGGCTCGCCTTTGTCATATGTCTCGACGAGGAGCTCCTCGGACCAGCGGCGCTGCGAGTTGACCGGGAGAAGCTTCTCCGTCCCTTCCATCTCTTCCACCGCGGCCTTGAGCTGCTTGGAAGTCGCTACCGGTTCGTACCAGCACGCGGGGGGCTTCCAGTTGGGATCGACGGAGTCGAGTGAGCCGGTTGCGGGCTTTGCTACACCGCCACCGGATTGTTTGACCACGATGTTGGACCGTCCCACTTGGGAGTACAGCTCCTGCCCGGAGGCGCCCCCCTCTGTGCCGCCAGGCTTGGAAGGGTTCCGACCGTCGTCCTCACCGATCGCATGGGCAGAGTGCGCGGTGGCCAGGCTCAGCGCCAGCGTCACGGCAGTCGCACTCACAACCATTCGGATACGGGGCTGCGGCATCACTGGCAGCCTCCTTGAGTCGTCGTCGACGACGTGGTCTGCCAGACACCCTTGTTCTTGGCCAGCTTGGTCCGATACAAGGCTTGCGCCTTGTCGGCCGGGGTTGTCGTAACCTTCTTCGTCTTGCGGTTCTGTGTGGACGCCTTACTCTCGTCCACACAGTAGAAGAGCGTGCCCGAACCGTCCTGGCTGATCCGGGCCTGCGGTTTGTACGCCCGTGTCTTGCCGACCAGAGTCAAGTCCTTGTCAACGAAGCCGTTGATCCACTTTTTGCCCGTGAACAGGGCCTCTCCGGTGTTGTAGAACGCCATGGGCTGGGCTTCGGGATCACTCGCGATGACCGCCGCGTAGGAGCTGAGGAGTTGTTGAGCTCCGTCGTCCATGATGGCCTGCAGTTTTGGATCACTGTTCGTCCAACCATCGAACCGCACCTGGAACGACTTCGGCAGCTTGATCTCGGGCCGCTCGGACCCCTCCTGCTGAGGTGTTGCATCGGCGGAGGCTGACGCCTTCTTGTCCCCGTCACCTGCCCCCTTGATCTTGTCGGAGGCGTTGTCGTCGCTCCCATCCGAACCGCACGCGGTCAGCAGCAGGGCGGAGGACGCGACAAGCGCGGTCGTCACTAGACGGGTGTGGCGGTTCACTCTGGACTCCCGTTGAGGTGGGGGGTAACGCAAGCGAACCAACGCTATCTTTGGGGTTGGTGAGATTGCCAGGCGGGATTCTGTGGACGGGCAGCGGAATTGTTCCGGTACAGCCTCAATGCTCGGCTACATCCCAGTGCGTGGAGTGACCGGTGGCGACTGATTCCGCGACGCCCGAGCGGTCGGCGCCCGGCGTTGTTTGCCGTCGCAGGCTTCGCTCAGACCGTGTGGTGGCCTCCGCCCCGTTGACCACACCTCGCGGCCTCCGAGGGCCCCTTCGCGTAGCACCCCCAGGAGAGAGGCGAGGGCAGCGGTCCGCAGCGTGAGGTTGATCGCTGGTTCGTCGGATTCGCGCAGGCGGGTCGAATCGTCCGGCAGGGCGGCGAGTTCGACGCGCTGCACCCGTGGGATCACGGCGTACGGGGTCGGGGTCTCGGCGTAGATGACTGCCTGACGCTTGGTGCGGTGGGAGACGCGGTGCTCGACGGTCGGCGGCGGGCGCGGGAGCGGGAGCGCCGGGACGTTCTGCTGGACGACCACCCGGGCGTAGTCCGGGACCTGGAGCAGGCCGGGGTGCTGCGTGAACTGGACCGTGTGCAGTGCCTTCGCGTGTCTTTCCATCTCCGACAGGTCGGGCAAGACCGGCGGGAGGATGTCGCGGTAGTCGTCCCACTCTCCCGGCTTCGATATTGCTGATGCGTGCTGGGTTGACGCCCAATCTCGGGGCGAATTCACGGGAGTTGATGCCAGCTCGCTCGCGTAGTCTCCGCAGCTCAGCGCCTCGGCCTACGCGCCCGTCAATGGGCTCCGTGCCACCGGAGGCAGGGAGGTCTGGGCGGAGTGGGCACGCCCCGTACTCGAATGAATGAGGCTCCGGGATTTCCGCTCGGTACTCTGAGGCGCAAGGCGAGACTCCGTCGCATGGGAGCAATCATGAGCGCCGCATCCGGGAACGGGCTCGAGGACGAGCCGGCGTACCGCTGGCCGATTCCGCCCGCCGAGGGCTGGACCGCTGACGACCTCGACCGGATTCCGGGCCTCCCGCCGCACACGGAGTTGATCGACGGGAGTCTCGTCTTCATGAGTCCGCAGACCGCCTTCCACGGACGCTGTATGCGTCTGCTGGAGAACAACCTGTTGGAGCAAGCGCCGCCCCACCTGGATGTGATGCGGGAGATGGCCGTCAAGCTGGACTCGAAAAACCGGCCGGAGCCGGATGTCTTCGTTTTTGCGGTCGAGGCGAACACCGGTCCCCAGCAGACCTGGTACGAGCCCGAGGACGTTGTCCTCGCCATCGAAGTGGTCTCCCCCGACTCCCGCGAGCGCGACCGCGAGGTCAAGCCCCGCAAGTACGCGGAGGCAGGCGTCCCGCACTTCTGGCGTGTCGAGCAGGACGAGGAGAAGGGCCTCCCGGTCGCCTACGTCTTCGAACTCGACCCGGCCACGCGGTCCTACGGACTGATCGGCATCTTCCACGACCGGCTCAAGGTCTCCTCACCCTTCGACGTCGAGATCGACCTGACCGCCATGAACCGCCGCCCCGGACTGCCGCGGCCGTAAAGGCGAAGGCCCCGCCCCCGGTGCGAAACCAGGAGCGGGGCCCACGTCGACGTACAGACGAACGCAAGAAGATCAGAAGCGCCGAGTGATCAGCGCCCGCTTCACTTCCTGGATCGCCTTCGTGACCTCGATGCCTCGCGGGCACGCGTCCGTGCAGTTGAACGTCGTGCGGCAACGCCACACGCCGTCCTTGTCGTTGAGGATCTCCAGGCGCTGCTCGCCCGCCTCGTCACGCGAGTCGAAGATGAAGCGGTGCGCGTTGACGATCGCCGCCGGGCCGAAGTACTGGCCGTCGTTCCAGAAGACCGGGCACGACGACGTGCACGCCGCGCACAGGATGCACTTCGTGGTGTCGTCGAAGCGCTCGCGGTCCTCCGGCGACTGCAGGCGCTCGCGCGTCGGCTCGTTGCCGGTTGTGACCAGGAACGGCATGACGTCGCGGTACGCCTGGAAGAACGGGTCCATGTCGACGACCAGGTCCTTCAGGACCGTCAGACCCTTGATCGCCTCGACCGTGATCGGCTTGGACGGGTTGATGTCCTTGATCAGGGTCTTGCAGGCGAGGCGGTTGCGGCCGTTGATGCGCATGGCGTCGGAGCCGCAGATGCCGTGGGCGCAGGAGCGACGGAAGGTCAGCGACCCGTCCATGTCCCACTTGATCTTGTGAAGGGCGTCGAGGACACGCTCCTTCGGGTCGATCTCGATCTCGAAGTCTTCCCACGTCGCGTCCGCCGAGACCTCGGGGTTGAAGCGGCGGATGCGGAAGGTGACCGTGATGTACGGGGAGTCGGCGAAGCCGGCCTCGGGCTTGGCGTCTTCCTTGTCGAGGGTCGGGGTTGCCATCAGTACTTACGCTCCATCGGCTGGTAGCGGGTCTGCACGACCGGCTTGTAGTCGAGTCGGATCGACTCGGCGCCGTCGTCGCCTACCTCGCGGTACGCCATGGTGTGGCGCATGAAGTTGACGTCGTCGCGGTTCGGGAAGTCCTCGCGGTAGTGACCGCCGCGCGACTCCTTGCGGGCCAGGGCCGACTGCGCCATGACCTCGGCCAGGTCGAGCAGGTTGCCCAGCTCGATGGCCTCCAGGAGGTCGGTGTTGAAACGCTTGCCCTTGTCCTGGATCGAGACGTTGAGGTAGCGCTCGCGGAGCTCCGCGATCTTCTCCACCGCCGTCTTGATCGTCTGCTCCGTGCGGAACACCATGACGTTGGCGTCCATGGTCTCCTGCAGCTCCTTGCGGAGCTCGGCGACCCGCTCGTTGCCCGTGGCGTCACGCAGGCGCTCGACCTGGGCGACGACGAGCTCCTCGGCGTTCTCCGGGAGCTCGACGAAGTCGTTCTTCGCCGAGTACTCCGCGGCGGCGACGCCCGCGCGCTTGCCGAAGACGTTGATGTCCAGGAGCGAGTTGGTGCCGAGGCGGTTGGCGCCGTGCACCGACACGCAGGCGACCTCGCCCGCCGCGTACAGGCCCGGGACGACCGTGGTGTTGTCCGCCAGGACCTCACCCTCGACGTTCGTCGGGATGCCGCCCATGGCGTAGTGCGCGGTCGGCTGGATCGGGATCGGGTCCGTGTAGGGCTCGATGCCGAGGTACGTACGCGCGAACTCCGTGATGTCCGGAAGCTTCGCGTCCAGCTGCTCCGGCGGGAGGTGCGTGAGGTCGAGGTAGACGTGGTCGCCCTCGGGGCCGCAGCCGCGACCCTCTCGGATCTCCGTGTAGATCGACCGGGACACCACGTCTCGCGACGCGAGGTCCTTCATCACCGGCGCGTACTTCTCCATGAAGCGCTCGCCGTCCTTGTTGCGGAGGATGCCGCCCTCACCACGGGCGCCTTCCGTAAGAAGGATGCCCATACGCCAGATGCCGGTCGGGTGGAACTGGAAGAACTCCATGTCCTCCAGCGGCAGACCGCGGCGGTAGCAGGCCGCCTGGCCGTCGCCCGTCAGCGTGTGCGCGTTCGACGTCACCTTGAAGAACTTGCCGGTGCCGCCCGACGCGTAGACCACGGCCTTCGCCTGGAAGATGTGGATCTCGCCGGTGGCCAGCTCGTAGGCGACCACGCCCGCGCTCTTCTTGACGCCGTCGATCTCCACCAGGAGCTGGTCGAGGACGTAGAACTCGTTGAAGAACTCCACACCCTCCTTGATGCAGTTCTGGTACAGCGTCTGGAGGATCATGTGGCCGGTGCGGTCGCCCGAGTAGCAGGCACGGCGGACAGGAGCCTCGCCGTGGTTGCGGGAGTGACCGCCGAAACGGCGCTGGTCGATCTCACCCTTGGGCGTACGGCCGAACGGCAGGCCCATCTTCTCCAGGTCGAGGACCGCGTCGATGGCCTCCTTCGCCAGGATCTCGGCGGCGTCCTGGTCGACCAGGTAGTCGCCGCCCTTGATCGTGTCGAAGGTGTGCCACTCCCAGTTGTCCTCCTCCACGTTGGCGAGCGCGGCGGCCATGCCGCCCTGCGCCGCGCCCGTGTGGGAGCGGGTGGGGTAGAGCTTCGTCAGGACCGCGGTGCGGCTGCGCTTCGTCGACTCGATGGCCGCGCGCATGCCCGCGCCGCCGGCGCCGACGATGACAGTGTCGTACTTGTGAATCTTCACTGGGTTCGCCTCGGCTTTAGCGGATGTTCGGGTCGAAGGTGAAGATCACCAGCGTGCCCAGAAGGATGGTGAACACCGTGGCGGTGTACAGCAGGCCCTTGAGCCACAGGCGCGTGTTGGCGCGCTCCGCGTAGTCGTTGATGACCGTGCGCAGGCCGTTGGCCCCGTGCAGCATCGCGAGCCACAGCATCAGCAGATCCCAGACCTGCCAGAACGGCGAGGCCCAGCGACCGGCGACGAACGCGAAGCCGATCTTGCTGACGCCGCCGTCGAGCACCAGCTGGATCAGCAGGTGGCCGAGGACCAGGACGACGAGGACGACGCCGGACAGGCGCATGAAGAGCCATGCGGCCATCTCGAAGTTGCCGCGGGTCGAGCGCGGGGTCTTGGAGGTGCGCTTGCGCGGTGCCTCGATGAGGGGCGCCGGGTTGTCGGCGTCGTAGAGCGAGGCGCCTTCGACGGGGCCCACTCCGGACCCGCCGGACTTCTCGAGCGTGGTGTCGGACATGTCTGGCGTCAGCTCCCGAAGACTTCGCGGACGGCGTGGCCGAGGACCGGGTAGAGCGCCCCCACCATCAGGACGATCCAGATACCCATGACGGTCCAGAGCATCTGCTTCTGGAAGCGCGGGCCCTTCGACCAGAAGTCGACGGCGATGACACGCAGGCCGTTCAGCGCGTGGAAGAGGATGGCGGCGACCAGGCCGTACTCAAGGAGTGCGACGAGGGGGGTCTTGTAGGTGCTGACGACATCGTCGTACGCCTCCGGGGAGACGCGGACGAGAGCGGTGTCCAGCACATGCACGAACAGGAAGAAGAAGATGAGGACGCCGGTGACTCGGTGAGCCACCCAGGACCACATTCCTTCCCGGCCGCGGTACAGCGTTCCAGCCGGCACGGCAGAACCCTCCGGGAGCGGGGATTGGGGCCAGCCGGCTTGGGTGGTCGGACGGGCCCGGCCGGGTACGGTCCACCGGCCGCTCGTCATCGTATCGACGAGTTGTCGGTTCGCTCGCGCGGGGTAGCCAGGTGTGATCAAACAGGCAATCAAACAGGCACGTACGGGCTATTCAGGTCGTGCGCGAGCCGGGTGAGTCGGCCGCGGGCCAGCTTCCGCATTTCCTCGGCCGCGATGACCCGCTCCTCCTCCGGGTCGTTGGTGAGGCGGGCGCGGATTCCGGCGAGCAGATGGTCGAGGGCCTGGGTCGGCGGGACGTCGTCCAGGCAGATGACGAACACGTGCCCGAACCGGCTTTCGTACGCGGCGTGCGCGGCCCGCAGGGCGGTGTGGGCCGCGGTGTACGTCCCCTGCCGGGGGAGGACGGGACGCAGAGGTTCGCAGGCCAGAGCCTCGGCGAGGGCCGCGGGCGGCAGGTCGTACGCCGCTTCGTCGGACGCGGCGAGCAGCGCTTCCAGGTCGGGATACGGCCGGTGGTCGACCAGTCGGCGGGCCCAGAGGTGGCTGCCGCAGCAGGTGAGCAGCGCGGTTTCGGCGGCGTCGGGCTCGGCTGTGTTCAGTTGCTCCGGGGCGCGTGTCGGCTCCGCCGGGGGACTCGGTGAACGGTGCGGGGACAGCGGGGGCTCCTGGGCAGGGGGCATCGGCGAGGGAGGCGTGGGGGATTTGTCGTCACGCTAGCGAGGGTTGGTGGGGGCTGTCTGACGGATGCGTGAATTTCACCCGGATGGGAGAGTTTCGCTTCGCGTGGTGGACGGTACCGGTGCGGGGGTCGTTTTACCGTGGCCGGATGACTGCCGCCTGCGCTGCTGTTCGTCTTGTCCCCGTCGCTTGCTTTGCTTCCGCTGCTCGTCTTGTCCCCGCCGGCCGGTGGGGGGTTCTGCGGGCCGCCGCTGCGCGGCGGATGCTTCCCGCCCAGCCACCTGTTCACCCGGCGGCTGGTTCCCCTGCCGCTGCTGCGCGGCGGATGCTTCCCGCCCACCCACCCGTTTGCCCGGCGGCTGGTTCCCCTGCCGCCGGTGCGCGGCCGTCTGCGCCTGTCCGACCGGCCGCTTGTCCGGCAGCCGCAGGCGGCCACCGATGAAGCAGCAGCGGCGTTTCGCATTCGCCTCCGCGGGGCTCGTCGCCGGGGCCGTCGTGCTTGCCGTGGCCGTCTGGCCCGGTGGCGGGGGCGGAGGCGCGCCCGCGGCTTCGCCGTCCGACAGCAAGGCCCCCGCATCCCCGACCCCCACGCCCACGAAGTCGTACCCCCTCTCCAAGGCCCCCGCCACCATCCCCGCCGTACGCGAGCACAGCGCGGCCCGCGGGCCGGGATGGAAACCGGAGGGCGGCGGGCGCGTCGTTATCGGTGACGAAGATCTCGCCGACGAGGGCAAGCTGCTCGCAGGCGAGCTGAAGCTCTCGTACGCGGGTGACGCCAAGCCCCGCAAGGGAGACGTGGAGCTCGCGCTCACCCCGGACGACGCCGACGCCTCCGACGGCAGGGACGAGTCGTACACCCTCTCCGTGAAGGGGCAGCGGGTGAAGATCTCCGCGCCCGAGGAAGCGGGCGTCTTCTACGGGACCCGCACCCTGAAGCAGGAGGTGCGCGGCGGCGGGACCGCGCCCGAAGGCGTCGTACGCGACAAGCCCGCCAAGCCCCAACGCGGCTTCATGATCGACATCGCGCGCAAGCACTTCGACGCGAAGTGGATCGAGGACCGCATCCGGGAGCTCGGCGACCTCAAGTACAACCAGCTCGGCCTGCACTTCTCCGACGACCAGGCCTTCCGCATCGAGTCCGAGTCGCACCCCGAGATCGTCTCGGGCGACCACCTCAGCAAGGCGCAGGTCCGCGGCATCCTCAAGCTGGCGGCGAGCCGGCACATCACCGTCGTGCCCGAGATCGACTCACCGGGCCACCTCGGCACGGTCATCAAGGCGCACCCCTCCCTCCAGCTCCGCGACACCCGTGGCGTCCCGGCGCGCGGCGCGGTCGACATCTCCAAGCCGCTGGCCGCGGAGATCGTCGACGACCTCCTCGAGGAGTACGCGGACCTCTTCCCGGGGCGCTACTGGCACCTCGGCGCCGACGAGTACCAGGCCCTGACGGTCAGCAACCCCGAGGCCAGCTACCCGCAGCTGGCGGCCGCGGCCCGCGACAAGTACGGGCCCGACGCCCGCGTCCAGGACCTCGCGACCGGCTGGCTCAACGACCGGGCAGAGACCATGCGCCCCTACGAGCGCGGGCTCCGGGCATGGAACGACGGGTTCTTCCGCGGCGGGGTCGAGAAGGCCGACGACGACATCGACGTCGCGTACTGGACGGGCAAGGAGATCGGGTCGAGGGAGCCGGCCGAGTATCTGGAGGAGGGCCGGAAGGTCATCAACTACAACGACGAGTACCTCTACTACGTCCTCGGCCAGCCCAACGCCTTCCGTTATCCGACCGGGCAGCGGATCTACGAGCAGTGGACCCCGCTGGTGATCCGCGGGACGAAGCCGGTGGACGCGAAGTACGACGACCAGATCCTCGGCGGTTCCTTCGCGGTCTGGTGTGACCTGGCGAATTCGCAGACGCAGGAGCAGGTGGCACAGGGCATCCGCATGCCGCTGAAGGCAACGGTCCAGAAGCTGTGGGACGCACGCGAACCGAGCATGCCCTGGGCGGAATTCGTGAAGCTGGCCGACCGGGTGGGGTAGGTTCCGGAGGCCGTCGGCGCCCTGGGGAGGGACGCGGGCGGCCTCTGTCGCCCGGATGCACCCGTGGGGGGTCGCTCAGCCATGCTGTGTACGGAATGTCGGTTCAATGCGGCGACGACGCCGGACGGGCTCTGCAACATCTGCTCCACGGCCGCCGCGCAGGTGCAATCGGCGCCTCGCCCCGGGTACATGGCCGACGGGCGCCCCGCGTACCTCCGCTCGCCGGTCGGACTCGCGCGTGCGGCCATCGCGCTTCTGGGCGTCGTCATCGCAGCGGATCTGTACTCGCTGTGGGCGGGCACGGTCGTCCAGGGGGTGATGGACGATCTGCTCAGTGCGCGGTACATGGCGGGCTACGGACCGGATCTGGTGCGTGAGGCAGAGCGGGCCGACACCCTGTACGCCGTCTCCGGCTGGCTCCAGACGGCCGCGCTCGTCGCCACCTGCGTCGTCTTCCTCTGCTGGTTCCATCGCGTCCGCGTGAACGCCGAGGTGTTCGAGCCGCACATCCACAGCAAGACGCGCGGCTGGACGGTGGGCAGCTGGTTCGTGCCGGTCGTGAACCTGTGGTTCCCCCGGCGGATCGCGCTGGACATCTGGGACGCGAGCGGCGAACGCTCCGCGGCCCTTGACCGGACGATGACTCTCGGCGACCCCACGACCCGCGCCACGCACCCGCTGATCAACGGCTGGTGGACGCTGTGGGTGGCGAGCCTCCTCGTCGGGCGGTGGGCGTCGACGGCGTACTGGGGTGCGGAGGAGGCCGACGAGATCGACGCGGCGGTCTCCCGGTTGATGCTGGCGGACGTCCTGGACATCGCCGCCGCCGTGATGGCGATCCTGTTCGTACGCCGCCTGACGCGGATGCAGGACGCGAAGGCGAGGTCGGGCCCGCTGATGAGCGGGCACGCTTCGGCCTGAGGGGTTTCCTCGGTGCGCGGGTCCGCGAGATCCATTTCGGCTTTCTGGTGGCGAACTTGCCTACGTCTGTGGTGTATTCGGCCCAAAGGCGAGCGCAGCCCGGCGAGTGCGGTCGGCGAGCGCAAGTGAGCAGGTTCGAGTACACGTCGAGTACACGGGGAGACGCGGGCATGGGCTACTGGGGTTATTACGTCGTGGGCAGAAGCGAGCGGCCGCTCGTGGAGCTCTCGGCGGTGGCCGGGGTGCGGGACGAGCTCAGCCTCCTCGTCCAGCGGGACGACGGCTGGCAGGTGTGGGAAGTGCCCGGCGGCGACGGCACGCGCGACGTCGGCAACATGAACACCCTGGCCCTGGAGACGGGTTCGCCCGCCCTCTTCGGATACGTCATGGACAGCGACTGCGTGGTCGTCGAGGCGGCGGCCCCGGAGAGCGGCGTATGGACGACGTGCCTGGCCCGCGAGGCGATGGCCGGATACCTCGGCGACGACGGCCTGAGCCTCGACGACTACTTCCTGGAGCCGCGCGACGCCGCGGACCGTGCGGTGACCTGGGCGGCGGAGTCGGGCAGGACGGTGGCACCCTCCACGCTGCTCGACGTGCTGAACGCCGCCGCGGAACCGTCGGCCGAAGAGCTCTTCTTCCGCTTCCTGGACCGCCTCGGCGTGGTGCCGCAGTGACGTAACCGACGGCGCGCACGCAGTAGGGGACATGCATAGTCCCCGACGGGAGGCGTACGACATGGGCGGCGCGAGTCTGGTCGAGCTGATTGCCGAAGCCGACGACAGAGGCTTGGCGGCGAGCGGGCTCGCCTGCCTCGACCGGTGTGTACCGCTGCTCGGTGGCGGTGACGAGGTGCTGCGCCCGCTGTGGGGGAGCCTCGCGGAAGGCGGCGCCTGGGACGCGGCGCTCGCCGATGCACGCGTGACGCTGGGCGGCGCGGACGTCCTGGAGGACCCCTCAGCCGACGAGGCGAGCACCCTCGCCTACCGCATGCTCGGCGCGATGCCCTCCCGGCGTTCCGCGGCCGAACTCCGCGAGTGGGCCGACGCCTGCTCCGTGGCCGCACTGCAGATCCACCGGTTGCTCGACACAGGGCCGGACGGGGGCGCCCGCTCGTCGGCCCTGAGCGCGCGCCGCGCGGGACGCACGGAGGGCATGTCGCCGCTGGTGGCCGCCGAGTTGAGGCGCCAGGTCCGGATCTTGGAACTGCTGGCGAACCGGGGCGCGGGCGCGGGTGGCCTGCGGCAGGCGCTGGACGTGTCAACGGAGGGCCGCCGGGTCCTGCGGGCCGTGGTGTCACGGCGGGAGCGGGGGAGCCGGGTCTGAGCGGAAGGGCTTGCGAGGGGTTCACGAGGGGCTCCCCGCCTTCCTCTCCAGGCTGCAGGCTTCTTCAGACTCCTTCAGGCCGGCTTTCTCACGATGTTCAGGACTTTCTCGGCGCCTACTCGGAGGAATCGGCGGTGCAGGTGGCACGCCCGTAAGAGCCGAACGCGGTGGCCCGCTGCCTGTGTTCGCCCCGGATCGCCAGAGCGCAGCTTGCCTCGCCGCCCTTCTTTCCGAGCTGGATACTGACGGCGGGGTTCTTGCCGAGCGGTACACGCACCGTTTTTCGCCACGGGAGTTCGACACTCCTCTCGACTGTGGCTTCGCCCTCCGTGCTCCGTGCCAGATACGAGACGTCGGCGACGCCCGTGCCGGTGATGTCGTAGGTCACCGAGGCGGTGGGGGCCGGGCGTTCCTCCGGCTCGTCGCCGATGAAGCCCCACGCTACGAATGCCGTGCAGAAGATGCCGAGCAGTGCCACGCCCACGACGACCACGCGCCGGTTCGATATTTCGCCGACGGTCGCGTATTCACTGTTCATTTCCCCACCCCATAGGTGATTCGAGCCAGTGGAAGCCCTTTAAATCCGGTCGGTTATACAACACGTTCGTGGGCGTTCACCAGCACTGGCAGATTACGGACTTGTCCGTAATGCCAAAGTGGTTGACGCGATGTCGAACAACTGCGTAGAACTCTCGCCTGCTACTTGAACCATGCTTCTGCGCCGCTCCTGGAATTCCTGGAGCGGTACTCGATCCTGCCCTCTTTCTGTTCGTGCGCGTGAGCTGCGCGAATTTACGAAGGAAGGCTCCGGAAGGGTAGTCGACACGGTGAGAAACAGTTATCGAAGGCTGCTGGTCGGCCTCGTCGCATCGACGGTGGTGGGCGCTGGACTGCCCCAAGCCGCCTTCGCGGAGGCGGAGGAGAGACCGGCGCCCGTGCGCGCGCCCGCGGCGGACGAGGGCGAGGGCCCGTCGAAGGGCCCCAAGATCCCGAGGACCCCACCCCGGAAGTACCCCACCAACTCCCGTGACCCCAAGATCACCTACGGCGCGGACGGCACCACCCTCAACACCCCCACTGTGGTGCATGGCACCGGACCCGAGCTGTCCTGGCCGAAGTACACCCCGGGCAAGGGCGCGGGCGGCGACCTGGTCGGCTACCAACTGCACCGATCCACCCGCACCGACTTCAAGGCGACCGGCGCCACCCTCGTGGCTCCGCTCGGCAAGGGCGCGACCTCCTACCGGGACACCACCGCCGAGCCCACCCGCGCGGACAGCGCGACGGAGACCGCGCGCCGCTACTCCTACCGCCTCCTGGCGGAGACCAGGGACGGGCGCCTGCTCGCCTCGCCGGTGCGCCGCGTCGCCGTGCCCAAAGCCGGGCACACCTTACGGATCCTGCGGGCCGGACAGTCGGACACCACGCTGTCCTCCGCCGAGCCGGGGGCGAACCTGGACCAGAAGTGGCTGAGCGTCGGAGCAGGCGACAGCACGTACGGCACCACCCGCGCGGCCCTGAGATTTCCGACCTCCCGGATACCCAAGAAGGCGACCGTTCTCCAGGCCGAGCTGCGTCTGCGGGCGGCAGGCAGCGTGGCCAAGGGGTCCCTCATCGAACTCAGCCCGCTGAAACGCGAGTTCACCGAGAAGTCCGCCACCTGGAAGAAGGCGGGAGCCAAGACCCCGTGGCGCGTGGACGGCGGTGACGCGTCGGCGGCTGTCTCCGACGCTGCCGGCCAGGACGGGGCGTACGCCTGGGACGTCACCTCGCTCGCCCGTCAGTGGGCGAAGCGCCCGAGCAGCAACAAGGGCGTCCTGCTGAGCGCCGCCGACGAGCCGGCCCCGTCGATGGAGACGGCGCCCCAGCGGCACAACCCCACGCGCTTCCCGTCGAGCGAGGCACCCCACGCGGCGCAGCGTCCCCGACTCAGCGTCATCACCGCCGAACCCACCCCCTGGGACACGTACTACGCACCGGACACGCCCACCCGCATGTCCGAGAACAACACCTATCCGGTGGACGTCACGGTCACCAACACCACGACGACGGCATGGCCGGCGGGCGAGCGCGAGCTGTCGTACAAGTGGTCCCTGCCGGACGGCACGGACGCCACCTCGGCGGACAACCAGCTGAAGGCCGACATCCCGGCCCTCGCCCCCGGCGCCACCGACACCGTCAAGGCGACGGTCAAGTCCCCGTACACGGCCGACGGCAACCGCCGCTCCGGCTACACGCTCACCTGGGACATCCGCAACAAGACCGACGGCAGCTGGCTCTCCCAGAAGCCGGGCATCGGCGGCCTTGAGCAGACCACCGCCGTCGAGGACCCGACGGCCGACCGCGTGGGCATGGAGAAGCACCACGCGTACACGGGCAAGAACACCGGCGCGGGTTCGACCCTGATGAACGACCTCGGCTCGGGCAACGCGACATGGTCGTACAACGCCTTCACCAACCCCGGCCGCGGCATCAACACCTTCGCGCGCTTCACCTACAACGCGCAGGACACCTCCGACAGCCAACTCGGCCACGGCTGGTCGGCGCAGGCGGCAGGGCCCCTGCGGCTCGGCTCGATGCTTGACTTCCACCCGGACGCGGACCCGGGCGAGGCGTACGTCATCGACGGCGACGGCACGCAGCACCTGTTCCGCAAGCAGGGGGACGGCAGCTGGAAGCCGTCGGAGGGCTACCGCTACCGGCTCAGCGCCAAGCCCGATGTCGCCAAGGTGTGCCAGACGGGCAGCAGCCCCGAGATCCCCGACGCCTGGACGCTGACACGACCCGACGGCACCCGTTTCGTGATCGGCTGCGACGGCTACCTCACCGCCGTCATCGACAAGAACGGCAACACACAGACGTACGTCTACGAGCTGCGCGACTCCGGCAACCGCTGGGTGAAGTTCCTCAAGGAGATCAAGGACCCGGCGGGCCGCAGCTCCCTGAAGCTCGACTACTACGGGGCCGGCGACGCGACGTACGACTACATCGACGACAAGGGCGAGAAGGCCACCGGCACCGACCTGTGGAATCCGAAGATCTACGACCACGTGAAGTCCCTGACGGACATCTCGGGGCGCAAGCTCTCCTTCCTCTACACGGAGAAGGGCCACCTCGGCCGCCTCACGGACGGCGAGGGCGCGGCGCAGCCCAAGGTCTTCTCCTTCTCGTACGACACCACGCAGGGCAACAAGAACACCAAGCTGACCAAGGTCACGGACCCCCGTGGTCACGGGACGGGCGTCGAGTACGCCGAGGGCCCCGATTCGATGTCGTCGACCAAGACGATCACGGACCGGATGCGCGCGACGACCGGCTTCGGGTACAAGTCGACGGCGGACAACGGCACCGAGACCACTGTCACCGACGCCGAGAAGCACACGACCACGTACACGACGGACGCGCAGGACCGCCCGGTCCAGGTCACCAACGCCAAGTCCGAGAAGACCAAGATGACGTGGGACGCCGACCACAACGTAACGCTCCTGGAAGAGAACAACGGCGCGAAGACGGCGTACTGCTACGACGAAAAAACCGGCTACCCGCTCTGGGAACGCTCGGCGGAGGAGAACAAGGGCGGCGTCCCCCCGGCGGCCGACTGCGCGCCGGACAAGTCGCCGACCCACTCGGTCCGCTACGAGTACAAGACCCGCGCGGACGGCTACTCGGTCGATCTGATCAAAAAGACCTCGGCGGAGAACCGTGTCTGGCAGTTCGGCCATGACGCGAGGGGCAACCTGAAAACGGTCACGGACCCGAAGGGTGTCGCCTCATCCGATGAGGACGACTACACGACGTCGTACGAGTACGACGCCTACGGCCAGTTGACACGGGCGACGGATGCCAACGGCAACCCGACGGCGTACAAGGACTTCGTCGCGGCGGGCTACCCGCGCACCACGACGGACGCACTGGCGAAGATCTCGACGACGGAGTACGACGCTCGCGGCCAGGTGACCGAGGTCGTCGACGCGCTGGGCAAGAAGACGACCCAGACGTACGACGCGTTCGGCCGCCCGCTGGTGTCGAAGACACCGAAGGACCAGGCGGCGGGCGTGTTCATCACGACTCCGGCGCCGGACTACGACACCAACGACAACGTAACCAAGTCAACGGCGCCGAACGGAGCAGTGTCCACGGCGAGTTACGACGACGCGGACCAGGTCCTGACGGCCACCGCGCCGAAGGACACGGACACGTCCGGTGAGCGGAAGACGGCGTACACGTACGACAGCGTAGGCAACCTGAAGACGATGACGGAGCCGAAGGGCACTGCAACACCTTCCACCCCCGACGACTACGTCACGACGAACAACTACGACGAGATCTACCAGCTCACGTCGGTGGTGAACGCCAAGAAGGACAAGGTCAGTTACCTCTACGACGGAGTCGGCAACCCGGTTCGCGTCATCGACCCCAAGAAGAACGCGACGGCCGACCCGGACGACTACACGACCAAGACCGACTACGACATGAACCACCGTGTCGTGGCCGTCGCGGACGCCGCGGGCCGCACGGTCAAGCAGTCGTACGACAAGGACTCCCTGGTCGTCTCGACGACGGACGCCGAGGAGAACACCACCAAGAACCACTACGACGAGCGCGGCAAGCTCGCGGTGCTGGAGGCTCCGCACGAGGGCGCGACGGTCCGTACGACGAAGTTCGGCTACGACGAGGTCGGCAACCAGATCAAGGTCTTCACGCCGAGAGGCGTGGCAACGGAGGACCAGCCCGACGATTTCGTCGCCGAGACGACGTACGACCCCTTGAACCGTCCCTCGCGGCAGATCCAGCCGTACGACCCGAAGGACCCGCGCTACAACAAGAAGGTCTGGTCGGAGACGACGTACGACGCCGTGGGCCGGGTGCAGAAGACGTCGATGCCGCCCTCGGAGGGCGAGACGACGCGCAACGACACCACGTACGGCTACTACGACAACGGCTGGGTGAAGACGTCGCAGGACGTGTGGGACATCCGCACGACGTACGACTACAACGCCCTGGGCCAGCAGTCGGCGCGTCAGCTGACGTCGGCGGGCGGCTCGACGAGCCGGACCATGCGGTGGGGCCACTACCCGGACGGGAAGCTCAAGTCGCGCGATGACGACGGCATTCCGGTGGGCGCCAACGAGTTGGTGGCGTACGAGTCCCAAGCCCGCGCGGGCAAGGGAACGAAGGCATCCCCGCACACCTGGAAGCTGAACGTCGGGAAGGCGGGCAAGTACACGGCGTACGAGCAGTCCGAGCAGTTGGGGAAGTGGACGAAGCTCGGCACCGCCACCACCTACAAGAAGGGCGAGAACGCCGACCTGAAGGCGGCCGCGGACACGGTGAAGCTGGTCCGCGACAACTCGGCGGAGAAGGCAGCGGACACGGAGCGCAAGCGCTTCGCGTACGCGTACGACGTCAACGGCAACCTCACGTCGATCGACGACACGTCGACCGGCACGAAGGTCGACGCCTACACGATGTCGTACACCGGCCTGAACCAGGTCGAGAAGGTGGCGGAGGCCCTGGCCGGCCAGGAGAAGAAGACCACCTCCTACACGTACGACGCGAACGGCCAGCCGGAGACCCTCAAGCACCCGGATCAGTACGCCAAGTACACCTATGACCTGCGCGAACTGGTCAAGACGGCGACGGTGGGCAAGTCCGCGTCGGATGCCTCCCCGAAGGTGACGTCGTACGACTACACCTACCGGGGCGAGCGGAAGACGGAGACCAAGGCCAACAAGAACAAGGTCGACTACGTCTACTACCTGGACGGTGCGCTCAAGTCCCAGACGGAGAAGAAGCCGGACGGCACGACGCTCGTCTCCTCGCACACCTACGCCTATGACGCCAACGGCAACAAGGCGCAGGACGTGGCGAAGAAGATGAACGCCGACGACCACGCGAAGTATCTGTCGTCGACGACGGCCTACACCTACGATCCGGCGGACCGCCTCGCGAAGTCGACGCGTACGGGCAACGGGGCAGGCACCGAGACGTACGTCCACGACGACAACGCGAACGTCATCTCGCAGACGGTCAAGGGCAAGACGACGACGTTCGGCTACGACCGCAACCGTCTCCTGAAGACGACGACGGGCGGCGTGTCGGCCTCGCACACGTACGACGCCTTTGGCCGCCAGGACGCGGTGACGGCGGGTGGCAAGGTCATCGAGCGCAACGCGTACGACGGCTTCGACCGCGTGAAGCAGCACGAGAAGGCGGACGCGTCGACGGGCGCCTTGAAGACGACGAAGTACGCGTACGACCCGCTGGACCGCACGTCCTCACGGACGGACGCGGGCGGCAAGTCGACGGACTACACCTACCTCGGCATGTCGGGCGAGGTCCTCGGCGAGGAGGTCGCAGGAAAGCTGACGAAGTCGTACCAGTACGGGCCGTGGGGCGACCGCCTCTCGCAGATGAAGCACGCGGCGGACGGTTCGGCGGGGGAGTCCTCGTACTACGGCTACAACAGCCACACGGACGTCGAGACGCTGACCGACAAGGACGGCAACACGAAGGCGACATACGGGTATTCAGCGTACGGGTCGGACGATTCCGCGGACTTCACGGGCATCGACAAGCCGGAGGCGGGCAACCCCACGAAGGACGCGTACAACCCGTACCGCTTCAACTCGAAGCGGTGGGACGCGGCTTCGGCGACGTATGACATGGGGTTCCGGGATTACAGTCCGGGGCTCAATCGGTTCACGACTCGGGATATGTACAACGGGGCTCTCTCGGACATGGGGCTCGGAAGCGACCCGATGACTGGGAACCGGTATGCCTTCGGTGGGGGAAATCCCATCGGGAACGTCGAGCTGGATGGGCATATCCCCATTCCGGGCGTCAGCCGGTTTCTCAGTGGCATACAGAGTCACATGAAGGGTGTCCTGACCGGGGGCGCGAAGACCGTTGCGAAACGGAACCCGGTGGGCGGTGCGATTCAGGGAGCCAGTTGGCTCTTCGGATTCGACAATCCCCTGGACAAGGCCATCGAGAAGGCGGTCGAGGCCGCCACAAGAGGCGGCAAGGGGGGCGGCAAGAAGTCCCGGAGGGGATCTGGTGACTGTGGCGCGGGGGCTGGCTGGGACAACTTCGGTGCCACTGACCCCGCCAACGGCAATCGGGCGACGGGGATGGAGGCCTGCCTGACACAGGATTACTTGGACAGCAACGAAGGCTCGTCGACCGATACCAAGAAGGTCGCACCGCCCGGATACAGGTGGGCTGGCCGGACAGCGAGATTCTTTGGCCTCAACCCGTCCAGAAACGTCAATGCCTGTCATTTGCTCGCCAACGAACTGGGCGGCAGCGGCAGCGATTTGAGGAATCTTGCCACCTGTTCCAGAGGGGCCAACACCTATCAGGATGGCTCCACGCAGGGTGAGAACAACATGCGGAACTACGAGACGCAGGTCAAGAGCGCAGTGGAATCCGATCAGTCGGTCTACTATCAGGTCACTCCGCGCTACAAGGGAAATCGCACAGTGGCGACGGGATTCCGGATCACCGCCATCGGGACATACGCCGACGGGAGTCCGGGGCTGCGGATCAATGAGTTTGTCAGGAACGAGTTCACCAACGGCAGGAACCTTGGGACTTTTCAAGATCCCAAGTCCGCGCAGCCCGTGCCGATAGGAGGAATGCGTTGACGGCCCGCATGTCGCCGCCTAGGTTGCTCGACGCAGGCATATGCCGCCGATGCGAGGAGAACGGATGCTGACCGAGCTGAGAAGACTTACCTCTCTACTGCCGCCGCCCGACGCTCCTTCACGCGTGGCATGGGATGGCGTCGCCGAGTCGTGGGGCAGCCGATTCCCCGCCGATTACGTCGGCTTCATGGACCTCTATGGGCCAGGGACGATCGAGGACTGCCTGTCCCTCATGGGGCCCGAGGCCTGGGACGAGAGACCGGGTGATGGCATGTCATCGGAGTCGAGGACGGCCCGCCTCACCTGGGGCAAGGAACCCAAGAGGCTTTTCGCGCCCGCGGCGGAGCCCATGCTCGTCGCCTGGGGGGTATCCGACAGTGCGGACATCCTGTGCTGGGACGCGGCGTCGGGCACACCCGACGAATGGCCGGTCGTCGTCTGGAACAACGATGATGGGCAGTGGACCAGATTCGCATGCGGCATGGTCCAGTTCTTGGCCGACCTGATCGAGGGGCTTGTCGATCCGTGCCCTCCGGGTGCGAAGTCGATTGCCGGGAAGCAGATCGCCAGGATCATTCCCGAGGACGAATTGCAGAGACTGTGGGCGGAGGACATCGATCCCTGGGATGAATGATTCCCCGGAGCAATGACCCCGGGGACTAGCCACCTCGGGAGCGAGGGCGGAGACCTGTGTCTCCGCCCTCGCTGTTTCAGGCGCCCATGAGAAGTGCTAGACGCCTGGCTCGGGTTGATGGTTGTACGGAACCCGGCAGTGATTCTGTGAGAAGGGGCACGCTCGGAGCCGTCACAGTTGTGCGGGGATTTTCGCTTGGTGAGGGGAGGGTGCGTCACGTGCTCTCTCGATCGCCGAGTCGAAGGGGTGGGAGTCATGGACGGTGAAGGAAGACCGCTGCCGAGAGTGGGGGAGATGCGGGGGCAGGCCCGGGAGTTCGTGGCGCGGGTGACCGTGCGGAATCGGCTGCCGCTCGATTACTCCGTCGCGAGCCTCCGCGTCGTCGACTTCCTCATCGAAGGGCTGCGCAAGGGCGGGCGCGGACGAGATGAGGTTGCCGGTGCACTCTTCGGTCTCGGCGCCTATGTCGGGGAGGTGTTGGTGCGCCGCGCCGGTGCCGTCTGGGTCGATTTCGACGAGAGCCAGCGCCTCTACTTTGGACATTCTGTGGGTGTACGGATGCCGGACGGGAGGGTGTGGAATCCCTTGGGGAAGGTCGTCAATTGCTTTGACGCTGCGGCTGATTCTGCGGAGCGGTCATTGCAGACCTTCTATCTCACCCTTCCGGGGCGCTCTCGGCGCGCGGCATAGATCGCCGCTTGCGCGGAGAGCATTCTCGGGGGGCATGGGCACGGTGAACAGTGTCAGCGGGGTTAAGAGGAGAGCGTGGGGCAGGGTGGGGAACATCGCCGCGCGGCGGCCAGCGATGAGGAGTTGACGCGGGCTCTGGGGGGTGCCAGGGGCGGGGACGAGGCGGACTTCGGGGTCGTCTATCGGTGCGTTCAGCCCGGACTTCTCGGGTATCTGCGGGGGCTCGTTCGCGAAGACGCCGAGGACGTGGCTTCTGAGGCGTGGTTGCAGATCGTCCGGGATCTGGGGCGGTTTCGCGGGGGCGGTGCTGACTTCCGTCGCTGGACCACAACCGTCGCGCGGCATCGTGCCATTGACCATCTCCGTCGTCAGAAGAGCAGACCGCGCGCCTCCCTCCTGGAATGGGAAGCGTTCGCGCTGCCGGCCGCCGATGACACCGCCGGAGAGGTCCTCGAGTCGATGGCCACCGCGCGCGTATTGGGACTTGTGGCCGAACTTCCGCCGGACCAGGGTGAGGCGGTGCTGTTGCGGGTTGTGGTGGGGCTCGATGGGACCGCAGCCGCGCGGGTACTCGGCAAGCGGCCCGGGGCCGTGCGTGCCGCGACCTATCGCGGATTGCGAGGGGTGGCACGGCAGTTGGCCGACGAGGCGGAGCCCATGTGTCCTCCTTCGCGGCGGCGTCCCCTTGGGAGCGGGTATGCCGTGCGGCGGGAGAGACGAGCGGTGTGCTGAGGGGGGCGCTGAGGAGGGTCGCAAGCACCGTCTCGGCTTCGGCGCCCGGTGCAGGACTGCCGTCTGCGCCCCTGGAGGCGTGCATCATCCCCGTGGTGTAAGTAGCGGATTGCAGGAAAATCCCGTCAACAGGCCCGGTGAACTGCTCCGATGCGGGGCGGCATGGGACTTTTGTGCTGCCCTGCTGCCCTGCTGCCCTGCTGCCCTGCGGCGGCGCGTCGTTCCTGGGCCGGTATACGCCGAGCGCCGTGCCGCTCCCCTCGACCTCGGAGAGCGGCACGGCGCGTAGGGCGGCGGGACGCGGTTACGGCGTCAGCACCTGGCCCAGGTGTGCCCCCGTCGGAGTGCCCAGTTGGGTGCGGCCGTAGTACAGCCCGCTCGATGTCGAGACGCCTGACGCGCCCGTGTCCAGTTGGAGGAGCGTGCCGTTGCCCTCGTCCTCGCCGTCCACGCCGATGGCGAGGTCGGCGCGGCCGTAGCCCGAGAGGTCGGTCAGGACCACCGACGAGCCCAGGCGGTCCGCCGACTCCGTGGAGCCCGTGATGCCCTCCGTGTCCTGGGAGAACGCCTGCGCACCCGTGCCCGTCAGGCCCGATGACGTGCCCTTCAGGAGGAGGGATGTGCCTGCGTCCTTCTTCGCCGAGCCGGACCGCGTGATGTCCTCGTTCGGCGCGCCCGTCAGGACGTCCGCGTAACCGTCCAGGTTGAAGTCGCCCGCCGAGACCGACCAGCCCATCGCGTCGCCCGACTCCGCCGCTCCGGGGACGCCCGCCGTGCCCTGGTGGATCGTCTTGAGGCCCGTGGTCGTGAAGCCTGTTGATGTGCCGGGGACCACCGTCACCTGGCCGCCCGCGTGGGCGCCGGACTCCGCCGTGTACGGCTGGCCGATCACCAAGTCGTCGTAACCGTTGCCGTTCACGTCGCCTACGGCGAGGGAGCGGCCGCCCTTGACCGAGAGTGAACCGACCCTGCTCAGGCCCGACTTCGTGCCCTTGAACCACTGGACCTTGCCGATGCCGGCCTGGTCGCGGTAAGTCAGAGCCACGTCCGCGTGTCCGTCACGGTTGAAGTCGCCGGACGCGGCGTCGGCGTACGCGATGGCCGTGTCGCCCGAGGTGAGGGTGCCGCCCACCTCGCTGCCCGCCTTGAAGCGGGCCGCCCACGTGCCGCCCGTGCCGGTGGACGCCGAGAAGACGTCCGCCTTGCCGTCGGCATTGAAGTCGCCGACCGCCACGGCCGAGCCGAACTTGGCACCCGGGTAGTGGAAGTCGTCCGCCAGCTGCATGTCCGTGCCGGTGTCGAAGGCGGGGCCGTAGAGGATCGTGACCGCGCCACGGTCCTTGTTCGTGGTGTCGTCCTCGCCGGGGGCGCCGATCGCCAGGTCCGCGTGGCCGTCGCCGTTGATGTCGCCCCACGCCGTGGCCGCGGCCCAGTTGTCGCCCGCCTCGGAGGCGCCGGGGACGCCGGGGCTCGACTGAGTGAGGGTCTTCTTGGAGCCGGCCACCGGGCCGTCGAGGCCGCCCGGGACGATCGTCAGGCTGCCCACGCCGCCCGATGCCTTGGGCGTGCCCGCCACCAGGTCCGTGATGCCGTCCCTGTTGAAGTCGGAGGTGGGGATCGCCGAGTTTCGGCCTGCGCTCGCCGCGTGACGGCGGATCTCGCCGAGCTTGGAGTACAGGTTCTTGCCGGGGCAGAGAGTCGCGAAGCCGTCCCGGTGGCCCGAGACCGTGTTGAGCGAGGGGGTGTCGCCCTTCTTCCACACGCCCGTGTCGTCGGCCGCCGTCAGCGTGACCTTGGCGGACGGGTTGCCTCCGTACTGGCCGAGCTTCCAGGCCGCGACGCGGGAGACAGACTCAAGGGCGGCGCGGGTCGGCTTGCCCGCCTTCTTGTACGTCTCGCCCGGGGCCGGATTCTCGTTGCCCTCGAAGTCACCGAGGACTGCGATACCTGCGGACTCACCGTTGAAGCCGAAGGTGTGCGCGCCGCGCACCGGCAGATCGGTGCCGCCGCCGCGGCCCTCGAAGACCTGGCCGCACTTGTCCACGAGGAAGTTGTAGCCGAGGTCGTTCCAGCCCTCGGTCTCCACGTGGTACGCCATGAGGCCGCGGACCAGGGACGCCGACTGGGCGCAGCTGTAGTCGTTCGTGCCGACCGTGTGGTGGACGAAGACCGCCTTGACCTTCTCGATGTACTCCGGCGGGTCCTCGACCTGCGACTCGTCCGCGCCCCATCCCGCCCTGCTGATCATGGGCGGCTTGGTGACCGTGGAGGCCGGGGCCGGCGGCACCGTGGGCTCGGGCTCCGGGTCGGGGGACGCCGAGCCCGAAGGGGTCGGTGACGCGGGCGGCTCGGTGCCCGGATCCGAAGCGGTGGGGGCCGGTGACGTCGGGGCGTCCGTGGGGGCCTCCGTCGGTTCGGGCGAACCGGAACCGCCGCCCGTGCCCGGGTCGGGCGGCACCGTCGTCTCGTCGGCCACGGGCGCCGCGAACGCCACCGGTGCCATCGCCGAACCGTCGAGCGCCGGGTTGTTCGCCTCCTTGGACGTCACGCCCGGGTCCACGAGGTTGACCTCAAGTCCCTTGGGCAGCGCGGCACTCGCGGTGCCGTCCGCCGCGACAACGCGCACCTCGACGCCGTCCGAGGGGCCGACCCAAAGCGGCTCGGACGCGGCACGCATGCCCGCCTCGGCCTTCTCGGGCAGGTGCAGCTCCAGGTCCAGGTGCTGCCAACCGGTCCACTTGTCGCTCTCGATGGAGCGGGTACGGACCTGCGCCGTGCCCTCCAGCTCCTTCGTCACGCCCGTCCACGAGACGCCGAGCAGCGAGAACTGCTCCGTCGACGTGCGCGGCAGCTCCCTCTCCTTGGCGCCGTCCGCCTTCAGCGCGATGTCGTGCACGCTCACCGGGCGCTTGTCGCGAGAGACATCGCCGGGCCGGGCCTCGTCCGAGGGGTCCGCCATCGCGTACGTGACGGCCCCCGCGCCGCCAAGGACGACGCCCCCGATCGTCAGCCACGCCCTGCGCTTGAGACTCAGTGGTCGGTACGCGTGCGTGCTTCGCGCTGCTTCGCGCGGTTTGCGCGGGCTCAAATGCCCCACCCCTCAACGAAATTGCCGGCTGTCCCGGTTGACCAAAGCGAGTGCGTACGACTGGCAGCAAGGTCAAACGGTTGTACGGGAGCGGGTGAAATGTGACGTGACGTATCCCGCACCTCAGGGGTGTGACAAGGGGATGGATCATTGCGCTGAGTCACCTGACAGGTATGAACGAGAAGCGTGGGTGGGGGCCGTGGTTTCAGGGGTGGGGATGAGACGCCGGTGGGTGCGGGGAGTTGCCTGCTGTCTTGCGATGGGGGCGCTCGCGGCCTGCGGTGCGGAGGGGAAGGTGTACGAGGGGCTGGTCGAGCGGACGCCTTCGGAGCCGTCGGCCCCCGCCGACGAGGTGCGGGGCGGGCGGCTCGCACGCGAGGCCGTGGGGCTGCTCAAGAACGCCGACTCCGTGCGCATCGGGGTCGAGATGACCACCCCCAAGGGCCGCCAAGAGGTCTCCGTGCACATGGACCGCCGGAACAACTGCACGGGCACCTTCGACTCGGGGCCCATGCAGCAGGGCGAGTTGGTCATGATCGGCGGTGGCGAGGCGTACGTACGGTTCTCGGACGCATCGCTCGACGCGATCCGTGACGCCGCGGTGGAGCGGGGCCCGCGGATCGCGGCCACGGCCAGGGAGCGGACGGACCTCGCCCGCGGCAAGTACATGAAGCTGCCGAAGAAGGGCGCGACCGCGGGCGCGGGGTCGCCGACGAAGATGTGCGACCTCGACAAGATGCTCGGCCAGCTCGGCGGCTCGGGGTCGAACGCCGACATGGAGGGCGCCCGCGCGCTGCCGGACAGGCAGTGGCACGGCGAGAAGGTCACCCCGCTCACCGCGACGGACGGCGGGGACGACATGACGGCCTATCTGGCGACGGGCGACAAGCCGTACTTCGTCGGCATGACGCAGGAGCGTGGCGAAGAGCTGATGGAGATGCGGATGTCCGACTACGACAAGCCCGTTGCCGCGCAGACCCCCGACCCCTCCCTGGTCCTCGACATGGAAGCGCTCGGCATGGGCACGGGCGGCGGCTCGCTGTTCGAGGTCTGAGACGCCGTCCGCATCCGTGACCATCACCTGTGACATTTCTGTCCGCTCTGGCGCAGCTCAGCGTGGGGGCACGGACACGGTGAGCTGTGTCGCGTCGGTACGGATGGGAAAGCGTGGGTCGAGGAGGGGAACCCCGTCGCGCACGGGCGCGGGACGAGGAGCTCGGCGCCGCGGTCGCGCGGGCGCAGGAGGGTGACGAGGCGGCCTTCGCGGTCGCGTACCGCCTGGTGCAGCCGGGGCTCGTCGGCTATCTGCGGGGTCTGGTCGGTCACGACGGGGAGACCGCGGAGGACATCGCGGCCGAGGCCTGGCTGGAGATCGCCCGTGATCTGGGGCGGTTCCGCGGTGACGGCGCGGGCTTTCGCGGCTGGACGGCGACCATCGCGCGCCACCGGGCCCTTGATTTTCTGCGGCGCCAGAAGGTCAGGCCGCGTCCGTCCGCCCTCGACCAGGACATGCTCGATCTCCCCGGACCGCTCAGCACCTCGGAGCAGGCGCTGGAGTCGATCTCCACGGGGGAGGCGCTCGCGCTGATCGCCGGGCTGCCGCGGGACCAGGCGGAGGCGGTGCTGCTGCGGGTCGTGGTCGGGCTTGACGCGGGGGCGGCGGCGCGGGTGCTTGGGAAGCGGCCCGGGGCGGTACGGACTGCCGCGTATCGGGGGCTTCGGCGGCTTGCCCGTCAGTTGGGGGGCTCTCGGTGATCCGGCGGCCTGGGGTGGCCGCGGGGGGTCCCCGCCTCGCCATGCTCCTGGCGGAGGCCATTCGTGCGGAGCGTGTTGACGTGGACGCTCAGCGCCGGGCGCTCGCCGCGTTTCGCTTGGCCCGCGAGGCTGCCGGGTCTCCCCCGCCTACGCGGCCCGGCGATGATTGGCGCGGTTGAGGGGGGCGGGGGAGGGGGGGGGCTCGCGTGGTCTTTTCGCCTGCACGTGCGTGGGGGCTTGTCGCGCAGTTCCCCGCGCCCCTGAAGTGCCCGCGCGCCCGCCGTGTTTGTCTGCACGTGCGTGGGGGGCTTGTCGCGCAGTTCCCCGCGCCCCTAGACGGGGCACGTGCCCGTCGCCTTTTGTCTGCACGTGCCTCGTGGCTGAGCGCGCAGTTCCCCGCGCCCCTGACGGGGCGCGCCCCTTTGGGGGGCGCGGGGAACTGCGCGACGTTCAGCTTGATGGGGGCCGGGATCAAGGCCAGGAGTGGCGGAGCCGCGGAGTGAGACACCGGTAGGCCCCGGCCAAGGTGAGCGGCCGGGGTCGCCACCCCCCACAGGAGAGACCCCGGCCGTCACGCGGACGGACCGCACGCGGCCCGTACTCCCTTCAGCGCCGCGCGTGCGTTTTCTGTCACACCGCGTACTGTCACGCGCTAGTTGCACGTTGTACCAAACATGGACGTGAGCCCACTTCAGCCCGTAGCGTGCTGCTTCGCGCCAGGCTGCGGGGGCAGGACCGCAACCGGTGTAGGCGCATAGGGAGAAGTTGTGCTGGGGGACGACGCGGAACTGACCGCCGCGGTGCTTGCGGCGCAGGACGGGGACGAGACCGCGTTCCGGACTGTGTACCGCGCCGTGCACCCGCGGCTGCTCGGCTACGTACGGACGCTGGTCGGAGATCCGGACGCCGAGGACGTCGCGTCCGAGGCCTGGCTGCAGATAGCCCGTGACATCGACCGGTTCAGCGGCGACGCGGACCGGTTCCGCGGCTGGGCCGCACGCATAGCGCGCAACCGTGCCCTCGACCACATACGCATGCGGGGCCGCCGCCCGGCGATAGGCGGCGACGAGACCGAGCTGACCGGAAAGCCCGGCGAGGCGGACACCGCAGGCGAGGCGATGGAGTCCCTCGCCACCGGCGACGCCCTCGCCCTGATAGCCCAGCTCCCGCAGGACCAGGCGGAAGCGGTCGTGCTCCGGGTCGTCGTCGGCCTCGACGCCAAGAGCGCCGCCCAGACCCTCGGCAAGCGCCCCGGGGCGGTCCGCACCGCCGCCCACCGCGGCCTGAAGCGGCTCGCCGAACTGCTCGGCGCGGAGGGCCCGCCGAGCGAGGGCGCGCTGGATGCCGTACCGCCGCAGAGGGAGCGGCGCGGGCACGCGGTGACACCCGCCGGTGTGACGCATTCGCGTTCGCGGGCGCAGAAGGACATGTGATGGCCGACGAGGACTACAGGTGGCTGGACCGCGACGCGGCGGAGCGTTTGCTGAGCGGTGAGTCCATCGACGGCACCGACCCTCACACCCAGGAACAGGCCGCACGGCTGGCCAAGGCCCTGGCCGCCCTCGCGGCGGACGATCGCGCGGGATCCGTCGTACCCGCCGACATCTCCGCCGAACTCCCCGGTGAGGCCGCCGCGCTCGCCGCGTTCCGGGAGGCCCGCGGCCCCCGGGCGGCTTCTACGCGCGTGGGAGCGGGCGAAACCGTACGTATCGGGCGCTCGGCCACGCCGCCCCCCGCACGCTGGGCCCGCCCGCTGCGCTACGGCCTGGCCGCCGTGCTCGCCGGCTGCATGATCGGCGGGGTCGCCGTCGCGGCCGGTTCGGGCGTGCTGCCCTCGCCGTTCGGCGACCGGGACCAGCCGGGCCCCGCGGCCTCCGCGTCCTCCGTCACCTCGCCCGAGCCGCTCGCGTCCCCGTCCGAAGGGGCGAGCAACACCCCGGACATCGAGCCCGACGACGTGACCACCACCCCCGAGGACCCGACGCGCCAGCCCGGCAGCAGCGCCCCGCCGCGGGAGACCGAGGACTCCGCGGGCGCGTCCGAGGGCCCCGCGGACACCACGCAGCCCGGCTCCGGTGATCCCCAGCGCAAGGACGAGGCGAAGGGCTGGTACCGCAAGGTGGTCTCCGCCTGCCGCGACTACCGCAGCGGAGAACTCCAGGGCGAGAAGAGGCGCCGCCTTGAGGAGGCGGCCAAGGGCTCCCAGCGGGTGACCGAGTTCTGCGGCCGTGTCCTGGACGGATCGGGCAGCGACCGCGAGCACAACGGCGGTGGCAACGGGGGCAGCGGCGGCGGTGACGACGACGGTGAAAAGGGCGGGGACGGCGACAAGGGCGGCGACGGCGACAACAGCGACGGCGCCGGATCATCCGGCGGCGGCAACTATCACTGGGGCAACGGCGGCAGCAAGCCCGTCCCGCCGGTCGCCGCGCCCCCGTTCCCGCGGCCGACGCCGACCCCCACCGCCTCCTACAGCGCACAGCCCGTACTGCCCGGCCACTGACCTGCCTCGCGCGCACCTGCCTCTTACCTGCTTCTGACCTCTCAAAGACCCCGGTCAGCGCGGGTGTGACGTTTTTTGAGGCAGTGACGCAGTAAGAAGTGAGCCGACTGGTCATCGGCCCGCGCACGAGCCAGGGGTTCCCCCCGTACCTTTGGCTCAGTGCCACCAGCGTGGGCGGGAGACGTTCCCCCGATCCCGCCCACGCTGATTAATCACCTCCTGATCAATCGCCTGAAGAGGCTGATCAATCACTTGTAGACGACGACCTTGTCGCCCTTCCTCACCTGCGCGTACAGGCTCGCGATCTTCCGTTCGTCCCGTACGTTCACACAGCCGTGCGAAGCGCCGTTGTAGCCGGTCGCCGCGAAGTCCGTCGAGTAGTGCACGGCCTGGCCGCCGCTGAAGAACAACGCGTACGGCATGGACGAGTCGTACAGCGTCGAGACGTGGTGGCGGGACTTCCAGTAGACGGTGAACGTCCCCTCGCGGGTGGGCGTGCCCTGCGAGCCGAAGCGGACGTCCATCGTCGAGACGGTCCTGCCGTCGATCATCCAGGTCAGCGTGCGGCTCTCCTTGCTGATGCACAGGACGCGACCGGTCAGACAGGCCTTGACGGGCTTCGACGCCGGGATGCCGCCGCCGGAGTAGAGCTCGTACTTCGTGGGCTTGTGCGTCATGGCGAGCAGCCTCTGCCAGGTGACCGTGTCGGTCGTGCCCGTGACGGGCAGCCCGCGCTTCTCCTGGAATCCCCTGATCGCGGTGGTCGTGGCGGAGCCGTACGTGCCCGTCGGGTCCTCGTAGAGCCACTCGACCGCGCGGAGTCTGGCCTGCAGCTCCCGCACCTGGTCACCGCGCTGTCCCGGGGCCATCAGGGTCTTCGGCGGGGCCTTCGGGGGCGGTTTCGGGGTCGAGGCCCGCTCCGGTCCCGGTTTCTCGGACGGCCCGTTCTGGCCGCCGCCCGCGTCCGTCTTCGTGGGAGAGATCCGGACCGGCTGCGCCTTGCCGTCCGAGTCGACGGCCTGCGCCTTGCAGCCGGTCACCAGAGCGACCGTCACCACGGCCCCCACGGCTATCGCACCTTTGCGCACAATGACCCCCGTCATCGCTCTACCGATCGACAGACTCACCGAGAGTGTTCCCAGCGAGTGACCACTCCTGAACGTTGCCGCATGCTGGTGGATGACCGCTATACCGGAGAAGTAACGAAGGATCTCTGGCAGGAGGCACACAGCGATGGCGCGTGAGTCGGAGTCCGGACTGCCGTTCGAGCCCGTGTACGGCCCCGAGGCCCTCGACGGCTGGGATCCCGCGACGCAGCTGGGCGCCCCCGGCGCGTATCCGTACACGCGCGGCGTCTACCCGTCGATGTACACCGGCCGCCCCTGGACGATGCGCCAGTACGCCGGCTTCGGTACGGCCGTCGAGTCGAACGCCCGCTACAAGCAGCTCATCGAGAACGGCACGACGGGCCTGTCGGTCGCCTTCGACCTGCCGACGCAGATGGGCCACGACTCGGACGCCGCGATCGCCTCGGGCGAGGTCGGCAAGGTGGGGGTCGCGATCGACTCGATCGACGACATGCGGATCCTGTTCGGCGGCATCCCGCTGGACAAGGTGTCGACATCGATGACGATCAACGCCCCGGCCGCGCTGCTGCTCCTGATGTACCAACTTATCGCCGAGGAGCAGGGAGTTGACCCGGGTGCTCTGACGGGCACGATCCAGAACGACATCCTGAAGGAGTACATCGCCCGCGGCACGTACATCTTCCCGCCCAAGCCGTCGCTGCGCCTGGTCGCGGACATCTTCAAGTACTGCCGGGCCGAGATCCCGCGCTGGAACACCATCTCCATCTCCGGCTATCACATGGCCGAGGCGGGCGCGACGCCCGCGCAGGAGATCGCCTTCACCCTCGCCGACGGGATCGAGTACGTCCGTACGGCGGTCGCCGCGGGCATGGACGTGGACGACTTCGCGCCCCGCCTGTCCTTCTTCTTCGTGGCGCGTACGACGCTCCTGGAGGAAGTCGCCAAGTTCCGCGCCGCACGCCGCATCTGGGCCCGCGTGATGCGCGAGGAATTCGGTGCGAAGAACCCGAAATCCCTGATGCTGCGCTTCCACACCCAGACCGCCGGGGTCCAGCTCACCGCCCAGCAGCCCGAGGTGAACCTCGTCCGGGTCGCGGTCCAGGGCCTTGGCGCGGTCCTCGGCGGCACCCAGTCCCTGCACACGAACTCCTTCGACGAGGCGATCGCCCTTCCGACCGACAAGAGCGCGCGCCTGGCCCTGCGCACCCAGCAGGTCCTGGCGTACGAGACGGACGTGACCGCCACGGTCGACCCGTTCGCCGGGTCGTACGTCGTCGAGAAGATGACGGACGACGTGGAGGCCGCGGCCCTCGAACTCATGGAGCGCGTCGAGGACATGGGCGGCGCGGTGGCCGCCATCGAGAACGGCTTCCAGAAGGGCGAGATCGAGCGCAGCGCCTACCGCGTCGCGCAGGAGACCGACTCCGGCGAGCGCGTCGTGGTCGGCGTCAACCGCTTCCAGCTGGACGCGGAGGAGCCCTACGAGCCACTCCGCGTCGACCCCGCCATCGAGGCCCAGCAGGCGGCCCGCCTCGCGAAGCTGCGGGCGGAGCGGGACCAGGCGGCGGTGGACGCGGCGCTCTCCTCGCTCCAGGAGGCGGCGAAGGGCGAGGCCAACGTCCTCCACCCGATGAAGGACGCGCTGCGGGCGCGGGCGACAGTGGGCGAGGTGTGCGACGCGCTGCGGGAGGTGTGGGGGGCGTACGAGCCGTCGGACGTCTTCTGACGTACGACTGACGCTCGACGGTCTTCTGGCGCACGACCCACGTCACGAGAGGTCGCGGTGTCCGATGTGCGGACACCTGATCCCTCATGTCGTACGCCCATGCGACACTCCGCCCCATGCTGGGTGTCACCAATCTTCCGACCTATCTCGCGGGCCTCGCCCTGATCATTCTGCTGCCGGGGCCGAACTCGCTGTACGTGCTCTCCGTCGCCGCGCGCCGCGGCGTACGCACCGGCTATACCGCCGCCGCGGGCGTCTGGTGCGGTGACGCCGTCCTGATGACGCTGTCCGCGGCGGGTGTGGCCTCGCTCCTTCAGGCCAACGCCGTGCTCTTCGGGATCGTGAAGTACGCCGGTGCCGGCTATCTGACCTGGCTCGCGATCGGGATGATGCGCGCGGCCTGGGCGCTGTGGCGGGAGCGGCGGCAGCCGGTGTCCGAGGCGGGCGCGCAGGCCCAAGAAGGTGCCGCCGAGCGGCCGTTCCGCAGGGCCCTGGTGATCAGCCTGCTGAACCCGAAGGCCATCCTCTTCTTCATCGCCTTCTTCGTTCAGTTCGTCGATCCGGGCTACGCCTACCCGGCGCTCTCCTTCCTGGTGCTGGGGGCCTTCGCGCAGGTGGCGAGCTTCCTCTATCTCACGGCCCTGATATTCAGCGGCACCAAGCTGTCGGCCGCCTTCCGCCGCCGCAAGCGGCTCTCGGCTGGAGCCACTTCGGCGGCGGGCGCGCTGTTCCTCGGATTCGCGGCGAAGCTGTCGCTCGCCAGTGGGTGACTGCTGAGGCCGACGTCCGGCCTCAGTGGTGCCAGGCCGTGCCGCCCACGTTGTGGATCATGCGCTGGAGGACCTTGAGAGTGCGGACGTAGTCCTCGTCCGGGATGCCCTCGTGGATCTCCGCACGGGTCTTCTGCTGGTACGCGGCGGCGTTCTCCCGGAGCCTGCGGCCCTCTTCGGTGAGGCGGAGGCGGCCGTCGGCGCCCTCGGTGAGCAGGGCGCGGTCGTGCAGTGCGCTGATGTCGTGGTGCAGGGAGCCGTCGCCCACGTTCAGGTAGCCGCGCAGGGTGCCCACCACGGCGTCCTTGTCACGGCCGTCATCGGCGACGATCTGGTTCAGGATCCACCACTGGGGCTGGGTGAGGCCGAACTCGGCGAGCATGGTGCGGATGTGGTGGACGACGGCGTCGCCCGCGGCCGATGCCCAGTAACCGATGGGCTGGTTGATGAGCTCTTCGTCGCTGTGTGAGTACGTGAAAGTGTCCATGCCCAGAACGTAGAACCTCAAGCTTTATTGAGGTCAACTGTCGCGGCCGACTTTCTCCAAGTACTCCCTCAGGCCCGTCGCGTCCTCGCCCGCCCACCCGACGTACCCGTCAGGCCGCACCAGGAAGAGTCCCTTGCCGTAGGGCGCGTAGGCGTCGATGCGGTGTACGTGCACCAACTCCTCGCCCAGTGGGGGCAGTTCCGCATCCGTGCCGACCGCGAGCAGCGTGAAGTGCGGCCCCCTGAACGCGTCGAAGATCCGCCCCGCGTCGCCGCACGGCCCGTCCGGCGCGCGGTCGCCCGCCCGCAACGCCTCCTCCGCGAGGCCCGCACGGGTCTCCACCGCCAGCGAACTGCCGCGGTAGCCGAGGCCGAGTTGGCGGGTGGCCTCCCCGCGCCGCTCCTCGCCCCGGTGGATGCGGGTGGAGAGGCCCAGCATCTGCGCGGCGACGGGCAGGCGCTCGGCCTCGTACGTGTCGAGGAGTTCCGCGGGCGCGCCGTCCCGCAGGACCGCGCCCAGCTTCCAGCCCAGGTTGTAGGCGTCCTGCACGCTGGTGTTCAGGCCCTGCCCGCCCGCCGGTGAGTGCACGTGCGCCGCGTCCCCCGCGAGGAACACGCGGCCCGCGCGGAACCGGTCCGCCATCGCCGCGCGCGGCCGGAAGTCGGAGGCCCAGCGCACCTCCGTCACCGCGTCGGCGGTGAGGTGCGTACGGGCGGCGACGACCTTGCGTACGCCTTCGAGCGAGGTGTCCGGGTCGGTCCCGTCGGTGAACTGCGCCGTCAGCTGGAAGTCCGGTGTGCCCGCCAGCGGGCAGATCGCCAGGAAGCCTCCGCCGTCCTCGGCGGGCGGGAACATGTGCCAGTTGTCGCGGTCCAGGGCGGGGATGCGGACGTCGGCCACCAGGACCGGGTGCGGGTCGACCGTCTCGCCCGTCATGCCGATGCCGAGCGCCGCGCGCACGGTCGAGCGGCCGCCGTCGGCCGCCACCGCGTACGCGGCGCGAACGGTCCTGCTGTTCGCGAGCCGGGCGGTGACGCCCTCCTCGTCCTGCGTGAGGTCCGTCAGTGCGGCGCCGAACTCGATCTCCCCGCCGCCGAGTTCGAGCAGGCGGGCGTACAGGATCTCCTGCGTGCGCCACTGTGGGAGCATCAGCGGCCGGTCGTACGGGGAGTCCTCCGTCGGCTCCCTCTCGTCGAACATCCGGTGCTCGCCCTGCCGCTCGCCGTCCCGCCAGATCATGCCGACCGGATAGGTGCCGCCGGCTGCCTCGGCCGCCTCGATCACCCCGAGGTCGTCGAAGACCTCCTGGGCGCGGGGCTGGATGCCCTTGCCGCGGGACCCGGGGAAGAGCGCGCCGGCCCGCTCGACGACCAGGGCGCGCACACCGCGCCGGGCGAGGTCGCAGGCGAGGGTCAGGCCGGTGGGTCCGGCGCCCACGACGAGTACGTCGGTCACGAGGGCTGGCGTTTCCTTAACGCTGTTAAGTTCCATGCTCCAGAGCCTGCGCTTAACGGTGTTAAATTGTCAAGGTGGCTACGACACCCCTGGACCGCACCCGCGTGGCGCGCACCGCCCTCAAGCTTCTGAACGAGACGGGTCTCGAAGGGCTCACCCTGCGGGCCATCGCCAAGGAGCTGGACGTCAAGGCGCCCGCTCTGTACTGGCATTTCAAGGACAAGCAGGCGCTGCTCGACGAGATGGCGACGGAGATGCTGCGTCGCATGAGCGAGGAGCTCGCGGCGGGCGCGGTGCCGGGCGCCGAGTGGCCGGACGCGCTCGCCGCCGCGATGCGGGGCCTGCGGCGGCACCTGCTGATGTACCGCGACGGAGCGAAGGTCTACAGCGGTACGCGCTTCACGGACCTGTCGTACGCCGCCCCCATGGAGGCCCATCTGCGCATGCTCACCGACGGGGGCTTCACGCCGGGCGGGGCGGCCCGCGCCTGGCTCACCGCGTACAGCTACACCATCGGGCACGTGATCGAGGAGCAGTCCATGGGCCCCGACCCCGCGAAGGCGGAGGGCGGATACGACCTGGAGGCGCGGGCCGAGCGTCTCGCCGCGTATCCGCTCGCGGCGGCGGCCGGCCACGAGATGTTCCGGGACTACGACGCGGGGTTCGAGAAGGGCCTGGCCGCGGTGGTCGCCGGGATCGGGGCCACGATGCTGGAAACGTAGGCTTGGCCCATGAACGAAGACCCGGGTGAGACCTTGGACCGCCTTGTCCAGGAGCTGGTGGACGCCATCGGGGAGGCCGGGGCCGTCATGGACGAGGCCATCGACGTGGCCCGCGCGGTGTCGGCGGACGGCTCCGCCGACACCGCCGCGGACGGAGTCACTTCCGGGCCATGAGCCCGCCCCGGATCAGCGGCGTGAGCCGCTCTTCGACGAAACGGTTCAGCAGCCATGCGAGCAGCAGCATCGCCGCGATGGTCAGACCGAGCGTCGCGTACGAGGGAAGTCCGAGCCCCCGGTGCAGTGCGCCCACCGTGACCCAGCCCAGGTGCTCGTGCACCAGGTAGAACGGGTACGTCAGGGCGCCCGCCACCGTCAGCCACTTCCAGTCGGCCCGGTGCAGCGCGCCGAGCGCGATGAGCAGGACCGCGGCGAAGCCCGCCGTCACGACGGCGATGATGCCGAAGGAGGTGCGGTAGGAGAAGAACTCCGGGTCCGGCGCGTGCCAGAGGCGGTCCACCGCGTAGTGCTGGCCGATCAGCCAGCTCACCCCCACGATGCCCCACGCCGTCAGGTCCTTGCGGTCCCGGTGGACGAGGTAGATGCCGATGCCGCCGATGAAGAACGGGGCGTACTCGGGCATGAGGACGAGGTCGAGCAGCGGCTCGTTCGCACCCTCCGCGATGACCGCGGCCAGGGTCCACACCGCGCAGAACAGGATCACGCGGGCCCGGTTGGCGCCCGGCATCACGCCGAAGAGCGCGAAGAGGGCGTAGAAGCGCAGCTCGGCCCAGAGGGTCCAGCAGACCCCGAGCACCCGGTCCACGCCGAGCGGTTGCTGCAGCATGGTCAGGTTCACCAGGGCGTCGCTCGGCGAGACCGCCTTGTACGTCACGACCGGCAGCGCGAACACCGCCGTCACCAGGATGATCGCGGCCCAGTACGAGGGCAGCAGCCGCGAGGCGCGGGAGGCGAAGAACGCGCGCAGCGGACGCCCCCAGCCGCTCATGCAGATCACGAAGCCGCTGATCACGAAGAAGATCTGCACGCCGAGGCAGCCGTACGCGAACCAGCTGTGCGCCGTGGGGAACTGGAGCTGCGGTGAGCTTCCCCAGGCCTCGCTGATCTCGCCGTCACGTCCGCCGTAGTGGTAGGCGGCGACCATCAGGGCCGCGATGAGCCGCAGCCCGTCCAGGGCGCGGAGGCGGGGACGGGCGCGCCGGACGGCGGGGGTCGTGATCCTGAGCGCGAGAGCGTCCGCCCCCGAGGATTCCTTCGGGAGCGTCGTTGCGGGAGAGGTCATCCGAGTGCGGTCCGCTTGATGGAGCGCTGGACCGAGCGGGCGCGGCGCGCGACCCGGCGTACGGCCGCGTTGCGCGGGATGAACGAGAGCTGCGTGGGCAGCGCTCCGGGCAGGGCGAGGGCCGTGAGGCGGCGCCGCTTGAAGTAGCGCCAGGTGTGCGGGGTCAGGTGCGTCGAGAGGTACCGCTCGGCTTCCTCGCGCCGTCGCGGGTAGATCTGCGGCTGCATGGCGAAGCCGACGGCCACGAGCAGCTCGCCCAGGTCGGCGACCGGCATGCCGGGCTGTCGCCCGGTGACCGCGCCCTTGTCGGTGAGGTCCGGGATCAGCGCGTCGACGATGGTGACCGGTACGCGGTTGCTGTTCTGGTAGGGCGCGAGCCGCTCCAGAAGGGTCTCCGTGCCGGTGCGGGCGACCGGCAGGCCGTAGAGCGCGGACGCGGTGAGCAGCGCGGTCGAGAAGCAGCCGATGACGAGCGCGGGACGCATCCGCTGGTACAGGACCTCGGCGAGGACCGGCGAGTCGAGGACGGTCAGCTCCACGCCGATCGCCTCCGCCTCCTTCTCCAGCATGCGCGACCAGCGGGCCGGGGCCGTCGGATGCGGCTTGAACACCACGCGTGAGTGGCCGAGTTCGGCGGCGCCGCGCACCATGCGTACGTGCAGCTCCTCCTCTTCCTCGGCGGTCAGGATGCCGAGGGCGGAGAGGTACTGGCCCAGGAGCAGGGCGGGCTCGGCGATGTCCGGGACATCCGCGGCACCCGCGTCGGAGTCGGCGAGGCGGTCGAGCACCTTCACGAACGCCTCGGTCGGCACGATCTCCGGCTCGACGTCGAACTCGGTCAGGAGCAGCGGGGTCAGGCCGGGCACCAGGTCCAGGTGCAGCAGACGGCGGACGCGCGTGCCGACCAACGGGTCGATCTTGTTGCGGGTCGGGCCGTAGCTCATCAGGCCGTCCGCGTAGACGTCCACGGGGGCGCCCGTGAAGATCTGCGTCAGGGCCAGGGCCGGGTTGACCTGGATGGACTCGACGGCCAGCTCGATGTCGTCGTCACCGAGGTCCCACAGGAGCCGGATGTAACGCTCCCACATCGGGATGTCGTCCGCCCGGGGGGCCCAACCGCCCGGGTGGAAGGGCGAGATGGCCTCGTTCCACGACCGTACGTCGTCGAACCGGTCCCGCAGCCGTTCAAAGCCCGGCATCTCGTCCACGGCGACCGTGGTCTCCGGCGTCGCCGCGTTGTTGCTGATCAGCAGCAGCCGCCGGTCGGCGGGACCGAAGCGGTCGGCGTCGATCGCGGCGGCCAGCGTGGCGGTGCCGTACAGCGTGGACGCCAGGAAGATCTGCGTCGTCGCCATTACGCGGCCACCTCCGCCGACACCGGGCGCCGACGAAGACGGCGAAGGCGGGTCGCCCGCTGTATGTCCATGGAGTCGAGGGCGTCGTCGAGAACGCCCTGCGGCATCCGCTTCAGGGCGGCCGCACTCAGTGACTTCAATTTCCGCGCCACTTGTGGCTCGAACCTTTCGATGGATCCCAGATGGTGGGAAATGATCGCGCAGTAAGTACGGACTGCCTTCGGCAGGAGTTTGTCCGCGTCCCGGTCCGCCGCTGTTTCACGGACCACCTGGTCGAATGCCCGAATGAAATCGAGCTGCCGTACGTCGCCGATCTGTGTCAGTGACGAGGCGACCCCGCGCCGGTAGAAGACGCCGAGCAGCCCCACCGCGGCGAAGGATTCCGCCTCGCGGTGCAGCCGCCAGATCCACGGCCGGTCCTCCGCGGTGCGCAGACCGTCCGTGAAGTGCAGCAGGCCCTGGTCGGCCAGGCGCCGGTGGTAGATGCCCGCCCAGGCGTACGCGTAGTCGACGGACGTCGACCGGTCGGCGGGCAGGATGACGTCCCGCGGCGGCATGACGACACCGCGTCTGCCGTGCGGGACACGGTGGATGCTGCGGGCCCGAGCGGTGCACTGCACATGGTCGGTACGCACGAAGTCGCAGCCCAACTGCTCGATGGCGCCGACGAGTTGCGCGTAATAACCGGGGGCGAGCCAGTCGTCACCGTCGAGGAAGGTGAGGTACTCGCCGCGCGCCGCGTCAAGGCCCGTGTTGCGGGCGGTCGCCAGACCGCCGTTCTTCTCATGTCGGAGATGGACGGCACCGGGCAGCTCGCGCGCGGCACGCTCCAGGATCTCTGGAGTCTCGTCCTTCGAACAGTCGTCGACGAGAATGAATTCGAAGTCTTCGCGTGCGTTCGCCCGCAGACTCCTCAAGGTGTCGGGCGCGTATTGCTGCACGTTGTAGAACGGCACGATGACGGAGAGCTTAACCACGTGGGTGACGTTAGGTGTCGGCCCGGCATTCGTCTTGGCCGAAGGTGAGATGCCAGGTGAACGACGCATGGCGGAATGGTTAACCCGCCTGCCGACCGGCGTTTCCCCGGGCCGATTCGCCATTCGTCGGCGTGCTGTTAACCGTTTGTTGCACCTGAGTTGGGCCGCCAATCGGAATGCCTTCCTAGCGTCTTGGCTGTGCCAGTAAGCAACAGCGGGACGACACGGATCACCGTGCTCGCCGACTCCGACACCCGGTGGAAATGGGGCGCGCTCACCGCGAGCCGCCTCGCCGGCGAGGGAGCGGATTCGGGTGAGGCAGCGGACATGCGCCTCGATGGACGCCTCCTGAGAGGCCGGGCCACGCCCACCGTCCGTCAGCTCGAAGAGGTCGGGGTGCGCGCGGACTCCCTCCGCGAGGTGACCGCCGTCGAATTCCTGCGCGAGGTGGAGCGCGACGCGCCCGACGTGATCGTGCTCGCCCTCGTGGGCGGCGCGGTCCAGGCGGTGCTGCACGGGCTCGCCCGGGTGGCGGTCTCCTTGAAGCGGCGCCCCGTCGTCGTCACCGGGTATGTCGGCGTCGTCTACGAGAAGCTCGCCGACGGCCTGCTCCTTCGCCACGGCGCGGACGTCGTCCTCGCCAACTCCCGTCAGGACGCGGAACGTTTCCGCGCCGTGTACGAGGGGGTCGGCGCCGACGCGTCGGCCGTCGTGGAGAGCGCGCTGCCGTTCCTCGGCGGGGCTGTGTATCTCGACGGGGGCCAGAAGAGCGACCCGTACACGGTCGTCTTCGCCGCGCAGCCCTCCGTGCCGGACAGCCGCGCACACCGGACGTACCTGCTGCGCCGCATGGTGCAGCACGCACGGCTCCACCCGGACCGTGAGGTCCTGATCAAGCTGCGCAGCAAGCCCGGCGAGCACACCACGCACATCGAGGAACTGCCCTACCAGAAGCTCGCCAAGGGCGAGGACCTGCCGCCCAACTGCCGTCTCGTGTACGGGAACATGGGCGAGGTCCTCGACCGCACCGACCTGCTCGTCACGGTCAGCTCCACCGCCGCGCTCGAATCCCTGCACCGCCGCATCCCGACCGCGGTCCTCACCGACCTCGGGGTGCGCGAGGCACTCGGCAACCACCACTTCATCGGCTCCGGATGCCTGGCGTCCTGGGACGAGATCGACGCGGGGCACAGCCCCGAGGCCGCTCCGGAGTGGGTCGCACGGCAGGGCGTCGCGCCGGACGGGACGTACGCGAAGGCCTTCGACGCGGCACGTGAGCGCGTCACGAGTCTCCTCGCGCAGGACCAGCTGCCGCCCATCACCCCGTACTACAGCCTCATCACCGCCCCCGGATACCTCCCCGGCATCCTGGCCCGCCACCACCTCGGCCCGGACGGCGCCCCGCTGCCCGGCGCGCCCGCCGCGGACCGCGAGCCCGGCCCCGTGCGCCAGGCCGTCCGCAGCGCGGCACGCGGCGCCTACCGGCACGGGGTGCAGCGCGTGGCCCCCGTCATCCGGCGGATGGGCGAGCTGTGAACCCCCCGCAAGGCATCCCCAGACAAGGCACTCACGGCATCCCTCAAGGAGCCCCTATGTCCCACCCCCACCCAGCGGGAACCCCCGTACGCCGCGTCCTGGCCGTCATCCCGGCCCGCGGCGGCTCCAAGGGCGTACCCGCCAAGAACCTCGCCCCGGTCG
Source organism: Streptomyces sp. NPDC033177 (assembly GCF_055577715.1). NCBI lineage: Bacteria > Bacillati > Actinomycetota > Actinomycetes > Kitasatosporales > Streptomycetaceae > Streptomyces > Streptomyces sp. NPDC033177. The sequence goes on along the minus strand of NZ_JBVIPS010000005.1, from coordinate 206,343 downwards.
GCGGTGTGCCCCTGGTGGCGCGCGCCATCCGCGAGTGCCTGGCCGCGCGGCTCGTCACGGACGTCGTCGTCTCCACGGACGACCACGTGATCGCCGAGGCCGCGCGCTCGGCCGGCGCCGAGGTGGTCCTGCGGCCCGCGGCGATCGCGGGGGACACCGCGACCAGCGAGGCCGCGGTCCTGCACGCCATGGACGCCCACGAGTCGCTGCACGGCACCTCCGTGGACGTCGTCCTGCTCGTGCAGTGCACCAGCCCCTTCATCGTCCGCGAGGACGTCGACGGGGTGGTCGGCTCGATCATCGACGGCGGCGCGGACACCGCGCTGACCGTGGCGCCCTTCCACGGCTTCGTCTGGCGGGACGCCGACGACGAGCCCAAGGCCCTGGACGCGCGCCGCACCGGCGAGGTCGGCGGCACCACGAAGCTGGCGAGCTCCACGGCCACCGACGGCGGTTACGGCGTCAACCACGACAAGTCCTTCCGCCCGCGCCGCCAGGACCGCCCCCAGGACCTCCTGGAGACCGGCGCGGTCTACGCCATGGACGTGGCCGGATTCCGCGAGCACAAGCACCGCTTCTTCGGGCGTACCGAACTGGTCCGCACGGACCCGGCGCGCGTCCTGGAGATCGACGACCCGCACGACCTCGCCCGCGCCAGGGCGCTCGCGCCGCTCTTCGACTCCGGCCGGGCCGACGCCCTTCCGACCCGCGACGACATCGACGCGGTCGTACTCGACTTCGACGGCACCCAGACGGACGACAGGGTGCTGATCGACTCCGAAGGACGGGAGTTCGTCTCCGTGCACCGCGGGGACGGCCTCGGCATCGCGGCCCTGCGTGACGCGGGCATCCCGCTGCTGATCCTGTCCACGGAACAGAACCCGGTCGTCGCCGCGCGGGCCCGGAAGCTGCGGCTTCCCGTCCTGCACGGCATCGACCGCAAGGACCTCGCACTCAAGCAGTGGTGCGAGGAGCAGGGCATCGCTCCCGAGCGCGTGCTCTACGTCGGAAACGACGTCAACGACCTCCCGTGCTTCGGCCTCGTCGGCTGGCCCGTGGCGGTCGCGAGCGCCCACGACGTCGTACGCGGCGCCGCACGCGCGGTCACCGCTCTCCCCGGTGGTGACGGCGCGATCCGAGAGATCGCCGCATGGATCCTCGGCCCCTCCCTCAACAAGTAAGGAACGTTCCTGCCATGAGCTCTACGATCTCCAACTCCCGTCTGCGCAACTTCGGTTCGAAGACGGCCGGACCCGGTCAGCCCGTCTACATCACCGGCGAGATCGGCATCAACCACAACGGCGAGCTGGACAACGCCCTCGCCCTGATCGACGTGGCCGCCGACGCCGGCTGCGACGCGGTCAAGTTCCAGAAGCGCACCCCGGAGATCTGCACCCCGCGCGACCAGTGGGACATCGAGCGCGACACCCCCTGGGGCCGGATGACGTACATCGACTACCGCCACCGCGTGGAGTTCGGCGAGTCCGAGTACCGCGCGATCAGCGACCACTGCGCCAAGCGCGGCATCGACTGGTTCGCATCGCCGTGGGACACCGAGGCCGTCGCCTTCCTGGAGAAGTTCGACCTCCCGGCCCACAAGGTCGCCTCGGCCTCCCTCACGGACGACGAGCTGCTCCGCGCCCTGCGCGCCACGGGCCGCACGGTCATCCTCTCCACGGGCATGTCGACCCCGAAGCAGATCCGCCACGCGGTCGAGGTCCTCGGCTCGGACAACATCCTGATGTGCCACGCCACGTCGACGTACCCGGCGCAGGCCGAGGAACTGAACCTCCGCGTCATCAACACCCTCCAGCAGGAGTACCCGAACGTCCCGATCGGCTACTCCGGCCACGAGACGGGCCTGCAGACCACGCTCGCCGCGGTCGCACTCGGCGCCGCCTTCGTGGAGCGCCACATCACCCTCGACCGCGCCATGTGGGGCTCGGACCAGGCCGCGTCGGTGGAGCCCCAGGGCCTCACCCGCCTCGTCCGCGACATCCGCACCATCGAGGCCTCCCTCGGTGACGGCGTCAAGAAGGTCTACGAGTCGGAGCTCGGCCCGATGAAGAAGCTCCGCCGCGTCACGGGCGTCGTCGCCGAGGCGGACGCGGCCGAGCGCGAGCCGGTCGCGGTCTGAGCCCGAGACCCCCCACCAGGACAGGACACGGTCATACGACGATGAGCCCCCGAACCGGGCCGACGGCCCCCACCGCTGCGGCGCCCACCACCCTGGCGTTCGTAGAGAGCCCTGTGCAGCTCCTCAACGTCCTTGAGTGGGCGCATTCGGCAGGGGCGATCGGCCCGGCCGGCTCGGCCTCCCCGGCCCGCCCGGCCGGGGGGCTCACCGTCGTCGTCCTCTCCCCGAACGACCCCATGACCCGCGGCCAGCTGCGCCGCATGGCCCAGCTGGCCCGCGACGAGGGCCTGAACGTCCGCTGGGAGGAGGCGCGCGGCGGCCCGGCCGCTCCCTTCCAGACCATCGGCGGCCTGACGGGCGCGCTGCGGGCGGCGGAACGGATCGTGATCGGCGACCCGTTCTCGCGCTACGTACAACTGCTCCTGACGATCACGCGGGCCCGCTCGCTGGTGGTCGTGGACGACGGCACGGCGACGATGGAGTTCATCTCCCAACTGGCGGCGGGCGAACGCCTGGTGCGCTGGCACCGCCGCGGGGGCCGCCCCGGCATACGCGACCTGGCCTTCGCCCCGGTCTCGTCCTCCGCCCGCCGCCGCCTGACGCCCGGCGGCAAGCGCACGGTGGAGGTCTTCTCCTCCATGCCGATCGAGTCGGCGCCGGACGGTGTCGTCGTGACGGCCAACACCTTCGCCTGGACGCGGGACCGCTTCGGCCCGCCGCGGGTGTCGAAGGGTGCGGACCTGGTGGGTACGTCGCTGGTCGAGACGGGCGTGGTGGACCCCGACCGCTACGTGGAAGCGGTCCGCTCCCTGTCCCGCGCCCACGGCGCGACGCGCTACTTCGCCCACCGCCGCGAAAGCTCCGAGAAACTCCACCGCCTGGCGGTGGAAACGGGCCTCCAGGTGGTCCGCCCGGACCTCCCCCTCGAACTGATCGCCCGCAGGGGCCCGATCGGCCGGACGATTCTGAGCTTCCCCTCAACGGTGGTCCACACCCTCCCCCTGGCCCTGGCGGGCACGGAGGTCCGAGTCGCGGTCTGCGACATCGACCCGGCCTGGCTCACGGAAAACGCCTCACCAAGGGCGCAGGGCTTCTTGTCCGGCGTAACGGGAACGGCACGGGACGTACACCGCCTCGCATCGGTGGCATCGACGGCTTCGCCCCCCTCTCCGACGCGAGGCATAGCGGCTACGGCGTGACGCCCGCCAAGGCCCCGCCCCAGACCCCCTCCGGCTCCGTCGGTCCCGACCCCGCCCGAACCTCAAGCCCTCCCGCCCCCCCCACGGGCCCACCCCGATGCCCCACGGGCCCTCCGATGCGCCACGGGCCCTTCCAGATGTGCCATGGGCGCGGGATCGCAACAAATTCCCAGAAACCACGCCCCTAGAGCCCCCTAGCGGGACTTTGCTACACCCCGCGCCATCCGCCGCGCATCCGGCGACTGATTGACGGGCCGACGTAAGGCCGCCCTGCGACGAACCGGTCCGCGCCCGCTTGACGAGACCGGCACCCAACCCCAAACCCGCCGCGCCCCCTGTCGCCCCCGGGTGCCCGCGACGAACTGGTCCGCAGTCGGCACGCACACCCCACGCCGATGTCGGCCCTGGTCGAGAGTCCCGCCCCCTGAGGCCGTCCGGTTGTCTTCCCTCGCGTGGTGGAGGGGCGGGTGTCAAGGGTGGAGCGCAGCGGAATCGGCGCAGCCGACGCGACGCAGGAGCGCCCTTGACTCCCGGCCCGGAACCACCAACCTCGCGACACCGGATGGCCCCGGTGCCAGTCGAAGCTGCCGGCCTACCGAAGCTGCCGCTCCCGGCGCGTCCCTCCCCCTTCGCGACGCGAAGTACGCGTACACCTACACCCACGCCTACGCGTAACCCGCATGATCCTGAGCCCTCGTGGTACCCGTGGGGGATCCGGCGCCGTAGTTGCCCCTGTGGGACTAGCCCCGGGGGCGGCCCCGGAGCCCGGGCTCACCGCTTAAGGAGCCCTGAAAAGCCACATAGCCTACCCAGCCCAACTACCGGCCATGCGCCACGCGGCCACTTTTTCTTACCCTATCGGGCTGAACTTTTGTTGATCGTGGGTCAGTTGGCCCACGCGCCGCCCTACCCTTCAGAGGGTGAACCAACTGATGTCACGAGAGTCCGAGCGAGGGTCCGGGGCCGATCTGCCCGGGGAAACACCGGGGGACGCCCCCGGGGAAGCAGTACTCCCCGGCACGCTCCCGGACGACCTGCGCGCCGAACTCATCGCCTTCCGCCGCGACTTGCACATGCACCCCGAGCTCGGAAACCAGGAGTTCCGCACCACCGCGGCCCTCAAGGCCCGGCTCGAACGCGCGGGCCTCGAACCCCGCGTACTCGCCATCGGCACGGGACTCGTCTGTGACATCGGGACCGGTGAGGCAGGTGAAGACGACGAGTACGGCGAGTACGGCGAGGACGGCGAGGACGGCGAGTACGGCGAGGACGGCGAGTACGGCGAGTACGGCGAGTACGGCAAGTACGGCGAGGGCAGCGGTGGCCGTCCGCGCCGCCCCATGCTCGCCCTGCGCGCCGACATCGACGCGCTGCCCATCCCTGACACCAAGCTCGGCTCCCCGTACCGCTCCACCGTGCCCGACCGCGCCCACGCCTGCGGGCACGACGTGCACACCACCGTGGTGCTCGGCGCGGGCCTCGTCCTCGCCGAGCTCGCGAAGCAAGGGCAGCTGCCGCAGCCCGTACGCCTGATCTTCCAGCCCGCGGAGGAGGTCCTGCCCGGCGGTGCGCCCGACGCCATCGAGTCGGGTGTGCTCGAAGGGGTGGGGCGCATCATCGGCGTGCACTGTGACCCCCGTGTCGACGCCGGGAAGATCGGGCTGCGGCACGGTGCGATCACCTCCGCCTGCGACCGGCTGGAAGTCTCGCTCGACGGGGCGGGGGGCCACACCGCTCGGCCCCACCTCACCACCGACCTCGTCACCGCCGCCGCCAAGGTCGTCACCGAGGTCCCCGCCCTGGTCGCCCGCCGCATCGACGCCCGTTCGGGGCTCGCGGTGACCTGGGGCCGCATCGAGTCCGGGCACGCCTGCAACGTCATCCCGCAGCACGCCGAACTGTCCGGCACCGTCCGCTGCCTGGACCTCGCCGCCTGGCGGAAGGCGCCCGACCTGGTGCATGGCGCCATCCAGGAGATCGCCGATCTCTATCGCGCCAAGTCCGAGATCAATTACATCCGTGGCGTGCCACCCGTCGTCAACGACCCTGACACGACCGACCTGTTGAGGGAGGCCATGGAGCTGCGCCTCGGGCCGCACTCCGTCGAGGACACCGAACAGAGCCTCGGGGGAGAGGACTTCTCCTGGTACCTCGAACACGTCCCCGGAGCCATGGCTCGCCTCGGCGTCCGCACACCCGGCGAGCGCACCGTCCGCGACCTCCACCAGGGCGACTTCGACGCGGACGAGTCGGCGATCACGGTCGGCGTCGAGATGTTCACCGCCGCCGCGCTGCTCGACGGGGCCCGGTAGACAAGTCCGGTAGACAAGCCCGGTAGACAAGCCCGGTAGGTAACCACCGCTATCGGCCGGTTACGACGGTCCCGTTCATCCGGACGTAACCGGCCCTCGGCACGAATAGGTAACGGCAGTGCGAAACCCCGTTCCCCTCCCTTTCTACGCGCGTTACTGTGCGCCGAAATCAGGCCCTTCAAGGGTGCTTTGGGGAACGTAAGGGGTGCGTCCTATGCGTCTTCGTCAAGGATCTTGTGGAACCCGGAACTCCCGTGAGACCCGGGACTCCCGTGGAACCCGGGGATCGAGGCTCTCCCAAGTGGCCGTCGTGGTGGCGTCCCTCGCCCTCGCGGCCTCAGCGTGCGGCAAGACCAGCAACGAGGCGTCGGAGGACGAGGGCAAGGACGACAAGTCCGGTGGTTCGTCGAAGTACGACGACAAGGGCATCGGCCTCGCGTACGACATCGGCGGCCAGGGCGACCAGTCCTTCAACGACGCCGCCTACGCCGGATACGCGAAAGCCCGCAAGGACTTCAAGATCGGCGGCGTCGACATGGAGCCGGGCGACGGCGAGTCCAGTGCCGACAAGGTGCAGCGGATCGAGCAGCTGGCCAAGCAGGGCTACAACCCGGTCATCGGCGTCGGCTACATCTACGCCCCCGCCATCAAGGAAGCCGCGGCGAAGTTCCCGAAGACCACCTTCGGGATCATCGACGACAACACCGTCAAGGCGGACAACGTCTCCGACCTCGTCTTCCACGAGGAGCAGGGGTCATATCTGGCGGGCGTCGCGGCGGCCAAGGCCACCAAGGCCGATCACGTCGGGTTCATCGGCGGCGTGGACATCCCGCTCATCCACAAGTTCGAGGCCGGCTTCGTGCAGGGCGTCAAGGACACGAACCCCAAGGTCAAGATCGAGAAGCAGTACCTGACCGAGAAGCCCGAGGACGGCGGCTTCAGCAGTCCCGACAAGGGGCAGAACGCGGCCAGCGGCCAGATCGAGTCGGGCGCGGACGTGCTCTACCACGCGGCGGGGCTCTCCGGGCAGGGCGTGATCCAGGAGGCCGGCTCGCAGAAGGTGTGGGCGATCGGTGTCGACTCCGACCAGTACAAGCAGAAGGCCCTGGCCAAGCAGAAGGACTACATCCTCGGCTCGGCCCTCAAGGACGTCGGCGGGGCGGTGTACGACCTGACGAAGTCGGTCGTCGAGGGCAAGCCCATCACGGGCGAGCAGCGCTACGACCTGAAGTCGGGTCGCGTCGGCTTCGCCGACAGCAACCCGAAGTACACGGCGATGAAGGACGTGGTCGCCGCCGTGGAGAAGGCCGAGAAGGACATCGTCGACGGAAAGGTCACGGTCAAGACCACTCCGTAGCCGGTCCGTCGTCATCAGGCGGAGACAGGTGGGGCGCCCCTTGAGTGAGGGGCGCCCCACAGCGCGTACATGCTCCCGCAACCTCGCGGCCACAGCTCGATAACGGACGGGACAGAAGGGTTCTTATGTCAGGTCTACGCGCGTTACGCTGCGGCGAAATCAGCGCCAGGTGAGGCGCTCGTACGTGCTTGTGCTTGCTTGTACATAAGGAGTTCCTCTCTATGCGCCGGGTTTCACGAATCGCCGCAGCGGGTGTGGCCACCGCCGCACTCGCCGTCACCGCCACCGCTTGCGGCGGCACGTCCAGCGACGCCGCAGGCTCCAAGAGCGACGGCAAGAGCAAGGGCGTCGCCATCGCGTACGACGTCGGCGGCAAGGGCGACCAGTCCTTCAACGACGCCGCGACCGCCGGCATGGACAAGGCCGCCAAGGACCTGAAGATCGGCAAGAAGGCGGTCGAGCCGAACGACGGCGAGTCCGACGCCGACAAGGCCCAGCGCCTCACCCAGCTGGCCAAGCAGGGCTACAACCCGGTGATCGGCGTCGGTTACGCCTACGCCCCCGCGGTCAAGGAAGTCTCCGCCAAGTACCCGAAGGTCACCTTCGGCATCGTCGACGACGAGACGGTCAAGGCCAAGAACGTCGCCGACCTGGTCTTCAGCGAGCAGGAGGCCTCGTACCTCGCGGGCGTCACCGCCGCCAAGACGACCAAGAGCAAGACCGTCGGCTTCGTCGGCGGCGTGGACGTACCGCTGATCCACAAGTTCGAGGCCGGCTTCACGCAGGGCGTCAAGGACACGAACCCCAAGGTCAAGGTCGTCAAGCAGTACCTGACGGAGAAGGCCGAGGACGGCGGCTTCACCAGCCCCGACAAGGGCAAGACCGCCGCGCAGGGTCAGATCGAGGACGGCGCCGACGTGGTCTACCACGCCGCCGGTCTCTCCGGTCAGGGCGTCATCGAGGCCGCCGCCGCCAAGAAGGTCTGGGCGATCGGCGTCGACTCCGACCAGTACAAGCAGGACGCGCTCGCCAAGTACAAGAAGTACATCCTGACCTCCGCGACGAAGGACGTCGCCGGGTCGGTCTACAACCTGGCGAAGTCCGTCGCCGACGACAACGCCGAGGGTGGCGTCGTCCGCGCCGACCTCAAGTCCGGTGGCGTCGCGCTCGCCGACTCGAACCCCGAGTTCAAGAAGAACGCCGGCCTCCAGGCTGCCCTGAAGAAGGCCGAAGAGGACATCATCAGCGGCAAGATCAAGGTCAAGGCCACGCCGTAACGGCTGACGTCACCGCAGCGTGACGACAGCGCGGCGACCGCCTCGACATCGGTCGCCACAGCCGTAACAACAGCGTGATGGTCGCGGAACGGGGTGTGGGGGACGATGGTTTCCCCCGCGCCCCGTTCGCGCGGCCCACTGCCCAACTCCCGTCGAACCAGGGGCGCTACGCGCGTAGGTGGCCCCTTTCCTGAGGATTCCCGAGGAGAGTGCGCCATCGACGCGTCCACCAGTCCCGACAAGGGTCAGACCACTGCCCAGGCCGTTGCCGTTGAACTCACCGGCATCACCAAGCGCTTCCCGGGCGTGGTGGCCAACCACGACATCCGCCTGATCGTCCGCAAGGGCACCGTGCACGCCCTCGTCGGCGAGAACGGCGCGGGCAAGTCGACCCTGATGAAGATCCTCTACGGCATGCAGAAGCCGGACGAGGGCACCATCTCCGTCGACGGCGCCCAGGTGACCTTCTCCAGCCCCGCCGACGCCATCGCGCGCGGCATCGGCATGGTCCACCAGCACTTCATGCTCGCCGACCAGCTGACCGTCCTGGAGAACATCGTTCTCGGCAGCGAGAAACTGCACGGCATCGGTGGCGCGGCCCGCCGCAAGATCGCCGAGATATCCGACCGGTACGGCCTCGGGGTGCGCCCCGACGCCATGGTCGAGGACCTCGGCGTCGCCGACCGGCAGCGCGTGGAGATCCTCAAGGTCCTCTACCGCGGCGCCACCACGCTGATCCTGGACGAGCCCACGGCCGTGCTCGTGCCGCAGGAGGTCGACGCGCTCTTCGACAACCTGCGCGAGCTGAAGTCCGAGGGCCTGTCCGTCATCTTCATCTCCCACAAGCTGGGCGAAGTCCTGTCCGTCGCCGACGACATCACCGTCATCCGGCGCGGCACGACGGTCGGCACGGCGATCCCCTCCGAGACGACTCCGCGCCAGCTCGCCGAGCTGATGGTCGGCAGCGAGCTGCCCACCCCGGAGACGGCCGAGTCGACGGTCACCGACCGCGCGATGATCGAGGTCAAGGAGCTCAAGCTGCTCGCCGACGGCGAGTCGGGCCGCGCTCTCCTCGACGACATCTCCTTCACCATCCACGAGGGCGAGGTGCTCGGCCTCGCGGGCGTGGAGGGCAACGGCCAGACCGAGCTGATCGACGCGCTGATCGGCCTCAAGCACGCCGACTCCGGCGTCATCCGCATGGCGGGCAAGGACATCACCGACCTGGCCACGCGCCACCGCCGCGAGCAGGGCGTCGGCTACATCCCCGAGGACCGCCACCGCCACGGCCTCCTCCTGGAGTCGCCGCTCTGGGAGAACCGCATCCTCGGGCACGTCACCGAGAAACCCAACTCCCGCGGCAAGGGCGGCTTCTGGCTCGACCCCAAGGGCGCGCAGGCCGACACCCGGCGCATCGTCGAGCAGTACGACGTCCGTACGCCCGGCATCGACGTCACGGCCGCGTCCCTCTCCGGCGGCAACCAGCAGAAGCTGATCGTCGGCCGCGAGATGAGCCACAAGCCCCGCTTCCTGATCGCCGCCCACCCCACCCGCGGTGTGGACGTCGGCGCGCAGGCCCAGATCTGGGACCAGATCCGTGAGGCGCGGCGCGAAGGGCTCGCGGTCCTGCTCATCTCGGCGGACCTGGACGAGCTGATCGGCCTCTCCGACACCCTCCGCGTGATCTACCGCGGACGGCTCGTCGCCGACGCCGACCCGGCCACCATCACGCCGGAGGAGCTCGGCTCGGCCATGACCGGCGCGGCCTCCGGCCACCTCGAACACGTAGAAGAAGACCCCGAAGAGGGCTCTGGCGACGCTTCGGAGGACGAGGCCCGATGAAGAAGTTCGACAAGGAGCGCGTGCTCCTCGCGGTGGCCGGACCGGTCATCGCGCTCGTCGTGGCCGTGGCGCTGACCTCGGTCGTGCTGCTCGCCTCGGGCAAGAACCCGATCGAGCCGTACACGCTGATGCTGGAGCAGATCAGCTACTCCGACGTCCAGGTCCTGACCATCAACCAGGCCGGGATGTACTACCTGGCGGCGCTCGCGGTGGCCGTCGGCTTCCGCATGAACCTGTTCAACATCGGTGTGGACGGGCAGTACCGCCTCGCCGCGATGACCACCGCCGTGGTCGGCGCGCACATCGCGCTCCCGGCCCCGCTCCAGATCCCGCTCCTGATGCTGGTCGCCATGCTCACCGGCGCCTTCTGGGCGGGCATCGCGGGCATCCTGAAGACCACCCGCGGGGTCAGCGAGGTCGTCGCGACGATCATGCTCAACGCCATCGCGACGAGCGTCATCGGCTACATGACCCTCACCGACAACTTCGGTGTCCCGGTCGGCAACAACCAGACGACCGGCGAGATGCACAAGTCCGGCTGGTTCCCCGGGATCAGCATGGGCGAGTCCGGCGAGATCTACGGCTTCGTGATCATCGCCGCGCTCGCGGGCGTCCTGTACTGGGTGATCCTCAACCGCACCCGCTTCGGCTTCGACCTGCGCGCCACCGGCGCCTCCACGTCGGCCGCCGCGGCCTCCGGTGTGAACGCCAAGCGCATGGTGCTCAGCGCGATGCTGATCTCCGGCGCGGTCGCGGGCCTCGCCGGCATGCCGATCCTGCTCGGCGACACCCACACCTACAGCCTCAGCTTCCCCGCGGGGCTCGGCTTCACCGGCATCGGCATCGCCCTGCTCGGCCGCAACAGCCCGGTCGGCATCGCCTTCGCCTCGCTGCTCTGGGCCTTCCTCGACAAGGCGTCGCCCGCCCTCGACTACGCGACCCCGGTCGCGTACGACAAGGAGATCGCGGTGATCATGCAGGGCCTCATCGTGATCGCGGTCGTCGTCTCCTATGAGGCCGTACGCCGTTGGGGCCTCAAGCGCCAGCAGCGCCGCGTCGGCGAGGAACTGGCCGCCGCAGCCCGCAACAACGGCAACAACGGCAACAACGACACCGTGAAGGAGGTGGCTGCCCGATGAGCTCGGCAACCGTAGCCAAGCCCCCGGCCAAGCAGCCCGCGCCGGGCCGCCGCCGCATATCGCTCCCCGTCCTCCTCCTGGTGATCGCGGGCGTCCTCGTCCTGACGTCCGTGGTCCGGCTGATCACCGACGCGAACGGCATCACCTCCACCGGCCAGATGTCGACCGCGCTGCGGCTCGCCGTGCCGATCGGCCTCGCGGGCCTCGGCGGTCTGTGGGCCGAGCGTGCGGGCGTCGTCAACATCGGCCTTGAGGGCATGCTGATCCTCGGCACCTGGTTCGGCGCGTTCGCCGGTTACCAGTGGGGCCCGTGGGTCGGCATCCTGTTCGGCATTCTCGGCGGCGCGCTCGGCGGTCTGCTGCACGCGATCGTCACGGTCACGTTCAACGTCAACCACATCGTCTCCGGTGTGGCCATCAACATCCTCGCCCTGGGCGTCACGCGCTACCTCTCCACCTTCGCCTTCGAGGGCAAGGAGGGCGGTACGTCGAAGCAGTCGCCGCCGGTGGACTCGCTCGGGGAGTTCTCCGTGCCGGGCCTCTCCAACTGGCTGCAGGACCTGAACGAGAAGCACTGGTTCCTCGTCTCGGACATCGCGGGCCTGCTCGGCGGCCTGTTCACGAACCTGTCGCCGCTCACCGTCATCGCCATCGCGATGGTGCCGCTGAGCTGGTGGGTCCTGTGGCGTACGGCGTTCGGTCTGCGCCTGCGCTCCTGCGGCGAGAACCCGGTCGCCGCCGAGTCCCTCGGCGTGAACGTCTACAAGTACAAGTACCTGGCAGTGATCATCTCGGGCGGCCTCGCGGGCCTGGGCGGCGCGTTCCTGTCCCTGGTCGCCTCCAACATCTACCTGGAGGGCCAGACCGGCGGCCGCGGCTACATCGGCCTCGCGGCCATGATCTTCGGCAACTGGATGCCCGGCGGCCTCGCGCTCGGTGCCGGCCTGTTCGGTTACACCGACAGCCTGAAGCTCCGGGGCGGCGGCACGAACGTGCACGCACTGCTCCTGCTGCTCGCGATCCTGCTGGTCATCGGCGCGGCGTACCTCGTATGGCGCAAGCGTTACGTCCCCGCGGCGATCACCGCGGCCGTCTCGGCGCTGATGTTCGCGTGGTACGGCTTGACCGACGAGGTGCCCAACCAGGTCGTCACCGCGACGCCGTACGTCGTCACGCTGCTCGTGCTCTCGCTCTCCGCCCAGCGGCTTCGCATGCCGAAGGCAGACGGCCAGCCCTACCGAAAGGGACAAGGAACGTGACCGAAACCGACTGGGACGCGCTGCGGGATGCTGCGCGCGAGGCCATGTCCCGTGCGTACGCGCCCTACTCAGGCTTCCCGGTCGGTGCCGCGGCCCTCGTGGACGACGGTCGCACGGTGTCGGGCTGCAACGTCGAGAACGCGTCGTACGGCCTCGGCCTGTGCGCCGAGTGCGGGCTTGTCTCGCAGCTCCAGCTCACCGGGGGCGGCCGTCTGACGCACTTCACCTGCGTCGACGCCAAGGGCGAGATCCTGATGCCGTGCGGCCGCTGCCGCCAGCTGCTCTACGAGTTCGGCGGCCCGACGCTCCTCCTGGAGACGGCCGCGGGCATCCGGACGCTGGAGGACATGCTGCCGGACGCGTTCGGCCCGCAGCACTTGAACTGACGTACGGCCCCTGCCGGTTGTGGTCCCGTCGGCAGGGGCCTTCTTCATCTCGCGGCTCTATGCGCGTAGAGTTTCGCGATCACCATTTTTGATCCGTTGTAGATCACCGTTGTAGGCGCAAGAGGGGTTATGCCATGGACGTCATCTCCGTGATTCGTACGAAGCGGGACCGCGGCGAGCTGAGCGGCGAGCAGATCGACTGGGTCATCGACGCGTACACGCGCGGCGCGGTGGCCGACGAGCAGATGTCCGCCCTCGCCATGGCGATCCTGCTGAACGGCATGAACCGCGGCGAGATCGCCCGCTGGACCGCCGCGATGATCGCGAGCGGCGAGCGCATGGACTTCTCGTCCCTGTCCCGCCCGACGGCCGACAAGCACTCCACGGGTGGCGTCGGCGACAAGATCACGCTGCCGCTCGCCCCGCTGGTCGCGGCGTGCGGCGCGGCGGTCCCGCAGCTCTCGGGCCGGGGCCTCGGCCACACGGGCGGCACCCTGGACAAGCTGGAGTCGATCCCGGGCTGGCGCGCGCTCCTCTCGAACGAGGAGATGCTGTCGGTCCTTGACGGCGTGGGCTCGGTGATCTGCGCGGCGGGCGACGGCTTGGCCCCGGCCGACAAGAAGCTGTACGCGCTGCGGGACGTGACGGGAACGGTCGAGGCCATCCCCCTGATCGCCTCCTCGATCATGTCGAAGAAAATCGCCGAGGGCACGGGCTCGCTGGTCCTGGACGTGAAGGTCGGCACGGGCGCGTTCATGAAGACGCTGGAGGACGCGCGTGAACTGGCGTCCACGATGGTGGGGCTTGGCACGGACCACGGCGTACGTACGGTCGCCTTGCTCACGGACATGTCCACGCCGCTCGGCTTGACGGCAGGCAACGCGCTTGAGGTCCGCGAGTCGGTGGAGGTCCTCGCGGGCGGCGGCCCGGCGGACGTCGTGGAGCTGACCCTCGCGCTGGCGCGCGAGATGCTGGACGCGGCAGGCCTGAAGGACGTGGACCCGGCGAAGGCGCTGGCCGACGGTTCGGCCATGGACGTCTGGCGCCGGATGATCTCCGCCCAGGGCGGCGACCCGGACGCGGCCCTGCCGGTGGCCCGGGAAACGCACGTCGTGACGGCGCCGTCGTCGGGTGTCCTGACCCGCCTGGACGCGTACGACGTCGGCGTCGCCGCGTGGCGCCTGGGCGCGGGCCGCGCTCGCAAGGAGGACGTGGTGCAGGCGGGGGCGGGCGTCGAGCTGCACGCGAAGCCGGGCGCTCAGGTCCGCGCGGGGGAGCCGTTGATGACCCTGCACACGGATACTCCGGAGCGCTTCGACTACGCCTTGCAGGCGGTGGCCGGTTCCTTCGACATCGCACCGGAGGGCACGGGCTTCGCGCCGACGCCGATCGTCTTGGACCGCATCGCGTAGGGGTTTTCTCTCCCCCACCCCGCCCCTTCCCGAAACCATGGGGCTCCGCCCCCTGGACCCCCGGCAAGATGGCCTCAAACGCCGGCCGGGCTGGAAGTATCCAGCCCGGCTGGATACTTCCAGCCCGTCCGGCGTTTGAGGACGAACTCGGCGAAGCCGGTGATGACGGCATCCAAGGCCCCCGCGCCAGAGCGGGTTTTCGGGAAGGGGCGGGGTTGGGGAAGGTGCCCGCCGCAGGCGAAACGGACCTACCGATGAGTTCCGAGCGCCCGCACGGTCTCCCCAACATGGACGACACGCACCGGCCGGAGCTGACGCTGACCGGCACACTCGACCGAGAGGCCACGCACCGCCTCTGCGAGGAGGCCAGAAGCCTGCTGCACGCGAGCGACGCGGACACCCTCGTATGCGACGTCGCAGACGTAGGCCCGCCCGTACTCGCCGCAATCGACGCCCTCGCCAGACTCCAGCTCACCGCCCGCCGCGCAGGCGCCCGCATCCGCCTGCGCGACCCGGCCCCGGACCTGCGCGAGCTACTGGACCTCGTCGGGCTTCCCATGGAGATCGAGATGGGTCGGCAGGCCGAACAGCGGGAACCACCGGGGTGTGTCCAGGAAGCAGTGGAAGCCCGCGATCCGCCCCTCTGAGATCTCGATGACCTGAATCGCCCACGGCGTGAACCCGCCCTTCTCGGGGTCGGGCTTGTAGTGGGCGAAGCCCGGCGTGCCGTTGACATCGACCGGGAACAGGCGGCTGTCGGCGCAGGAGGCGCCCATCGTCGACATGAAGCCGGTGATGTCGGCCGTGCCGCGCAGCCACAGGTCGAACGGGGGCATCGTCATGATGGCGTCTTCGTGCAGCAGCGCCGTCAGCGCCGCCATGTCGTACCCCTCGAAGGCGGCGACGTACCGCTCAAGCAGCTTCTGCTGCTCGTCGTCGAGTGGGTTGGACACGGCGGTGTCGTCCCCGGGGCCCTCGGCCAGCGTCGCCCGCGCCCGCTGCAATGCGCTGTTGACGGAGGCCACCGAGGTGTCGAGGAGCTCGGCGGCCTCGCTGGCCTTCCACGCGAGGACCTCGCGCAGGATCAGCACGGCCCGCTGCTTGGGCGGCAGTTGCTGCAGGGCGGCGACGAACGCGAGCCGCACCGACTCCTTCGCCACGGCCGCCTCGGCGGGGTCGCTGACGGAGGGCAGCACGCGCGCGTCCGGCATCGGCTCCAGCCATACGTTGTCCGGGCGCGGGGTGAGCGCCGCCTGGGCCAGCGGCGCCGACGCCGTCAGGTCCATGGGGCGTGCCCGGCGGTTGCCCGCGTTCAGCATGTCCAGGCAGACGTTCGTCGCGATGCGGTACAGCCAGGACCTCAGGCTGGAGCGGCCCTCGAACTTCTCGTAGCTCCGCCAGGCGCGGACCATCGTGTCCTGCACCGCGTCCTCTGCCTCGAAGGCGGAGCCCAGCATGCGATAGCAGTACCCGGTCAGCTCGACCCGGTGTTTCTCCAGCGTGACGTCGAGTTCCGACGTCGGCCCTGCGATGTCAGTCATACCAACCCACCCACCCCTGCGGCTGCCACGAAAGTCCCAGCACTTTGGAAGCTACCGCAGCCCACTGACAACGGCCCCCGGAGTGAGGAAACCCGCAGGTGATAAGGGTGGTTCAGTGCGCCGCCACGAGCCCCCGCCGCTCCTGACGCGCCCGCCGCTCCTGGACCCGGGCCACGTGCGACCCCCAGACGGTGAGGGACACGACGCCGCTCACCGCGAGCAGCCCGAGGCCCACCGTCCCGGCCCAGCCCCCCGCGTGGAAGGCGACCGCGCCGAGCGTGCCGCCCGCGCTGGAGCCCAGGTAGTACGCGGACTGGTAGAGCGCCGAAGCCTGCGCCCGCCCCGTGGTGGCCGTACGGCTCACGGACGAGGAGGCGACCGCGTGACCGGCGAAGAAGCCGGCGGTGATCAGGACGAGCCCGAGCAGCACCATGACCAGGGAGTCGGAGAGGGAGAGCAGCAGACCGCCGGTCGTCGTGCTCACCGCCAGGTACAGCGCCCCGCGCCGGCCGAGCCGCGTCACCAGCTTCCCCGCGGCGGCCGACGAGACCGTGCCGACGAGGTAGACCAGGAAGATCGAGCCGATGATGCCCTGCGGCAGCGAGAACGGCGCCTCGGTGAGGCGGTAGCCGATCACCGTGTAGACCGCGCCGAACACGGTCATGAACAGCGCGCCGATCGCGTACAGACGGCACAGCAGCGGGTTGGAGAGGTGCGAACGGATCGTCCTGCCGAGCGCCTTGGGGTTGAGCGAGCCCGCCGTGAAGTGGCGCGGCGCGGGGAGCAGCGCGCGGAAGGCGAGGGCGCACAGGACGGCCACGACACCCACCACAGCCACGGCCGCGCGCCAGCCCCATGCCTGCGCGACCCAGCCGGTGATGATGCGCCCGCTCATGCCGCCGATGGAGTTCCCCGCCACGAACATGCCGATCGCGGCGACCAGTGCCTTGGGCCTGACCTCCTCCGCGAGGAAGGCCATCGCGGACGCCGGGAGCCCGGCGAGCGCGGCGCCCTGTACGGCGCGCAGCGCGATGAGCGCGCCGATGGAGGGCGCGAAGGGGACGAGAAGACCCACGACCACCGCGACCGTCAGCGAGACCGTCATGAGCGTGCGCCGCCCGAACCGCTCGCTGAGCGCGCTCAGGGGCAGCACGAAGAGGGCGAGTGCGCCCGTGGCGGCGGACACCGTCCAGCTCGCCGAGCTCGCGCTGACGCCGAAGTCGGCGGAGACGAGGGGGAGCAGCGCCTGCGTGGAGTAGAGGAGGGCGAAGGTCGCGACGCCCGCGAGGAAGAGGGCGAAGCTCATCCGGCGATAGCCGGGGCCGCCGGGGGTCAGCCGGGAGTCGGCTTCAGGAGAGGCATCAGGGGACGACGGGGAGAGGGCGGCCGCGTGGGTGACGGACGCCCCGCTACTGGCGGGAGGCATGCGTCGAACGTAGGCACAGGAAACTCATCCGTCCAATGCATGAACTGGTCATAATCGTTCCCATGATGCATGAGCACAGTTCAGAGCGGCGTCTGTCGCAGAGCAGTTACGTAGGAGACATCGGCTCGGCGGTGTCCGCGCCGGCCGAGCTGACCCCGGAGTCCTGGTCTGCGCTGCTCTCGCCGCGCCTCGCGTACTTCGCGGGAGTCGCGCGCACGGAGCACGTGACGCGGGCCGCGCAGGAGATGCAGGTGCCGCAGTCGACGCTGTCGCGTGCGTTGGTGCGCCTCGAACAGGACCTGGGGGTCGACCTGTTCGCGCGGCACGGCAGGACGGTGTCGCTGACTCCGGCGGGCCGTACGTTCCTGGCCTCCGTCGAGCGGGCGCTCGGCGAGGTGGAACGGGCCGCTGAGTCCGTACGGGCGGACGCGGACCCGGCGTCGGGCAAGGTGGCCTTCGGGTTCCTCCACACGATGGGCTCGGAGACCGTGCCCGGCCTGATCCGCGCCTTCCGCGCCGATCATCCGCGGGTCCGCTTCAGCCTCGTACAGAACTACGGGGAGGCGATGATCGAGCGGCTCCGGGCAGGGGAGCTCGACCTCTGCCTGACGTCGCCCGTGCCGGACGCGCCCGATCTCGTCGCCCGCCGCCTGGACGAGCAGCGCCTGCGCCTGGTCGTGCCGGACGATCACCGCCTCGCTTCCCGCAAGCGGGTGCGTCTCGCGGAGGCGGCGGACGAGGCCTTCGTGACCCTCGAACCCGGCTACGGCCTGCGGCGCATCACGGACGACCTGTGCCAGGAGGCCGGCTTCAAGCCGCGGGTCGCGTTCGAGGGGGAGGAGGCGGAGACGTTGCGGGGCCTGGTGGCGGCGGGGCTGGGGGTGGCCCTGCTCCCACCACCGGCCGTGCCGCGCCCGGGAGTCGTGGAGCTGACGGTGACGGGGCAGCGGGCGGTACGGGAGATCGGCGTGGCGTGGCTGGACGGGCATCCGGATACGCCGCCGGTGGCGGCGTTCAAGAGGTTCTTGCTGGGGCGGAGGGGGCGGCTGCTGCCGGATTAGTTTCTTTCCCCAATCCCGCCCCTTCCCGAAAACCCGCTCTGGCGCGGGGGCCTTGGTGACCGCGATCACCGGCTTCGCCGAGTTCGTCCTCAAACGCCGGACGGGCTGGATACTTCCAGCCCGTCCGGCGTTTGAGGACATTTTGTCGGGGTCCAGGGGGCAGAGCCCCATGGTTTCGGGAAGGGGCGGGATTGGGGAATGCCCCGCAGGGTCCGCCCCCCTCAGTGCCGCATCGACTCCCCGAACCCCGCCGCCAGCGGCATCCGCAGTCCCAGCGGCGGAGGAGCCGCCAGTGCGTCCTCCAGCGGCCGCGCGTAGGCATGTCCGAACAACGAACCCATGACGAAGTCCGATGCCAGCGCCTGGACTTCGGACTGGTGCTGCTGCAACCGGTGGCCGTCGGAGTGGACCTCGAACCGGCACACCTCGCGGTTCGCCTTCTTGGCCCGCGCCGCGAGACGGAACGAGAGCTCGGGGTCGGTCCGTTCGTCGTTCGTGCCGTGCACGATCAGGACCCGCCGCCCGGCAAGCTGCTTCACCGGCTCGGGGGAGGCGGCCACGTCGTCCTCGGGCAGCCAAGGAGCCAGCGCCAGGACGGAGTTGACCGCTTCGTGGCCGCTGGCCCGCAGGGCGGCCCGGCCGCCCATGTCCCGGCCCACGAGGCAGATCGAGACGTCGCCGTAGAGCCGGACGATCTCGTCGGCGGCCCACTCCGCGTCCCGCGCCAGCTGCGCCTGCGCACCGTTCCACCCGCGGCTGCGGTAGTGCACGACGTGCGCGGCCAGTCCCTCCTCGCGACCGTCCTGGGCGAGCCTGCGGCCGAGCGCGCGCATCGCGGAGGCGGCGAACGGGGACGGCTTGCGGTCGGAGGTCTCGTGGCCGCCGGGGAGCAGCAGCACCGCGCCGCTGACCGCCGAAGGACGGGCGCCGATCACGCGTCCGAGCCTGGCCGCGCGCGCGGAATCGGGCGTCGCTTGCTGTGCCATGACAGAACAGTGTCAGAAGCGATGGTGTACGCCACCCGTCCGCGGGGTCACTGTTACGTATCGACCCGTGAGATCTACGCGCGTAGGCGCTAGAGTGCCGAGATGACGAGCCAGACCACCAAAGCCGGTCAGACGGACCGCGAAACGCCCAGCGCCGACCAGATCCGCCGCGCCCCGAAGGTGCTCCTGCACGACCACCTCGACGGCGGCCTGCGCCCCGGCACGATCGTCGACCTCGCCCGCGAGTCGGGTTACGAGGGTCTGCCCGAGACCGACCCCGACAAGCTGGGGATCTGGTTCAGGGAAGCCGCCGACTCCGGTTCGCTGCCGCGCTATCTGGAGACCTTCGCCCACACCTGCGCCGTGATGCAGACGAAGGACGCCCTCAAGCGCGTGGCGGCCGAGTGCGCCGAGGACCTCGCCGAGGACGGCGTCGTCTATGCCGAGATCCGGTACGCCCCCGAGCAGCACCTGGAGCAGGGCCTCACCCTCGAAGAGGTCGTCGAGGCCGTCAACGAAGGCTTCCGGGAGGGCGAGCGGCGCGCGAAGGCCAACGGCCACCGCATCCGGGTGGGCGCGCTGCTGACCGCCATGCGGCACGCGGCCCGTGCCCTGGAGATCGCCGAACTCGCCAACCGCTACCGCGATCTGGGCGTCGTCGGCTTCGACATCGCGGGCGCGGAAGCGGGCTTCCCGCCCACCCGGCACCTCGACGCCTTCGAGTACCTCAAGCGCGAGAACAACCACTTCACCATCCACGCCGGTGAGGCCTTCGGCCTGCCGTCCATCTGGCAGGCCCTGCAGTGGTGCGGCGCCGACCGTCTCGGCCACGGCGTGCGGATCATCGACGACATCCAGGTCGCCGACGACGGCACCGTGAAGCTCGGCCGCCTCGCCAGCTACGTCCGTGACAAGCGCATCCCCCTGGAGATGTGCCCCAGCTCCAACCTGCAGACGGGTGCCGCCGACTCGTACGCCGACCACCCCATCGGTCTGCTCCGCAAGCTGCACTTCCGGGCCACGGTGAACACTGACAACCGCCTGATGTCCGGCACCAGCATGAGCCGCGAATTCGAGCATTTGGTCGGGACTTTCGGCTACACGCTCGACGACATGCAGTGGTTCACAGTCAATGCGATGAAATCAGCGTTCATTCCTTTCGATGAACGCCTGGCCATGATCAATGACGTGATCAAGCCCGGATATGCCGAGCTGAAGTCCGAATGGCTGTTCCGTCAGACCGCCTCCACCAGGGCTTCTGTCGACATGTAACAGGAATTGAAGCAGTTCGGGCGCGGCCGGGAACATTAATTCCCGGTCGCGCTTTTGCTGTTTCGCTGTTTGCGGACCGCCCCTTCACATGTTTACGGTCATGGGCCGCTCAAAAGTCCCCGTCATCAAGGACGCACTGAAGATGAAGCAGTCTGCCGCCAAGACCCTCGGTGTCGCCGCTCTCGGCGCCGCCTTCGCCGCCGCGGGCGCGGGTGCCGCCACCGCCGCGCCGGCCCTGCCCGACGCCACGGGCGCCCTGGGTTCCGCCACCGCCGTGCTCCCCATGGACGCGGTCGGCGAGAAGCTGCCCGCCGGTGGCCCCGAGGCGATCTCCGCCGGCCAGAACGTGCTCGGCAGCACCCTCCAGGCCTCCGCGCCGACCGTGGACAAGCTCGGCGAGAGCATGAAGGACGCCGGCGACCGGGGCAAGCCCGCCGCGGCCGACCCGGTCTCCGGTCTGCTCGGTGGCCTGCCGATCGCCGGCGCCCTGCCCACGCAGGGCCTGCCCCTCCAGGGCCTGCCCCTCCAGGGCCTGCCCACCGAGGGTCTGGGCGTGAACGGTCTGCCGCTCGGCTGATCCTCGCGGTCCCCGCACACGCCGATGGGGCGCACCCTTTTTCGAGGGTGCGCCCCATCGGCGTACGCGTGCGGTGGCGGCGGGGGCCGCCGGTTCACCAGGCTGCCTGCCTGGCCTTGCCCTCGGTGGGCAACAGGACCCAGAGCGCGATGTAGAGCAGGACCTGCGGGCCGGGCAGCAGACACGAGAGCACGAAGATCACGCGCATCGTCGTCGCCGATGTGCCGAAGCGCTTGGAGAGGGCGGCGCACACTCCGCCGATCATCCGGCCGTTGGTGGGGCGGGCAAGGGCGGTCATGGTGGCTCCTTCGTGAACCGTCGGTGTGAGGTCCGGGGCGTGTACCCCGATGACTCAAAGTTACGTTCACGAAGCGGGCGAAAGCGTCGCTCTAAGGTGCGATACCGACCCTGGGAATCGTCGGGGTCGACCCCTGAGACGTGTCCTCCCGCAGGAGGGCCGCCCGATGCTCACCGTCCGTACGGCGGCGGAGCCTGCCCCTGGCCGCGGGCACCACGGCGAGATGCACGAGGGCCATGCCCACGGAATTCAGGAACAGCGAGTCGATGTCGACGACCTGTCCGGGCACCCCGGTCTGCAGCAGCTCGATGCCGAGCGAGATCAGCGCGCCCGCCGCGACCGTCCGCACCAGCGAACCGAGCGGTGACACGTGAACCCGCCCACCGGCGAGCGGAAGCAGCACACCGAGCGGGGCGAGGAGCAGCAGACTGCCGCCTATCTGCCGGGCGGCCTGCACAGGTCCGAGCGCCAGATCCGCCTTGATGCCGGCGAACGGCTGCAGATTCGCCGCGCTGACCCACGGCACGTCCAGTGGACGCAGAGTGAGCCAGCCGACGAACAGAAGATGCGCGACGAGGAGGAATCCTCCTGCCGCACGGAAGCGGATGGCGGCCCCGTGGCCGCCCGAGCCTTGACGCACGCCCCCCAAGACGCGCCCGACGGCAGGATCGGTTCCGCGCATTCACTCCCGGAACACGCACTGTCCTGATCGCACACCGTGACTGTCTTGATCGACTACTGCACGGTCTCGGTGGGCGGAGCCACCGTCCCGGGACGCTGACGGACCGCCTGGGTGCATTCATAGCGGCGCAGCGGGGCGTCGCCGGGTCCGCCCATGATCACCTCACGGTCGTCGCCCGCCGCCGCGCTGTCCGCGAACGTGCAAACGATCTGTGCCAGAGCGAACGCCGACAGATCCTCCGGGGACGTGCTGAACCGCAGCGTGTCCTCAGGGTCGCCCTGCCCGGGGCCGGCGACGACCGTGCCGCCGCGTACGTCCGTCGCGAAGCCCGCCTGCTTCTCCGGGGTCGAAGGCGGCTGCGACAGCTCGTCCAGGAGCGCCTGCGCGATCCGGACCCGGTCCGTCGTCGCCTTCTCAGTGGGGATGCGCACCGACCGGTCGACGGTCACCAGCTGCGCCGCACACACCAGGAAGACCTGCACCGGGACCCCGCTGGACTGCGAGGCGATGCTCGACCCGGACATCACGCAGGGCACCCGCGATGGGCCGGGGCCGAAGTCCGTCGGCACCTCCGTCGAGCGGATGCCGCAGCCCGCGAGCGTCGCGGTCAGCGCGGCGGCGAGGAGTGCGGCGCGCAGCTTCCGGCGGTTCATCGTGCCTCTCCCTCGACGGCGTCGTCGCCGTCCGTGCCCTCCGCGGCCTCGTCCTCCGGCAGCAGATCCGACGGATCGCGCGGCAGCCACAGCGTGAACACCGCGCCGCCCTTGGGCGAGTTCGCGGCGGTGATCTCACCGCCGTGGATGTGGGCATTCTCCAGGGCGATGGAGAGCCCCAGACCGCTGCCCTCCGACCGCGGCCGGGACGCGCTCGCCTTGTAGAAGCGGTCGAAGACGTGCGGCAGTACGTCCTCGGGGATGCCGGGTCCGCCGTCACGCACCGCGATGACGAGCTTCTCGCCCGCCAGCCGCACCGAGACCTCCACCGGGGAGCCGCCGTGCTTGAGCGCGTTGCCGATCAGGTTCGCCAGGATGACGTCGAGCCGACGCGGGTCGAGCCGCACCATGATGCCGCGCTCCGCGTCCAGCTCGACCGCGTCGAGCCAGGCACGCGCGTCGATGCAGGCCGTGATCTGGTCGGCGATGTCGACGTGGTCCAGGACGAGCCTGGCCGTACCCGCGTCGAAGCGGGTGACCTCCATCAGGTTCTCCACCAGGTCGTTCAGCCGGCGGGTCTCACTGACCACGAGCCGCACGGCGGGCTCGATCATCGGATCGACGGACCCGGTCTCGGCGTCCAGCTCCTCCTCCAGGACCTCCGTCACCGCGGTGATCGCGGTCAGCGGCGTACGCAGCTCGTGCGACATGTCGGCGACGAAGCGCCGCGACGCCTCGTCACGGGCGCTCATGTCGTCGACCTTCTTCTCCAGGCTCTCCGCCGTCCGGTTGAACGTCCGTGACAGATCGGCCAGTTCATCCGTGCCCGACACCCGAAGGCGCGTGTCCAGCTTGCCCTCGCCGAGCCGCCGCGCGGCAACCCCGAGCCGGTGCACCGGCTTGAGCACGGTGGTCGCCGCGGCCTGCGCGAGCAGCGCGGAACCGATGAGCGCGAGCCCCGTGGCGATGGCGAGCGACCAGCCGAGCGAACTCAGGTCCTTCGCCTCCGGCTCGAGGGACTTGAGCATGTAACCGGTCGGCCCGCCGCCGATGACCTTGGCACCGCCCACCAGGTACGGGGTGCCGCCCTCGACGGTCCGCTGCCAGTACAGGTGGTACGGGCTCTTGTTGCTGGAGGTGAGCGGCTGCTCCTTGTTCACCGTCTTGCGCAGGGACTTGGGCACGTCGGCGAGCGTGAAGGCGTCCAGGTCGGAGTAGCCGACGATCGTGTCACCGTCGGCGTCCTTCCCGATCAGGAGCACGCTGTAACGCTGGCTGCTGTTGGCCATCGTCCCGGCGGCCTGCTGCAGCTCGTCCTGGGTCGGATTGGGCGGCAGCGCACCGGCGCGGGTCTGCATCTCCTGCTGGAAGTCCTTCAGGGCCGCGTCCTGCGCGCGCGTCAGGACCGCCTCGCGGTTCAGCCAGTACGCGATCCCCGAGGCCGTCACGGCGGCGGTGAGCGCCACCAGACCGAACACCACGACAAGCCGGAGCCTGAGGCTCGTGAAGCGCAGTCCCGCCATGATCGCCTTGCGCGCCGCGGCCCAACCGCGGAGCTTGTCCTGCGGTTTGGTCACTGAGGAGTGTCCAGCCGGTAGCCCACTCCACGCACCGTACGGATCAGCGTCGGCGAGGACGGCACGTCCTCCACCTTCGCGCGCAGCCGCTGCACACACGCGTCGACGAGCCGGGAGTCACCGAGGTAGTCGTGCTCCCACACCAGACGCAGCAACTGCTGCCGTGAGAGCGCCTGTCCGGGCCTGCGGCTCAGCTCCAGGAGCAGCCGCAGCTCGGTCGGCGTGAGCTGCAGATCCTCGCCGTTCTTCGTGACGGTCATCGCGGCGCGGTCGATGACGAGCGAACCGAACGTCGCCGCGTCATTCGCCTCGCGCTCACCGCGGCGAAGCACCGCGCGGATACGGGCGTCGAGCACCCGGCCCTGCACGGGTTTCACCACATAGTCGTCGGCTCCGGACTCCAGCCCGACGACCACGTCGATGTCGTCGCTGCGCGCGGTCAGCAGGATGATCGGCAACTGGTCGGTGCGCCGGATGCGACGGCACACCTCGAAGCCGTCGATGCCCGGCAGCATCACATCCAGCACGATCAGGTCCGGCCGCTGCTCACTGAGCAGCTTCAGGCCGTCCTCGCCGGTGGCAGCAGTGGCCACCCGATGCCCTTGGCGGGTGAGCGAAAGCTCAAGGGCCGTACGGATGGCGTCGTCGTCCTCGATCAGCAACAGGGAAGGCACGGACGTCATTCTGTCCCATGGCACGGGCACAGTTCGACTGTTGGCGGGCTCCCACACTTCTCCCCTACACATGGAAGGCCTGTTGCAGGCCTGTGACAGTCGGCGGACACCGTCATGAAGTGGGTCCGGCAGAGTTCTGGTCACACGGAAAAAGCCGGACTCCACCGACGGGGGGCGCGAGATGAACACACTGCACAGCACCAGCTCAAGCGCAGTAATCACGCGTCTCCACGACGTGATCCGGCCTGCCGAGAGGCACGAGAAGTCCGGTGCCGTGAGCGGGCGGGGGTGCGCTCGCGGCACCGGGCGTCAGCACACCGCGTACATGACGGTGGTTGACGCGTTCCCGGGGGAAACCCGCGGGAACGACGGGGGAACCGATGGGGGGGCTCACGGGGGAGCCGCGTACAGGGAGGACACGGGGGAGCGCACCACAGCGTCGGAGGTGGAGTTCACCGCCTACGTCCAGGAGCGTCGTGCCTCCCTGTACGCAACTGCCTATCACCTGACCGGTGACCGTTTCGAGGCCGAGGACCTGCTTCAGAGTGCCCTCTTCTCGACGTACCGGGCCTGGGACAGGATCAGCGACAAGGCCGCGGTCGGCGGGTACCTCCGCCGCACCATGACCAACCTGCACATCAGCGCCTGGCGGCGCCGCAAGCTCAACGAATACCCGACCGAGGAGCTGCCGGAGACGGCGGGCGACACGGACGCGATGCGTGGCACCGAACTCCGTGCGGTTCTCTGGCAGGCCCTGGCCCGCCTCCCCGAACTGCAGCGGACGATGCTGGTCCTGCGTTACTACGAGGGCCGCACGGACCCCGAGATCGCCGACATCCTCGACATCAGCGTGGGCACGGTGAAGTCCAGCATCTGGCGCTCCCTGCGCCGGCTGCGCGAGGACGACGTCCTCAGCTTCGGCCGTGACCAGGAGGAGTCCTTCGGCGAGTTGGTCGCCTAGGGATCACGGGGGGCCGCCGCTCCCGGGGGGAGGCGGCGGTAGCAGGGGGGACACGGGGGAAAAACGGGGATCACGGGGGATCCACGGGGGAAACAAGTGGCGGGACCGGAAGGCCGGGGGGTCTTTCCGGTCCTTCTGCTTTTGGTACGGGGTGATCGGGCGGGTGGGTGGGAGAGATCCGTCGCGAACGGCGCTCTGGGTCTGGTGAGCCGCTCCCCCCGCGGAGCTACGCGGCGTCGGCGCGAGCCTTGGCGCACCGCCCGGCGGCAGCCGCCGCGAGCCGGCCAAGGGCCTCGTCCTTCCCGCAGGGATGGCAGCCGAGGGCGGTCTGCCGGGCGACGATCGCGCGCTCGGCCCGCATCAGCCGCCACCCGCGCCGCAGCAGGAACGCCACGGACTTCCGGCCTTCGCGCAGGTCGCGCAGAAGCCGCCGGCGGTAGGTGGTGGACGGCCGCCCCCGCAGACAGATCGCGTCGGCGAGCACCCCGATCTCCCGGCACCGCTCCACGATGTCCGCGGCGAAGATGCCCTCGGCGATGAAGAGGGGTGTGCGCTCGATGTCCATCGCCGTCTCGCCCGTACGCGAGCTGGTGGCGATGTCGTAGACGGGGATGCGCGTACGTCCCGTGCGGCACAGCTGCTCGATGGCGGCGACGGCGACGTCCGTGTCCCAGGAGTCGGGGGAGTCCCAGTCGATGTCCGTGCTGCCGGGGACCTGCGGCAGTGTCGGGTCGTCGTGCTCCTTGTAGAAGTCGTCGAGGCACAGGACGGGCAGCCCGGTGAGAGCGGCGAACGACGACTTGCCTGAGCCCGAGGGGCCGGCGAGCAGCACGACTCGGGTGGGTATCGGGGGATGGGAACTCACGAGAGAACAGTGTGCTGCATTGACCCGCCCAGGCGACCCGAAGGGTAGGGCTTTGGTACCCGCATCGCTCCTCAACTACGCTACGTGCACATCTGATTACCCAAGCGGATAAGGGCGGAACCCATGGCACGGCACGCAACAGCCTCCAAGCACCTCTCCCGCGTCCTGCTGCGAGCGGGTCTGACGGTCACCGTCGCGGGCACGGCGCTCGGCATCGGCGGCGCGGCGACGGCGAACGCCGCGCCGGCCCCCACGCCGCCGGCCTCCGACAATCTGCCGGCGGCCGGCGCGGGGGTGCTCCGGGCGGTGGAGGAGGTCGCCGGGGGTGGGCTCGGGCCCGTCAAGGAGTTGAAGATCAACCCGCTGGCGGGTACGGGATCCGACCCGCTGGACAACGCCCTTGGCACCCAGGTCGCGGACTTCAAGCCGGTCTCGACGGCGCCGTTGACCGCCCCGCTGGCCCAGGGCGGTGGATCGCTGAGCGACCTGCCGGTGGTGGGTCCGGCCACGGGGCTGCTGCCCGGCTAGCCGCTCGGCGCGCGGTGGTGTGGCGAAGCCCCGGCCCTCCTGGACGGAGGAGGACCGGGGCTTCGCCGTGCGCAGTGGCTTCAGGTGGCTTGGAGCGGCCTCAGTACGAGGAGCCGGACGCGCCCAGTGAACCCGTGGGGTGCCAGACCGTCTTGGTCTCCAGGAAGGCCGTCAGACGGTGTGTGCCCGGATCGGCCGACCAGTCCACAGGCTGTGGACGGACGACGCGCTTCAGGTTGTCCGCGGCGGCGACCTCGAGCTCCTTGGCCAGGTCGTCGTCCTCGACGCCCGCGAGGTCGATCGCGTTCACGTCCTGGTGCGCGGCGAGCGAGGGGGTGATCTCCGCCGCCTTGCCGGACAGGATGTTCACGACGCCGCCCGGCAGGTCGGAGGTGGCGAGCACCTCGCCGAGCGAGAGCGCGGGGAGCGGGGAGTCCTCGCTGGCGATCACCACGGCCGTGTTGCCGGTCGCGATCACCGGGGCGATGACGGACACCAGGCCGAGGAACGACGACTTCTGCGGGGCGACGACCGTCACCACGCCCGTCGGCTCCGGCGAGGAGAGGTTGAAGAAGGGCCCCGCTACCGGGTTTCCGCCGCCTACGAGCTGGGCGATCTTGTCGGTCCAGCCCGCGTACCAGACCCAGCGGTCGATCGCGGCGTCCACCTCGGCGGCGGCCTTCGACTTGGAGAGCCCCTCCGCCTCGGCGACCTCGCGCACGAACTGGTCCCTGCGGCCCTCCAGCATCTCCGCGACGCGGTACAGGATCTGGCCGCGCAGATAGGCCGTCTTGCCGGCCCAGCCGCCCTGCGCCTTGCGCGCGGCCACGACCGCGTCACGGGCGTCCTTGCGGGAGGACAGCGGGGCGTTGGCCAGCCACTTGTTCTTCGAGTCGGACACCTCGTACACCCGGCCGCTCTCGCTGCGGGGGAACTTGCCCCCGACGTACAGCTTGTAGGTCTTGAAGACGCTCAAACGCTGCTCAGACATCGAGGTAAGCCTCCAGGCCGTGGCGACCGCCCTCGCGGCCGTAACCCGATTCCTTGTAGCCGCCGAAGGGCGAGGTCGGGTCGAACTTGTTGAACGTGTTGGCCCAGATGACGCCTGCGCGGAGGCGCTCGGCGACCGCGAGGATGCGGGAGCCCTTCTCCGTCCAGATGCCGGCGGAGAGGCCGTACTGCGTGTTGTTGGCCTTGGCGACGGCCTCTTCCGGCGTGCGGAACGTCAGCACCGAGAGCACCGGGCCGAAGATCTCGTCGCGGGCGACGGTGTGCGCCTGCGTGACGTTCGTGAAGAGGGTCGGCGCGAACCAGTAGCCGGAGGACGGCAGTTCACACGGAGCGGACCAGCGCTCGGCGCCCTCCGCCTCGCCCGTCTCGGTGAGCGCGGTGATGCGGGCGAGCTGCTCGGCGGAGTTGATCGCGCCGATGTCCGTGTTCTTGTCCAGCGGGTCGCCCAGGCGCAGGGTGGTCAGCCGCCGCTTGAGCGCGTGCAGCACCTCGTCCTGGACCGACTCCTGTACGAGGAGGCGCGATCCCGCGCAGCAGACCTGGCCCTGGTTGAAGAAGATGCCGGTGACGATGCCTTCGACGGCCTGGTCGATGGGGGCATCGTCGAAGACGATGTTCGCGCCCTTGCCGCCCAGTTCGAGCGTGACCTTCTTGTCCGTGCCCGCGACCTGGCGCGCGATGGCCTTGCCGACGGCGGTCGAGCCGGTGAAGGCGACCTTGTTCACGTCCGGGTGGGCGGTGAGGGCCGCGCCCGCGTCGCCGTACCCGGGAAGGATGTTGACGACGCCCTTGGGCAGGCCTGCCTGGCGGCAGATGTCCGCGAAGAACAGGGCGCTCAGGGGCGTGGTCTCGGCGGGCTTCAGGACGACCGTGTTGCCCGTGGCGAGGGCAGGGGCGATCTTCCAGGCCAGCATCAGGAGCGGGAAGTTCCAGGGGATGACCTGGCCCGCGACACCGAGCGGCCTCGGGTTCGCGCCGTACCCCGCGTGGTCGAGCTTGTCGGCCCAGCCCGCGTAGTAGAAGAAGTGCGCGGCGACCAGGGGGAGGTCGGCGTCGCGCGTCTCCTTGATGGGCTTGCCGTTGTCGAGGGTCTCCAGGACGGCCAGTTCGCGGCTGCGCTCCTGGATGATCCTGGCGATCCGGAAGAGGTACTTGGCGCGCTCGGCGCCCGGCAGCGCCGACCACTTCTCGAAGGCCCTGCGGGCGGCCTTCACCGCGCGGTCGACGTCTTCGGAGGAGGCCTGCGCGACTTCGGAGAGGACCTCTTCGGTGGAGGGCGAGACGGTCTTGAAGACCTTGCCGTCGGCCGCCTCCACGAACTCGCCGTCGATGAACAGGCCGTACGACGGCGCGATGTCGACGACGGAGCGGGACTCCGGAGCGGGTGCGTAGTCAAAGGGCGTGGAAGTCATGGGTCAGTCCACCGTGACGTAGTCGGGGCCGGAGTAGCGGCCCGTGGCCAGCTTCTGGCGCTGCATCAGCAGGTCGTTGAGGAGTGATGAGGCGCCGAAACGGAACCAGTGGTTGTCCAGCCAGTCCGTGCCCGCGGTCTCGTTCACCAGGACGAGGAACTTGATCGCGTCCTTGGTGGTGCGGATGCCGCCCGCGGGCTTCACGCCGACCTGTACCCCGGTCTGCTCGCGGAAGTCGCGTACGGCCTCCAGCATCAGGAGGGTGTTCGCGGGGGTGGCGTTGACGCCGACCTTGCCGGTCGAGGTCTTGATGAAGTCCGCGCCCGCCAGCATGCCGATCCAGGAGGCGCGGCGGATGTTGTCGTACGTGGACAGCTCGCCGGTCTCGAAGATGACCTTGAGCCGGGCCTCGCCGGAGGCTTCCTTCACGGCGCGGATCTGCTCGAACACCGTCATGTAGTCACCCGCGAGGAAGGCGCCGCGGTCGATGACCATATCGATCTCGTCGGCACCCGCCGCGACGGCCTCGCGGACGTCGCCGAGCTTCACGTCGATGGCGGCGCGGCCCGCGGGGAAGGCGGTCGCGACGGAGGCGACCTTGACCCCGCTGTCGCCGACGGCCTCCTTGGCGGTGGCCACCATGTCCGGATAAACGCAGACCGCGGCGGTCCTCGGCGTGCCGCGGTCGGTCGGGTCGGGGTTCACGGCTTTCGCGCCGAGCGCCCGGACCTTGCCCGGGGTGTCGGCGCCCTCCAGCGTCGTCAGGTCGATCATCGAGATGGCGAGATCGATGGCGTACGCCTTCGCCGTCGTCTTGATCGAACGGGTGCCGAGCGCTGAGGCGCGTGCCTCCAGGCCGACCGTGTCGACGCCGGGCAGCCCGTGGAGGAAGCGGCGCAGCGTGCGGTCCGACGCTGTGACGTCCGTCAGCGCGTGTGCGATGGGGGCGGATGCATGGGGCATGGTCACGAGGGGAGCATATCTACGCGCGTAGCGGCTGTACAGAGGTGGGTCACTCCGGGGTGATCCGTCGGGCGGACGTCCCCGCGGGAGCCCCGGGGCGGACCTCAGGCAGAATCAGGGGTATGACCGACCCCCAGCCCCCCGTGGCGGAGCCCGAGTACCCCGAGTACAAAGACCGGACCTACCGGTCGTCCGGCGGCATCGCCGGAGGCGTCCTGCTGCTCGCCCTCGGCGGCTGGCTCGGCATCGACGCGATGATCCGGGGGGAGGGCCGCACCCCGTGGCTCGCGCTCGCCGGGCTGCTCCTGGCGGTGCCGGTCGTCGTCGCCTTCACCGTGCGCCCCGCCGTGTACGCCAACGACGACCGGCTGCGCATCCGCAACCCCTTCCGGACGATCACGCTGCCGTGGGCGTCCGTCTCGGGGCTGCGCTCCGGGTACTCCAACGAGGTCTTCACGCAGGCCGGCACCAAATACCAGCTCTGGGCCATCCCGGTCTCCCTGCGCGGCCGCAAGAAGGCCGCGCGGAGGAGTGCGCAGGGGGCGGCCGCCGGTGACCCGAGCGTCGGCGGCCCGGGTCTCCGGGCTTCGCTGAGGTCCGGGCACTCGTCGTCCCCGCGCGCCGCGGGGGACCAGATCATGGACGACCTGCGCGACCTGTCCGAGCAGCGTGCCACCGCGAAGTCCGCGCAGGGCGAGCCCGTGGTGCGCTGGGGCTACGAGATCCTCGCGCCCGCCGTGGCCGGTGCGGTGCTGCTCGTGGTGGTGCTGGCCGTCGGCTGACGACCGCGCTCACGGTGGGCCCATCCACGCAAGGAGCATGTGGCCGCCGAGCGCCGCCGATGTCACTGCCGCGACCACCGTCACCGTCACGGCGACGTGCGTCCGCGCGCGGGACAGCGCCGCCGCGAGCGGCAGCAGCAGGGGGAAGCCGGGGAGCAGGAAGCGGGCCCGGGGGAAGTAGACCCCCTTGCTGCCGAGCACGATCAGGAGCAGCAGGCCCGTGAAGACAAGGAGCGGCAGCGGCTGCCGGTCGCCCACCGACAGGACGAACAGCGCCACCGACGCGAGCAGCGTCGCCGTCACCATCATCAGGAACAGCTGCGGCCGCTGTTCCGACAGCAGGTCCGTCGCGGTCCGCAGCGTCGCCGCCCCGCCGTCCCACTCGTTGTGCCACAGCTTCTGTACGGCGAAGTAGCCGTCCCAGCGGCCGAGTCGCAGCCCCACCCAGCCGACGTACGAGAGCCAGCCGAGCGGGGCGAGCAGGGCGCCCACGAGCATGCGTACGCGGCGGCCGGTGCCGCCCCCTCCGTGGCGCGCGCGCCACAGCGCGAGCAGCGCCGTCAGGGACACCGCCGCCGCGAGCGCCACTCCCGTGGGGCGGGTCAGCCCCGCGAGCGCGGTCAGCGAAGCCGCCCAGACCCAGCGCCCGGTGAGCACGGCGTACAGCGCCCACGCGGTGAGCGCCGTGAAGAGCGACTCCGTGTAGCCCATCCACTGCACGAGCGCGACGGGGAGCGAACCCCAGAGGACGGCGAGCAGGACGCCCGCCCTGCGTCCGTACAGGCGGTCGCCCACCGCGAAGATCCCCCACGCCGCGAGGAACGAACAGGCGACGGCGATCGCGAGCCCCACGGCCCCGCGCGGCTCCGGGACGAGGAGAGTGCCCGCCCTGATGAGCAGCGAGTGCAGCGGGAAGAAGGCGAGGTTGTTCGCGTCGACCTGCGTGCCCAGGGTGTCCGCGTACCCCTTGTCGGCGATCTTCAGATACCAGTCGCAGTCCCACGATTCCGCCAGCAGATGCCAGACGTCCCGGTGCTCCCTGCGCGCCCACACGGCGAAGACCAGGGCGCCGAAGAGGCGTACGGCGGCGTACGCGAGGAGCGCGGGCGTCGCGCGGCGCAGGGCGCGGAGGGCGCGTGCGCGGCGGCCGGGGGAGCGGCCCGGAGTGCTGCGGGGGCGGCGGGGCGGGGCGACGACCCGGGGTGTCGCGGCGGACACCGGTGCGGTCGGGGTGGTCTCAGGGGTCGGTCCGTACGGCACTGCGGCAGCTCCTGGAACGTGATCGTGCGCTGCCGGTCACCCTTCCTGGGGGACCGGCAGCGCACCGGATCACTGCGGCGGCTGCGCCGACCGAACCACCCGGACGGGTGGCTGAGCTGCAGCCACCCGCCTGCGGGCGTTCGCTAGATGCCCGCGGCGGCGGACAGGTCGCGCTTGATCGCCGTGAGGCGGTCCGTCGCCTCGGTGCGGGCGGCGGGCAGTCCGTCCCGCGCCGAGACCGGGACCACCACCTCCAGGTAGCACTTCAGCTTCGGCTCCGTGCCGCTCGGGCGCACGATGACGCGGGCCCCGTCGAGCGTGTAGCGCAGGCCGTCCGTGGGCGGCAGCGTGTCCGTGCCCTGGGTGAGGTCCTCGGCCTTGGTCACGGGCAGCCCCGCGAGCGCCGTCGGGGGCTGCTCCCGCAGACGGCGCATCGCGTCCGCGATCAGCGAGAGGTCCTCCACGCGGACCGACAGCTGGTCGGTGGCGTGCAGGCCGTGCTCCACGGCCAGGTCGTCCAGGAGGTCGAGGAGCGTGCGTCCCTGCTCCTTCAGCTCGGACGCCAGCTCGGTGAGGAGCAGCGCCGCCGTGATGCCGTCCTTGTCGCGTACGCCTTCGGGGTCCACGCAGTAGCCGAGGGCCTCTTCGTAGCCGTAGCGCAGGCCCTCCACGCGGGCGATCCACTTGAAGCCGGTGAGGGTCTCCTCGTACGCGAGACCCGCCTTCTCCGCGATCCGGCCGAGCAGGGACGAGGAGACGATCGACTCGGCGAACGTGCCGCGGGCGCCCCTGCGCACGAGGTGCGCCGCCAGGAGTGCGCCGACCTCGTCGCCCCGGAGCATGCGCCAGTCCGTGCCGTCGGGGCCGTCCTTGACCGCCGCCGCGCAGCGGTCCGCGTCCGGGTCGTTGGCGATGATCAGGTCCGGGTCCACCTCGCGGGCCTTCGTGAAGGAGAGGTCCATCGCGCCCGGCTCCTCCGGGTTGGGGAACGCGACGGTCGGGAAGTCCGGGTCGGGCTCCGCCTGCTCGGTGACGAGCTCCGGGGCGGGGAACCCGGCCCGCTCGAACGCCGCGAGGAGGGTGTCCTTGCCGACGCCGTGCATCGCCGTGTAGACGGTGCGGGCGGTACGGGGGGAGCCGGGGGCCAGGACGGCGTCCGTACGGGCCAGGTAGGCGTTCAGGACGTCGTCGCCGAGGGTCTCCCAGCCGGACTCCGGGCGGGGTACGTCGTGCAGGCTCGGCACCGCGTCGATCTGCGCGGCGATCTCCGCGTCCGCGGGCGGCACGATCTGGGAGCCGTCGCCCAGGTAGACCTTGTAGCCGTTGTCGCGCGGCGGGTTGTGGCTCGCCGTCACCTCCACGCCCGCGACCGCGCCGAGGTGCCGTATGGCGAAGGCGAGTACGGGGGTGGGGAGCGGGCGGGGGAGCACCGCCGCCCTGAGTCCGGCGCCGGTCATGACGGCGGCGGTGTCGCGCGCGAAGTCCGCGGACTTGTGGCGGGCGTCGTAGCCGATGACGACGAGGCCGTCGGTCTGACCCTGGGCCTTCAGGTACGCGGCGAGGCCTGCTGCCGCGCGGATGACCACGGAGCGGTTCATGCGCATGGGGCCCGCGCCGAGTTCGCCGCGGAGGCCTGCGGTGCCGAACTGGAGGGTGCCGCTGAAGCGGGCGGTCAGCTCTTCGGTGTCCGCGGTGTCGATGAGCTTCGCGAGTTCCTCGCGGGTCTCGATGTCCGGGTCCTCGGCCAGCCAGGCCTGGGCCCGCGCGATGAGTTCGGAGTCGTCCAGCACGGTTCTTCAGCCTCTCGTATGCGGGGTTCTGTGCGGGCCGGGTATGGCTACCCGAGCCCGGGGCGGGTGCGGGGTGGGGTGCCCGGGCGGTTGGGTTCCGGGGCGGCCCCCGGTGCGTCTACCCGTTGCGGGCCGGGGGGCTTGCCTGGCTTGGGCCGGGTGTGCGGCTGACTGGTGCGGCCCGGTGGGGCCTTTCTGTCCCACCGCTTCGCGGTGGATCTTTCCCTCCCACCCACCCGTTCACCCCGCGGCGGCACGGGCTTACGCACCTGCCCGACGCTGCGGGGTAAACGATGGGTGGGCTCGATGCTGCGGGGCAAACGGGTGGGTGGGAGGGAAGGCCTGTACGGCAACCAGCGCTCCGGGCCACCAAGGCACAGTGCAGGGGCGCTCCCCGGGGGGAAAGCCCCAGGCCAACCGAAGCGCCCCACAGGCCAAGGCGGCCCCGCCAGGAAAAGCTAGATGCGGCCCAAGACGTCGCCCAGGAGTTCGCCCATGCGCGTGGCGCTGTCGCGGCCCGCCTGGAGGACCTCCTCGTGGTTCAGGGGCTCACCCGTCATACCCGCGGCGAGGTTCGTGACCAGGGAGATGCCGAGCACCTCCGCGCCCGCCTCGCGCGCGGCGATCGCCTCGAGGACCGTCGACATGCCCACCAGGTCCGCACCGATGGTGCGGGCCATGCGGATCTCCGCCGGAGTCTCGTAGTGCGGGCCGGGGAACTGCGCGTAGACGCCCTCTTCGAGGGAGGGGTCGATCTCCTTGCAGAGGGTGCGCAGCCGCGGGGAGTACAGATCCGTGAGGTCCACGAAGTTCGCGCCGACGATCGGCGACGTGGCCGTCAGGTTCAGGTGATCGCTGATCAGGACCGGCTGACCGGGACGCATGCCCTCGCGCAGACCGCCGCAGCCGTTCGTCAGCACGATCGTCTTGCAGCCCGCGGCCACCGCCGTACGCACGCCGTGCGCGACGGCGGCCACGCCACGGCCCTCGTAGTAGTGGGTGCGGCCCAGGAAGACCAGGGCACGCTTCTCACCGATCTTGATGGAGCGGATGCGGCCACCGTGTCCCTCCACCGCCGGCATCGGGAAGCCGGGAAGGTCGGTGACGGGGAACTCGGCGTCGGGCTCGCCGAGGGCGTCCACGGCCGGCGCCCAGCCGGAGCCCATCACGAGGGCCACGTCGTGGGTCTCGGCGCCCGTCAGCTCACGCAGGCGCGTGGCGGCGGCGTCGGCGGCGGCGTAGGGGTCGCCCTGGTCGTCCGAAATAACTGAAGCGTTCACGCGGACGAGAGTAGCCGCTCTCGCCCTACGCGCGTAGATGACGATGCTCACGGGATTCGGATCGTTGTCTTGTCGTTTCCGACGAGAGCCCCGGAGCGGGAGGGGAACGGGAGGGAGCAGTAGGGGAGCGGCGCCTAGCAAGGGCGCTTGCGGAGCTCCATCACATAGTCGTGCGGCGCCCCCGCGGTCTCCGCCGCGTCAGCCAGCTCCCCCAGATAACGCGCTGACGGCAGGCCGCCCTCGTACCCGTTGAGTACGTACACCCAGGCGGGTTCCTCGCCGTCCAGGGTGTGCACCCGCACCCGCATCCTGCGGTAGACGTCGAGCCCCACGCCCTCCCAGCGGTCCATGGAGTCCTCGTCCATGGGGGCGACGTCGTACAGCGTCACGAAGACCTGCGAGCGCGGCGCCTCCACGATGGTGGCAAGCGCGCCCTCCCACCCCATGTGCTCCCCGCCGAACGTCAGCCGCCAGCCGTTCAGCCAGCCCGTCTGGCGCAGCGGCGAGTGCGGGGCGCGGCGGGACATG
This sequence comes from Streptomyces sp. NPDC033177, assembly GCF_055577715.1. NCBI lineage: Bacteria > Bacillati > Actinomycetota > Actinomycetes > Kitasatosporales > Streptomycetaceae > Streptomyces > Streptomyces sp. NPDC033177. The sequence continues at coordinate 169,896 of NZ_JBVIPS010000005.1, read as the reverse complement.
AGCCGCGGATCCAGATTGCCGGCGTACGCGGCGTAGAGCGACATGTGGTCGAGGGTACGGCAGGTGACGCGTGCGTCCCTCCGGTGCGCACAGGCCCCTCCAGTAGGCAGAACGGCCGGATGGAGCCCCCGGGGCGAAGCACCTTGAAGCGTGCGGGACAATGGAGTACGTGACTCGGATCGTGATCATTGGCGGCGGACCCGGCGGATACGAGGCGGCACTCGTTGCCGCCCAGCTCGGCGCGGAGGTGACCGTCGTCGACTGCGACGGCTTGGGCGGGGCGTCGGTGCTCACCGACTGCGTCCCGTCCAAGACTCTGATCGCCACGGCCGAGGTGATGACCACCTTCGACTCCTCGTACGAGGAACTGGGCATCATCGTCGCGGACGACACCCCGCACATCGACACCCCCGCCCGCGTCGTCGGCGTCGACCTCGGCAAGGTCAACCGCCGTGTGAAGCGCCTCGCGCTCGCGCAGTCCCACGACATCACCGCGTCCGTCACGCGTGCGGGCGCGCGCGTGCTGCGCGGCCGTGGCCGCCTGGAGGGCCAGCAGGACACCGACGGCTCGCGCAAGGTCATCGTGCGCGCGGCCGACGGCACCGAGGAGACCCTCGTGGCCGACGCCGTGCTGATCGCCACCGGCGGGCACCCGCGCGAGGTCCCGGACGCCCAGCCCGACGGCGAGCGCATCCTGAACTGGACCCAGGTGTACGACCTGGACGAGCTCCCCGAGGAGCTCATCGTGGTCGGCTCCGGTGTCACCGGTGCCGAGTTCGCCGGCGCCTACCAGGCGCTCGGGTCGAACGTCACGCTCGTGTCGAGCCGCGACCGCGTGCTGCCCGGCGAGGACCCGGACGCCGCCGCCGTCCTGGAGGACGTCTTCCGGCGCCGCGGCATGAACGTCATGTCCCGCTCGCGTGCCGCCTCCGCCAAGCGGGTCGGCGACCGCGTGGAGGTGACGCTCAACGACGGCCGCGTCATCTCCGGCACGCACTGTCTGATGGCCGTGGGTGCCATCCCCAACAGCAGCGGAATGGGCCTGGAGGAGGCCGGGGTCCGGCTCAAGGACTCCGGGCACATCTGGACCGACAAGGTCTCGCGCACCTCCGCGCCGGGCGTGTACGCCGCCGGTGACGTGACCGGGATCTTCGCTCTGGCCTCCGTCGCCGCCATGCAGGGGCGCATCGCGATGTACCACTTCCTGGGCGACGCGGTGACGCCGCTGAACCTGAAGACCGTCTCGTCGAACGTCTTCACCGACCCCGAGATCGCGACCGTCGGCTACAGCCAGTCAGACGTCGACGGCGGCAAGATCGACGCCCGCGTCGTCAAGCTGCCGCTCCTTCGCAACCCGCGCGCGAAGATGCAGGGCATTCGCGACGGATTCGTCAAGATCTTCTGCCGTCCGGGTACGGGCATCGTGGTGGGCGGTGTGGTCGTCGCGCCGCGCGCCTCGGAACTGATCCACCCCATCTCGATCGCGGTCGACAACAATCTGACGGTCGAGCAGATCGCGAATGCGTTCACCGTGTATCCATCCCTTTCGGGCTCGATCGCCGAGGTCGCGCGTCAGCTCCACACGCGGAAGTCGGCGGGCGAAGCCTGATCGCGGACCGATCGTCGGTTGAACGCCGAATGATCGGAGCCGGTCCGGGGTAAGAACTCCGCGCAGGTCACGGGCTGTTGTCGCCCATTCGCCCGGCATAGGCGGGGGGAGTAGGCACCTATACCACTTCCCACCCTGTCGTGCGAACAACTTCTGTAATTCGGCGCAAACTGCTGAAAGCAGACGGTCGTTGGGGTTACTGTCAGTTTCGTGTTCGCTGCAGAACGTCGCCAATTGATCCTCGAAATGGTGCGAGCCAACGGAGCTGTATCGCTCCGGGAGCTCGCCCGCGTCGTCCAGACCTCCGAAGTGACCGTACGGCGGGACGTGCGCGCGCTGGAGGCAGAAGGACTCCTCGACCGCAGACATGGCGGTGCGGTATTGCCGGGCGGATTCACGCGGGAGTCCGGCTTTCCGCAGAAATCACATCTCGCGACCGCCGAGAAGACGGCCATCGCCGATCTCGCGGCGGGACTCGTCGAAGAAGGCGAAGCCATCGTCGTCGGGGCGGGTACGACCACGCAGGAGCTGGCCCGACGGCTCGCGCGGGTGCCCGGTCTGACCGTCGTCACCAATTCCCTTTTGGTGGCGCAGGCCCTGGCTCATGCCAACCGCGTCGAGGTCGTCATGACCGGCGGCACCCTGCGCGGTTCCAACTACGCGCTCGTGGGCAGCGGGGCCGAACAGTCCCTGCAGGGCTTGCGGGTCTCGCGCGCCTTCTTGTCGGGCAGTGGTCTGACCGCCGAACGCGGGCTCTCCACGTCCAACATGCTCTCGGCGAGCGTGGACCGTGCGCTCGTCCAGGCCGCGGCCGAGGTCGTGGTCCTCGCCGACCACACCAAGCTCGGCACCGACACGATGTTCCAGACGGTGCCGACGGACGTCATCACGCGCCTGGTCACGGACGAACCGCCCACGCACGACGACCGCGCGGCCACCGAGCTGCAGGCCCTGGCCGATCAGGGCGTGCAGATCGCCGTCGCCGGCGGGGCCGCGAGCTCCAACTCCGGGCCGGGGGTGGATTCCGTCCCGGCGCGGCAACCGCGCCGGGACGTGCCACTGCCGGGACAGCGCCGTAACCACGGCGGTCACGGGGCAGGGCCCGGGGCGCAGTTGCGCAGTGCGGTGCTCGGGGAGCAGCAGCCCGGGGAGCGGGCCGCGCGGGTGGCGGATCTACGCCGCCGCTGAACCGGCCGTGGCCGCCGGGGCCGGACCGCGGTCTTCGGGTGCCGATCCTTCGGCCTTCAGGCCGCGCAGGGTCAGCATCAGGAGGCGGTCGGCCAACTCGGGCTCGTCGGGGGTCTCTTCGGCGGCCAGCGCGATCGCGTTGGTCAGCTGCATCAGGTCGCCGATCGAGACGCCCTGGCGTACGGCGCCGGCCTCCTGGGCCCGCAGGAGCAGGGCCGTGCCCGCCTCACGCATGGGCCTGTTGCATCGGGAGAGTGCCGAACTGTCGTCGTGCGACGCCGACATGAGGGCGCGGGAGAGCCCGCGGTACTCACCCGCATGAGTGATGATGGCGCGGAGCCAGGTCACCAGGGCCGAGCAGGGCTGCGGATCTTCGAGCAGCGCGCTGGAGCGGTCCAGGAGGTCGCTCACCGCCTCTTCGAAGACGGCGCTCATCAGGGCGTGCCGGTTGGGGAAGTGGCGGTAGAGGGTGCCGATGCCTACGTTCGCGTGGCGGGCGATTTCTTCCAGCGAGGCGCTTGTGCCGTGCTCTGCGAAGGCTTTGCGGGACTCTGCGAGGAGACGGTCGTAGTTGCGGCGCGCGTCCGCTCTTTTCAAGCGGGGGCGCTCTTGCGGGCTCTCTGCCTCTGCCATGGCGGGCCTCCCTGACCTGAACGTACGCGTGCCTCAAGTCTGCCCGAAGCTCGCGCACCGTCTGTCACCGGCTTCGCCGAGTTCGTCCTCAAACGCCGGACGGGCTGGATACTTCGCTGGCCGGGCCGGATGCTCCGGCCCGGCCAGCAGACAGTATTGCTCTGCGAGTCAGTCCTTGATCTCGCAGATCACCGCGCCGGACGTCAGGCTCGCGCCGACCTCCGCCGTGAGGCCCTTGATCGTGCCCGAGCGGTGCGCGTTGAGGGGCTGTTCCATCTTCATGGCCTCCAGGACGACGACCAGGTCGCCCTCCTGCACCTCCTGGCCCTCCTCGACAGCGATCTTGACGATCGTGCCCTGCATCGGAGAGGCGAGGGTGTCGCCGGAGGCCGCCGGGCCCGACTTCTTCGCCGCGCGGCGCTTGGGGCGGGCCCCGCCCGCCGCTGCCGTGCGGGCGATGGTCATGCCAAGCGAGGAGGGGAGCGATACCTCGAGACGCTTGCCGCCGACCTCGACGACCACCGTCTCGCGGCCCGGCTCCTCGTCCGTCTCGGCGTCCGCCGTCGCGGAGAACGCGGGGATCTCGTTCACGAACTCGGTCTCGATCCAGCGGGTGTGGACCGTGAACGGGTCGGTGGAGCCGGTCAGTTCGGGGGCGAACGCCGGGTCCTTGACGACCGCGCGGTGGAACGGGATGGCCGTGGCCATGCCCTCCACGGTGAACTCCTCAAGGGCGCGCGCGGCCCGCTGCAGGGCCTGCTGGCGCGTCGCACCGGACACGATCAGCTTGGCGAGGAGCGAGTCCCACGCCGGGCCGATGACGCTGCCGGACTCCACGCCCGCGTCCAGGCGCACGCCCGGACCCGACGGCGGGGCGAACTCGGTCACGGTGCCGGGGGCGGGCAGGAAGCCGCGGCCCGGGTCCTCGCCGTTGATGCGGAACTCGAAGGAGTGGCCGCGCATCTCGGGGTCGCCGTAGCCCAGTTCCTCGCCGTCGGCGATGCGGAACATCTCGCGGACCAGGTCGATGCCGGTGATCTCTTCGGTGACCGGGTGCTCGACCTGGAGACGGGTGTTGACCTCCAGAAAGGAGATCGTGCCGTCGGTGCCGACGAGGAACTCGACGGTGCCGGCGCCCTCGTAGCCCGCTTCCTTCAGGATCGCCTTCGACGCCGCGTACAGCTCGGCGTTCTGGGCCTCGCTCAGGAACGGCGCGGGGGCCTCCTCCACCAGCTTCTGGTGGCGGCGCTGGAGCGAGCAGTCACGGGTGGAGACGACGACCACGTTGCCGTGCTTGTCGGCCAGGCACTGCGTCTCCACGTGCCGCGGCTTGTCGAGGTAACGCTCCACGAAGCACTCGCCGCGGCCGAAGGCGGCGACGGCCTCGCGCACCGCGGAGTCGTACAGCTCGGGCACCTCTTCGAGGGTCCGGGCCACCTTCAGACCGCGCCCGCCGCCACCGAAGGCGGCCTTGATCGCGATCGGCAGGCCGTGCTCCTCGGCGAAGGCCACGACCTCGTCGGATCCGCTGACGGGGTCCGGCGTACCGGCCACCAGCGGGGCGCCCGCGCGCTGCGCGATGTGCCGGGCGGCGACCTTGTCACCGAGGTCACGGATTGCTTGCGGCGGCGGGCCGATCCAGATCAGGCCCGCGTCCAGTACGGCCTGCGCGAAGTCGGCGTTCTCCGAAAGGAAGCCGTAGCCGGGGTGGACCGCGTCCGCCCCCGCGTCCTTGGCCGCAGCCAGCACCTTGGAAATGTCCAGGTAGCTGGTGGCCGGAGTGTCACCGCCCAGCGCGAACGCCTCATCTGCCGCACGTACATGCAGAGCATCCCGGTCAGGATCTGCGTAGACGGCTACGCTCGCGATCCCTGCATCCCGGCATGCCCGAGCAACGCGGACAGCGATTTCGCCACGGTTGGCGATGAGCACCTTGCGCACGATGGCTCCCTCCTTGAAACAAGCCGAGTTTAGGGACTGCCGACACGACCTTTCGACCCGTCCCCAATGGTGAGCTTGCCCACACGGAGCGTGATCCGGGCCTGCCCGTACCGCGAAATCCCTTGTCGCACCACGGTACGCAGGGTCCCTTACGGGCAGACTAACGTCCCGGTGTGGCCAAGGTCTCTGTGAGAGCGTGCTGCGGCAGGGGGCCAATCTTTGTGGAGTCCCTACGAATGGCCCAATGATTCTTTGCCATCGGCCAGGCCCTTGTCCCCCGGTTTACCCGTTAGTAGCGTTCGCGATGTCTGGCACGTACTGGCGGTAACAGTGGAAGAGGGTGGGCGCCGTGGCGCGTAGACCGGTGGCCTTGGTGGGCGCGATCGTGCTCCTGGTGGAGGCGGTGGGCATCGCACTCCTCAACTGGTTCCTCGGGCTTGTCGTGAACAAGCAGGACATGTCCCTCGCCGGGCTCGACCCGCACGCGATGTCCGTCTCGACGTGGATCGCGGGCGGAGTCTTCGGCCTCTACCTCGCGCTGTGCGGTGTCGTCATGGCGCGCTCGGGGATCAGCGACCGCGCGCCCGGCCGCTTCGGCCGACTGCTGCTGATCAGCGCCGCCGTGGTGCACGCGCTGCTCGGGGCGTTCTCGGTGGGCCTGGTGGGCTGGCCCGCCTTCGTCTTCATGATGGTCGTGCTCGGCCTGATCGTCCTGACGCTCGTGGCGTACGACAGGAAGCCCGGCGGGGTCGCCGACGAGCCGCGCACCGGCAACGGGTCAGCGGGCGGCGCCGCTCCGGAGAACGGCGCCCCACAGCCCGCCTGAGCGTCCCTGAGGCGGCGCGGTCCTACTCGGCCGCCCACAACTCGGTGATCCCGACGCCCAATTCGGACAACAGGCGGCGCAGCAGCGGCAGCGAGAGGCCGATGACGTTGCCGTGGTCGCCCTCGATCGAGTCGACGAAGGGGGCCGAGCGTCCGTCGAGCGTGAACGCGCCCGCCACGTGCAGGGGTTCGCCGCTCGCCACGTACGCGGCGATCTCCTCGTCGGAAGGGTCCCCGAAGCGGACGACGGTCGACGCGACCGCCGACACATGGCGGTCGGCCGCGGTGTCGTACACGCAGTGGCCGGTCTGCAGGACGCCCGCGCGTCCGCGCATCGCCTTCCAGCGGGCCGTGGCCTCCTCGGCGTCAGCGGGCTTGCCGAGCGCCTGACCGTCCAGTTCGAGGACCGAGTCGCAGCCGATGACCAGGGCGCCCTTTACCTCCGGGCGCGCCGAGACGACCGATGCCTTGGCCTCGGCCAGGGCCAGGGCGAGCTCGGCGGGCGTGGGTGCGGAGATCGCGTCCTCGTCGACCCCGCTGACGATCACCTCGGGGGCGAGACCGGCCTGGCGCAGGAGGCCGAGCCGGGCGGGGGACTTGGAGGCGAGGACGAGGCGGCGGGGCTGTCGGGGCTGATCACTCATGCGGTCAGGTTAGCGAGCCACGCCGGATGCGTCGGCGGACGTCTCTAGTGCATGCCCAGGACGAACATCGCGATGACCATGGCCAGGGCGAGGACGAGCCCCGCACGGCGCATCTTCGCCTGCATGTCCCGCATGTCCTTTGGCGGGTTGTCCTCCGGGTCAGACCACAGCATGCAATCGATAGTGCGCGCGGTGACGGCGCGGCGCCTGAGTACGCGTACTCAGGCGCCCCGGCCCGTCTCACTCATTCCCGGTTGTGCCGCCCGGCTCAGCCGGGCCAGTAGCTGCGGCCCCACGTCGTCGGCCCGGGTGCGGGCAGCCGGTGGCGGGCCACCCGGGCGGGGTCCGCCCACGCGTCGAGCACCGTGGGCGCGCCGGACGGCTGGTTCGCGACCGCCGCGGCGCGCGCCTGGACCACCGCGAGCGCGGCGGCCAGCTCCTCCGGGGTGGGATTGCCCCGTACGACCTTGATCATTAACGGACTCCTCGCTCTCCTCGCTGCGGCACGGTCTACAGAGGGATGTTGCCGTGCTTCTTCGGGGGAAGGGATTCCCGCTTCGTACGCAGCTGACGCAGGCCGCGCACCAGATGGGAGCGAGTCTCCGACGGCATGACCACGGCGTCGATGTAACCGCGCTCGGCAGCCGTGTACGGGTTGAGCAGCCGGTCCTCGTACTCCTGGATCAGGCGGGCGCGGGTGGCCTCCACGTCGCCCGATGCCTCGGCCGCGGCGATGGTCTTGCGATGCAGGATGTTCACCGCGCCCTGCGCGCCCATCACCGCGATCTGTGCGGTCGGCCAGGCCAGGTTGAGGTCGGCGCCCAGGTGCTTGGAGCCCATGACGTCGTACGCGCCGCCGAACGCCTTGCGGGTGATGACGGTGATCAGCGGGACCGTCGCCTCGGCGTACGCGTAGATCAGCTTGGCGCCGCGGCGGATGATGCCCGTGTGCTCCTGCTCGACGCCCGGCAGGAAGCCCGGCACGTCGACGAAGGTGATGACCGGGACGTTGAACGCGTCGCAGGTGCGGACGAAGCGGGCGCCCTTTTCGGAGGCGTCGATGTTCAGGCAGCCGGCGAACTGCGTCGGCTGGTTGGCGACGATGCCGACCGGGCGGCCCTCGATCCGGCCGAAGCCGGTGAGGATGTTCGGCGCGAACAGCGGCTGCGTCTCGAAGAACTCGGCGTCGTCCAGGACGTGTTCGATCACCGTGTGCATGTCGTACGGCTGGTTGGCGCTGTCCGGGATGAGGGTGTCGAGCTCGCGGTCCTCGTCCGTCAGCTCCAGATCCGCCTCCTCGGGGAAGGCGGGCGGCTCGCTGAGGTTGTTCGAAGGCAGGTAGGAGAGAAGGGACTTGACGTACTCGATCGCGTCCTTCTCGTCGCCCGCCATGTGGTGGGCGACACCGGAGGTGCTGTTGTGCGTACGGGCGCCGCCGAGCTCCTCGAAGCCGACGTCCTCACCGGTGACCGTCTTGATGACGTCGGGGCCCGTGATGAACATGTGCGACGTCTGGTCGACCATGACGGTGAAGTCGGTGATCGCGGGCGAGTAGACCGCGCCGCCCGCGCAGGGCCCGACGACCAGGCTGATCTGCGGGATCACGCCGGACGCGTGGGTGTTCCTGCGGAAGATCTCCCCGTACATGCCGAGGGCCATGACGCCCTCCTGGATGCGGGCGCCGCCGGAGTCGTTGATGCCGACGACCGGACAGCCGGTCTTCAGGGCGAAGTCCATGACCTTGACGATCTTCTGGCCGAAGACCTCGCCGAGCGCACCGCCGAAGACGGTGAAGTCCTGCGAGAAGACGGCCACCGGGCGGCCGTCGACGGTGCCGTAACCGGTCACGACCCCGTCGCCGTACGGGCGGTTGGCCTCCAGGCCGAAGTCGGTCGAGCGGTGCTGCGCGAACTCGTCGAACTCGACGAAGGAGCTCTCGTCCAGGAGCAGTTCGACGCGCTCGCGCGCCGTCAGCTTGCCCTTCGCGTGCTGCTTCTCGACCGCGCGGGCCGAACCGGCGTGCTTGGCCTCCTCGATGCGGCGCTGCAGATCAGCGAGCTTGCCCGCAGTCGTATGGATGTCGATACCTGCCTCCGGTGTGGCGGTGGTGGCGGAGGTATCGCTTGCGGCGCTCTGCACGGGCACGTTGGGCTCTTCCGGCTCGGACATAGGGATGTGGCTCCCTGCCTGCTCAAAGGGGCGACTGGCGGCTTGCGTCTTGGCTGGTGTCTTGGCTTGCTACTGACTCGTAGGGTAGCGGCGCGTATACGGTTCAGCAGTGCGGCGTTTACCACACCTAAGGTGGCTTGCATGACGCCGCGAGATGCTTCAGACGACCCTTCGGACACTCCTTCCGGTACGGGTGACGGCCGGTGGTCCGACCTCGACCGGCCGCCCCTGAACGCCGCGTCGCTGCGGCGTGCGCTGCTGCGGGACGGCGGTCTGTGGACCTCCCTGGAGGTGGTGCCCGCGACGGGGTCGACCAACACGGATCTGGCCGCCCGCGCGGACGAGCTGCCCGAAGGGGCGGTGCTCGTCGCCGAGGAGCAGAGCTCGGGGCGTGGCCGCCTCGACCGCCGCTGGTCGGCGCCGGCCCGCTCGGGCCTCTTCTTCTCGGTGCTCCTGAAGCCGGGACCCGCGGTCCCGGTCGCGCGCTGGGGGTGGCTGCCGCTGCTGACCGGGGTCGCCGTCGCCACGGGCCTCTCGCGGGCGGCCGGGGTGGACACGGCCCTCAAGTGGCCGAACGACCTGCTGGTGACGGTTGCCGGAGAGGAGCGCAAGGCCGGCGGCATCCTCGCCGAGCGCGCGGGTTCCGGGGACGGCGGGGGCGTCGTGGTCGGCATCGGCATCAACGTGACGCTGCGCGCGGACGAACTCCCGGTGCCCACGGCCGGGTCTCTCGCGCTCGCCGGGGCGGCGAGCACCGACCGGGACACGGTGCTGCGGGCGGTGCTGCGTTCTCTTGAGCAGTGGTACGGCGACTGGCGCGCGGCCGAGGGCGACCCGGCGGCCTCCCGCCTCCAGGAGACCTACGCCGCGGGCTGCGCGACGCTGGGCCGCAAGGTCAGGGCAGAGCTGCCGGGTGATCGGTCGATCACGGGGGAGGCGGTGGCGGTGGACGGCGACGGACGCCTGGTCCTGGCCACCGGCGAAGGGGTACAGGAGCCGGTGGGGGCGGGGGATGTGGTGCATTTGAGGGGGGTGTAGGGGGAGCTGCGGGGCAAGCTCGTTCGCGCTGGGGTGGCTGCGGGGTGATCGGGCGGGTGGGTGGGAAAGGCTCGTTCGTGCAGGTGAGGCTGCGGGGCAAACGGGCGGGTGGGCGGGAAAAGGGATTTCGCGCCCACCCCGGAGGGGAAAGCGCTGTCCAAGGCGCCCCCGCCCGAGAAAGGCGTGAGCCACGGCACACCTGCCGTAAAGTTGGCGCCGGTCGATACCTGACCGCGGCAGATCGGAAGGGCAGCAGGCGTGACCGTCGACGACACGGGCTCCGGTACGGGTGCATCCCCCGGCCCCGACGGTGAGCCCGGACGTACCGCAGGGGCCGCCACAGACGCGTTCGACTCGATGGACTCCGGGGACGAGAAGCCGGGGGATCCGGAGAAGGACCCCCTGGCCCTGCGCCTCGAAGGGCTGATCCTCGGCGCGGACCGCCGTTACACCCCGTTCCAGGCGGCCCGCAGCGCGGGCGTGTCCATGGAGCTGGCCTCCCGCTTCTGGCGGGCCATGGGTTTTCCCGACATCGGCCAGGCCAAGGCGCTGACCGAGGCGGACGTACTCGCGCTGCGCCGCCTCGCGGGCCTCGTCGAGGCGGGACTGCTCAGCGAGGCGATGGCGGTGCAGGTGGCCCGTTCGACCGGGCAGACCACCGCCCGCCTGGCCGAATGGCAGATCGACTCCTTCCTTGAGGGTCTGACGGAGCCGCCCGAGCCGGGCATGACGCGCACCGAGGTCACGTATCCGCTGATAGAGCTGCTCCTGCCCGAGCTGGAGGAGTTCCTCGTCTACGTGTGGCGCCGCCAGCTCGCCGCCGCCACCGGACGGGTCGTGCAGGCCGCGGACGACGAGGAGATGGTCGACCGGCGCCTCGCCGTCGGATTCGCCGACCTCGTCGGCTTCACGCGGCTGACCCGGCGCATGGAGGAGGAGGAACTCGGCGAGCTCGTCGAGGCCTTCGAGACCACGGCGGCGGATCTTGTTGCCGCGCACGGCGGACGGCTCATCAAGACGCTGGGCGACGAAGTGCTGTACGCCGCCGACGACGCGGGCGTCGCCGCGGAGATCGCGCTGCGGCTGATCGAGACCATGGCCAACGACGAGACGATGCCGGAGCTGCGCGTCGGCATCGCGTTCGGCACGGTCACCACGCGGATGGGTGACGTCTTCGGTACGACGGTGAACCTCGCGAGCCGCCTCACGTCGATAGCGCCCAAGGACGCGGTCCTGGTGGACGGCGCGCTCGCCGAGGAACTGACGCGGACGGGCGATGCGCCCGCCTCCGAGACCGAGGCGGCGGAGGCGGCCGAGCAGGCGGAGAAGGAGGGCACGGAGCCCCCTTCCTACCGCTTCGCCCTGCAGCCGATGTGGCAGCGGCCCGTACGAGGCCTCGGCGTGGTCGAGCCCTGGCTGCTGGCCAGGCGGAGCTGAGGTTTTTTCCGCCCTCCCACCCGATTGCCGCGCGGCGGTGGCATGATCCGCAGGGCGCCCCGGTAACGGGCGTTAACCGGACGTGGAGGCAGTCATGGGTGGCGAGCAGGGCGGCGAGCAGCGGTACGGGGATTTTGTCGGGGTCAGGCGGCACGGCCACGTCGCCGAGCTCGTCCTCGACAGGCCCAAGGCCATGAACGCCGTGTCCACGGACATGGCCCGCTCCATCGGCTCGGCGTGCGCCGCCCTCGCCGAGGACCGTGACGTCCGCGTCGTGGTCGTCACGTCCACCCATGAGCGGGCGTTCTGCGTGGGCGCCGACCTGAAGGAGCGCAATTCCCTCTCCGATGCCGAGTTGATGCGCCAGCGGCCCACGGCACGAGCCGCCTACACCGGCGTACTCGAACTGCCCGTGCCGACCGTCGCGGCCCTGCACGGCTTCGCGCTCGGCGGTGGCTTCGAGCTGGCGCTCGCCTGCGACATCATCGTCGCCGACCCGACGGCCGTGGTCGGGCTCCCCGAGGTGTCGGTCGGCGTGATCCCGGGCGGCGGCGGAACGCAGCTCCTGCCGCGCCGTGTGGGTGCCGCGCGGGCCGCCGAGCTGATCTTCACCGCGCGGCGTCTGGAGGCGGCCGAGGCGCGGGAGTTGGGGCTCGTCGACCAGCTGGTGGGCGAGGGTGAGGACCGTACGGAGGCGCTCGCGCTCGCCGCGCGGATCGCCGCCAACTCGCCCGTCGGGCTGCGTGCCGCCAAGCGTGCCCTGCGGCTCGGGCACGGGCTCGACCTGCGGACCGGCCTTGAGGTCGAGGACGCGGCCTGGCGCTCGGTGGCCTTCTCCGGTGACCGGGCGGAGGGTGTCGCCGCGTTCAACGAGAAGCGGACGCCGCAGTGGCCCGGGGAGTGAGCGGGGCTTCCTGAAGGGGGCGTCCGGGGTGGGCGGTGCGTCTGCCCCACACGCTGCGTAATGTTCCAAACGCCCAAAATGCCGCATATCTCCTAGCCTAGGGAGATGGGAGAGGATGTCCGGCTGCGGGCCGTGGTCGTGCTGGCGCAGGGGATGGCCGCCGCGCACACTCCGCGTGAGTCCTGGCGGGCGGCAGCGCGCGGCGCGTGCCGTGCGCTGGCCGGGAGTTTCGCGGCGCTGTCTGTCTGGGAGCGTGACCTCGGACGGCTGAGGGTGCTCGTGAACGTGGGCGAACGGGCCGAGGGGGAGGAAGAGTTCCCGGAGCGTGAGGCGTATCCGGTGAACGAGTTCCCGGAGATCACCGAGTTCCTGCACGAGCGCTGGGCGGGCGGGGGTGAGCCGCATGCCTGGGTCGAGACGGCGCGGGGGCCCTCGGAGGCCACGGCCCCCGGTTACTGCCACCAGCGGGTCGCCGCGCTGCGCAGGCGCGGCCGTGGCTGCTGCGTGGTCGCGCCGATCGTGCTGCACGGGCGGGCGTGGGGCGAGCTGTATGTGGCGCGGCCGGTGGGGGCGCTGCCCTTCGGCCGCGCGGACGCGGACTTCGCGACGGTGCTCGCCTCGGTCGTCGCGGCGGGCATCGCGCAGACCGAGCGTCTTGAGGAGGCGCGGCGGCTTGCCTTCACCGACGCGCTGACGGGCCTGGCCAACCGGCGCGCGGTCGATCTGCGTCTTGAGGAGGCGGTGGAGCGGCACCGGGCGGACGGGACCGTGGTGAGTCTGGTCGTGTGCGACGTGAACGGGCTCAAGTGGGTCAACGACACCCAGGGGCACGCGGTCGGTGACCGGCTGCTCGAACGTTTCGGCTCGGTGCTTTCCCTGTGCGGGGCGATGCTGCCGGGGACGTTGGCCGCGCGGCTCGGTGGCGATGAGTTCTGTCTGCTCTCGGTGGGTCCTTCGGCCGATGAGGTGGTGCGGGTCGCGGATGAACTGTGCGTACGGGCCGCCGAGTTGGAGCAGGGGGAGGGGGTCGCGTGCGGGGTCGCCTCCACGGAGGACCCGATCGGCGAGGTCCGCTCGGCCCGCCGCCTGTTCCGCCTCGCGGACGCGGCCCAGTACCGCGCGAAGGCCGCGCGTGCGGCGAAGCCGGTGGTTGCGGGGCGCGAGGGGGCGGATGACCCGGTGGTGCGGCTCGCGGACTCCGCCGGGTCGCGCCCCGCTGGGGAGAGGCGGCGATTTCGGGGGCGAAGTCGCGGGGCTCCGGGGGGTGGGGGGTGAGGTTCTGCGGGGCTGGGCGTGTGTGTCGACCGCGGCCCGGTGGGGGCTGATCGCGCAGTTCCCCGCGCCCCTTGGATGGGCTGGTGTGCGTTGTTCGCCGGGCCCGCCGTGGGGGTTGCTCGCGCCGTTCCCCGCGCCCCTTACGGGGCTGGTGTGGGTTGCTCGGCGCACCCGTCGTAGGGGTTGCTCGCACAGTTCCCCGCGCCCCTCATCCGCGCCGCCGTGGGGGTTGCTCGCGCCGTTCCCCGCGCCCCTTACGGGGCTGGTGTGGGTTGCTCGGCGCACCCGTCGTAGGGGTTGCTCGCGCAGTTCCCCGCGCCCCTCATCCGCGCCGCCGTGGGGGTTGCTCGCGCCGTTCCTCGCGCCCCTTACGGGGCCCGCTTCCCGAGCTCGTAACAGGCTCACCCCGCATTCGACCGTGACACTTGGCGATTCAGTCCGTACGCTGCTGAATATGGATATGCATACCGTGGTCCTGGAGACGTCCGGGACGTCCGCTGTGGACGTTATTGCTGTGGCGCGCGGGAACGCTCGTATCGAGCTGTCGGGCGAAGCCGTGGCCGCTCTTGCTGCCTCGCGTGAGATCGTCGACGCCCTCGCGGCCAAGCCCGAGCCCGTCTACGGCGTCTCGACCGGCTTCGGCGCGCTCGCCACCCGGCACATCGGCCCGGACCTCCGCGCCCAGCTCCAGCGCAACATCGTCCGCTCGCACGCGGCGGGCATGGGCCCCCGCGTCGAGCGTGAGGTCGTGCGCGCGCTGATGTTCCTGCGGCTCAAGACGGTCTGCTCCGGCAGGACCGGCGTACGCCCCGAGGTCGCGCAGACCATGGCCGACGTGCTGAACGCGGGCATCACCCCCGTCGTGCACGAGTACGGCTCGCTCGGCTGCTCCGGCGACCTCGCCCCGCTCAGCCACTGCGCGCTCACGCTCATGGGCGAGGGCGACGCCGAGGGCCCGGACGGCGAGCTGAAGCCGGCGGGCGAGCTGCTCGCCGCGCACGGCATCACGCCGGTCGAGCTGCGCGAGAAGGAGGGCCTGGCCCTCCTGAACGGCACCGACGGCATGCTCGGCATGCTCGTGATGGCCCTCGCCGACCTCGACGCCCTCTACAAGTCCGCCGACATCACTGCGGCCCTCACCCTCGAGGCGCTCCTCGGCACCGCCAAGGTCCTCGCCCCCGAGCTGCACGCCATCCGCCCGCACCCGGGCCAGGGCGTCTCCGCCGCCAACATGCTCGCCGTGCTTGCGGGTTCGGGCCTGACCGGCCACCACCAGGACGACGCGCCGCGCGTCCAGGACGCGTACTCGGTGCGGTGCGCCCCGCAGGTCGCGGGCGCGGGCCGGGACACCATCGCCCACGCCCGTACGGTCGCCGAACGCGAGCTGGCCGCCGCCGTCGACAACCCCGTCGTCCTGCCCGACGGCCGCGTCGAGTCCAACGGCAACTTCCATGGGGCGCCGGTGGCGTACGTCCTGGACTTCCTCGCCATCGCCGCGGCCGACCTCGGCTCCATCGCGGAGCGCCGCACGGACCGGCTGCTCGACAAGAACCGCTCGCACGGCCTGCCGCCGTTCCTCGCGGACGACGCGGGCGTGGACTCGGGCCTGATGATCGCCCAGTACACGCAGGCGGCGCTGGTGAGCGAGATGAAGCGCCTCGCGGTGCCGTCGTCGGCCGACTCGATCCCGTCCTCCGCGATGCAGGAGGACCACGTGTCGATGGGCTGGTCGGCGGCCCGCAAGCTCCGTACCGCGGTCGACAACCTGACCCGCATCGTCGCCATCGAGCTGTACGCCGCGACGCGCGCGGTCGAGCTCCGCGAGGGCCTCACGCCGGCCCCAGCGACGCGCGCGGTCATCGAGGCGGTCCGCAAGGCGGGCGTCCAGGGCCCGGGTCCTGACCGCTTCCTCGCCCCCGACCTGGCGGCGGCGGACGAGTTCGTGCGCTCCGGCGCGCTGCTCGCCGCGGTCGAGCCGGTGACGGGTCCGCTGGCCTAGCGGCGGCGTCCGTACGTGGAGGAGGGGTGCCGCCAGAACCTGGCGGCACCCCTCCTCGTACGTGACCGCGGATCAGTCGCGGTCGACGTGCTCACGGGTGATGCCGCCCTTGACCGCGTCGATGTCGAAGTCGGTCTTGTTCCAGTCGTCGGTGACGACGTCGACGGACCAGACGAGCGTCTTGTCGTCGTTGTCGTCCAGGCCGATCGACGTGACCGTGCCCTTCTTCTTGTCCGTCGCGGCCTTCGCCGCCTGCTCCGGCGTCTGCTTGACGCGGGCCAGCCAGTCGGCCGTCTCCTTCTTGTCGTCGGCGTCCTGGTCCTTGTCGGGGGCGGAGCTGATCACCTTGCCCGAGACCGCGTCGATGCGGACGTCGTGCACGGTGCCGTCCTTCTCGGCGACCTCGGCGACCCACTGCGGGCCCGCGGAACTGCCGCTCGGGCTGGGGCTCGCGCTCGCGCTGGGGCTCGCGCTCGTGTCGTCGTCCTCGCCGTCGTCGTCCTTGTCGTCGTCGACGCCCTCGAGGTCGAGGTCGGTCAGCTTGCCGCCCGGGACCTTGTCCACCGCGGCGGAGGCGGCCTTGTCGTAGGTGACCTTGGTGTCGGCGAGCAGCGCCTTGCGGTCCTGCTGGTCCTGCGTGAGGGCCGCGCTGCTCGTGGGACTCTCCGACGGCGCCTCCTTCGGGACGGTCTTCGCCGCCTTGGAGGTCGCTTCGGAGGACGCCTTGTCGCTGTCCGATCCGCAGCCTGTCACCAGCGCCGCCGAGGCCGCGACGGCGCACAGGGCGCCGACGAGACGAAGACGGCGGGCGCGGGGGGTTGCGGATGTCTTGTGCCGGGGCTCGAATCTCATACCGCATGCCTAGCCCGCGACCCGCGCGCGGCCATGTTGCCGCGCGGCCAGGGTCACCCAACTGCCCGGCGTGCGCCCCACTGTCCGGTGCGCGGGTCCTCAGTAAGCCGGGCCCTGCCGTTCCCGGCGGACCGAGAACGCCACGAAGCCCGCCCCGAGGCCCAGGAACGCCGTCCCGCCGATCAGGTACGGCGTCGTGTCGACGCCCGCGCCCGTGTCGGCGAGGCGGTCGTCGGAGGCCGCGACGGCGGTGTTCTCCGAGCTCGGCGTCGCGCGGCGCTGTTCGGTGTGGACGACCCGGGAGGAGTCAGGGGCCTCCGTGGATCTGAACGTCGCCGTCGCATTCGCGGAGGGAACGAACCACAGGGCGCCGAGAAGGGTCCCGGCGGCAGTGGCGGTGAGCAGCGATCGACGTGCGGACACGGAATCGGATCCCCCTTGTGGCGCTGGCGAATTGGCCGTGTGGGGCGATGGTAATGAAAGGCGCGGGTCGCGGGAAAGTCGCGGGGGTCATGGGTCGTACGCTCCGACCCATGAGCACATCAGAGTCATCACGTTTTGTCCGTCTCCGCGTCGAATTGGTGGTCGAGGTCGACGACTCCGGCGAGTTGTCGGCCTCCGCCCTGCGCCGCATCGCGGAGGACGAGCACATGCCCGCCGAGGAGCGGCTGCACGCCGAGACGGCAGTCAAGGAGGACGACGCGGAGGCGCTCGCCTATCTGGTGGACCCCTTCGACCTGGTCAGCGAGGTGCCGGGAGTGGAGCTCTCGCAGGCCTCCTGGAGCAGCGAGCAGATCGACTACGACCCCGATTCGCCGGACTGGGACCCGGACGAGGATGATGACGACGAGGACGACACGGCCGGGGAAGTTGTGGCCGGGGGCGGTGGCCGAGGGTTGTAGGCGGTGGACGGAAAGTAGTACGTCTACCGGACCGAAAAACCGGAACCCGTGACCCCGGACGGCAACCGCCGCCCGGGGTTCCGTCGTCTCAGAGGTGCACGGCTGTCACCGGCGCACCGCATGACGTGGTGTTCCCCACATCTTCCGCAGAAGTGGAACGGGACGAACCGGGCAGGACGTTATGCGGGATTACGGGGACTCCCGGCGTTCTTGGCGTGTTGGGGATTTCGGCAACGATGGAGAAGCGTGTGATGACGGACAGTAGGCGGCGGCGCGGACGGCGCAAGGGTCTTGCGGCCGTGTCCGCTCTGGTCGGCGGCGTCCTTGTGCTCTCGGCCTGCAGCGGCGACGACGGCGACAAGAGTGCCGGCGGCGGCAAGGAGTCGCAGAACCAGGTCGACGAGGCCGCCGCCAAGAAGACCTCCGAGGCCGACATCAAGATCGCGCCCAAGGACGGCTCCGACAACGCGAGCATCAACAGCGCGGCCAAGGTCTCGGTGAGCAAGGGTTCCCTGACGGACGTCACGATGACGACCGAGACGGGCACCGCGGTCGAGGGTCAGATAGCGGCGGACAAGAAGAGCTGGAAGCCCAGCGGCCAGCTGGAGCGTGCGACCACGTACAAGATCTCCGCCACCGCCAAGGACTCCGACGGCCGCAAGGCGCACGAGAACTCGAAGTTCACGACGGTCTCGCCGAACAACAGCTTCATCGGGAACTTCACGCCCGAGGACGGCTCCACGGTCGGCGTGGGCATGCCGGTGTCGATCAACTTCGACAAGGCGATCACGAACAAGAAGGACGTCCAGTCCCACATCAAGGTGTCGTCGAGCAGCGGCCAGGAAGTCGTCGGCCACTGGTTCGGCAACAACCGCCTGGACTTCCGCCCCGAGGACTACTGGCAGGGCAACTCCACGGTCACCATGAAGCTGGCCCTGGACGGTGTCGAGGGCGCGGACGGCGTCACCGGCGTCCAGGAGAAGACGGTCCAGTTCAAGATCGGCCGTAACCAGGTCTCCGTGGTCGACGCCAAGACCAAGCAGATGAAGGTCATGCGGGACGGCAAGGTCATCAAGACCATCCCGATCTCCGCGGGCTCGCCGGAGAACAAGACGTACAACGGCAAGATGGTGATCTCCGAGAAGTTCAAGGAGACCCGGATGAACGGCGCGACGGTCGGCTTCACGGACGACGACGGCAAGGGCGAGTACGACATCAAGGACGTGCCGCACGCCATGCGTCTGTCGAACTCGGGCACGTTCATCCACGGCAACTACTGGGGCGCGAAGTCCATCTTCGGCGGCGCCAACACCAGCCACGGCTGCGTCGGTCTGGAAGACGCCAAGGGCGCGGGCGACAAGAGCACCCCGGGCGCCTGGTTCTACGACAACTCGATGGTCGGTGACGTCGTGGACGTCCGGAACACCGGCGACAAGACGGTCCAGCCCGACAACGGCTTCAACGGCTGGGTCATGGACTGGGCGCAGTGGAAGGCCGGTTCGGCCGTCTAGGACAGCCTGCACGTAAAGACACAGCCGCGGGGGGGGGGGGGGGGGGGGGGGGGGGGGGGGGGGGGGGGGGGGGGGGGGGGTTTTTTTTTTTTCTTCTTCTTCTTTTCTTTTTCCTGTTTTTC
>NZ_JBVIPS010000005.1:12623-150837 GCF_055577715.1 Streptomyces sp. NPDC033177 | reverse complement strand
GTCGTCCGGTGTTTTTTC
Organism: Streptomyces sp. NPDC033177; assembly: GCF_055577715.1. NCBI lineage: Bacteria > Bacillati > Actinomycetota > Actinomycetes > Kitasatosporales > Streptomycetaceae > Streptomyces > Streptomyces sp. NPDC033177. The sequence continues at coordinate 150,819 of NZ_JBVIPS010000005.1, read as the reverse complement.
TCCCCCCCCCCCCCCAACACCCCCCCCCCCCCCCCCCCCACCCCCACCTCCCCCCCCCCCCCCCCCAACACCCCCCCCCCCCCCCCCCCCCCCCCCCCCCCCCTTCCCCCCCCCCCCGCGGCCGTTGAGGCTTCTCATCCTTCTCTTATGCCGCCCTTATCCGTTCATCACGGTGCGTACTTAGCTTCACGCACATGTTCTTCACCTACCTGCGGCGCGAGTTGCGCCGCCGCAGAAAAGCGGCCCTCGTCGTGGCCTCCGGTCTCGCGCTCGGCATCGCGCTCGTCATCGTCGTCAGCTCCGTGTCGTCCGGCATGAAGCAGGCGCAGGGCAAAGTTCTTCAGTCGCTCTACGGGCTCGGCACCGACATGACCGTCACCAAGGCGGCCACCCCGCCCGAGGAGGGCAGCGGCTCGGCCGGGCGCCCGCGGTTCAAGTTCGACGCCAAGGACGCCGACGACGGCAAGGAGCAGAGCAGCGACCGCGTCATGGTGCAGGGCTTCCAGACCCTCTCCTCGTCCACCGTCACGAAGGTCGGCGGCCAGAGCGGCGTCGCGGACGCCGTGGGCGGGCTGAGCCTGCAGGTCATGAAGGTCAACGGCCAGTTCGAGCGCGGCGAGTTCGAGCAGGCGCCCGGGACCACCGGCAAGGCGCAGCCGCCCGGTGGCGGCGGTGGCGGCAGCGATCAGCAGGAAGGGCGGGTGCGCGGCGGTGGCGCCGACTTCGACGTCGACTCCTACAGCGTCTACGGCACGGACGTCAGCAAGCTCGACCTGGGCCCGCTGACCTCCTCGAAGATCAGCAAGGGGCGTACGTTCACGGGATCGGATTCCGACGCCGAGGTGGCCGTCGCCGACGCCTCGTACGCCAAGGAGGAGAAGCTCTCCGTCGGCGACACCGTCACCATCTCCGGCACCAAGATCGAGGTCGTCGGCATCGCGACGCCCGACAGCGGGGACGCCGCGGCCAACCTCTACCTCCCGCTCAAGCGCGCGCAGACCCTCGCGGACTCGAAGAACAAGATCACCACGGTGTACGTGAAGGCCGCGGACTCGCAGCAGATCAGCGCGGTCAAGAGCGCCATCCAGAAGAACGTCTCCGGGACGACCGTGACCACGTCGGCCGACCTCGCCGACACCGTCTCGGGCTCGCTCTCCACCGCGTCCGACCTCGCCTCCAGCGTCGGCAAGTGGCTGTCCATAGCGGTGCTCGTGGCGGCCTTCCTGGTCGCGGGACTGCTCACGTCGTCCGCCGTCAGCCGTCGTGTACGGGAATTCGGCACCCTGAAGGCACTCGGCTGGAAGAGCGGCCGTGTCACCCGGCAGGTCGTCGGCGAAGCGGTCGTCAACGGCCTGGTGGGCGGCGTGCTCGGCATCGCGGTCGGCCTCGGCGGCGCGTACGTGGTGACGGCGATCAGCCCCACCCTGACGGCGGAACTCGGCTCGGCGGGCGGCCAGTCGGGCGGCCAGTCGGGTGGCGGCCCCGGTGGCGCCATGGGCGGTGGCCCCGGTGGCGCGCTGAGCGAGTCGGCGTCGAAGGCCCTGGACATCTCGCTGACCGCGCCGGTCAGCGCCACCACCATCGCGTTCGCCGTCGGCCTCGCCGTGGGCGGCGGTCTCATCGCGGGCGCCTTCGGCGGCTGGCGTGCCTCGCGGCTGCGGCCCGCGGACGCCCTGCGCCGCGTCGAGTAGGCGGCCCCGGGCGGCCCTCACCGTGCCGTCCGCACTCTCACCGTGCCGCCAACCCCCTTACGTATCGCAGGAGTCACAGCATGTATCAGCTCAAGGGCGTCACCAAGCAGTACCGCAGGGGCAAGGAGACCGTCGACGCGCTCGCCGGGGTCGACCTGGCCATCGGCGACGGTGACCGGCTCGTCATCCAGGGCCCGACCGGCGGCGGCAAGTCCACGCTCCTGCAGATGCTCGGCGGGCTCGACCGGCCGACGTCCGGCAGCGTCGAACTCGACGGCGTCGACCTGGCCGCGCTGCCCGAGGCACGGCTGACCAAGGTGCGCGCCGAGTCCATCGGCTTCGTCTTCCAGTCCTTCAACCTGATCCCCACGCTCAGCGCCGAGGAGAACGTCGAGACGGCCCTGGTCCCGCTGGGCCTCGGCGCCGCGGACCGCCGCGAGCGTGCCGCGGACGCCCTGGCCTCCGTGGGCCTCGGCGAACGCCGCAGCCATCTGCCCGCCGAGCTCTCCGGTGGCCAGCAGCAGCGCGTGGCCATCGCGCGCGCCCTGGTCAAGCGGCCGAAGGTGCTGCTCGCCGACGAGCCGACCGGCAACCTCGACGAGTCCATGCGCGACGAGATCATGGAGCTGCTCGAAGGTCTCTGGACGGAACACGGCCTGACGTTCGTGATGGTCACGCACGACAGCGCCATCGCGCGGAAGGCGCCGCGGCTCGCGACGATCGAGCGCGGACAGATCAACGTCACGGAACGCGCCGACCGATGAACACTCTTCTGCCAACTCGTCACTTCTGACGCACTATTGAGCAGATGTTCGACCCTGGGCAATACTTCCTCGTCCAGGGGCGAGAGCCCCTTTGACCTCCAGGGGGAGACTTGCGCAGAAAAGTGAAGAGAGCCTACGGGGCCACGATCGCCACAGCGGCGGCCGTGGCCCTCGCCGCGGGCATGACCAGCCCGGCGTCGGCGGCGAAGCAGTCGCCGGACGCGGTAGCCGCGCAGTCGGCGGGCCTCAAGAGCGCCGAACGGACCGCGCACCGCATCACCCTCATCACCGGCGACCGCGTCACCGCCGACGCCAAGGGCCGCGTCACCGCCTTCGAGCGGGCGGAGGGGCGGGAGCGGATACCCGTACAGACCAAGCGCGTCGGCGGTCACAGCCTGGTGATCCCGGCCGACGCGCAGCACCTGATAGCCACCGGCAAGCTCGACCAGCGTCTCTTCGACGTCACCGAGCTGAGCAAGAAGGACAACCGCAAGGCCCAGAAGAAGGGCCTGAAGCTGATCGTCGGCTACAAGGGCGCCGCCGCCGGGGCCAAGGCCGATGTGCGCGCGGCGGGTGACACCACGGTCCGCAGGACCCTGAAGTCCCTCAACGCTGACGCCATCACGACGCCGAAGCAGGACGCCACCGACCTGTGGTCCGCGCTGATCGCCGACAAGGGCAGCGCCACCGCGTCCGGCGTCAGCCGCGTATGGCTGGACGGCGTCCGCAAGGCGAGCCTCGACAAGAGCGTGCCGCAGATCGGCGCCGACAAGGCGTGGGCGGCCGGCTTCGACGGCAAGGGCGTCAAGGTCGCCGTCCTGGACACCGGCGTCGACGCCACGCACGCCGACCTGAAGGACCAGGTCGTCGCCGAGAAGAACTTCACGCCGGCGGCGGACGCCAAGGACCGCTACGGCCACGGCACCCACGTCGCCTCCATCGCGGCCGGCACCGGCGCGAAGTCCGGCGGCAAGCTCAAGGGCGTGGCGCCCGGCGCCAAGCTCCTGAACGGCAAGGTCCTGGACGACAGCGGCTCCGGCGACGACTCCGGGATCATCGCGGGCATGGACTGGGCGGCCGAGCAGGGCGCCGACATCGTGAACCTGAGCCTCGGCGGCGGCGACACCCCCGGCATCGACCCGCTCGAAGCCCAGGTCGACAAGCTCTCCGCGGACAAGGGCATCCTCTTCGCGATCGCGGCGGGCAACGACGGGGAGCCCGGCAGCGTCGGCTCCCCGGGCAGCGCGGACGCGGCCCTCACGGTCGGCGCGGTCGACGACAACGACAAGCTCGCCGAGTTCTCCAGCCAGGGCCCGCGCGTCGGTGACGGCGCCATCAAGCCCGATGTCACCGCCCCCGGCGTGGACATCACCGCGGCCGCGGCCCCCGGCAGCGTCATCGACCAGGAGGTCGGCCAGCAGCCCGAGGGCTATCTGACGATCTCCGGTACGTCGATGGCGACCCCGCACGTGGCGGGCGCCGCAGCGCTGCTCAAGCAGCAGCACCCGGACTGGAAGTACGCCGAGCTCAAGGGCGCGCTGACCGCTTCCACGAAGGACGGCGGGCTCAAGTACACGCCGTTCCAGCAGGGTTCGGGCCGTATCGCCGTCGACAAGGCCATCAAGCAGTCGGTGATCGCCGAGCCGGTGTCGCTCTCCTTCGCCCCGCAGGCGTGGCCGCACACCGACGACAAGCCGGTCACGAAGAAGGTGACGTACAAGAACCTCGGCAAGGAGGACGTCACCCTCGATCTCGCCGTGACGGGCACGAACCCCAAGGGCGCCCCGGCTCCCGCGGGCTTCTTCAAGCTCGGCGCGAAGACGGTGAAGGTCCCCGCGGGCGGCAGCGCCTCGGTCGACCTGACCACCGACACCAAGCTCGGCGGAACGGTCGACGGCGCCTACTCCGCGTACGTCGTGGCGACCGGCGGCGGGCAGTCCGTGCGCACGGCGGCCGCGGTCGAGCGCGAGGTCGAGTCGTACGAGCTGACGCTGAAGCACATCGGGCGCGACGGCCAGGCCCCGAAGTACTACGACAGCGACCTGGAGGGCATCTCCGGGCTCGCCACCCAGAAGTCCTACAACCCGTACGACGCCTCCGGCACGGTCAAGCTCCGTGTCCCCAAGGGCGGTTACGTGCTGAACACCGGCATGTACGCCGACCCGACGGACTTCACCAAGGGCGCCGACTGGATCGCCCAGCCGAAGCTGAGCGTCACCAAGGACACGACGGTGACGCTGGACGCCCGCAAGACGAAGCCGGTCGACATCACCGTCCCGTCGGCGGACGCCAAGCCGTACTTCGCCTCGCCCGAGTTCTCGCTCGACACACCGCACACCGGCTACTCCTTCGGCTGGTGGCTCGACGGCGGGTACACCAACTTCCGGTCCGCGCACCTGGGTCCGCAGGTCACCGACGGCACGCTGTACCAGCAGTGGGACGGTCACTGGGTCAAGGGTGACCTCGCCGAGTACAACACCGTGGCCGGAGGCAAGGTCAAGCAGGTCGCCACGGGCTACACCAAGCACTACAAGGCGTCCGAGCTGACCACGGTGAAGGCGAACCTGGGCGCGTCGGCCAAGGGCAAGAAGGGCACGTTCAACGCCACGGGCTGGCTCCCCGGCAGCTCGGGCGGCTCCTCGATCGGCATCCCGACTGAGCTGCCCGGCACCCGGACGCTGTACCTGTCCACGGCCGACGACGTGAAGTGGAACATGGACTTCGAACAGCAGTCCGGGGTCGACCCGGACGGCTGGCCGATCCTCGACGCGGTCTACACGCTGGGCGCCGCGCAGAAGTTCGCGGCGGGCAAGAGCTACGAGAAGACGTTCAACACGGCCGTCTTCGGCCCGCGCATCGGCGGCAACTACGGCGTCTTCCGCCAGGACAACGAGATCATCGGCAACCTGCCGCTGTTCGCCGACGGCAAGACGCACGCGGGCTCCTCGCTCTACTCGTCGGTGAAGACGACCCTGCACAAGGGCGCCACCAAGATCGGCGAGAACGAGGACCCGCTGGTCGGCAGCGCCACGTTCAAGGTCCCCGCGGCCGAGGCGGAGTACAAGCTGGCGACGTCCGTGAAGCGCAGCGTCAAGGTCGCCGCGGCGTCCACCCGCATCGACGCGAGCTGGACGTTCCGCTCGAAGAAGGCCGACAACGCGACGCTGCCGCTCTCCACGGCGCGGTTCGCCGCGGCGGTCGACCTGAGCAGCAGGGCCAAGGCCGGCGAGACCCAGTCCGTGCCGGTGACGGTGCAGGGCGCGGCCGCGGGCTCGAACCTCAAGTCCCTTGCCGCGTACGTGTCGTACGACTACGGCCAGACCTGGAAGAAGGCCACCGTCAGCGGCGGCAAGATCAAGGTCAAGAACCCGGCCGCGGGCAAGGGCATCTCCTTCCACGCCAAGATCACGGACAAGAAGGGGAACAAGTCGACGCTGTCGATCTACAACGCGTACTACGGCAAGTAGTTCAGCGGGTGATCTGGTTCAGCGGCTGAACCAGCGCGGTCCCCGTGCCCCTCAGGGGCGCGGGGACCGCTGCGTGTACTCCTACGCGTAGAGCGAACTAGCCTTCGCGCTAGCGGAGTTGTCGAACAAGGTGTGGACCGGGAGCGCGCGTCCCGGCTCCGCCCACCCAGAGGAAGCCGACGTCACATGACCGCCCACACCGTCGAGTACATCCGTTACCGCATACCGCCCGAGCGCTCCCCGGAGTTCCTCTCCGCGTACACGCGCGCCGCCGTCCCTCTCGCGGCGGCCCCGCAGTGCATCGACTATGAACTGACGCGCTGCGAGGAGGACTTCGAGCACTTCGTCCTCCGCATCACCTGGACCTCCACCAAGGACCACATGGAGGGCTTTCGGCGCTCGGAGCTCTTCCGCGACTTCTTCGAGGAGATCCAGCCGTACGTCGAGAACATCGAGGAGATGCGCCACTACACACCCACGACCGTGCGCGGCACCGGTTCCTCCACGCCGACCCTGTACGCATGGGCCGGCGGCGAGGAGAACTTCGAGCGCCTGACGGAGATCTTCTACGAGAAGGTCCTCAAGGACGAGCTCCTGGCCCCGCTCTTCGAGGGGCTGCCCGCCGAGCACGCCCGGCACGTCGCCCAGTGGCTCGGCGAGGTCTTCGGCGGCCCGGCGACGTACTCGCAGGAGCACGGCGGCCACGCCGAGATGGTCGGCAAGCACCTGGGCAGGGGCATCACCGAGCCCCAGCGGCGCCGCTGGGTCAACCTCATACAGGACGCGGCGGACGACGCGGACCTGCCGACGGACGCCGAGTTCCGCTCCGCCTTCGTCGCCTACATCGAGTGGGGAACCCGCCTCGCGGTCTACTTCTCCGGCCCCGACGCGAGCCGCCCCACCGACCAGCCGGTGCCGCTGTGGAACTGGGGCGCGGCGCCCCCGCACCAGCCGTGACGGGGGCGGCGCCGGGGGTTACTGCTTCCCGGCGCCCGCCGCCCCGGTGCGTGTCGCGTCCGCGCCCCAGCTGGCCAGCAGCCGCAGCGCCTCGGCCGACGCCGAGTCCGGCTCCGCGTGGTACGTCATCAGTGACTGATCGTGGTCGTCCGGCAGTCGCAGCGTCTCGAACGACAAGGTCAGATCGCCCACCAGGGAATGGTGCAGGTGCTTGACGCCGTGGCCCTTCTCCCGCACGTCATGCGTGGCCCACAGGCTCCGGAACTCCTCGCTCTTCACGGAGAGCTCACCCACCAGGGCCGAGAGCAGCGGGTCGTTCGGATAGCAGCCCGCGTCCATCCGCAGATAGCTCACGATGTCCGACGCCTTCTGCTCCCAGTCCCGGAACATCACGCGCGACTCGGGCCGCAGAAAACAGATCCGCGCCCAGTTGCGCTCCTCCGGCGCCAGCGCTCCCCAGTCGCCGAAGAGCGCCGCGGCCATGCGGTTCCAGCCGAGGATGTCCGTGCGGCGGCCCGCCACATACGCGGGGATGCCGTCCATCGCGTCCATGAGCTGGAGCAGCGCAGGCCGTACGCGCTGCGGGCGGACCGCGCGCTTCTTCTTTTGCTGCGTCGGCTTGGCCAGGTGCGTCAGATGGGCGTGCTCGGCGTCCGTGAGGCGCAGGGCACGGGCGATCGCGTCCAGGACCTCGCCCGAGACATTGCGGCCGTTGCCCTGCTCAAGCCGGGTGTAGTACGCCACGGACACCCCCGCGATCTGCGCGAGCTCCTCACGGCGCAGCCCCGGCACCCGCCGGTGCCTCCCGAAGTTCGGCAGGCCGACGTCCTCCGGCTGCAGCCGGGCCCTGCGGGTGCGCAGGAACTCGCTGAGCTCGGCCCGGCCGTCGAGGGGCTCGGGGGCGGGGGAGTGCGCGGCCTGATCGTCCATGCTTCCCAGTATCAGGGCTCGCGGACGCGGCAGCCTGTCCCCGCCAGTAGTAGGACCACTGGACGTAGGCAGAGCCGTGACCTGGGTAGATGCTCGCGAGGCTGGCACGGTGGAGTGCATGACCGCACAGACCAGCACCACCACCGTTTCCGCCTACGCCGCACCGTCCGCCAAGGCCCCCCTGGAGCGGACCACCGTCCCGCGCCGCCCGGTGGGCGAGACCGACGTACTGATCGACATCAAGTACGCCGGCATCTGCCACTCGGACATCCACCAGGCCCGCGACGGCTGGGGTGAGGGCATCTTCCCGATGGTCCCGGGCCACGAGATCGCCGGTGTCGTCACCGAGGTCGGCTCCGCCGTCACCAAGTTCGCCGTCGGCGACCGCGTGGGCGTCGGCTGCATGGTCGACTCCTGCCGCGAGTGCGATAACTGCAAGGCGGGACTCGAGCAGTACTGCGACAAGGGCAACGTCCAGACGTACAACGCCCTCGGCAAGGACGGCGAGCCGACCTACGGCGGCTACTCCTCGCACGTCGTCGTGGACGAGGCCTTCACCCTCCGCATCCCCGACGGCCTCTCCCTCGACGTCGCTGCGCCCCTGCTGTGCGCCGGCATCACCACGTACTCCCCGCTCCACCGCTGGAACGCGGGCCCCGGCAAGAAGATCGCCGTCGTCGGCCTGGGCGGTCTCGGCCACATGGCCGTCAAGATCGCGCACGCCATGGGTGCCGAGGTCACCGTCCTCTCGCAGTCCCTGCGCAAGAAGGACGACGGTCTGCGCCTGGGCGCCGACCACTACTACGCGACCAGCGACGAGGCCACCTTCGAGCAGCTCACGGGCTCCTTCGACCTGATCCTCTCGACGGTCTCCGCGCCGCTGCCGCTGGACAAGTACCTGGGCCTGCTGCGCCCCGAGGGCGCCTTCGTGAACGTCGGCGCACCCGAGGAGCCCGTCTCGCTCAACCTGTTCTCCGTGATCGGCGGCGGCAAGACCCTCGCCGGCTCCATGATCGGCGGCATCCGGGAGACCCAGGAGATGCTGGACTTCTGCGCCGAGCACGGCCTGGGCTCCGAGATCGAGCTGATCGAGGCGAGCCAGATCAACGAGGCGTACGAGCGTGTCCTCGCCAGCGACGTGCGCTACCGCTTCGTGATCGACGCGGCGACCATCTGAGCCGTTCGTGGCCGGAACCCGCCTCGGGCCGCGGGCCTAGGACCCATTGCGCACCAGGTGGGGGCCTGGTGGCGGATGCCGGGCGGGTGACCCGTACCTAGTGTGGTGGGTGTCCACGGGCACCCACCACACTAAGTACGGGAAGAGGTCGCACGATGTCCATCTCGCTCAACCACACCATCGTCACCGCGAAGGACAAGAAGGCCTCCGCTCAGTTCCTCGCCGACATCCTCGGCCTCGAAGTGAGCCCGCAGTACGGCCCGTTCCTCCCCGTCGAGATCCCGAACGGCGTCACGCTGGACTACATGGAGAGCGGCGGCGGAGCGATCACGCCCCAGCACTACGCCTTCCTGGTCTCCGAGGACGAGTTCGACACCATCTTCGGGCGGATCAAGGACGCGGGGCTCACCTACTGGGCCGACCCGGGCCACACGGCCGTGAACGAGATCAACACCAATGACGGTGGCCGGGGCGTCTATTGGGAGGACCCGGACCGCCACAGCCTGGAGATCCTCACGAGGCCGTACGGCAGCGGAAGCTAAGCCCGCTTCAAGGCGCTTCAAGCTGTTTCAAGCCGCTTCAAGCCCGCGCTCCTCCGCCAGGAAGCCGAGCACGAGCGGCGTCGCGACCTCCGCGAACTCCTCGAAGTACGCATGCCGCGCACCGGAGATGAGCCGCATCCGGGCCCCGCGGATGCGCTCCGTGAGCAGGGGCGCGTTGGCGGCCGGGTTGAACACGTCGTCGCTGCCGTGCACGACGAGCGTCGGCGCCGTGATCCGCGCCAGCGCGTCCCAGGCATCATGCCGGGCGCTGGCCCGCAGATGGTGCCGGCGGGCGTGCGGGGGCATGTCCGGATCGCCGAGGGTGTGGAACACGGGCTTCTCGGGGCCGCGCTCCCGCTCCTGCTCGGCGATCCAGCCCGGCGTGTACATCAGCTCCATCAGGGCGCGGTGTGCCGCCGCCGGATCGCCCTGGGTGAGGGCCGCCCGCACCGCGGGCCCGCGCTCGACGCCGTGCGGCGCCCCCGGCGACGTACAGCCGAGGACGAGCCGGTCGACCCGCTCGGGGTGATCGGCGGCGATCCACTGGGCGACGCGGCCACCCATCGACGTGCCGTACACATGAGCGCGGTCGATGCCCGCGTGGTCGAGCACGGTGACGACGTCGCGGGCGAAGCCGGGCGTGCTGTAGCTGTCGGTGTCGGGGCGGCCGCTCTCGCCCGTGCCGCGCCAGTCGAGTACGACGGTCAGGTACGCGGCGGCGAAGTCGTCCCGCACCGGGTCCCACCAGCGGCGACTGTTGGACTGCCCGCTGAGCAGGACCAGGGGGCGGCCTGAGCCGTGGACTTCGTAGTGCAGGGCAGTGCCGTCGGCGGCTTCAGCGAAGGGCATGGGGTGAACGGTAGCCACCGGCCGTCCGCACCCGGGTAGCAGGCCCTGGGGTGGACAGGCCCTAGGGTGCCGGGATGATCGGGACACCCATCGAGGTACCAGAGGGATTCGCGCTCAGCACGGCCCAGCGGGAGGGCGAGCGGGGGAGGGCCTGGCTCGCGACGCTGCCGGATCTCGCCGACGAGCTGCTCAGGCGCTGGGACTGCGAGCCGACGGAAGCGGTGACGCACGGGCAGGTCGGCATCGTCGTCCCCGTGAGACGGCGGTACGACGGGACGCCCGCCGTCCTGAAGATCTCCTTCCCACACCCCGGCAATGTGTACGAGCCGCACGCCTTCGCGGTCTGGTCGGGTAGCGGCGCGGTCCGCCTGTACGAGCGGGACGACGCGCGCTTCGCGATGCTCCTGGAGCGGGCGGGTACGAAGGCCGGGGCGGGCGGTAGTTCGCCGGCCGGGGGTTCGCTCGCCGACGTCGAGGACACCGACGAGGCGGTGACCGTGGCCGGGCGCCTGGCGCGCCGCCTCGCCGTGCCCGCGCCCGAGGGACTGCCGCGCATGAGCTCGCTCGTGGCCGAGTGGGAGTGCGAACTGCGCGACGAAGACCGGGAGTTGGGTTCACCGTTGCCCGCGCGTGTGGTGGCCGCGGCGATCGCGACCGTACGCGAACTGGGCCTGGACCAGCCGGACACCCTGATCCACGGCGACCTGCACTTCACCAACGTACTGAGGTCGGAACGCGAGCCCTGGCTGGCCATCGACCCCAAGGGCTATGTCGGCGACCCCGCGTACGACTCGATCACCCTGCTGCGCTCCCGTATCGAGCCCTTGCTCACCGCTCCCGATCCGCGCGCCGCCGCCCTGCGCCGCCTCGACGTCTTCGCCGACGCGGCCGAGGTGGACCGTGAACGGGCCAGGCGGTGGGCGCAGGCGCGGGCGGTGACGGCGGCGCACTGGGGACTGCGGCACGGGGACCCCGCGTGGGTGATCAAGGCGACGGAGGCGCTGGCGGAAGCCTTGACGTGAGGTGTGGCGGTCGGGAGGCGGCGGTTCGGGAGGCGGCGGTTCGGGAGGCGTTCGCCGGGGGCGGAACGCTGATCACTGCCCGGGAGGCCGGGTGGCTTCTACCCTGAGAGGGTGAGCAGCCAAGAGCGTTCCCCCAGCCCCGAGCAGGCCCCGAAGACGGAGCGGCACGCGCGCGTCATCCCGTTGCGCCCACGCACAACTCCCGTGACACCGGCGGCGAAAGAGCCCCTGTGGCGGGACGTGGTCGGTGACGTGCTGCGCCGCGAGCGCCTCGCCCAGGAGCGGACGCTCAAGGACGTCGCCGAAGCGGCCCGCATCTCGATGCCGTACCTCTCCGAAGTGGAGCGCGGCCGCAAGGAGGCTTCGTCCGAAGTCCTCGCGGCCGGCGCCCGCGCACTGGGCCTGAGCCTGGCGGACCTGCTCTCCCTGACCCAGGCCGAGCTGACGCGCTGCACGCAGCACACGCAGAGCATGCAGCGCACGCGGTCGACGCGCCCAAGCCAGGGAGACATCCGCCTGGCGGCGTAGGCAGGGCCGGCGCCAGGGCTAGGCGGCGGAGGCGAGCGCCCGCCGACTGAGCACCTCGTCCGCCAGCCCGTACGCCACCGCGTCCTCGGCGGTGAACACCTTGTCGCGGTCCATGTCCGCGCGCAGGGTGGCGACATCGTGCCCCGAGTGCCGGGACAGGACCTCCTCCACCTGTGAGCGGATCCGCAGCATCTCCTTGGCCTGGAGACTGAGATCGGAGACGGTCCCCTGCTGCCCGCCGCTCGCGGGCTGCCCCAACAGCACCCGCGCGTGTTCGAGCACGAAACGCCGCCCTGGGTCGCCGCCCGAGAGCAGCACGGCGGCGGTGGACGCGGCCTGCCCGACGCAGAAGGTCGAGATCGGGGCGCTGATGAAGCTCATGGTGTCGTAGATGGCCATGAGTGAAGTGAAGGAACCACCGGGCGAGTTGATGTAGATGGCGACTTCACGCTCGGGGTTCGAGGACTCCAGATGGAGCAGCTGCGCGATGACGACATTGGCCACGCCGTCGTCGATCTCGGTCCCGATGAAGATGATCCGCTCCGAGAGCAGCCTGCTGAAGACGTCGTAGGCGCGCTCTCCCTGGGGGGTGCGCTCGACGACGGTGGGAATCGTGTACTGGCTCATGTCGGTCAGACCCCCAGTCCCATACGCGGCTTGGAGGCCGCGGGCCGTACATCGGCGAGCGAGTCGAGCACCTGGTCGACCATCCCGTACTCCTTGGCCTGCTCGGCGGTGAACCACCGGTCGCGGTCGCCGTCACGCGAGATGACGTCCTCGCTCTGTCCGGTGTGCTCGGCGGTGATCCGCTCGACGGACCTCTTCGTGAACTCCAGGTTCTCGGCCTGGATCGCGATGTCGGCGGTGGTCCCGCCGATGCCCGCGGACGGCTGGTGCATCATGATCCGCGCGTTGGGCAGGGCGTACCGCTTGCCCGAGGTGCCGACGGTCAGCAGGAACTGCCCCATGCTGGCGGCGAACCCCATGGCGAGCGTCGACACGTCGTTCGGGATCAGCCGCATGGTGTCGTAGATGGCGAGCCCGGCGGTGACGGAACCGCCGGGGCTGTTGATGTAGAGACTGATGTCGGTCCGCGGATCCTCGGCGGACAGCAACAGCATCTGCGCACACACGCGATTCGCGGAAACCTCGTCGACCTGCGTCCCGAGGAAGATGATCCGCTGGGTCAGCAGCTGCGCGGCCAGATGATCATCGAACCGAGAAGAGGGCGTCTCGCCCTCGGAGGCGTGCGGGGCGGTGGGGCCCCGGCCGTTCACGATGATGGGCATCGTCGATCCTCCTGACGGTGGGAGCGGCACACCTGCCGGCCGCTGCCGTGTCCCACCACCTTCGACGGACCACCGCCGCCACGTAAGGATTCTCGGCCTGCGGCAGATTCGCTGACGGCAGAGGGCGCACGGAGGAAGGGTGCCGGCCACGGACATTCTCGGTGCGCAGGCGGGCGCTCCCCTTCTAGGGTTTGCGTGCCCGTTGGTGTAGGTCACGCACCACTTCGAGGAAGACCGGGCGCAATGTGTTTCTCGTCCTGCCGCGGGTCTTGACGGCGTGACAGTTCGGGCACAGGGCGATCATCTGGGTCGGGTGATCGCGGCCCGCTCCCGCGATCTCCACGATGTGGTCGACCTCCAGTATCGGATCGCCCGAGTCCGTCACGTCGTCGGGCTGCCCACCGCACGCGGGGTTCTCGCAACGCCCCTTGCTGCGCAGAAGCACTGCCCGCCTGGCCGTTCCCGAACGGATGGGGTCGCGGGAGACGCTCTCGCGACGCCGTTCGGTGCCGTGAGTCTCCTCCCGCCGCTCCACAACCGCGCACAGCCTTTCGTATTGCGCCGCCAAGGTGACCGCGTCCGCCGCGGGAAAGGGCACGGAGGCGCCTCGCGTCCCGCCGCGCCGGTCGTCGGCCACCGACTCGTCGTACAGGCCCACTTCGGTGAGGAGCGGAACCTCGTCGAGGTCCGCGAAGAAGCGATCGGTGATCGTCTGGATCACGGTGACGCGGGCCTGCCCGGAGGTCCGCATGAGGTCGTACGCCGTTGGGGCCAGGCCCCCGTCCGGCCGTCGTTCGGCGAACCACCGGCGGGGCACGGCATCGCCGTGGGCTGGCGGGACGGCGCCCTCATGACCGTGGAGAGTCCAGAGTCCGGCGTGGTGGAGAGCCAGGACAGGGTAGTCGGGGCGGGGACGCTCGCCCCGGACGCCGTACTTCTGCAGCAGGCCGCTCAGGGCCGCGCTCGTCTCGCCCCAGGGCAGCGTGCGTGCCTCGCCACGGAACGCTCGTCCGATCGCCCACAGAAGGGTGATCGGCTGGTAGAGGCGGGGGCCTGTCTCCGCACGGGCCACACGGAGTCGGGCGATGCGGTCGATGAAGCCGTCAGGGGTGGCATCGACTGGTGCTTCCCCTGACACCACCTGGAACCCCAGAGCACCGAGCAGCTTCACGGCATGATCCCGGCCACCGGAGAACTCCGAAGCCGTCAGCGGAAGTTGCCCTTCCAGGTAGCCGTGGGCGGCGCCGACGATGGCCTTGGAGTCGTAGTGGCGACCGTCGACGACGAGGAAATAGGCACGGGAGGGCTTGAAGCCGTAGCGGCGCAGGAAGGCGCTCTGCCCGTCTCGGTCGAACTCCTCGACGGCTTGCAGAACTTCCCGTCTGCCTATGTCGCTCAGAGCCATGCCGCCCAGGATAGGCCGGGGCGGCACCGTCACGTCCCACCGGCAGCCCCGCGAGTAGCCGAGCGAGGGAGCCGTTTCGCCCTCAGCCGTCGGATGGTGCAGGGGCGATCCCCGTAGGGCAAGCCCGCCCCCAGTTCGTCTCCGACGGGCTGGCCAACTGCACGCCCGTGCCGCCGATTCCGCAGTAGCCGTCGGGGTTCTTGTCCAAGTACTGCTGGTGGTAACCCTCCGCCGGCCAGAACGGGCGGGGGGACGCCGGGAGGATCGTTGTCGTGATCGTGCCGAGGTTCGCCGCGGTGAGGACCTGCTGGTACGCGTCCAGGGAGGCCACGGCCGCGGCCTCCTGGTCGGCGGAGTGGGTGTAGATCGCCGAGCGGTACTGGGTGCCCACGTCGTTGCCCTGGCGGAAGCCCTGGGTGGGGTTGTGGGACTCCCAGAAGAGCTTCAGGAGTTCGGCGTACGAGACGACCGTCGGGTCGAAGACGACGCGGACCACCTCCGCGTGGCCGGTCAGGCCCGAGCAGACCTCCTCGTACGAGGGGTTCTCCGTGGAGCCGCCCTGATAGCCGACGTACGTCGTCCAGACGCCCTCGGTCTGCCAGAACTTGCGCTCGGCGCCCCAGAAACAGCCGAGACCGAAGTCCGCGATCTCCAGGCCGTCGGGGTAGGGGCCCAGGAGCGGGTTGCCGAGGACCGTGTGGCGGGACGGGACCTCGAATTCGGGGGTCGCGCGGCCCTTGAGGGCCTGCTCGGGGGTGGGGAGCTCGGGCGTGCGGCCGAAGAGCATGGGGGCTTTCCTCCTGGAGGCGGGGCGGGGCGGGGCGGGGCGGGGCGGGGGCGGGGGCGGGTGTCGTCGGGCGGGTGTGGGCGGGCGGCTACTGGTTCAACGTGCCTGGGCGCAGTCGCATTCCTCCGCCCGGACCACCCGCACGCCTCAGTGCGACAGCGTCGCGGGGCTTCCGCCGTTCGCCTCGTAGCCCGCGACCGCGAGCGCGCGGTACACCGCGTAGTCCGCGGCCGGGTCGAGGGAGACCGTCCAGGGCAGGGCGCCCACGTGGCCGTCCACGTGGATCAGCTGGTTCATCGCCTCGCCCCAGCGCTCGCTGCGGACCAGGAAGAAGACCAGGAGATGCCGCACGTGCGCCAGCATCGGGTCGTTGGGACGGGCCGAGTGCACTGCGTAGAGCGCGCCCTCCACGGCCTTGGTGACTACCTCGCTCTCGTAGAACCCGCGGACGAGGTTCACCTCGGGAAGGTGCTCGTACACCGCGAACAGGGGCGTCGCGGACAGGAGGGAGCCCTTGGGCGCGCGGGCCGCCGCGGCCTCCGCGAAGTCGGCGGCCAGCTCGCGCGAGCCGTGCCACTTCTCGCACCAGTAGTGCAGGGCCGCCAGATGCGCTCCCATGTGCGCGGGGGCGCGGTCGAGGATCTTCAGCCACAGCTGCTCGAACTCCGCGCGCGGATACGCGAGGCCACGCGCGATCGAGAGCTCGATGATGTACGGGATGGGGTCGCCGGGGGAGAGGAGCGCCGCCTGCGCGCAGGCCTCCTTCGCCTCCTCCAGGATGATCCGGAACTCGTCCGTCCCGGAGGTCGACGACCGCCAGGCCTGCTGGACGAGGAACTCCGCGTGCACCGCGGCACCGCCCGCGTCCTTGGGCGCCTCGGCCCGCCACACCCGCAGCCACTGCCCGCCGGGCTGGTCGCTGACCCCGCCGGGCCGCTGCTGCAGCTCCAGGGACGCCGCGCCCGCGAACGCCTGCACCCGCTGCCAGCGCACCTCGCCGTGCACCTCCGTGCCCGCGAGCAGCTGCGAGGCCGCCTTCCAGCTCTGCGACTGCTGGACCACGTCAAGGACGTCCAGGAGGTCGCGGTCCGGGCCCGGCATGCGGATGTCCAGCTCCTCCTGACGCGCGAAGCCGTAGTCCGCCGGGTCCGCGGCGTCCGGTGAACCGGGCGCGACCTGGCGGATTCCGCCGCGCCTGCGCAGCAGGAACGGGCCGAGCACCGCCCCGATCATGATCGCCGCCATCAGCACCCAGAGAATCTCCATGAGTACAAGCGAACCAGACCGGTCTGACACTTGGCGAACCAGTCCCGAACTCGTCGGCTCCTCCCGCGTCCCGGACTAGGCTCTGGCCACATGAGTGACAGCTTCAGCAGCCAGAGTTTCGAGACCGTCGCGATCCACGCGGGCAACACCGCCGATCCGCTCACGGGCGCGGTCGTCCCGCCGATCTACCAGGTGTCGACGTACAAGCAGGACGGCGTCGGCGGTCTGCGCGGCGGCTATGAGTACAGCCGCAGCGCCAACCCCACCCGCACCGCCCTGGAGGAGAACCTGGCCGCCCTGGAGGGCGGCAGGCGCGGGCTCGCCTTCTCGTCGGGTCTCGCCGCGGAGGACTGCCTCCTGCGTACGCTGCTCGCTCCCGGCGACCACGTGGTCATCCCGAACGACGCGTACGGCGGCACGTTCCGGCTCTTCGCGAAGGTCGTCTCCCGGTGGGGCGTGGAGTGGTCGGTCGCCGACACCTCCGACCCGGCGGCGGTACGGGCCGCGGTGACCGACCGCACGAAGGCGATCTGGGTGGAGACCCCCTCCAACCCGCTGCTCGGCATCACGGACATCGCCGCCGTCGCGCAGGTCGCCAAGGAGACGGGGGCGCGGCTCGTCGTCGACAACACCTTCGCGAGCCCCTACCTCCAGCAGCCGCTCGCGCTCGGCGCGGACGTCGTCGTGCACTCCCTGACGAAGTACATGGGCGGGCACTCGGACGTGGTGGGCGGCGCGCTGGTGGTCAGTGACCCTGAGCTGGGCGAGGAGCTGGCGTACCACCAGAACGCGATGGGCGCGGTGGCCGGGCCCTTCGACGCGTGGCTGGTCCTGCGCGGCATCAAGACGCTGGCCGTCCGGATGGACCGGCACAGCGAGAACGCGACGAAGGTCGCCGAGATGCTGTCGCGGCACGCGCGCGTGACGCGTGTTCTCTACCCGGGTCTTCCGGAGCACCCCGGTCACGAGACCGCGGCCAAGCAGATGAAGGCGTTCGGCGGGATGGTGTCCTTCCAGGTCGCCGGGGGCGAGGAGGCCGCGGTGGCCGTCTGCGACCGGGCGAAGCTGTTCACCCTGGGGGAGTCGCTCGGCGGCGTGGAGTCCCTGATCGAGCACCCGGGGCGGATGACGCACGCCTCGGTGGTGGGCTCGGCCCTGGAGGTGCCGGCTGACCTGGTGCGGCTCTCCGTGGGCATCGAGTCCGCGGACGACCTGCTGGCCGATCTCCAGCAGGCGCTGGGCTAGTCACCAACGGGTGAGCGGTGGAGTCGTCTCCGACGGCGGCTCCACCCAGGGCTGCTCGACCGACGCCCACACGACGAAGACGACCGCCGCCACGAGCAGCATGAGCCACAGCAGCCGGCGCAGCGCCCTTCTGCGGCGCAGCATGCGTCCGCCGCGGCGGACGGCTTCCTCGTACAGCTCGGGCGGGGCCGACGGGGGCGTGCCGTCGTCCAGGAGGTGGCGGACCTCGCCCACCTTGCGGTCGTATTGGTTCATGACGGGGCCGCCTCCCCCAGGGGGGCGGTCGGTGCCGGGCCGCGCGGCGGGTGGAGCACCGTCTCCATGGCGCGGGCGCAGATCGTCTCCACGCGGTCGGCGGGCAGGCCGAGCAGCGCCGCCGTCTGTTCCTCTGCGACGCCCTCGTAGAGCCGCAGCACGAGGATCAGCCGCTCCTGGGGGGTGAGGCGGGCCAGGACGCCGCCGTGGCTGCGGTGGCGGCGCCAGGCGCCGCGCGCGAAGCGGATGGCGAGCTGCTGGCGGGTGCGGTCGTACGGGTCCTCGCCGCGCATCCGGTGCCAGGTCGCGTACGAATGCGCGAGGGACGCGGTCAGCAGGGCACGCGCGCGTGGGTTGGCGTCCGGGGGCTCGGTGGTGAGCAGCGTCGCGGCATGCAGCAGCCGCCCTGCCGCGCCCGCGACGAACGCCTCGAACTCCCGGGCCCGGCGGGCGTCCACAAACGCCTGCCGTTCGCGCACCGCGCCTCCCGCCTGGAGGGACCGGGCCCCCCGGTCTCATATGAGGCCAGGCACCTGGGCCAGGTCAAGAGGCGGGAACCCCCGGAGCGATCGGACCGGGGAGGACTCAGGCCCAGGACTCGGGGTCAGGACTCAGGCGCGTCCGGAGCCGACTGTGAGGTCTGGCGGGCGGAGAGCGCTGAATTGAAGCGTGTGAGGAGCGTGCAGAAGCTTTCGCGCTCCTCCGGGGACCAGTCACCGGTGAGCTCGGCCATGAGGTCACGCCGGGACGAGCGCACCTCGTTCAGGCGGGCCTCGCCGCGCGGCGAGAGCTGGAGCACCACGGCACGGCCGTCCTCGGGGTGCGAGGTGCGCTTGACGAGGCCCGTGTCGACCAGCGGGGCGACCTGCCGGGTGACCGTCGAGGAGTCGATGCCCATGCTCGCCGCGAGCGCCTTGACGCCCATCGGCCCTTCCTTGTCGAGGCGGTTGAGCAGGAGGTACGCGGCGCGGTCCATGGAGTTGCGGACCTGTCCTACGCCGCCGAGGCGCGTCTGCTCCGCACGGCGGGCGAACACGGCCACCTGGTGCTGCAGCGTGTCGAGGAGGCCGGGATCGCTGGCGGTCGTCATGTCCGGAGTTGTGGGCATGGCCGGGGGCTCACTTCATGCGAGGGCGATGGGGTTGGGGGACAGGGTACGCGGCCGGGACGCGGGGCGTACCAGCGCTGCGCAAACCAGTCTCGCCCCGTGGTCACCGCAGGAGGACACCGGTGTGAACTGGGAGACTGGCAGTCATGAGCTACCGCACGCGTCACTCCTTGCCTTCGGTCACCCTCGACGATGTGCGCGGCGCCCAGAAGATGCTCTCGGGTGTGTCCAGGATGACGGCGATGGAAGGCAGCAGGCACCTGTCGCGCCTCGTGGGCTCGCCGGTGCACTTCAAGTGCGAGAACCTCCAGCGGACGGGCTCCTTCAAGCTGCGCGGCGCGTACGTACGCATCGCCGGCCTGCTGCCCGAGGAGCGCGCGGCCGGTGTGGTCGCCGCGAGCGCGGGCAACCACGCGCAGGGCGTGGCCCTCGCGTCCTCGCTGCTCGGCGTGCGGTCCACGGTCTTCATGCCGGTGGGCGCGCCGCTGCCCAAGGTCGCGGCCACCCGGGAGTACGGCGCGGAGGTGCGGCTGCACGGTCAGGTCGTCGACGAGACGCTGGCCGCGGCCCAGGAGTACGCGCAGGAGACGGGCGCGGTGTTCATCCACCCCTTCGACCACCCCGACATCATCGCGGGGCAGGGCACGGTGGGCCTCGAGATCCTGGAGCAGTGCCCTGAGCTGCGCACCCTGGTCCTGGGGGTCGGCGGCGGCGGGCTCGCGGCGGGCATCGCGGTGGCCGTGAAGTCGCTGCGACCGGACGTCAAGGTGATCGGTGTGCAGGCGGCGGGTTCCGCGGCATACCCCCCTTCGCTCGCGGCCGGGCACCCGGTGTCGATCGACAACCCGGCGACGATGGCGGACGGCATCAAGGTCGGGCGTCCCGGCGACGTTCCGTTCAAGATCATCGATGAGCTTCTCGACGACGTGGTGACCGTCTCGGAGGACGAGCTGTCCAGCGCGCTGCTGCTCTGCCTGGAGCGGGCCAAGATGGTCGTCGAACCGGCGGGCGCGAGCCCTGTGGCGGCGCTTCTGAGCAGGCCGAGGGATTTCGAGGGCCCGGTGGTCGCGCTCCTGTCGGGCGGCAACGTCGACCCGCTCCTGATGCAGCGGATCCTGCGCCACGGCATGGCTGCGGGCGGCCGCTACCTGTCGCTGCGCCTGCGTCTCACGGACCGGCCCGGGGCGCTGGCCACGCTCCTCGGGGTGTTGTCAGTGGTCGACGCTAACGTCCTCGACGTGGGCCACGTGCGGACCGATCCGCGCCTCGGACTCACGGAGGTGGAGGTGGAGCTGCACCTGGAGACCAAGGGGCCCGAGCACTGCACCGAGGTGGGTGCGGCGCTGCGCGAGGCGGGTTACACCGTCATCGGCTGACCACCGTCGGCTGACCGCGGCGAAAATCGCCTGCGTCCAGGTGCGGTTGCGCACTATTTTGCGTTGTCCACAGGCTCCAGCAATCCCGTTGTGGAGACGCGATGTATCGCGTTATGGTGTGTCTCACGTCACTGGTCACCGGGCGCTCGGTACCCGGCAAATCTAAGATTTTCCGTAGGAAGTCACCCAAACCACTGGGAGAACCCACATGCCAGGCGCCATCTACGCCGAGGGTCTTGTGAAGACCTTCGGCGACGTAAGGGCTCTGGACGGCGTCGATCTGGATGTCCCGGAAGGCACCGTGCTCGGCCTCCTCGGGCCGAACGGCGCGGGCAAGACCACGGCGGTGCGCTGTCTGACGACGCTTCTGAGGCCGGACAGGGGCCGCGCGGTCGTCGCGGGCATCGACGTACTGAAGGATCCGAACGAAGTGCGGCGGTCGATCGGCCTCTCGGGACAGTTCGCCGCCGTCGACGAGTACCTGACGGGCCGCGAGAACCTCCAAATGGTCGGCCAGCTCTATCAGATGAGGGCGAAGGAGGCGAAGGTCAGGGCGGGCGAGCTGCTCGACCG
The DNA here is from genome assembly GCF_055577715.1 of Streptomyces sp. NPDC033177. Classification (NCBI taxonomy): domain Bacteria; kingdom Bacillati; phylum Actinomycetota; class Actinomycetes; order Kitasatosporales; family Streptomycetaceae; genus Streptomyces; species Streptomyces sp. NPDC033177. The sequence continues at coordinate 129,588 of NZ_JBVIPS010000005.1, read as the reverse complement.
GTTCAATCTCGCCGACGCCGCCGACCGCCCCTCCAAGACGTATTCGGGAGGCATGCGCCGCCGGCTCGACCTCGCGGCCGCGCTCGTCGTGTCGCCCCCGGTGATGTTCATGGACGAGCCGACGACGGGCCTCGACCCGCGCAACCGACAGCAGCTCTGGGAGGTCATCCAGGAGCTGGTGTCGGGCGGCACGACCCTGCTGCTCACCACCCAGTACCTCGAAGAGGCCGACCACCTGGCGCACGACATCTGCGTCATCGACCACGGCCGGGTCATCGCACGCGGCACATCCGACCACCTCAAGGCGCAGACCGGCGGCGAGCGCGTCGAGGTCGTCGTGCACGAGCGCGAGGACATCACCTCGGCCACGGAGGTCCTGCGCGGCCTCGGCAAGGGCGAGGTCGCCGTGGAGAACCACACCCGCAAGCTCACGGTCCCGGTCTCCGGCGGCGCCAAGCTGCTCGCCGAGGTCATCCGCGAGCTGGACGCCCGCGGAATCGAGATCGACGACATCGGCCTTCGCCGCCCGACCCTGGACGACGTGTTCATCTCGCTGACGGGACACGCGGCCGAGACGTCGCCGAACGGCGAGAACGGCGAGAACGGCGCGACCGGCGCGGACGTCAAGGACAAGGGGGACGCGAAGTGAGCGCTGTATCCGACACCCGGCCACTCCTGGCGCCTCGCCCCAAGGGCGGCATCGTCCAGTCGGCCAGGGACTCGCTGGTCGTGGCCCGCAGGAACCTGATCCGCATGACCAGGATTCCCGAGATGATCCTCTTCGGGGTCATCCAGCCGGTGATGTTCGTGGTCCTGTTCACGTACGTCTTCGGCGGGTCCATCAACATCCCGGGCGCACCCGCCGGCAGCGCGAGCGCCTACAAGGAATTCCTGATGGCGGGCATCTTCGCGCAGACCGTCACCTTCGCCACGGCAGGCGCGGGCGCGGGCATCGCCGACGACATGCACAAGGGCCTCATCGACCGCTTCCGGTCGCTGCCGATGGCGCGGGGCGCCGTCCTGACCGGCCGCACCCTCGCGGATCTGGTGCAGACGGCCGTGACCCTGGCCGTGCTCGCGGCGGTGGCCCTGCTCGTCGGCTGGCGCACGCACGAGAACATCGGCAAGGTCCTCGCCGGCTTCGGCCTGCTCCTGCTGCTCGGCTACGCGTTCACCTGGATCGGCGCACTGATCGGCCTGTCCGTCCGCACCCCCGAGGCGGCCACCTCCGGAGGGCTGATCTGGCTCTTCCCGCTGACGTTCATCTCGAACGCGTTCGTGCCGGTCAACGGCATGCCGAAGTTCCTTCAGTACGTCGCCGAGTGGAACCCGTTCAGTGCCACGGTGGCGGCGGCCCGAGAACTGTTCGGCAACACGATCGAAGGGGTCCCGAAGTCGGTCACCGGAGCCTGGCCGATGGAGCACCCCGTCTGGGCCTCGCTGATCTGGTCCGTGCTCATCATCGTGGCGTTCCGCACGCTCGCGGTCCGCAAGTACCGCCGGGCGGACGGCTGATCATGCGAAAGGCCCCCCGCACGCTCGGTGCGGGGGGCCTTCCGTGTCGCCGACGCGGGCCTCAGGCCTGGTACGGCTTCGCCTGGAGGATCTTCACCGAGGCGAGCTTGCCGTTCGGCAGTTCGTACTGCGCGTCCTCGCCGATCTTCTTGCCGTTCACGCCGCTGCCGAGCGGGGACTGCGGCGAGTACGTCTCGATGTCGGAGCTCGCGTACTCGCGCGAGGCGAGCAGGAACACCAGGGTGTCGTCCTCGTCGCCGTCAAAGGCGATCGTCACGACCATGCCGGGCGCGACCACGCCGTCCGCGGCCGGCGCCTCACCGACCTTGGCGTGCTCCAGGAGCTGGGTCAGCTGGCGGACGCGGAGCTCCTGCTTGCCCTGCTCCTCCTTGGCCGCGTGGTACCCGCCGTTCTCGCGCAGGTCCCCCTCCTCACGTGCCGCCGCGATCTTCGTAGCGATCTCGGTGCGCGCGGGACCAGACAGGTACTCCAGCTCGGCCTTGAGCTGGTTGTACGCCTCCTGGGTCAGCCAGGTGACGTTCTCGCTGGTCTGGGTCACAGGTGCTCCTCGTAGGTACTGGGAATACAAAGCATCGCCCTACCCAGAAGGATGTTCCCTCACGGGTGGGCGAAACCACGAGCCTAACAATTCAGGCGCGTGAGGGGGAGGACATAAGCCGTCAGAAATACGTCGACGCAGGTGGGAGCCGGTACAGACGGGGCGTCGGCCGGTCAGTGTGACGCGTGGGGCCGGCCGAGGCGGGTCGAAGCCAGCCGGAGTCAGCCGAAGTCAGCCGAAGTCAGTCGGAGTGGCAGCCGAGGAGCTCGGCGCTCGTCCCCTGCGCCTTCGTGCGCAGCGTGACGACCTTGTCGATCCGGCCCTCGTGCTGGTCGAAGCGGAAATCCGCGCGGCCCACCTCTTCGCCGTCCTCGGCCTGGGAACGCAGGGTGCAGTAGCCCTTGGCGTCCGCGTCCTTGCGCACCTCCAGGTGCACCTTGACCGCGCTGCTCGAGACGACGTCGAACTTGATCACTTCGCCGCTGACCTTGGTGCCGGAGACGTAGTCGAATCCGAACCAGCCGATCATCGCGAGGAAGAGCACACCGAGGACCGAGCCGATGATCTTCAGCTTCCGGTCCGCGCGCTCGTCGGCCGTGCGCTCGCGGCCGTACCGGCCATCGGGGAGCTTCTCGCTCACGGCCGCCATGATCGTCCTCCATCAAAAGGGGATGCCGGAATTTTCTGCCCCCCGGTTCCGTCACTATAGAAGCCGTTCATTGCGCCGAATTGACCAGGGCGGCGCCGGATCACTGAGGATCGAGTCTTGACTGAGCAGCTGCGACTGATGGCCGTGCACGCCCACCCCGACGACGAGTCGTCGAAGGGCGCGGCCACCATGGCCAAGTACGTGTCCGAGGGGGTGGACGTGCACGTCGTGACCTGCACGGGCGGGGAGCGCGGCGACATCCTCAACCCCAAGCTCCAGGGTGACAAGTACATCCAGGAGAACATCCACGAGGTGCGCAGGAAGGAGATGGACGAGGCCCGCGAGATCCTCGGCGTCAAGCAGGACTGGCTCGGCTTCGTCGACTCCGGCCTGCCCGAGGGTGACCCGCTGCCGCCGCTGCCCGAGGGCTGCTTCGCCCTGGAGGACGTCGACAAGGCGGCCGGCGAGCTGGTCCGGCAGATCCGCTCCTTCCGTCCGCAGGTCATCACCACGTACGACGAGAACGGCGGCTATCCGCACCCCGACCACATCATGACCCACAAGATCACGATGGTGGCGTTCGACGGTGCGGCGGACGCCGAGAAGTACCCGGAGAGCGAGTACGGCCCGGTCTTCCAGCCGCAGAAGCTCTACTACAACCAGGGCTTCAACCGGCCGCGCACCGAGGCGCTCCACCACGCCATGCTCGACAAGGGCCTGGAATCGCCCTACGGGGACTGGCTGAAGCGGTGGGACGAGTTCGAGCGGGTCGAGCGGACGCTGACCACGCACGTCCCCTGCGCCGACTTCTACGAGGTCCGCGACCGGGCGCTGATCGCGCACGCCACGCAGATCGACCCCGACGGCGGCTGGTTCCGGGTGCCGATGGAGCTCCAGAAGGAGGTCTGGCCCACGGAGGAGTACGAGCTCGCGAAGTCGCTCGTCGATACATCCCTCCCCGAGGACGACCTCTTTGCGGGCATCCGCGACAATGCCTAGCGTGAACGTACATCTGGCAATGACGCATCTCGTCCCTCTCGCCAAAGAGGTCGACGATGACAAGGTGACCCCGGGTGTTCTCGGGTTCATCGTCTTCGCGGTGATGGCTGTCGCCGTCTGGGGGCTGATGAAGTCGATGAACAAGCACATGCGGAAGGTCGACTTCAAGGAGCCCGCGGAGGCCTCCTCCAGCGCGACCGCGGAGGGTGAGCCCTCCGCGGCCGAGCCCCGCAAGGGCTAGCCCGCCCTCGCCACCGTCACTCCCATCACCTCTCGGGAGTGACGGTTCGGCACCATGCCCAGGCGCCAGGCCTGCCAGCCCGCCTCCAGGTCGGCACCGCGCTCCAGGAGCAGGCCGAACGCCTCCATGTAGTCGCCCAGCTTGCCGTCGCGCGTCGGATGCCCGGCGCGTGCCAGCTGGCTGAGCTCCTCCTGGGCCACGGCGGTGCCGATCTCCCAGCCGCCGGGCGATCCGTACGGCAGCAGGGTGCAGCGCAGGAAGCGGGCCCAGTCCTCGCCCCTGTGGTCGCCGTACGACGCGAACAGCTCGGCCGCCTCGTCGCACAGGGCGAGCGCCTGCTGGGCGCGTGTGTTCCCCGCGTCCACGACCGCGAGCTCCAGGCACGTCCACGCCTCGCCGTGGGCGACGCCGATGCGCTGGAAGTCGGCGCGGGCGTCCACCAGGAGCTGACGGGCGAAGCCGGAATTGCGCAGCGAGCCCGTCTGGGCGGCGCGCTGGTCGCGGGTCACCCGGGCCGAGTGGTGCCGGGCGCAGGCCAGGCCGTACACGTCCCGCATCCGCGAGAACATCGTCCGTGAGCGCTCCAGCTCGCGCACCGCCTGGTCGAGACTGCCCGCCTCCTCCAGGGCCTGGCCCAGGTAGTAGGCGCTCCACGCCTCGCCGCGCGCGTCCTCGTTGTCACGGTGCCGGGAGACCGCCTGCCGCAGCCCGTCGACCGCGGCCGACGCGTCGCCGTCCACCAGGCGGGCCCGCGCGAGCTGCGTCAGGGCCCAGGCCTCGCCGCGGCCGTCACGTGTGCGCCCGTACAGGTCAAGGGCGCCCCGCAGCTGCTCCTCCGCGCGCGGTACGTCGCCCATGCGCAGGCAGAGCTGGCCGAGCTGGAAGTGCGCCCAGGCCTCGCCGTGCAGGGAGTCGTTCTCGCGGTGCAGGACGAGCGAGGTCTCCAGGAGGTCCAGGGCCTGGTTGAGGTTGGAGCGGTCGCGCTCCACCGCGGCGAGGGCGTGCATCGTCCAGGCGCGGTCACCGGCGAGTTCGTCGGCGCCCTGCAGTTCGAGGGCCTCGCTCAGGCGCGCGGCCGCCTCGGTCAGATTGCCCTGGTGGTGCAGGGTGATCCCCAGCGAACACAGGGCGAGGGCGGCGCCCGCGTCCTGGTGCGCCTCCATGTAGAGGTCGACGACCGAGGTCAGGGTCGTCCGCGCCTGGTCGAGCTCGCCGAGCTGACGGGACGCGATGCCGGTGCGCCACCGCACGCTCCGGGAGAGAAGACCCTGGTCGACGGCTTGCGTCAGCTCGCTGATCTCGCCCAGGCGGTAGAGGTCGCCGCGCAGCAGGCAGTAGTCGCACAGTGCGCCCAGGAGATTCAGCACCGCCTCCTGGTCGACGCCCTCCGCGTGCCGCAGGGCCGCCGTGATGAAGCTCGACTCGTCGTCGAGCCAGCGCAGGGCCGCCTCGAGGGAGGCGAAGCCGTGCCGGTCGAACTGGCCGGCCCGCGTCGACATCTTGCCGTCGACCAGGCGGATCACCGACCCGGCGAGCTCGCTGTAGCTGACGATGAGACGTTCCTGTGCGGCCGTGCGCTCCGCGGGCTCCTCCTCGTCGATGAGCCGGGCGAGCGCGAAGGCACGTACGAGATCGTGCAGGCGGTAGCGGTTGCCGCGCACGTGGTCGACGAGGCCCGCGCGGGAGAGCGCGGTCAGCTGGCGGGCCGCTTCCGTCTCGTCGGCGCCGAGCAGGGCAGCGGCGGCGGCCGCCCCCATGGAGGCGCGGCCGGCCAGCGCGAGCCTGCGCAGGAGACGCCGGGCGGGCTCGCTCTGGTCGGTGTAGCGCAGCCACAGGACGCGCTCCACGGGCGTGACCTTCTCGAAGGGGCCGTACGCGGCCAGGTCGGCGGCGAGCTGCGCCGCCGTGCGCGAGCCGATCGAGGACCCGGCGACGCGCAGGGCGAGCGGCAGTCCGCCGCACAACTGCCGTACGGCGTCGGCGGATTCGGCGTCGTAGGGCCCGGAGGTGTCCTCCGCGGTCTTTCGCAGGAGCTGCTCCGAGCCCGCCGCGTCGAGCGGCTCCACCGGCAGCTGGTGCACCCAGGCGGCAAGGTCCGCCGGGAGTTCCAGGGGCTTGCGGGTGGTGACGAGGACGAGGCTGTCGGAGCGCTCGGGCACCAGGGTGCGCACCTGCTCCGGGTCGCTTGCGTCGTCCAGTACGACGGTGACCGCGAGCCCCGTCAGATACTGGTGGTACAGCTCGCTGAGCCGCTTGACCTGCTGTTCCTGCGAGGAACGTTCACGGAACAGGAGCTGCTCGCGCGGGGCGCCCAATCGATTCAGCAGATGCATGAGCGCGTCCCGCGTGGACAGCGGCTGGGAGCTCTCGCCCCGCAGGTCGACGACGCAGGCGCCCCGGAACTGGTCCCGCAGATCGTGCGCGGCCCGCACGGCGAGCGAAGAGCGCCCTGATCCCGGCGTGCCGTGCAGCACGACGACGGTGGGCCGCGTCTCGGTACTGGCCCGCGCGGCGTGCACCCACTGGGCGACACGCGCCAGCTCCGTGCGCCGCCCGGTGAACGGGCCCTCCGGCTGGGGCAGTTGGGCGAATGACTGCTCCAGTACGGTACGCCTGCGCGCCGCCGCGCTCTTGTCCGTGCCGCGCAGCTGCGGCGAGGTCTTCTTCTTGCCGGACGGGGCCTGCAGTACGCGCTGCTGGTCCAGGAAGGGCCGGATGCCCCGCACCTCAAGGGCGGTGAGCCACTGCAGCCGCAGCTGTTCGGGACCGCCCGGCTGGCTGATGGCACCGGCGCGGCGACTGGCCGCGGGCACGTGGGCGGCGGTGACCTTCAGGACGGTGGTGGCCGCGCCGACGACGGCGACGGCTGCGCCCGCGCCCATGGCGGTCGAGACGCCGGTCCCGAGGATGAGGTCGGCGAGACAGGCGCCCACGGCCGCAACGGCGGCCACCAGCAGGGGAGTTCCCGCTCCCTCTCTGGCATACCGTTGCCCGAAGGAGAGCTGGCCGGCCTCCGCCTCGTCGACTGCCTGCGTATAGGCGGCGTACTCCTCGGCGGCGGTCTGCCCCATGGCGTCCAGGGCGCCCCGGGCCCGCGAGAGCAGTACGCCCCCGTCGATACGTCCGCCGGAGCGCCGCACCTCTTCTTCCACCGCCCGCACCAACAGCCGCTCGGCTTCGGCCCGATGGCTGTCCCGCATATGGCTCCCCCTCCGAGTGCAATGGTCACCTGCGGCCACAAGTGTCCTGCGTACGGGCCCTCGACGCGAGCGAGTCCGAGGATCACGTGGAAGCATCTCCCGTATACGGACGGAGGTTTTGGTGACGATCGCCGATCACGAGGAACTCGACGTCACGGTCAGGGCCGTCGCCCCGGTGGGCTGCCTCGTGATCATCGACGGGCAGGGGAACGGGGAGACCGACGGGCAGACCGGCGGGGAGGTGGTCGGGCGAGAGGGCTTCGTGGACCAGGCCAAGCACCCGTCCTGGTGGACGGACGCGGCACCGCCCCAGGTCGGTGACCGGCTGCACGTCGTGGTGCTCGACGCTTCCAGGACGCCGCCCCGCCTGAGCGCGCTCACTTCCGACATCGAGATCGCCCGAAGACTGCGGAACCGCGAAGCCTGACCGCGCGGCTCGCCGCGAACCCGTGGCACCTGCGCGGCACCCTTCCGTGTGCGCGAGGATGGAGGGCATGCCGAACCGACTGGCCCATGAGACGTCCCCCTATCTTCTTCAGCACGCCGACAACCCCGTCGACTGGTGGCCCTGGTCGGCGGAGGCCTTCGCGCAGGCGCGGGAGCGGGGCGTTCCCGTGCTGCTCAGCGTGGGGTACAGCAGCTGCCACTGGTGCCACGTCATGGCCCACGAGTCCTTCGAGGACGCCGGTACGGCCGCCTTCCTGAACGAGCACTTCGTCAACGTCAAGGTCGACCGCGAGGAGCGGCCCGACATCGACGCCGTCTACATGGAGGCCGTACAGGCCGCGACCGGGCAGGGCGGCTGGCCCATGACGGTCTTCCTGACGCCCGACGCCGAGCCCTTCTACTTCGGCACGTACTTCCCGCCCGAGCCGCGGCACGGCATGCCCTCCTTCCAGCAGGTGGCCGACGGGGTCCGGCGCGCCTGGACGGACCGGCGCGACGAGGTCGCCGACGTCGCCGGGAAGATCGTGCGGGACCTCGCCGAACGGCAGCTCGCGTTCGGCTCGGACGAGCTGCCCGGCGAGGACGAGCTCGCCCAGGCGCTGCTCGGCCTGACCCGCGACTACGACGCCTCGCGCGGCGGTTTCGGCGGCGCCCCCAAGTTCCCGCCGTCCATGGTCGTCGAGTTCCTGCTGCGGCACTACGCCCGCACCGGCTCGGAGGGCGCCCTGCAGATGGCGGCCGACACCTGCGAGCGGATGGCGCGCGGCGGGATCTACGACCAGCTGGGCGGCGGTTTCGCGCGCTACTCCGTGGACCGGGAGTGGGTCGTGCCCCACTTCGAGAAGATGCTGTACGACAACGCGCTGCTCTGCCGGGTCTACGCCCACCTGTGGCGGGCCACGGGCTCGGACCTCGCCCGCCGCGTCGCGCTGGAGACGGCCGACTTCATGGTCCGCGAACTCCGTACGAACGAGGGCGGTTTCGCCTCGGCGCTCGACGCCGACAGCGAGGACGCCGCGACCGGCAAGCACGTCGAGGGCGCGTACTACGTCTGGACGCCGGAGCAGCTCCGCGAGGTGCTCGGCGACGCGGACGCCGAGCTGGCCGCCACGTACTTCGGGGTGACCGAGGAAGGGACCTTCGAGGAAGGTGCCTCCGTGCTCCAACTCCCCGCGCAGGCTGGGGTGGTGGCCGACGCCGCGCGGCTCGACTCCATCCGGGAGCGGCTGCTCGCGGCCCGCTCGCAGCGGCCCGCGCCCGGACGTGACGACAAGGTCGTCGCCGCCTGGAACGGTCTCGCCGTGGCCGCGCTCGCCGAGGTCGGCGCGTACTTCGACCGGCCTGACCTGGTGGCGGCCGCGGTCGGCGCCGGTGACCTCCTCGTGCGGCTGCACATGGACGACAGGGCACGGCTCTCCCGTACGTCCAAGGATGGTCAAGTCGGCGCTAACGCGGGCGTGTTGGAGGACTACGCCGACGTCGCCGAGGGGTTCCTCGCGCTGGCCTCCGTGACGGGGGAGGGGGTCTGGCTGGAATTCGCCGGGTTCCTGCTCGACCACGTGCTCGCCCAGTTCGTGGACGCGGAGTCCGGATCCCTGTACGACACCGCCGCGGACGCCGAGCAGCTGATCCGGCGGCCGCAGGACCCCACGGACAACGCGGTGCCGTCCGGGTGGACGGCTGCCGCGGGGGCGCTGCTCTCGTACGCCGCGCAGACCGGAGCCGAGCCGCATCGCCGCGCGGCGGAGCGGGCGCTTGGCGTGGTCAAGGGGCTCGGGCCTCGGGCGCCCCGGTTCATCGGGCATGGCCTCGCGGTGGCCGAAGCGGCGCTGGACGGTCCCCGCGAGGTCGCGGTGATCGGACCGGTCGGTGGGGAGCTGCACCGCACCGCGCTCCTTGGGACGGCGCCGGGGGCTGTCGTCGCTGTCGGCCCTGCGGGCGGCGGCGAGTTTCCGCTGCTCGCGGGGAGGGAGCGGCCTGCGGCCTACGTCTGCCGGCGGTTCGTCTGCGACGCGCCTACCACTGACGCGGGGGAGCTGGCGGCGAAGCTTTCGGGCTGAGGGCCGGGGTTCTTTTCCCCCACCCCGCCCCTTCCCGAAACTCGCTGCGCGAGGGCCTCCTCAATCGCCGGAGAGGCTGAAAGATTCAGCCTCTCCGGCGATTGAGGAGCGGGGTCTGGGGCGGAGCCCCAGGTAGGCCCGGGGCGCAGGCACGGTTTTAGGGAAGGGGCGGGGTCGGGGAAAATTCCTGCACCGCCCCCGCCACAATCCCCTCCAGCCGGTCATGATGCGCTCCCCGCCAGTACACCCGCCCGCACTCCCCGCACTCCGCGAACACGTCGTACGACCCCCGCGTGCCGCCCTCCAGGCGATCCGCCACATCCTCCTTGGTCGCCGCCCGCAGGGAGCCGTTGCAGGCCGTGCACCGGGTCCACGGGGCCAGCGCGGGGGCGAACCGGCCCAGCACATCGCGGAGTTGTTCGTCCGGCGCGTCGCTGTAGACGTACGCCCCGGCCCACAGCTCACGGCGTCGCAGCAGACCCCGGTCCCGGCTGAGCAGCACCCGCCGTTCCGCGGCCGAGCGCGTGGCGAGGGCGGGGTCGCCGATGTCCGTGCTCTCGTACGCCGCGTCGACGCCAAGGAGGCGCAACCGGCGGGCCAGCGTGCCGAGATGGACGTCGAGGAGGAAGCGGAGAGGGGCGCCCGGCACGGGCTGGGGGCGGGGCACGGCGCGGACCTCCACCGACTCGTCCGCCGACGGGATGTGCGAGACCGGGACCTCGGCGCCGTCCACGACGAGCGAGCCGACCTCCGTCAGCGGCACCCCGAGCGACTCGACGACGTGCCCGAGCGTGGACACGCCGTCCGTAACTGCCGTGGTGGGCCCGCCCCTTCGCCCGTGCGGAACGAAAAGCCCCAGCTCGGGGGCGAAGTGGACGAGGATCTCCGGACCATTCATGCGGTCAGGATGGCATGGGGGAGCAGTGGCGGCCGGGGAATTTCCGCGGGCCGCCGGGACCGGTCCAGCATCTGCGCCAGGCACCGGCGTCAGGCCTGGGGCGCGCCCGTCCCGAAGCCCGTGGTGGTCAGCATGGACAGGGCGCGGTCCACCAGCTCGCCCAGGTCGTCCTCGTGGCCGTGCTCCGCCCAGTACGCGGCCGTCTCCGTGAGCGCGGCGATGAGGCCCATCGCGAAGACCCGGACCTCCAGCTCCCCGGGGTCGCGGCCCGCGCGTTCCGCGATGACGCGGCACAGCATCCGGCCGGTGACCGACATGCTCTCCAGGAGCCGGGAGCGCACGGCGGGCACCTCGATCATCAGGCGCGTGCGGAGGCGTGAGACCTCCGGCTCCTCGGTGAAGCCGAGACTCACCGCCCTGCGCAGCACATGCCGCAGGGACTCCACGATCGGCTCGTCCACGGGGCGTGCCCGCAGCTCGTCCTCCAGGAGCGGGTCGTACTCGTCGGTGAGGACGATGTCCTCCTTGGTCGGGAAGTAGCGGAAGACGGTCGACGCCGACACCTCCGCGGCCTCCGCGATCTGCTCGACCGTCGTCGCGTCGTACCCCTGCTCGTCGATCAGCCGGTATGTGGCCTCACGGATCGCGATGCGCGTCTTGAGCTTCTTCCGTTCGCGAAGTCCCAGCTGGGAGCCCTGCGAGGGAGCGGTGATGCGTGCGGCCGTCATGGCGCTCATTGTCGGGCATCCTCCGGTTCCCGTGCCATGTCGGTGTCGTCCGGCGGAGGGGGAACCTTCGGCAGCAGCGCCGCGACGAGCAGCGCGGTGACCAGCGCCGCGACGCCACTGACGAGGAGGACGGTCACCATGCCGTCGATGTACGCCCCGTCGGCGGAGTCGGCAAGGCGCGACACCCCGAGCCGTTCGGCGACCGCGTGGGCGGCCACCACCGACTCGCCCGCGGTGTCCGCCGCCGCGTCCGGGATCTTGCCGGTGTCGAGGCGGTCGGCGTAGACACCGGCGAGGAGCGAGCCGAGCAGGGCGATCCCGATGGCGCTGCTCACCTGACGCACGGTCATCATGAGGCCGGTGCCGGATCCCGCCCGCTCCACGGGGAGCGCCCCGAGGGCCGAGTCCATGGCGGGCACGACGCCGAAGCCGAAGCCGATGCCGGCGATCGTGAGCCACAGCGCGGTGAAGCCGTAGCCGGAGTCGACCGTCGTACGGCTGCCGAGAATCGCCGCGAAGGCGAGCACGACGAGCCCGGCGCTGATCACCGCACGCGGGCCGAAGCGGCGTACGAGAGGCTCCGCACCCTTCGCCGCGATGATGAGGCCGCCCATCATCGGCAGCATCCGCAGACCGGTGCCGAAGGCGTCATGGCCGAGCACCGCCTGCAGATACTGCGGAAGGACGAACATCAGGCCCGACAGGACGAACATGACGAGCGTCGCCGCGATCGTGTTGAGCAGGAAGCCGCGGTTGCGCAGCAGCGACATGTCGAGCATCGGGCGCGGCATCTTCCGCTCCCGCAGGACGAGCGCGGCGATCAGGACGGCCGCGCCCGTGAACAGGCCGAGGATCAGCGGGTCGCCCCAGCCCCGTACGGGGGCCTCGATGATCGCGTAGATGAGCGCGCCGAGCCCGGCCGCGGTGAGCGCGGTGGAGGCGACGTCGACCTTCGGGGACGACGGGTCGGTCGTCTCCGGCAGCAGGAAGACGCAGGCCGTGATGCCGATCGCGACCATCGGGACGTTGATCAGGAAGATCGAGCCCCACCAGAAGTGGTCCAGGAGCCAGCCGCCCACGATCGGTCCGAGCGGCGCGCCGAGCGCGGAGGCCGCCGCGACGATGCCGACGGCCTTGGTCCGCTCGCCGGGGGCGAAGAGCGCGGGCAGCACGGCCATGGCGAGGGGCATGACGAGCGCGCCGCCCAGGCCCATGAACGCCCGCGCCACGACGACCAGCTCGACGGAGTCGACGAGGGTGCCGATCAGCGAGCCCACCAGGAAGATCCCGAGCCCGGTGATCAGCATCCTGCGGCGTCCGAACCGGTCGCCGAGGAGTCCGGCCGGAAGCATCAGGGCCGCGAACACGATGACGTACGCATCCGCCATCCACTGTTGCTCGCCCGTACTCGCGTCCAGCTGCGCGGCCATCGTCGGCAGGGCGACGTTGAGGATCGTCATGTCGAAACCGAGCACGAGCATGCTCGCGACCAGGGCGGCGAGCGCCCACCAGCGGCGTGGGTCCTGCCGTTGCGCGGCAGACGAGCTTTTGACGGTGGCCATAAAATGAGAGTAGCTGTCAAAAGGTGGTAACCGTCAATATGTGGGGCAGTCCGCTGTCCGCGCACGCAAAAAGGCCGCGGCTCGAAAGCCGCGGCCATGAAGAGAAAGGGGGGCGCTTATCCGTGCTGGTACGCCACCATCGAGATGCCCACGTAGTGCACCGCGAACGCGGCCAGCGTGAGGGAGTGGAAGACCTCGTGGAAGCCGAAGAACCGCGGGGAGGGGTTGGGGCGCTTGATGCCGTAGATCACGCCGCCCGCGCTGTAGAGCAGGCCGCCCACGATCACCAGGACCAGGACGGCGATGCCGCCCGCCCGCATGAAGTCGGGCAGGAAGAAGACCGCGGCCCAGCCCATCGCGATGTAGCACGGGGTGTAGAGCCAGCGCGGCGCGCCGACCCAGAACACCCGGAAGAGGATGCCGGCCACTGCCGCGCCCCACACGCCCCAGAGGAGCCACTGCCCCTTCGAGCCGGGCAGGAGCAGCATCGTCAGCGGGGTGTACGTGCCCGCGATGATCAGGAAGATGTTGGCGTGGTCGAGTCTGCGCAGCACGCCGTCGGCGCGCGGACTCCAGGTGCCCCGGTGGTAGATCGCGCTCACTCCGAAGAGCAGGCAGGCCGACAGGACATAGATCCCGCAGGCGATCCGTGCACGCGTGGAGTCCGTGAGCGCCAGAAGTGCGATGCCCGAGACGAGCACGGCGGGGAACATTCCCGCGTGCAGCCAGCCGCGCATCTTCGGCTTCACTTCTTCGAGATCGGGAAGCGGCAGGGCGTCGAGCACGGACGAGGAGCTGGAGGCCGAGTCGGGGCTGGAGGCCGAGCCTGAGGCCGAGTCGGAGCCTGAGGCCGAACCGCGGCTGGTGTCCTGGTTGTTCGTGATCGCGTCAGGGACGGGAGCGGTCATATCGGCATCGTACCTACGCAACCGTAAGTTAGGCATCAGTCATGGGGAACCGCGACGCACAAGTGGCGATGCTCACGGTGATACCCGAGCGTACAAGTGACGGATTCGTGGCCGGTAGGCCGACCTGGTGAGTGGCGATCCTCACGCCGCTCACTTGTGAGGCCCTCTGGACATATGCGCGGATGCGTCGGATGATCAAATGAGTGCGGTCGGCACCGGATGAGCGCCAGAGGGAACACCACGTGAAGCGTCCGGGTCGCAGCCCCCACGGGGCAACAAACCTATAAACCCCTCGTATAGGAGCAATCGTGGCGCGCGACATCGCGGCTCCCCTTCTCGCAGAGCCCCTGGGCACTGTCCCCACCAACCACCGGGAGCTCGTCTCCTGGGTGAACGAGATCGCCGAACTGACGCAGCCGGACAGCGTGGTCTGGTGCGACGGATCCGAAGCCGAGTACGAGCGCCTGTGCGAGGAGCTCGTCGCCAAGGGCACGTTCAAGAAGCTCGACCCGATCAAGCGCCCCAACTCGTACTACGCGGCCTCCGACCCGACCGACGTCGCGCGCGTCGAGGACCGCACCTTCATCTGCTCCGAGAAGGAGCAGGACGCGGGCCCGACCAACCACTGGAAGGCCCCCGCCGAGATGCGGGAGATCTTCCAGGGCTCGGGCGGCGAGGGCGGTGTCTTCCGCGGCTCGATGCGCGGTCGCACGATGTACGTCGTGCCGTTCTGCATGGGGCCGGTCGGCTCACCGCTGTCCGCCATCGGTGTGGAGATCACCGACTCCGCGTACGTCGCCGTCTCCATGCGCACCATGACCCGCATGGGTCAGGCCGTCCTGGACGAGCTCGGCGACGACGGCTTCTTCGTGAAGGCCGTCCACACGCTCGGCGCACCGCTGGAGGCGGGCGAGGCCGACGTGCCGTGGCCCTGCAACTCCACGAAGTACATCTCGCACTTCCCCGAGGACCGCGAGATCTGGTCGTTCGGCTCGGGCTACGGCGGCAACGCCCTGCTCGGCAAGAAGTGCTACGCCCTGCGCATCGCCTCCGTCATGGCGCGCGACGAGGGCTGGCTGGCCGAGCACATGCTGATCCTCAAGCTCACGCCCCCGCAGGGAGAGTCGAAGTACGTCGCGGCCGCGTTCCCGAGCGCCTGCGGCAAGACCAACCTCGCCATGCTGGAACCGACGGTCCGTGGCTGGACGGTCGAGACCATCGGCGACGACATCGCCTGGATGCGCTTCGGCGAGGACGGCCGGCTCTACGCGATCAACCCCGAGGCCGGTTTCTTCGGCGTCGCGCCCGGCACCGGCGAGCACACCAACGCCAACGCCATGAAGACCCTGTGGGGCAACTCGGTCTTCACGAACGTCGCGCTCACCGACGACAACGACGTCTGGTGGGAGGGCATGACGGAGGAGACTCCCGCCCACCTCACCGACTGGAAGGGCAACGACTGGACCCCCGAATCGGGCGTCCCGGCCGCCCACCCGAACGCCCGCTTCACCACGCCCGCCTCGCAGTGCCCGATCATCGCGCCCGAGTGGGAGGACCCCAAGGGCGTGCCGATCTCGGCGATCCTCTTCGGCGGCCGTCGGGCCAGCGCGGTGCCGCTGGTCACGGAGTCCTTCAACTGGCAGCACGGCGTCTTCCTCGGCGCGAACGTGGCCAGCGAGAAGACCGCCGCGGCCGAGGGCAAGGTGGGCGAGCTGCGTCGCGACCCCTTCGCGATGCTGCCGTTCTGCGGCTACAACATGGGCGACTACATGGCCCACTGGGTCAAGGTCGGTGCGGACAAGCCCGACCAGTCCAAGCTGCCGAAGATCTACTACGTGAACTGGTTCCGGAAGAACGCCGACGGCAAGTTCGTGTGGCCCGGCTTCGGCGAGAACTCCCGCGTCCTGAAGTGGATCGTGGACCGCCTCGACGGCAAGGCGGAGGGCGTCGAAACGCCCATCGGCATCCTGCCGACGGTCGACTCGCTGGACACCGAGGGCCTCGACCTGGCCAAGGATGACCTGGAGTTTCTGCTCACGGTCGACAAGGAGGTCTGGCGCGACGAGGCCTCGCTGGTCCCCGAGCACCTGAACACCTTCGGCGACCACACGCCCAAGGAACTGTGGGACGAGTACCGCGCCCTGGTGCAGCGTCTCGGCTAGACGTACGGCGCATTCCGGATGAGCCCCGCACAACGGCGTGCGGGGCTCATCCGCGTGTACGTGCGGGGCTCATCCGGAATGCGTGCGGGCTCATCCGCGTATATCCGCATCTCGCATACGCCGCCTTCACATGCCCCTCACATGTTTCAATGACCCCACACGGGGGGCCGCTGATCGTCGCGCGCCCCAATCAAGCCTGTGGGGGGCCAAGTTGAAGAAATCTCAGCGGTTAAGACGCGTGACGGGCGCCGCGCTCGCGGTGCTCCTCGGTTCGGCCGGTCTGGTCGCCCTCGGGACACCCGCCGCGTACGCCGCCACTCCGTCGGACGAGGTGGCGAAGCTGCCGTTCACCTCGTTCGGGGCGATGGTCGTGGACGACGCGCACGAGCGGGTCTACGTCACCGACGGGAACAAGAACAACAGTGGGGCGAGCTCCGTCCACGTCTACAACTTCGAGGGACAGCGCGTCGGTTCGCTCGCCACCGATCAGCCGGCGTCCGGCATGGCGCTCAGCGCGGACGGCGCGACCCTGCACGTGTCGCAGTCCAACCGCATCCTGGCGTTCGACACGGCGACCCAGACGAGGACCGGCGCCGCGAGCACGCCGTACGACACCCCCTGCGGCCGCGAGGTGGCCGTCGCGGGCGGCAAGACGTGGTTCACGGAGACCCCGTACACCGGCGGCTCGTACTGCGACAGGCCGGACAACAACGCCCTGCTGTACCAGGTGAAGGACGCCTCGTACGTCAACACCGGCTGGAACAGCGAGGGTCGGCTGAAGATCGAGTCGGGACCCGGGGCCCCGGACCGGCTCATCATGGGGCAGTCGGGCGCGGGCAACGCGGCCAACGCGTTCGTCGCCACCTTCGACGCGAGCGGCGCCAATCTGGTGCGCGGCCCGCAGCGGCGCTTCGCGGACGCCGAGGGCAAGGGCGCGCTCGACCTGAGGGACATCGCCCAGAGCGCCGACGGCAAGCGGATCGCCGTCGCCGACGCGGCGTACGGAACCCGGCTGCTCGACGCCTCCGACCTGGCGGACGCCCCGGTCGGCTACCAGCCGCTGCCCGAGGGTGCGACGGCCTCGGCGGTGGCGTTCAGCGGCGACGGAAAGTATGTGGCGCGCGGCGCGGTCGCCTCCGGCAGCGTCTCCGACCTGCTGATCCAGCCCGCCGACCCGGCGGACGGCACCACGCCGATGGAGTTCGCCTTCGAGGGGGAGCTCGACGGCTCGCGGGTCGTGCCGCGCGGCCTCGACTGGTCCAAGGACGGCTCGCGGCTCTTCGCGGTCACCACGGACGGCTACGGCCACTGGCTGCACGTCATCAAGCCCCCGGCCGCCCAGTACGACTCGCGCTTCTCGGGCACCCTGAGCACCACACCGTCGACGCCCGTCGTCGGTGAACCGCTCGGTATCCGCGGCAAGCTGGAGCTGGACGGGCCCGCGCCCGCGGAGCCGGTGAAGGTGGAGGCGGTCCGCAAGGACACGGACGGCACGACGGAGGTGGCACCTGCCAGGGTCGCCGCCGACGGCAGCTTCACCGTCCTCGACGTACCGGACCGGCTCGGCGAGGCGACGTACACGCTGCGGTTCCTCGGTGATGTCACGCACCGCCCCGCCGAGGACGTCACGCTCACCGTCGACGTGGCGAAGGCGCCGACCTCGATCGCGCTGACGGCGCCCGCGGAGGCGACCCGCGCGGGTGGCGTCGAGATCACCGGGAAGCTGACCGGGCAGGGGCGCTCGCTGCCGTCCGGGATCGCCCTGAAGGTGACGCGGACCGACCGCTTCGGCACGACGGGCGAGCTGACGTCCGCGTCGGTCGCGGCCGACGGCACGTTCAAGGTCAGGGACCTGCCCAACAAGCGGGGCAAGACCGTCTACGCCGTCAGCTACGAGGGCGATGCCCTGCACTCGGGCTCGTCGGCCGAGGCGACGGTACGGGTGACCGGCTAGCCGGGTAGGTGGCGCCCCGACGGGTAGCGCCCCGTAGGGGCGCGGGGAACTGCGCGCTCAGCCACGAAGCACCCGCAGCCGCGCAAGCGGTATCCGCGGCTACTCAGTGGGCGCCCACCAGCCGGGCAGCACTTTCGTGGGCGTCCATGCGTCGCGCGGCGAGAATCGCGGCGGCGGTGTCCGCACGGGACGCGGCCACGACAAGCGCGCGCCCCGCAAGGGCGTGGGCACGCTGATGCAGAGCGGTGAGATGCGGCTCGTGGATGGCGGACACCACCGCCGAGCGGACGGGCGCAAGCCCCCGAAGCCGGGTGACCTCACGGGTCAACTCATCGGCGGCGGCGTCCAGTTCGGCCGAGGGCGCGACCCCGCGCAGCTCGTCCGTGACGGCGAGGAGCGCCGCCAGATGCGCGGCGAGCTGGATGTCCAGCTCCTCCTCGCGGGAGCGGTGCGGGAAGTCGCCCGGGTCGGCCATGGCATGGACCGACTTGGTGCGGATCGGCTCGTACATGGGATGGCCTCCTGGCGGGTAGCTTGAAAGCCATCCTACATTAGATTCTGTCTAAAGTTGAGTCGGGTAGCTCTCCGGAGCCGGTGCGGCGCTAGGGCTGGCTGTAGCCGTCGAGGAAGTTGCCGATACGGGTCACGGCCTCGGTCAGGTCCGTCGCCGTGGGCAGCGTGACGACGCGGAAGTGATCGGGCTCCGGCCAGTTGAAGCCGGTGCCGTGCACGACCATGATCTTCTCGGCCCGCAGCAGGTCGAGCACCATCTGGCGGTCGTCCTTGATCTTGAAGACCTTCGGGTCGAGCCGCGGGAAGAGATAGAGCGACCCCTTCGGCTTCACGCAGCTCACGCCGGGGATCTGCGTCAGCAGGTCGTACGCCGTGTCGCGCTGCTCCATGAGCCGCCCGCCCGGAAGTACGAGGTCGTTGATGGTCTGCCGCCCGCTGAGCGCGGCGACCACGCCGTGCTGACCCGGCATGTTCGCGCACAGGCGCATGTTGGCGAGGATCGTCAGGCCCTCGATGTACGAGGACGCGTGCGCCTTCGGGCCCGAGATGGCCACCCAGCCGACGCGGTAACCGGCCACCCGGTACGCCTTCGACATGCCGTTGAAGGTGAGGGTGAGCAGGTCGGGGGCGATGGCGGCGGTGGGGGTGTGGGTCGCGCCGTCGTAGAGGATCTTGTCGTAGATCTCATCCGAGCAGACGAGAAGATTGTGACGGCGGGCGATGTCGGTCAGGCCGCGCAGCATGTCCTCGCTGTATACGGCGCCGGTCGGGTTGTTCGGGTTGATGATCACGAGCGCCTTGGTGCGGTCGGTCACCTTGCGCTCGATGTCGGCGAGGTCCGGCATCCAGTCCGCCTGCTCGTCGCAGCGGTAGTGCACCGCCGTGCCGCCGGAGAGCGAGACCGCGGCCGTCCACAGCGGATAGTCCGGCGCCGGTACGAGGACCTCGTCGCCGTCGTCGAGCAGGCCCTGCATGGCCATGACGATGAGCTCGGAGACGCCGTTGCCGATGAAGACGTGCTCGACGTCGGTCTCGATGCCCAGGGTCTGGTTGTGCATGACGACCGCGCGGCGGGCGGCAAGGAGACCCTTCGCGTCGCCGTAACCGTGCGCGTCACCGACGTTGCGGAGGATGTCCTCGAGGATCTCCGGCGGGCACTCGAACCCGAAGGCCGCGGGGTTGCCCGTGTTGAGCTTCAGGATGCGGTGGCCCGCCGCTTCCAGCCGCATCGCCTCCTCGAGCACCGGGCCCCGGATCTCGTAACAGACGTTGGCGAGCTTCGTCGACTGGATGACCTGCATGTCCGCGAGCTTACGGGCGCGTAAGGAGAGTCGCCTCGTGTTTTGCGCCACGTCGGGCCGGGGAGGGTCTCCCGGCCGTGTGGCGAGAGGTGAACGGGCTTGTTCCGACACGCCGCTGACCCGGGAGTGTCCTCTCAGCGGTCAGTTGTGTCCGCATGCGGTCTTGTTCTCGCGGCCGAGTGCCCCAACAATGCGCATGACAAAACCGAAGCACTTCGATCGCGTAGTCAACTTCGGTCACATGGTCAACAGAGGGGACCCCCCACATGCACAAGCCTCTCGTCGTCGCGTGCTTCTCCGCCCTGCTCCTCGGGGCGACGGCGGTACCCGCGACGGCCGTCAGCGACGAACGGCCCGCCAAGGCGAAGGCGGTTGACTTCGCGGGCACGGTCGCGCTGAGCAACTGTTCCGGCTCCGTCGTCCGGGTGCCGGACTCGCAGCCGGGCGACCCGGCGCTCGTGATGTCCAACGGCCACTGCCTGGAGGCCGGCTTCCCGGCCCCCGGCGAGGTCGTCGTCGACAAGCCGTCGTCGCGCAGCTTCACCCTCCTCGACGCCGCCGGTGGCGACGCGGGGACGGTCAAGGCGAGCAAGATCGCCTACGGGACGATGACGGACACCGACCTCTCGCTCTACGAACTCACCAGCACCTACAGCGAGATCGAGAGCCAGTTCGGCATCAAGGCGCTGGAGCTGAACGCGGCACGTCCGGAGCAGGGCAAGGCGATCACCGTCGCGTCCGGCTACTGGAAGAAGATGTACAAGTGCAGCATCGACGGCTTCGCCCACCGTCTCAAGGAGGGGAACTGGACCTGGAAGGACTCGGTCCGCTACACCCCCGACTGCCAGACGATCGGCGGTACTTCGGGCTCTCCGGTGATCGATGACGCGACCGGCAAGGTCGTCGCCGTCAACAACACCGGCAACGAAAGCGGCGAGGAGTGCACGGACAACAACCCGTGCGAGGTCGACGAGAACGGCAAGGTGACGGTCCGCGAGGGCATCAACTACGCGCAGCAGACGTACGGCGTCGTGCCGTGCGTGGCACCCGGCAACAAGATCGACCTGAGCCGCGAGGGCTGCGAGCTTCCCAAGCCGTAAGGCCCGGCACCCGATCCGCGGGTCCGCGGGTCCGCGGATCACGGCGGGCTGGCCCCCACCGGGCCGGCCCGCCGAATTGTCAAGAGTTCTCACCCCTTGTCCCCATCCGAGGTACCCCCGAAGAATGCCCATGACAACCACACAGGGCACAGCTACACAGCTACAAGGGGGGCTCCACACATGAAGAAGGCTCTCGCGGGCGGTTTACTCGCCCTCACCCTCGTAGGGTTCGGCTCCGCACCGGCGGTCGCGGCTCCGGACAGCGCACCCTCGACGCGGGCGGCGGGGGAGGCCGCGAAGAAGGCCGTCGACTTCGCGGGCACGGTGGCGCTGAGCAACTGTTCGGGCTCCGTCGTCCGCGTGCCGCAGTCGAAGGCGGACGACCCCGCGCTCGTCCTCTCCAACGGCCACTGCCTGGAGAGCGGATTCCCGGCGGCGGGCGAGGTCATCGTCGACCAGCCGTCCACCCGCACCTTCAAGCTGCTCGACGCGAAGGGCGCGGAGAAGGCGACGCTCACGGCGAGCAAGATCTCGTACGCGACGATGACCGACACCGACATCTCGCTCTACCAACTCACCGCCTCCTACGCCGACATCAAGAAGAAGTACGGCATCAAGGCGCTGGAGATCGAGGACGCGCACCCGGTCAAGAAGCGGGCGATCACCGTCGTCTCCGGGTACTGGAAGAAGACGTACACCTGCAAGATCGACGGTTTCGCGTACCGCCTCAAGGAGGGGGAGTGGACCTGGAAGGACTCGGTCCGCTACACCCCCGAGTGCCAGACCATCGGCGGCACGTCAGGTTCGCCGGTGATCGACCACAAGACCGGCAAGGTCACCGCGGTCAACAACACGGGCAACGAGGACGGCGAACGCTGCACCCTCAACAACCCCTGTGAGGTGGACCGTAGGGGCAACGTGACGGTGCGCCAGGGCATCAACTACGCGCAGCAGACGTACGGGATAGTTCCGTGCGTCGGCCACGACAGCAAGATCGACCTCACCCGAAAGGGCTGCAAGCTGCCGCGCCCGTCCGCAGCCAGGAGGTAGCGGCTTCGCGGGCGGGTCAGTGGCTTCCACGGGCCCCGGTGCACTCGGCCCCCGTCCTCGCCGCTGACTAGGGCGGGGGCGGGGGCTTCGGTTGGCCGGTGGCTTCGGCTTCGCCGGGGGTGGGGGCTTCGCTGGGCCTGTGGCTTCGTTTGGACCGGGGCCATCCGGTGTCGCGAGGTTGGTGGTTCCGGGCCGGGAGTCAAGGGCGCTCCGCTGCGCTACGCGTCGGCTGCGCCGATTGCGCTGCGCTCCACCCTTGACACCCGTCCCTCCACCACGCGAGGGAAGACGACCGGACGGCCCAGGGGCGGGACTCTCGGGGACTGCTGTCACCTTCTTGGGGTTTCCGTGCCGAGTGCGGACTGGTTCGTCGGGGGGCACCCGGCAGCGGGCGGGGCGCGCGGCCGGTTCGGGGAGGGGTGAGGGTGTCGTCAAGCGGGTGCGGACTGGTTCATCGGGGGTGGCCGTTAGCGAGAGACGTGCGCGGCTCGTTCGGGAGGGGAGCCCGGTCTCATCCAGCGTCTGCAGGCCGGACTTCCGGGGTGGCCGCCAGGGGACGATGTGAGCAGCCGGTCGCGGCGGAGGAGCGCCGGGCTCGCCGGGGTCCGCACGTCGTCGCCACCACATTGCCCCGCTGCCGACGTCGAGCCCGTTCGCTCTTCGGCCGCGCCGGGGCCGGTGGGGGTCCGGCACCTATTTCGGTGACGGCGCATCGGCCAGCGCGCGCGCCCCCCAACTGCCAGAACACAACTTTGCCAAGTAGGTGCGCCTCCCCCCACCCACCACGGCACCATCACGCGGAGTGCAGAAAAGTCCCGCCAACCTCAAGCCGTACGCGTGGTGGAGCGGGATTTTCCTGCACCTGGCACTCCACCGACGCCCGAGCACACCTCCCCACCCCCGGCCGACCCGCGCACGTCTCCCCACCCCGGCCACTCCCCGCACATCCGGTCGGCAGACGCTTGACGAGACCGGGTGCACTTCCCGACCGGCCCGCGGCGCGTCTCCCCACCCCGGCCACTCCCCGCACATCCGGTCGGCAGACGCTTGACGAGACCGGGTGCACTTCCCGACCGGCCCGCGCGCGTCTCCCCACCCCGGCCCACCCCCCGACGAACCAGTCCGCACCCGCTTGACGAGACCATCCCCCCCGAACCTGCCGCGCACCCGCCCACTGCCGGCCGCCCCCGACGAACCAGTCCGCACCCGCTTGACGAAACCGGGCCCACTTCCCGACCGGCCGCGCACCGGCGGTAAGTGCGCAACCTGGCGGCCGCCCCCGACGAACCAGTCCGCACCCGGCAGGAAACCTGCACGGCCCCCAGGAGTGGTCGAGAGTCCCGCCCCTGGGCCGTCCGGTCGTCTTCCCTCGCGTGGTGGAGGGACGGGTGTCAAGGGTGGAGCGCAGCGGAATCGGCGCAGCCGACGCGTAGCGCAGCGGAGCGCCCTTGACTCCCGGCCCGGAACCACCAACCTCGCGACACCGGATGGCCCCGGCACCAACCGAAGCCCCCGGCCCCGCAAAGCCGCCCTTCGGTGACCGAAGCCCCCTACGGCGCCCGGCGGACGGAGCGGCCCGCGAGAATGTCCGTGCGGTGGCCGTCCTCCATGACGAACTTGCCGTCGATCAGGACGTGGGGGATGCCCGTCGGGAGCGTGCGGGGGGCGTCGAAGGTGGAGCCCGCTGCGACCGTCTGAGGGTCGAAGAGGACCAGGTCGGCGCGGTAGCCCTCGCGTACGACGCCTCGGTCGGAGAGGCGGAGGCGGGCCGCCGGGCGTGACGTGAGGTGGGCGACGCACTCTTCGAGGGTGAGGACGCCGAGGTCGCGTACGTAGCGGCCGAGGTACTGCGGGAACGTGCCGTACGCGCGCGGGTGCGGCTTGAAGCCCTGGAGGATGCCGTCGCTGCCGCCGGTGTGCACGGGATGCTGCATGATCGCCTGGACGTTCTCCTCGTGGCCGACGTGCTGGAGGATCGTCGAGCCGAGCTTGTCGTTGACGAGGAGGCGCCGGGCGGTGATCCAGGGCTCCTCGCCGCGCTGGGCGGCCGACTCGGCGATGGTCTTGCCCACGCAGGAGGCGAGACCGGGGTCGGAGACGCCGGAGATCTCGATCTTGTCCCACTCGATCGGTACGCCGTGACAGCCGTCGGCGCCGATGACCTCCATGTGGTGGCGGATCTTCTCGGCGGTCGCGTCGTCCTGGAGCCGGGCGAGGATCGCGTCGGGTCCGCCCTCGCTGGCCCAGCTCGGCAGCATGGCGACGAGGGTCGTGCAGCCGGGGGTGTAGGGGTAGGTGTCGAGGCTGATGTCGGCGCCGTGCGCGAGCGCGTCGTCGAGGAGCGCGAGCAGGTCGGGCGCCTTGCCCTTGTTCACGCCGAAGTTCATGGTCGCGTGCGCGAGGTGGAGGGGGCAGTTCGCGGTGCGGGTGAGGTTGACCATCTCCTCGTACGCCTGGAGGGCGCCGGCGCCGTAACTGCGGTGGTGGGGGCAGTAGTAGCCGTTGTACTGGGCCACGACCTTGCAGAGCTCGGTGAGTTCGGAGTCGTCGGCGTACATGCCGGGGGTGTAGGTGAGACCGGAGGACATCCCGACGGCGCCCTGCTCCATGCCTTCGGCGACGAGCTGCTTCATGTGCTCGACCTCGGCCGGGGTTGCCGGGCGGTCGTCCCAGCCGACCGCGTACATGCGGACGGTGCCCTGGGGGATGAGGTAGGCCGCGTTGACGGCGGTGCCCTGCCGGTCGAGGCGGTCCAGGTACTCGCCGACGGTGCGCCAGTCGAAGTCGATGTCGCTGCCGTCGCCGTTCCAGCCGGTGATGGCCTGGCGGACCTGGGCGAGGGTGCGGTCGTCGACGGGGGCGTAGCTGAGGCCGTCCTGGCCGATGACTTCCAGGGTCACGCCCTGGGCGGCCTTCGCGCTGTGGTCCGGGTCGCGGAGGAGGGCGAGGTCGCTGTGGGCGTGCATGTCGATGAAACCGGGGGCCAGCGCAAGGCCTTGGGCGTCCACCGTCTTGGCCCCGGTCAGCCGGGGGCCTTCGCCCTCCCCCTCCCTGCGGATCTCGGTGATCCGCCCCTCGTGTACGCCGACGTCGGCTCGGTACGAGGCACCTCCGGTGCCGTCGATGACGCGTGCGTCCCGGATCACCAGGTCCATGGGGGTGCCTCTCTCTTCTCTCTTCGCTTGGCTGCGGGCTGTACGTGGTGCACCCGGCCTCCGGCCGGGTTGTGTCTCCCCCACCCGCACCACCCGTGCGACTCTCGTCGCCGGCTGCGGGTGGCCCCGGCGGGGCGAACCACCGTCGGCGACTGACCCTTCGCGCGACGAGGCCCCTCACCGCCCCCGTGTGGGAGCGACGGCCCCCGCCCGCCCACCCCGCGCCGCGGGGCAATCGGGTGGGTGGGCGGGAAAGATTCCGCCGCGAAGCGGCGGTTCAGGCTCTTCGCCCGCGGACCGGCTGCGGGGCAATCGGGCGGGCGGGTGGGAGACACCCGCCGCGGAGCGGGCGGTTCGGGGGATCCGCCCAAGACCCAGGGGTCAGAAATAGGTACGGACGTAGTCCGTGACCGTCCCGTCCGCCTCGACCAGAGGAATCAACTGCCACTTGTCGAAGGACGTGCAGGGGTGGGAAAGACCGAGCCCCACCCAGTCGCCCACGGCGAGATCCGCCTCCGGAGTCGTCCGGACCCACCCGTGCTGGTCGGAGAGGCCCGTCACCGTGACCCCCGTCGCGGGCCGGTCCACCCCGCCCCGGTGGACGACCTGCGCCTCGGGCAGGTCGATGTCGTACGCCGCATCCCGCTTACCCGCGTTGGTGAACGCCTGCTCAGGCGTGGGCCGCGACACCACCTGCGTCCAGAGGCGGAACGCGGGGTGCAGCGCGCCCTCCTCCGGGATGCGGTTGAACGGCGTCAAGTGACGGTAGTGGCCGTCGTCATGGGAGACGTACGCCCCGGAGCGGAGCAACTTCAGGACCGGCACCGACAGTTCGGGGATCTCCTCGAAGACGTCCGCCACCGCGTCGAACCACGCACTGCCACCCGCGCTGACGACGATCTCGTCCAGGTCCGCGAACCGGTTCGCCTTGTCGAACTCGACGGCGAGCGCGGTGAGGCGGCCGAGCCAGGCCCGCACCCGCTCGGGGGTCGCGTCCGGCACCTCGCCCTCGTACCCCGCGACTCCCACCAGGCGCAACGTGTCCGCCGCCGCGACCGCGTTGGCGATCTCGACGCACTCCTCCTCCGTACGCACACCGGTCCGCGCCCCGTCACCCGCGCCGAGCTCCACCACGACGTCGACGGGACGCGTCGCGCCCGCCTCGCGCAGAGCGGCGTCCATCAGGGCGACGCCGGGCACGGAGTCGACGTAGCAGATGAAACGGAAGGAGGGGTCGGCCGCCAGCTCGCCCGCGATCCAGCGCAGTGCCGCCGCGTCCACCAGCTCGTTGGCGAGGAAGATCCGCTCGATGCCGTAGGCGCGCGCCACCCGCACCTGGTGCGGCACGGCCAGCGTGATGCCCCATGCGCCCCGCTCCAGCTGACGGGCGAAGAGCTGCGGCGCCATGGACGTCTTGCCGTGCGGGGCGAACGCGAGGCCGTGCCGCTCGGAGTACGTCTCCATCAGCGCGAGGTTGTGCTCAAGGCGCTCGGCGGAGAGGGCGAGGACGGGGGTGGTGAAACCGCCCGTGAAGAGGTTCCGGCGCTGGGCCGCGAGCTCGCCGACCGTCAGGCCCTCCGCGTCCGGCGGAAGGCCCTTGAAGCGGTGGTCGACCCGCTCTTCCGCGAGCCGGTCGAGCTCCCGGGCGAGACGTCCGGCGGAGCGGTCGGCTGCGTTGTCGGCGGCCATGGCGCCTCCTCGAAAAGGTGCGTTGCACTATGTGCAACGGTCATTGCGTATGTCGTTTACTGCTGTCTAACATCCGAGCCAACGCCGGGTCAACGGATCCGTGCAGTCGGTTGGCAGTCGTCGAGGGGCAGGAAGATCGTGACCGCAGAGGCCGCGCAGGCAGTGGTGGACGCGCAGGCAGCAGTAGTGGACGTCGTCGCGCTCGGCGAGTCCATGGTCACGTTCCTGCCCTCACGCGCCGGACGCCTCGCCGACGTCCCGTCCTTCGATCGCGGGATCGGCGGCGCCGAGTCGAACGTCGCCTGCGCGCTCGCCGCCGCCGGGCACCGCACCCGCTGGGTCAGCCGCGTCGGCGCCGACGGCTTCGGGGACCACCTCGTCGAGGCGATCGCCCGGTACGGCGTGGACACCGGCTCCGTCGGACGTGACCCGCACCGCCCCACCGGCATCTACTTCCGCACCGCCGACGACCGCGAGAGCGCATCCCATGAGGTGCTCTACTACCGCGCGGGCTCGGCCGCCTCCGCGATGTCCACGGCCAACCTCGACCAGGCCGCGCTGCGCTCCGGGTACCTCCTGCACCTGTCCGGCATCACCGCCGCGCTCTCCACGGACTGCCTGGACCTGCTCCGCGCGCTCACGGACGCCGCGACCGGAGCGGACGGCGTCTCCTTCGACGTCAACTACCGGCCCGGCCTGTGGCCGGAGGGCGGCCAGGAGGTGCTGCTCGACCTCGCCCGCGGCGCCGACCTCGTCTTCGTCGGCGAGGACGAGGCCGCCGACGCCTGGGGCATCACCGGCGGCCCCGACGCGATCCGCGCCGCCCTGCCCGAGCCCCAGCTCCTCGTCGTCAAGCGGGGAGCGGACGGCGCCGTCGCCTACGGCAGCAGTGGCGCGCGGTACGAGGAGCCCGCACCCCGCGTGGACGTCGTCGCGGCCGTCGGCGCCGGTGACGCCTTCGCCGCCGGGTTCCTGTCCGCGACGCTGCGGAAGCTCCCCGTGGAACAGCGCCTTCGGCACGGCCACCTCATGGCCGCCGCCGCTCTCACCGTCCCCGGCGACCTCGCCACGCCGCCGTCCCGCGACCACGCCGACCGTCTCGCCGCCCTCGACGCGGCCGCCTGGGGGAGACTGCACCTCGGCCCCGGCTGGACCGCAGCCGACGACGAGGCCGCGCAGGAGGTACTCACGTCATGAGCCAGACCGTCGACCGCGCCCTGTCCATCCTGCCGCTGCTCGCCGAAGGCCCCGCCGACCTCGGCCAGGTCGCCGAGCGCCTCGAAGTGCACAAGTCCACCGCCCTGCGGCTCCTGCGCACACTGCACGAACACGGCCTGGTCTACCGCCAGTCCGACCAGCGCTACCGCCTGGGCGCCCGCCTCTTCGCGCTCGCCCAGGAGGCCGTCGAGAACCTCGACGTACGCGAGATCGCGCACCCCCACCTCCTCGCGCTCAACGAGAAGTGCGGGCACACCGTGCACCTCGCGGTCTACGAGGAGCAGGAAGTCCTCTACATCGACAAGGTCGAGAGCCGCTATCCGGTGCGGATGTACTCGCGCATCGGGAAGCCGGTGGCGATCACCGTCGCCGCCGTCGCGAAACTGCTGCTCTCCGACCTTCCCGAGGCCGAGCGCCGCGCCATCGCGGAGAAGCTCGACTACCCCACGTACACGTCCCGTTCGACGCCCAACGCCGCCGCGTTCCTCAAAGAGCTCGGCGCCGTACGCGAACAGGGCTGGGCCACCGACCTCGGTGGCCACGAGGAGTCCATCAACTGCATCGGGGCCCCCATCCGCGGTGCGGACGGCCGGGTCGTCGCCGCCATGTCGGTCTCCGCGCCGAATGTCGTCGTCACCGCCGAGGAACTCCTCACGCTGCTCCCGCTGGTGCGCCGTACGGCGGACGCCATCAGCCGGGAGTACTCCGGCAAGTCACCCCTCAAGGAAGCCTGAGCACGTCATGACCACCGAGAAGACCGGCCTCACCCCGGCCACCCACACCACCCCGCCCGCGAAGTTCTCCCACGGCGTCAAGAAGGGCAACATCCTTCAGGTCGCCGGTCAGGTCGGCTTCCTCCCCGCCGAGGAGGGCAAGGCCCCCACCCCCGCGGGCCCGACCCTGCGCGAGCAGACCCTCCAGACCTTCGCCAACGTCAAGGCGATCCTCGAAGAGGGCGGCGCGACGTGGGACGACGTGATGATGATGCGCGTCTACCTCACGGACGTGGACCACTTCGCCGAGATGAACGAGATCTACAACGCGTACTTCGAGGAGCAGGGCCTCAAGGCCCCCGCCTCGGCCCGCACCACGGTTTACGTGGGCCTGCCCAAGGGTCTCCTCATCGAGATCGACGCGCTCGCCGTCCTGGGCTGAGCCGCCCTCCGGGCTGATCAGCCCCACCGCAGAGCCCCCGCAAGCCGTACGTCTTCACGGGGCGGCGCCGAACTCCCCCCTTCCGGCGCCGCGCCGTGATCCCCCCTGCCCTGAAAGCCCCATGCACTTACGAGGTCAAAGATGTCCCCGTCGTCCCCCTTCGCCGCGCTCGCGGCCGCCGCCCCCGCCGAGGAACCAC
Source organism: Streptomyces sp. NPDC033177 (assembly GCF_055577715.1). Lineage (NCBI taxonomy): Bacteria > Bacillati > Actinomycetota > Actinomycetes > Kitasatosporales > Streptomycetaceae > Streptomyces > Streptomyces sp. NPDC033177. The sequence continues at coordinate 100,326 of NZ_JBVIPS010000005.1, read as the reverse complement.
CCCACACCGGCGGAATCCTCACCCTGATCGACGGCACCGCCGGTCTGCTGACCGTCGCCGCGCTCGGCATCGTGCTCCTGCTCTTCCTGATCATCAAGGTCAGGCTGCAGCCCTTCGTGGCGCTGCTCGCGGTGTCCATAGTCGTCGGCCTCTCGGCCGGCCTCTCCGTCACCGAACTCTTCGGCACGGTCCAGAAGTCCGACGTGGTCTCGGTCATCGAGTCCGGCATGGGCGGCATCCTCGGCCATGTGGCGATCATCATCGGCCTCGGCACGATGCTCGGCGCGATCCTCGAGGTGTCGGGCGGCGCAGAGGTGCTGGCCTCCCGCCTCCTGGGCCTCTTCGGCGAGAAGCGCGCGCCCCTCGCCATGGGCCTGACGGGCCTCATCTTCGGTATCCCGGTCTTCTTCGACGTGGGCATCTTCGTCCTCGCGCCGATCGTGTACGCCGCCGCCAAGCGCAGCGGCAAGTCGATCCTGCTCTACTGCCTGCCCCTGCTCGCGGGTCTGTCGATGACCCACGCGTTCCTGCCCCCGCACCCCGGCCCGGTGGCCGCCGCCGGTCTGCTCAAGGTGGACCTCGGCTGGGTCATCCTGATGGGCATCGTCTGCGGCATCCCGGCCGTCATCGCCGCCTGGGTCTACTCCGCCTGGATCGGCAAGCGCATCTTCGTGCCCGTCCCGCAGGACATGGTCGAGGCCGCCGACGAGGCGCGGCAGGCGGTCGTCGCCGAGCAGCGTGAGGCCGGCGTGGAGCCGCGCGAGAAGCCGGTGCCGCTCGGCATGGTCTTCGCGATCATCGGTACGCCGCTGTTCCTGATCCTCCTCGCGACCTTTTCGTCGATCGCCTTCGACCCCTCCACGCTCCGAAGCGTCATCGAGTTCTTCGGCAGCCCCTTCGTCGCCCTGACGATCGCCCTGCTGATGGCGTACTACCTGCTCGGCATCCGGCGCGGCTGGTCCCGCAAGTCCCTGGAGACGGTGTCGACCTCGTCCCTGAAGCCGGTCGGCAACATCCTCCTGGTGGTCGGCGCGGGCGGCATCTTCGGCGCGGTCCTCAAGGCGAGCGGCGTGGCCAAGGCCCTCTCGGACACGTTCCAGGACGTCGGCCTGCCGATCATCGTCCTCGCGTACCTGCTCTCCCTGGTGCTCCGTGTCGCCCAGGGCTCGGCGACGGTGGCGATCGTGACGACGGCGGGCATCGTGGCCCCGCTCCTCGCCGAGGGTGACCACTCGCAGGCGTTCGTCGCGCTGGTCATCATGGCGATCTCGGCGGGCTCGATCTTCGCCTCGCACGTGAACGACGGCGGCTTCTGGATGGTGGCGAAGTACTTCGGCATCTCGGAGCGGGACACGCTCAAGACGTGGACGGTCCTGGAGTCGGTCCTCTCCCTGGCCGGGTTCGCGGTGGCGGCCGTGGTGAGTCTGTTCGTCTAGCCGCACCACTCCTTCGCGTACGTCTCTCGCGTACGTCTCTCGCGTACGTCTCTCGCGTACGTCACCGAGGGCGCCCCGGGCCGTTGTGGCCCTGGGCGCCTTCGTCATGTCGCGACCGGGTGCCCGCCCGCCGGTTCGAAGCCGGCCAGCATCTGCTCCAGCGCCGCCTGGTCGGGACCCACGAACGGTGAGGCCCCGGGCGCCTGGCCCAGCGTGTCCATCATCGTCCCGGTGATGCCGACGGCCGGCGGCAGATGCGTGCAGAGGACGAGCTCGGGCGCACCGTCCCGCAGCGGCCGGAAGCTGTCCAGGAACTTCCCCTGGTCCACGACCTGCACCCAGGGACTGTCGACCGTCGCCCACAGCAGCTGCGCGGCCCGCAGATCCGCCACGGGCACGTCACGGACGTCGTCGGCCTGGGCGAGGTTGGCGGTGGGCATCGGCCCTCCGAAGCAGTCGGAGCTGAAGCAGGCCCCCGACTTGTCGTCGAAGAAGCCCACCGTGGCCGGGTTGTCGAAGAGGGGCGGCCTGAAGCCCGTGAGGGTGCGGTCGCCGACGTCCAGGCTCTGCCCCGGGTTGAGCAGATGGACGCGGTCGAGGGGGAGCGGCCGCTCACAGGACATGATCCCCGCGCCCGCGAACGTGGTCACGACCCGCGCCTTGGGCGCCGCGACCAGCAGGTCGAAGATCCCTCCGGTGTGGTCCCGGTCCGGGTGGGTGAGCCAGATCCAGCGCACGTCGGTGGGATCGATGACGGCGGCGAGGGACTCCAGGAAGTTGCGGTCGGGCAGTCCGAGGCCGGTGTCGACGACGACGGGCTGGGAGGCGTGCAGCACAAAGGCGTTGACCGGAATGTGTCCGATTCCCGGGACTTCCAGGCTGTCGCTCAGGGCGCTGATGTCGGGGCGTACCTTGTGGACGCGCATGACACATCTCCATGCCCCCTCAGGGATGGTGATCGCGTCGCGGCCCGTATGTGTCCATCGTCGTCCTTTTCTGCCGCCGCCGCACCTGCGAGAAGGGCCGCCGCCGGACGGCGACGGCCCTCGACCCGAACCGGTCCGGTCAACCGGTGCAGTACTGCTGCTCCTTGCCGATGGACCGGTACATGCAGTCCGAGTTCTCCAGGAGCTGCAGGACCGCGTCCCTGTTGCGGTTCGTCTCCCGCTCGATGACCTCGTCGGGCGGGTAGAAGCCGCCGCCGCCCGCGGACGACGGGTACATCTCGAAGGTGTAGCTGAAGATCTTCTGGTTGCCCCAGAGCCAGTCGTTGATCGACCCGTCCGTGATGTACAGGTCACTGGACTGCTGCGGCGTGTAGCCGTTGCTCGCGGCCATCTTCCGGCCGATGGCGGCATGCGCGTCGCGGTCGTCCTGGGTGAGGCCGGGGCCCGTGTCGCTGTACGTGTAGCCGTACGGCCACAGGACCAGCTCGCTGTACGTGTGGAAGTCGATGGACGCCTTGATCTGCTGCTTGCCGCCGACGATGCGGCTGCGCACGAAGTTGGAGACGACCTGCGTCTCGGGTGCCGACTCGGCGCGCGGGCCGCGGTAGGTCTCGGAGCCCGTGGAGCCGGACGAACCACCGCAGCAGCCCCACCGGTAGGCCCAGTTGCGGTTCAGGTCGGTGCCGACGTTCGACGAACCGCTGTTGGGCTGGCGGTTCTTGCGCCAGCTGCGGTAGGAGCCGGTCGCGATGTCGTACTCGCCGCCGTCCGGGTTCAGGTCCGGCACGATCCAGATCTCGCGCTCGTCGACCATCTTCTTGATGCGCGAGTCCGTGCCGTAGTCGTCGCCGAGTTCGCGCATGAGGTACAGCGCCATCTCGACCGTGAGGTGTTCGCGGGCGTGCTGGTGGTGGGTGAAGAGGACCTCGGGCTCGGCCTCGTCGGAGGCGACGTTATCGCTGATCTTGATGGCGACGATGTCCCGGCCCGAGTAGGACTTGCCGATGACCCGCTTGCTCATCAGGGTCGGATGGGCGGCGATGCGCTGGTTGATCTCCGCGTTCATCTCGGCGTAGTTGTGGTACCTCGAGTCGGCGGGCGGGAAGTCCTTGGCCTCCACGGGCAGGCCGTTCGTACGCTTCGGGGGTGCAGCCAGGGCCTTGAGCTCGTAGCCCGCGTCCCTCAGCCGTGCCGCCTCGCGGCCGTCGGCCGAGACGACCACCGCGCGGGCGTCGACCTCGTCGATGGCTACGCCGGTGCGGGCGAGCGCGGTGCGCTCGGCGCGGTCGTCGCCGAGGGGGATCTCGTACTGGCGCGTTTCGTCGCTGTCGGCCGCCGCGCTGCGTGCGGTCCGGTCGGTGGAGTCCGGTGAGGCGTTGGCGGTGACGGGCGCCGCCACAGCGAGGGCGAGAAGGACCGCGAGGGCGGCGGATCTCCTGCCGCGTATGCGGAGTCGCATGAAGTCTCCTGGGGGTGGGGGGGGTGGTTCAGTGCGACACGTGTGGTGCGGGCTGCGGTGCGGGTTGCGCGGCCCCATCGTGGAGCTCTGGCATGCTCCGGTCAACGCTGTCTTCGGCCAACCCCTTGTGCCACGAGCCGCCATGCGGTTTCTTGATCGGCATGGCTGACACGACAGGCAGTGGCACTGCCACGGGAGATGCGGCTCCCCAGCCGCGCAAGTCCAGTTGGAAATACATCGGGCCCGGCATCGTCGTCGCGGCGACCGGCGTCGGCGCGGGCGACCTCGTCGCGACACTCATCGCGGGCAGCAACTTCGGCTACACCCTGCTCTGGGCCGCCGTGATCGGTTGCGTGGTGAAGATCTCGCTCGCCGAGGCGGCCGGACGCTGGCACCTGGCGACCGGACGCACCCTCTTCGACGGCTGGGCCAGCCTCGGGCGCTGGACGACGTGGTTCTTCGTCGTCTACGTCGTCATCTGGGGGTACGTCTACGGGGCCGCGGCCATGTCGTCGTCGGGACTGCCGCTCCAGGCCCTCTTCCCGGACGTCATGGAGCTCAAGTGGTGGGGGATCCTCACCGGCCTCGTCGGTCTGGTCTTCGTCTGGTTCAACAAGTACGCCGTCTTCGAGAAGGTCATGACGGTGCTCGTCGGCATCATGTTCGTCGTCACCGTCTACCTCGCCATCCGCGTCACCCCGCACCTCGGCGACGCCTTCGCGGGCCTGCTGCCGGTGCTGCCCGACGAGAAGGACTCCATCCTCAACACGCTCGGCCTGATCGGCGGCGTCGGCGGCACGATCACCCTTGCCGCGTACGGCTACTGGGTCAACGCCAAGGGCTGGACGAACACCGGCTGGATGAAGGTGATGCGGCTCGACAACCGCGTCGCGTACATCACCACCGGCATCTTCGTCGTCGCCATGCTCTTCGTCGGCGCCGAGCTGCTGCACTCCGCGAACGTGGCCATCGCCAGCGGCGACAAGGGCCTGGTGGAGCTCTCCGGCATCCTGGAGAAGGAGTACGGGGACGCCACCGCCAAGCTCTTCCTGATCGGCTTCTTCGCCACCTCCTTCACCTCGCTGATCGGTGTCTGGCACGGCGTGAGCCTGATGTTCGCCGACTTCGTGGAGCGCTACCGCAAGCAGCGGGCGGGCGCCGACGAGAAGGCCCTGTCGGGCGAGGAGGTGGCGTCCGGAGCCCGCGAGAAGTCGGTGCCGTTCCGCGCCTACCTGCTGTGGCTGACCTTCCCGCCGATGATCCTGCTCTTCCAGGGGCAGCCGTTCCGCCTGATCATCATCTACGGGGTGCTCGGCGCGGCCTTCATGCCGTTCCTCGCGCTCACCCTGGTCTGGCTGCTCAACTCGTCGCGCACGCCCAGCGAATGGCGCAACGGCTGGCTCAGCAACGGCATGCTGACGATCGCGGGCCTGCTGTTCCTGGTCCTGTGCATCAAGCAGATCACGGACCAGGACTGGAGCAGTTTCTTCTAGCGCCATGCCGTACGCACCGCAGCGCCGCCGGGGGAGCGGCGGCGCTGCAGGCGTGCGGGGGACGCCCGTCGGCCACCTGTTACGGCAGCCCGTGGACGTGCGGTCCGACGGCCTTGGACCAGGAACTGCCGTCCGCTGCATCCCAGTTCGTCGACCAGGCCATCGCGCCCCGGATGCCGGGGTACGTCTTGGACGGCTTGAAGGAACCGCAGCTCGTGCCCTTCGCCAGGCAGTCCAGGGCCTGGTTCACGACGGACGGCGAGACGTAACCCCCGCCGGCCGCTTGCGCCGAGGCCGGGACGCCTATGCCGACCTGTGATGGGGCGAGCCCGCCCTCCAGCTGGATGCAGGCGAGCGCGGTGAGGAAGTCGACCGAGCCCTGGCTGTAGACCTTGCCGTCGCAGCCCAGCATCGAACCGCTGTTGTAGTACTGCATGTTGACGACCGTCAGGATGTCCTTCACGGCGAGCGCCGTCTTGAAGTACTCGTTCGACGTCGACTGCATGTCGATCGTCTGCGGCGCCATGGTCAGCACGAACCCTGAGCCGGCCTTACCGGCAAGGGCCTTCAACGCCTGCGACATGTACGTCGAGTTGAGCCCGTTCTCCAGGTCGATGTCGACGCCGTCGAAGCCGTACTCCTGCATGAGCGCGTACGCCGAGTCCGCGAAGGCGGTCGCCGAAGCGGAGTCGTTGACGGACACCGCGCCCTTCTCGCCGCCGACCGAGAGGATCACCGACTTCCCGGCCGCCTGCTTGGCCTTGAGGTCGGCCTTGAACTGCTCGACGGTGTACCCGCCGAGCCCGGCGGAGTCCAGGTTGAAGGCCAGCTCGCCCGGCGTGCCGGTCGCATCCGCGAACGAGACCGCGATGATGTCGTACTCGTCCTGCACGTCGCTCAACTTCTGGACGGTGGCGCCGTTGTCGAAGTTCTGCCAGTAGCCGGTCACCGCGTGCTTCGGTACGGCGCGGGTGTCCGCGTCGGCGTCATCGGCGCCGCCGGTGAGCAGGCCGGTGAGCGCGAGGGCGAGTGCCGTTGTCAGACCGATGACGGACCCTGCCTTCCTGCGTGTCCTGCCGCGTGCGTGGTCCACTTCTGCCTCCGGTGGGGGGAGTTGGGGCGTTCGGAGAGCTTCCGCCGGGCCGTACGAGGGGGTTGCCCGGCGCCTTGCTTGGTCGTACAAGCTGGTCCAGACCAATTGCGTTGTCAAGACCTCTGACATCACCCGGACCCCACCGGTCCGGCCAACCTCGAAGTGAACAGTGGGAAGTTGGGTGTTGAGGTGGCGATGACCTGGATAAGGTGCTGAGGCAGAAGTGCACGAAGACCGGGGGGTGTGCGTATGCCGACCGCCATAGCCGTCACCGGCCCTGACCTGGTGCTGCCGTCGCCCGACCGGCACACCCCGTCCGCGGCCGTCCTGCAGAGCGCCGTCCAGTCACCGCGGACGTACTCCCTGGACCAGGCGCTCACCGAGATGCACACGCTCATCGAGCACCACGGCTATGTGATCGTCCTCTGCCCCGCGTCGGCGCCAGCCGCCCTCGTCCAGCGCATGCACGCGATCCGCTCCGTCCTGGAGAGCGACCGCATCGCGATCCTGCGCCCCGACCTGCCGCCGCTCGGCCTCGCGGTCCTCGCGCTCCAGCTGCGTCAGCTGTCGATCTGCGACTTCAGCCCCGGTGTCCTCGCCTCGGCGGCCCGTCTCCTCTCCCACTACATCCACGCGGGCGCGCTGCTCGGCTCGGTGGCGAAGCTGGACCGGGTCCCTGTCACTCTGCAGTCCCACGCCAAGTCATGGGTGCCGGGCGCCCAGTTCGCCGTCCTCGCCACGCCACGCCCCGAGCTGATCAAGGTGACGGGGGGCGCGACTCTGCCGGGCCCCGGCTTCGCCACGAAGATGCTGTACGCCGCCGGGCAGCTGGGCTCCGACTGGGTCACCGAGACGCTCGCTCCGGCCTGGCGGACCCAGGGGGTCGAGGAGGCGCGGCTGCCGGGGGACTCCGCGCGCTGGTGGGCCACGGGCAAGCTCGTCGAGTTCGCCGCGGCGATCCCCGACATCTCGGTGCTCTACCAACTCGTGTCGTCCGTACGGCGGGACGACTGCCACTGGTGCGGTCTCGAACTCATCGGTGACCGCTGCGGTTTCTGCGCCGCGTCACTGCTGCCACCCCCGGAACGCACGGCGCCGGCTCCCGCCGCCGCCTCCGCTCCAGCCCCTGACCCAGCTCGCGCCGTACGCGCGCTTCCGCGAGGCAGGACGTAAGGCCAGGCTCCTCTGGGTACGACCCCGAACTGAACGCGCGCCACAACGATCACTGTCCGTAGCCGCCCGCACCCGATCGAGGTAGTCCGGTCCATGAACTCACGCCAGCGCCGCGGCGTCATCCTGCTGGTCCTTTCGGTCCTGGCCGCGTTTGGCGCGTTCGCGGGCGTCCTCTCCGTGATCCGGGACGTGAACTCGAAGGTGGGGCCCGAGGTGGCCGCGTACAAGCTCAAGGGGGACATCGCCCCCTACAAGGAGCTGAGCGCGGACCAGTTCGAGAAGGTCGAGATGCCGGAGAGGTGGCTCTCGGACAACGCCGTCACCGACCTCCGCCAGGTCCGCGGAAAGATCGCGGTGACCGAGCTGCGCAAGGGCTCGCTGCTCCAGACGGACATGATCGTGAACCGTCCCGAACTGGAGCCGGGCCAGCAGGAGATCGCCATCATGATCGACGCGGCGACGGGCGTCGCGGGCAAGATCACGCCGGGCTCGACGGTCAACATCTACGCCACGTTCAAGGGCGAGACCGACAACGCCAAGGACCAGTCGAAGGTCATCGTCGAGTCCGCGAAGGTCATCGACGTCGGCAAGCTGACGGCCCTCGACCCCGATCAGGACGACCGCAGCAGCCGTCGTACGGCGACGGAGGCGGTGCCGATCACGTTCGCCCTGGAGACCGCGGACGCGCAGCGCGTCGCGTACGCGGAGTCGTTCGCCACGCATGTCCGCCTGGCCCTGGTCGGCCAGGGCGAGGAGGCGGCGATCCCGCGGGGCGACCGGACGTACACACTCGACGAGGACAAGTAGGGGGCCCGCGGATGTGCCACACATCAACACCACGGCGTACCGCTCCCGCGGGGGGTATCGCTCCTGGGCTGCCGCTTCGCGGCGGGGCTTTCGCTTGCGCTGTGGACGGCTGTGCTGAGCCGCCGCTCCGCGGCGGATCCTTCCCGCCCACCCACCCGATTGCCTTGCGGGGCAATCGGGTGGGTGGGCGGGAAATGGCTGTTCGGCGGCGCCAGCTGCCGAGTGACAGTGCCCGGGACGTGCAGGCGGCCGCGGGTGAGGTGGGCCCACTCCCGGGTGAGAGAGCCAGGGACGTCCGGCCCGCCGCAGGCGAGATGGGCCCACTCCCGGGGGGTAATACCCAGGACGCCAAGCCAGCCGCAGGCGCTCCGCGCCCCCAGCCGGGAGGCGGTCCCGCATGACCACCCGCATCCTCCCCGCCGTAGGGGACCTGGAGGCCGCCCGCGCCCTCTCGACGCTCACCGGGCAGCTTCCCGACGCCGAACCCGCCCTGCCCGTCGCGGACTCCACCGCCCTGCTCGACCACCTGGCGAGGCTCGCGGCGGAGTCCATCGACGAGCTCCCCGAAGTCGTCCTCATCCACGAGCGCATCGGCCCCGTACCCGCCCTGGACCTGATCCGCGACCTCGTGCTCCGCTTCCCCGCGGTCGGCGTCGTCCTGATCACCGCCGACACGAGCCCGGCACTCCTGACCGCCGCGATGGACTCCGGCGCCCGCGGCATCGTCGGCTTCCCTCTCGCGTACGACGCCCTCGCCGAGCGCGTGCACGCGGCGGCCGCCTGGTCGGCGGGGATGCGCAGGCACCTGGGCAGCGCGGGCCTGGAGCTCTACTCCGGGCCGGGGGAGACCCCCGGCGGCGGCCACGTCGTCGCGGTGAGCGGAGCCAAGGGAGGCGTCGGGACCACCCTCGCCGCCGTCCAACTCGCCCTCGCCGCACGGGCTTCGGGCCGCACCGTCGCCCTCCTCGACCTGGACCTCCAGGCAGGCGACGTCTCCTCCTACCTGGACGTCCAGTTCCGCCGCTCCATCGCCGACCTCGCGTCGATCACCGACATCACGCCCCGCGTCCTCCAGGACGCCGTCTACACCCACGAGACCGGCATCGGCCTCCTCCTGGCCCCCGGCGAGGGCGAGCGGGGCGAGGAGATCACCGACCGGGTGGCCCGCCAGACACTCAACGCCCTGCGCAGCCGCTACGACGTCGTACTCGTCGACTGCGGCACGTACGTCACCGGGGCGAGCGCCGCCGCCGTCGAACTCGCCGACCAGGCCATCCTGTTGGTCACCCCGGACGTCGTCTCCGTACGCGCCGCCAAGCGCATGGTGCGCCTGTGGGACCGCCTCCAGATCCGCAAGGCGGAGGAGACGCTCACGGTCGTCAACCGCCACGGCAAGGGTGCGGAGATCCAGCCGTCCCTGGTGGAACGGGTGACGGGGACGAAGGTGGCCCGTACGACCGTTCCCGCGAACTTCAAGGAACTGCAGGGCGCGGTCGACGCGGGCCGCATGCAGGACCTGGACAGCAAGTCCACCGTCAAGCAGGCGCTGTGGGCGCTGGCGGGCGAGCTCGGACTGGTGGACCCGGAGGCGGCGTCGTCCGGCGGGTCCAAGCGATTGACCCTCCGCAAGCGCGCCGGCGGCGACCGTGGCGCGGTCACCCTGGAGTTCGCCGGGATGTTCCCGCTGCTGCTCGCCGTGATGGGCCTGCTGTGGCAGTGCGCGCTGTACGGCTACACGTTCTCCCTGGCGGGAAACGCCGCGGACGAGGCGGCGCGGGCCGCCACAGCCGCGTACGCGGTGGGAGAGGGCGGCGCGGCGGCGTGCGAGGCCGCGGCCAAGGAGCACCTGCCGTCGGCGTGGCAGGGCGCGGAGGTGGCCTGCACGGACGAGGGAGCGGTGTGGAAGGCGCACGTGGACGCGGACGTCCCGCTGTTCTTCCCCGGGATCGACGCGGGGTGGAGCGTGAGCGGGGAGGCGGGGGCGGCGAAGGAGGGTGAGGACCCGTGAAGCCGTGGAGGATCCAGCCCGTCCGGCGTTCGAGGACGAACTCGGCGAAGCCGGTGACGGACGGCACGCGTCGGCTCCGGCACAGGAGTCCCCGCCGGAACGACCTCAGGAACGCTTTCAGGAACCGCCCCTTCGACGACCGTGGCGTCTCCATGCTCGAATTCGCCGGCTTCCTCCCCATCCTGCTCCTCATCGGCCTGGCCACCATCCAGCTGGGCCTCGTCGGATACGCCGTCAACCAGGCGGGCTCGGGCGCCCGCGCGGCGGCCCGCGTCGCCTCCCAAGGAGAGGGCGGAGAAGCCGCGGGCCTGGCGGCCATGGACGGCAGCCTCGACGCCCAGGTCGGCATCAGCGGCGGCGGCGCCACGACCACGGCGGATGTCACCGTCCAGGTCCCCACGCTCCTGCCCTTCGTGGACGCGGGCTGGTCCGTCACGAAGTCGGCCACGATGCCCAACGACGACGAAGAAGACGGGAGCTGAGAGAGAACAGATGAGCCTCCGCGACCGCATCACGACCCCGCACGACCACGGCAAGGGAAACGACCCCAGCCGTGACGACAGCCTCGTCGCCGTCTACCGCTCCAAGCTCCTCGAAGAGATCGACCTGGCCGAGATGTCGTCCCTGACGGCGGCGGACCGCCGCGTCCGCCTGGAACGCGTCATGGGCCACATCATCAGCCGCGAGGGCCCCGTCCTCTCGACCTCGGAGCGCTCCCAGCTCATCCGCCGCGTCGTGGACGAGGCCCTGGGACTCGGCGTACTCGAACCGCTCCTCGCCGACGCCTCCATCACGGAGATCATGGTGAACGGCCCCGACTCGATCTTCGTGGAGCGAGCCGGAAGGGTGGAGCAGCTCCCCCTCCGCTTCGCGTCGAACGACCAGCTCATGCAGACCATCGAACGCATCGTCTCCACGGTCAACCGCCGCGTCGACGAGTCGAACCCCATGGTCGACGCGCGCCTGCCCACGGGCGAGCGAGTGAACGTGATCATCCCGCCCCTCGCCCTCACCGGCGCGACACTCACCATCCGCCGCTTCCCCCGCGCGTACACGCTGCACGAGCTCATCGGCCTCGGGTCGCTGGACGAGCACATGCTGCTCCTGCTCTCCGCCTTCGTGCGCGCCCGCTTCAACGTCATCGTCAGCGGCGGCACAGGCTCCGGAAAAACGACGCTCCTCAACGCCCTCTCCGGTCTCCTCCCCGCCCACGAACGCATCATCACCATCGAGGACTCGGCCGAACTCCAGCTCCAGCAGGACCACGTCATCCGCCTGGAATCCCGCCCTCCGAACGTGGAGGGCAAGGGCCAGATCACCATCCGCGACCTCGTCCGCAACAGCCTCCGCATGCGCCCCGACCGCATCATCGTCGGCGAGGTCCGAGGCGGCGAGACCCTCGACATGCTCCAGGCGATGTCCACCGGCCATGACGGCTCCCTCGCGACGGTCCACGCGAACACGGCGGAGGACGCCCTGATGCGCCTCCAGACCCTCGGCTCGATGTCCGAGGTCCAGATCCCCTTCGAGGCACTGAAGGACCAGATCAACTCGGCGGTGGACGTGGTCGTCCAGCTCGCCCGGCACGCGGACGGCTCCCGCAAGGTCGCCGAGATCGTCCTGCTCGTCTCGCACGGCCGCGAACAGTTCCGCATCGCCCCGGTGACCCGCTTCGTGCCGCGCCAGCCCGGCGGCAACGGCCTGGACCGCCGCGTGCACGGCTACTTCGAGCACCTGCCGCTGCCGCGGACCGTGGCCGAGCGGCTGTACGTCGCGGGCGAGCCGGTGCCGCCCGGCTTCGGCGTGGCCCAGGCCATCGACGTACTGAACACGAGAGAGGCGATCGGCTGATGACGGTGACGAGAAGGGCGGCCGACCGATGACGGTGACGAGAAGGGCGGCGGGAGCCTGATGGACAACCCCGCCCTCCTGGCCCTCGGCGCGACGATCCTGACCGGCACGCTCGCCGTCGCGGGAGTCCACGCGTACGCGTCGGGCCGTGCCCAGCGTCAGGCGCTGGTCGACCGCCTGTCGATCGGCCCCGGCACGGCCGACGCCGGCGGCCGTGGCCGCCGCTTCTCGGCCGTCGACCGCCGCCTGCGCCGCACCCGCCTCGGCCGCTCCATCCACTTGCGCCTCTCGGCGACGGGACTCGACCTCACGGCGGGCGAGTTCTTCGTCTACGTCGTGGCGGTCGTCGCCGCGCTCTGGCTCATGGCGGCGGCCACGCTGGCCCCGTTTTTCGGCCCGATCGCGGGCATCGTGGCGGTCTGGAGCGCGGTCGTGTTCCTCAACTGGCAGCGCCAGAAGCGCATCGAGGCATTCATCAACCAACTCCCGGACGTGGCGCGCATCCTGGCCAACGCGACGGCGGCCGGCCTGGCCCTCCGGACCTCCCTGGCGATGGCGGCGGAGGAGCTGGAGTCCCCGGCAGGCGAGGAACTGTCCATGGTGGCAGACCAGTTGACCCTGGGCCGATCGATCGACGACACACTCGGCGAACTGGCGGCACGCCTCCCGTCCCGGGAGCTGGTGGTCCTCGTCACCACCCTGGTCCTCTCCAACAAGGCGGGCGGTTCGGTGGTGAACTCCCTCCGGAACCTCACCCAGACCCTGGAGGACCGCAAGGAGACGCGACGCGAGGTCCGCACGATGCTCTCGGAGGTGCACGCGACGGCGTTCACGGTCCCGCTCCTGGGCCTCGGCTCGCTGCTCCTCATCAACTCCTCCAACGAGGGAGCGCTGGCCCGGGTGACAGGCTCCCCGATGGGCCAGACGCTGATCCTGATCGCGCTGGGCCTCTACGCGGTGGGCTTCTTCGTGATCAGGCGCCTCGGCAAGATCGAAGTGTAGGGAGGGGGAGGGGAACAGTGGACGTGTTCGGTCTGGCGATGGCGGCCGTGATGGGCCTGGCGGTGGCGGGAGTGTGCCAGGGCATCCGCATGTACCGGGCGGAGGCGAAACTCCCCTCGGACCTGGCGATAGCTCTGGAGGTCGGCGCCACCCGCGTATCGACGGCGGGCTCGGCGGTGGACCGCCTGGGCATGCGCTTCGCCCCTCTGGTCCTGCGCCTGATGGGCCCGAAACGGGTGGACGCCAAGCGCCGCAAGATCGACATGGCGGGCAACCCGGGAGGCCTGACGATCGACCGCTATGCGGCACGCAGGGCGGTCTACGGCATCTTCGGCGTGCTGATGGGCCTGGTGTTTTTCACCAACGGCGCCTCGCTCTTCGGCCTCCTGACCTTCGCCTTCGGCGTGACGGCGGCGGACGCGCTGATCTGGCAGGCGACACGGGAACGGCGCGAGGTCATCGACCGCACCCTGCCGGACTTCCTGGACGTCCTCGCGGTGGTGGTCTCGGCGGGCCTCGGCTTCCGCCAGGCACTGGACCGCGTGGCGGAACGCTACGAGGGGCCCTGGGCAGACGAACTACGCATCACGCTCCGCCAGATGGACATGGGAGTGAGCCGCAGGCAGGCCTTCGACGAACTGCGCCGCAGGAACGCCTCCGAACAGGTCTCCCAGTTCGTCTCGGCACTGCAACAGGGCGAGGAACTGGGCTCACCGATCGCGGACACGCTCATCCAACTGGCCACGGACATGCGCCGCACGGACGCCCAGAACTCCCGCCGCAGGGCGGCGAAGACGATCCCCAAGGCCACGATGGTGACGCTGGTCTTCATGCTTCCGGCCACGATGATCCTGATCGCGGCGGGAATGTTTCTCGGCTCGGGTTCGGACTTCGGCTCGATCCTGGGGAAGTGAGGGGGCGGTGAGCGATCCGGACTACGGCCCGAGCCACTACTGCGGGGCAGACGCCACTATCAAGCCACTCGACGAAACCTCTTCGCGGCTGCAACCAAATATGGGACAGTCGCCCGGTGAGCGGGAGGGGCACGACAACCCCGGGGAAGCCCCCTGTCGGGCCCGCCCTCCCCAACTGATCTTTGCAAAAACTGAGTTCACGGGACGCACGGAAGGGGAAGCCGTGAAACACCTCGGCCCGCAGCCTGTCCGCTCGCGGCCCCCCGCCGCATGCCCCCGGGGTGCGTGATGACCTCGCCACCGGGGAAGGGAACTCGCCAACTTCCGCGCACCAGAGGGCATTGGTTGCGGAGAGTTGCTGTTGGGTCACAAGATCTCGCGTACGTTGCCTATGACGACAGCGGCGTCGGAATTGGTCGCGCCAGCGGTGCGTTTCGCGGCGCGTGTATCGGGTGGGAGAGAAGGGGCCGTCGTGCTGAAAGATCGCGTACTCAGAGTCTGGGTCGATTGGACCGCAACTGTAGCTTCCCGGGTTCGGGGGAGGGAGCGGGATGCGGGGGCTGGGTTTGTGGAGTATGCGGGGTTGATGATTCTTATTGCGGGGATCTTCGTTCTCATCGACGGCTTGGGTCTCGACGGTCAGATCTCCGGAGCCATCCAGGACGCGGTGTCGGACGTGATCGGCGGCTGAGGCGCAGTCGTCGCCTCGATGACTCAGGGCAGACTCTCCCCATCTACATCTGGGTGACGGGGATTCTGCTCTTTGTTGCGTTCGCGTTCTTCGCTTTCGCGCAAGCCGCATCGGCTCGAAACGGCGCCCAATCGGCTGCTGATGCCGCAGCGTTGGCGGCTGCGCAGGACGCCAGAGACGAACTTGTCGATGGCCTGGGGGCGTCCATCGGTGAGGGTGATGACTGGCTCGACTGGCTGGGCGGCGACGAATTCAACGGTGCCGGCGCCGAAGGCGCGGCGGATGCGCTTGCCGCGGACAACGACTCGTCTGTTGTCGGCTTGGGCCCGGCCGAAGTGAACGGCTTTCCGGGGTTCCGAGCGGAGATCGAGACCAACTACACGGTGGGGGATTCGATCATCCCGGGCACGGAGTCCATGCATGCCACGGCTGAGGCCACCGCCATCATCAAGCCGCGCTGCGATGTCGCTCCTTCGGCGGACCCCGAGAAGGCCGTGGAATTCGACTGCGACGGTGGCGAATCTTTCGAGATCGACCCGGAAGAGTTCGAGCTGGATGATCTTCCGGATGCGTCCGTTCTCTTCTCTGTCCACCTGGCTGACTGATGAGCGGCCGACGAAAGAAGGAATCCGTACCGATGAGCATTCGGCGCACCAAAAAGACCCGCAGGGCAATGACCGCTGTGGCGATCACTACTGGGCTGGTCCTCACGGTCGCCGGTTGTGGTGGTGGGGACGACGGCAACGATGACAAGGCGGAGAAAGGCACTTCGTCACCCGCGACGACCAAGAGCAGTGGGGGTGACGAGGACAAGGACGAGAAGACCGAGGCTCCAGCACCGGATCAAGTGTTGGCAGAGGTGAAGGGGGAGGAGAACATCACCCTGACCGTCTCGTCCGCCACCCGCGATGAGGGTGGTTTCGTCACGATTTCGGGCAAGGTGACCAACAGCGGGGGCAAGTTCTGGGCTGCGGCCAACTGGCGGGGCGAAGAGCGCGAGCTGAACAAGAACGGGTCATCCGTGGCCGGAGCCAACCTGATCGACAACGCGGGGAAGAAGAAGTACCTCGTACTCCGTGACACGGAGGGACGGTGCCTGTGCACGAAGTTCACGGGTGGTGTGAAGCCCGGCCAGACCGCTGACTGGTACGCCCAGTTCCCGGCCCCGCCGGAAGGCACTTCCAAGGTCGACTTTCAGGTGGGCGCGATGCCCCCCGCCTCCATCGAGATCTCCGAGGGCGAGTGACCCATGGGCCACCC
Organism: Streptomyces sp. NPDC033177; assembly: GCF_055577715.1. NCBI lineage: Bacteria > Bacillati > Actinomycetota > Actinomycetes > Kitasatosporales > Streptomycetaceae > Streptomyces > Streptomyces sp. NPDC033177. The sequence continues at coordinate 84,192 of NZ_JBVIPS010000005.1, read as the reverse complement.
ACGATCCCGCACCCGCACCCGCACCCGAATCCACACCCGCACCCTCGCCACAGCCACAGTCACCCTCACGGCCCTGGTCTTCCTCACCGGCACCTCCGCTCACGCCGACGACGAAGATCCCAGCGCACCCCCGGGCAGCACCACCACATCCCCGCCCCCCGAGGTCGACTCCAACAGCCCGGGGCTGAAGCTGGCCGACGGCGCGACGCTCGCTCCGGCGAAGGTTCTGGACATCAAGTCGGTCGTCGAGGATCTCGGCGGCGAGGAGCGCCGCGAGGACACCAACACGGACGTGAAGTTCGCGCTGCAGGCGGAAGTCCTCTTCCCCAAGGACAGCAACAAGCTGAACCCCGAGGCGAACGCCCGTATCAAGGCGATCGCGGAAGAGGCCAAGGTGCAGAAGGCGACGAACGTCAGGGTGTTCGGCTTCACGGACAACCTCGGTTCCTACAGCCACGGCAAGACCCTGTCCCGCAAGCGCGCGGAAGCGGTGCACGACAAGCTGGCGAGCTACTTGGGCCCCGAGGTCACATATTCCGTACGCGGCTACAGCGAGGACTACCCGATCGCGGACAACACCTCCGAGCAGGGCCGCAAGAAGAACCGCCGCGTCGAGGTCACGTTCCCCCGAGGAGGAACAGAAGCCGGCGACACGGGCACGCAGAGCTAGGCGGAGCGCGAGATCAGCGACAGCGAGTGGGAGGAGCTCCGGGCCGGGCTTCGCTTCGGCCAGGTCTTCACGGGGACGGTCGTCCAGGTCCCGAGGCCCGGCGCGATCGGGATCTTCGTGGACATCGGCCTGCCGGTGGGCGGCTTCGTGGACGTCCTGCTCCTGCCGTTTGCGGCGGAGGCCTGGCCGGCCGAGGGTGTGGTCACCCGCTTCGAGGTGTGGTGGGCGGACAGGAAGATCCGGCAGATCCGCCTGAAGCCGGTCGAAGCGACGTACCTGAACGAGGACTTCGACGAGCTGGTGGCGACGCTGCATCCCGGCTGGCCCTCCCGGATCGGGCAGCCCATGGACTACCTGCAGACGGTGCTCGAAACCCTGGAGCGGGAGTTCCGTGCCGAGGAGGGAAGCTTCCTGCTCCGGCTGCGAACCGACCTGACCTGGGACCGAGCCGCCTTCACCCGCCTCGAACGAGCCATGCGAGCCGTCTGCGCCCACTTTCAGAGGTCGCCCGAGCTCGACCGATGGCTGGCCGAGGGCTTCTACGAGGTCGCGACCGCTGTACCGGGGTGGACCGCGCACCCCGACTTTCCGCGCCCGACTCCCGCCGCGTATCACGAGAACTGCCTCGAACGCATCGGTGACCTGGCCGACTGGTTCTTCCGGGGCGAGTCGGCGTACGGCGAAGGGCATGTTTGGGCCGACCTTTGAGGATCGCCCCACCGGAGATCGCCGTCACGCATAGCCTCTCGCTCCATGGGGCGGATGCGCACACTCGGGATCGTGTCCGGCATCGTCGGCGCGATGGCGCTGCTCACCGCCTGCGGAAACGAAACCGCAGAGCCTCCCCGGAGCGGGAGCGCGGCCGATCCCCGCTCCGGGGAGGCCCTGCTGATGTGCTTCTGGGCAGGCACCGAGCAGCCCCCGTCTGCGTCTGCGTCTCCAGACCCCACGTCCATCGGCTGCCCCGAGCAGCCCTCGCCCAGCCCGTCGCCCACGGTGATCAACGTGGTCATGACCCCGCAGTGGAAGCAGACGTACGGCTGGCGTAACCCTGTTTGCTCGCCACGTCGCCCCGCGGGCGTCACCCGCCACGGGACGGAGCTGCGGTGTCGCGAGGGCAGGGAGGCCGCCGAGGGCGGCGACGGGTGGACCTGGCGGTGGAGTCCTCGCCCTCACGAGGAAATGCCCTGTGTGGACGCGGGCGAATGGAGCGTCGTGAGCTCCGGGTGGGGGCTCGTCTGCCGGGACGGCACGTGGCGCCGGGAACGGCTCGACGACTCGCTCTCGCGCCCGCGCGAACCGTCACCGAGCGACTGGCCGAGCCAGGGCCCAGGCAAGATCCCGAACCCCCGGGGCCTCACCCCCGACGACCCCACTGCACAAAACTCCCACTGACCGTCAAGGGAAACGTACGACCACGTCGTACAGCCCCGGGTTCGCCGTCACCGGGGTTTCCTTGGAGTCGCGCGCGGCGACCGCCCGGTTCGCGAACGCAGGGTCGGCGCCGGCCGTCTCCCAGGCCTCCTGGCTCTCCCAGTGGGCCACGTTCACGAGCTGGAAGCGGCCGTCGGGGGACTGGGCGCGATGAAGCTTGGTGTCGATGAAGCCCGGCTTCTCGCTCATGATGGCGGCCCGCCGCTCCCACTTCTCGGCAAAGGCGTCGACGTCCTCGGGGGCGATCTCGAAGATGTTGATGAAGGTGACGGGCGACGAGTCCGACGCGTTACCTGGCCGCTGGTTCTCTGTGGTCATGAGCGGACCCTATGCGTGTCCTAATTAAGGTCGGATAAGGGATAGTTGGGGGGATGGGGCAGGGGGGAGCTGGGGGCTCGTCAGCTGCCCTGCTCCCGCCACCCCGCATCCCCCCGCAGCACCCCGTACCGCACCCCGTCCCGCCACTCCCCGTCACGGAACAGCACGCTGCGGGAGACGCCCTCGCGGGTGAAGCCGGACTTCTCCAGTGCTCGCTGCTCGGCGATGTTCTCGGCCTCGGTGTCCGCCTCGATGCGCGTCACGGGGGTGTGCGCGAAGAGGTATCGCACCAGCAGCTGCTGGGCGCGCGTGCCGATCCCGCGGCCACGGGCATGCGGCAGCAACTGGATGCCGACGTTCCAGTAGTGCGAGGTGCGGAAGACCACGACCTTGCGCCACGAGACACAGCCCAGGGTCTCGCTGCCGGAGGCGACCATCAGCAGACCCTTGTCGTCGTCGAGCATCTCGCCCGCGTCGTAGCGCCGCCGGTAGGCGCGGGGGTCCCGCCAGCCCTGCCACTGGAACTTTCCAGAGGTCTCCGGGTCGGTGAGGAACCGGGAGAGCAGTTCCAGATCGTCCTCGCCGACGGGCCTCAGCCGCACAAGATCGTTGTCGCTCATGTCTGCCACGGTAGACGTCAACTCCCCACCCCGACACCAGGTTTGCATCTGCGCGTGCGGACCTCGGCGCGTCCTCCGGAGCCCCCTTCGGAGCAATGGGCGTGAGCTGTGACCCTGTGTGATGCGAAGATCGCTGCATGAGCGGTTTCGACGTACTTGTGGCGGAAGCGGAGTCGGCCCCGACCGAGGGCTGGGACTTCTCCTGGTTCGAGGGGAGGGCCACCGAGGAGCGGCCCTCCTGGCGGTATGCCCATGCCATGGGAGAGCGGCTCGGGCACGCCACCGCCTCCCTCGACATCCAGACCGGCGGCGGCGAGGTCCTCGCGTCCGCGCCTTCCCTGCCGCCGCTCGTCGTTGCCACGGAGGGGTGGGCGCCGAACGTGGCGAAGGCGACCTCGCTGCTGCATCCGCGGGGAGCGGTGGTCGTGGCCTCGCCGGAGGACGCGCCGCTGCCGTTCGCGGCGGAGGCGTTCGACCTGGTCACCAGCCGGCATCCGGTGAAGGCGCACTTCGACGAGATCGCCCGCGTGCTGCGCCCCGGCGGCACGTACTTCGCCCAGCACGTGGGCCCCGCCAGCGTCTTCGAGGTCGTCGAGTACTTCCTCGGTCCGCAGCCCGAGGACGCACGGAACGCCCGCCATCCCGACGCCGAACGGGCCGAGGCGGAAGCGGCGGGCCTGGAGATCGTCGACCTGCGGGCGGAACGGCTGCGGATGGAGTTCTACGACGTCGGCGCCGTCGTCCACTTCCTGCGCAAGGTGGTGTGGATGGTGCCGGACTTCTCGGTGGAGCGGTACTGGTCGCGGCTGCGGGAACTGCACGACCAGATCGAGACGGACGGCTCCTTCGTCGCCCACAGCACCCGCCACCTCTTCGACGCCCGCAAGCGATAGGCAGCAGTAGCAGTACGTGCTCGTACCGCCGTTCCTGACGCCCCTGGCCTCGGGCTACGCGTGTGCCCCCACCGTCACCCTTCCCACCACCAACTCCGCCGCCCCCTCAAGCACTTCCCCCACCCGCTCCACCTGCCCCGCAAGTTCCCGCTCCTGGGCCGCGCTCAGTGTGTCCAGGGGTTCCACCGTGACCGTCAGGCGGCGTCCGGAGCGGCGTTGGTGCCAGACTCCTGTCACGACTCCGTCGACGAGCAGCACCGGGAAGTTGCCCGCCTGGCCCCCGGCCAGCGCGCGCTCGTAGGCCCGGCCCGGGAAGAGGCGTGCCCGTGGGTGTGAGGCGATCACGTACGCGTCGAAGTACGGCAGCAGTCGCACACCCCGCACCGGCTCCTCCGGAAACTCCGTGTCCCCCGCGACCACCCACGCGGGCGTCACCCCGCCCGACTTCGCCGACCCCGACCCAGACTCCGGCACCTCCATCTCCACCGCCTCGATCTTCCCGGCGGATGCCAGCGACGCGAAGACGCCGCTCGCCCAGCCGTCCGGCGCAGCCGCCCACTTGGCGAACTCGCGTGGCTTCGCGGGCCCGTACGCGTACAGGAAGCGCTGGACCAGCTGTTCCGTCGCCACCTCGGCGGACAGCGGCGCGGCATCGGGCACCGGCGGACGCGTGTACGTCACCTTGCGCCCCCGGTTCGGCGCGAAACACAGCACCCCGCGGTGGCCCGCGAGATGCATGACCGAGCGCCACCGCGGCCACATCCCCTGGAAGGCGGGCAGTACCAGGTCGCCGGCCCAGGGCCCCGTACGCGCCACGACCTCCTCGCTCAGCTCGTCGATGGTCAGGCGGACCCCGTCCAGCGCCTCCCCGATCGCGCTCACGATCTCCTCCGTCTGGGAGGGCGTCAGCCGGTCGTCCGCCTTGAACGGGCTCGGTCCACCCGGGATCGCGGACAACGCAGCCGTCCAGAGAGGGAGTTCAGCGGTGGGCAGGAAGTGGATCGTGCCGCGCGGCCCGTACGTCTTGACCAGGCTCGGCTCCTCACCCCACAGCGCGTGCCGTACGTCCTGCCGGGTCGCCCCGTCCATCCGCAGCCCCACCGACAGTTCCGCCGCCGACATCACCTGTGCCTGCGCGGCGAGCATCGCGTCGACCACCTCGGCCGGTCCGGCCTCGCCCGGCTTCGCCGGAGTACGCAGGAACTGCCGCTCCGTGCGCCGGGCGTTGGCAGCACTCCACGTGACGGTGGAAGGGGCGCTCATCGGGGTCTCCTTCGGTACTGTCGACCGGGGAAGTGGCTCTGCGGACACGAGGAGTGGACCATGCCGAAGAGCGGCGCGGAGGGTATTTCGGGGAGCGGCAGAGGGAGTGCCGGGGAGAGCGGCGACAGGAGTGCCGGGGGGAGCGGCAAGGAGACCAAGACGCTGTACGCCTGTGGGCTCGACGCCGCCGTGGACGTCGTCGGCGGCAAGTGGAAGCCGATGATCCTCTGGGCGCTGTACGCGGGCAGGACGCTGCGCTTCGGCGAGCTCCGGAGGCACATCACGGGCATCAGCGAGAAGGTCCTCATCCAGCAGCTGCGCGAGCTGGAGTCCGACGGCATCGTGCATCGCGAGGTGTACCGGGAGGTGCCGCCGAAGGTGGAGTACTCGCTGACCGCCCTCGGCACGTCACTGAACGAGGCGCTGATCCCGCTGGGCGTGTGGGGCGACGACAACATGGAGCAGCTGGTGGCCAACCGCGAGTGCAAGAAGGACGGCAAAGCCGCCTGACGGGAAAAGCGGGCCGGTGGTTGCCTGTGGGAGCCGATCGTTAGCCAAGCGTGGCGAGCGAGCGGAACAAGCCAAGTGAACCCGGAACAGGTGGCGTTGATTCCGCATCGTTATCCGGACTGACTCGATCCGACGGCGAGAATCACGTAAGTTCAGACCAAGGCGAATTCGCGTGAGCAAAGCCACGTGTGCGGTGCCGCGCGGCGGAGGGGGCTGCGCGGCCCCGCGCGCCCCCTTTCTCTCCGCCCGTCCCCCCTCCCGCCGGATCACACCTCGACCCGCACCCGCACCCCCCGGCCCACGCCCCACCCCGCCATCGCCCCGGCCTCCGCCTCCAGGACGTGCCGGGCCCGCAGCCGGGGTCGGCCGATCCGCCAGGGCCGCATCGTCCGCACGGACAGCACCCGCAGCTCCCGGTCCAGGTACGCCACGTCGACGGCGAAGCGCATCCGCACCGTGTGCACGCTGCTCGCCGGGCTCAGGAGCATCGCCCCGGTCACCCCGTCACGGCCGAGCAGTCCGCGCCGCCGCGCGCCGGCGGAGTCCGCGATCTCCAGGGGGAGCGTCCGGCCGGTGGGGAGCAGAAGCATCGCCATGCCGGCCGAAGCTAGCGGCCCACATGCCCGCCGCGTCAAGCGGGCGCCCCGCTCCCGTCCCTCCAATGGGCTACCGCCACAGAGGGCCGGAATATGCCGCCGGGGCCGAAATCCGGTGGGGGATCGGGGTCGCGGAGTTGCCGCGCGATTTCGGAGAGTAGTTGTGGCACGCCGATGCGCGCGACTTTCCTTACGAAGGGTTATGGTGGAAACCCCCCCTCGGGCCGGTCCATCTCCCCCCCATGGACCGGCCCGATTTTTTGTGCCCGGGCGCCCGGTAACGGTTCCCCCGGCGCCTGGTCCCGCGCACCCCCGCCCCGGGGCAGGGATACGCGGGCTGAGGCGTTCCGCCAGGACTAGCCGCGCCCGGCCCAGATGTTCGTCCCCGGCGTCGACACCGCGAACGTGTCGATCTCGGCGAGATCCTCGTCGGTGAGCTTCGGGCCCGCCAGCGCCGCGACGTTCTCCTCCAGCTGCTTCACGCTGGAGGCGCCGATGAGCGCCGAGGTCATCCGCTCGTCGCGCAGGACCCAGTTGAGGGCCAGTTGTGCGAGCGACTGGTCGCGGCGCGCCGCGATGTCGTTCAGGCCGTTGAGGCGGCGTACGACCTCGTCGCTCAGGAGGTCGGGGTCGAGCGACTTGCCCTGCGTGGCGCGCGAACCCTCCGGGATGCCCTTCAGGTACTTGTTCGTGAGCAGGCCCTGCGCGAGCGGCACGAACGAGATGCAGCCCATGCCCGCGTCCTCGAGCGTGTCGAGCAGGGCGTCGTCCTCGGTCCAGCGGTTGATCATCGAGTACGACGGCTGGTGGATGAGGGCGGGAACGCCCATCTCCCGCAGCAGGCGCGCCGCTTCGGCGGTCTGCTCGCTGGTGTAGGAGGAGACACCCACGTACAGCGCCTTGCCCTGCTGTACGGCGGACGCGAGCGCACCCATCGTCTCTTCGAGCGGGGTCTCGGGGTCGAAGCGGTGCGAGTAGAAGATGTCGACGTAATCGACGCCCATCCGCTTCAGCGAGGCGTCGAGGGACGACAGCAGGTACTTGCGCGAACCCCACTCGCCGTACGGGCCGGGGTGCATGAGGTAGCCCGCCTTGGTCGAGAGGACCAATTCATCGCGGTACGGGGCGAAGTCCTGGGCGAACAGCTTGCCGAAGTTGAGCTCGGCCGAACCGGCCGGCGGGCCGTAGTTGTTCGCCAGGTCGAAGTGCGTGACGCCCAGGTCGAAGGCGCGACGCAGGATCGCGCGCTGGCTCTCCAGGGACTTGTCGTCGCCGAAGTTGTGCCACAGGCCGAGGGAGACGGCGGGCAGCTTCAGGCCGCTGCGGCCCGTGCGCCGGTACTCCATGGCGTCGTAACGGTCCGCTGCCGCTTGGTACAGAGACGTGTCGTTCATGGGTATGAAGCTACTTCAGCCATGCAACTTCCGAGGGTCGGTCCCGCGTCACCGGCAGGCGGAGGACCGCGTTACCCGAGGGCGGAACCCCGCCCTCACAGCGGTAGGCTTTCGCCTTCGGGGACTGCCATCTGCATGGAGGGGCTGACAGAAGTGAACCTGCGCGACCTGGTGTACGGACTTTACGCACGCCGGGTGGAAGGCCGCCTCGACCACGATCAGGTGCCCAAGCACATCGGGGTCATCCTCGACGGCAACAGGCGCTGGGCGAAGGCATCCGGCGGGACCACCGAACAGGGCCATCAGGCGGGTGCGTACAAGATCGAGGAGTTCCTCGGCTGGTGTGCCGAGACGGACGTCGAGGTCGTCACCCTGTGGATGCTGTCGACGGACAACTTCGACCGCCCCGAGCAGGAGCTCATCCCGCTCCTCGGCATCATCGAGGACACGGTCCGCAGCCTCGCCGGCGACGGCCGCTGGCGCGTGCACCACGTGGGCACGATGGACCTCCTCCCCTCCCGCACCCAGGCCGTCCTGAAGGAAGCCGAGCAGGCCACTCACGGCAACAAGGGAATACTGGTCAACGTGGCCGTCGGGTACGGCGGCCGGCAGGAGATCGCCGACGCGGTCCGCTCGCTGATCCTGGACCACGCGGACAAGGGCACGAGCCTGGAGGACGTCGCCGAGACCGTCGACGTCGACCTGATCTCCAAGCACCTCTACACCCGCGGCCAGCCGGACCCCGACCTGGTGATCCGAACGAGTGGTGAGCAGCGCCTGTCCGGCTTCATGCTCTGGCAGTCGGCCCATTCCGAGTACTACTTCTGTGAAGTCTTCTGGCCGGCCTTCCGCAAGGTCGACTTCCTTCGTGCGCTGCGTGATTACGCGGCCAGGCACCGGCGCTACGGCGGCTGACGCCCCACGCGGCACGCGAGGTGCGCACGTCGGTGAGGCGTGAGTAACCCAGAGTTCACGGACGCGCCGTCATATGCCCTGGCATGGCTGCGCGTGTTCGAGGGAATAAGCCTTCCAGGTCGACATCCGATTCACGGATGTCGTATCTCAGCGGGCGGCATGGGGCCGTCCGCCCGGGAGGCCCTTTGCACCAGGACGACCGTGCGGTGAGTACGGGCGAAGTGGAGGGCCGGAGCTCGGCCCGCGCATGCGGCACGAGACCGGTCCGGACTTCTCCCGGCATCCTTCCCGTCGCTCCCCGACCTCATCCGAGGGGGTACGTCCTTCCGTGGTGACCAGCACAAAGCGCCGCATGCCCGACAGGCGCACCTATGTTCTCGACACCAGCGTTCTGCTCGCTGACCCGAACTCCATGTACCGCTTCGACGAGCACGAAGTCGTGCTTCCCGTCGTCGTGGTCACGGAGCTCGAGGCGAAGCGGCACCATCCCGAGCTCGGCTACTTCGCCCGGCAGGCCCTGCGCCTGCTGGACGACTGCCGGGTCAGGCACGGTCGCCTGGACGCGCCGATCCCGATCGGCGACCTGGGCGGCACGCTGCGCGTCGAGCTCAACCACTCCGATCCCGGCGTGCTCCCGGCCGGCTACCGGTTGGGGGACAACGACTCACGGATTCTCGCCGTAGCGCGCAACCTCCAGGCAGAGGGATACGACGTCACCGTCGTGTCGAAGGATCTGCCCCTGAGGATCAAGGCGTCCTCGGTCGGCCTCCTCGCGGAGGAGTACCGCGCCGAGCTCGCCATCACGGACTCCGGCTGGACCGGAATGTCCGAACTGACCCTCTCCGGCGAACAGGTCGACCTTCTCTTCGAGGAGGAGACCCTGCACGTACCGGAGGCGGCCGACCTGCCCGTCCACACGGGTCTCACCATCCAGTCCGAGAAGGGCAAGGCGCTGGGCCGGGTCACGGCCGAGGGCAACATCCGTCTCGTACGCGGTGATCGGGAGGCCTTCGGCCTCAAGGGGAGGAGTGCGGAACAGCGCATCGCGCTGGATCTGCTGCTCGATCCGGACATCGGCATCCTGTCGATGGGCGGCCGGGCGGGCACCGGCAAGTCGGCTCTGGCGCTCTGCGCGGGACTTGAGGCGGTCCTCGAGCGCCGCCAGCACCAGAAGGTGATGGTCTTCCGGCCGCTGTACGCGGTGGGCGGGCAGGAGCTCGGCTATCTGCCCGGCACCGAGGCCGAGAAGATGGGCCCCTGGGCCCAGGCGGTCTTCGACACGCTGGGCTCGGTCGCGGGCAAGGCGGTCATCGAGGAGGTGACGGCGCGCGGCATGCTCGAAGTGCTCCCTCTCACCCATATCCGCGGGCGCTCGCTGCACGACGCGTTCGTGATCGTCGACGAGGCCCAATCCCTGGAACGGAACGTCCTTTTGACCGTTCTGTCCAGGATCGGGGCGAACTCCCGGGTCGTGCTGACCCATGACGTCGCCCAGCGCGACAACCTCCGAGTGGGTCGCTACGACGGGGTAGTTGCCGTCGTGGAGAAGCTGAAGGGCCATCCGCTCTTCGCCCACGTCACGCTCACCCGCTCCGAGCGTTCGCCGATCGCGGCGCTCGTGACCGAAATGCTGGAGGACGGCCAGATCTGACCAGTTCACCCTGGTTACGCGGTAGTTGGCGCCGCCCGGCGAAGCGAAGGAGCTTAGCCGGGCGGCGTCTTGGCGTCCGCCCTTTTCCGAAAAACTCCTGGGGCAAACGAGGTGTGAGCTTTCACACGGCACGGAGAATTGCCTTGCGGCATCCGGCTGGGGCAGAGTCTGGGTCCTGTCAGGCCCCGCATGCGACACACGTGTACCCCCAGGGGTACGGCAACACAGGAAAACCAGAACTTCATAGTGGCCGTCGCATGCCGCCCGAGCACCACGAGGCGCTCCCGTCACGGGAGTTGCCCACCGGGCCCGTGCCTCCCGTGACCGATACCAAGCGGAGGCCAGCGTCAGGGGCAAGATTGCGTCCGCGAGGTCACCTAGCGGGCGATGCTGGAAGGAAACCGTGTGAGCCGGATTTCGGTCCGGGGATTCGCCGTGGCATCCGCCACCGCGGTCACCACTGTTGGCGCTGTCGTCGGTGTCGCCTCGGGCAGCACCCCGGGCGCCTCGAATGACAACGACTTCGAGGCGACGGCAAGCGACGCGACTCTCCTCGCAGACATCCCCGCGGGTCAGCAGGCCCAGGTGCAGACCGCGTCCCTGACGCAGCAGGCCGACGCACAGGCCATGGCTGCGGACACGGCCGCGAAGAAGTCCGCGGCAGAAGCGGCCCGCAAGAAGGCCGCCGAGTCGGCGATCGCGAAGCAGAAGGCCGCCGAGAAGGCGGAGGCCGCCGAGAAGGCGGCCGCCAAGAAGGAGCGCGAGGAGAAGGCGGAGGTCAAGGCCAGCCGTTCTTCCGCGCGCGACGCCTCGGACTTCGCCCCGCAGTCCTCGTACTCCGTCTCGCAGGTCCAGGCGATGGCACGGCAGATGGTCCCCGGTGACCAGTTCCAGTGCTTCAGCAACATCGTCAACCACGAGTCCACCTGGAACTACAAGGCCAGTAACCCCTCCTCGGGTGCCTACGGCCTCGTCCAGGCGCTGCCCGGTTCCAAGATGTCCTCGGCCGGTGCCGACTGGCAGACGAACCCCGCCACGCAGATCAAGTGGGGCCTCGGCTACATGAACGACCGCTACGGAAGCCCGTGTGGAGCATGGGACTTCTGGCAGGCGAACAACTGGTACTGAGCCGCGTATCGCTCAACCTTTCTGAGGCCCCTCACCGTCCTTCGGTGGGGGGTCTCAGCCGTGTACGGTCATCCCGACAACTTCCAGGAGGGAGTGGTGGGGCAAGACGGGGGAAGAGGACGGATCATGTCGCGAGTGCCAGGGTGGATCGGCAGGCTAGGTGCCGGGCTGTCTCAGATGGGGGAGCGGATGGGGCGCGACGAGCCCGACTCCGACCCTGAGGACGGCATCAGGACCTCGCGGCGGTCCTACGACGACGAGACTGCCGCCGCCGAGGGCGACGCGTCCGCGGAGGAGCAGGTCGTGCCCGCCCCGCCCTCGTACGCCCCGGACGTCGCGGCACGGCCCGACCCCGTCGCGTCGGTTCCGTGGGGGATGCGGGTCGCGGCCGAGGCCGGCTGGCGTCTTCTCGTGCTCGCGGGCACGCTCTGGGTGCTGATGAAGGTGATCAGCGCCGTGCAGCTCGTCGTCTTCGCCTTCATCGCGGCGCTGCTCATCACCGCGATGCTCCAGCCGACGGTGGCCCGGCTCAGGCGGCTCGGTCTGCCGCGGGGGCTCGCGACGGTCGTGACGGCCGTGCTCGGCTTCGTCATCATTGGCCTGGTCGGCTGGTTCGTGGTCTGGCAGGTCATGGACAACGCGGACACGCTCTCCAGTCAGGTCCAGGACGGCATCGACGATCTGCGCAACTGGCTGCTCACCAGCCCGTTCCACGTCACCGAGGACCAGATCAACGACATCGCCAAGAGCCTGCGCGAGGCGGTCGGGGCGAACACGGAGGAACTGACGTCGGCGGGCCTCGAAGGCGTCACCGTCATCGTGGAGGCCATGACGGGCATCCTGCTCGCGATGTTCTCGACGCTGTTCCTGCTGTACGACGGCAAGCGCATCTGGCAGTGGGTCCTGAAGCTGGTCCCGGCGCCCGCGCGGCCCGGCATCGCGGGCGCGGGGCCGCGTGCCTGGCGCACGCTGACGGCCTATGTGCGCGGCACGGTGATAGTGGCTCTGATCGACGCGATCTTCATCGGGCTCGGGATCTACTTCCTCGGGGTGCCGATGGCGGTGCCGCTGGCCGTCTTCATCTTCCTGTTCGCGTTCATCCCGCTGGTGGGCGCGGTCATCTCGGGCGCGCTCGCCGTGGTGGTGGGACTGGTGACCCAGGGCGTCTTCACCGGTGTGATGACGCTGGTCGTGGTCCTGGCCGTGCAGCAGATCGAGGGGCACATCCTGCAGCCGTTCATCCTCGGCCGTGCCGTACGGGTGCATCCGCTCGCGGTGGTCCTTTCGGTGGCCGCGGGCGGTCTTGTCGCCGGGATCGGCGGGGCGGTCGTCGCGGTGCCGCTGGTTGCCGTCACCAACACGGTGGTGGGTTATCTGCGGGCGTACTCCCGCGAGGCCGCCTTGAAGCAGGCGCCGCAGCCGCGGGGGGCCACGGCGGTGGATGTCGCCCCAGTCGATCCACCTCGCGCCCCGTCGCCGGGTGCGGGTTCGTAGACCACAGGCGTTTCTTTCCCCGACCCCGCCCCTTCCCACAAACCCACTGGGCGCGGGGGCCACGGTTGCCGTCATCACCGGCTCCGCCGAGTTCGTCCTCAAACGCCGGACGGGCTGACATCCCAGAACGGCCCCGCCCAGCAGAAGCTGGGCGGGGCCGCTCAGTTGGGCTCGAGGCGACTACGCCAGGAATCCCTCGGAGTCCAGCGTCACGCCGACCGCCTGGATCACGGCGGCGATCTTGAAGGCTTCCTGGATCGTCTCGCGGTCCACGCCGGCCTTGCGCAGCACCTGCTCGTGCGAGTCGAGGCACTGGCCGCAGCCGTTGATCGCGGAGACCGCGAGCGACCACAGCTCGAAGTCGACCTTCTCCACGCCCGGGTTACCGATGACGTTCATCCGCAGGCCGGCCCGCATCGTCCCGTACTCCGGGTCCGAAAGGAGGTGGCGCGTGCGGTAGAAGACGTTGTTCATCGCCATGACGGCCGCGGCCGACTTGGCGGCGGTGTACGCCTCGGGGGAGAGGTTCGCCTTCGCCTCGGGCTCCAGCTCGCGCAGCACCTTGGGGGAGCGGGAGGCGATCGCGCAGGCGAGCACCGTGCCCCACAGCTGCTGCTGCGGCAGGTCCGAGTTGCCGATGACCGAGCCGAGGTTCAGCTTCAGGTCCTTGGCGTAGTCCGGTACGGCGGACTTCAGTTCGTCGAGTGCCATGTCAGTACCTTCCGTTCACTCGCCCGAGAGCAGCGCGACCGGGTCCAGGGTCTCGTCGCCGGAGGTCCAGTTGCACGGGCACAGCTCGTCCGTCTGGAGCGCGTCGAGGACCCGGAGGACCTCCTTGGGGTTACGGCCCACGGAACCGGCGGTCACCATCGTGAACTGGATCTCGTTGTTCTGGTCGACGATGAAGACGGCGCGCTGCGCGAAGCCGTCCTCGCCCTCGATGCCGAGGTCACGCATGAGCTCGTGCTTCGAGTCGGCCATCATCGGGAAGGGCAGGTCCGTCAGGTCCGGGTGGTCCTTGCGCCAGGCGTGGTGCACGAACTCGGAGTCACCGGAGAAGCCGAGGATCTGGGCGTCGCGGTCAGCGAACTCGTCGTTCAGCTTGCCGAAGGCGGCGATCTCGGTCGGGCACACGAAGGTGAAGTCCTTGGGCCACGCGAAGACGATCTTCCACTTGCCCTCGTAGGTCTTGTGGTCGATCTGCTTGAACTCGGCGCCCTTCTCCAGGGAGACGCAGGCGGTCAGATCGAACTGGGGGAACTTGTCACCGACAGTGAGCACGGACTCTCCTTGCAGCATCGGAACCCGGGTAAGGGGCTCCAGGGGGTTGGACTGCTGTCGATCGTGGCACAGAGTGCATTGATTCGGGAAATAGCTACACTCTGTTCTGTTGATCGGAGGTGACTATCAGTGCGAGCCATAAATAGGGGCAAGCAGCCCAGCCTGGCGCAGCTGCGCGCCTTCGCGGCCGTGGCCGAACATCTGCACTTCAGGGACGCGGCGGTAGCAATAGGGATGAGCCAGCCCGCGCTCTCCGGCGCCGTGTCCGCCCTGGAGGAGACACTCGGTGTCACCCTGCTGGAGCGTACGACGCGCAAGGTGCTGCTCTCGTCGGCCGGTGAGCGCCTGGCGGTGCGGGCCAGGGCCGTGCTCGAAGAGGTCGGGGCGCTGATGGAGGAGGCCGACGCGGTGCGCGCGCCGTTCACCGGGGCGCTGCGGCTCGGCGTGATCCCGACCGTGGCGCCGTACCTGCTGCCCACGCTCATCGGGCTCGTCCACGAGAAGTACCCGGATCTGGACCTTCAGGTGCACGAGGAGCAGACCTCCTCGCTGATCGAGGGGCTCGGTGCCGGACGGCTCGACCTGCTGCTTCTCGCCGTTCCGCTCGGCGTGCCCGGCGTCACCGAACTCCCTCTGTTCGACGAGGACTTCGTGCTCGTCACGCCGCTGGACCACTGGCTCGGCGGCCGCGAGGGAATCCCGCGCGAAGCCCTGCGCGAGCTGAACCTGCTGCTGCTCGACGAGGGGCACTGCCTGCGCGACCAGGCCCTGGACATCTGCCGGGAGGCCGGGCGCGCGGACGCCCCGGTGACCACGACGGCCGCAGGGCTCTCCACCCTCGTACAGCTGGTGGCCGGCGGGCTCGGTGTGACGCTGCTCCCGCGCACCGCCGTCCGCGTCGAGACCAGCCGCAGCAATCAACTGCTCACCGGGTACTTCGCGGACCCGGCGCCGACCCGGCGGATCGCCCTCGCGATGCGTACGGGGGCCGCGCGGGCCGCGGAGTACGAGGCGCTGGCCGCCGCGATGCGGGGGGCCGTGAAGCCGTTGCCGGTGCGGGTGGTGTGACCCCGCACCGGCAACGTACCGCCCTGGCGGGCGAGTTACTCCGTACGCAGGCCGTCCGGGCGCATCATGCGCCACAGCGGCGGCAGGCTGAGCAGCGTCACCACGGCGACGAGTGCGGCTCCCGCGACCGTCAGGGGAGCGAAGAGCCACCAGTCGGTGACCGACTTCTGGATCATGCGGACCATGACCCAGCCGAGGCCGAGCCCGCCCGCCACGGCGAGCGCCAGGCCGATCGCGACCGGGATCGCGGTCTGCCAGAGGATCGACCACGCCATCGACGCGCGGCGGGTGCCGAACGCGGTGAGGGCGGCGAGGAGGCGCTTGCGCTCCCGCAGTTGCTCGATCATCGAGACGAGCATGGACGCGGCGATCAGCGCCATCGTGGCCATCGCGCCGATCTGCAGGCCGGTCTGGATGGTGGCGTACTGCTTGTCGCGTTCGACCGCCCGCAGCGTCATCACCTGGAGGAACGGGTCGACGTGGGCCGCGGTGTTGCGGATGTACTCCTCGGCGTCCGGGGACTTCGGGTCCACCTGGATCATCGCCGTCGTCGAGGCGTCCTTCATCTTGGACATGTCGATCGCGCCGGGCGTCGCGTAGATGCCGTCGTGCAGGTCGCCGCCCGGGTCGGGGCGGGCCTTGACCGTGCGGGAGTCGGCGGGCAGCGTCCAGGGGATGTGCCGCTTGCCGGGGTCGTCCCAGCTGTCGACGCTCAGGTCGATGGGCTTGCCGGGGCGGGCCGACTTGTCGACCCACGCGTTCAGCCTCTTGTTGCCGGTGTGCACGACGAAGGTGTCGCCGTCCCGGCACGAGCCGATGCGGGCCAGCTCGCGCAGGTTCGCGCAGGTGCCGACCGTCAGCTCCGTCAGGGGCCGGAAGTCCTCGCCGCTCTCCAGCTTGCCCGGCCGTACGACGTACGAGGTGGTCGTGGCGATGACGTTCTTGACGCCCTTGGTGGCGCGGAACTTCTCGATCATCCGCCCTGCGAGGGCACCGTCGCCGACGTCCGCGCGGACCGAGATCTTGGCCCGGCCGGGGTCGCTGTCCGTCGTCGTGTTGAAGTCGTCGTGCATCGCGACGAACAGCATCTGCAGGGCGATGGCGCCCGCCACCGCGACCGTGATGCCGCTGACCGCTCGCGCCGCCGTACCGCTGCTCAACTGGAGCCTTCGGGTGGCGAGTTGCCAGGGCACGGGTCCGCCGCCGCGCAGCCGCGCCACGCTGGTCTCGACGAGCCAGGGCAGCAGCACCGCAAGGCCCACCAGGGTGAGCGTCGCGCCGGCGCCGATGGCGAAGACCGGCGGGGCGTAGTCACCGCCGACCCGGCCCGCTGCGAGCAGGATGCCGAGACCGACGAGCGGCATCACGACGCGCCACCACACGCGGCGTTTGCGCGGCTTGGTGCTCCGCACGACGCCCAGCGGCTCGATGGAGACGGCCCGCAGCGAGATCAGCGTCACCAGGACGGAGGTGACCGGCACGGCGAGCAGGATGAGGACGGCGAGGCCGGGCACCGGCACCACGTCGGAGGGGAAGGCGCTGATCTTCCACCCGTCGAGGGTGCCGATCACCTCGCGCACGCCCAGGAAGAACAGACCGCCGAGCGCAAGGCCGAGCAGCGCGCCGCACAGGGCCTCGCCCGCCGCGATCCGCCGCACGCTGTGGGCGTCGGCGCCGACCAGACGCAGCGCGGCAAGACGCCGGTCGCGCCGGTCACCGCCGAAGCGGACCGCCGTACCGATGAAGATGATCACCGGGGTGAGCAGGACCACGCAGATCAGGACCACGAGGACGATCAGCATCGGGTCCAGGGGTTCCGCGGGCTCCTTGAAGCCGAAGTCGGCCACGCGGTGGCCGCCCCTGGCCGGGGTGAGGGCGTCGGAGCCCGCGTAGTAGTAGAGCTCCCTGGGGTTGGTCAGGCCCGCGTCGCCGATGGTGCCCGTGACCCGGTACTCGCCGAAGCGCTCCTTCAGGAGGGCGCCCTCGGAGCTGTCCAGGAGTTCACGCAGGGCGGGTGAGGCGACCATCTCGCCGTCCGCCGGGATCTTCGTGAGGCCGGGCGGCAGGGCCGGGTGGGCGCCGTCGGCGCGCAGCACGCGGCCGCTCACCGTCGCGTCGCGGAAGTCGGTGGGGACGTCGCGCTGGAGGACCGTGGAGTCCGACCGCTCGACCTTCTTGCCCGAGAACTGGTCCTCCGCCGAGCGGGCCACCGAGCGGTCCTCGCGGTGCTGGAGCAGCGTGGGCACGGACGCGGCGCCGAGCAGCAGGGCCACGCCGAGGCCGACGCCGACCGCCGTCAGGAGGGTGCGGGTCCAGCCCTCACGGCCGCCGCCGACGGCGAAGCGGATGCCCATGGCGAGGTCGCGGACGAAGGCGCGGGGTCCCCCCTTGGACACAGCCGCGGTGGCGTCGGCGAGCGGCGGCCGGGGCGCCGTCTCGGCCCTGGTGCGCGCGTCGAGACTCATATCGCGCGCTCCATGTCCCGTGACCTGCCGTCGCGTACGACGATCTCGCGGTCGGAGTAGGCGGCGACCCGCGTCTCGTGCGTGACCAGGACCACGGCGGCGTTCGTCGAGCGGGCGGCGTCGGTGAGCAGCTCCATGACGCGCTCGCCGTTGAGGGAGTCCAGGGCGCCGGTGGGTTCGTCGGCGAAGAGCACGCGCGGGCTCGTGGCGAGCGCGCGGGCCACGGCGACGCGCTGGCCCTGCCCGCCGGAGACCTCGCCGGGCCGCTTGGCGGCGACGTCCTCGACCTCCAGGCGCTCCAGCCAGGTACGGGCGGTCGCCTCGGCGTCCTTGCGCCTGGCGCCGTTGAGCCGCAGCGGAAGCGCGACGTTCTCCACGCACGTCAGCTCGGGGACGAGCTGCCCGAACTGGAAGACGAAGCCGAACTCGCTGCGGCGCAGGGCGCTCAGCGTGGCGTCCGGCAGGCCGGTGAGCTCACGGCCGTTGTAGGTGATGGAGCCGGCGTCGGGCTTGACGATCCCCGCGAGGCAGTGCAGGAGCGTGGACTTGCCTGAGCCGGAGGGTCCCATCACGGCGACGACCTCGCCGGGGTGGATGGAGAACTCGGCGTCGTCGAGCGCGGTGGTCGGACCGTACGCCTTGCGGAGCCCGGAGGCGGTGAGAAGGGAACCGGCGGGGGTCATGCGGAGCGGACCTCCTGGGCGAGCTTGCCGAGGCGCGCGGCGGCGAGTTCCAGCCAGCGCAGATCGGCTTCGAGGTGGAAGAGGGCGTGGTCGCAGATCAGCTGGTCGGCGAGGTCGCCCTTGCGTTTGCGGTCGGTGAGTATGCGCATCAGGCGCAGGTGTTCGGCGCGCTGGGCGTCGAGCATCTCCGAGGCGTCGCGCTCGGTGAGGAGTGCGAGGACGACCTTCGTGTAGAGGGTCGACTGGAGGTAGGGCTCGGGCTTCTCGGGGGTGGCGAGCCAGCGCTCGACATCGGTGATGCCGGCCTCGGTGATCGCGTACCGCTTGCGCTCGGGACCGCCGCCCGCCTCTATGCCGTCGACCTCGACGAGGCCGTTCTTCAGGAGGCGGGACATGGTCGAGTAGACCTGCCCGTAGTGCAGGGGTTTGTCGTGCCCGAACTTCTCGTCGAAGGTGCGCTTGAGGTCGTAGCCGTGGCGCGGGCCCGACTCAAGGAGGCCGAGGAGGGTGTGACCGATGGACATGCGGAGCACTCTACACGGTGTGTATACGTGGCATGTATAGCTGTCACGGGGAGCTCACAGGTTCGAGGTTCGGGCAACCTTCTGAGGCTCGTGTTCGTCGGTACACAAGGGCAGGTGCTCATTGTCACGTCCGGAAAAGACCGGATCGGCAGGAGTTTGTCCCAGGGTGCGGTGTTAGCTTCATGAGCTGACTCGACGTACGCATGAGGACTAGACGGAAGCGGAGCACTCAGAGCCATGGGCCGAGCGGAAGAGCGACAGGCGCGGCAGCGCGGTGCGCGCCGGGCAGCGCGCGTACGCCCTGCCGGCGGCGGCAAACCCAAGCGCACGGGCATACGCCGCTTCTTCACGCTGAAGAAGATACTCGGGACGTTCTTCGGGCTCTGCCTGCTCGGCATGCTCGGCTTCGTCGTCCTCTACATGATGGTCGACGTGCCCGAGGGCAACGCCGCGGCCAAGCTCCAGAGCAACGTCTACAAGTACAAGAACGGCGATGTCATCGCCAGGACCGGCGAGCTGAACCGCGAGGTCGTCGACCTGGCCAAGGTGCCCAAGAAGGTCCAGCGCACGTTCGTGGCCGCCGAGAACAAGTCCTTCTACAAGGACAAGGGCGTCGACTTCAAGGGCACGGCCCGCGGCCTGATCAACACCGTCACCGGCAAGGGCAAGCAGGGCGGCTCGACGATCACCCAGCAGTACGTCAAGAACTACTACCTGACGCAGGACCAGACGGTGACCCGTAAGTTCAGGGAGCTGGTCATCTCGCTGAAGGTGGACCAGAACAGCAGCAAGGACAAGATCCTCGCCGGGTACATCAACACCAGCTACTACGGCCGCGGCGCCTACGGCATCCAGGCCGCCGCCCAGGCGTACTACGGCATCGACGCCGAGAAGCTGAACGTCACGCAGGGCGCCTACCTCGCAGCCCTCCTCCAGGCCCCGAGCCAGTACGACTACACCTCCGCCACGCCCGCCAGCAAGAAGCTGGTCAAGGCCCGCTGGAACTACGTGCTCGACAACATGGTCGAGGAGAACTGGCTGTCGGCGAGCGAGCGCGAGGGCCTGACGTTCGACAAGCCGGAGGCTCCCAAGGCGGCGCCCGGCCTGGAGGGCCAGACCGGTTATCTCGTGAAGGAGGCCAAGGCCGAGGTCATGAAGGCCGGTCACCTCAGCGAGGAGCAGTTCGACGCGGGCGGCTACACGATCACGCTCAACATCGACAAGAAGAAGCAGCAGCAGCTCGAGAAGGCCGTCGACAAGAAGCTGAACAAGCAGCTCGACCCCGACAAGCGCAAGGCCGACGCCCGGGTGCAGGCGGGCGCCGCGTCCGTCGACCCCAAGACCGGCAAGGTCCTCGCCATGTACGGCGGCGAGGACTACGTCAAGCACTACACGAACAACGCCACCCGGCGTGACTACCAGCCGGCCTCCACCTTCAAGCCGCTGATCCTCGCCGCGGCCCTGGAGAACGGCGCCACGACGCAGTCCGGCCAGCCGATCACGGCGAGCACGGTCTACGACGGCACCAGCGAGCGCCCGGTCAAGGGCAGCGACGTCGCCTTCGCGCCGCCGAACGAGGACGACAAGAGCTACGGCCAGGTCACCGTCCAGAAGGCGATGAACAAGTCCATCAACTCCGTCTTCGCGCAGATGGGCGTGGACGTCGGCATGGACGACGTCCTGGAGACCGCGGGCAAGCTCGGCATGGACGTCGAGGATCTGCCCGCCGTGCCCGCCCAGACCCTGGGCACCATGGGCGCGAGCCCGCTGGAGATGGCGGGCGTCTACGCGACGCTCGACAACCACGGCAAGAAGGTCACGCCACAGATCGTGGCCTCCGTCGAGCACAAGGACCGCTCGATCGAGCTGCCGGACCCGATCGGCGAGCAGGTCGTCGAGCGCGGCACCGCCGACTCGCTCACCTCGGTCCTGACCGGCGTGGTCGACGACGGAACGGGCCGCGCGGTGCGCAGCCCCGTGCAGGACGTGGCGGGCAAGACCGGTACGTCCGACGACAACAAGTCGGCCTGGTTCACCGGTTACACGCCGAAGCTGGTCACCTCCGTCGGCCTGTTCGGCGAGGGCGCGGCCGGCACGGCCGAGGAGAGCAAGCAGGTCTCCATGAAGGGCGCGGGCGGTCTGCCGCGCGTTGACGGCGGCAGCTTCCCGGCGCAGATCTGGGCGGCGTACACCTTCGACGCGATGGGCTCACCCAGCGAGTTCAACCTGGACACCTCCATGGGCGCGGCCGTCGCGCCGCCCCCGGAGCCGACCACGCAGGCCCCCAAGGAGCCGACGGAGGAGCCCTCGGAGACCGAGGACCCGACGACGAAGCCGCCGACGGACGACCCGACGACGGACAAGCCGACCGAGACCCCGACGACCGAGCCGCCGACGGACGACCCGACCACGGGGTCGCCGACGGGGGACCCGGAGGAGCCGGACCCGACGGACTCCATCGAGATCCCGGAGAACCCGAACGGACGGCCCGGCAGGGACTGAGGGACACCTGGCACGGCGAAGGCCCCGGAAGCACACGCTTCCGGGGCCTTCGCCGTGAACTGCTCCGCGCTCAGCTGTGGTTCAGCTCGAACCACACCACCTTCCCGGTGCTGAGCCGGGTCGCACCCCACCGCCGGGCAAGGCGGTTGACCAGGTAGAGCCCCCGACCGCCCTCATCCGTGGCCCGCGCCTGCCGCAACCTCGGCAGCTGCGGCACGTCGTCGCCGACCTCGCAGCGCAGCACGTCCGTACGCAACAGGCGCAGCGTCACGGGGCGCGACGCGTACCGCACGGCGTTCGTCACGACCTCGCTGACAAGCAACTCCAGGGAATCGGTCAGCTCTTCGAGGCCCCAGCGCTCCAGGGCGCTGCGGGCCAGGCGCCGGGCGCGGGCGGGCGTGGCGTCCTCCGGCTCCAGGAACCAGTACGCGACGTCGCTCGGCGCGATGCCGTCGAAGCGGGCGGCGAGCAGCGCGATGTCGTCGTCCCGGTCGCCGGGGCCGAGCATGTCGAGCACGTCGTCGCACAGGGCCTCAAGGGGCGGCGGATGGTCAGGGCCCGTCAACTGGGCGGTGGCTGCGAGGCGTTCGCGCAGCTGCTCTATGCCCGTCCACACGTCACGCAGCCGGGACTCGACGAGACCGTCCGTGTAGAGCAGCAGCGTGGCGCCCGCGGGCGCGTCCAGCTCCACGGCCTCGAAGTCGACGCCGCCCACGCCGATGGGGGCGCCCGGCGGGACCCGCAGGACCTCCGCGCGACCGCCCAGGTGCAGCAGGACGGGCGGCGGATGACCGGCGTTGGCGATGGTGATGCGGTGCGCGACCGGGTCGTAGACCGCGTAGAGGCAGGTCGCCATGCGGTCCGAGCCGAGCCGCTGGGCCTGCTCGTCCAGGTGGTGCAGGACCTCCTGGGGCGGCAGGTCGAGCCCGGCCAGGGTCTGTGCGGTCGTCCGCAGCTGGCCCATGATCGCCGCCGATGTCATGGAGTGCCCCATGACATCGCCCACGACGAGCGCGACCCGGCTGCCGGGCAGCGGAATCGCGTCGTACCAGTCGCCGCCGACCCGGGCCGTCTCGGCGGCCGGGAGATAGCGGGACGCGAGGCGGACGCCGGTCGGGCGCGGCAGGGTCTCGGGCAGCATCGTGCGCTGCAGCTCGTCGGCGATGTACGCCTCGCGGCCGTACAGCACCGCCTTGTCGATGCCGAGCGCGCTGTGCGTGGCCAGTTGGGCGGCGACGAGCAGGTCGTCGTTCTCGAACGCGGGCCGGTCGGGGCGGCGCAGGAACACCGCTGCGCCGATCACCCGGCGTCTGCCCCGCAGCGGCGCGAGGATCGTCCGCTGGCCCGAGGGCACCGTCCGTCCCTCGCCGAGCAGTTCGGGCAGGGCGGCGCGGGCCGCGGGGGCGTCGGCGAAGACCGGGCGCACACCACGCAGAACCTCGGCGAGGGCGCCGCCGGGGCGCACCTCGCACAGCTCGGCGGTGTTCACCAGGTCGGTCTGCACCTGGAGGGCGGGCAGGGGGCTGCCGCCCTCGGTGTCGGGGTCCTCCGCGCCTTCCTCGATCGAGCGCAGCCGGTCGGTGCGGCGCAGCCGCAGGATGAGCGCACCGCTGGGCCGCTCCTCGCCGACCGGCAGCGGGTCGCGCAGATAGACCAGTATCGCGTCGGAGAACGTCGGCACCGTGGCCCGGCACAGGCCCATGACGATCTCGTCCAGGTCGATGCCGCGGGCGATGCGCCGGGTCGCGGCGCCCACGAAGCGCAGCCGGTCGCCGTCACGCCGCATCGCCGCGGGGCCGGAGCCCGCGGGCCGTGGCTGTCCCGTACGCCGCTCCTCACCGCCGGGGGCGCCCGGGGGGACGCCGTCGGGCTTGTCGTGTCCGCCGTCGTGCGCGTCGCCTTGCCCGCCGTCCTGCCCGGTCCCCTGGTCGGGGCGCGGTCGGTGCGGGCCGGGCTGCTGTCCGGGGAGCCCGGACGGCTGGGAGTGCTCGTCGCTCGGGTTCGCGGTGCAGTCGCTCGTACGGGCCTGGGCCTGTGCGGGGAGAGCGGCCGCGCCCGGGGTGTTCCGCGCCTTTTGGGCACGCGCCTGTGCCCCGCGGGGGTCCGCGGGGGCGGCGGGCCGGGCAGCTCGGGGCTGTCGGCCCTCGTCGGGGATGGAGTGCTCCGTCACGCGTTTCGAATCCGTCCGTCCGGGGCTGCGCCTTGGTGTCCGGTGGCTACGTTGGTCAGCCGCGTCGGCAGTGCATAAAGAGCTGGTGCTCGGGTGGTACATCGGTGCTCGCCGGGGCGTAGGAGTACGTGTCCTCGTCGAGGATGTCGAAGCCCGCGTCACGCACGACCTGCCGCAGTTCCTCCCGCAGGTAACCGGATACCCGGATTGTGTGCCCCAGGAACGGAATTCCCGCGTCGTCCAGGTCGGCCTCGACCATGGACAGCGCGAGCAGGCCGCCGGGGCGCAGCAGTCCGTGCAGCAGCCGCAGAGCGTACGGGATTTCGGCGCGCGGCAGCATCAGGAGCGCGAAGAATGCCGCGATCCCGTCGAACGTCCCGACGCCGTCCGGGCCTTCGGCGCGCAACGCCGCCACGTCGAGCTGCCGGAAATCGGCGTGGTCCGCCGGCACGTTCTTCCTGGCGAGATCGAGCATGCCCGACGAGAGGTCGATGCCGAGGACGAGGTGCCCGGCGTCGGCGAGTTGCCGGGAGGTCGGGACGCCGGTGCCACAGCCCACGTCGAGCACCCTGGACCCGGGGGGCAGCGCCTCGGCGAGCCTGCGGCCCGCGGCCACCTGCCCGTCCTTGTGGGGGAAGGCATCGTCGTACTGCCTGCCGATGGCGTCGAAGGCCTCGGCCTGGCCCGTCCGGTCGGGCAGCGGGCCGGATGGCCCGCCGTACCCGTCGAACTCGCTCGCCTCGCTCACGTACTGCCGCCCTTCGATGACATCCTGTCAGGCAACGCGCAAGCTCAGGGAGTTGCTGCTGAGTTGCTGCTGTGCGCCCTTGCGGAGGACGATCCTACGTTTGAACCATGGGGGCGCATCAAGGGTCTCATGACGTCACATGCGCGGGCGTGCGGTCCCAGTCGTCCGGAAGGGCTGGAATCGCCCAGTCCGGATCGGGGCGCCAGTGCGGCCAGTTGTCCGAAAAGGGCTGCCCCCAGGAGCGGATCACCTCGATGGCGGCCTGCCCGGCCGCCCGCACTTCCCGTGCCTTTCCGGCGCCCATCAGACCGGCCCGCTGGGCCTGGGAGAACTCGTCCTCGTCGTGCCACTGCCACGTCCGGTCCGGCCGCACGGAGATGTCCAGAAAGTGATCCTCGGAATCAATGCCTCCGGCCCAACGGGCCCGTGGCTCCTCGAGATTCACGTACCAGCTCTTGAACCGCCATCCCGGGTCCCAGAAGAGCCACACCGACCACGGCTCCGCGGGGCGGGCCAGCTTCAGCACGCCGGTGCCGAACCAGCGGTCCCTGCGCAGGGCGCGAGGCTTCGTGTAGCGGGTGGCGAGCGGCTCTTGGTGAACGGAAGTCCCGTCGGCCATGACGGGCTTCACGCATTCGGTGCCGGGGGCCAACCAGACGGCGAGGAGTTCTTCCGTGTCCCGCACGACCGTGACGGGCCGGCAGATGTGAATGCCGTTCCCGGCGTTCTCCTTGTACCGCCACAGGACGTGGGAGCCGGGGGCCCAGCGTGCTGTCTCGCTGCTCGTCGTTGGCGGCGTGGTGAGGTCTGTCATGCACAGATATTAGTCGGCGCCCGGACAAGGTTCTCAGAACTTGTCCGGGCGTAAAGGAAAACAGCCTATGGATGCGTCATCCGCAGAACGTCCAAGGCCTCGTCCAGCTGCGTCAGGGTGAGCGTGCCCCGCTCGACGTACCCGCCTTCCAGGACGACCTCCCGGATGGTCTTCCGCTCGGCGAGGGACTTCTTGGCGACCTTCGCCGCCTCCTCGTAGCCGATGTACTTGTTCAGCGGAGTGACCACGGAGGGCGAGGACTCGGCGTACTCCCTGGCCCGCTCGGCATTCGCGGTGATTCCGTCCACCGTACGGTCGGCGAGGAGCCGCGAGACATTGGCGAGGAGCCGCACGGACTCCAGGACGTTCTTGGCGATGACCGGCAGCATCACATTCAGCTCGAAGTTGCCGGCGGCGCCCGCGGCGGCCACCGTCGCGTCATTGCCGGTGACTTGCGCGGCGACCATGAGCACCGCTTCCGGGATGACCGGATTCACCTTTCCCGGCATGATCGAGGAACCGGGCTGCAGATCGGGCAGGTTGATCTCGGCGAGGCCGGTCCGCGGGCCCGAAGCCATCCAGCGCAGGTCGTTGGCGATCTTCGTGAGGCCGACGCCGATCGTCCGCAGCTGCCCGCTGGTCTCGACGATGCCGTCGCGCGCGCCCTGGGCCTCGAAGTGGTCCCTGGCCTCGGTGAGCGGAAGCCCCGTGGCCCGTGCCACTTCGTCGATCACGGCCGCCGAGAAACCGGGCGGAGTGTTGATCCCGGTGCCCACCGCCGTGCCGCCGAGCGGCAGTTCGGCGAGGCGGGGCAGCGAGGCGTTGAGCCGCTCCACGCCGTAGCGCACCTGGGCGGCGTACCCGCCGAGCTCCTGGCCCAGGGTCACGGGGGTGGCGTCCATCAGGTGCGTGCGCCCGGACTTCACCACATCGGCGAACTCCGCCGACTTCCGCTCCAGGGCGGTCGCCAGATGTTCGAGCGCGGGGATCAGGTCCTGGGTCACGGCGCCGGTGGCCGCGATGTGGATCGAGGAGGGGAAGACGTCGTTCGACGACTGGGACGCGTTCACGTGGTCGTTCGGGTGGACGCTGCGGCCGAGGCGCTCGGAGGCCAGCGTCGCGAGGACCTCGTTGGTGTTCATGTTGGACGACGTGCCGGAGCCGGTCTGGAAGACGTCCACGGGGAAGTGGTCGTCCCAGCGACCCTCGACCACCTCGCCCGCCGCGTCCACGATCGCCTGGGCGATGTCCTTGTCGAGCACCCCGAGATCCGCGTTGACCTTCGCGGCCGCCGCCTTGACCCGGGCGAGCGCGGCGATGTGCGCGCGCTCCAGGCGCTGCCCGGAGACGGGGAAGTTCTCCACCGCCCGCTGCGTCTGCGCCCGCCACTTGGCGTGTTCGGGAACCCGCACCTCGCCCATGGAGTCGTGTTCGATCCGGTACTCACCGCTTGCGCTTGCGCTGGCGTCGCTGGTCATGCCTCGAACCTACCTCTCCGTCAGACCTCGCTGAAAAGTTGAGCACTTGTCTTGTTCTAGGTATTCCCCGAGCTCTTACTCACCAGTAAAACCGTGGGTAACACCAACCGGGGAGGCGCAATGAAGCGCACCAGACAGGGCCGCCGGGGCAGTCCGCGATGTATGTTCGCGGCGGCCGTGGCGATGGCGGCGGTGCTCGGCACCGTGGCGGGCACACCCGCCCAGGCGGCGGACGGCCGGGCGGACGGCAAGGACCGCGGGAGCGTCGCACCCACTTCCACGCCCCTATCGCCGGACCTGGAGAAGATCCGGGCCGCCGAGGCCACCGAGCTCTACGGCGACCCGGCCGAGCGCCCGCTCGCCGACCGGAAGACCGGGCTCATCTCGCTCGGCGACAGCGAGATCTCGGGGGAGGGCGTCGGGACGTACGAACCCGGCACCGACGGCCCCGACAACTGGTGCCACCGCTCCCCGGACGCCGCGATCCACCGCACCGGCATCCCCGCGGACGAGACGTACAACGTCGCCTGCTCGGGGGCGCAGACCGTCAACATCAGGATCGGCGGTCAGAAGCAGTACCCCGACGAGCTCGTGCAGAGCGACAACCTCGCCGTCAAGGCGCGCAACACGAAGATCAAGGCGGTGCTGCTCGTCATCGGCGCCAACGACGACCTTCAGTTCGCGCCCGTGATGACCGACTGCGTGACGCGTTTCCTGCTCAGCCAGGGCGCCTGCGCGGGCAAGTACACGGCGGGCTGGCAGGCGCGGGTCGACGCGCTGGTGCCCAAGGTCGAGCAGTCCGTCCGCGACCTGAAGACCGTCATGAGGGACGCGGGATACGCGGGCGACGACTACAAGCTGGTCGTCATGGGCTATCCGAGCCCGATCGGCCCCGACTTCCGGGACAACCCCAAGTTCCCCGGCAAGCTGGCGTGCGGCGGTCTCGGCTACGACTCCGACACCGAGTGGGGCCGCAACTACGCCGTCCCCACCTTCGAGACCGGCATGCGCAAGGCGGTCAAGGCCGCGGGCGCGACCTACCTCGACAACTCCCGCCTCTTCCACGGCCATGAGGTCTGCATGGAGGACACCTGGGCGCGCGGTCTCTACGTGGACCTCTCCAACCCCTTCCCGCCGGACTCCAACTCGGTCCGCCAGTCCTTCCACCCCAACGCCCGCGGCCACGCCGCCTTCGCCTCCTGCCTGACGCAGATCTACGACTCCGGCCTCAGCGAAGCCGGTTGCGCGGACCCGGCGAGCACGGGCAGCCCGAAGCTCTATCCGGGCGGTTGGGACGACGCGTACAAGCCGCTCAGGAACGCGGGCACGGGGACGTGCGTGGACGTCGACGCGTCCAAGAGCCGTAACGGCACCAAGGTCCAGGGCTGGGACTGCACCGGCAACCGCAACCAGACGTGGTGGTACGACGGCGGGTCCGGCGGGCAGCGGTCGCTGCACACGGGGCTGACCCAGGACCGCTGCCTCGACGTGCCCGACAGCGCGTACAAGGAAGGCACCGCGGTCACGCTCTGGAACTGCCACGGCGGCGGAAACCAGAAGT
Organism: Streptomyces sp. NPDC033177; assembly: GCF_055577715.1. Taxonomy (NCBI): domain Bacteria; kingdom Bacillati; phylum Actinomycetota; class Actinomycetes; order Kitasatosporales; family Streptomycetaceae; genus Streptomyces; species Streptomyces sp. NPDC033177. Next base: position 56,012 of record NZ_JBVIPS010000005.1, on the reverse strand, counting down.
TCGTGCGCGAGGCGGGGACGCTTCGGCCGGCCGCCGACGCCGGGCTCTGCCTGACCCTCGCGGGAGCCAAGGAGCCGCTCAGGCTCCAGAAGTGCACGGGGGCGGCGAACCAGCGGTTCGCCTAGGAGCCCGCCTTCGCGGGGAACTGCGCGTCCTACGCCGCGGGTGCGTCGTGGCTGGTCGCGCAGTTCCCCGCGCCCCTCAAAGGATCACGCCAGGCCCGGACCCCGCACCGGGATGGACGTGAACGTCGGCTCCGGGGCCGGGTTCTGGAAGAAGTCGTTGCCCTTGTCGTCGACCACGATGAAGGCCGGGAAGTCCTCCACCTCGATCTTCCACACCGCCTCCATGCCGAGCTCCTCGTACTCGACGACCTCGACCTTCTTGATGCAGTCCTGGGCGAGGCGCGCGGCGGGGCCGCCGATCGAGCCCAAGTAGAAGCCGCCGTGCGCGTCACAGGCGTCGGTGACCTGTTTCGAGCGGTTGCCCTTGGCGAGCATGACCTTGGAACCGCCCGCCGCCTGGAACTGCTCCACGTAGGAGTCCATCCTGCCCGCCGTCGTCGGGCCGAAGGAGCCGGAGGCGTAGCCCTCGGGGGTCTTGGCGGGGCCCGCGTAGTAGACCGGGTGGTCCTTCAGGTACTGCGGCATCTCCTCGCCCGCGTCGAGCCGCTCCTTGATCTTGGCGTGCGCGATGTCGCGGGCCACGACGAGGGGGCCGGTCAGCGAGAGGCGGGTCTTCACCGGGTGCTTGGTGAGCTCGGCGAGGATCGCGTCCATGGGCTGGTTGAGGTCGATCTTCACACTGCGTACATCAGCGGCTCCGCCGCGGGCGGCGGACTCGGCGTCCTCGCCGAGGTGCTCGTCGGTCGTGTCCGGCAGGAAGCGCGCCGGGTCCGTCTCCAGCTGCTCAAGGAAGACGCCCTCGGGGGTGATCTTCGCGGTCGCCTGGCGGTCGGCCGAGCAGGAGACGGCGATGGCGACGGGCAGCGAGGCGCCGTGCCGGGGCAGGCGCACCACGCGCACGTCGTGGCAGAAGTACTTGCCGCCGAACTGCGCGCCGATGCCGATCTTCTGCGTCAGCTCGAAGACCTTCTCCTCCAGCTCCTTGTCCCGGAAGCCGTGGCCCGTGGGGGAGCCCTCGGCGGGCAGCTCGTCCAGGTAGTGAGCGGAGGCGTACTTCGCGGTCTTCAGGGCGAACTCGGCGCTGGTGCCGCCGACGACGATCGCCAGGTGGTACGGCGGGCAGGCCGCCGTACCGAGCGAGCGGATCTTCTCCTCCAGGAACTTCATCATGGAGGTCTCGTTCAGGACCGCCTTCGTCTCCTGGTAGAGGAACGACTTGTTGGCCGAGCCGCCGCCCTTGGCCATGAAGAGGAACTTGTAGGCGCCGCCGTCGGTCGCGTACAGCTCGATCTGGGCCGGGAGGTTGGAGCCGGTGTTCTTCTCCTCCCACATGTTCAGGGGAGCCATCTGCGAGTAGCGCAGGTTCAGCTTCGTGTACGCGTCGTAGATGCCGTGCGAGAGCGCCTTCTCGTCCTCACCTTCGGTGAGGACGTTCTGGCCGCGCTTGCCCATGACGATGGCCGTGCCGGTGTCCTGGCACATGGGGAGCACGCCGGCCGCCGCGATGTTCGCGTTCTTCAGCAGGTCGAGCGCCACGAACTTGTCGTTGCCCGACGCCTCCGGGTCGTCGACGATGCGCCGCAGCTGGGCCAGGTGCGCGGGCCGCAGGTAGTGCTGGATGTCGTGGATCGCCTCGGCGGCGAGCGTGCGCAGCGCCTCGGGATCGACCTTGAGGAACGTCCGCCCGTCGGCCTCGAACGTGGAGACACCCTCGGAGGTCACCAGCCGGTACGGGGTGGTGTCCTCTCCCAGGGGGAGCAGATCGGAGTACTCGAACTCTGGCATTACGGCCATTCCTCACTCGGCAGACAGCGGCGCGGCCTCCATTGGCGACGCGCCAACCAGCGTAGAACGCGACGGGACGGCCGGGCTTGTGAGGTAAGGCTCAGTAGCGCTCGCGGTTGCCCTCATGGGTTGTCCGAGGTTGTCCACAGGGGTAGTCGCGATCTATCGCGTTTGGGTAGGCTGAGTGGTGTGGACCTAGAAAAGCGCCCTCAGCAGACCCACCCGGAACCGCGGCCGGCAGGCCTGCGCGCGTCGGACGCCGACCGGGACCGCACGGCGGACATCCTGCGCGAGGCGCTCGCCGAGGGGCGGCTGACCGCCGAGGAACACGGCGAGCGGATCGACGGGGTCTATCGCGCCAAGACCATGGGTGAACTGGAGCCGCTGGTCAGCGACTTGCCCGCGGCGAGCGGCGCGGCCCACCCCACGGTGATGCCCGAGCCCGTCCCCTCCCGGCCGTCGGACGGCGTGGTGCCCCCGGTCGCCGACGAGAACCTGGTCGCGGTCTTCAGCAGCTCCGTCCGCAAGGGCCGCTGGCGCGTGAGCCGCCGCACGCACGCGTACGCGATCTTCGGCAACGTGGAGATCGACCTCAGCGAGGCGATCTTCGAGCAGCGGCAGGTCGTGATCAAGGCGGTCTCCATCTTCGGGAACGTCGAGATCCGCGTCCCGGAGAACATCTCGTTGCGGGGCAACGGCACTGGCGTGCTCGGCAACTTCGAGGTGGACACACTCGATTCGGCCGAGCGGGACGCGCCGGTCGTCTTCGTCGACGGTTTCGCGGTCCTGGGCAACATCGAGGCGAAGGCGAAGCGGGGCAAGGTCATCCGGGACCTGCACAAGCACTTGCGCAAGCATCTCGGCCACTGAGGAGCGCATCCGGGCCACTGACGGCGCGATATTCCGTTCATCGGAACTCAGTGCATAGGCGTGTGCACAGCGGGTAGAGCTTGCTGCATCGTCTCTCGCTCGCGAAGCCGTCGTCAGGAGTAGACCCGTGCTGCAGCCGTCGCATCAGTCCCTGCAGGTCGCCGCCGTTCCGGCCCAGCGTGGACCAGTGCGAGATCGCAACCAAGACGCCCCATGGCATACCGAGGCGGTGTGCCGACGAGACGAGGCCGGGCTGTTCTTCGCCCCGTCGAAGGAACCGACCGCCTCACGCCTGTCCCGGGAAGAAGCCGCGAAGCGCGTCTGCGGAGGCTGTCCCGTGATGGTCGAATGCCGGGAGCACGCCCTGCTCCAGCCCGAGCCGTACGGCGTCTGGGGCGGCCTCACGGCCGCAGAGCGCCGCGTGGTGCTCGCCAGGCGGCGCCGGCGCGAGGTGGAGCTCAAGAAGGCCGCGCACACGTCCGCCGGACCGATAGCCGCGGCCGGCTAGTTCTTTCGGCCGGTCCTTCGGCCGGTTGTCGCGTACGCCGAAGGGGGCGTCCCCCGCACGGGGCGCCCCCTCCGGTGTGCGCAACTCGCGCGCTCCTGAGCCTACTTGGCGCGGTCGAAGTCGATGGCGCTGTAGGCGCGCAGCTTCGCCAGCCGATGGTCGGAGTCGATCTTGCGGATCGTGCCCGACTTGGAGCGCATGACCAGGGACGAGGTCGAGGCCGTCTCCGCGGCGTAGCGCACGCCCTGGAGCAGTTCGCCGTCCGTGATGCCGGTCGCGACGAAGAAGACGTTGTCCCCGCGGACCAGGTCGGTCGTCGAGAGCGTGCGGTCCAGGTCGTGGCCCGCGTCGAGCGCGCGCTGGCGCTCCGCGTCGTCCTTCGGCCACAGCTTGCCCTGGATCGTGCCGCCGAGGCACTTGATCGCGCAGGCCGAGATGATGCCTTCGGGGGTGCCGCCGATGCCCATGAGCATGTCGACGCCGGTGCCCTCGCGCACCGCCATGATCGAACCGGCAACGTCGCCGTCCGAGATGAACTTGATGCGCGCGCCGGTCTCGCGGATCTCCTTGACGATGCCCTCGTGACGGGGGCGGTCCAGGATCATCACCGTGACGTCCTCGGGCGAGCGGCCCTTGGCCTTGGCGACGCGGCGGATGTTGACGGACGCCGGGGCGTTGATGTCGACGTAGTCGGCGGCCTCCGGGCCCGTGACCAGCTTGTCCATGTAGAAGACCGCGGACGGGTCGAACATGGCACCGCGGTCGGCGGCGGCGAGCACGGCGATGGCGTTCGGCATCCCCTTCGCGCACAGGGTCGTGCCGTCGATCGGGTCGACGGCGATGTCGACCTCGGCGCCGGTGGAGTCGCCGATGCGCTCCCCGTTGAAGAGCATCGGGGCCTCGTCCTTCTCGCCCTCACCGATGACGACGATGCCGTTCATCGAGACGGTGGAGACGAGGGTCCGCATGGCCCTGACGGCGGCGCCGTCGGCGCCGATCTTGTCGCCGCGGCCGACCCAGCGGCCCGCGGCCATGGCGGCGGCCTCGGTGACCCGGACGAGCTCCAGGGCGAGGTTGCGGTCGGGAGCCTCGGGAGAGACTTCGAGCTCGGAGGGGAGATGATGCTCGGTCATCGGAGCGCACCTTTCTGCTGATACGACGACGGCCGGATGAGGGTGTGGCACGACTCTATCCGTAGGCCGACAAAATGAGCAGAGGGCCCCACGCATGAGCGGATCGGGCGCCGGGGGTGGCGCCGGGGTGGCGCCGGGGGTGGTCAAGGGAAGACCGGGGGAAGAGCTGTGCTCGTGGCCTGAGAACATGGGGGCGTGGCAGGCAGACAAGGCAAGCAGACCGTACGGAACATGCTGTGGTCGATGGCGGTGATCGCCCTCGTCGCCGGCGTGATCTACGTCTTCATCCCGCACGACGACTCCAAGACCCCCGTAAAGCGCGTCGACTACAGCATCGAGCTGCTGACCGCGCGACGGGCCGCGGCATACCCGGTGGCCGCCCCAGAGGGCCTGGCCAAGGCGTGGAAGCCGACGTCGGTGCGGTTCGACGGCTCCAAGGGCGACAGCTGGCACCTGGGTTTCCTCGACCCGTCCGGTGAGTACGTCGCGGTCAAGCAGTCCACGGCCAAGCCGGTCAAATTCATCGAGGAGGCCACGCAGCGGGCGGTGCGGACGAAGGCCACCGAGAAGATCGACGGTCAGACGTGGCACCGCTACAAGGGGCAGACGTACGACGCCCTGGTGCGCGAGGACAAGGGCGCGACGACGGTGGTCGCGGGCACGGCGTCGTTCGGGCAGCTGACGGAGATGGCGCAGGCGCTGAAGACGACCTGAGTGGTGGTTGTTGGGTGGTACGAGTAGAGGGCCCCGGCGACTGTCGCCGGGGCCCTCTACTCGGTCAGTCCGGTAAGCCCGGTCAGTTCGGTCAGACGGTCTGGATGACCTGGTCGAGCTCGAGGCGCGGGGAGCGCGGGAACCAGGCGTTCTCGGCGGGCTTGCCGATGTTGACGACCATCAGCGGGGTGTGGTCGCCGTCCAGGAACTCCTTCTGGACGCCGGCGGCGTCGAAGCCGGTCATCGGGCCCGCGGCCAGACCGGCGGCGCGCACGCCGATGATGAAGTAGGCGGCCTGCAGCGCGGCGTTGAGGTGCGCGGCGCCTTCGCGGGCCGGACGCTCCGAGAAGAACACGTCCTTGGCCTGCGGGAAGTGCGGGAACAGCGCCGGCAGCTCCTCGTGGAACTCGTTGTCCGCGGAGAGGATCGCGACGAGCGGGGCGCCCGCGGTCTTCGGCTGGTTGCCCTCGGCCATGTGCTGGACCAGGCGCTCGCGGGCTTCGGGGGAGCGGACCAGCGTGATGCGCAGCGACGACAGGTTGAAGGCGGTCGGGCCGAACTTGACCAGGTCGTAGATCGCCTGCACCTGCTCGTCGGTGACCGGCTCATCGGTGAAGGAGTTCGCGGTGCGGGCCTCGCGGAAGAGCAGGTCCTGTGCGGCGGGGTCAAGGACGAGAGACATGGATCAACCTTCTCGGTGCGTGCGTGGATCAGCTTGCGTCACCGACGGTACGGCGTTGCGGTTTAATGTTCAACCAAAAGCGGGGCTTGGTGATCCGCTTCACAGCGTGGGGCGGGGCGTGGCGAGGGGGCGTGGGGGTGGGTTCCTCCGTCTCAGGCGCTTTCGGCGACCTCGTCGCCGTCGTCCGCGTCCTCGTCGCCACCGGCAAGGGCCGCGTCCAGGCGGGCGCGGGCGCCGTCGAGCCAGCGGCGGCACACCTTGGCCAGTTCCTCGCCGCGCTCCCACAGGGCGAGTGACTCCTCCAGGGTGGTGCCGCCGGTCTCGAGGCGGCGTACGACCTCGATGAGCTCGTCCCGCGCCTGCTCGTAGCCGAGTGCGTCCGCCGGGCTCGTGGCCTCGTCCGTCTTGCTGGTCATGTGCCCCACCCTAAATGTCGGTTCGTACGGCTTGTGCGGCTCGCGCGTGCTGCGTCTTACTTGGCTGCTTCGGCTGCTTCGGCCGCTTTGGCTTCCATGGCTCGTACGGTGAAGGCGCCCTCGGCGACCCGTGCCCGCAGCTCCTCGCCGGGGGTCACCTCTTCCGCGGCCCGCACCACCGCGCCGTCCGCCTTCTGCAGCACCGCGTACCCCCGCTGGAGCGTCGCGGCGGGGGAGAGGCCCACCACGCGCGCGTGGGTGTGCGTCAGCTCCGACTCGGCGCGGTCGAGGAGATGCCCGAGCGTGCGGCGGCTGCGGTCCACGAGGGCCGAGACCTGCTCCTCGCGCTCCTCGATCATGCGGTGCGGATTCTCCATGGAGGGCCGGGCGAGGGCGTGCGCGAGGCCGCGGTCCTCGCGGTCGAGGAAGGCGTCCATGCAGCGCCGGGCCCGGTCCCGCAGCCACCGCACCCGCTCGTACTCCTCGCCGACGTCCGGCACGACCTTCTTGGCGGCGTCGGTCGGGGTGGAGGCGCGCAGGTCGGCCACGTAATCGAGCAGGGGGTTGTCCGGCTCGTGGCCGATCGCGGAGACGACGGGCGTACGGCAGGAGGCGACGGCGCGTACGAGCTGCTCGTCCGAGAACGGCAGCAGGTCTTCGACGCTGCCGCCGCCGCGCGCAACGATGATCACGTCCACGGCGTCGAGCGCGTCGAGGTCCTTCACGGCCTGGACGACCTGAGGCACGGCGTGCACGCCTTGGACGGGGACGTTGCGCACCTCGAAGCGGACGGCGGGCCAGCGGTGCCGGGCGTTTTCGAGCACGTCCCGCTCGGCGGCGGATGCGCGGCCGGTGACGAGGCCGATGAGCTGGGGCAGGAAGGGCAGCGCCTTCTTCCGGTCTGCGGCGAAAAGCCCTTCCCCGGCAAGGCTTTTCTTCAACAACTCGATCCGCGCGAGCAGTTCGCCCACACCGACGGGCTTTATCTCGACGGCTCGCAGGGACAGCTGCCCCCGGGGCGCGTACCACTCGGGCTTGGCGTGGACCACGACTCGGGCGCCCTCGGAGACGACGTCGGCGACGGCGTCGAACACCTGCCGGTAACAGGTGACGCTGACGGAGATGTCGTGCGAGGGGTCGCGCAACGTCATGAATACGACGCCGGCGCCGGGCCTGCGGGACAGCTGGGTGATCTGCCCCTCGACCCACACGGCACCGAGCCGATCGATCCACCCACCGATGAGCCGCGACACCTCACCGACGGGCAGCGGAGCATCAGCGGACGTATTCAAGGCCATGCCCCGAGCGTATCGGCAGGGTCTGACAGGACGGGTTTCCGTTGCGGCGAGAGGCGGCGGCCGTGCTTCTCCGCCCATCGTTGTTCCTACGTCGAGGACTGGACCCGGAGTTTCGGGTGGGCGGGGGGGAAACATCCGCCGCGAAGCGGCGGCTTAGGGCTCTTCCCCCCGACGAGCCCGCTGGCCAAAGAGCACCGCAAGCCCCGCGACGAACCAAACCGCGCCCACCACCTGCGCGGACCCCGAGGCCTCCACGATCACCGCGATGGTGATGGCCGCCCCCAGCACGGGGACGAGCAGATGCCGCCACCAGCTCACGGGACCCCCGCGACGGCGGACGGCGAACCACCCCACCACGCTCGCGTGCAGCAGCACGAACGCCGTCAACGCCCCGACATTCACCACCGACACCAGGTGATCCATCCCGTCGTCCCGCCGAGCCGCCCACACCGCGGCCACCAGCGTCACGACAGCCGCACACAGCAGCGCGAGCCGAGGCGTCCCCGAGTCGGTCTTGGACAGCGCGCCCGGCAGCCGCCGGTCCCGCGCCATGGCGTACAGCAGCCGCCCCGCGGCCGCCTGCCCGGCCAGCGCCGCGAACGCCGCGCCGATCGCCTTGCTGACGGCCACCAGATCGTGCAGCCAGTCCCCGACCCCGGAGTCGACGGCGTCGTAGAAAGCAGACCCCTGCTTGGCCGGCTCGGCGGCCAGCTGCGCCGACGACATCGGCTCGAGGAGCGCCACCAGATACGTCTGGGCGACGAAGAGCACACCGGCGACCGCCAGACACACCAGCACCGCCCGCGCCACCTTCGCCGAGCCCCCCGTCACCTCCTCCGCGAACGAGGCGATCGCGTCGAAGCCCAGATACGAGAGCACCGCCACCGACACCGCGCCCACCACGGCACCCAGCGCGAATGCCCCCTGCGAGCCGTCACCGCTCAGCGGCGAGAGCCAGTCCCGCTGCGCCCCGTCCTGCGCAAGGACGACGATCGCCGACACCACGAAGACAAGGAGGACCACGATCTCCATGGCGAGGACGAGGAACCCGACCCGCGCGGCCGCCCGTACGCCCCACAGGTTCAGCGCGGTCGTCACCAGGACCGCGATCGCCGTCCATACCCACCGGGAGACGGAGGGCACGAGCGCCTCCATCGCGATCCCGGAGAAGAGATAGGCGACGGCCGGGATGAGGAGATAGTCGAGCATCGCCATCCACCCGGCGATGAACCCGGGACCGTTGCCGAGCCCCACGCGCGCGTAGGCGAAGACGGAACCCGCCTGGGGGACCACCTTCACCATCTGGGCGTAGCTGAACGCGGTGAACGCCATCGCGATCGTGGCGATGATGTAGACGAGCGCCACGGCGCCGTGCGACTTGGCGTCCAGCGTCCCGAAGACTCCGACCGGCGCCATCGGGGCGATGAACAGCAACCCGTAGACGACGAGATCACGGAAGCCGAGACTGCGCCGCAGGCCGTCGCCCTCGGCAGCGGCGGCGGTGTGGGCGCCGCCCGTCGTGTCTGAGTCGCCGGGGTTACCGGACTGGTTACCGGACATCGGGCCTCCGTAAGTGAACGCAGGCCCCCAGTCTCCCCAAGAAGCCGATCTTTGACGCGCTGGGCTCGGCCTTACGATGGGGGGTATGACTGCTTCGACTCCTGCCCGCCGAGTCCTGCTCGCCGCCCCCCGCGGCTACTGCGCGGGTGTGGACCGTGCCGTGATCGCCGTCGAGAAGGCCCTTGAGCAGTACGGGTCTCCGATCTATGTCCGCCACGAGATCGTTCACAACAAGTACGTGGTGCAGACCCTGGAGAAGAAGGGGGCCATCTTCGTCGACCAGACGGCGGAGGTCCCCGAGGGCTCCATCGTCATGTTCTCGGCGCACGGCGTGGCGCCGACGGTCCACGCGGAGGCCGCAGAGCGGAAACTGGCGACGATCGACGCGACGTGCCCCCTGGTCACGAAGGTCCACAAGGAAGCCGTCCGGTTCGCCAAGGACGACTTCGACATCCTCCTGATCGGCCACGAGGGCCACGAGGAGGTCATCGGCACCTCCGGTGAGGCCCCCGACCACATCACGCTGGTCGATGGCCCTGACGACGTCGCGAACGTCGAGGTCCGTGACCCGGACAAGGTCGTCTGGCTCTCCCAGACCACGCTTTCGGTCGACGAGACCATGGAGACGGTCGACGCCCTCAAGACCAAGTTCCCGGGCCTGATCTCGCCGCCCAGCGACGACATCTGCTACGCCACGCAGAACCGCCAGGTCGCGGTGAAGAAGCTGGCGGAGGACGCCGAGCTGGTCATCGTGGTCGGCTCCAAGAACTCCTCGAACTCGATCCGCATGGTCGAGGTCGCCCTGGACGCGGGCGCGGCCGCGTCGCACCTCGTCGACAACGCCGACGAGATCGACGAGGCCTGGCTGGAGGGCGTGACCACGGTCGGCCTCACCTCGGGAGCCTCCGTCCCCGACATCCTGGTGGACGGCGTCATCGAGTGGCTGGCCGAGCGGGGGTACGGAGACGTGGAGACGGTGAAGACGGCCGACGAGTCGATCACCTTCTCGCTGCCGAAGGAACTCCGCCGCGACCTGCGCGCCGAGGCCGCGGAGCTGTCCCAGAAGTAACGCGAAGGCCAGGCCCGGGTCGTACGGTGGGTCTCATGCAGATCTTCGGTGTGGACATCGGCGGATCAGGGATCAAGGGCGCGCCCGTGGACCTGGACCGTGGAGACCTGGCAAAAGAGCGGCACAAAGTGCTGACCCCGCAACCGGCCACGCCCGACGGCGTGGCCGACAAGGTGCGTGAGGTCGTCGAGCACTTCGGCTGGACGGGCCCGATCGGCGCCACGTTCCCCGGCGTGATCACGGACGGCACCGCGCGCACGGCGGCCAACGTCGACAAGAGCTGGATCGGCACGGACATCGAGAGCCTGATCGCGGACCGGCTCGGCTCCACCGCGCCGGTCACCGTCCTGAACGACGCGGACGCGGCGGGCGTGGCCGAGATGCACTTCGGGGCGGGACGCGGCCGTACGGGCACGGTCCTCCTGCTCACCCTCGGCACGGGCATCGGCAGCGCCCTCTTCACCGGCGGCCGCCTCGTCGCGAACACGGAGCTCGGCCATCTTGAGCTGCACGGACACGACGCGGAGAAGAAGGCGTCGTCCAAGGCCAAGGAGGACGAGGACCTCAGCTGGGAGCACTGGGCGCACCGCGTGCAGAAGTATCTGGCGCACGTGGAGATGCTGTTCTCGCCCGAGCTCTTCATCATCGGCGGCGGGGTGAGCCGCAAGTCACACAAGTTCCTGCCGTTGATCAAGGGCATCAGGGCGGAGATCGTCCCCGCGGAGCTGCAGAACAACGCGGGGATCGTGGGAGCGGCGATGGCGGCGGCGGAAAAGGACTAGCAACGTACTGGCCGTGGCGCATGCCTACGCGGGCAGGCCTACGCGGTGGGCATGCGCCTCTTCGCTCCCTGCGGCCGGACCCCGGCGGTGGGGGAGGGGGAGGGGACGGCGCGTGCCCGGCGCCGCTGCCCCATGAGCTTGACGCGGCGCACGACCGCGACGAGAGCGGCGACGAGCGTCCCGGCGTACAGCCAGCCGGCGTGCAGCGCGAGCGACGTGACGAGTCCCATGAAGTGACCGCTGAAGCCGCCGCCGTTGCCGCCCGAGAGGGGTACGAGCCCGACGGCGAAGGCGATCGGCGCGATGATCGGCGCGGTGACCACGTCGGCGGGCCGCACCCAGTACGCGGTCAGCGCGCTCACGGGCAGGAAGAGCACGCCGTACGCGACCACGGAACTGCCGAAGAGCAGCCACAGCAGACAGGCGAGCAGGAACATCGTCGCGGCACAGAAGAGGCCGCTGCCGAGCCCGGTGAGACGTGGGTTCGGCATCGCGCGCAGTCTGCGGTAGAGCGGCAGTGCGCGCAGTTTGCGTACGACGGGCGGGACGGGACGGCGGGGCCGCGGCGCGGCGCGGTAGACCGCCGCCGCGTCGGCGGATCTGCCCTGCGGGGGCAGGGGCGCGGTGCGTCGTGGCCGGGCCGGAGGCTGAGGGGGACGCGTCCTGTGTTGCTCCACCGGACCAACCTAGGTCGCGCCATACCGATAATCCTGCACGGGACACGCCCTTTGGCTGACCTTGGCCAAGCGTTCGATACAAGTCCGGTACGCCGACGAGGGCTGGGCCCGCACGCCGTAGACTGGGGGATCGCCCTACGGTCGCTCCGGCCCTCCGGGCCGTCCACCCACAGCCTCCACGTACGGGAAGTCGCAACGTGTCGCTCACGATCGGAATCGTCGGCCTGCCCAATGTCGGCAAGTCGACCCTTTTCAACGCCCTGACCAAGAACGACGTCCTTGCGGCCAACTACCCGTTCGCGACGATCGAGCCGAATGTCGGCGTGGTAGGCGTCCCGGACCCCCGCCTCACAAAATTGGCGGAAATCTTTAGCTCCCAGAAGGTCCTCCCGGCGACGGTCGACTTCGTCGACATCGCGGGCATCGTGCGCGGCGCGAGCGAGGGCGAGGGCCTGGGCAACAAGTTCCTCGCGAACATTCGCGAGTCGGACGCGATCTGCCAGGTCATCCGCGCCTTCAAGGACGAGAACGTCGTGCACGTGGACGGCAAGGTCTCGCCCAAGGACGACATCGAGACGATCAACACCGAGCTGATCCTCGCCGACCTCCAGACCATCGAGAAGGTCCTCCCGCGCCTCCAGAAGGAATCGCGCATCAAGAAGGACGTCGCCCCGAAGGTGAAGGCGGTCGAGGAGGCCCAGGCGATCCTGGAGAAGGGCGACACGCTCTTCTCCCAGGGCATCGTCCAGGGCTCGGGCAAGGAGGAGCTCCTCCACGACCTCCACCTCCTCACGACGAAGCCCTTCCTCTACGTGTTCAACGTGGACGAGGACGAGCTGACGGACGACGCGTTCAAGGCCGAGCAGAGCGCCCTGGTCGCCCCCGCGGAGGCGATCTTCCTCAACGCGAAGCTGGAGTCGGAGCTCGTGGAGCTGGACGAGGACGAGGCCCTCGAACTCCTCCAGTCGGTGGGCCAGGAAGAGCCCGGCCTGGCCACCCTCGCCCACGTGGGCTTCCGCACCCTCGGCCTCCAGACGTACCTCACGGCCGGCCCCAAGGAATCCCGAGCTTGGACGATCCCCCAGGGAGCCACGGCCCCCGAGGCCGCGGGCGTGATCCACACGGACTTCCAGAAGGGCTTCATCAAGGCCGAGGTCATCTCCTTCGAGGACCTGGTAGAGGTCGGCTCGGTCGCAGAGGCCCGAGCCAAGGGCAAGGCCCGCATGGAGGGCAAGGAGTATGTGATGCAGGACGGGGATGTGGTGGAGTTCCGCTTCAACGTGTAGCCGTCGCGCCGGTGAGATCGGGTCACGTCCCCTGGGGCGTGGCCTTTTCTCGTTTCTGGTGGTGCGTGGGCCGCTGTGGCTATGCCGCCCCGAGGTGCCGCGTGAGCTGCTGCAGGGTGGTCCAGGAGGACGGGTCGGTGCCGTCGCCCAGTACGTAGTGGAGTGCGGGGCGTGCCGGGGAGCCGAGGCGGCTGGGGCGGGGGGCCTGGGGCGGGTGCTGGGCGTGGGTGAGGCCGACCTCGGCCACCGCGGATGATCCCAGGGTGAAGGAGATGGGGACGGGCGGGGCTTCGAAGTGGGGCGGGACGGTGAGGTCTCTGCGGGCCGAGCGGAGCGTGGCGAGCATGGAGGTCAGGCCGTGCTCGGTGGCGAGGGTCTCGGCCAGGGGTGCGATGGCGTCCAGGGGCGGGGCTTCGTCGGGCGCGTAGCCCAGGGCGAGCGCGGTGTGTTCCTCGATACCCGCCGTGGTGTGGGTGATGCGGGTGGTGGCGATGGCCGGGCGGTCGGGGGCGCCGACGACCGTCAGCCATGTCGGGGCGTTCTTCTGGGCGCGGGCGCGGGCCAGTTCGGTCAGCTGACGCGGGGACCAGGGCAGGGCGATGGGCTCGGCTGTGGACCATCCCGCGGGCGGGGCGCCGGTGAGGGCCTGCCAGGCCGACTCCAGGGCGCCGCCGAGGCGGAGGTCTTCGTCGGCGGGGTGGGCGGTGTGGAGGGAGAGGAGCAGTTGGCTTTCGCCCATGGCGTCTGAGGCGGGAGGAGAGACCGGGTCGGGCTTGAATGCCTCCGCGATCCTCGTGCTCCCGTCCGCTGACCGCACCGGCGTGAACTGGCCCTCACGCCAGTGGAGTTCGGCTCCGGAGAGGCCGTCGTAATAGCCGCAGCCGGGATCCTGCACGACCCAGCGGTTGGGGTCGCCGTGCAGCGCGTTGCGGGTCGGCAGGGTGAGGGAGGCGCGGGGCGGGGTGACGATCTGCAGGGCGCGGTCGGATGCGGAGGCGGTGCGCAGGGCGTCGGCGAGCCAGCTGGTCATCGCGACGACCGGACGTTCCTGGATGACGACCGCGGCCTTGTCCGTGAGGACGTCGACCGCCGGTGGTGCCGTCACGGACGCCGATGTGGCGGTGGCGGTTTCCGGAGTGAGCGGCACGACGTCGGTGTGTGCCGCTTCCGGTGGCCAGACCGTGCCGCCGAGCACGGTGGCCAGGCGCCCGGCGAACGATCCGGCGAGGCGTTCGCCCTCCTCTACGGCGGTGGACGCGCGCGCCTCGGTCCACCAGAACGGCCCGTCGGGGGCTGCCACCTCGGTTCCGAGGAGGCGTTGTGCCTCGCCGGGCACCTGGATGAGCAGGGGAGCCTCGACGGAGACGAGGGGGCGGCCACCCGGTGCGCAGAGCTGGACGACTGCACCGTCGGCCAGGGAATCGACGCCCAGGCTGGGGCCGCCCGCGAAGAGCCCGGCCAGCAGGGTGTTGATGTCGGGCATCTTGGGCGTGAGGGCGATGACGTCCTTGGTCACGGGTGGTTGTTCTCCGCGGTGTCGTCGGCCTCGCGGGGTACGGCGAGGGCGGTTTGGATGAGCTGGTGGCGGCGGCCCCGGCGGACCAGGGTGCCGCGGCCCGGGGGTTGGGTGGAGGCGTAGAGGCCGGGGAAGAGTTGGCCTTCGGTGCGGTCGCCGGTCATGAGCAGGGCGGTGGCGCCGGTTTCGCGCAGGGTGGTGAGGAAGGGGTCGTACAGGGCGCGGGAGGCGCCGGCGACGCGGCGGGTGACGATGAAGTGCAGGCCGATGTCCTGGGCGGAGGAGATGTAGGGCAGGAAGGGCGCGAGGGGCTGTTGGCCTGCGGTGGTGAGGATGTCGTAGTCGTCGACGAGGATGACGATGCGGGGGCCGGTGAAGGCGGGCCCGTCGGTGATCGTGTCCGGGTCGGCGGTTTCCGGCAGGCGTTTTTCGAGTTCGCCGGCGATGCCGGTGGCGAGGGCCTGGGCGAGTTTGGCGTTGTGGGCGTAGCCGCCGCGGTAGGGCTCGGGGATGACGCCGCGCAGGCCGCGGCGGGGGTCGAAGACGCCGAAGACCAGGTCCGTATCGCTGTGGCGGTCGATGAGCTGCTGGGTGATGAGCTTGAGCAGGTTGGTCTTGCCGCACTCGTTGTCGCCGAGGATCAGCAGGTGCTGGTCCTGCCCGGTCAGGTCCAGGAGCGCGGGGGCCAGGTTGTCCTGGTCGATGCCGAGGGGGATGCGGGAGGGTTCGGCAGTGCGCGTGGGCAGCTTGGTGGCGGCGAGGGCGGTGGGCAACACCCGTACAGGAGCGACGAGTTCACCGTGCCAGCTGGCGCGCAGGGTGCGGGCGGCGCGTTCCAGGGCCGGGCCGAGGTCGCCGGTGGAGGGTTGGCCGTCGATGCGGGGCAGCGCGGTCTGCGCGAAGAGCTTGGCGTCGGTCAGGACTCGGCCCGGGGTGTCGGGGCTCAACGTTTCGGACAGCTTGCGGTCGACGCTGGAATCGGAAGGGTCGTTGAGGCGTAGTTCGATACGGGTGCCGAACATGGACTGGGTGGCGATGCGTACGTCGTTCCAGCGCAGCATGCCCGCCACGATGTGGATGCCGTAGCCACTGCCGCGTTTGAGGAGGTCGGCAACGGTGTCGTCCAGTTCGGAGAACTCGTCGCGCAGTGCGCCGAAGCCGTCGATGAGCAGCACGATGTCGGTGGAGCCGAGCTCGGTCAGCCGGCCCTGTGCACGCAGGTGGCGCAGCTGGTCGACGGAGTCGATGCCGTGCTCGCGGAAGAGTTCCTCGCGCAGGGCGAGTTGGGCGCGTACCTCGGCGACGGTGCGGGCCGCGCGTTCGTGGTCGGCGCGGCCCGCGATGCCGCCCACGTGCGGCAGACCGGAGAGCGCGGAGAGCCCGCCGCCGACCAGGTCCAGGCCGTACACGGCGGCGTCCGCAGGGGTGTGGGTCAGGGCCAGGGAGAGTGCGAGGGTGCGCAGCAGGGTGGTCTTGCCGGACTGCGGGCCGCCGATGACGGCGGTGTGTCCGCCGGCGACGGTCAGGTCCAGGACCCAGGGCCTCTGGCCTTGTTGGGCCGGGTCGTCCAGGATGCCCAGGGGTATCTGCATGGGGCCCGCGGCACTGGCGAGGTGCAGGCCGCGTTCGGAGGCCCGCACCGGCCCAGCGGCGGCATCGAGCGAGATCGCGTCGGGCAGCGGCGGCAGCCAGATACGGCGTACGGGCGGGGCGGCGGTGCGCAACTGGTCGACCATGGCCGTCAGGACGGTCGGGCCGGTCTCCCGCTCGCGCATCGCGGGTTCTTCCGGCGCACTACCGGTGCTGGGGCTCTGGCCTGTGTTGAAGGTGGGGTAGGGCCAGGCGAGGGGCTCGGCGTCCGTCTGCTCGCGCAGGGCCGGGCCGCGATAGGCGCCGGAGACATAGCCCGCCTTGAAGCGTTCGTACGTCGAGGTGTCGACCTTGAGGTAGCCGAAGCCCGGCAGCGGCGGCAGCTGGAAGGCGTCCACGGTGTCCAGGACGGTGCGTGACTCGTCGGCGGAGAAGGTACGCAGGCCGAGCCGGTAGGAGAGGTAGGTCTCCAGGCCCTTGAGCTTGCCGGACTCGATGCGCTGGCTGGAGAGCAGCAGGTGCACGCCGATCGAGCGGCCGATGCGGCCGATGGAAAGGAACAGGTCGATGAAGTCCGGCTTGGCGGTGAGGAGTTCACCGAACTCGTCGATGACGACGAACAGGTGGGGCAGGGCTTCCAGCTCGGGCTGTTTGGCGCGCAGGGCGGCGTAGTGCCCGATGTCGGCGACGTTCCCGGCGTCCTTGAGGACCTGCTGGCGGCGTTTGACCTCGCCGGCCAGGCTGGTGTGGACGCGTTCGACGAGCCCGGCCTGGTTCTCCAGGTTGGTGATGACACCGGCGACGTGCGGGAGTTCGGTGAACGGGGCGAAGGTGGCACCGCCCTTGTAGTCGACCAGGACCAGCGCCAGTTCCTCGGGGGAGTGGCTGGCGACCAGGGCCAGGACAAGGGTGCGCAGGAGTTCGCTCTTGCCGGAGCCGGTGGCGCCGACACACAGCCCGTGCGGACCCATGCCCAGTTCGGAGGACTCCTTGAGGTCCAACAGGACGGGTTCATGGCGATCGTTGAGACCGATGGGCACGCGCAGGAAGTCGCGCTCGCCGCGCGGTGCCCACAGCTGCTTCAGGTCGAGTGCGGCCGGGTCGTCGATGCCGAGCAGGGTGGGGAAGTCGACGGGGCCGGAGATGGGGGTGCCCTCGGCGGCGGACTCGGCGGAGAGCCGCAGCG
Organism: Streptomyces sp. NPDC033177; assembly: GCF_055577715.1. Lineage (NCBI taxonomy): Bacteria > Bacillati > Actinomycetota > Actinomycetes > Kitasatosporales > Streptomycetaceae > Streptomyces > Streptomyces sp. NPDC033177. Next base: position 38,815 of record NZ_JBVIPS010000005.1, on the reverse strand, counting down.
GGGCGAGCATGCGGGCCAGACCCTCGGCGCCCGCGGTGCTCACCTCATCGGCGGTCCCGTGTGCGGGTAGCACGTCAGGGGCACGCAGGTCTTCGACACTCACTTGATCGCCGTCGACAGTGATTCGTACGCTTACTTGGTCGGGCTCGTGAACCTGCTGCTCGAGCAGGTGGAGCACGGTCACACCCATCCCGGTGAGATCGACGGCCGTGTCGGGGCGGGGCAGTTCGGTGGCCGCGCTGCCGTGGGAGTCGCTGACTACCAGGAGCCGGTCGTTCATCCGCAGGGCGTTGCGGTCGGAGAGGCCGCGGCGGACTTCGGCGGCGTAGGCGGAGCGGCGCCTCAGATCGGGGGCGCACTGCCGGGCGAGCTGATCGAGGCTCGGGGCAATGCGTCGGGCGGCGACCGGCCCGTCGTCCTGCTGGGTGTCGAGGACGTGGGGCATCCATTTGGCCCACTCCCACTCCTCCAGGCGTTCGCCGGGCACACCAAGGGCGATGGCGACGTCGTCGGGGGCGTGCGTCACCGCGGTCTGGATCAGCAGGGCGCGGGCCACGCGCAGCACGCCGTCCCGGTCGCCGATGATGCTGACGTTGCCCGCCCTGTCCAGCGGCGCGGTCAGCGGGAAGTCGGTGGCGGTGGTGAAGCGGTGCTGCAGCGCACGCGCTTCGTTCAGCATGAACGGGTCGGGCGGGGTGAGTACGCCGCTGCCTTGGTTCTGGCCGATCGCCAGCCCCTGCACGGGCACGTCACCGGTGCCGAGCCGCACCCGCAGGAAGTCCGCGTCGAGGCGACGCCGCTCCCAGAGCCGGGCCGGGTCACGCACGAGGTCGTACAGCGCCGCGGGAGGCGGATTGAGAATGCGTGCCTGCCGCCGCAACTCCCGCTCGGTGGCGCCGAGTTCCTCGCGCTGCTCCTCGACGTACTCCAGATACCGCTCGCGCTGCGTACGCCGCGTGCGCTGGGCCTTGCCTCGCTGGGACAGGAACAGGGCGACGGCGCCGAGGAGAGCGAAGACGAGGACGATCGCGCCGATGGCGGCGAACTGGCTGTTGCGGATGACCGTCATCATGACGACCGAGCCCATGACGCCGGCCATCGGAAGCAGTGCGGTGGCCGCGTTGCCCATCTTGCCCTCGGGGAGGTTCGGGGGCGGCTCGATGGTGCGTTCCGGGACAGCGGCCGGTGGCCGCGTGGAGCGGGCCGGGCGGTGTATGAGCTGTTGGGTCATCGCACCCGCACCGCCCGCTGCATCGCCTCGGCGGCCAGTTGGACGGCGGCGTCGCGGGAGCTCTGGCTGAGCATGCCGGTGTGGATGGGGCCTCCTTGGGCCAGATGACGGTCGTAGGGGAGGGGCACCACGGCCGCTCCTGTCTCGCGCAGGTGCGCGGCCGCCGTCTTCAAGTCGAGAGTCGTGTCAGGGGAGTTGGCGGAGAGTGCGACCACGGTGGTGGCCAGGGCCGAGTGCGGCAGCTGGGCCAGCCAGTCGAGGACCATGCGGGTGCCGTTGACACCTTCGGCGGTCATCGGGGCGACGACGACGCGGGCATGGGCGGTGTCCATCGCGGTACGCGCCACCTCGCCCGGCAGCGTCTCGCAGTCGACCACAGACACCGCGAAGTAGCGGCGCAGCGCGAGGGTGACGGTGCGATAGGTGCGTACGTCGAGCGGGGCACCGACCCGCCCCTGGCCGGCAGGCAGCAGCCATCCGCCGTCGGCCACCGGCACCAGATAGCCGGTGACGTCGGTGAGTTGCATCGCCGGGCTGAGGATGTGGGCCAGATCCGCGCAGGCCCAGCGCACCGACTCCGCACCGAGGCGCACGGGAAGGGTGCCGAGTGCGGCGTCGGCTTCGAGGGCGAGGACGGGGTCGTGCCGGTAGTGATTGAACGTCCGGGCGAGCAGCGCGGAGACGGTGGACTTGCCGACCCCGCCACGAATGGAGGTCACCGCGATGACGCGGCCGGTGGTGACCGGCTGCTGCACCTCGCGGGCGAGCCGTGTCTGAGCGGCGACCTCCTGCCCGGCCGACGCGGTCAGCTTGCGTAGCGAGCGTCCGGTGCGGCGTACGACGGAGTCTCCGTGCTGGGGGCCGCCCAAAGCGCGGGCGAGGCGGGGATCGACGGTGGGTACGGACTCGGGGGTGGGCATGGGCAGGCGAGGGTCGCGCTCGGCGGGCCGGGCGACCGACGAAGGGCGCGGCGCCGGCGAGGGGGGCGACGGCTGCTTCGGGGATTCAGGGCGCGGCGCGGTCGCGGACTCCGGGGGAGCGGCATCCAACTCCCTCAGCACGTCACGCTGCCAGTCACTTTCCTGAGCCATGCCGCACCCCTACGCGAAGGTGTCGAGCAGTCGCCCGTACACACCGAACACCCCGATGACCAGCGGCAGCAGGGCAATGACTCCGACGGACTCCAGCAGGTCACCGACGCGGCGGAGCCGCACCCGCACATGCTCGGCGGGCTGCACCGCAAGGACCGTCAGAGGAATCAGGGCCAGCACGACGAGCAGAGCAAGCGGTCCTCCGGCGGCCGACCGCTCCATCCACACCACGACCAGCGCCACCACGACGACGGCCGCGGCGACGAACAACCCCACTACCTCGGCTGTGAGCGGATAGGCGCGCGCCCGCAGAGCAAGGACGACGGCGGTGACAGCGGCCACGAGGACGGTCCACACCGTGGGCGCACGCAACACCATGACTCCGGCCGCGGCGGCAGATGCGGCCAACACGAGGGTGGCCAGAGCCAGGCCACGATGGGTCGCGGTCAGCGCCGTTCCCACCTGGTACCGGCTCACGGAAGCCCCGCCGGTACGCCGGTCGTCGAGCCCCGACAGTCCGGAGGCCATCAGAGCCAGCCGCGGCAACACCCCGAGCACGACCACGGACACGACAGCGAGGAGCGCCCCCACCCGAGCCTGTTCGACCCCGGTCCGCGCACCGTCCTGCAGCGCGAAGGCGGCTTCCCACAGAACCAGACACGCCAGTGCGGCTACGGCGCCGATCAGGGCACCCCGCCCCAAGGGCGAGAACCACCCCAAAAGCAGCAACACGAGGATGGCATCAAGGGCGAGGCCTGCCAGAAGCGCCGGGCCTCCCCAGGCATACGCGTCGCCCAACGTCCACGAACCGAGCGCCCCCAGCGCCCCCGCCGACACGATCAGCGTGGTGGCGAGGCCGGGCTGCTTGCGCCACCCGAGGAGAATCCCGGCGAGGCCGAGGGCTGCGCCTGAAGCCGCCAAAGCCTGGCCCGTCGCGGCCAGTTCGAACTCGCGGGCGGCCAGCACCCCCGCCACGACCACCCAGAACACAGTGGCAAGACTCGCGACGACCCGCCGAGCCGCGGGCCGCCACCGCCAGGCCCGCACATCCAGATCATCGGCGGCTTCATCGGTGACGTCATGCACCACGGGCGCGGACGGCGCATCCTCGACGCGCACCAGCCGCAGTACGGCGCCGTCGGCGACACCGGCGGATAGCAGGGTGCTGTCGTGAGCCAGTGCGGAACCGTCGGCGGTGACGAGGTGGCGCAGCATGGGCCGGGTCCCCGCCCCATCACCGAGCAGCCGCATGACTTCGGGAAGCAGCAGCCCTATGGGCTCCTGCGAGGGAAGCACGAGATCGACGCGGCGCTGCTCACCGATCAGGGTGACTCGGCTCAAGGCGGTACGACTCGTACCGCTCGTGCGGCTCAACGGCCCCGCAGATATCACGCGTTCGAACCTATCATCGAGAAGAAGGGGTTACGGAGGGCGAAGGGGCGGGGGCCGACGGCGTGGAAGAGGGCACGGAGGAGCTGTAAGGACTCTTGCCGATGAGCCGGTTCGAGATGAACGACCACCCCACGCACCCGGCACACAGGACCGCCGCGATCACCACCCCGGCAAACACCTTCCCCAACCGCTCATCGACGGTACGCCGCTGCCGCTGCCCCCCGAACAACAGGGCATCCCGCAGCCGCCGGCGCCGAACCGAAACCGACTCCAGCAACTGGCTGTCGTAGTCCTGGGCTGCCATCACGCTGTCCGCTCTCAGGTATCGAACTCGCCCACCCAGGCGCCCTCTAGGAGGGCGCTGGGCAAGTACTCGGACTCCACCTCGATCGGAAATCCCGCGTCGCGGGCGAGGCAGGCCACGGCCAATGGCCCAAGAGCGACAAACCCCTTGGCGCTGTCAGCTCGGTCCGGAGTCTTCGTCCAGTATTCCTTGTGCAGAGCAAGCGCCTCCACCAGTGCTTCGTTGAACCCATCGTGATCCTGACGCAGGTAGCGATGGAAAAGGTTGATCGGCTGGTACAGGAGTTTTTCAAGCAGCTCAGGGTCAGTGTGTTGAGCCACATCTGGGTAGGAGGAATCGATAGCTGCGATCATCTTGTCGACGAGGCCCGGACGTTCGAGCCAATAGGTTTGCAGTGAGTCTACCCAGTGATAAATGTACTCATCGTAACCCGACCCTGAAGCCCGCAAGAGGCTGAGGGGGACATCACTCAAATGAGTAAGTCGCTCTCGTTCTCGGCAAATTAGGGCGAGCCAAAACGTCGTGACCCAATTCCCTGCGTCTGCGTAATATTGCGGACCGGTGGCAGCGATCACTCGCCGTTTGTCACCGATGCGGCACTCGATCGTCCCCTCGACGGCACTTGCCGATTGGAACAGAGCGGACCCCACCTGCATGGCGGAGACGAATGCCTCCCAGGTCTCAAGCCTGCTCGCGGTCGGATCCACAGCGCATCGGGCTCGCGCATACATCAAAGTCGAGTCGAAGGTCGTCTTGAACATGCTCGGCGAGTCTTCGAGATCGTCAATGGACTCGTCAGCGTCCTCACTGAGCAACTCCATGCCGCGCACGGAGGTGGCAGTCGGAATCTCATGGCGCGGCAGCTGTACGGCCACGGGCCAACTCCGTTTCTGTCAGGATCTTGAACTTCCTCATGATGTACCCGCCATATTTGGGCCCATCTGGTCTTCCCTTAACCAGCACATATTCTACCTTGCCATACTTCAAGGCGCGGCGAAGGTCCCTGTAGAGCTCTGCTTCCTTTTCGTTGGTGCGGCCTCGGTCCTTCATTTGCGAGAGAATATCCTCGAAGTATTCCCGTGTCCCCTGGCTCACGCGCTTACCGGATTCGAGCGTTCGGTATCCGAGTCTCGTTTTGGTACTGCTCTTGGCCTCGACCACTACGAAGCTGCCGTCACTCCGGCTCCACACCTGATCGAAACGGTCTGAGCCGTTTGGGGGGCCGTCGAGTGGCTCCGGAGAATAGTCGGAGTAGTGTTCAGGGATTACCTGGCGCTCCGCGATCATCTCCCCGAACTCTTCGCTGGCCTTTCCCATCCTGTCGTGTAGAGGCGCGTGCGCGGCTCGCGCCTCTGCCAGGTGTGCCTTTGTCTCGGGGGTCGGATTCTTTGCGTGTGCTGCCTCTGCTTCAGCGACTCCAGGGTGCGCGTCAATATCAGCCCTGATCGCATCTTGACGCTTGCGTGCTGCGTCGTCAAAAGGAACGAGGTTATCGGGGTTTACATCTTTCCGGAGGCGTGGAACATCTTCCCCTAGCTGGTATATCGGTGGTTCCACAGGAATATGGTCCGGCTTGGCAATGAACTTTCCCGGATTATCTGGGTCCGGTTTCATCTTCGTGAGTGGATTACCGAACTCATCGACGCCATCTTCATGCAGACGGCGCCCGTCACTGCCATAGTGAGCTTTGCGCCATGTCGGGTCCTCTGCATTGGCCTTTGCGACCTGGTCGCGCACATAGTCTTCCAACTGGTCCGCAGCAGCGGGGGCATCCGGCCTGCCGGCTCCACCGGACCCGGTCGTGCCGCGTCGACCACCAGAGCCATTGCTGCCTGCCGACCTGCCCGCACCGGGCTCACCGCGAGAGGCGGTGCCCAATCCGTCAGAGCCGCTCGTTACGCCTGGTGCCGTGTGCCGCGCCCTTGGCGAGCCACTGCCGTCTCCAGAAGGAGCGTCGAGGCTGCCCTGAGGGGGTGAGTTCTCGCCCGCGTGAGCACTGGCTCCGGGCGCCCGAGCCCCGGCGCCGACCAGAGCAGGCTCCCGGTGCGGTGCTGCACCTTCGGGAGCTGTCCGCTCCGCGGCGGACCGTTCCACCGGAGCCGTGTCCGTAAGGGGCTTGCCCTCGGCGTCCACCCGGATGAACTTGCCGTCCTCGACGCGGACCCTGGAACCGTCGAACTCCAGGTCGCTGTGGATGCGTTGCAGCTCCGGCGTGGCGTCGGTGCCGGTTCGGACGCGGCCGGTGAGGTCGGCGATGCTGGGCAACTTGCTGAACGCCTTGCCGCCCACCGTGAGACCGGCGGAGAGCGGGTCGGCGTATGTGCCGATCTTCGCCGCCACACCGGCTGCCTTGGAGGCCGCCCCCGCCTTTCCTCCCTTGGCGGCCATCCCCAGCGGTCCCGCGCCGAGCGTGAGGATGTTGAACGTGGTGGTCCCCGCGGCCTGGACCGGGTGCTCTTCCCACTGGTCCCAGGCGACCATGGACTTGGCGAACTCGCGGGCAGCCGTCTTCTGCCGTTTCACGTCGGCGCTTTCCTCGTCCGGGCCGATCGTGTGGTCCATGACCCAGTCGTAGGGTTTCATCGTGTACTGGCCGATTCCGCCGAACACATCGGCCAGACCGCTCCAGGCGTCCTTGGCCGAGCCCCCGATGCCGACCAGGTGGCCCAGGCCTTCGAGGGCGGCTCCGCCACCGCCGACGATGAAGCCGTCCCAGACGTAGTGCTTGATGTGCCGGTGGATCTCCCACGCGTGGACGGACTCGCTGACGTGGCTGCCCCAGGGCGTTTCCTTGGCCTGCTTGAGGAGGTCGGTGTCGTAGCCGTACATCACGGTCTTCTTCGTCGCCTTGTGACTGCCGTCGTCCTCGATGAACTTCGGGCCACCCACGATCGCCGAGATCTTGGTCGCGGCCCGACGCTCGGCCGCCTCGAAGGCGGTCTTGGTGACGGCGACGTCGTCCATGAGCTCGTTGTTGCGGTCGGTCTTCTCGTCGTCGTAGTGCCAGTCGTCGTCACCCTCGACGCTGGCGACGAACTTCCTGGCGTCGTCCTGCAACGTCTTCAGGCGCTCGGCCAGCGGGCGCGCCTCGCTGGAGAAGGTGTCAAGGGCGTCGGCCACCGTCTCCAGATCCGCGGCGAAGCTGTCGGCCCTGTCCATCACCGGCTGAGTGGAGGCGAACAGATCGTCGGCCTCCGGCGCGGTGTAGTACGCCCCCAGCATCTGGAACCGGGAGTGCACGTCGGCCCCGCCGTTGCGGATCCCGATGGCGTCGCTGCGCAGCGCGGAGACGTCCTTGTCCAGTTGCTCGAAGTTGCCGATGAACTGCTCTATGCCACCCGGCTCGATCATCTTCACTTGTCGGCGCCCTTCTTACGGGCGTCGGCGAGGATGGCCTTCATGTCCGGGGCCTTCTCCGCGTTGCGCTGTGCGGTCGCGGCTTGCTCCAGGTCCCCGTGCACGTAGTGGTTGGTCGCCTCGATCGCTCCGTTCACCGACTTCGCGGCCCGAGCGCCGGGGAAGAGAGCGTCCTCCGCGGACTTGTCCACGAACAGCGCCAGCGCCACGCCGATCGGTCCGACGGGCACGTCCCCGCAATACGCCGAGCTGATGGTGCCGGCCGAGGTGGCCGCACTCTCGGCGTGGGTCCCGTACGCCTTGACTTCCTTGGCCAAGTCGTCCATCGCCAGCCCCACCAGCGACGTCACCGAATCCACCCCGGACGGTGAAATGTCCCATGCAGGCATGCCAAACCCCCTACTGATCCCCGTAACTTCAGCTCAGCCGCTCGGTGCCGTCGTACGTCAGCCGATGTTGTCGACCGCGGCCCGTGCCCGTGCCAGCGTCGACTGGGCGGTGCCGTCGTTCTGTTCCAGCGTGGTGCGTACGAGGCGGATGATTTCCCGGACCTCGTTGGCCGCCTTGTTCCAGCGGACTTCCTTGCCGTGGTAGTCGTCTGACACGCCGTCGGCCTGGTAGTCAGCCATGGCGGCCTTGACAGCGCGGTCGCGGTCGCCGAGCACCCGCTCCAGCTGCCCGATGATGATCGCCAGGCCGCCCTGTACGTCCGATGAGGCGCCGGTGTCGTAGGAGCGGCGGTCCTGGTTTCCAGCCATGACGAAGTTCCCCCTGTGTGCGAAGTGTCGTGGTGTGCGAGCCGGCCGACTCGAACTCAGCCGGAGAAGCGGGCGCCGTCGAAGTTGGCCGCGCCCATGTTCTGGTGGGCGTTGTCGGACTGCTCCTGGTCACCGGAGCCGAACGCGGTGTCCATGCCCGCCTGGCCGCCCAGGATCGAGGACAGTGCCCCGTTCAGGTCCGAAGTGATCTCGTCCGCGCGCAGCTTGAACGAGTCGAAGGTCGCCTTGCCCGCCCCGTTGAACTTGCCCTCGAGCGGCTCGGCCGCCTGGACCAGCAAGCTGATCAGCGTCCCGAGATCGTCGCTGGACCCCACGGTGTTCTTCCCCAGCACCGCGAGAGTCGTGTCTCCCATGTCGAACTTCATGAGTCCACCCCCGTAACTCGCCAACTATGTGCGCACTGCCTCCGGTTGTCGGTAACAGCAGGCGCATGTGTCACTCACGCCACGTAAGCGTATCGAACATACTGTCCCACGGCACATTGCAGGCGCAACGTGAAAAGCCCGCCGTGGCGCGAAGTCGCCGGTGGGCCGCGTCGGACTCTCGAAGCTCGTACGGCTTCCCTCCACCGGATGAGGTCCGGTGGAGGGAAATACAGGGGGCGAACGCGTCCACAGGGTGTGGAGCGTCGCCCCCACCTATCGGCCTACCGGCCCAGCACCCCCACCGGCACCCCCACATACCCCACAGCCCGCGAGGTGAACGTGCCTCTGCCCTGGGTGCGGCTGCGCAAGCGGGTTGCGTAGCCGAAGAGTTCGGACAGGGGGATCGTCGCCGTGAGGGTGGATGTGCCGGCGCGTGTCGTGGTGTTGGTGACTTGGGCCCGGCGGGCTGCCAGGTCGCCCAGTACTCCGCCCACCGCGTCCTCCGGCACCGTTGCCGTCAGCTCCGCCACCGGTTCCAGGAGTTGCATCGTCGCCTCCCTCAAAGCCGCGCGCAGTGCGAATCTGCCCGCCGTGCGGAACGCCATCTCCGAGCTGTCCTTGGAGTGGGTCGCCCCGTCCGTGAGCGTGACTCGTACGCCCGTCACCGGGTGGCCGCCCAGGGGGCCCTCCGTGAGCGCGTCCCTGCAGCCGGCCTCCACCGCACGGATGTACTCCTGGGGGACCCTGCCGCCGGTCACCGTGGCTTCGAAGGTGAAGGTGGGCGTCGGGCCCGGCTGTACCTCCAGTGGTTCCACGTCCAGGACCACGTGGGCGAACTGGCCTGCTCCTCCGTCCTGTTTGACGTGCCGGTACACCAGGCCCGACACCCCTCGCACGACCGTCTCGCGGTACGCCACCTGCGGGCGGCCCACGCCGACCTCGATGCCGTGGGCGCGGCGGATCTTCTCCACCGCGACCTCCAGGTGCAGCTCACCCATGCCGGAGAGCACCGTCTGGCCCGTCTCGCGATCGACCCGTACCGCCAGCGACGGGTCCTCCTCGACCAGGCGGGCGAGGGCCGACGAGAGGCGTCCCGTGTCCACGCTCCTGCGTGCCTCCACCGCCACCGAGACCACCGAAGCCGCCACCGCGGGAGGTTCCAGGACCAGAGGTGCCGCGGGGGAGCACAGCGTGGTGCCGGCGCGGGCCGTCTTCAGGCCCACCAAGGCCACGATGTCCCCTGCCGTCGCCCGGTCGAGCTCCGCGTGGCGGTCGGCCTGCACGCGCAGGATCCGGCCGATCCGCTCCGTGCGGCCCGTGCCCGCGTCCATCACTGTCTCTCCCTTCGCGATCGTTCCCGAGTACACCCGCACGTACGTGAGCCGCCCTGTCGCCGTCGCGTTCACCTTGAACGCCAGACCCGCGAACGGCGCCGCCGGGTCAGCGGCTCGCTCCTGCTCCGCGTCGCCGAGAGTCCCGCGTATCGGCGGAACGTCCTGCGGCGACGGCAGGTACGACACGACGGCCTCGAGCAGCGGCTCGATCCCGCGGTTGCGGTACGCCGACCCGCACAGCACCACCACGCCCTCACCGCTGAGGGTGAGGTCGCGCAGCGCGGCCGTCAGGGTGGCGGTGGTGAGCGCCGATGTCGCGATGTACTCCTCCATCGCCGCCGGATGCAGCTCGGCCACCCTCTCCTCCAACTCCCCTCTGCGTGCGTGTGCTTGGGCGGCCAGCGGCTGGGGGATCTCCGTCGTCTCGTACGTGTCCTTGCCCGGCTGCCAGACCAGTGCGCGCATGCGCAGCAGGTCCACCACCCCGGTGAACTCGTCCTCCCGCCCGATCGGCAGTTGCACCACCAGCGGGACCGTGTGCAGGCGCTCCCTGATCGACGCGACCGCCGTGTCGAGGTCGGCGCCCATCCGGTCCAGCTTGTTGACGAACGCGATCCGCGGCACGTCGTACCGGTCCGCCTGCCGCCACACCGACTCGCTCTGCGGTTCCACGCCCGCGACGGCGTCGAACACCGCGACCGCGCCGTCGAGCACCCGCAGCGAACGCTCCACCTCGTCGGCGAAGTCGACGTGCCCGGGGGTGTCGATCAGGTTGATCCGGTGACCGTCCCAGGCGCAGCTGACCGCTGCCGCGAAGATGGTGATCCCCCGGTCGCGTTCCTGCGCGTCGAAGTCGGTGACGGTCGTGCCGTCATGGACCTCACCTCTCTTGTGGGTGGCGCCGGTCAGGAACAGGATCCGTTCGGTGACGGTCGTCTTGCCCGCGTCCACGTGGGCGAGGATGCCGAGATTGCGGACAGCGGCGAGTGTGGTGGTGTTGGTGCGCATGGCCCTTTGTCTTTCGATGCGTTGGGGCGGGGCAGCGCGATGTCCGGGCGGGGCTGAGCCAGGTGTCAGCACACAGGGTGCTGGAGCCGAAGGTCAGGCGTCAGCAGCCTGTTTCAGGAGTTCGCCGCGGAGATTCAGTGACGGCCGCGCAGCCGGCACCGCACGCGCGAAGACACCAGGATCACGTCGAACCGTGTCCGGGGAGGGCGGGCAGCTGTGCGGTGACGCATGGCCCTGCCCCCTCACTTGGTCTGTGGTTCGGTCGTTCGGTCGCTCGACGACTCGATCATTCGGCTGACCGGAGTCTAGGCAGCACGCGTCCTCTGCCGCACCGGAATATTGCCGGGGCGCCACGACATGAGGCGGGGCCGGGCCCGCAAGGACCCGACCCCGCCTCACGTCGCGCGTGACCGGTACTAGGCGTTGAGCAGACCCGTGACGGGGGCGGCCAGGTCGGTCACCTGGTGGAGCTGCTGCAGCTCGTACAGGCCGTTGAGGCCGTTGAGCTGCTCGGTCACGGTGGGCAGCTCGGCGCGCTGCTCCTCCGGGATCGAGGACGAGGCGAGCGAGTTGACCAGGCCGGTGGGGTTGATGGCTTCGGCGCTCGCGGCGGGCGCGGCCAGGGCGGAGGCGCCGGCGGCGAGAGCGAGGACGGCGGCCATGCGTCGTGTTGAGATCATGTGATGCGCAACGGCTCGGCGCAGCCCTGGACACGGGCACCCCGCCGATTTCACCAATGATGTACCGATCGGTGCCGTTACCTGTGGTCGATGACGCCGTTGAAGGGACAGTACGGCCGCGTGCATGCGGCCGTACTCGTCAATTCAAAGGAGAACGTGATGTCTCGCATCGCGAAGGCAGCCGCTGTTGCCGTCGGCACCGGCGCCGTGGTGCTCAGTGGCACCGGTATGGCCATGGCCGACGCGGGCGCCCAGGGTGCGGCCGTCGGCTCGCCCGGCGTCCTCTCGGGCAACCTCGTCCAGGTCCCGGTCCACGTCCCGGTCAACGTGTGCGGCAACACGGTCGACGTCATCGGGCTGCTGAACCCGGCGTTCGGCAACACCTGCGTCAACAGCGACGGCCACAAGGGCGGCAACGGCGGCTACGGCAGCTGACCCCCGCGTGTGAGCCCCCGGCGGTCCGTGACCGCCGGGGGCTTTTCCCTGCCCACCGTCACGCGTAGTCCATCCGTCACGCGTACCGGTAGATGCCCCGGTGGCTGATCAGCTCGTCCGGCTTCACGTCCCACGGCGGCATCCGCTCGAAGCGGGCGCAGATACGGCCGTGCAGCGGGCCCTTCCCGGGCCCCGGCGGCTTCTCGGGCAGGTAGGGCGCGGAGCGGGGGTGCCGGGCCTGCCAGCGGTCCCACAGCAGGTCCACGAAGGCGTGGTTCAGCCAGAAGACGGGGTCGTTGACGGACGCGCCGCCGAGCATGTGTCCGCCGACCCAGCGGTGGACGCGGTTGTGGTTGCGCCACTTGCTGTTGCCGGTGCCGGACGTCCACCCCTCCAGCTTGTTGCGGAAGCCGCCGTCCGACGTGGAGTCCCAGGGCGCCCTGTCGTACACCGGGTCACGCATGGCCCAGTCCAGCGTCGCCTCGGTGGGCAGTTCGATCGGGTTCTGTGGGCGGCCGAAGTCACGCATGAGGAAATCGCCGTCCGTCTCCCCTTCCGTGATGATCCAGGTCCCGTTCGACCGGGCGAACGGCCCGGTCGTGACCTGCCGGTCGGAGCGCCGTCCGTTGCCGCCCATGAGCCCGCTGCCCCAGAGCGAGGCGTCCGGTGACCTGTCCGCCGTCCAGTCCCAGTACGGGACGGTCACCGAGGAGTCGAGGCGCTGCAGGGCGCGCTCGAACTCCAGGAGGAACCTGCGGTGCCAGGGCAGGAAGGAGGGCGTCATGTGGGCCACCCGCAGGCCCTCTTCCCCGTCGGACACGTAGTGCTCGACGTGGATCCGGACGAACTCGTCGTACTCGCCCCGGCGTTTGAGTTCGAGCACCGCGTTGACGAACCGCCGCTTCTCGGCGCTGGTCAGCCGGGCCTGGTTCTTGCGCGTGTGGACCACTTCGGTTCGATCCTCCGATCCGGGGGTGCGGGGCAGGGATCAGGCCGTCCTGCCGCGCAGTTGCCGACCACGGCCGAGTTCGTCCACTGCTCTGCGGGTGGCGATGAGCGGCGTCGGATACGACTGGTAATGGTCGATCATGCTCAGATAGCCGCCGTCGGCGCGCCGCATGAGGTGGAGCGGACGCCCGTCCACGGTGATGTCCCAGGAGCCGTGCGGGTGTTGCCGCGCGGCGTCCACGCGCGACCCGCGGATGTGGCGGCCCGCGTAGACCTCGTCGAACGAGCCGTCACCGAGGTCGTCGGACGGCGGGTCCTGAGCCGGCTGCCGGGTCCGCCACTGGAGGGCGGCCTGTGCCGTCACCGCGGCGAGTGCGACTCCGATGAGCCCGCCCGTCGTGGCCCGGCGGGTGATCCACCCGGTGCCCCGCCGGTCGGCCGCTGTTCCTCTGGCCACTGCTGCTGCCTCCTTGCGCGTGCCGCGTGCTGCCGTACGGGGGTGTCAGCTGGTCCAGAACTCCCACCAGCGCGTGAGGATCAGCATGCCGATGACACCGACGTGCAGTACCGGCAGGACCCAGGTGAACTCACCGAGGAACGTGCGCAGTCCGGCGGGCGCGGGCAGGAAGCCGTTGCGGACGTTGAACGAGGTCACGTACCAGAACATGGTGATCGTGGCGGCCCAGGCGAGGCAGCACCACAGGCACAGCGAGTTGATCTCGTACAGCGACTGGTACTGGAGCCAGGTACAGAAGGCGACTCCGAAGAGCGTGCCCGCGTTGAGCGTCAGGTAGTACCAGCGCGGGAAGCGCGCGCCGCCCAGCAGGCTCATGCCGACGCACATCACGGCGGCGTAGGCGGCGAGGCCCAGCATCGGGTTGGGGAACCCGAAGACCGACGCCTGCTCGCTCGTCATGATGTTGCCGCAGGAGACCACCGGGTTGAGGCTGCAGCCCGGCGTGAAGTCCGGGTCTTCGAGGAGCTTGAACTTGTCCAGGGTGATGACCCAGGCCGCGAGCAGCCCCGCGGCGCCCGTGATCACCAGGAGCAGCGCGAACGCACGGCTCCCGCCGGTGCCGGGGGCCGGCGGCTCCACGTGCCCTGAGGAAGCTTCGGGCTCACGGGCCGCGGGGAGGGGCGTCTTGGTGTGCATCGCGGTGTCCTCACTGGTGCCGGGGACCGCCGGTCTGTCCCGGCCGGCGGTCCCCAGTCGTGTACGGGCGCTGGCGGCCGTTCCTAGCCGCGCAGGCTCTTCGCGGTGACCAGGCAGTGCGCGGAGCTGGTCATGGTCTCCTCGGAACCGGCGAACGCCGCGAGGGCCTCCTCGGCGAGGGGGACGCCGGGCTTGGCCTCGGGCCAGGGGCGCGTGGTGAACATGAAGTAGGCGTGGCCACGCTCGCCCACCGCGGTGAGCCACTCCGGCGGCACCACGCACTGGGCGTTGAGGTGCGGCATGTTCAGTACGGCCTGCCCGGCCTCGACGAGGAGGGTGACCGGCAGGCTCGGGTTGCGGGAGGTCTCCACGACGGGGCCGCCGAGGGGGAGTCCGGTGTTCTGCAGCAAGAGCTCGATGGCTTCGGTCGACGCCTCGGGGCCGCCTTCGCCGTCACCGAGCGAATAGGCGAGCAGGAAAGGCATGTCCTTCTCGTCGTCGGGGTGTTCACCACTCCAGGCGACCACGGTGAGGGAGCCCAGATCGGCGGCTCGGAAGGTGCGGGTCTCGCTCGATGTCGACGTCATCCCGGAACGGTATCGAGGTGATCCGGGACGCCGGGCCAATCTTTCACTGAACTGGGTGAGTACGGACGACCGATCACACGATCGGGGCACGTGCCGGTCGAACTCCGGGCCACCGCAGTCGAACTGGGGGCGGGAATACGGAAAAGGCCGGGAAAAGCCCGAGGGCCGGTTCCGCGCAATGCGTCCGCGGAACCGGCCCTGGTGGAGAAGCAGAGGAGAGCTCTACTTGGCGACGGGAAGTCCGCCGAGGAGCTTGCCGGCGCCGCCACCCGCGTGCAGGCTTTCCGCGGCACCTGACACGGCGTTGACGACCGAGTCCTTGTTCTCGGTGTCAAGGGCGTTGGTGGCCAGCGGGGCCGCGTCGAGGGACGACGTCGAGCCGGCGATCGTGTCGACGGCACCATTCAGGCTGGTGGGCGTGAGGTCGGCGGCGAAGGCGGGTGCGGCGACACCAGCGATGACCAGGGATCCGGCAACGACAGCGGCAGCCTTCAGGGGCTTCATCGTGTTCCTTTCTGCGGCGACAAATGATCGCCAGAGGGGCTTTTCACTTCGCCATGGGTAACGAGCGCTGTGTACGGCGGAAACTCTGTGCGGCGGAAATTCACGGAACCCACCCGAACGAAGGCGGGGTCTCATTCTCGTATGAGATGGACGGTCACGCGGACGTGAAAAGCCCGTCGCGTCGGCCTTGAAGACCGACGCGACGGGTGAGGCTGGCCTGAACTGACTGGTGAGGCTGGCGGGGGCTCAGGAGGCCGCGGGCGCCTGCGGCACCTGGGCCGCCGACTGCTCAGGGGCCTTCGGCAGGGACGGGAGCCCCGCCAGGTCGGGAGCGGGAAGGCTGCCGCCGACCAGCGTGGCGGCGACGAGGTTGACGAGACCGGTCACGACGTTCGGGGCCGACCCGGCCACCGTCTTGGAGTCGCCCCCGGTGGCCGCCTTGAGCAGGGCGTCGATCGAGGTCTGCAGTGCCTTCAGGGCGTCGGCCTTCGGGTCGGCGGACGCGGTGTCGTCATCCGGCAGCGCCTTGGGGAGCGCCAGGGGCTGCGGGAGCGTCTGGGCCTCGGGGGCCGCCGGGGTCTGGGGGAGTTCCGGGGCCTTGGAGGGCAGGGCCTCGGCCTTCGTGATGGCGTCCTTCACCGGGGCGGCGAGCTTCTTGGCCTCCGCGGCGGGCAGTTGACCCTGGTCGGCCTTGAGCACGGCCGTGAGCAGATCGGTGACGGGTGTGAGCACACCGCCCGCGTTGCCCAGAACCTTGACCTGGGCGAGCAGCTTGTCCGCGTCGGGCACCGGTTCGCGGGCCGCCGCTTGGGTGCTGCCATGCGAAGTGTCGCTCTCGGCGGCGATGACGGGGCCTGCCGTCCCGATGAGGAGAGAGGCGCAGAGGACGGTGGTCGCGATACGCCGTACGGGCAGAGCGCGCATGGATGTTCCCTTCGGTGATGCGTCGGATCTTGTGTTCACCGTGAAAGCGGTGTGGACCGGCCGCAACCGAGCGACTGCCATTCGGGGGCATGGCCGCCGTACGGGGCACGGGAGGGAACGCACGACGGCCGTCCTCCTCGGGGGAGAACGGCCGTCGCGTAGAGCGTCTTGCCGAAGCGTCAGCTGTTGACGCAGGTGTTGCCGAACGCCGGGTTCAGCAGGCCGATCACGTTCACGGTGTTGCCGCAGACGTTGACGGGGATGTGGACCGGGACCTGGGCCATGTTGCCCGAGAGGACGCCGGGCGAGCCGACGGCCGCACCCTCGGCGCCGGCGTCGGCGGCGGCGATGCCGGCGCTGCCGGCCATGGCGGCCACGGCAACGGTGGAGAGGGCGAGGGCCTTCGCGGTACGCGACATGCGGGGTTGCTCCTTGGTCAGTTGATGCTTGGCAGGGCGGGGTGCCCGGCCCATGGATCAACGGATGTCGCCCGCAGGAGTTGTGGGCCCAAAAGGGTGATCTGCTGGCGCCGAGTTAACGCGAGGGGTCTGCCGGGCCGTGTTCCCGGCAGGTTCCGGGCGTTACGCACTTCACGTTTCCGACACACTTGTCAGCCTTCCTGGATTAATGCGGAAAGCGGCTAGTGTTGCTCTCCTCCTGAAGCCATTTGTAAGAACAAGTGCGGGAAGTTACGCGTCCGGTGTGACTGTCGCATTTTAATTCTCCCTTCTGGTTCGGACCTTTCCCGAAAGGGCAACGCCGAGGCGCCGTGCATGCAACTGTCATCAACTGACCATCGGCTGAGCGTCCTTCACGTCGCCCAGCCCGTCGACGGCGGAGTGGCCCGCGTGGTCACCGACCTGGTGAAGTCCCAGCTGTCCACCGGAATGCGGGTCGACGTGGCGTGTCCGGCCGGCGGCCGTCTGCCGGATGCCGTGCGCGGCCTGGGCAGCGCCGCACACGCGTGGGCGGCGGCCCGCTCCCCGGGGCCGGGGCTCCCGGCCGAGGTGCGGCGCCTCGCCCGCATCGTCGAGGAGCTGCGGCCCGACGTCGTACACGCGCACAGCGCCAAGGCCGGGCTCGCCGCACGCCTCGCCCTGCGCGGCAAGGTGCCCACCGTCTTCCAGCCGCACGCCTGGTCCTTCGAGGCCGTCGGCGGGGTGACCGCGCGGCTGGCCCGGCACTGGGAGCGCTTCGGGGCGCGCTGGGCCACGCACATGGTCTGCGTCAGCGAGGCGGAACGGCTCACCGGGCAGCGCTCCGGGATCGACGCGCCCTGGTCCGTGATCCCGAACGGGGTGGACGTGGCACGCTTCCGGCCGGTGTCCGCGCAGGCAGCACGGACCTGCCTCGGGCTTTCCGGGCAGGAGCTGCTTGTCGTGTGCGTGGGGCGGCTGTGCCGGCAGAAGGGGCAGGACGTCCTGCTGCGGGCCTGGGCTTCGGTCGCCGAGCGGCTGCCGCTCGCCCGTCTCGTGCTCGTCGGGGACGGACCCGACGCGGCCGGTCTGCGCGAGCGGGCGCCCGCCTCCGTGCGGTTCGCCGGAGACGTCGGGGACGCCACCCCCTGGTACCAGGCGGCCGACCTCGTGGTCCTGCCGTCCCGGTGGGAGGGCATGGCACTCGTACCCCTGGAGGCGATGGCCTGCGCACGGCCCGTGGTGGTCACCGACGTGGACGGCGCGCGCGAGAGCCTGCCGCCCGCTCTGGTCTCCCACGGCCTGGTACCTGCCGAGGACCCCGAGGCACTGGCGCGAGCCCTCCTGCGTCTGCTCGGCGATCCGCCACTGCGTGAATCCCTCGGCCGGGCAGCGCACCGCCACGTCCTGAACACCCACGACGTGCGGCACACCGCGGACGCTGTCGCGGCCGTGTACCGCGAGCTACTGGGCGTGGGACCCACCAAGTGCAGGGAGTCCATCAACCCGTGAGTGCGGAACGAACCGTCGCCCCTGCCGCGCAGCCACGGGCGGCCGACCACGCCATCGCCACCGCCTCGGTCATCCCACCCCGCGGGGCCGGGGGCGGCCGCAGGACGAGCATCACCTGGGGGGCTTCGGCGCGCCGCTCATCGGCGCTCCCCCTGTACGCCGTCGACTGCACTGCCGCCCTCCTGGCCACCGTGCTGCTCGCCGACCCGCAGCGCCACCCCCTGCTCGTGGTCCTGCTGCTCGCCGCGGTGGCCGGCCTGAACGCACGCGCCGCGCTGTACCGCCCGCTCGCCGTGCCCTGCGCCCTCGACGAACTGCCGTCGCTCGCCTGGCAGGCCCTCCTGAGCTGGAGCGCCGTGGGCCTCATCGCCGCAAGCGTCCCCGCCCTCGCCCCGCTCTCCCTCACCACCCTGTGCACGGCGGCGGCACTCCAGAGCGTGCTGTGCTGCGCGGGCCGCGGCACCCTGTACGGATGGGCGCGCAGAGCGGCGCTCCGCCAGCCACGCCCCGCCCTGGTGGTCGGCCCCGGAACCGTCGCCCGGCGCGTGGCGGAGGCGGTCCTGCGCCACCCGCGGGCCGGGGTGCGGCCCGTGGGCCTCGTGGGGGACGCGCCCGCCGAGCGCCCGGAGTCGGAGGGCGCCGAACTGCCGGTGCTCTCCACGATGGAGGAGCTGCGCCGGGCGGTCATCCAGAACGACGTACGCACGGTCCTGGTCGTCGGGCCGACCCCGGGCCCGGAGCAGATCGGATGGCTGCGGACCCTGAGCGGTTCGGGCTGTGACGTGTGGGCGGTCGACGCGACCCAGCCGCCCGGCTATGACGCACCCGGGCGCCAGGCGAGATCCGGGCGGCTCGCGGGATTCCCCTGCCGTCAGCTCGTGCCCGTGCGGCGCAGGCACTTCAGCGTCAGCAAGCGCGCCCTCGACCTAGTGACCTCGGGGATCCTGCTGCTGCTCATCAGCCCTGTGCTCCTCACGTGCGCCCTCGTCCTGCGCGCCACGGACGGCCCCGGGGTGATCTTCCGTCAGGAACGCATCGGCAGGGACGGGCGGCCGTTCACCCTGCTGAAGTTCCGCACGCACCGGCCCGCCGACCCGCACGAGGCCGCGACCCGGTGGACCGTCGCGGGCGAGCAGCACATGAGCCGTTTCTGCCAGTTCCTGCGCCGTTCGTCGCTCGACGAGCTTCCCCAGCTGTGGAACGTCCTGCGGGGCGACATGAGCCTGGTCGGCCCGCGCCCCGAACGCCCTTACTTCGTGGGCCAGTTCAGCAAGGCGTACCCCGGCTACGCCGAGCGCCACCGGATGCCGACCGGCATCACCGGGCTCGCCCAGGTCCAGGGACTGCGGGGCGACACCTCGATCGAGGACCGGTGCCGGTTCGACAACGCCTACATCGACAGCTGGTCGTTCTGGCAGGACCTCTGCATCCTGCTGCGCACCGCCGTCTCCCTCGTACGCCCGACGGGGAGCTGACCTCGTTGAACGGTGCCCCGATCACGCTCTTCCCGGCCGGATCACCCGCCGCCGCACTGATGTCGGCACTCCGCAGCGCCGGTCCCGTGCTGCCCGTCATGGCCGTGGTCGCGCTGCTCGCGCTGCCCGTCCCGCCGAGCGACGGTGGCACCGGCGGCGGCACGATCGCCGACGCGGCCTCCGCCCTCGTGGTCCTCTGGTGCGTGGTCCGCACCGTGCGCGGGGCGCGCCGACCGCTGACCCGGACCGCGGCAATCGTGCTCGGCATGCCGGTGGTCGGCATCGCGGTCGCGGCGGTCGGCGCGAGCAGCGCGACCGCCGGGATGACCGGCCTCGCGCGCTATCTGCAGGTCTTCGTCCTCGTGCCGGCCGCGGTCCTGCTGCTCGTCCGCGACCGCCGCGATTTCCGCCTGGTGGCCTGGTCGCTCATCGGCCTCGCCCTGTTCCAGGGCTCGATCGGCGTTCATCAGTACGTCACGGGCACGGGCGCCAGCTACATGGGTGCGGACGTCCGGGCCGTGGGCACCTTCGGCGCGACGGACGTCATGGGGATGTCGACGGTGGTGTCGTACGGGGTGGTGTGCGCGGTAGCTCTCGCGCTCGGCCCCGCCTCCCCGAGGCAGCGTCAGATGGCGTTGGCGTGCGCGCTGCTCCTGACCGTTCCGCTCGCGCTCTCCTTCAGCCGCGGCGCCTGGATCGCCACCGTCGTGGCCTGCGGCGCCCAGCTGGGCCTCGCGGGCGTACGGAACGCGCTGCGGGCCCTCGCGGTGACGGCTGCCGCGGCCGTGGTCCTCGTGGGCGGCTTCGGCATCGGCACGCAGATGCTGCAGGAGCGCGTCACCAGCATCACGCAGGTCTCGGACGCCCCCGACCAGTCGGTCACCGACCGGTACACCATGTGGGCGGCGGCGGTGGACATGTGGCGTGCCGAGCCGGTGACGGGCGTGGGGCTCAAGGCCTTCCCCGACCACCGCGACAGCCACGCTTCGCTGGCGCTCTCCGCGGCCAGCGACACCGCGGGCGCGGGCGCGGGGTTCAGCCGCCAGCCGCTGCTCTCCCCGCACAACATGTACCTGCTCGTCCTCGGCGAGCAGGGGCTGCTCGGCCTGTGCGCGCTGGTGGGCAGTTGGGCGGCCTTCCTGCTCCTTGGCATGCGGCGGCTGATCCGGGTGCGCGGGGGCGCGGGCGCGGACTGCGCGCTCGTCGCGTGCGGGCTGCTGCTGTGGCAGCTCGTGGACTTCTCGTACGCCGACATCGGCGGCCCCTCGACGGTGCTCATGGCCGTGGTCCTCGGGCTCGTCGCCTGGTGGGCGCTGTCCGGCCGCGCGCTGTCCGCGCCGATGCCGGGGGAGGTGCCGCGATGACCTCCACCACGCACTCCGTGGGCGCGGTACCGGCCGGCAAGGTGCCCGCTCCGGCCTCCGGGGCCGGGCCCGCCAAGGGCGCCGACCCCTCCAACGGGTTCCTCGCCAAGGCCGCCCTGATCACCGCCGCCCTGACGGTGGCCGGATCGGTGCTCGGTCTCGTACGCGACCAGGCGCTGGCCCACTTCTTCGGGGCGGGACCCGAGACCGACGCCTTCCTCGTCGCGTGGACCGTCCCCGAGGTGGCCACCACCCTGCTCATCGAGGACGGCCTGGCCTTCGCCCTCGTCCCCGCCTTCAGCATGGCGCTCGCCCGCCGGGGCCAGGGCGCGCGCCGCGACCCGGTCCGCGCACTTGTCGCCAAGTCGCTGCCCCGCCTGATGCTGGCCTCCGGGGCGGTCGCGCTGATCCTGATGGCCGGAGCACCGGTCCTGGTGGACGTCCTCGCGCCGGGGCTGCCCGACCCGCGCCTCGCCGTGGACTGCACGCTGCTCACCGCCACCTGCGTCTTCACCTTCGGCCTCGCCGGATACTGCAGCGCGGCCCTGCGCGCCCACCGCCGGTTCGTGGCCCCCGCGGGCATCTACGTCTTCTACAACATCGGCATCATCACCGCGGTGTTCGTCCTGGCTCCCCGCTACGGCGTCCGGGCGGCGGCACTGGGCGTCGCGGCCGGCGGCGTACTCATGGTGCTCGTCCAGGCCCCCTCGCTCTGGCGGCAGCTCACCCGCGACACGGCGGACGCGCCCGACGAGCGGGCCGCGGGTCCCTCGGCCCCCGCGCTGATGAGCGGCACCCTCGTCGCGACCGTGCTGCTGTTCGCGCTGTGCCGGCAGTCGCAGGTGCTCATCGAGCGTTTCCTGGCGTCCTCGCTGCCCTCGGGGGCCATCTCGCACCTCAACTACGCGCAAAAAGTGGCGCAGGTGCCGATGATCCTCTCCCTGATGCTGTGCACGGTCACGCTCCCCGTCGTCGCACGGGCCCTGGCCGAAGGCGACGTGAAGCGCGCGAGGTCGCGCGTCGAGCGGGACCTGGGATTGGCCGGCTGCGTGGTGCTCCTCGGTACCTCCGTGGTGATCGCCTGCGCACCCCAGCTCATCCAACTCCTGTTCCAGCGCGGCGCGTTCACCGCTGATGACACCGACGCCACGGCCGCCGTCATGCGCGTGTACGCCCTGGGGCTCCTCGGCCACACGCTGGTGGGGGCGCTCACCCGCTCCTACTTCTCCGGCGGCCGGGCCACGTGGTTCCCGCTGGGCGCGATGGCGGCCGGGGTCGCCGCGACCGCCGCGGCAGGCAGCTGGGCGGTGGACCTGTGGGGCGTACGCGGCATCGCGCTCGCCAACGCGGCGGGCATCAGCATCGCGGCCTGCGTGCTGCTGTGCGGGATGGGGCCGCGCAATGTGCCGATCCGGGTCCGCGGGGTGCTCGGCGAGCTGGCCAAGCCCGTGGCCGCGGCGGTGTGCGCCACCGGCGCGGGCGCCGCCGTCGCGAGTGCCCTCGGCTCCCCGTTCGCCGCCTTCGCCGGCGGCGCCTCGACCGTCGCCGTCGTGTTCGTCCTGGCGCTCTGGGCCCTCAGGACCAAGGCCGTCGAGCCCGCCCTCCGCTCCGTCACACGCTCCGTCACATCCGCCACACGAAAGCTCACGCATGTCCGTTGACACAGCACTCGGTGAGACCCCCCGTTCACGGCGTACGCGGCGCTGGCTGCCCCGAGCGCCGATGTGGGTGGCGATGTACCACTCCGTGGACACCTGCGCGGACGACCCCTACAAGATCACCGTCTCGCCCGAACGCCTCGCGGCCCAACTGCGCTGGCTGCGGCGCCAGGGCCTGCGCGGGGTGAGCATGTCGCGGCTCCTCACGGCGCGCGCCCGCGGCGAGGGACGCGACCTGGTCGGCCTCACCTTCGACGACGGGTACACCGACTTCGTCGCCAACGCCCTGCCGCTCCTGCACCACTACGACTTCGACGCCACCGTCTTCGTGCTCCCCGGCCGCCTCGCGGGCGACAACGCGTGGGACCCGCTGGGCCCGCGCAAACCGCTGCTCGACGCGGCGGGCATCCGCGTCGCCGCCGCCGAGGGGATGGAGGTCGCCTCGCACGGCCTGACGCACGTCGACCTCACCCAGGCGGACGACCGGCTGCTGTGGCAGGAGACCAGCGGCAGCCGGGTCGCCCTGTCCGACCTCATCGGCCGCGAGGTGGAGGGCTTCTGCTACCCGTACGGCACCGTCGACCAACGCGTGGTCGACACCGTACGAGCGGCCGGCTACCGCTACGCCTGCGCGATCTCCCCCGGCGCCCTGACCGGGATGCACGCCTTGCCGCGCGTCCACATCGGGCAGGAGGACACCGCCCTGCGGCTCCAGCTGAAGCTGCGGCTGAACCGGCTGCGCCGCCGTGCGGTCCGCGAACCGGCGGTGACCGAATGAGGGCCCTGCACATCATCACCGGTCTGGGAGTCGGCGGTGCGGAACAGCAACTACGCCTGCTCCTGCGCCATTTGCCCGCCGAGTGTGACGTCGTGACCCTCACCAACCCCGGCCCGGTCGCCGAAGGCCTCACGGCCGACGGGGTGCGCGTCGTCCACCTGGGCATGTCCGGCAACCGCGACCTGGGCGCCGTGCCGCGCCTGGTGAAGCTCATCCGCGGCGGCGGATACGACCTCGTGCACACCCACCTGTTCCGCGCCTGCCTCTACGGGCGCATCGCCGCCCGCCTCGCGGGGACACGTGCCGTGGTGGCCACCGAACACTCCCTCGGCGACTCGCAGATGGAGGGCCGGCCGCTGACCGCGGGCGTCCGCGCCCTGTACCTGACCGGCGAGCGCCTCGGGCGGGCCACGGTGGCGGTCTCCCCATCCGTCGCCGAGCGGCTCAGCCGGTGGGGGGTGCCCCGGCAGCGCATCCACGTCGTGCCCAACGGCATCGACGTCGAGCGGTTCCGCTTCGACCCCCGCGCCAGGGTCGCCGTACGCCGCCGACTGGGCCTCCCGGACGACGCGTTCGTCGTCGGCGGTGTGGGCCGGCTCGCCCCCGGCAAGCGGTTCGACGTCCTGCTGCGTGCGCTGGCCGCGCTGCCCCAGGACGTTCGCGTGCTTCTGGTCGGCGGCGGCCCCGAGGAGGCAGGGCTGCGGGCCGCGGCGGCACGACTGGGCGTCGCGGACCGCGTGGTGTTCGCGGGGGAGCAGCCGTACCTGTCCGAGGGGGCGACCGGGCTCCCGGCGTACCTCGCCGCCATGGACGTCCTCGCGTCGCCGTCCCCCGATGAGGCCTTCGGCCTTGCCGTCGTGGAGGGTCTCGCCGCCGGGCTGCCGGTGGTCTACGTCCGGTGTCCCGCCGTCGAGGATCTCCCGCCGGAGGCCGCCACCGGCGCCGAGCGCGTGCCGGGCGACGCGGATTCCTTCGCGGGGGCGCTGCTGCGGGCCAGGTCGGCGGGGTCACGGCCGCGTCTCGCCCCGGCGGCCGCGCAGCACTACAGCATCACCCGCAGCGCCGCACAGCTGATGCACGTCTACGAGGCAGCTGCCTCCGGCTCGACCCCGAGAGTGAGTTCCTGATGACCGATACCCTCAGCAGGCGGTACCGCCCGGCCGACCCGGCCCTGATGCTGGCCCGCGTGAAGCGACTGCCCGCGTGGTGGCTCCTGCCCGCCGGTGCCGCGCTCGGCGCCCTCACCGGCGGTCTGTACGGCGCGGTCGCGACACCCGAATACACCGCGACCAGCTACGTGATCGCCGTCCCGCAGAAGGACTCCGACCCCACCGCCGCGCTGGGCTTCGCCACCGCGTACGGCCGTGTCGCCACCCAGGTCGCGGTGCTCGGCGACGCCCAGGTGGAGTCGGGTGTCTCGGCGCAGACGCTGCGCGAGAGCGTGCAGGCCGCCACCTCGCCCGACGCCCCGATGATTTCCATCTCGGCGACGGCGGCCAAGCCGGGCAAGGCGGCCGACATCGCCAACGCGGTCTCGCGCTCCCTGACCAACAACGCGAACCACACCAAGGACAGCACCCGGGTACGCCTCCTGCAGCTCTCCCGGGCGGTGAAGCCCGAGGCCCCCGCGTCGGCGTCGGCGCCCATGACCGCCCTGGTGGGCGCCTGCGCGGGCGGGCTGCTCGGCGGGCTCGCCCTCCTCGTGCGGCCGCGTCGCGGCGAGGACGCACCCTCGGCCGCGGTACCGGGCCCCGCGCAGTCGGCCGACATCGACCGGGAAAGGTGACGGGAGTGGCGGACAACGCCCTGGCGGTCGAACTCTGCACCGACGAGGCGGAGTTCGGTGGCCTCGCCTCGGCGTGGGCCCGGCTGCACCGCACGTGCCGGACGGCGACGCCGTTCCAGAGCCACGCGTGGCTGCACTCGTGGTGGCTCTCCTACGGCACGCGCGGTCGGCTGCGCGTGGTCCTCGTGCGTAAGAACGGCGAACTCGTCGCCGCGGCGCCGCTGATGCGCACGTACCTCCCGCTCCCCGCGCTCGTGCCGCTGGGCGGCGCGATCTCCGACTTCACCGACGTGCTGATCGACGACACGTGCGCCGAAGAAGCCGCGGACGCGTTGGCCGACGGCCTGGCGAAGCTGGCCCGCGGCGCCCTGATCGACTTCCGCGAGGTCCGCTCCGGAGCCGCGGTGGAGCGCATCTACGAGCGCTGGCGCGGGCCCAGGCTCCGCCTGGCGGACTCGCTCTGCCTGGAGCTGCCCACCACGTCCATGGAGGAGCTGCTCGGGCGGCTGCCCGCACCGCGGGCCCAGCGGGCGCGCGCCAAGATCCGGAAGCTGGACGCGATCGGCGTCCAGCGACGGGTCGTACGGCACGACGAGGTGGACGCGTCGGTGCGCACGCTCCTGCGCCTGCACCAACTCCAGTGGCAGGGCCGCAAGGTGACGTCCGAGCACCTGCAGCCGCGGTTCTCCGAGCACCTCATCAGGTCGGTGGGGCTCATGGTCAGGTCGGGAGACGCGGTGGTCACCGAGTTCAGGCTCGACGACGACGTGGTGGCGGCCGACCTGACCCTCCTCTCGCCCCACCTCGTCGGCGGCTACCTGTACGGGGCGCACCCGCGGCTCCGCGAGCGGAAGGTGGACGTGGCGACGATGCTCCTGAACGCCTGCACGCAGCATGCCGAGGGTGAGCGGAGCCGGGTGCTCAGCCTCCTGCGCGGCAACGAACCGTACAAGCGCCACTGGCGGCCGGAGGAAGCCACCAACCACCGGCTGCTCCTCGCCCGCCGGCGCACCGCCCCCGTGCTGGGGGGGGGGGGGGGGGGGGGGGGGGGGGGGGGAGAGGGGGGGGGGGGGTGGGGGGGGGGGGGGGGGAAAAAGAAGAGTCAGGAGGA
>NZ_JBVIPS010000005.1:0-12613 GCF_055577715.1 Streptomyces sp. NPDC033177 | reverse complement strand
AGAAAAAAACCTGAAAAGCTACCCTTGGGGGCGGGGGAAACCCACCAACCACTGTTTTCCCTCCCCCCTCGGTACCCCCCCCCCTGTGCTGCGGCCCCCCGGGGGGGGGGCGCCCCCCCGCAGCCGGGGCAGGGAGTTCCTGCGCGAGCGGCGGGAAAACCGGGAGCTCCGGGAACGCCCGCAGAAATCCTGAGCGTTCCCGGTCGCCTCGCCTACGACCGCTTGTACCAGTCCAGACGCATGCACAGCTTCCCGCCCAGCCAGTGCTCGACCCAGTCGCCCAGGTTCAGCGGGGAACAGTTCGGCGGCTGCGTGGGCTGCGTCGGCTCCGGGGTGGTCGGCCCCGTGTCCGTACGGCCGAAGAGCAGGGAGCGGTAGGCCTTGGACGAATTGGGATTGTCCTCGCACTGCCACACGCCGTGCGGGCAGTAGTCGGTGACGGTGTTGTACAGCGGCTTGTGCTCGTCCATCCAGGCGAGCATTTTCCGCATGTACTCCTCGTTGTCGCCGTTACGGAAAAGGCCCCACTCCGGGTAGGAGATCTCCTTGCCGTGGGCCTTGGCGAATTCCACGTGCTGCTTCAGGCCGTACGGCTCGCTGACCTGCTCGGCGAAATCGGTGCCCGTCGGCTGGTCGTACGAGTCCATGCCGACGATGTCCACGACGTCGTCGCCCGGATAACACTGCGTCCAGGGAATGGCGTCCCGGCCCCTGTTCGGCGTGAAGTCGAACTTGAACTTCTGCCCCGGCACCGAACGCATCGTCGTGACGATGCGTTTCCAGTACTTCTTCCAGGACTCCGGGTCCGGGCCGCACCGATGGGTGTACGTGGTGCCGTTCATCTCCCAGCCGAGCACCACCACGGTGTCCGGGATGTCGAGTTTCACGAGCCGTTCCGCGAGGGCGCGGTAATGCCGGTCGAACTCGCCCGCGGCGCCTCTCTGGAGCAGTGTGCGGACTTCCCAGTCGCCGACGCGTTCCTCGTTGCGCTCCATCATCGGGACGTTGAGGACGAAGAGCCGGTCGTCCTTCGCGCGCCGCCACTCGGCCCAGCTCTCCAGGAAGTTCGGCGCCCCCTCGATGTTGCTCCACCGGTCGCCCGGCAGGTAGGTGTGTCCGACGCTCAGCTCGGCACCGCCCAGCCACTTGCTGAGCTCGTCCATACGCTCCACGCCCTGGGGCCCGTAAGTGAGGTAGGCCCCGAACGCCGGCTTCGAGGCGGCCTTGGATGCCGGTGGACCGGGGTCCTGGCCCGCGCCCCACGCATGCCCGGACCCGACGGCGAGCGCTGCTGACGCGACGATTCCGGTGGCGGTGAATGCCAGTCGACTACTGGGGGTGCGGCGTCTCTGCAAGGCCATGGTCGCTCCTCATGCTGCTCCTCATCCACTGACACTCAGTCATATGTATTTCTATTGCGCCAATCGAGCCCTTAATCCTCTTGGCGTGCCCATCGCCCGCATGGGGGATGGAATTGAGAGAATTTGACCGTGCTCACTCTCGACACCCGGGTCCCCGCGGTTCTGCTGCGGATCGACCGGAACCCTTTTCATCACGGCACACTCGGAGCCGTCCGGTCATTGGGCCGGGCCGGAGTGGAGGTGCATGTGGCGGCCGCGGATTCCGCGGAAAGCCCGGTGCGCAGATCCCGCTACCTGCACCAGACGCACCCTCCGCCGCCGCCGGGCGCGTCACTCCGAGAAATCGCCGTCGCACTGCGCCGCATCTCCCACCGGGTCGCCAGGCCGTCCGTGCTGATCCCGATGGACGACGCGGGCGCCCTCGCGATCAGCCGGCTGCAGAGAGAACTGGCCGAGACCTACCTCCTGCCCGACCAGGCCCGCGGACTCGCGGAACGCGTGGCCGACAAGGCGACGCTGACCGAGGTGTGTGCCACGGCGGGCATCCCGCACCCGGTGACGCTCCTGCCGGAGTCCCCGGCCCAGGCGGCAGCCGCCGTGCGGCAGTTGGGGCTCCCGTTAGTGGCGAAGTGGAGCCGCCCCTGGCTGGTCCCCACCGGAACGGATCTGCGCAGCACGGTCCTGGTGCGGTCGGCGGGGCAGGCCCAGGAGCTCTACCGGCGCAGCGAGGAGGCGGGCAGCCGCCTGCTGCTGCAGGCCTTCCTGCCGCATGCCCCCGGCCGGGACTGGTTCGTCCACGGATACGTCGACCGCGCCGGGGCCGTGCGCGGCGGCGGCTCCGGCCGCAAGCACCGCTCCTGGCCGCGCGGTGCGGGCCTGACGGCGGTGGGCGAGTGGACACCCGACCCGGGCCTGCGGGCCGACGTGGAGAGACTGGTCGACACCCTGGGCTACCGGGGCATCTTCGACCTCGACTTCCGGGTGGACCCCGCGACCGGAGAGCACTGTCTGCTCGACTTCAACCCGCGGCCCGGCGCCCAGTTCCGGCTCTTCGCCGACGGCACCGACCTGGACGTCGTACGCGCCCAGCACCTGGACATGACACACCGGCCGCTGCCGACCGCCGCCGCCCTCCCCGGCCGCTCCTTCGTCGTGGAGAACTACTCCCCACTGGCCGCCCTGCGCGTCCTGACGACGGCGGGCCCCGTCTCCACCGCGGCACACCGCCACGAGTTCGCCTGGCACGCCCGGGACGACATGGCCCCCGCCCGCGCCATGTGGGTGCTGTGGTGCCGGCACGTGACGGGGCGGCTCCTGGGCCGTCTGCGGCGGACGGTGCGCCCGGCGGCCCCGGCCGCGCCACCGTCACCCGTACCGACGACGAGAGAGCGAGCAGTCGCTGATGCATGACCTGTTGGTTGTCGGAGCCGGCCCCTACGGGCTCTCCATCGCCTCGCACGCCGCCGGCGCCGGACTCGACGTACGCGTCTTCGGCAGACCCATGGCGTCCTGGCGCGACCACATGCCGCGGGGCATGTTCCTGAAGTCGGAGCCCTGGGCGTCGAACCTGTCCGACCCCCGGCACCGCCACGGCCTGGCCGCGTACTGCGCGCGCAACGGAACGCGGGCCCGGCACGGCGAACCCATCCCCGTGGAGACGCTCGCCTCGTACGGCCTGTGGTTCGCCCAGCACGCCGTGCCCGACGTCGACGAGCGCATGGTGGCGAGGGTCGGTGCCTGCCCCGGGGGCTTCGAGGTGCTCACCGACGACGGCCAGACCATCCGGAGCCGCACGGTGGCCCTCGCCGTCGGCGTGATCCCCTTCGTCGAGATCCCCGCCGCGCTGCACGGGCTCGGCGCGCGGCACGTCTCGCACAGCACCCACCACCGGGACCTGCACCGCTTCCGCGACCGGGACGTCACCGTGATCGGCGGCGGCCAGGCCGCCCTGGAGACCGCGGCGCTCCTCGCCGAGCAGGGCACGCGTGTACGGGTGCTCGCCCGGTCGCACCGGCTGAACTGGAACACCGAGCCGCCCGCCCGCAAACGCCCGTGGCGGGAGTCCGCCCGCGCCCCGCACAGCGGCCTGGGCTGCGGATGGCGCAACTGGTTCTACGCCGAGGCGCCGGGCGGCTTCCGGCGGCTCCCCGAGGCCACCCGCGCCCGCGTCTCGGCGTCGGCGCTCGGCCCTGCGGGGGCCTGGTGGGTGCGGGACCGGGTCGAGTCGCTCGTCGAGGTGCTGCTCGACCACGAGGTCGCCACGGCGTCGGTCGCAGCGGGCCGGGTGCGCCTGACGACCGTCGGGAGCGACGGCGGCGGCCCGGCCTTCGACACGGACCACGTCATCGCGGCCACCGGCTTCAGGGCGACCTGCGCTCGCCTCGGCCTGCTGGCCCCGGACCTGCGAGGCAGCCTGGCGGTGAACGCCGCCGAAGAGCCGTACACCTCCGTGGAGTTCGAGTCCTCGTACCCCGGTCTGTTCCTGGCGGGCCTGGTCACGGCGTCCAGCTTCGGCCCGGCCATGCGCTTCGTGCACGGAGCCTCCTTCACGGCCGGACGGCTGGTACGAGGCGTACAACGCAGCCTGCGGCGCACCCCGTTGAGCTCCACCGTCCCGGTGCCGACCGGCGGGCGAGGCCGCCGTGCGCTCCGGGGCTCCGTCAAGCGCTGAGCAGGAATCCCGGCTCCTGGGGGACCCGATCAGGTGATGCCTTCGGCGAACGGGTGAATCGGTTCTTCGTCCCGGGCGATCAGGTGGTGGACTTTGTCGTATGGGACGGGCCTGGTTGCCCTCCGCCAGCCGTCGGCTCCATGCCGTGGGTAGGCAACACCCCCCTCGCGGGCCGGCCCCCCTCCCGTTCTGGCGGGGAAGAGACCCTCGGGTGTCTCTTCCCCGCCAGCGGCTTGTCCGGACGGACTAGCGGCGCGACGAGGCGAATCCGCGGCGGTAAAGGATTCCTCCGCCGACCAGCAGCGCGGCGGCCGCAGCAGCGGCGGCGAGCAGGTCCTGGTCGCTCCCGGTCTCGGCGAGCCGGGCGACGGTGTCCGGCGCCTCGTGCGCGGCCGGCTGCACCTGCCGGGCGGCCGAGGTCGAGGACGCGACGTGCAGCGGCGGCCGGCCGGGCGGCATGGCGCGGTCGGCCGGAGGCTCGGCGGCCCGGGGAGGCGTTTCGGGGCCGGCAGGCGACTCGGGCGAGGAAGGCGTCTCGTGCCCCGGGGACGTCGGCGCGGGCGCTCCGTTGGCGCAGCCGTTCCCGGCGGCCGGGTTGAGCAGCCCCACCACGTCGACGGTGTTGCCGCAGGCGTTGACCGGAACGTCCGCGGGCGCCTGCACGTTGTTGCCCGCCAGGACGCCGGGCGAGTGACTGGCGTTGCCCTGGGCCGTCGACCGGGTGCCCGCGTGCGTACCGGAGTGGGAGCCGGAGTGGGACCCGCCGTCCGAGTCGTCGCCGTATCCGTGCCCGTGCCCGCCGCCCGCCCCGGTGTCCGCGCGCTCCTTCGACGGCGCTCGGTGGTGCGGGGCGTCGGCGTGCCTGTGCGGGGCGCCGGAGTTCGCGCAGCTGTTGCCCATGGCGGGGTTGCCCACGCCGACCACGTTCGCGCTGTTGCCGCAGGCGTTCACCGGTACTTCCACGGGGGCCTGCACGCTGTTCCCGGACAAGATCCCGGGCGAACCCGTCGCGCCGCCGTCCGCGCCCGCGGCGTACGCGTTCGAGCCGGACAGGGAGAGGATGCTGGTCGCGGCCGCAGTCGCGAGCATTCCTTTACCAATGACCTGTCGCATCTAGTTGTCTTCCTCTGTGCAGTGGAAAGCCGGCCTTGGAGTCGTAGCGACGTCCAAGGCCGGCCATGAGAATCACAGCCAGGTGGCTGGGTGCTACCTCAGGTGTTGGCGCAGGTGTTGCCGAACGTCGGGTTCAGCAGGGCGATCACGTCGACGGTGTTGCCGCACAGGTTGACCGGCACGTGGACCGGGACCTGGACGAGGTTGCCGGAGAGGACGCCCGGGGAACCGACGGCCGCACCCTCGGCGCCGGCGTCGGCGAACGCGGGAGCCGCCATGCTCATGGCCATCACGACACCGGCGATGATCGTTGCGCTCTTCTTGTGCTTCACAGATGTTCCCTTCTCTGTGGTCATGCCGATCTGGCAGTCGAAACCGAGCGAGACCACGTTTCGTCCCGCTCCATGACCCGCAGTCTGCAAACGAGTTGACGGTCCGGAAGAAACCGCTGTTTTCGACCCATCGGGAAATTCACCCGAATTAACGCACGCAAAAATGAAGAAGCCCGGGCTGCCCGGCCTCGGTGAAGGCAGGCAGCCCGAGCGTTCTCAGGCCGGCAGATCAGCCGTTGAGCTCTCCGTTCCCGGACAGGACCGGGATGTCGTTCAGGATGTGCGACAGCGGCTCGTCGCCCTTGGCCTGCGTGGAGTTCTCCGTGCACTGCTGGTTCTGCGGCGCCGACAGGATCGGGATGTCCTGGACTCCGACGTTCACCAGCGCGACGAGCGACTGGAGGTTCGCCTTGACCGGGAGACCGACACACGGCTTGTTCAGCGAACCCTGGACGAGGGAGAGCTGGGGGCTCATGTCGCCGTGCGTCGCGGAGTTGCCGTACGCCTGCTTGGCACCGTTGCCGCTCAGGGAGGTGGTGCCGTGGTCGTCACCGATGGCAAGCGCCGAAGGGGCCGCGGCAGCGGACATACCGACGACGGAAACGGCAACTGCCGCCGTGGCCATAGCCTTCTTCATCATTTTGCGTGTTCCTTTTCTGGCAGAAGCTCGAGTCACTGCATGCTGTCCAACCGTCCTGCAGGAGTTTGAGTTTCGGGGCTTCACTCGGTTGGGTTCCGTGTCGGCCCCCCGTTGGGCCATCAGAGTGAAACGGAGCAACTATGTGCAGGGCGTGGAGTTAATCAGAGCGCTCCGGCGAACGGGGTTTCTCCAGAAGGGAATTACTTGTGATTAAGAAGGGTATGGCTGCAGCCGCGGTTGCTGTCTCCGTCGTCGGCATGTCGGCCGCCGCAGCTCCGTCGGCCATGGCGATCGGTGACGACCACGGCACCACGTCGCTCAGCGGCAACGGCGCTCAGCAGGCGTACGGCAACTCCGCCACGTACGGCAACATGAGCCCGCAGATGGCGCTGATCCAGGGTTCGCTGAACAAGCCCTGCATCGGTCTCCCGGTCAAGGCGAACCTCCAGTCGATCGTCGCGCTCGTGAACGTCGGAGTCCAGGACATCCCGATCCTGTCGGCGCCGCAGAACCAGCAGTGCACCGAGAACTCCACGCAGGCCAAGGGCGACGAGCCGCTGTCGCACATCCTGTCCGACATTCCGGTGCTCTCGGGCAACGGCAAGGGCAACAGCTGATCCCCCACGCATTGCACAGCGGGCCGCCGTCCACCGGCGGCCCGCTGTCGCGTTCCGTGCGCTCCGCGACCCCTCCTGCCGTCAGCTCCTGGGCCAGTGATCGCGTGACATCAGAGCTTGCCATTCCTGGTCCGGGCGGCCCGGAACGGTTTTTCCCTGCCGTTCCCAGGAAGCCTGCAACGACCTGAAGATGGGGTCATCGACGCGGCTTTCCGGAGAATTTCTGCTCACCGGGATGAGGCCCTGCCGCTTCCATTGACGCTTGAAGTCAGCCATGTTCCCTCGCCATCGACGGGCGTGTGTCTGACCATCTGTTCCAGGTGGGGAATCCGGGGAAACCGAACAGCTTAGGGCGAACGAGTTGTTGTTCCTGCGTGCCGTGAACTCTCGGGACTTCGCAGTGGCGTAGAGCGGTTTACCGTTTCTTCGTCCCGGTTCCCCCGCAGTGGAGTCCAGCTTGCGCACACACGTCCACTCATCGACCGGATCACGGCGCACGCGAAAACTGCGGGTCGCCGTTCCGGGGGCTCTGTTGATCGGCGTCACCATTGCGATGGGAAATGCCACGGCGCTGCAGCTCCCTGTTCAACGCGTCGATGTCTTCGGCGACATGAAGAATCGACCGAACGAGGGAAGCGGTACGAATATCCTCCTGATGGGGACGGATGGCCGCGACACCATCACGCGCAAGGAGAAGCGGGACTATCGCGCGGGCGGGGTCGCCTGTGAGTGCACGGACACGCTCATGCTGGTCCACGTCTCCGAGGCGGGGGACCGCGTCAGCGTCGTCAGCCTCCCCAGGGATTCCTACGCCGACATCCCGGCACACCGCGACAAGACCACTGGGCAGGTGCGCCCGGCGCACCCGGGGAAGATCAACGGCGCCTATGCGCAGGGCGGTCCCGCGCTGTCGGTGCGGACGGTCGAGGCGATGACCGGCGTCCGCGTCGACCGGTATCTGCAACTCGACTTCCGGCGCTTCATGGACAGCGTCGAGACGGTCGGCGGTGTGCGGGTCTGTACGTCGCGCGCTCTCAAGGACAAGACGACGAAGCTCGACCTCGCGCCCGGCAGCCACCTGCTCAACGGCGGCCGGTCCTTGCAGTACGTCCGCTCCCGGCACGTGGACAACAGCGCCGACTTCGGGCGGATCCAGCGGCAGCAGCGCTTCTTGATCGCCGCGATGCGCGGCGTACGTACGGGGAACGTCCTGGCCGACCCGGTCAAGGCGGCACAGCTCGGCCGGTCGCTGGCCGGCGCGGCGCGGGTCGACCGCGGGTTCAGCACCGAGCAGATCCTGCAGCTCGCGACGGAGCTCGGCAGACTTCCGGCGTCGTCCATGGAGTTCACCACGGTGCCGGTGAAGGGTTTCAGCAAGACGCTGAACGGTTCGCTCCAGTGGGACCGGGCCGAGGCCGGCAAAGTCTTCACGGCCCTCAGGCAGGACCGGCCCCTGACGGCGGCGGGCTCGCAGGCCAGGCTGAGCGATCCGCCGCGCTTCGGGAGCCCGGTGACGGTCCGCGGTGACACCCTGGAATGTCGTTGACGGCCGTCCTATTACTGGGCCAACCGGGTCGAAGGTCGCAACCATCGCCGTGTCAGGCAGTTGATCATCGCGCGGCTCTGCCAAGGGAGCCCGCTCTTGAAGGGAATCACAATGAAGAAGCTGTGGGCATCCGCGGCCATTGCCGCCTCCGTCGCCGGAATCTCGGCAGGGATGGCCCCCCAGGCCCTGGCGATCGGTGACGACCGCGGCACCACGTCGCTCAGCGGCAACGGCGCCGAGACGGCGTTCGGCAACTCCGCGACCAAGGGCAACCAGAGCCCCCAGCTCACGCTCGTCCAGGGCACGCTGAACAAGCCCTGCGTCGCTGTGCCGGTCGAGGCGAACCTCCAGTCGATCGTCGCGCTGGTGAACGTCGGAGTCCAGGACATCCAGGTCCTGTCGGCGCCGCAGAACCAGCAGTGCGCCGAGAACTCCACGCAGGCCAAGGGCGACGAGCCGCTGTCGCACATCCTGTCCGACATCCCGGTCCTGTCGGGCAACGGCCAGGGCAACGGCTGACCTTGCCCTCAGGGGCCGGCCGCCGTCGTGCCGGCCGGCCCCTTCGGCTCTCGCCGCGTCACCTCCACGGTGTGGGGGCGACACGCCGGGGGTAGAGGCTCGGCGTGATTGAACTCGCCGAGATGATCGCGCAGTTACGTGGGGAACTCGCCGCCGCCATGGCCGCGGCCGAGGATGCTGAACTGCGCTTCGAGCTGGGTCCCGTACAGCTGGAGGCGGAGTTCGCCGTACAGCGGTCCGCCGGTGCGGACGGCAGGATCCGCTTCTGGGTCGTCGAGGCAGGTGCCTCCGGCCAGCAGGTGCACAGCACCACCCATCGCGTCACCCTCAGCCTGGAGCCCCGCGCCCGCGACACCGATGAGCGGCCCTGGGTCAGCGGTGACCGGACGCCGCGCGAACGCTGAGCCCGGCCACCATGTCGGCGGCAGTGGGTCTTGAGGCGGCACGGGTCGCCGAGGTGCTGGTGGAGACGCCGGGCGGATCGCCCGGACGGCGCGGGTCCGGATACCGCGTGGGGGACAGGTCCGTGCTGACGGCCGCACACGTGGTCGCTGGGCCGGTGACGTCGTTACGGGTGCGCTTCGACGCCGATCTGCCGGGGGAGTGGAGCGCCGACGTACGCGTCGTGCTGCTCGCCGAGGCGGTGGACCTGGCGCTCCTGGAGATCACGACCGCGCCGCCCGGACGGTGCTCGACCGTCGAGAGCCCCCGCTACGGAGCCGTGCCCGAGTCCGACGTGGTGCTCACCGTCAGCGCGATGGGCTTTCCCCGTTTCAAGCTGCGGGAGGACCGAATGCGCCTCCTGGACGACGGCGCCCCCAGCCAGTACCGCGACTCCTGCCATGTCTCGGGGACCGTCTCCGCCCTGTCCAACCGCCGCGAGGGGACACTCGAACTGGCCGTTCTCGCGCCGCGCGCGGACCCCGAGCCGGAGCGCTCGCCCTGGGAGGGGATGTCCGGCGCGGTGGTCTGGTCCGGCGGTGCCGTCGTCGGCGTGATCAGCGCCCACCACCGCTCGGACGGTCTGGGACGGCTCGCGGCGCACAGGGTGGAGCACTGGTACGGCGCACTGTCCTACGCCGAGGTGGAACGCCTGCACAGGGACGCGGGTCTGCCGCTGCCCGGAGGGCTCGCTTCCGCAGCGGAACCGGAGGGTCCTACGGCGCCCCCCAGCCTGGCGAATCTCCCCCCTGACCTGCCCTTGCGTGAACTCATGGCGCTGGTCGACGCGTTGATGACACTCCCGTCCCTGAAGGACCCGGGCAGCCTGGCTCTGGTGCTCGCCAGCATCGACGGGGAGATCGCCGCGAACCGGCCGAGAGACCCCAGACTCAGGATGGACATTTACGGCATCGTCCACACCTGCCTCCGCTATCAGGGCACACTCGATCAGCTCCTGGAGACCGTCCGGCTCCTGGAGGGGCAGTCCACGGAAGTGGCGGTCGTCGACCGTGAGGCAGCTCAACTGGCCAAGCGATACTGCTGACTTGATGTCGGGCACGGCTCGGATGCGGGGTTTCGCAGCGTGCCGTGCTGGGTCATCATGAGGGGGAAAGGGATGGCGCATGCACGGAATCACGGAGGGGGACTTGGCAGCCGTGGAGCAATCGATGCCTGCCGTCGAGTCCGATCTCGTAGATCTCTCGGGGGTTTCTCTTGAAGCGCTGCTCTCCATGGACGGCAGTGCCATCGCGGGGTCGCTCGAACCCCTGCTGCGCCACATCGACGACGCCCGCGCCGTCACCATGTCGTACAGCCCCTCCCGCTTCGACTGACACGGATGCGGCCGTCACCGCGCCGTGGAGCACCCATGTCGGATAGCCGTGGGGCGGCCATGTCGGACAGGCGCACGGCGACGACGGGCCTGGCGTTCCACCGGCTCTCGGCGCCGAGCGTTCTCGCTCTCGCGCGGGGCGAGGGCGGCGGCGCGGCGGTGGAGGAGCTCCTCACCGCCGAGCGCAGCCGCCGTCTGCTGCTGGTGCGGGCCCTCGCCGACAGCCTGGGCGAGGGTGACCCGCCGCAGCCCGCGGGGACGGCCCCCCTGTCGCACCGGGCGGCATGGACGCTGCTCACACGCACCCAACAGCACGCGCCCCGGGCGTTCGAGGACACCTTGATGTGCCCGAACACCGGCATGTGGCTGTCGCTCGCCCTGCGCAGGCTGCGCGGCGCGACGGCCTACGAGGACGCGCCCCTGTGGGTGGTCGCGGGGCACCTGTCGGCACTGGCCGCCGCCGCTGCCGCCCGTGCGGGCCTCGACTTCTCCCTCACCGTCCCGGTACGCCACGGCCGGGTGCCGCTGCCCACCCTGGGCTGCGCGGTGTTCGCGGACACGACCGAGCCGTGGGGCACGGCCCAGGTCGACGCGCGGGAGGGGCGGCTGCGGATCACCTCGGGCCGGGAGACGGTGACCGCCGGGCCGAAGTGGTCCCGCGGGGCGCCGGGCTGGCACGCGGTGCGCCGC
This sequence comes from Streptomyces sp. NPDC033177, assembly GCF_055577715.1. NCBI lineage: Bacteria > Bacillati > Actinomycetota > Actinomycetes > Kitasatosporales > Streptomycetaceae > Streptomyces > Streptomyces sp. NPDC033177. The sequence goes on along the minus strand of NZ_JBVIPS010000005.1, from coordinate 1,350 downwards.
CTGGACCTGGAGCCGGCGGGGCCAGGGAAGCTCCTGCTGCTCGACGAACTGGACCCTTACCGCACGTTCCCGCACCCGAGCCCGCCCCGCCTCCTGTCCGCCGAGGAGGCACGGACCTGGCAGGACCTGCTCACCGACGCGTGGGAGATCCTGCGGCGCGACGAGCCGCAGAGCGCGGAGGCCATGCGCGTCGGCCTGATGTCGCTCGCGCCCACGCCGGCCAGGGAGAGATACCGGCCGCACAGCGTCACGGCCGGGGACGCGTTCGGCGGCGTCATGGCGTCACGTCCTGACGACGTGGCGCAGCTCGCCGCGACCCTGGTGCACGAGTTCCAGCACACCAAGCTGGGCGGCCTGATCCACCTGGGGCCGCTGAGCGAGCCTTCGGCCACGCCGGGCGCCCCGGAGCAGCTCTTCTACGCCCCCTGGCGGGATGATCCGCGGCCGCTGGGCGGGCTGCTGCAGGGGATCTACGCCTTCGCCGGCGTGGCCCGGTTCTGGTCCGTCCACCGGCATGCGGCCGATGCCGCGTACGCCCCGATGGCCCACTTCGAGTTCGCTCTCTGGCGCGCCCAGGTGTCGTCCACCGTGGACCTCGTCCACCGCCACGACCGTCTGACCTCCCTGGGGCGACGGCTCCTCGGCGCGCTGCGCGAGAGGTGCGAGGAGTGGATGGCCGAGCCGGTGCCGCCCGCCGAACTGGCGCTGGCCGAAGAGGTGGCCGCCGACCACCGCGCGCGCTGGCGGGCCCACCACCTGCGGCCGCCCGCCGAGGCCGTGGAGGACGCCGTGCGGGCCTGGCGTCGAGGGGACGCTCAGCCCCCTGCCGCGCTCGCTGCGGCGCCCGGACTCGCTCCGGTCGCCGACACCCGTTACCTGGACACCGCCGCCGTCCTGGCCCGCTACCGCCTCGGCGCCCCGGCGGCCGACCCCAGCGACATCGAGGGTGTCCGCGCCGCCGACCTGCTGCTCGCGCGGGGCGAACTGAGCGGGGCGCGGGACGCCTTCGTCACCCAACTCGCGGGCAAGGAAACGGCGTCCGACGCCTGGGCGGGGCTCGGCAGGGCCCTGGCCGGGGACGGTGGGCACCGGGACGCCTCCCGCCTGCTGCGCCACCACCCGGAACGGGCCCGCGCCGTACAGAGCGCGCTGGAGCACGCCACGGGGCAGGGCGCCGATCCGGTGGAGCTCGCCTCGTGGCTGGGGCGGGGCGAAGCGGACCTGGACTAGCGGGGGGGGGGGGGGGGGCCCCCCCCCCCCCCCTCCTCCCCCCCCCCCCCCCCACGGTTCCCTCTTGCCCCCTCCCCTCCCTTTCCCCTCCATAGTCCTAGTTCTGTGTGGGTGTCTCCC
>NZ_JBVIPS010000004.1:546875-671663 GCF_055577715.1 Streptomyces sp. NPDC033177 | reverse complement strand
CCCTCAACCAGCTGACCCAGCAGTGGCGCGAACGCGGCCTGCGCACCTCACGCCTCCGCGTCAGCCACGCCTTCCACTCCCCCCACATGGACACCATCCTCGACGAATTCCGGCAGGCCGCAGCCGGCCTCGACCTCCACGACCCGGCCATCCCCCTCGTCTCCACCGTCACCGGCACCCTCGCCACCCCCGGCCAACTGACCTCCCCCGACTACTGGGTCAGCCAACTGCGCGGCACCGTCCGCTTCCACGACGCCGTACAAGCCCTGCGTAAAGAGGGTGTGGCCGACTTCGTGGAGATCGGCCCCGATGGCGTCCTCAGCGCCATGATCGCCTCCGGGGCGGAAGGCGATGCCGGTGTGGTGACGCCTGCCCTGCGCCGCAAGCAGGACGAACCCACCACTCTCGCCCTGCTCCTGGGTCAGCTCCACACCCGCGGTGTCCGCATCGACTGGCGGAAAGTCCTGCCCGCGGCCCGACGCGTCGCCCTGCCCACCTACCCCTTCCAGCGTCAGCGCTACTGGCTGGAGGAGTCGGCCTCCCCCGCGGACCCGGCCGCGCTCGGCCTCGAGAACATCGACCACCCGATGCTCGGTGCCGCCCTCGCCCTGGCCGGCACCGACGAGGTCGTCCTCACCGGACACCTCTCCGCGCGGACTCACCCCTGGATCAGCGACCACACCATCCACGACATGGTTCTCGTGCCGGGTACGGGCCTTCTCGAACTCGCCGCCCGCGCGGCCGACGAGGTCGGCTGCGACCGGGTCGAGGAACTGCGCCTCGTCTCGCCGATGGTGCTGCCGGAGCACGACGGGATCCAGGTGTCCGTACGCGTGGGCACACCTGACGACACCGGCGCCGGCCGGCGCGAGATCAGCATCTTTTCCCGTCCCGCCGATGCGGACGGCGACCTGGACCGCACCTGGAACGTGCACGCCGAAGGAACGCTCGGGACGAGGGACGCCGCGGCCGGAGCCGAGGCCTTCGCGGCCGCCGCCGGTCTCGCGGTGTGGCCGCCCGAAGGTGCCACGGAAGTGCCGCTCGACGGCGTCTATGAGCGGCTGATCGAGCAGGGTTACGCGTACGGTCCCGCGTTCCAGGGGATGCGCCGCGTGTGGCGGGGCGACGGTGAGGTGTACGCCGAGATCCTCCTTCCGGAAGGCTGCCGCGCGGACGCGCCCCGATACGTGGTGCACCCCGCGCTGCTCGACGCGGCGCTGCACGCGCTGCTGCCCGGCATCGTCACGCGGGACGATCAGTCGCAGCTGCCGTTCGCCTGGGGCGGTGTGACTGTGTACGGCGCGAACTCCGCTTCGCTGCGCGTCCGGCTCTCGCTGCCGGATCCCGGCGCCGCCGTATCGGAGGTCTCGCTGACCGCGGTCGACGAGACCGGCGCGCTGGTCGCGTCGGTGGAGTCGCTTGCGCTGCGCCCGGTGTCGAAGGAGGCCCTGGCCGAGGCGAGCGGAACGCGCGGCGACAACCAGTTCGTCATGAAGTGGGAGGCGTTCGAGCCCGCAACGGCCGACGAGCCGACCGGCGGCTGGGCCGTCCTGGGCGACGACACGGAGAATCCGCTCGGGGGATCGCTGCCGGACGCGATGGTGTACGCCGATGTCGCGGCCCTCGTCTCGGCCGTGGACCAGGGCGAAGTGCCTGTACCCGCCGTGGTCTTCGCACCGCTGGTACCGGGCCGCTCCACTGCCGCCGCGGATGTCGCCGGTGGGGTGCGCGGTGTCGTGGGCGGGGTTCTGGAGTGGGTGCGGGCCTGGCTGGGTGATGCCCGGTTCGAGGACTCGCGGCTGGTCGTGGTGACGCGCGGTGCGCTGGGTGCGGTCAAGGGCGAGGGGATCGCGGACCTCGCGGGTGCCTCCGTATGGGGGCTGTTGCGGTCGGCACAGTCGGAGCACCCGGGCCGGATCGTTCTGGCGGACCTGGAGGAAAGTGCGGCCGGGGCCGGATCCGATGAGGCCGCCGCGGGGCTTTTGCGTGCCATCGCGAGGGCCGGGCTCGCGCAAGTCGCCGTACGTGGGGGGCAGTTGCTGGCACCGCGCCTGGTGCGTGCCGCCGCCAGCGGTACCGGCGTGGGTCCGGACTGGGGCGAGGGCACGGTCCTGGTCAGCGGCGCGACCGGCACCCTGGGCGCGATCGCGGCCCGCCACCTCGTACACGAGCACGGGGTGCGATCACTGCTCCTGCTCAGCCGCAGTGGCGAAGCCTCCGCCGGGGCCCCGGAGTTGCGTGCCGGGCTGGAAGCACTCGGCGCACGCGTGACGATCGCCGCGTGTGACGTCGCCGACCGCGCCGCGCTCGCCGACATCCTGGCCCGCATACCCGCGGACCACCCGCTGACGGGTGTGGTGCACACGGCAGGCGTCGCCGAGGACGGCGTACTGTCCGAGATGAGCCAGGAGCAGTTGGAGCGAGTCCTTCGGCCCAAGGTCGACGGCGCCTGGAACCTGCACGAACTCACCCGCGAGCACGACCTGAAGGCCTTCGTCCTCTACTCCTCCCTGGCCGGACTCCTCGGCACAGCGGGCCAGGCCAACTACGCGGCGGGCAACGCGTTCCTGGACGGCCTCGCCGCCCTGCGACGCGCCCAAGACCTGCCCGCCGTATCCATGGTGTGGGGCCTGTGGGAGGAATCCAGCGGCATCAGCGGCGAACTCGGCGAAGTCGACCTGCGACGACTCAACCGCATGGGACTGCGGGCACTGCCGTCCGCCGAAGCGATGGGCCTGTTCGACGCGGCCCTGACGGCAGACGAACCGGTCCTCGCACTGACCGGCATCGACACCCGCGCCCTGCGTGCCCGGGGCGACGACGTACCCGCGCTGCTGCAGGGCCTCGTGCCCGCGTCGCGCAAGCGGCGGCCTGCGGCCGGCGGCGAGGCCGGAGGGGAAGCCGAGTCTTTGAGCACACGGCTCGCGGGCCTGTCCCCGGACGAGCGTGAGCGGGTCCTTACCGACCTGGTGCGCGGTGTGGTGGCCGGGATTCTGGGCCATGAGGATCCGCGGGAGATCGAGACGGACCGCGCCTTCCAGGAGCTGGGATTCGACTCCCTCAACGCCGTCGAACTGCGCAACCGGCTGAACGCGCTGAGCGGACTGCGCCTGGCCAACACCGTCGTCTTCGACTACCCCTCCGTCGACGCGCTCGCCCGGCTCCTCGACGGGCAACTCACCGACCAGCACACCCCCGCGCCCCATGCCCTGCTCACCACCCTGGGCAGTCTTGAGGAGGGCGTCCGGGGTGTCGGCGACGACGACGCGCTGCGGCGCCAGATCACCGAGCAGTTGCAGCGGCTCCTGGAGCTGACCGGGTCCGGCGTCGACGAGGACCTCGATTCCACCGATGACCTCGACTCCGCCAGCGACGAGGAGCTCTTCGCGCTGATCGACGGGGCCGAGTAGCCACGCATCGGCGGGGGGGGGGGGGGGGGGGGGGGGGGGGGGGGGGGGGGGTTTCCCCCCCCCCCCCCCCCCCCCCCCCCCCGCCCCCGCACATCAACACCACTACGCAGGGAGGGCCTCGACCATGGGCAGCAGCCACTGGATACGACGGATGGGGGCGACAGGCCCCGGGGACATCCGCATGGTGTGCTTCCCGCACGCGGGCGGCGCCAGCACCTTCTTCGCGGGGCTCGCGCGGGCACTGGCGCCCGATGTCGAGGTGCTGGGGGTGCAGTACCCGGGCCGTCAGGACCGTCACAGGGAGCAGCCGGTCGAGGACATTTACCGGATGGCCGCGGCTGTCCACGAGGAGCTGGGCACGCTGCTGTCGGACGGGCGTCCGTGCGCGTTCTTCGGTCACAGCATGGGTGCGCTCGTGGCCTTCGAAGCGGCCCTGTTGCTGCGCGCGGGACAGCCGTCGAAAGACCTCACGCGTCTGTTCGTCTCCGGTCGTGCCGCTCCGTCGGCGGGGCCGCGCCCCGGCGACCTGCTGTCCGGGGACAAGGAGTTGCTGACCGAACTGCACCGCCTCGGGGGCGTCGGCAAGGACGTCCTGGGCGACCCCGAACTGGTCTCGATGATCATGCCGGCGGTGCGGGCCGACTACCGGGCCCTGGCGACATACAGCATGACCCCGGGCGCCTCGCTGGACTGCCCGGTCACGGTGCTGACCGGGAAGGCGGACCCGATCGTCTCGCCGGAAGAGGCGGCGCAGTGGCAGGGTCTCACGTCGGCTCCCACCGAGACGCGCGTCTTCCCCGGCGGCCACTTCTATCTCCAGGACCAGGTCCAGCAGGTCGCGGCAGCGGTACGCGAGACGCTGCTCGCTTCCTGATCCGGCCTGCCGCCGCCGCTACTTGGCCGGGGGCTCGTACGTCAGGTTGTGCATGGTGCACAGCTCGTACAGGGTCTCCTCGAAAACCGGCTCGAGGTCGCTGTAGGCGAAGTCGAGCTGGCGGAGGATCTCCATGCACAGCAGGCCATAGAGCTTGATCCAGCTCGACAGGAACAGATGCAGGGCCTCGGGCGGGAGCGCGGTCCTCGTCCGGGCCGAGTACTCGGTCATCTGCACCTGGATGGACGGTGACAGGTCGTCAAAGGCAGGCACCGGATACGGCGCTTGCTTCCATACGTCCGCGAGCTGGTCGAGGAAGACGCTCTCGAACTGCTGCCCGGCCTGCTGCCGGGGAGACTCCTCGTCCGGTTTACCCGCCGACATCACGGGACTGGCGAACATCCAGCTGAACTCACTGGGATGGTCGATGGCCCAGGCGCGCATCGCCCGGCATGTCATCAGCAGCCGTCTGCCGGGGTGTTCGGGGGAGCAGGCGTCCCGCGCCGCCAGCATCGTCGAGGTGAGTTCCTGATAAAAGTCCGTAATGATCGCTTCGACAAGGGCGTCATGGCTGACGTAATAGCGGTATACAGCCGGTCCGCTCATGCCCATCTCGCGGGCCACGGCGTTGACCGTCACTCCGGTGGGGCCATGCTTGCGCAGCAACTGACGTGCTGTAGTACGAATTTCAAGAAGTGTGGCCTGCCGGCGCCGTTTCACCCAGGGACTTGACGTTTGCTGGCCCATCGCTTCGTCCTCGCAGTCGTAGCCATTGACATGATAGTTAGCCTATGGTTTGTTATAGCTCGTAAGTTAAGTCAGTGGTTAGAATGTTACTGAGTAGAACTCGTACTGTCCATAGGTCAAGGCGCGGGGGATGACGATGCAGCGAAGTTTTGGGGACTGGCGGTTCGCGGCGACAGCTCTCGTCCTCGTCGCGGGAAGCATCTGGGGCGTCTCGCGCGCGCTTTCCCTGCGGAACGCTCAGATCGCCCGCCTGATCGACGTGTTGGACACGGCCGTGGCCGGAAACGCCGTAAGCCAGGGAGCTCTGCACGAGGCGCGGCAGCGCTGACCCGGGCCTCGTCACGGCGCCACCCCGAGAGCCGGGCGCGCAGTCGTTCCCCCGTGCGGCTGCGCGCCCATCAACCCGCGCACCGGCGCGGCGCCTTGGTGGTCTCCTCGTCCGCCCTCAACCGCCCTGTGCTCGCAGGCGCTTATGGGATCAGGCGCTTCCGGCGGTGCCGGCGGAGACAGTCAGTCGCCGCGGCTGCTGCCGCGGCCCGGCGCGTCGGATGCGCCGAGGTGCACATCCCGCAGGACATTCCTGAGGCACAAGGCCGGCGGGTCCAGGGAGAGGGACGTGGTGAGCGACATGCCGCCGCCCCAGGCCGGTCGCCTGCGGAACAGTTCCGGCCGTGCCGTCGTCACGACGAACACCGGTCCGCTGGCTGTCCCGCTGCATACGTTGCCCACGTAGTCCAGGAGTGTTTCGTCGGTCAGGTGCAGGTCGTCGATGGCTATCACCACCGGGCGCGGTTCCGCCGAGCCGCCGGACGACGCCTCCGGGCCGAGAAGGCCCGCCAGCTCGGCCACGCGGTTCTCCCTCCCGTACGACCGCTCCTGCCCCTGGCAGGGCAGTGAGTACGAGAGGAACCGGGGCGGGATCGCCTGGTCCAGGATGCGGCGCTCGAACTCCTCGAGCAGCTGGCTCTTGCCGGTGTTGGGGCCGCCGAGGATGGTGACGACGTGAGGCGTGCCGTGATGGCGCACCCGGTGCCACAAGCCGTGCAGGACGTCGAGTTCCACCTCACGGTCGGCGGGGCCGAGTTGGGCTCCGGGGAAACGCGGGCGTTCCTCCTTGGCCTTCCACGCGTGGGCGATGTCGCCCGCGCTGTCGTAGTACACGGCGGAGGCCGTCAGCTGCCGCGTCTTCCCGCAGACCAGCACCTCACCGGGCTCGGCATGGCGCAGCAGGAACTGGCTCTCCTCCAGCGGTTCCCCGTCGGCGGACCACCCGGCCGGGGCGCCCCCGTGCCCGCCGTAGCGCACGCGTGCCTCTCCGGTCGCCACCGCGGCGTGGAGCGTCGGACCATGCTGTCCCCCGACCGGTCGGGGGAAGGGCACGGGGGGGCCCTGCGCGTGGAGTTCGTCCCGGATCGCCATCGCGGCGCGTACGGCGGACCATGCGTGGTTGCCGCCGGAGTCCAGCGCGTCGAAGAGCGCGAGGTGGGTGGAGCCGAGCGAGCCGATGACCATGCCGTCGAACGCGGTGACGAGGCTGCGGACGCGGTCGGCCATGGCATCGCGCAGAGCGTCGGTCCCGCCTGCCGGTGAGTCGTCCGGCGCGGGACCGAAGTCCAGCCGCAGGAGCAGCACGCTTACGACACGGCGCTTGCCGGTCGATGTCGTTGATGCCGCCGGCACCGGCGACGTGGGCGAGGGAGGCGTCGGCTGCGGAGGGGCGGGCCGCGGAGGCGTCTCGGGGCGCGAAGGTGTCGCGGCCCGCGCAGGGGCCGGTATCTCGGATGCTTGCTCCATGAAGTACACCGGCTCGGGCATGCTCGCCCCCGGCGCACCGGGACCGCGGTCCGCCGCGATCGGAACCACGCCGGTGTCGGCGCGTACGCCTTCGGCCGCCTCGGCACTCGTGGCGGGCACGGCGGGCCCGGGCAGAGTGAGCCCGGTGTCGTGGTTCAAGATGGCCTGCTGCAGTGACTGGAGTTCGCGCCGGGGTTCCAGGCCCAGGTTGTCGATCAGCGAGGCCCGCAGGCGGCTGTAGACATCGAGGGCGTCGGCCTGCCGGCCGCAGCGGTAGAGCGCCAGCATGAGCTGGCCGCACATGCGCTCGCGCAGCGGCTCCGACTCGACCATCGACTCCAGTGCGCCGAGCGCCGACTGGTGGTGTCCGCACTGCAGTTCAGCCTCGAAGTAGTCCTCGACCGTGTCGAGCCGTGTGTTGGCCGCGGCGGTGAGCTGGGGCCAGCAGATTCCGGCTTCCGCGAGGTCGGTGAGGGCCTGGCCGTGCCAGAGGTCCAGCGCGCCCTTGAGGGTGCTTGCCGCCTTCTCGGGGTGCCCCGCGTGCAGGGCGGCCCGGCCTGCGTCGATCTGCTGGTGGAACACGTGGAGATCGATCTGCTCGGGGTCGACCCGGATCATGTATCCGGGTGTCTTCGTCATCAGGGTTCCGGACCAGTACCCGGTGTCGTCGTGGGCGGAGAATGCCCGACGGAGGCCCCAGACGGAGTTTTGCAGAATTTTACGCGCCGTCGTCGGAGCGTCCCCTTCCGTCCACAAGGCATTAAGAAGTTCGGAGGTAGGGACCACGCGATTCGCATTCAGCAGCAAGTAAGCCAGGGTGGCGCGCTGTTTGGTGCCGCCCAGGGCTATGGATCGCCCGTCCTTGATGACTTCCAGAGGGCCAAGCATACGAAACCACATCAGGACTCCCCGTTTGCCTGAGATACGTACGGATTCAGTTGCTCTTCCCACGACAGCGTGATGCTGCGACGGTGAGGGCTTCGTCGGTGGCCCGTAATCGGCCGATATGCGCCGCGAACGACTTACACGGCAATCTAAAGGTGGTGAGGGGCTGAAACAAGACTAATAGCGTGTGCCGCTTGACTGAAAAATTGTGGATTATGACGTTCCGGAAGCGCCTCAGCTGCCATTCTGCGTCTGACCATGCATGCCGGACGCCAAGGCGGCCATCGACCGCGTCCGGATCGGTCGCCCGAAGACCGCGCGATGAGTGGACGGTGGGTGCCCGATGAGCGCCCCGTTACCCCGGCCCGTCCATTCCCCCATGACCCTTGCATTGCAGCTGTACGTAATTAACGCAGAGGGTTCGGGCCTTTAATTCCGAGTTACCAGAAATTCACGCAGAGGTATTCTTCGGGGAGCGTCGGGAATTCGCCCCCAGGGCAGTACGATGATGCCGCGGCGCGGCGTGGCGGCGCCCCGCGGCACGGGACTCACCGGTCCAGAATTCTGGCCACCAATTCGGCGGCGCGGTCGTACGGCATACCCGCTGCACACAGCAGGGTGACCGTGGTGGCCCGGCCCGCCTCTTCGGGCGGCACGTGCCCGCTGTTGGTGGCCTCCATCACGGAGAACAGCACTCCTTCCAGGACATAACGCAACCCTTCCGCGGGGAGGGGCGAATGGAACGTCCCTTCTTCCAGGGCGCGTTGAATGAGTCCGGTGCCGGCCTCATGGACGGCGCCCAGGCGGTCGCGGATGCCCTTCATCGTCAGGCTCTGCTGGGCGAGGGAGAGCAGCAGGCGGTATCGGTCGACGACCTCCCAGACGGCGAGGAGGGATCGGGCAAGCGCCTCGGCGGGGTCGGCGACGCCCTCGCGGCCCGTGGCGTGGGCCTGCTCCACCGCCTCGACGGCCTCGCCGATGATGGCGGCGACCAGCGCCTCACGGCTGGGGAAGTGCCCGTACACGGTGCGCCGCGCCACGCCCGCCGCGAGGGCGATCTGATTCATGGAGGCATCCGGGGCGCGGAGCAGTTCGGTGAGGCCGACGTCGAGGATGTGGCGGCGGTTGGCTTCGGCTCTGAGGCTCGACGCGTGTGGGTTCATGCCTCCTAGTTGTACAGGCATGTGCAAGTACCGCTACATTGCACATGTGTGTGCAACTTGCTGTTGCGCCGCTCTGCTCCTGCCGCCCGTCGGCGCACCTGCCGCGAGGTCGGCCGCAGAGCCGGAACCAAGAACGGAGGGGGACCCATGCCGTTAATCGTCAACAAGCCGGTCGAACGGATGAACGGACCGTATGCCCGTCGCTGGTGGGCGCTGCTGGTGCTCTGCCTGAGTCTGATGATCTCGGTCATGGCGAACACCGCCCTGACGGTTGCAGCACCGGCCATGACCCGCGATCTCGATCTGTCCAGCTCCGACCTGCAGTGGGTCATCGACGCGTACACCGTTCCGTATGCCGCCCTGATGCTGCTGCTCGGCGCGATCGGCGACAAGTACGGCCGCCGCGGCTCGCTCGTGCTCGGGCTGCTCATCATGGCCGCGGGCGGCGTGGCCGGTACCTTCGCCGACACCTCCGCCCAGGTCATCGTCGTCCGCGCGATCATGGGCTTCGGCGCCGCCATGATCATGCCCGCGACGCTGTCGCTGCTCGCGGCGACATTCCCGCGCGAGGAGCGGGCCAAGGCCATCACCATCTGGGCGGCCACCTCGGGTCTCTCCATCGCCGCCGGGCCGCTGATCGCCGGTGTGCTCCTCAAGGACAACGGCTGGGAGTCCACCTTCCTGATCAATGTCCCCGTGTGCGTCATCGCGGTCCTTGCGGCCTATGTCCTGGTCCCGCCGTCCAGGGCCGGCGACCGCGGCCGGATCGACTACGGCGGGGGCGTGCTCTCGGTGATCTGGTCCGGCGCCCTGATCTACATGATCATCGACGGACCCCACTTCGGCTGGGGCGCATCGGCGTTCACCGCCGCGGCGATCGCCGCGCTCGGCCTGCTCCTGTTCGTCTGGTGGGAGCTGCGCCACCCCCGGCCGATCCTCGACGTGCGCAAGTTCGCCGAGCGCGCTTTCGCCGGCGCGAACCTCGCCATCGCGGTCTTCTTCCTCGCCGTGTTCGGCGTCTTCTACTACCTCACGCAGCACTTCCAGTTCGTCCTGGAGTACGACCCGCTGGAGACCGGCATCCGCATGCTGCCGCTGGCCTTCGGCGTCTTCCTGGGCGCCGCGACCACCGGCGCCCTGACCCCACGCCTCGGCGCGCGCATCATGGTCACGGTGGGCATGGTGGGCGGTACGACGGCCCTGGCGCTGCTCATCGGCACCGACGGGAGCTCCACGTACTCCGGCTTCGTGGCCCCGCTCGCCCTGCTCGGCCTCTCCCTGGGCCTCGCCGTCTCCCCCTGCACGGACACGATCATGGGTGCCTTCCCGGAGTCGGAGCTCGGCGTCGGCGGCGCCGTGAACGACACCTCGCTGGAACTCGGCGGCTCGCTCGGCATCGCCGTGCTCGGCTCGGCGCTCGCCTCCTCCTACGCGGCCAACCTCACCGACGAGACCGAGGGCAGCAAGGTGCCACCGGAGGCCCTTGAGGCCGCGAAGGACTCGGTGGGCGCGGGCAACGCGGTGGCGCAGTCCTTCCAGGACAAGGCGCAGCAACTGACCGAGCAGGCCGCACAAGCCGGGTCGCCCGCCGAGGCCGCCCAGCTCAAGCAGCAGGCTGCGGAAATCACGCAGGGCTCGAAGCAAATGGCCGACGCGGTCGGATCCGCCTTCTCCGACGCGGTGTCCCAGACAAGCCTGATCGGCGCGATCACGCTCGGCACCGGCGCCCTGATCGTCGCCCTGCTCATGCCCCGCAAATCCGCCGAGCCACAGCGGCCCGCGGAGGAGGGCCCCCGCCCCGCCGAGCCGCAGCAGGCTCCGGTGCCCACGAGGGCGGGCCGCTGACACAACGGCCGTCAGGGCGATGCCCGCCTGCCCAGCTCCACGACTCATGCCCCCCGGCACTCAGTTCGCCAGCCGGGGGGCATGAGTCATGCGCTACGAGCAGATACCCGATTCGGGGCTCGGTTCTACGGGAGGGCGTGCAGGGCGCCGCGGTGGAAGACTATGGATGTGGTGGCCGCTGTTGTCGCCAGGTCGACGACCCGGGCCAGGGCGAAGTGGTGGTCTCCCAGTTTGCGGATCTCCTCGACCCGGCAGTCGATCCACGCGGCGATGCCGGGCAAGAGGGGGTTGCCCAACGGGGACTTCTGCAACGGCAGTCCGGCGAACTTGTCCCCGCCGCTGGTCGCGAACCGTGTGCACAGCTCCTGCTGGTCGCCCGCCAGGACGTTGACCGTGAAGGTGTCCGAGTTCCGCATCTCCGGCCAGCTGGAGGACTTCTCGTCGACGAAGATCCCGATCAGCGGCGGATCAAGGGACACCGACACGAACGACCCCACGGTCAGCCCGGCCGGCCTGCCCCCTGTTGTCGCCGTGACCACGGTGACCGACGTCGGAACCTCGCGCAGCACACTGCGGAGTGCCGCCGCACTGACAGGCGTCTCTACGTCTACGTGACGGCGGGTGGGCGAAGTCGTGCCCATGCTGACCTCCCGGTCGAGTCATCCTCTGGCAGACCCTGGCATCCGGACCTGGAGAGCCAGTCATCGTCAAATGGGGCGGCGCGGCTCGGCGGCAGGCGTGGTCAGCGCCAGCTGTGCGGGGCGCGGAAGCCCGGCTCGCGCTCCAGCCGGCGCCAGCCGGCCCTGGAGCGCGCGTTGCGCGGCGCAGTCGGGGCGGGGGCGGCCGAACGGGCCAGCAGGAGCACGGCGATGGCCGCGAGTTCCTCGGGTTCCGCGTGCCCCTTCTCGACACGCAGCACGTTGTGGGCTTGGGAAGTGGTCATGAAAGAGGGTCCTCTGTCGTGTGAGGGGGTTGGTGCCGGGACGTGTCCGTGCCGGGAAACGTTGGTGGCAGCACATGTGTGGCGGTACATGTGCGACTGATGACCGCCTGGTTACTGCGGGGGGTTGCCGTGTTTGCGCGACGGCAGGTCCGCGTGCTTCGTACGCAGCATCGCGAGGGAGCTGCTCAGCACCTCACGCGTGGCGGCGGGGTCGATGACGTCGTCGACCAGGCCGCGCTCGGCGGCGTAGTAGGGATGCATGAGCTCGGCCTTGTACTCCTTGACCATCTTCTGCCGCATGGCCTCGGGGTCCTCGGCCGCCGCGATCCGCCGCCGGAAGATGACGTTGGCCGCGCCCTCGGCACCCATCACCGCGATCTCGTTGGTCGGCCAGGCGTAGGTCAGATCGGCGCCGATGGACTGGGAGTCCATCACGATGTAGGCGCCGCCGTAGGCCTTGCGCAGGATCAGCGAGATCCGCGGCACGGTGGCGTTGCAGTACGCGTACAGGAGCTTGGCGCCGTGCCGGATGATCCCGCCGTGTTCCTGGTCGACGCCCGGCAGGAAGCCCGGGACGTCCAGGAGGGTCACGATCGGGATGTTGAAGGCGTCGCACATCTGGACGAAGCGGGCCGCCTTCTCGGAGGCCTCGATGTCCAGCACCCCGGCCAGGGACTGCGGCTGGTTGGCGACGATGCCCACCACCTTGCCGTCCAGGCGCGCCAGGGCGCAGATGATGTTGCGCGCCCAGCGCTCATGGACCTCCAGGAAGTCACCGTCGTCGACGAGTTCCTCGATGACCCTGGCCATGTCGTACGGGCGGTTGCCGTCCGCGGGCACCAGGTCCAAAAGGACGTCCGAGCGGCGGTCGGCCGGGTCGTCCGACTCGTGGGCGGGCGGGTTCTCGCGGTTGTTGGAGGGCAGCATCGCAATGAGGTAGCGCACCTCCGCAAGGCACGTCTCCTCGTCGTCGTACGCGAAGTGGCAGACACCGCTCGTCTCGGCGTGGACGTCGGCGCCGCCCAGGCCGTTCTGCGTGATCTCCTCGCCGGTCACCGCGCGGACCACGTCCGGACCGGTGATGAACATCTGCGAGGTCTCGCGGACCATGAACACGAAGTCGGTCAGGGCGGGGCTGTAGGCCGCTCCCCCGGCACACGGGCCCAGCATCACGCTGATCTGCGGGATGACCCCCGACGCCTTGGTGTTGCGCTGGAAGATGCCGCCATAGCCAGCAAGCGCGGAGACACCCTCCTGGATACGAGCACCGGCGCCGTCGTTCAGGGAAACCAGCGGGGCACCGGCCGCGATGGCCATGTCCATGATCTTGTGGATCTTCGTCGCGTGGGCCTCCCCGAGCGCCCCGCCGAAGATACGGAAGTCGTGGGCGTACACGAAGACCGTCCGGCCCTCGACCGTGCCCCAGCCGGTGATGACACCGTCGGTGTACGGCCTCTTCGCCTCCAGGCCGAACCCGGTCGCCCGGTGCCGGCGCAACTGCTCGACCTCCTGGAACGACCCCGCGTCCACAAGCAGCTCGATCCGCTCACGTGCGGTCAGCTTGCCCTTCGCATGCTGTGCCTCGGTCGCCTTGTCGCTGGGTCCGGCCAGCGCCTGCGCACGGATCTCGTGCAGTTCGGAGACCTGATTGCGTGTCACTACCGATAGCCGCCTCTCGGCCGGGGAACGGCCACCGCGGCGATCGCCTCAATAGGGTGGAAGCGACGCCGCGATGACCGCCCGGGATGACCCGCGGCACACCCGCCCAGCGGGTTTCGAGGGCGCGTCATGCCGCGCGGAGTGGTCTTCGACGCTAGGCGGGCGCGCTCACACGGCGGTAACTCGGCCTCCCCGGGCCCCGTTCAGGCGGGCCCGCTCAGTCGGTGCCCAGGAGCGTCCGCACGAAGTACTGCGTGTCGAAGAACTCGCGCATGGCCTTGATCCGGCCGTCCTGGATGGAGAACACCGAGACGATGTTCGCCTCGTAGGGCTCGCCGGAGCGGGCCGCGGCACGGGCCACGCAGTCGAGCACGACCGTGTCGCCCTCGGCTATGACCTGCGAGATCTCGATGGTGTACGGGACCTCCGTGGAGAACAGGTCCATCAGCGGCAGCATGAACTTGTTGAGGATCTCGTCCAGACCGACCCAGTTACCGGCGAGAGGGTGATCACCGGGAATGCGGAATTCGGCGTCCTCCCACAGGGTCGCCTGAATGGCGTCCGGGTCCCGCTCGTCAATGGCCTTGAGATACGCGAGGACAACGCTCTTCGCGTCAGTGAACGTCATAACTGCTCCCGGTGTTGGGGTGGTTGACGAGAGAGGGCCGGGCTCCGGCTCTGCGACGGGGCTTTGGCACACCGTTCAAACGGGACGGCCCGAAGATCGCCACGTTCGGCCCGGTTTCCGGGCTGACGTGAACTCATCGGAGGCTACACGGGCCGGGCCCCCGCACTTCAGGCCAGGAAGGCGCCGAACACCCGCCGCAGAGAAGGCGATTGCCGGGTAATGGTCAGTCGAAGACGGGACAATGAGAGGGGAGCGAAAGCAGCGTTGACCGGCTGGAACAGCCGACGGGGCTCCGTGGGACGGAGGTTCGAGCAGTGCCGGATACCACAGGTCGGCACTGTTAGTCACACTTGTTTTAGGGCATCACGATGGTTAGAGTGCCCCTACTGGCCCGAAATGGTTGACCGCCGAGGGGCTTGTGTTCGTCACACACGGGGTACCGCTCCTGCCTCCGGGCAGCAGCGGGTGACACACATGGGGAGATACCGCACTTGCAACAAGCCTGTGCATCAGCCGTTTCAGCGTCACTCGTCGGCCTGCAGCCCGCTCCGCCCGTCACCGGCGCCGGGAGCCTGCGGCAAGCGCCCTGCGGAATCAGTAACTCCGCCCCTTAGATCCTCCATCGGTCCCGCCCATCGCGAGGGCGCGGGCCTCACCGCGGTTCGGCACGAGCCTCCGGCCCGGACACTTCGGTCACCCCCGCCTCCGGCCTGCCGGGGCACGGAACCGGAAGGACGGGACAACCCACGGGCCGCCACCGGCCTTTGGCCCGGACCACGAAAATCGAATGCTCAACACCGAATGCTCAACAGCAACGCCAGTCTGCTGATACGGATTCAGTTAATTGAGGAGCAGTCATGTGGTTTCGAATACTCGGGCCATTAGAAGTCCTCGACGGCAGCCGACCCATCCCTCTGGGCGGGACCAAACAGCGCGCCACGCTGGGGTATCTGCTCCTGAACGCCAATCGAGTGGTCCCCACCCGCGAACTCCTCAGCGCGCTGTGGACAGACGGAACACTGCCCACCACCGCGCGAAAAATTCTGCAGAACGCCGTATGGGGTCTTCGCGGCTCCCTCGCGGCCAACGGCACCGGCCGGCAGAACGGGCTCCTTCTCACCAAGGCTCCCGGATACGTCATGCAGGTTGAGCGCGACCAGGTCGACCTGCACCTCTTCCACCGCCGGATACAGGAAGGGCGTACCGCCCTGGAGTCCGGCTCCCCCGCGCAGGCCGCGGTCATCCTCCGTGACGCCCTGTCCCTGTGGCAGGGCCAGGCCATGTCCGATCTCGTCGAGAGCGGGATCAACTGGCCCGAGCTCGACGCGGCGGAGAGCACCCGGCTCGGTGCCATGGAGGACTACTTCGAGGCCGAACTCCGCTGCGGGCGGCACCAGTCCGCACTCGGGGCACTGGAGGCGATGGTCGAGGCACAGCCCCTGCGCGAGCGCCTGTGCGGACAGTTGATGCTGGCCCTTTACCGGTGCGGCAGGCAGGCCGACGCGCTGAGCGTCTACAGCCGGGTCCGCGCGTCCCTGATCGAGAACCTCGGCCTGGAACCGCGGCGCGAGCTGCAATCCCTCCAACAAGCGATCCTGACCCAGGACTGCGAGCTGTCGCCGCCAGAGACCCGGTCGCCGGCGCTCGCGCTGGTGCGGACGGACTCCGGCGCGCCGCAGGAGCACGCCCCGGCCCTGACTCCGTCCCCGGTCCCGGCCCTGGCCCTGGCCCCGCCGGGTGTGCAGGGGGCCGCGGTCCACGACAAGACGGTCCACGAGGACACGGAGCACAGCAGGATCGTCACCTCCGACACGCACGGCTTCAGGACGCGCACGCGGGTGCCGCGCCAGCCCGCCGCTGCGGCGAGCCAACGCCGCCCGGTGAGCGTGCTGTTGCTCAGCTCCGGACTCCGGTCGCCCGTCGGAGGCGGGCGGCTGAACAGCACCGACGAGGCGCGCGACCGCCAGGCCGACCGCATCCGGGAGATCGTGGGTCAGCTCGGCGGTTCGGTGATCAGCTCCATAGGGTCCACGCAGCTGGCCGTCTTCGGGCCCGGACGCGAGGGCCACGACCATGCCGATCGAGCCGTCCGCGCCGCCCTGACCATCCGGGACGAGTTGCACACCGCCCCCACGGTCACTCCGCTCGACCGCTCCGCCCGGCGTACCGGCGGCGAGGCAGGGGTCCACGCCGCGGTGGCCACGGGAGAGGCCCTGCTGCGCTACGAGGCCGACGGCTCCGAGTCCCTGCTGTCGGCGGACGGAGCGCTGCTCGACGAGTGCCAGTCCCTGTTGTCCCGGACCTCCGCGGGGGAGATCTGGGTCTGCGGGAACACCCGGCAGCACACCGCCTCGGCGCACACCTTCGTCTCCGTCAGTGATTCGCCCCAGGCCTGGAAAGTCAACCGGTCGCGCTCGCGTGCCGAGCTGCCGCTGCCTGCGGGTGTGGTGGACCGGGAGATCGAACTCGACCTCCTGCGGGGCATGTTGGAGCGTGTCCGGCACCGTGAGACTCCCCACGTGGTCACGATCGTCGGAGAACCCGGCACAGGGAAGAGCAGGCTGCTCAAGGAGTTCGAGCGCCGCTCGATGGGGCAGCCCGCGGCCACCTGGTTCCTGGCACGCTGCGGCATGGACCAGGAGCGGCGTCCGGACCGCAGTGCTCACCTTTTCCATTTGCGAAAGAGTCCGCTCTTCGATCCGTACGGGAACGAGACGCTGGAGATCGATCTGGCGCAGGCACTGAAGTCAGGTCAGAACCCCCTGGAGCGCATCGCGCAGGACTGCCCCCTCGTCATGTTCGTCGACGATCTGCACCAGGCGGACAACGCCCTGCTCGACTTCGTCGGCAGGATGAGCGGTGAGGTGGCCGTGGCCCCGTTGTTCATCGTGGCCACGGCGCGCCCTCAGCTCTTCGACCGGCGTCCGGGCTGGGGTGGTGGGACACCGCACTTCACGACCATCTCCATCGATCCGCCCGGCATGTCCTGCCGCATGCCGGCCAAGCCCCCGGCCGCTCCCGCGAACCGGCCGCTCTCCGGTCTCGCCGACTGCACACCCTGACTGACTCGGCCCTCCGGCCCGCGCCCCTTCGGCCTCCCCCGGTTCAGTGGTGAAGTCCCTTCTTGCCGGGTGTCCAGAAGGGCTTGACCTTGATCTGCGTACGAGGCCACTCGCGTACGTGCACGAGGTGGTCCCGGACTGCCTGGCAGGTGCGTGCCTCACCCGCGACGTACGCCATGCCGGCCTCCTCGGGGAGGTCGAGGTCGGACACGGCGGCGAGCAGAGTCCGTGAGGAGACCGCGGAGGCACCCTTGCGGTGGACGCGCCTGAGGACGTGCGGTCCGGGCACGGGCACCTCGTCGTCGGGGGTCTCGCTCTCCAGGACGCCGTACACACGCGCCTCGGAGCCGAGCGCCCTGATCATGGGACCGAAGGCCGCGGTCGCGGTCTCCTCGCCGATGAGCACGTGATACGGAGCGTCCGGCTTGAGGTCGAAATCGCCCAACGGGCCCCAGAAAGAGACCTCTTGACCGGCCCGGACATCGCGGGCCCAGCGCAGTCCGATACCCTCGCCCTCGTAAAGATGCGCCCGGATTTCAACTTCTTGGCCGTCATCCGACTGATCCCAGACCGAATAGGTGCGGAGGGTTTCACCGGGGCGCAGGATCCCGTACAACGACAGAGGGTCGTTGATCTGGATCCGGATGTGACGCCCCGGAGGAATGACCGCTCCGCCCAACCCGTCGGCGGCGATCCTGATGCGCTTCATCGTCGGGGTCACCGATCCCGCCTCCGTGATCACCCCCTCCAGCCGCTGCTTGGCGAAGAGGTGTTCAAGGGGATTGAGTGACGGGCGCCGCGCGGGCTTCACCGTACCGTCCGCCATGGGGACTCCTTCTCGTGATCAAGTGATGCCAGGGCACTTCGGCGCCCGTCTCCAGCGTGTCGACCATCCGCCAGTCCGTCGGTCCCGGCGCCCTTCACTCACGCGCGGGCGCCGTGGCCTGTCGTCTCGGCAAGCGCTTTCACACCCTGGGCCCCGCGCCTCGCGACCGTGGAGTATGCGTCGATTGCTCATTAATGTTTCACGCAATGACTTAGATTACTGCCACTAACAAACCATAGCTTGCCTATCATGTCAATGACTGGAAGTGAGGACTGAAGATGCCGCAGCAGACGTCAAGCAGCCGCGTGCAGAAGCGTCGCCAAGCCACCCTGCTGGAGATCCGCAGCACGGCCCGCCAGCTCCTGCGCAAGCACGGACGGACAGGCGTGACGGTCAACGCCGTGGCCCGTGAGATGGGCATGAGCGGACCCGCCGTATACCGCTACTACGCCAGCCATGACGCGCTGGTCGAAGCGGTGATCGCGGATTTCTACCAGGAGCTGACGACGACCATGCAGGCAGCGCGCGACGCCTGCCCGCCCAAGCAGCCCGGCAGACGCCTCGCGGCCACCTGTCGCTCGATGCGCGCCTGGGCGATCGCCCACCCCGGCGAGTTCAGCTGGATGTTCGCGAGCCCGGTCCACGCGGCCGCCCGCGAGGACGCGGAGTCGCCTCGGCTGCGCGCCGGACAGCAGTTCGAGAAAGTCTTCCTCGACCAGTTCGTCGAGATCTGGGAGAAGAACCCCTACCCGGCCGCACGGTTCGAGGATCTGGCTCCCTCTCTGCAGGAGCAGACCCTGCACTACGCGGCCAGGTCCGGGAGCCCGCTGCCGCCCGAGGCGCTGCACCAGTTCCTGACCACCTGGATCAGGCTGTACGGACTGCTGTGCATGGAAGTCCTCCACCAACTGGACTTCGCCTACTCGGACCTGGAGCCCGTCTTCGAGGAGAACCTGAAGGAACTGTGCGCCATGCACAACCTCGAGTACGAGCCGCCGCGGGCCTCGTAGCGACGCCCCGCCCCGCCCGCCTCCGCCCTCCGGGAGAGGGGCCGGGGCGGGCGGGTGCGGCGCCTCAGCGCGCGCCCGGCGCGGGGAAGTGGCCGACGCCCACGAAGAAATCGACGTACTTGCGAAAGAGTTCCTCGGTGAGCGGAGGGCACTCGACGCCGGTGCCGACCAGGGCCGCCTCCGTGGAGGTGGTGTCGATGCCCGCCTCGGAACCGTCGCCGCCGAGCGCGATCGCCTCGAAGGCGTCGAAGAGCGGCAGCATGGCGTTGTCGCGGTCCGCCTGTACGCGGGCGCGCCAACTGCCGTGGTCCGCCTCGTCGATCGGGTAGCCGTACCCCCGCAGGTACTCCACGCAGGTGCTAAAGGTCGCCCCGCTCTGGTTGAAGAAGTGGAAGATCTGTCCGGACGCCTCCTTCTTCCCGGACAGGGCGACGATGCCCGCGCTGACGTAGTCGACCGGCACGAAGTGCACGTCCCCGCCGAGCCCCTCGGGGGCCGCGCCGGCCTGCACCAGGCCCTTGAGGCTGAGCCACACGAAGTCACTGGTCTGGCAGGCGCCCCGTGCCTGGTCGCCCGAGATGACGTCGGCCCGGTGGATCGTGACCGGCAGCCCCCTCTGGCGGGCGAGGCCCACGATCTGCTCCGCCACCCACTTGCTCTGCACATAGCCGGTGGGCTGCAGCTCGACGGGCGCGGTCGGGTCCTCGGGCCTGCGGGGCGGGCCGCCGGGCTCGGAGCCGGCGAAGACGCCGGTCGTCGACACATAGTGCACGGGCACCGAGCGGTGTCGTGCGGCCAGGCGCAGCACCTCGATGGTGCCGGACACATTGGGCGCCTTCAGCTCCGTGTACGGGTAGAGCCAGTTGACGGTGGCTCCGGCGTGGTAGACGGCGTCCACGCGCCCGGCCAGGGTGTCGAACTCCTCCTCGTCGAGCCCCAGGCGCGGCGCGGCGAGGTCGCCGACGATCACGGAGAGGCGTGCGGGGTCGATCTCGTCCCACACCCGGAACCATTCGAGGCCCGCGCGCAGCCGTGCCCGCGCGGTCTCTTCGTCAGTTCCGCGGACCAGGCAGTGCACCGTGCCGTGTCCCGTGCGCATCAGGTCACGGAGCAGGAAGGCGCCGAGGAAGCCGGTGGCGCCGGTGAGCAGGACTTCTGCCGGGTCCGTGACCTCGTACGACACCTCGTCGGCGGGCACGATGTCGGCGGGCAGGTCGATCTCGGCCGCGAAGTCCACCGCGTCGCGCGAGGTGGACGCCTGCCCCCCGAGCCGTTCGAGGAGGACGGTCCGCAGGAAGGCCGCCAGTTCCGTCGGCGTGGGCCGGTCGAAGACCACCGTGGCCGGGAGCCGGCAACCGGTGGTGGCCGTGAGCTGGTTGCGCAGTTCGACAGAGGTCAGGGAGTCGAAGCCGAGGTCCGAGAACCGCTGTTGGGGCCGGATGGCTTCGGCGTTCATGTGTCCGAGCACGGTGGCGGTCTCGGCGAGGACCAGGTCGAGGACCCGGCTCAGCTGCGCCTTCACGTCGAGTGCGGCGAGGCGCCCGAGCAGGGTGTCGAAGCCGTTGTCGACGTTCTGGGCCGTGCGGCGCACCGGTGTGCGCAGGAGTCCCCGCAGCACGGCCGGTACCTGCGAGGGCCGTTCGCGCAGGGTTGCCGCGTCCAGCGGCATGCCCACCAGGGCGGGCGTCCCGAGCCGCAGTGCGGTGTCGAGCATGGCCTGGCCCTGTTCCTGCCCGATCGGGCGGAAGCCGCCGCGAGCGATGCGGTTGAGGTCCGCCTCGTCCAGGTGCCCGGTCATGCCGCTGTCCTGGGTCCACACGCCCCAGGCCACCGAGGTGGCGGCGAGCCCCGCGGCGGCCCGGTGCTCGGCCAGGGCGTCGAGGAACACGTTGGCGGCCGCGTAGTTGGACTGTCCCGCGCCGCCGATGACACCGGCGACGGAGGAGAACAGGACGAACGCCGTCAGGTCGAGGTCGCGGGTGAGCTCGTGCAGGTGCCAGGCCGCGTCGACCTTGGGGCGCATGACCGTGTCGAGGCGCTCGGGCGTCTGGTCCTGGAGCAGCCCGTCGTCCAGGACACCGGCCGTGTGGACGACGCCGGTCAGCGGACGGTCGGCGGGCACGCCGGCCAGCAGACCCGCCAGGGCCTCCCGGTCGGCGATGTCGCAGGCAGCGATGTCCACCTCGGCGCCGAGGTGGGTCAGTTCACGGCGCAGCTCATCGGCTCCGGGGGCGTCGGGGCCGCGTCGGCTGACAAGGAGCAGCCGTGCAACGCCGTGCTCGGCGACAAGGCGCCGGGCGAACAGGGCGCCCAGGGAGCCGGTACCGCCGGTCACAAGGACGGTGCCGTCGGGGTTCCACCGGTTGCGGTCGGGGCCTGTGGCGGCGGGGGGCGGTGCGACGCGGCGCAGCCGCGGGACGAGGACCGCGCCGTCCCGGATCGCCGTCTGCGGCTCCCGGGAGGCCAGGACCGTCGCCAGCGCGGCCACGGGACGCGGATCTCCGTCGAGATCGCCGTCGATGGCGAGTTTGCCGGCGGGGTCGAGGTTGCCGGCGAGGTCGACCAGGACGATCCGCCCCGGCGCCTCGGACTGCGCCGAGCGCACAAGGCCCCACAGTGCGGCGGCCTGCGGATCCGTCGTGCCCTCCCCCAGCGGGCTCATGGCTCCCCTGGTCGCGATGACGAGCAAGGTGGCGGCGAGTTGTTCCTGTGCCAGCCATTCCTGCAGCAGCGCCAGCATCCGGTGGGCCGCCGCGCGCACGAAGCCGGGGACGTCCGCTCCGGAGGGCGGCTCGTGGGGTCGGGTGAGGTCGAGCAGGACAGCGTCCACCGGTGTGCCGGCGGCCACCACGGCGTCGACGTCGGCGAAGACCCGGGCGCCGGGCACGGTGAGGCCGGGGCGGTCACCGAGGAGGCCCCAGCGCGGGGTGCTCTGCGCGTCCGGTGTGCCGTGCAGCGGTTGCCACACCGTCTCGAACAGGGCGTCGTAGCTGTGCTTGAGCGACGTGTTGAGGCTCTGGGCGGTCAGGGTGCGCGGGGTGACCCGCTCGGCGGTGAGAACGGGGTGTCCGACACGGTCCGCGGCCAGCAGGGTGAAGCCCTCCGCGTGCCGGTCGATCCGGACGCGCAGGGCGGCGGCGCCGGTGGCGTGCAGGCGCACGCCTTGCCAGTCGGCGGTGATCGGCGGGGTGGAGCCTGGTGCGGGCGTGCCCGGCGCCGTGGGGCTCGTCGGCTCGTCCTCG
Organism: Streptomyces sp. NPDC033177; assembly: GCF_055577715.1. Taxonomy (NCBI): domain Bacteria; kingdom Bacillati; phylum Actinomycetota; class Actinomycetes; order Kitasatosporales; family Streptomycetaceae; genus Streptomyces; species Streptomyces sp. NPDC033177. The sequence goes on along the minus strand of NZ_JBVIPS010000004.1, from coordinate 649,575 downwards.
GCCAGGCGTACGACCTGTGCGGCCATGTCGAGCAGCGCCGGATGCAGCCCGAAGTACGCGCAGCCCGCCTGCAGTTGTTCGGGCAGGCTCACCTCCGCGAACAGGCTGCCGCCGCAGCGCCAGGCGGCGGTGACGCCCGGCAGGGTCCCCCGGGTGCCCGACTCCGCTGTGTCGGCGTCGGCGTCGGCGTCGAGGGCGATTTCCTCGGCACCGGGCGGCGGCCATTCCGCGATGCCCGTCTCCTCGGCCGCGGCGTCCGTACTCAGGAAGCCCGACGCGTGGACCGTCCAGAGCGTGTCGGCGGCGTCGGTGCGCGCCGAGACGGTGACGGTATGGCGGCCGGTGTCGTCCGACGCGCCGACACGGACCTGGATCTGCAGCCCGCCCGTGTGCGGCAGCACCAGCGGGGCGGCCAGGGTGAGTTCTTCCAGGACCGTGCAGCCCGTCTCGTCGCCCGCGCGGACGGCGAGTTCGACGAGCACCGAGGACGGTACGACGTCGCAACCGAGGACCGTGTGCCCGGCGAGCCAGGGCTGGGTGAGCCGGGAGATCCGGCCGGTCAGCAGGACCTCGTCGCCGTCCGCGACCGGCACCGCGGCGCCCAGGAGCGCGTGCCCGGCACCCGTGAGGCCAAGGCTCGCCGCGTCGCCGGTCACGGCCTGCTCGTCGAGCCAGTACCGCTTGCGCTGGAATGCGTAGGTCGGCAGGTCCACCCGCCGGGCGCCCGCTCCGGCGAGGGCGCCGGCCCAGTCGACGTCCACGCCCTGCACCCACACCTCGGCCAGCGAGGCAAGGAACCGCCCGAGGCCTCCCTCGTCACGGCGCAGGGTTCCCGCCACCACGGCGGGGATCTCCGGGCGCGTCGCGTTCTCCAGTATTTCCTGGACGCTCATGGACAGCACCGGGTGCGCGCTGACCTCGATGAACGTACCAAAGCCCTCGGCGGCGAGGGATTCGACCGCGGAATGGAAGCGCACGGTCTGGCGCAGGTTCCGGTACCAGTACCCGGCGTCCATCGTGGAGGTGTCCAGCCACTCGCCGGTCATCGTCGAGAAGAACGGCACCTCGGAGGATCGGGGACGCACGTCGGCGAGGACGCGGGCCAGTTCGTCCTCGATGCGCTCCACGTGCCAGGTGTGCGAGGCGTAGTCCACCGCGATCCGCCGGGCCCGCACGCCCGCCGTCTCGCACTCCGCGAGGAGCTCGTCCAGGGCGTCCGGGTCGCCCGCCACCACGACGGACGCGGGGCCGTTCAGCGCCGCGACCTCCAGGCGGCCCCGATACCGCGCGAGGCGCGCCTCGACGTCCGCGAGCGCCTGCGCCACGGACACCATCCCGCCCCCGCCCGCCAGGCCCGCGGCGATGGCCTGCGATCGCAGCGCCACCACGCGCGCCCCGTCCTCCAGGGAGAGCGCGCCGGCCACACACGCGGCTGCGATCTCGCCCTGCGAGTGGCCCACCACCGCCGCCGGTTTGACCCCGTAGGAGCGCCACAGCGCCGCGAGGGACACCATCACCGCCCAGGTCACGGGCTGCACCACGTCGACGCGCTCCAGGGTCGGCGCCTCTGGGGTCTGGCGGAGCACATCCTCCAGGTCCCAGTCCACGAACTCGGCGAGCGCCCTGCCGCATTCGCCCATCCGCTCGGCGAACAGCGGTGAGGAGTCGAGGAGTCCCAGCGCCATGCCCGTCCACTGCGTGCCCTGGCCGGGCAGCACGAACACCGGGCGGCCCGCGGTGCCCGCCGCCGTGCCCTTCACGACGCCCGGCGCGGACTCGCCGCGGGCCAACGCGCCGAGCCCTGCGATCAGTTCGTCGCGTGAGCTGCCGGTGACGGCCGCGCGGTCCTCGAGTACGGCACGGCTCGACACCAGCGACCAGGCCACGTCACGGGGTGCCGGGGCGGGGTCGGCCTGCACGGCCGCCAGGAGCCGCGCCGCCTGTCCCCGTACGCCTTCGGCGGTGCGCCCCGAGATCACCCACGGCACCACTTCCGACGGGGCACCGCCGGTTTGGGGCCTTTGCGGCTCCGGCGTGGGCTCTTCCGGGGCCTGCTCGATGACCACGTGCGCGTTCGTCCCGCTCACTCCGAAGGAGGAGACGGCCGCCCGGCGCGGTGCCCCCGTCGCGGGCCACGGCCTGGCCTCGGTGAGCAGTTCCACCGCGCCAAAGTCCCAGTCCACCTGCGGCGTTGGCGCGTCCACGTGCAGCGTCTTGGGCAGGACGCCACGGCGTATCGCCTCGACCATCTTGATGACTCCGCCGACACCGGCGGCTGCGACGCTGTGTCCGATGTTGGACTTCAGGGATCCCAAATACAGCGGACGCCCGTCGCGGCGGTGCTGCCCGTACGTGGCAAGGAGGGCCTGCGCCTCGATCGGGTCACCCAGGCGCGTGCCCGTCCCGTGTGCCTCCACCGCGTCCACATCCGCGTACGACAACCCCGCACTGCCCAACGCCTCCCGGATCACCCGCTCCTGAGAGGGACCGTTCGGCGCCGTCAGACCATTGGACGCACCGTCCTGATTCACCGCCGAACCCCGCACCACCGCCAACACCCGATGACCCAGACGCCGCGCATCCGACAACCGCTCGAGCAGCACCAGACCCGCGCCCTCCGACCAGGCGGTGCCGTCGGCCGCGGCGGCGAAGGACTTGCAGCGCCCGTCGGCGGCGAGACCGCGCTGCTTGGCGAAGTCGATGAGGCCGCCGGGGTCGCAGCTGACCGTCACACCACCGGCGAGGGCCAGCGTCGACTCGCCGGAGCGCAGCGACCGTATCGCCGAGTGCATCGCGACCAGGGACGAGGAGCAGGCCGTGTCGAGCGACACCGCGGGGCCCTCGAAGCCGTACGTGTACGAGATCCGTCCGGAGGCGACGCTGCTGAGCTTGCTGGTCATGAGGTAGCCCTCGAACTCCTCGGGGGCGTTGAGCCCGAGGTAGCTCTCCTCCACGATGCCGACGAAGACGCCGGTGCGGCTGCCCTTGAAGGCGGTGACATCCAGGCCGGCGTGCTCGAACAGCTCCCAGGAGGTTTCCAGGAGGAGCCGCTGCTGCGGGTCCATCGCCACGGCCTCGCGCGGAGAGATGCCGAAGAACCCCGCGTCGAACAGGGGGGCGTCGTGCACGAAGCCCGCCTGGACCGAGTAGCTCTTCTCCTTGATCTTCTCGATGTCCCAGCCGCGGTCGTGCGGCAGTTCCGTGACCGCGTCGGTCCCCTGCTCGACCAGGTTCCACAGGTCGGCGGGCGAGGCGACGTCGCCGGGGTAGCGGCAGGCCATACCCACGATGGCGACGGGCTCGTCGTCGGCCGCCTCCCGCTCGGCCAGCCGCCTGCGGGTCTCCTGGAGGTCGGACGTCACCCGCTTGAGGTAGTCGACAAGCTTGTCTTCGTTGGACGTCGGCATCGACTCGGTATCCCTTTCAGGAAGTTCGGGAAGTCGGGAAGTCTGTTTGACGGGGGGCGGGCTGCCTGGTGGCGGGGCAGGCCGCCGGGGGCGCCCCGGGGGGGGGTCAGTCGGCCGGGCCGGAGAGTTCCGTGTCGATGAGGGCGAACAGCTCGTCCACGGACGCGGATTCGATCCGGTGAGCCGGCGCCGGATCGTCCCCTGCGGCGGTTGCCTGTGCCGGGATGTCCAGCCTGGCGGTGTCGAGTCTGGACGCCATGCTCTGGAGGCGCCGCCGAACCATCTGCCGGTGCCGCTCGTCCTCGGAGACCGCGGCGAGCATGGTGTCGAGGCGGTCCAGCTCGGCCAGGACAAGCGTGGAGACGTCGGCCTCGGCGGGATTGAGGCGGTCAAGGAGGTGACCGGCGATGTCGCGCGGGGTCGGGTGGTCGAAGACCAGGGTGGCCGGCAGGCTGAGCCCGGTCGCGGCCGTCAGGCGGTTGCGCAGCTGCACGGCCGCGAGCGAGTCGAACCCCATCTCCTGGAACGCCTGGTCCGCGACGATCGCGTGCGGGTCCGACCGGCCCGTCACGGCCGCCGCCTGCGTCCGCACCAGATCCAGGACGAGCGTGCCGCGTTCCGCCTGGTCCAGGTCCGCGAGCCGCTCGGCCAGCGTGGCGCCACCCGAGTCGGCAGCGGTGTGCGCACTCCGGCGCGCCGGGCCCGGGGCCAGGTCGCGCAGCGCGGGCGGCACGGCCTGGTGGGCGCGCAGCGCGGCCCGGTCCACGACGCCGGCGATCACGGCGGCGGCGCCGCCCGCGTCCTGGCCGAGGGCGAGTGCCCGGTCGAAGAGGCTGCGTCCCTGGTCCGCGGCGAGCGGCCCGAGCAGGTCGAGACCGGCGTGCCGCGGTGCGGCTCCCGGGTGTTCCCAGGCGGCCCAGGCCACGGCGGTGGCGGGCAGGCCGAGCGCCTTGCGGTGGCGGGCCAGGCCTTCGGCGTACGCGTCCGCCGCCGCGGTGTTCGCCCGGCCGGGGCCGCCGAACGTACCGGCGGTGGAGGCGCAGAGCACGAAGGCGGTGAGGTCCAGGTCGCGGGTCAGCTCGTGGAGGTTCCAGGCCGCCTGGCTCTTCGGGCGCAGCACGCGGTCGAGTTGTTGCGCCGTCATCGCGGAAAGGACGCCGTCCTCCGGCGCGGCGGCCGTGTGCACCACCGCGGTCAGCGGACGGTCATCGGGGATCGTCGCCAGGACCGCGGCCAGCGCCTGGCGGTCCGCCGCGTCGCAGGCAACCAAGGACACCCGCGCGCCCAACTGCCTCAGCTTGGCGGTCAGTTCGGGCGCTCCTGGCGCCTTGGCGCCACGACGGCCGACAAGCAGCAGGTCGCGGATGCCGTGCTCTGTCACCAGATGCCGGGCCAGCTCGGCACCAAGGGTTCCGGTGCCGCCGGTCACCAGGACCGTGCCGTTTGTCTTCCACGGCTGCCGGGCCGGGTCGTCGGCCGGGACAAGGCGCAGGCGGGGCACGAGGAGCCGTCCGGCGCGCACCGCCGGTTCGGACTCCCCGGCCCGCGCCGCGGACGCCAGCAGGTCAAGCGGCGGGGTGTCTGTGTCGGCATCGGCCAGTACGAGAGCGCCCGCGCCCTCGGCACCGGCCGTACGCAACAGCCCGCGTACTGCCGCCGCTTCCAGGTAGTCCGGGCGCGTCGCGTCGTCGTCGCCCGTCACGACCGCGTTGCGGGAGAGCACCACGACCGGCGTGTCCCGCAGTGCGTCGGCGGCCAGGAGTTCCTGCGCGAAGGCGAGCGCCCGGTGGGTGCCCTCGCGCACGTCGCCCGTCGACTGCCAGGGCACGAGCAGCAGGTCGAAGGGCCTCTCGCCCGACTCGACGGCTTGAACGGCCGCCGCGAGGTCGTCGAAGCGGGGGATGCCGGGCACATCGGCGGCGACCGCCGCCCAGCGGGCCGCGGGCCCGGGGGCGGCGTCGTAGGGTACCCATTCGATCGCGGACAGGCCGTCACCGTGCGGAATCCCAGCGCCGAACTCCGCCTCGGGCACGACCCGGTAGGTGAGCGAGCCGACGCCGAGCACCGGCCCTCCCTCCGGGTCGACGAGGTCAAGGGTGACGGTGTCGTCGTCGAGGCGGGCCGAACGTACTCCTACGGTGTCGGCGCCCACGGCGTGCAGCCGTACGTCACGCCACACGGCGGGTACGACGATGCCCTCCACAGCGTTTGCGCCGTCCACGCCGCCGGCCGCAGAGGGCGGCGGGAACGCGGACAGCGCCGCGTCGAGGAGGGCGGGGTGCAGGCCATAGCGTGCGGCGTCCGCCAGCAGGTCTTGCGGAAGGCGGACCTCAGTCGTCCTGCCCTCATGGCCGCTCGTGGCCACCGCCGGAGCGTCAGCCGCGAGAAAGCCTTGCGCACAGGCGGTCCACGGGCTGAAGGAGTCAGGGTCGGCGGTGTCGGGCCGGGCATGGACGGTGAGGGCGCGGCGGCCGGTGTCCTCGGGGGCGCCGACGCGGACCTGGATCTGCAGTCCACCCGTCCGCGGCAGCATCAGCGGGGCGGCGAGGGTGAGTTCTTCCAGTACGGTGCAGCCCGTCTCGTCGCCCGCGCGGACCGCGAGTTCGACGAACACCGAGGCGGGCAGTACGCCGGTGTCCGAGACGGTGTGGTCGGCGAGCCAGGGGTGGGTGTGGCGGGAGACGCGTCCGGTGAGCAGGACCTGGTCCTGGTCGGCGACCGGCACCGCCGCGCCGAGCAGCGGATGCCCGGCACCGGTGAGCCCGAGACTCGCCGCGTCCCCGCCCCCGGATCGCTTCTCCAGCCAGTACCGCCTGCGCCGGAAGGCGTACGTGGGCAGGTCCACCCGTAGCGCGCCCGGCAGTATCGGGGCCCAATCGACCTGCCGCCCGCGGGTGTGCAGCCGGCCAAGGAGCGCGGCCAAGGTCTCCTGCTCCGGCCGGTCCGCCCGCAGCACCGGCGCGACCAGGCCGGGGTCCCCTTCGGCCCCGGCCGAGACCAGGGCGCTGAGCACTCCGTCCGGGCCGATCTCCACGAAGTCGGCGGCGCCCTCCTGCTCCAGGCAGCGCACCGCGTCGAAGAACCGCACGGCCTCACGCAGTTGCCGCACCCAGTACCGCGGCGAGCACGCCTGCTGACCGGACAGCACCTTCCCCGTCACCGTCGAGACTAGCGGGATCCGCGGCGCCCGGAGCGACAGGCCGGTGACGATCTGCTCGAACTCCTCGAGCACGTCGTCCATGTGCGGCGAATGGAACGCGTGGCTCACGCGCAGCCGGCGCACCCGCCGGTCCTCCGCGCGCCAGCGGGCCTCCAGGTCCTCGATGGCGTCCGTGTCACCGGACACCACCACGTTGTCCGGCCCGTTGACCGCCGCGAGCGACACCTTGCCCGTAAGCCCGGCCAGGTCACCGGCGACCTTCTGCGGGTCGGCCTGGACCGCGAGCATCGCGCCGCCGTCCCGCGCCGAGCCCATCAACCGGCCGCGCGCCACCACCAGTCGGGCCGCGTCCGCCAGCGAAAGGACGCCTGCCACATGCGCCGCCGCCACCTCGCCCACCGAGTGTCCGGCCACGAAGTCCGGCACCACACCAAACCGCTCCAGGAGACGGAACAGCGCCACCTCCACCGCGAACAACGCAGGCTGTGTGAACTCCGTACGGTCGAGCAGCAGGGCCTGCTCCGAGCCCTCCTGGGCGAACACCACGCCCTGCAACGGCTGTGCGAGGTGCGCGTCGAGCGCCTCGCACACCTCGTCGAACGCCGCGGCGAACGCGGGAACCGACTCATACAGTTCGCGGCCCATGCCCAGCCGCTGGGCGCCTTGTCCGGTGAACACGAAGGCGAGACCGGCGGGGTTACGTGTGCGTGACTCCCCCACCACCACCGAACCGTCCGGCGCCCCCGACGCCAGTGCCCTCAGGCCGCGCACCAACTCCGCCCGGGTGGCGCCGACCACCACCGCGGCGGTGTCGAACACGGCCCGCTGCGATACCAGGGACCACGCCACATCCCGGGGCGCCGGTGCGGGATCGGCCCCCACGCCCTTGGCTGCCTCTACCGCCGCCAGCAGCCGCGCCGCCTGTCCCCGTACGCCTTCCGTCGAGCGCCCCGAGATCACCCACGGCACCACCGAAAGGCCGCCGGCGGCGGAGTCCTGCGGCTCCACCGACTGAGCGCCAGCCGCGGGAGCCTCCTCCACGATCACGTGTGCGTTGGTGCCGCCGAGACCGAACGAAGAGACGCCCGCACGGCGCGGCCTCCCGTCGGTCACCGGCCAGGGGGTGGCCTCGGTGAGCAGTTCCACCGCGCCAAAGCCCCAGTCCACCTGCGGCGACGGCGCGTCCACGTGCAGCGTCCTGGGCAGCACCCCGCGCCGCATCGCCTCCACCATCTTGATGACTCCGCCGACGCCCGCGGCGGCCTGGCTGTGCCCGATGTTGGACTTCAGCGAGCCCAGGTACAGCGCACGCCCCTCAGGCCGCTCCTGCCCGTACGTGGCAAGGAGGGCCTGCGCCTCGATCGGGTCACCCAGGCGCGTGCCCGTCCCGTGTGCCTCCACCGCGTCCACATCCGCGTACGACAACCCCGCACTGCCCAACGCCTCCCGGATCACCCGCTCCTGAGAGGGACCGTTCGGCGCCGTCAGACCATTGGACGCACCGTCCTGATTCACCGCCGAACCCCGCACCACCGCCAACACCCGATGACCCAGACGCCGCGCATCCGACAACCGCTCAAGCAGCACCAGACCCGCGCCCTCGCCCCACACCGTGCCGTCCGCCTGCGCCGCGAAGGACTTGCAGCGCCCCGAAGGCGAAAGGGCCCGCTGCCGCGAGAACTCCACGAACGAGGTCGGCGTGGCCATCACCGTCACGCCGCCGGCCAGCGCCAGGTCGCACTCGCCCCCACGCAGCGCCGTCGCCGCCAGGTGCATCCCCACCAGCGACGACGAGCACGCCGTGTCCACCGCCACCGCGGGGCCCTCGAACCCGAAGGTGTACGACAGGCGGCCCACGGCGATGCTGCTGGAGGCGCCTCCCGCGACGTAACCCTGGATGTCGAGGGGGACATCGTCCAGGATGCTCGCGGCGAACCCCTGGTACATCAGCCCGGCGAAGACGCCGGTGCGGCTGCCGCGCAGCGCGGCCGGCACCACACCCGCGTTCTCCATCGCCTCCCACGCCGTCTCCAGGAGCAGCCGCTGCTGCGGGTCCGCCGCCAGCGCCTCGCGCGGCGACATCCCGAAGAACTCCGGCTCGAATCCGGCGACATCCTCCAGGAAGCCGCCCTCGTGCACGTAGGTCTTGCCCGCACGGTCGGGGTCCGGGTCGTAGAGGTTCTCGTCCCAGCCCCGGTCTGCCGGGAAAGGGGAGATCGCGTCCACCCCGCGGTCCAGGAGGTCCCACAATCCGTCCGGGCTGCTCACTCCGCCCGGGAACCGGCATGCCATTCCCACGATCGCGATCGGCTCGCTCGCCCGGTCCTCCACCTCGCGAAGCCGCCGCTTCGCATCCCGCGCATCCGCTACCGCGCGCTTGAGGTACTCCCGCAGTTCCTTCTCATCAGCCATCGGTTCCAACCGCTCCAAAGTCATGCGTACAGGCGAGGTGGGCAAAGAGACGGGCAGCGCATCGTGGGGCGATGAATTTCAGCGGAACCACAATCGCGCAAAGCCTAAACGGGGCTTAGTCACGACCCGGTAATTGCTCGCGCCGACAGCCTGGAGAGCGGCTCGTTACCGCGGAGTGCCCCTCTCGCGAGACGCCGACGACCGCAGGTCAGGGCATGTACCAGCGGGGGCGTTCCGGTCATGTGAGCCGCCGGTTGACGGCAGATGTGCACCGCCCGCTTAATCTGCAATCGAATTCGGCGATTTCGCGCCGCACAACACAGGGGGTATTCGGATCATGGATCTGCAGTATGCGGGGGAGTCCGTGTTGAGTGTGGCGCCGGGTGCGGGGCGGTGGCCGTCGCGAAGTCCGTACTTCCGTGCATCGTCTAAGGAGAAGGCGATCTGAACACTCCGCCGAGCGCGGCATCACAACTCTTGTCACTCTCCGGGAAGGTGTGCGAGACCGACGTGGAATTCTCCGTACTTGGACCGCTGCGCATGAACGAGCGCGGCGAGTCCTACACCCCGACGGCGCCGAAGCAGCGACAGCTGCTCACCCTGCTGCTCCTCAACGCCAACCAGGTCGTTTCCACCGACACGTGCATAGAGGAGCTGTGGGAGAGCTCCCCTCCCAACAGCGCGCTCTCCACCCTCCAGTCGTACATACTCCAGCTGCGGCGCAGCCTGCGACGGGTGCCGCGGATCGGCAGCCTGCAGGCCGCCCGCCTCATCCTGGAGACCCGCGACGGCGGCTATCTCCTTGCGGTGCGCGGCGACGAACTCGACACCAACCGCTTCTGGGTGCTGGTGCGCGAGGGGCGTTCGGCGCTCCACCACGATGATGCACGGGCTTCGGCCTGTCTCTCCGAGGCCCTGCTGCTGTGGCAGGGGGCCGCGCTGTCCGACGTGCAGCGAGGTCCTGTCCTGCGGGCCCATCTCGTGGGCCTGGAGGAGGAGCGGACGAGCGTGCAGGAGCAGCGCATCGGCGCCGATCTGCGCCTGGGCCGGCACCAGGAGCTGCTCGGCGAGCTGAGCCGGCTCACGGCCAAGTATCCGATGCACGAGAGCCTGCACGCCCAGTTCATGCTCGCGCTGCACCGCACCGGCCGTCGTACCCAGGCCCTTGAGGTGCTGCGGCGGCTGAGCACCGTGTTGCGCGAGGAGCTCGGCCTGGACCCCTCGCCGCGGGTGCGCCGGCTGCACCAGGCGATCCTGGCGGGCGACCCCGCCCTCGACCTCCTGGCGTACACCGACTCCGTGCTCGCCGCGGAGCCCGGCGCGCCGAACGGGCGGCTCGTGCCCGAGCTGGTGACGGCGGGGGCGCCCGCGAGGCGCCAGGAGCAGCTGGTGCGGCGCTGACCGTGCCAGGCGGCACGGTGACGAGGTACGAGGGCTGAGGCGCCCCCTGTCCGGGGCAGCGCCTCAGCCCTTCCCGCTGCCGCCCGAAGCGGCCGGCCCTAGCGGCGGGTTGGCCGCGAGGAAGGCGTCGGCGACGGTGTGGACGTACTCCGCGCCGAAGGTGCGCTCCGCGAGGAGCCTGCGGAACATCAGCGGGCCCGCGAGCTGGTCGATGGCCAGCTCGGTGTCCAGGTCGCCGGGCAGTTCGCCGTTGTCCTTCGCCAGCTCGACGATCGCGCGGAACCCTCCGGAGCCCGCCTGGTACAGCGATTCCTTGAGCTCGGCGAACGTCGGGTCCACCCCGGCGCGTTCGATGACCACCCGCATTCCGCGCTCCCCCACCGGGTCGTGCAGCAGGGCCCGAAGACCGTTGAGCTGCCCGATCAGGTCCTCACGCAGGACGCCCGTGCGGGCGGGGCGGGCGTTCGCGATGCGCTGGGCGATGGCCTCGTAGATGAGGGACGGGGAGTCGGGCCAGTGGCGGTACAGGGTGGTGCGGCCCACGCCGCTGCGTGCGGCGACGGCGACATGGGTGACCGCGGCCCAGCCCTGTTCGACGAGCAGTTCCTGCGCCGCCGCGAGAGCGGCGGCCCTGCTCCGGGCCGCCCGCGGATCCATCCCGCGCCCCGGCACCCGGCTGCGACCTGCGGCATCGGCCTGCGTGGCCATGGCGGCTCCCCGTGGTTCGGTGATCTGTTGTTCGGTACAGAGTGTGCCAGTTCGCGCCCCGCGGGCCGGGGCGCGGGCCGCCCGGGAGGGACGAGGGCCCTCCCGGGAAGCGCACCGGTGTTCGTCAGGCGCGGTAGAAGTGCAGGTGGTCGTGCGCCCAGGTGGCGAAGGAGCGGGGGGCGCGGCCCAGGATGCGCTGGATGTCCGGGGAGAGGCGGCCGTGCAGTTCGCTGCCGTGCTCGATCGCTTCCTCCAGTGTCGTGATCACTCCGTTCACGGTCTCCTCGGAGAAGTGGCGCAGCATCATCTCCCGGTGCGCGGCCAGCGGCACCGTCTCAAAGCGCAGGTCACGCCCGAGCAGCGAACCGAGCACGGCCAGCTGCTCACGGCCCGTCAACGCCTGTGGCCCCGTCAGTTCGTACACCTGGCCCTCGTGGCCCTCCTCGGTGAGCGCCCGCACCGCTACCTCGGCGATGTCACGGGGGTCGACTATCGCCTCCGGCACGTCCGCCAGCGGCCCGCGGGCGACCCCTTCGGCCTTGACCGAGGCGGCCCAGCCGAGGTTCATGCTCATGAAGCCGTTCGGCCGCAGAATCGTCCACGGGACCCCGGAGTCCCGCAGCGCGTCCTCGGCGACGCGGTGCCAGTGACCCAGCGGGTTGGTCTTCGGGTCCTCGGCCATCTCCACCCCGAGGGTGGACAGCTGCACGATGTGCTCGACGCCCGCCTCGCGCGCGGCGGCCACCAGGTGCGCGTCGTGGGTCGCCTTGTTGGCGCCGAGCGACATCAGGAAGACCTTCTGTACGCCGTCGAGCGCGGCCGGCAGCGTCTGGGGGCGCCCCAGGTCGGCGGCGGCCACCTCCAGGTCCGCTCCGGCCTCGAACGCCGCCTTCGCCGGGTCGCGGGTGAGCGCCCGCACCTTGTGCCCGTCGGCGCGCAGCAGCGAAAGGACTTTGCCGCCCACGTTTCCCGTGGCTCCGGTCACCAGAATCATCGTCATCTCCTCGTTCGTCGTCCGTACAGGGGTGTGGGTGGACCGGAACCGGGCTAGGGGGTTGTTGCGCCGGGGCGGTCCAGGACCGTGCGCAGGGCGTTGTCCAGCGCCCGGCTCGCGGCGTCGGTGTCCGCGGGCGCGCCGCCCGTGCGCCAGGCGACGAAGCGGTCGGGCCGTACCAGGACCGCGCCCGCCGCGCTCACGCCGTAGCTCTTCTCCCACTCGGTGCCCGCGAGCCGGTGCACCGGCAGGGTGATGCCGAGCCGGTCGGCCGCTCGGGCGGCCGCGACCGTCCACGCGTCGCCCGTGCCTTCCCCGGTGAGCAGGACGAAGGAGCGGCCGAACAGGGCGGTGGTGGACGCGGCGGGCGAGCCGTCGGGCAGCGCCACGTAGGGCGCCCGGGAGCCGGGGCGGCCGGTCGGGGCGGCCGGGTCCTCCAGGAGTTCCCCTGCGTCGTCGGCCTCGCGGACCACGGCACCGGCCGCGCAGCGGTAGCCGAAGGCCTGTACGAGGGGCGGCAGCGGCGCGGCGAGCGCCCCGTCGTCGAGGTAACCCGCGAGGCGTTCCACGGTGTTGCGCAGCTGCTGCTCCCCGATCATCTCGGAGACCGGACGGCGTTCCGCGTCGTGGCTGTCGAGCAGTCCGGGCCCTGCCTCGCCCTTGACGACCATGGCCAGTTTCCAGGCGAGGTAGAAGCCGTCCGTGATCGCGGTGTTGCCGCCGAGGCCACCTGGTGCGGGCACCAGCCTGGCCGCGTCGCCCACCAGGTGTACGCGGCCCTGGCTGAACCGGTCGGCGATCTCGCTGACGATGTCCGTGCGGCCCGTCTCGACGACCTCCAGCGGCAGGTCGGGCAGGCCCAGGCCGGTGCGGACGAGGTCGGCGCACCGCTCCTTGGTGAAGGCGGCGAAGTCCGGCGGGTTCTGCGACATGCCGAGCACGTAGCCGTAACGGCCGGGCACGTCCGTGGTGTAGAAGACGCCGGGTGCCGGCTGCTGGAGCCAGAAGAGCGCGAACTTGCGGCCCTCGGCGACGCCGGGCAGCTGCCGCAGCGGTTCGCTCAGGTCGGCGTCGAAGAAGACCCGGAAGATCTCGCCGAGGTTCCCGCGGCCGTGCATGGCGATGCCCAGCTGTCGCCGTACGGGGCTGTGCGCGCCGTCGGCGCCCACCACGTAGTCGGCGCTCACCGTCCGCTGGGTGCCGGTGCGCACGTTCCTCAGTACGGCGGTGACCACGTCCGGTGACTGGGTGAGCGAGACCAGTTCGGTGTCGAAGCGGAGCTCGGCGCCCAGCTCGGCGGCCCGGTCGGCCAGGATCACCTCGGTCCGCTCCTGCCCGGCCATCGCCCAGTCCTCGGGCGAGACGTGGCGCATCGCCATCTCGCCCTCGGTCATGATCCGCTTGAGGACGGGCCCGGCCAGGCTGTCGGCCACCACCATGTAGAACTCGCCGGTGCCCTCGTCGGGGCCCGCGGCGGCGATCCGGTCGGCGATGCCGCCGATCCGCAGGGCCTCCATGGTGTGGGGGTACTGCCCGCGCGCCTTCATGATGACCGAGGTGCCCGGGTGTTTCTCCGCCACCAGCGGCCTGACGCCGTGGAGTCCCAGGAACAGCGCGGTGGTCAGGCCCGCGAGGCCGCCGCCCACGATGAGAACGGGTACGTGCTCGTCCGACACGGCCACTCCTTGGTCGCTTGGGTCTTCCCGCTTCGAGCCGGGCCGAGTTGGGCCGGTTCGGGTCGTCGGGGGCCGTCGTCACAGGTCCGGACGGCCGGGCGCCCAGTGTGCGGAGGGCCGTTGGAGGTCCGATGGGGTTCCGGTGGGCGGCGGCCTCCTCCACCACCGCCCCAACAGCCCATCAGCGGGCGCCTCGAAGGTGGCAGGAGCGGCCCGCGCGAGCGCCGCCCCATCCTTCGAGACACAGGAGTCGTCGTGGTCGTCTTCGTCAACAAGCTGACACTCACCGGAGCGGCCGAGGACCTGGAACGCATCTACGCCCATGTCGCCGAGTTCATGCGCACCCGTCCCGGTCTCATCCGCTACCAGCTCGTCCGCTCGCAGAGCGACCCGTCCGTGTACTTCAACGTCGCGGAGTGGGAGGACCAGACGTCCTTCGAACAGGCCTTGAAGGAGCCGGAGTTCCGCAACCGCCTGAAGGCTCTGGGCACGGTCATCAAGGGTGAGCCGCACCTGTCCGACCTGGTCGAGTCCGGCGTCGGGGAGGCCTGAACCGGTGTCCGGACCTCTCAAGATCAGCAATCCGGTCGACGGGGAGACGTACGCGCAGATCGTGCAGTTCTACGCCCACCAGATGCAGCTCCTGGACGAGCGTGAGGCCGAGGAGTGGGCCGAGGGGTTCACCGAGGACGGGGTCTTCGCGCAGAACGTGAAGCCGGAGCCCTGGACGGGCCGCGCCGTCATCGCCGAGCGGATGCGCGCCGGCATGGACCGCCTCGCCACCAAGGACGTACAGCGGCGGCACTGGTTCGGCATGGTCGCCACCCAGCGGCAGGACGAAGAGAGGGTACTGACCCGCTACTACGCCATGGTCTACGAGACCCCGCGGGGCGGCCGGGCCGCCACCTATCTCAGTACCACCGGTGAGGACGTCCTGGTCCTGCGGGACGGCCGGTGGCTGGTCAAGCACCGCCTCATCACCCACGACGGCACCTGATCCGGCCGGCACCCAGCGAAGGAAAGAAGGTTGTGAGCATGACCGAGCTGACACGCGAACGGGTGGCGGCGGCGTACGCGTCGCTGGTGACCGGGGACCGGGAGCAGATTCTGCGGTACTGGTCGCCGGACGTCCGCTTCCAGATGCCGGGCAACCACCAGTACGCAGGCTGGTTCGTCGGCCTGGACGACTACCTGTCGAAGATGGGCAAGCTGATGGCCGCCACCGGAGGCCGCATCTCCTCCCAGACGCTCGACGTCCTGGTCGACCAGGAGGCCGGTGTGTCCATCGACGTGTACCGCCTCGACGGCTACCGCGAGCACGCCAAGGAGGACGCGACCTCTCCCTACGAGCGCCTCCAGGTCGAGGGTGTGCACGTGCTGCGCTGGGAGGACGGCCGGATCGTCGAGGGCCGCAGCGCCCTGTTCGCCGACGGAGTCACCCAGGGCAACCTGTGGTGGTCCCCGGTCGGCGCCGACGGCGAGCGCTACGAGTACTGACACCTCGCGAGGCCGTCCGGGCGCGTGTCTCCGGCACGGCCTCGCGCATCCCGGCCAGGCAACGCGACGCAGCGAGGAAACACAGCCATGACTGAGCCAGCACAGGGTCTGCTCCAGGACCGGGCGGTGGTGATCACCGGGGGCGGTACGGGCATCGGCCGGGCAGCCGCGCACGCCTTCGCCGCCGAAGGCGCCCGGGTAATGGTGGTCGGCCGCAGGACCGCCGTACTCGCCGAGACCGCCCGCGGCCACGACGGCCGCATCCATCCGTTCGGCGCCGACCTCTCCAATCCGCGGACACCGCGCGCCGTGGTGGCGGCGGCCGAGCGCGAACTCGGCGGCATCGACGTCCTGGTCAACAACGCCGTCACGATGGGGTCGGCGCCTCTGGGCCGCATCGACCCGGACAACACCCACAAACAGGTGGCCACGAACCTGCTCGCGCCGCTGTTCCTCACCCAGGAGGCGCTGCCCGCCCTGGAGTCCTCCAAAGGGCTCGTCATCAATGTCACCACGGCCGGCAACCAGCGCGGCTGGCCCGGCCATTCGGTCTACGGCGCCACCAAGGCCGCTCTCGACTTCCTCACCCGCACCTGGGCCCTGGAACTCGCCCCCAAGGGAGTCAGGGTCGCCGGCATCGCCCCCGGCCCTGTCGACACACCGATCGCGGAGCACGCCGGGCTCGACCCCGAGGGCATCGCGCAGCTGCGCGCACGCCAGCGCGGCCGGGTGCCACTGGGCCGGGTGGGCCAGCCGCAGGAGGTGGCCTGGTGGATGGTCGCCCTGGCCCGCCCCGAGGCGTCGTTCGCCACGGGTCTCGTCCTGCCGGTGGACGGCGGCGCGAGCGTCGTCTTTTGACCGCACCGCCGGGCCGCCCAACAACTTAGGGAGCCAGCATGGAATTCGGCATCAACTTCTTTCCCACCGTCGGGCCGGACGACAAGGACGCGGCGGACTACTTCGAGGAGAGCCTGAACCTGGTCGCGCTCGCCGAAGAGCTCGGCTTCGACCACGTCAAGACGGTGGAGCACTACTTCTTCAAGTACGGCGGCTACAGCCCGGACCCGGTCACGTTCCTGACCGCCGCCGCGGCCCGTACCAGCCGCATCAAGCTGGTGACCGGCGCCGTCATCCCCGCGTTCACGCACCCGCTGAAGCTGGCCGGCAAGCTGGCCATGCTCGACAACATCTCCCGCGGCCGGCTCCAGGTCGGCTTCGGACGCGCCTTCCTGCCCGACGAGTTCGACGCCTTCGGCATCGACATGGACGAGAGCAGGGCCCGCTTCGAGGAGGGGCTGCGGGCCTGCCAGAAGCTGTGGAGCGAGGAGGACGTCGTCTGGAACGGCAGCTTCCACTCCTTTGGCCCCGTCACCCTGCTGCCGCGGCCCTACCAGCGCCCGCACCCGCCGATCCTGGTGGCCACGGCGAAGACCCCCTCCTCGTGCGAGCAGGCGGGACGTGAGGGCCACGGCCTGATGATGGTCCCCTCGATCAACAAGCGCGAGGTCGTGCAGGACATGCTGGGCCTCTACCGCAAGGCGTGGGCGGACGCGGGCCACCCCGGCGAGGGCGAGGTCCACATGAGCTACAACTGCTACCTCAGCGAGGACCCCGCCGAGGCGAAGGCCAAGGGCAAGGAGTACTCGCAGCGCAGCAACCTGGTCATGCGGGACGCGGTGGCCGCCTGGGGAGAGCGGCGCAGCCAGGTGTACGCGGGCTACGAGAAGGTCGTGGAGAACATCGCCAGGGCCGACTTCGACCGCTCCCTGGCCGAGAACAAGGTCCTCGTCGGCACCCCGGACGAGGTCACCGAACGGCTCCAAACGATCCGCGAGTGGTATGGGGACATCGCCGTCAGCCTTCAGGTGATCTCCGGCAACCCCACCCACGAGGAGTCCGCGCGCAGCATGCGGCTCTTCGCCGAGCAGGTCATCCCGCACTTCCGGGACACCTCATCCGCCCTCTCCTGAAACCGGCGACACCACAAAGGGCTCCCCCGGACCTCGTCCGGGGGAGCCCTTTGTGCGATGGACCCGGGGCCGGTCAGGGGCGGACCAGGTCATCGACGAGCAGCGACGTCACGCGTGCCGCGACGGCGGCCACGGTCAGCGCCGGCGGGACTCCGGTGCCGGGCAGCAGCGAACCGTCCACCACGTAGAGGCCGCGGTAACCGCCGACCCGCCCCGCGTCGTCGGTCACCGTGCCAAGGGGTACGCCGCCGACCACGTTGCCGCCGGTGGTGCCGATGCGGCTGAACGCCGTACGGGTGCCGGTGTTGGCCTCGTTGAGCCGGTCCAGGGTGTGGGTGATGGCGGACTGCGCGCGGGCCAGGGCCGGGTCGTCGGCCGGCCAGTGCAGGACGACGTCGTCCTTGTCCTGGTCGTAGCGGAAGGTGCCCAGTGCCGGTGCGGGCACGGCTCCGATGGTGGTGGTCCAGCCCTCGCCCTGCGGGGCGTCCGGCCAGGGGAAGTTGAGCAGGGACACCGGGCCCAGCGGGTTGTCCTGCCAGTCCTGCGCGAAGATCGCCGCGGGGCCGCCCTGCCGGGGGTTGTTCTGCGCCATGCCGGTACGGGCCGTGATGACCTCGCTGTTGCCGACGCGTGTGCCCAGCGCGTCGTGCAGGGCGGGCAGGACGCCGCTGCGCTTGGCGCGCAGCAGCAGCCGGTTGGTGCCCAGGGTGCCCGCGGAAAGGATCAGCCGGGTGGCGGTGATCCGGTGGTGCGCGCGCACCTGTCCGCGCTCGTCGATCGTCTCGTAGTCGACGTGGTACCCGCCGGTGCCGTCGCCGCCGTCGATGGGGTGCACGGCGGTGACCACGCTCAGCGGCCGTACGTCGATGTGCCCCGACGCCTCGGCGCGGGCAAGGAGCGTGCGGTCGAGGCTGCGCTGGGCGCCGCTGTTGACGCCGAAGACGTTGAGGCCGTCGATCTGGGACCGCACCCGGGTGCCGGCCATCTCCTCGCGGACCACGTCCCAGTCAACGGCCAGGTCGACCTTGGTCCACGGGATCGAGGCCTTGTCCAGCTGGTCGGCGAACGAGCGGGCCGAGCGGTAGAACTCGGAGTGGTAGATGTCGTCGGGGATCGGCGCGCAGCCGATCAGTTCACGTGCCTGCGGATACCACCGCTCGGTCATCTCGCGGTGGTCCAGGACATCGCCCAGGGTCTGCCCGAACAGTTCGGCCGACGGCTCGCACATCGTGCCGTTGGTCGCCAGTGAGGCGCCGCCCACACCGGTGCCGGCCAGGACGTTCATGCCGCTGCCCTCGACGAACTCCAGGACGCCCGTGTAGACGTCGAGCTTCGCGTCCGTGAGCGGTGATGTCTGGCTGAGCCATGCGGCACGCCCGTCGGGGGCGGTCTGTGTCGCGAAGGTGTCGCCCGCGTCGTCGACGGGCCAGCGCCGCCCCCGCTCCAGGAGGACGGCGTCGACCCCCGCCTCCGCCAGCCTCAGGGCGGCGATCGAACCTCCGTAACCGCTGCCGACGATCACCACGTCGGCGCGGTGCTGCTGCCTCTCCACTGAGCGGCCTCCCTGCCCTTTTCCGTCCCGGTCTTTCGGACAGGTCGAACATCGCGGACGGCGATGGAGGCTCACTGTGAAGCCGCTGCAGAGCCGGTCAGCGGGACCCCAACGCCAACGGCCGCCGGACGACGGTGTGGTGACCGTGGTCCGGCGGCCGTGTGCGGTGGGCGCGCGCTGAGCCGAAGGAGACGGATCACGTTCCGTCGGCCGTGCTTCCCAGTGTGGGAAACGGGCCTGGGAAGCAGCTGGGGGCCCGCTGGAGAGTCACGGGGCGGTACTTCCCGGATCGAGATCGAGCCTCCAGGGCGTGGTGCGAGGGTGGGTCCCTCGCGCCGTACCACCTGCGCGCCGACCCGTACCGTGCCCCTTCCCTCATACCGTCCCGCCGCGTCCTCAGGAGGCAGCCATGAGCCCGAACACTCCCCCGCCCCCGGATCCCGCACCACGCGGTGTGGCCCTGCTGTTTCCCGGCCAGGGCGCCCAACAGCCTTTCATGGCGGCGGGGTTGTACCGCGCCCATCAGCCGTTCCGCCGTCTCATGGACGAGGTGTTCGAGGTGTGGGGCGCCGAGGGCGCCGCGTTGCGGGCCGACTGGCTCTCGGACTCCCCCGTCGTACAGCTGGACGGCGTGCGCAGGGCCCAGCCCCTGCTGTTCGCCGTCGACTGGGCACTGGGCCGCATGGTGCTCGACTGGGGGGTGCGGCCCGCGGCCCTGCTCGGCCACAGCGTCGGCGAGGTCGCGGCGGCCACCCTGGCCGGTGTCTTCACCCTGGAGGAAGCGGCCACGATGATGGCCGAGCGGGTGGCGCACATCGAGTCCGCGCCGGCCGGCGGCATGCTCGCCGTGCACGCGTCCGCCGCCGACATGGCGCCCTATCTGCACGCCGACGTGGTCGTCGGCGCCGTCAACGCGCCCCGCCAGGTGATCCTCGCCGGTTCCAAGGCACCGCTCGCCGCGTCCGAGGCCCGGCTCCGCGCGGCAGGGTTCACCTGCCGCAGGACCCGCGCCCTGAGCCCGTTCCACAGCCCGGCGCTCGCCCCGGCGGCGCAGGCGGCGCTGCCCTCGCTGGCCCGCCTTGGGCTGCGGGCACCGCGGCTCCCGGTGATCTCGGCGTACACGGCAGGCCCGCTGACTCCGGCCGAGGCGACCGACCCGCGGTTCTGGGCCGGGCAGCCCGCCACGCCCGTGCTCTTCGCTCCCGCGCTCGACACGCTGCTTGGCACCGGCGAGCTGCTGCTGCTCGAAGCCGGGCCGGGGCAGGGTCTGACCGCGCTGGCCAAGCGGCATCCGGCGGTCGGCGCCGGCCGCTCGGCGGCCATGGGGCTGCTGCCCGCGCGTGCCCGGGGCGACGCGTCGGACCTGCACACCCTCCGTACGGCGGTCGAACGGCTGCTGTGCCAGGGGCGGTTGGCGCACGACCCGCTGCCGCTGCCGTCCCCGGCGGGCGCGCCCTGAGCCAGGACCAGCACGCAACCAGAGGCCCACCATCCCGCCTCCAGGCCAGACTGCGAGCGTGACAGCTCGGGGCCGGTCACCGGCCGGACCCCGCCGACTGTGAGTGAGGATGTCATGGAGCGTCGCATCGTCATTACGGGGATCGGTGCAGTGGCCCCCGGCAAGCCGGGCGCCAAGGAGTACTGGGAGCTGATCTCCAACGGCCGCACGGCCACGCGTACGATCTCGTCCTTCGATCCTGCGCCCTACCGGTCCCGGGTCGCCGCCGAATGCGACTTCGACCCCTTCGCCGCCGGACTGCGCCGGCAGGAGGTCCGGCGCATGGACCGGGCCACCCAGTTCGCCGTCGCCGCCGCCCGCGAGGCCGTCAGCGACAGCGGGCTCGACCTGCCCGCGGCCGACCCCACCACCGTCGGGGTGTCCCTGGGCAACGCCGTGGGCTGCACGACGAGCATGGAGCGGGAGTACACCGTCCTCAGCAACGAGGGCGCCGACTGGCTGGTCGACCACCGCTATGCCGTACCGCATCTCTACGACCACTTCGTGCCGAGTTCCATCGCGGTCGAACTGGCGCGCCTGGTGGGGGCGCAGGGCCCGGTGGCGCTCGTCTCGGACGGCTGCACCTCGGGCCTGGACGCGATCGGCCACGCCACGGACCTGATCCGCGAAGGCAGCGCGGACGTCGTGATCAGCGGCGGCACCGACGCCCCGATCTCGCCGATCACCCTGGCCTGCTTCGACGCCATCAAGGCGACCACCCCCCGCAACGACGACCCGGAGCACGCCTCGCGCCCCTTCGACGCCACACGCAACGGGCTCGTCCTGGGCGAGGGCGCCGCCGTGCTGGTCCTTGAGGAGCTGGAGCACGCCAGACGCCGCGGCGCCCGGATCTACGCCGAGGTCGCCGGGGTCGGCACGCGCTGCAACGCCTACCACATGACCGGACTGCGCTCCGACGGCACGGAGATGGCCGACGCCATCACGCACGCCCTCGCCGAGGCCCGCCTCACGCCGGAGTCGATCGACTACGTCAACGCTCATGGGTCGAGCACCAAGCAGAACGACCGGCACGAGACGGCCGCCTTCAAGAGGGCACTGGGCAAGCACGCCTACGACGTGCCCGTCAGCTCGGTGAAGTCGATGATCGGGCACTCGCTGGGCGCGATCGGCGCACTGGAACTGGTCGCGTGCGTGCTCGCCATGCGCGACGGACTCATCCCGCCGACCGCCAACCTCCACGAACCGGACCCGGTCTGCGACCTGGACTACGTACCGCTGAAGGCCAGAGAGGCCGAGGTCGACAACGTACTGAGCGTCGGCAGCGGTTTCGGCGGCTTCCAGAGCGCCGTCGTTCTGGCCCGTCCCGAGCGGGTCGCGGCATGAGCCTCGACACCACGGTGCGCACCGTGGTCACCGGGGTCGGCGTGGCCGCGCCCAACGGCCTGGGTACGGAGGCGTACTGGGCGGCGACGCTCGCGGGACGCAGCGGCATCGCCCCCACGACCCGCTACGACGCCGCCGGTTATCCGCTCCAACTGGCCGGTGAGGTAAAGGGATTCGAGCCCGAGCAGCACATCCCGAGCCGCCTCATCCCGCAGACCGACCACGGCACCCGCCTCTCCCTGTACGCGGCCGACGAGGCGCTGCGTGACAGCACGCTCGACCCCGGGCAGCTCGACCCGTACGGGATGGGGGTGGCCACGGCCTCGTCGATGGGCGGTTTCGAGTTCGGGCAGCGGGAGCTGCAGAACCTGTGGAGCAAGGGCGGGCGGTTCGTCAGCGCGTACCAGTCCTTCGCCTGGTTCTACGCCGTGAACACCGGTCAGATCTCCATCCGGCACGGCCTGCGCGGTTCGAGCAACACCGTGGTGAGCGACGCGGCGGGGGGACTCGACGCGGTGGGCAATGCCCGGCGGCAGATCCGCAAGGGAACCACCGCGATGCTCACCGGCGGTGTCGACGGCGCGCTGTGCCCGCTCGGCTTCGCCGGGCAGTTCAGCTCCGGTGTGATGAGCACCGGCAGCGAGGCGGACCGCGCGTTTTTGCCCTTCGCCGACGACGCGCCCGGCCAGGTGCCGGGCGAGGGCGGTGCGTTCCTGGTCCTGGAGGACGCCGCGAGCGCGCGGCGGCGCGGCGCGGAGATCTACGGCGAGATCGCGGGCTACGCGGCGACGTTCGACCCGGGTCCGCTGCCGGCCGGTCAGGAGGGCACGGGTCTGGTGCGGGCGATCCGGCGGGCGTTGCAGGACGCCGGTACGGCCGCGCGGGACGTGGACGTGGTGTTCGCGGACGCCGCCGGTGTGCCCGACCTCGACCGGGCGGAGTCCCGCGCCCTGGGTGAGGTGTTCGGGCCCGGCGGTGTCCCGGTGACCGCACCCAAGAGCATGACGGGCCGGCTCTTCGCGGGCGGGGCGTCGCTGGATTTGGCGACCGCGCTGCTCGCCCTGCGGGACGGCACGATCCCGCACACCGCGAACGTGTCGGGCCCCGGCCCCGGGCATCCGATCGACCTCGTCACCGGGGAGCCGCGCGAGGCGGACCTGCGCTGTGCGCTGGTCGTGGCGCGCGGTCGGGGCGGGTTCAACGCCGCGGCGGTCGTACGACGGGCCACCTGAGGCACGCCGGGCGGCGCGACCTTCTCCCCCTTCCACCCACGCCGAAAGGACATCTGATGAGCGACGCCAATGCGACCGTGACCGAACTGACCGTGGAGGACCTCACCCGGATCATGCGGGAATCGGCGGGCGAGGACGAGTCGGTCGACCTCAGCGGCGACATCCTCGACTCCGACTTCACGGAACTCGGTTACGACTCCCTGGCCCTTCTTGAGACCGCCGGGCGGATAGCCCGGGACTACGGGGTCGAGCTGAGCGACGACGACCTCGACGGCATCGCGACGCCGCGGGAGTTCCTGACGGCAGTCAACCGGACGCTGGCCGCCGCGTAAGCACGGCGGGCCGGCTTTTTGCACAGACGGGCGGGGCACACCTGGTGCGGTGTGCCCCGCCCGCCCGTCTGCGCGTCAGACACGCGCGGCTGTCTCCTCCAGGACACGGGCCAGCAGCCTCGTGGCGTTGCGGTGCAACGGGAAGTCGGTGCCGGGCGGCATGATGCCGCTCTCCTCCAGGAGCCGGGTCACCCGTGCGGTGAGCACGCAGAACCGGAACGCGGCGAAGACCTCGTAGTACTCCAGGTGTTGTACGACGTGCCCGGTGATCCGCTCGTAGTGGCGCACCGTGGCGGCGCGGTCGGGGAGCCCGGTGAGCCGGACCGCGCCGATGCCCTCGCTCAGGTGCCGGTCCAGGTGCAGGAACCAGGCCAGGTCCGACTCGGGCCGTCCCAGGGCGGCCATCTCCCAGTCCAGCACGGCGGCCGGCTTCTCGCCGTCGTAGATGAGGTTGCCGAGCCGGGCGTCGCCCCACAGCAGGCGGGGCGGGCCGGATTCCTCGGGTCGGTGGTCGTGCAGCCAGGCCAGAGCCCTCGCCGCGGCCTGGTTGTGGTCCGCGCCGTAGAACGGCAGGAGCCGGGTGTACTCGGTCAGTTGCTGCGTGAGGTGGCCGGTGCCGTACTGCGGGCGGTCGAGGAAGCCGAGGCCGAGTGCGAGCGGGTCGAGCCGGTGGATCGCGGCGAGCATCTCGATGCCGCCGAGCCAGGCGGCACGGCGGCTGTGCGGCGGCAGCCCGGCCAGCCAGCCCTCGCGGTGGTACGAGGGGAAGTCCGCGGGCACCTCGCCCTCGATCCGGCGCATCACCAAAAACGGCGCCCCGAGCACGCAGGATTTGGGTTCGTGCCCCAGCAGCGGGGCCACGGGGACATCCGTACCGTCGAGGATCTCCAGCAGCCTGACCTGTTCCGTCCAGCGGTCGTCGGGGTGGAGGCGGTGCCCGGTGGGAGCCACCCGGACGGCCAGGGGTTCGCGGCGGGTCGTGCCGTCCTCGCCCTTGGTCCACTCGGCGTCGCACAGCAGGATCTCTCCGGAGAATCCGGCGGCGCCCGGCACCCGTACCGGGCCGACCCGCACCTCGCCGGCGCGGGGCTGCCATCGGACCGTGAGCCAGTCGGCCAACGCCCGGCGGGTCTGTTCGGGGTCGCGCTGCACGGGAACGGGCACGGACTTCCTCCTTCAGGGGTTGACCGAGGGCGCCCGGAGCACGGCCTTCGTTCGTCGCGGGCCCGGGTCCGGGCGGAGCCCGAGTCTCGCCGGGGCCCCTGGCGCCCGAATCCAGCGGCGCTGGGGAGCGGCCGTCACCGGGTCACCGGCCGCCGTGCGTCTCCAGCCGGTCTCCCTCGCCTCGCCATCGCCGCGCAGCAGCATCGTGCTCCCGGACTCCGCGGGCTCTTCCTCGCGGGCTCTTCGTCCCGGGCCCTCTCCCTGACCGGAACACAGGAGGAGCAATGCAGTTGCAGGGCAGGACCGCCGTGGTCACCGGCGGCACACGCGGTCTGGGCAGGGCCGTCGCGCAGGCGCTGGCCGACCAGGGCGCCATCGTGGTCGCCGCGGCCAGGGACGTGGAGCCCGATCCCCCTGACCGGGGCGGCCGGATCGTCCACGTCAAGGCCGACGTCACGGTGCCGCAGTCGGTCGCCGACCTGATGCGTACGACCCACGAACGGTACGGCGGCCCGCACATCGTGGTCGCCAACGCCGGGGTGAGCAGGCCGGGTCCGGTCTCGGCGCTCTCCGACGAACACTGGGACGCCGTGATCGCCACCAACCTGACGGGCGTGTTCCACACGGTGAGGGCGGCGGTGCCGTATCTCCGGGACGCCGAGGCGGCCCGGATCATCACCATGTCCTCGCTGCTCGGGCGGCGCGCCATGCCCGGCGCGGCCGCGTACTGCGCCTCCAAGGCAGCCGTCGAGCGGCTGACGGAGGTCTGCGCCCTCGAACTGGCGCCGCAGGGGATCACGGTGAACTGCCTGTCCCCCGGCTTCATCGACGAGGGCCAGGGCCGGGACCTGATGGCCAACGAGACGATCTGGCCGCGGCTGCGGGGCACCTTGGCCGCGGGCCGGGCGGGCACGGGAGCCGAAGTCGCCCGCGCCGCCGTATTCCTGGCCTCCCCGGGGAGCAGCTACGTGAACGGCGCGGTGCTGCCGGTCGACGGCGGCGTGCGCTGGTGACCTCTCCCCGCTCTTCGCGGTAACCCATCCCGACGACCCGACGACAGCCCCGGAGGCGACACCACGTGCAAGCACTCATCACTCCCGCGGACGGCGGCACCCGGGTGCGGCCGGCAACGGTTTCCGAGCCCGAACCCCGCCCCGACCAGGCCGTCGTGGAGGTCAGGGCGGTGTCCGTGAACCGCGGTGACCTCTCCCTGCTCGGCATGCTGCCGCCGGGCTCACGGCTCGGCTTCGACGTGGCAGGCACCGTGGTGCACGCGGCGGCCGACGGCAGCGGGCCGCCGCCCGGCACCCGGGTGGCGGGCGTCGCCGAGCGGGACGGCTGGTGTGAACGGGTCGCCCTGTCGACCACCCGGCTCGCCCCGCTCCCGGACGGCGTCGAGTGGACCGACGCGGCGGCACTGCCCGTGGCCGGACTCACCGCGCTGTACGCCATGCGGCACGCCGGCTCGCTCCTGGGCCGCCGGGTCCTGGTCACCGGCGCCAGCGGTGGGGTCGGCCGGATCGCCGTCCAGCTGGCCAGGGCCGCGGGCGCCGAGGTGGCCGCCTGGGCGGGTTCGGCGGAGCGGACGAAGGGCCTGAGCGAACTGGGTGCCGCCGAGGTGTCCACGTACGACGCGGGCCCTAAGGCGACACGGCCGGTGCACGTGCTCGTGGACAGCGTCGGCGGCGAGGTGCTGCGCAGCGCGTTCCAACGGGTCGAGCCGCACGGCGTCGTCGTCTGTTACGGCAACACCACGCGCGCCGATCTGTCCCTGCCCTTCGACTGGGGTCACGCACGCCCCGGCCTCCGTATCCGCTATCTGCACCTGTTCGACGAGATGCCGCGCAGGCCCGTCGGCAACGACCTCGCCGTGCTGCTGCGGCTCGTCGCCGACGGTGCTCTCGACCCGCACGTCACGCTCGTCGGCGACTGGGCGGACCCGGAGCCCACTCTGCGCGGCGTCGGCGACCGCCAGGTCAACGGCAAGGCTGTGCTGACGCTCTGATCCGGCCCGGTGCCGGACGCACCGGGGGATGACACGTCCGGCACCGGGGTCTTGGTGGCCGCCGGGGTCAGGCGGCCCTGCCCTTCCAGGGCGAGTTGCGCTCGTACTTGGGACGCCACACCGCGCGGTAGACCAGGCGCAGCGGCGGCGGGACCTTGTCGAGCACGGTGCGCCGTTCGGCCTCCGGTACCCCGTCGAGCAGCCAGGGGAAGAACGTCGCGGCGCCCTTGATGCCGACCTGGCTGCGCTGTTCCGACACGAAGGCGCCCCACTCCGCCGCCGTGAGTTCGCTCTCGATGAGCGGCAGGGCTTGGGCCTCCTCGTGGTCGAGGTGGTCGGTCAGGCAAGCGATGACGTCGTCCATGAGTTCCGGCAGGACCTTTTCGCCGCCCTCCTGGCCGAGCGCCGCGTCGATCTTCTCCACGGCCGTGTCGAGCTGGGCGTGTTCCAGCTCCATGGCCTGGAGCATCCTCAACTGCTCGTCCTGACCGTCCAGTTTGGTGCGCAGGACGGGCCACAGCGAGTGGTCCTCAGCCAGGTGATGGATCGTCAGGTAGTTCTTGAAGAGCTGCCATCCCTGGCGGAAGGCGGCGACGTCGTCGTGCTGGGCCGCCGCAAGCAGCCGCAGATCCCGCCGGAAGGCGTGGTGGATCGCGTACATCATCGTCAGGTCGACGGCGGGTGCGCCGCCCCTCTGCGCTCGGGCGTTCACTGCGGACTCCTCCTGGTCGGGTACGGCGTGCGGGCTCTGGGCAATGGGCCCGGCGAGCGTCGGGAAGGGTCAGATCACGACGCCCGTCTCGGCGTTGTCCGCGTCCTTGGAGGAGACCCGGATCACCAGGACGGCGATGACGAACGCGCCGAGCAGGACGAAGCCCGTCACCAGGAACGCCGTGCCGTATCCGTGCGCGAGTGAGTCGAACACCGCCTTGCGGACCTGCGGCGGCATGTTCGCCGCGTCCGCGGGCCCGTAGCCGTGCGCCGACTCGGCGGCGGCCGGGCCCATCAGCTCGGTGAGCCGGTCCGTGGTGGCGGTGACCGCGATCGTCCCAAGGGCCGCCAGCCCCAGCGCGGCGCCGACCTGCTGCCCGGCGTTGAGCAGGGCGGAGGAGACACCGGCCTGGGCCTTGCGCACCCCTGCCACCGCCGCGAGGGTCAGCGGTACGAAGCACAGGCCCACGCTGCAGCCGGACAGGACGAGCGGGCCGAGCAGGTCACCGCTGTAGCTGCCGTCCGCGCTGAGCTGCGAGAACCAGAAGAAGGCGACGGCGGCGAGGAGCGTTCCGGCACCGAGCAGGATCCGCGGCCCCACACGCCCCACGACCTGGCTGCTGATCGTCGCGAAGACGGCGGCGCCCACGGCGAACGGCAGGAAGGAGAAGCCGGTCTTGAGCGGGCTGAAGCCGAGCACGATCTGCATGAAGAGGGTGAGGAAGTAGAACAGGACGATCATGCCCGCGCCGAGCGCCAGCATGATCGCGTACGCACCGGAGCGGTTGCGGTTGCGGAAGATGCTCAGCGGCATGAGCGGGGAGCCGCTGCGGGCCTCGATCACGACGAAGAGGGCGAGCAGTGCGGCACCGACGACGAGCGGGGTGACCGTACCGGCGCTGCTCCAGTCGTCGGTGGCCGCGTGGATCAGCCCGTACACCACCAGCGACATGCCGGCGGTCGAGGTGACGGCGCCCGGCAGGTCCAGGCGCCGCCCTTGGGTGCTGACGCGCTCGGCGGGGAACGCCTTGAGCGCGGCCAGGAACAGCAGGATGCCGATGGGCACGTTGACGAACAGGACCCAGCGCCAGCTGAGCGCGTCGGTGAAGACGCCGCCCAGTACGTTGCCGAGCGCGCCGCCCGCGCCGCCCATGGCCGCGTAGATGCCCATGGCCTTGTTGCGTTCGCCGCCCTCGGAGAACGTGCCGGCGATCAGCGCGAGCGCGGCGGGGGCGACCAGTGCTCCGGCGATGCCCTGCACGGCCCTCGCGGCGATCAGCCAGCCCTGGTTGGTCGCCACGCCGCCGAGCAGCGAGGCCACCGTGAGCAGGGCGACACCGAAGAGGAACGTACGGCGCTGGCCGTACATGTCCGCGATCCGCCCGCCGAGCAGCAGCAGTCCGCCGAAGGCGAGCGCGTAGGCGTTGACCACCCACTCCAGGTTGGTCGCGGAGAAGTCCAGGGCCCCCTGGATGGAGGGCAACGCCACGTTCACGATCGAGACGTCGAGGACGACCATCAGCTGGGCGACCGCGATGGCGGCCAGCGCCAGCCCCTTGCGGGAGCCGGAGCCCGCCGCCGCGCCGTCCTGCGGGGAAGCGGGCCGGGTCGTGTGAGGTTGCCCCAGGGATCGTTCGGACACCAGATCTCTCCTGCCGATGAGCATTGCGAAGGTGGGAAAAAGGGGGGGATTGCGGGGTTGCGGGGCCGTCCACCCCCCCAGATACGGAACATCTTGCCCCACAACTACGGAACAGTATGTCCCGCAGCGATCTCCGGTGCAAGATGTTCCACACGGCGGGGACGGCGGCTATCACCGGTCCCCCTCCCCGCGGCCATCGCCCCACCTGCGCCCCTCCAGCGGGACGGCAGATCGTGAGGACCGCGCGCGCAGCAAACCCGCCTCTGCCACCTCTGCCACCTCTGCCCCGCAAAGGACTCCCCCGATGACCCAGCCGCCGGCCACACCCCACCCCTGCGCCCCGCCCCACGCCCCGCCCCCGGCGGCCCCTCCCCGTCTGGAAGAGCTCGCACCGGGCGTCCACGCCTACATCCAGCCGGACGGGGGCTGGTGCCTGAACAACGCCGGCGTACTGATCGGCGACGACGCGGTGGCCGTGGTGGATTCCGCCGCCACCGAAGGACGGGCCCGTGCCCTGCGCGCGGCCATCGCCTCCCGCACCCCCCTTGAGGTGCGCACGATCGTCACCACTCACCACCACGGGGACCACCACTTCGGAAACTCCGTGCTCGCCCCGCACGCCACCGTGGTCTCCCACGAGGCCACCCGCACCGAGATGGCCCGGCGCGGCCTCGCCATGCGGGAGGTCTGGCCCACCACGCAGTGGGGCGACATCCGCCTCACGCTGCCCTCCCTCACCTTCCGCGAGCGCGCCACACTCCATGTCGGCGGCCTGAGCGCCGAGTTGCTGCACGTGGGCCCCGCGCACACCACCAGCGACATCGTGGTCTGGCTCCCCGAACAGCGCGTCCTGTTCGCCGGGGACGTCCTGCTGCCCGGCTGCACGCCCTTCGTCCTCATGGGCTCGCTGAGCGGCACCCTGGAGGCGATCACGCGGCTGCGCGCCCTGAACCCCGCCGTCATCGTGGGCGGCCACGGCCCGGTCGCCGGCCCCGAGGTGCTCGACGCCACGCGGGACTACCTGCTGTGGGTAGGCGACACCGCCCGGGCGGGCCTGGCCGCCGGGCTGTCCCCCCTGCAGACCGCGCGCGAGACGGACCTCGGCCCCTACGCCGGACTGCGCGACCCCGAGCGCCTGGTGGCCAACCTGCACCGCGCCTACGCCGAGGAGTCGGCGCTGCCGCGGGACACCGAGATCCGCTCCGCCCCCATCTTCCAGGAGATGGCGCAGTACAACGGCGGCCGCCCCCTCGCCTGTCACGCCTGAGGGGCGGGCCCGCACACACCGAAGCGGCCCCCCGTTCACGTCACCGGCGTGGACGGGGGGCCGTACTCCGCGATCAGCGGGCGGGGCTGCGCTCGGTGAACTCCTTGGCGTGCCGCAGCGTCGCCAGGCTGTTGGTGCCAAGGGCGTCGCGTATGAAGGCCCGTGCGTCGGCGACGGTGGTGTCAGGCCCCAGCAGGCTCACCGAGGAGGGGTTGATGACGACGGTGTGGCGCGCCACGGCCGTCGTCACACCGTCCGACTCGTCGAGGAGCCAGGCCCCTACGTGCGCGGTGAGCAGCGGCGGCACCCGCAGCTGCTTGTAGACGATGCGCTCTGAACCGAGGCTGACCCGTACCGACTCGGTGGTGTGCCGGGAGCCGTCCCTGGCGATGGTGTCCATCTCCAGGACCTGGATGTCCGTCTCCGGCTCCCTCAGCTTCACCCGGGCCACGTGCGGGAGTCGGTCCTGCCACTGCTCGCCCCGCCACAAGAACGCGTGCACGTCGGCGCTGGGCGCCTCGATGCGCACCTGGTCCTCGAAGGTGCACAGCAGTTCCCCCAGTTGCCCGGCGGACTCCGCGGTGGCCTTCATCCGGTCCAGCTCGGCCTCGCTGTTGTGGTCCAGGGCCCGGTTGATCCACTCGACGTTCCCGGGGGCGTCGTCCTCGGCCGTGAAGTCGTGGAGCAGCACGACCTCACACCGGTCCCCGGACAGCGGCCGTATCTGCCATTCGCCGCCCATCGACGTCGCCGGAGCCGTGGTCCTCTCCTGCCAAAAGCCGACCGTGAGCGCCTGCGGATCGAGCCGGCGCCGGGACTGCCAGGACTTGACCTCGCCGTTGGCCGTGGCCCAGATCCGCAAGACCTCCTCACCCTCACCAAGAGGTGTCTGCTCCACGTGCACCGAGGGGGGAAAGACACGCGGCCAGTCGGCGGCGTCCGCGATGATGTCATACACCCTCCGCGCCGCAGCGCCGATGGTGACCGTGTGCCGAGCATGATGCGTCACTGCCATGGTGAATCCGGCTCTCCTCCGGTCGGGACTGGGCGTGCGGTGCATGCACACCCAGGCACATCAGTAACTGCCAAGACCGCCGCAGACGTTGATCGCCTGGGCGGTGATCGGGGCGGCCGCGGGACCGGCCAGATAGCCGACCAGAGCGGCCACCTCCTCCGCGGTGCTGTAACGGCCCAGCGGGATCTTGGCCTCAAACCGCCTGAGCACCTCCTCCTCGGCAATCTCCCAATGGCCCGCATACCCCTCCCGGACCGATCTGGCCATGGGAGTCTCCACATAGCCCGGGCAGACAGCGTTGACGGTGATCCCGGTCTTGGCCAGCTCCAGCCCGAGCGACTTGGTGAAACCGACCACCGCATGCTTGGAAGCGCTGTACGGCGCCCCGAGCACCACTCCCTGCTTGCCGCCCGTGGACGCGATGTTGATGATCCGCCCCACCGACCCGGCCCCCATCCCGCCCGCATTGAGCACCTCACGCGTGACACGGAAAACACTGGTCAGATTCGTCTCCACAACGTCATTCCACAACTCGTCCGAGACCTGCGCCGTCACCCCGCCGCCACTGCGGCCCGCGTTGTTGACCAGGATGTCGATGGGCCCGAAACGATCGACGGCCGCGGCGACGCAACGGACGACATCGTCACCGGAGCGTACGTCGGCGGCGGTGCCGTCGGCGGTGATGCCGTCCTCCGTGAGCTCCTTCACGGCCGCGGCCACATCCTCAGCACTGCGCGAAGTGATGAAAACCCTGACACCAGCCCCACCCAGAGTCTCAGCCACCGCACGCCCGATACCCCGCGTAGCCCCCGTCACCAACGCAACCCGACACTCCCCGCCCCGCGACTCCACCGACATGACGCTCCCTCCCGACCCACCCAACACTGCCCGTACAAACCCAACCCTCACCCACAACCCTGGAGAATCACTGAAGACCCAAAAGTGCGAACAACACAACCAGCACACACCACACCCAAAACCACACCCACGCCTCGAAGACGCCCCTGACCCGATCCCGGAACTGTTCGCGCAGCCCTCCAAAACGCAGAACACCGACGCCCGGTGGCCGGCCGGTGCCAGGTACCGCGCTGTGCCCGAGGAGATCTGCAACGACCAAGATGCAACGGCGAACAATCCCTACAGGAAGATCAAAGAACTGGGCCGCACACGGTCCCCCCCGGACGTGACCAGCACCCTGCAGGAGGGCCGGACCGACGCAAACGAGAGCATCCATCACAGCCTCGCGTGGAGCTTCGGCCCTGCAACTGTCCCTGACAAAGCCGCCGAACACGGCGATAAGTGATCACGCAGACGGCGAGACCGAGGAAGACCACGCGGACGTCGTCACGACTCTCCGGCCGACGAAGGCACAGCGGATGCCCTCGCCTTCGGGGTCATCGGCATCGAACTGCCAAACCCCCAAGAGCCGGCCCCAGCGGCGCCCAAGACGCCCCACACAGTGTCCTCTACACGCTCGACAAGTACATCGAGAACCTCCGCAGCCGAGACGAAGAAGCGGACCGCCTACGGCTGTCCGGTCACCGACGCCTGCCGCGGAGCTCCGCCATGCCGATGAAGTCACTGTCGTCGCAGCCAGAGGCGACGAACACGTCAACGGCCGGGGCGGAGGCGATGAGGCCCTGCCATACCTGACGACCTCGCAGAGCCCGGCCAGGGAAAAGGCGCGCAGGGACTCTTCCAAGGCTGCGGCGTACGCGCACTCGAAGGCCGGCACCCACTTCTCCACGCGCTTGTCGGCCCGCAATTGGGCAACGAGTTCGGCCGGAGCGCCCACTACAGGGGCGAGGACGGTGGCGGGTGCATGGTCGGGCTGCGCGCTCATCGCATCCTCCCGGCGGGCCCTGTCCTCACAGAACGCGCACGGGTGCCTCACGGATACGGGCATGACCCAGCCCGCCCTCGTCGCCTCACCGCCCGACCCCCGGCCCGTCTGGAGCAACCGAACCACGGACAACGACCGGCCCCACCACCTGCTCGAGCACCACAAGCAGCACCGGCGGGCGGAGGCGCTCACCGCGCTCGCCGGAAATCCGCACACCCCGCGCACCGCCGTGACCGACGTCCTCGCCGCCCTGCACCCGGCCGAACTCGCCTGGTTCACCCACTGCACGGATACCGCAGAGTGGCTGCGCGAGGCGGCGGCCGCGCTCGTGCCATCCGAGGAGGACGACGGCGTGCTGCGGCTGCTCTCCGACGACGAACTCGATCGCGTGCCGGATCCGGCTGCGGTCCTGCAGTCCTGGCTCGATGCCCCGGTCGCCACCGGAATGTGGTCTGGCGACGACGTCATGCGTACGGTCCTCGCCTCGCGCCACCGCACGGATGAGCACCTGCGCCAACTCCCCGCGGACGAGGTCCTCGCCCGGACAGTCCCCGACATCGCGCTGCCCACCCTGCTCGCCCACTGCGGCACCGACCCGGGGGGTGGGCCGCGCTGTTGCCGGCCCTCGCCTTCCGCTACGACGAAAAGATCAGCTTCGGGGAACTCCTCGACAGCCTCACCAAGACCCCCGCCACCACAGCCCAGACGACGTAGCACCCGGCGTCGGCAATCATGCCTCCCGGACTATCGGCAACGCCCATGTCCCGGCAGTCCGGCGGGAATCGCGTACACGCTGGAGCCGCTGCCGCCCGTGACCGGCTTCGCCCATCCCTCAGTGGGCGCCGACGGGACCATACGCAGCGGGCCATCCACACGGCGGGGACACTCCCGGGCAGCGGGCGTCTCGATCGGTTCTCCGGACAGCGGGCACCCCTGGCCTTCCGGCATAGAGTGACGGGCGAGCGTGCCCTTGCTCGTGATGCGGGCCCAGGTGCCGCATGCACACTCAAAGCTGTTCACCATTTCAGGACCGGACAGGACCACGGCCCCGGATTTCGGGCAGGGGCTGGCGCCTTCGGGAGCGTCGTGCTCGTAGCGGTGACCGCTACGCAGGCTCGCCTTCGTCGGAGTGCCGCACCCGGGACATATGCACTTTTTCGCTGGTGCAAGAACGCGCTTCGGCATGGTCACCCTCCACTGGTTCCGGCCTCGCCCGACCGGGTCAACTCCACGCAGTCCAGGCGTTGTTGCGTTCTCCCCCCGCCTTGACCCCGCCCGCACCTGGGCACCACGCACGCTACGCGCTGCAGTGGTGTCCGGTCAGGCTGGCGGGCGCCGCGTGCCACCGCCAGTTCCGTTCAGCGGGATCAATGTCTCCAGGCGGGCGCCTTTGACCCAGGACCCGAGCAGGTCGCGGTGTAAAGCCACGATGTTCTGGCGCACCGCCTGCCCGAGGGCGGCCTGGGTGAACGCGCGGCAGGTGGTGACGAACAGGGCGACGTCCGCGCCGTGCTCGAGGCGGGCCGTGCCGACAAACTTCTGCATGTCCTGCGACGACACGCTGCGGTGCGGCGCGTACTTCTTGCACTGGACCACGAGCTTGCGTCCGTCGGCGAGATAGCCGATGACGTCGGCGCCCAGGTCGCCGCTCTTGCCGCTGACGATGACGTCTCGGCAGCCGTCCCGACGGCACAGATCGGCGACGTAGTGCTCGAATTCCTGCCAGGACAGCGCGTCGACCTCCGTCATCGAAAGCTCCCGTACCCGTGCCTCCTCCTGCGCCCGCCACTGCCGGTCTTTGTCGACCGCGAGCCGGTGCGCGCGCAGGAGGCCCCAGCCGGCCCCGCCCACCACCACGATGGCGAGCACGGTCACCAGCACGGGCCACACCGTCGCCCAGTTCCCAGCCACCCACACCGCGGCAACCGCAGCCGCCACGATGCCCCAGCCCTGTAACTGTCGGCGCGTCCGCTTCCGCAGCCGCCGACGCCGTCGCGCTGCCATCACTCCCCCGCTCCCCTCGCATCCGTGATCCGCAGTGTGAAACGCCCGCTCTGCTCCGGCAAGAGGGCCTGCCCGCTCGCCGTACCGGACGCTGGCGCCGCGCTCACTGGTCCTCGAACCGGATCGGGTATGAAACCGTCGGCCGCGGCGCGGGCTTCGGGCCCTCCTGGCCCTCGAAGTGCACCGGGTAACTGGCCGTCGACGCCGGCCGCGGCTTTGGCCCCGAGCCCCCACTGCCGGACGAGCCGCTCGTCCCGCCGTAACCCGCAACCGCGATCCCCAGCAGCACCAGAATCGACAAGTCTCGCCGCGCGCCCGGCGCCCACCGGAAGTACCGGCGCACCTTCGTACCGCCGCGTTCGTGCTCCTCCACCCAAGGCATCTCCGCTCCCCCATCGCAACTCGGGCGCACTGACGGCCCGTTGAGCTGAGGACACCATCCGGCACTGACAACGTGTCACGAAGGGGCAACCGACAGCAGCGGAATCCAGACACCGATGCCTCCCCTGGGCCCGCGGCAGAAGTCGGCGAGCAGGATGTTTCTGCGTAGCGGCGGCCGAGAACCAGCCGAATACGCCGTCCGGCACCGCGGCCTGTCCTTTCTTTGGGCGCCGGGGGCTTCGCCGATTTGATCGATGGTCAGCGGCGCCACGCCGAACTTCCGGGCGGGCCGCTCGTGAACCGCACAAATCAAGAGCCGTCGACGGCGGATCCACCGGACTTTGCAGGCCCGCCCGTCCGACCGGATCGAGGCCGACCGTTCCCGGATGCTGCGGCTGCCGCCGATCTCCCCGCCGGCTGGTGGAAAGCATCCCTGCGGCTGCCGCGGGATCACTATGTCCGCCTTGACACCTGCGACTACTCGGTCCACCCCCTGGCGGTCGGCCGGCGCGTCGAGGTCGCCGCCGATCTGGACCAGGTCCTGGTGACCTGCGACGGCGTCGAAGTCGCCCGTCATGCCCGCAGCTGGGCCCGGCACCAGGCCATCACCGATGCCGATCACGCGGCCGCTGCCGCGGCGGCCCGCAGGGCGGCTGCCTGCAGCACGAAACCGGCTCCTGCTCAGGAAACGGACGTCGAGATGCGGTCGCTGGAGACCTACGACCGGATCTTCGGCGTGATCGACGGCGGACCGACCACAGGCGAAGGGGCCGCGTGATGACCACGACCAGCGACGACACCAAGGCCGTGAGGAACGGCCGCGACGTTACCTCCGAAATCGCCTACCTCACCCGGACGTTGAAGGCCCCTGCTCTGCGGGATGCCGTCACCCGGCTCGCCGACCGGGCCCGATCCGAGGGCTGGACGCACGAGCAATACCTCGCCGCCTGCCTGCAGCGGGAGGTCGCTGCCCGTGGCATCCACGGCGCCGAGGGCCGCATCCGGGCGGCCCGCTTCCCTTCCGCAAGGCGCTGGCGGACTTCGACTTCGATCACCAACAGTCCGTGAAACGCGAGACGATCTCCCACCTGGGGACGCTGGATTTCGTCGTCGGGAAGGAGAATGTGATCTTCCTCGGGGCCGCCTGTTATCCCCGGTTTCGTTTCTGTCTCTGGCTGCCATTCCAGATCAGGACGCTTCTGCGATCGATGGAGTGTGAGAAGCGGTCCCGTGCCTGGGCGGTAGTGATAGACAGTCGCTGTGGCGACGTTCATGGTGATGGTCGATGGAGACGCGGGTGGGTGGCAGGTCGATCGTGACGCTCTGACCGCGGCGATCCGAGCCGGGTGGGCTCGTGTGGAGATCGATGCGACACCTCGCAGCGAGGCACGGAGTTATTGCTGGTCTTTCGAGGCGCAAGACGGCGCCGGCGAGGCATATCTGCATCAAGACGGGACGTGTCTGTACTTGGATGTCCCGGAGGCTGACGCTGTGAGGTCGGCGGTGGTGTTCCGCAGGCTCGCTCCGGCGGGCTTTGACCTGGTGTATTGCGACGAGGGCTATAACTTCGACGTCCGGCTGCGCTCGGGGAGCACGGATGCCGAGTTCGTCGGCCTGATGACCGCTGGGTGAGTGGTCAGCAGAGTCCGATGACTCGGGCTTGTGGCGGTGGGGTGTCTCCGCCGCGGCGAGCGAGTTCGCGGCGGAGGTCGAGATTCTCGCCATGTGCCTGCTCCAGGGCATCCCGCAGTGCGTGTACTTCTTCTCGGTGCTGCTTCTTGAGGCGGGTGATCTGGCCGGTCAGCGCGAGGACGAGGGTGCTCTGCTCGTCGGCCAAAGGGGCCGGTGCGGGGGTGGGGCGGGCTTGGGCCCGGAGTCGTTCGATGCGTCCTCGCAGGGCGGGGTGGTTATAGAGGAATAGTGTCTGGGTGCGCTTGGCGCGAGCGTCGTCGGTCATGTGCGGGTCCTTCGGTGACGGTCGAGGTCGAGGGGTGAGCGGGACAGGGCCGGTGGGGGCTGCGCCGCAGCCGGCGCCCTGGACGGCGCGTCCAGGCTTGGAGCGGATGGTGTCTCCAGGAGCTTGGTGAGGGCCCTGCGCTCGGCCCGCCGTTGCAGCAGCCAGACGTTGTCCTCGGGCATCGGGCGGCCGTGCCGTTCCTGGAATGCGGTGGTGCTGCGGTCGATCAGGGCCTCGGTCTCGGCCAATTGCCGTTCCAGAGCACTCTGATGAGAGGCGTCAGTGACGAAGACCGAGCAGGTCAGGCAGGCGTTTCCCTTGTCGCAGGTCTGCACTGGCGGCAGTAGGCACCAGCCGTGGGGCAGGAACCGGTCAGCCCGGTTGAACAGGTGGAGGCTGTCGGCAGGCCCACCCGCCGGGCGCCCGCTCCGGCGAGGGCGCCGGGTCGTGGTCGTCGCGGGAGAAGGTGACCTGGGTGCCGTCCGCGCGGAGTTTCGCGGTGGCCAGGAACGCCTGCTCGGCGTGACCCTGGCGGGCAGCGACGTAGTGCATCGTCATTGATGGGGTCGCGTGCCCGGCATAGCGCATCAGCACGTGGACGGGCAGGCCGAGTTCGGCGAGCCGGGTCAGCTTGGTGTGACGGAAGCGGTGGGTGTGGCTCAGTCCGACGGGCTTGCTCTTGCTGTCGGTGATCTTCACGATCTTGCTGAACTCGCGGAGCATCCAGCTGTAGGTGCCCGACAGGTAGGGCTTGTCGCCCTGCCGGTTCCCGGTGCGCTGCAGGAACATCTGCCGAGCTCCGTTGCTCAGATCCGGCCGGTCCGACCCGTGATCACCTTCGTTTTGGCAAGGATCACACAGCAGCCCGTCGGTGATGTCCTGCGCGTCGGCCCCGTAGGCGAGGGCGACGTCCTCGGCGGTAGGCCCCAGAGCCACATCGCGATCGCGCTGGCGGTCGCGGCGTGCTCCGCATGCACGGAGCACAGCCGCACCCGGCTGCGGACTGGCACTACTGCTATGAGCCCGCACGACGGTAGCGCCTCAAGTACCCGCGTACTGGTCGATTCCCTTGCGGCACGCCACGGAGTATGCCTTGCGACACGACTCAAACTCCTTCCCGTAGAAGAGGGTGTTGAAGTCACGGCCGTCGTCTATCTCGTTGCGGTGGTCGACCACTTTCTGGTCGAGGTCGCGTAGGTGGTTGTAGAGGGCGGTTGCGGTTATCTCAACATCGTCAGGGCCTTCGAGGTCCACGGCGGTAGCCGCTGTTGTCACGGTGGACCACTGACGGCTGATCTCGTCCCATAACTGTTCCGCGTACTCCTCACTGCGATTCGCGGAATCCATGTAGATCCACAGTGCATGGCGGTAGGCAGCTGCCTCCGTGAGGAACCGCGCGTATGTGGCACGCCGCTCTTTGAGGAGTTCGCGGTGAGTGGCGGACCGCTCCTGCACGTGAGCCTGCTTGAGGGCGTAGCGGCTGAGGATCAACTGTCCAAGGAACGCGCTCGCGGCACCGACGCCAGCTCCGATGACTGTCGCTATTGCTCCATCCATCCGGGCATTGTCCGGGCTGCGGGCTCGGAGGTAGCCGCTAAGGCGCCTTGGATGCTAGCCCGTGATCAACTCGGCGCCGTCACCGGGACCCTGGCTGCGCCGGGCAGTCTGCTTCTCGGGCGGCACGACAAGGATGAGCGGCTGCCCTGCCTCGGCCGCCTCGCGCCTGCACCGCGTCGGCGACCCGTGACGATCATTGCTTTGATCCTTGTCGCCAGCTTCTCCGGCGCTCGCTGGGCATTGATCGTCGCAGGCTGCTCCACCGCCTGGTTCATCCTCGCGAGTTCGCCCTCTTTTTCGCCCTGACGTAGGCGGAGTCGAGGACGGCACGGGAGAGGTCAAGCACGCCGGCGTCGTCGAGGCGATGCAGGATCTCCTCGTGCAACCGGCCCCACACCCCGGCACGGGACCAGATCAGGGCGGTCTTACGGGTCCCCGGCCGTTGACACAGCACAAATGCGCGAGTAGCTCGAGGCCCGCTGGGTCACCGCCGAGGAGTTCACCGGACTGCGCCCCACGTTTGCCGGCGACCGCCCCTTCTTCGACGATATGGCTCCCCACCGCGTCGGCCGCTCCGCTCCGGCTACTTCGCCGCTCAGTGTTCGTGCGTCACCTGAGCCAGCAGCTCACGGATCTCCCGCAGGCTCATCACCGTACCTGGGTCGGAGTCCCGCTCCTCGATCTGCGCGAAGTGTTGTTCGGCCGTGGCCAGGTCGCCGCGGTGCCGGGCCAGTCGGCCGGCGAGGCGGTGGCCGGCGAGGTGGCCCGGGTACTCGGCGAGGATGTCCGCGACGAGTGGCGCGGCCTCCTCGTCGCGCTCCGCCTCGACGAGCAGCTCGGCCAGCTCAGGACGGGGGTCGACGCGCCGTTCGAGCGGTCCGCGCGGTGGGTCGAAGTCGCCTGAGCGCTCCGCCGCGCGGCGCAGCCACTGTTCGGCCTCCGCGGTGCGTCCGAGCCGGCGCAGCGCCCTGCCGAGGTGGTACCCCGCCTCGGGGATGTCGTTCTCCCACGCCTTCACGAGCCACCGCTCGGCCTCGGCGTACCGCCCCCAGCGCACCATGCTGCGACCGGCCAGGAACGCGGGCCGCGCCAGACCGCCCTCGGCGGCGCGCACATACCAGCGCTCCGCGAACTGCGGGTCCCCGCCCCGCTCTTCGGAGGTCCAGCCGACGCCCCAGGCTGCCCTCGCGTGACCGAGCTCCGCGGCCTTCAGCGTCCAGATGCCGGCGGCCCGCTGGTTCTTCGCGTGGGTGTGGATCCCGGCGATGCTGTACGCAGCCCCCGCGTCCCCGGCCTCGGCGGCCGGCCCGAAGTACGGCACGAGCAGGGTCTCGTCGGCATGGCAGTCCTGCAGCATGCGGCCGAGCTCGAGCAGCGCGCGCGGAGTGCCGCTCTTGCGGTACCAGTCGGCAGCGTCGGGCAGCCGGTAGAGGCGGTCGAGTGCATCGGCGTACGCGAAGCACTCCTCGGCACCGCCGGACTCCGCGGCCGCCCGCAACTCGGGGAGGCGCGCCGCGAGTTCGGGGGCGGGCAGTCGGGCGGGGTCGGCATGAATCGCCGCGATCTCCTCGATCTGCTCGACGAACATCTTGGGCAGGCCGCCGTACTGATCGTTCTCGTCCTCGGTGTCCCCGGTGAGACGCAGCCATCGCTCGGCCACGTCCAGCCGCCGCTGCATGATGCCGATCAGACCGAGGTAGAAGCGGGCGTAGTCGTGACCATCGGGTGCTGCGGCCGCCGTCTCGAACCAATGCTCGGCCGTGCGCTGGTCACCGCGCTCGAAGGCCCAGACACCCAGGACGTAGGCCGCGCCCGAGTAGCCGAGCTCGTGCGCCTTTACGGCCAGGGCTCGTGCCTCCTCGATCCGGTCGCTGTCGCGGGCTACCAGGATGGCCTGCTCGACCAGGGCCTGGTGCGAGCCGACCGCCGCGGCTCGCGCGTAGAGAGCCTCCGCCGCGCGGATCGTGCTCGGGTAGTACGTGAACATGCCCGCGTACTCCGGGTCCCGCAGCGGACTCAGCGCCTCGAACGCCGCCTCGGCGTCCCCGTCAGCTTCCGCCCGCGCGAGCCGCTCCTCCCAGAGCTCAAGGTCGTCGACGATGTTCTCGATCACCTGACGGGCCGAGGCCGCCTTGCGGTCGCCCAGTTCGGCCGCCTCGTCCAGCTGCGCCTGTGCTTCGGCGAAGGCACCGTGGCGGGCGGCTTTGAGCACCGCGCCGTTGGTGAGGCTCTGGACGTGGCCGAGTGCGGCTCCCCGCGCGTACCACTCCTGTGCTCCGTCCTGGTCGCCGGACTCCTTCAGGAGTGTGGCGAGCCCGAAGGCGCAGCCGCCGTCACGGTCGGCAGCGCTGCGGTACCAGCGCTCGGCTTCGGCGAACTCCCAGCGGTCCTTGTGGCAGATCGCGAGCGTGCGCGCCGCATCTGCGTCCCCGTGTTCGGCGGCCTTGGCCCACCAGGGCAGGGCCTGGTCCATCCGGCCGCTCTTGCCGAGGAATGTGGCGTAGGCGCGGTACGCGCCGTCCTGTCCGGCCTCGGCAGCGGCCGCCAACTCGGCTTCGTGGTCGCGTATGTGCTCATGCGTTTCCCCGTGTGTCATTCCGTGATCGTGTCAGGCGGCCACGGCCGGGGCGGATACGGGGGCCGGGGCGTGAAGGACACGCCCGAGGACTCCGATCTCGGCCGCGCGATCGCCGTGCTGGCCCGCGCTCAGCAGGACTCGTTGTGCAACCGGCAGCGGCTTGCCAACCAGCTCCGCTCGCTGCTGCGCGAGTACTACCCGGCCGCTCTGCAGGCCTTCGCGACCTGGACGAACGGGTTGTGCCGCCCGGAGGCTCGCGTACTCCTGAGGGCGGCTCCGACGCCCGCTCGGGCTGCGCGGCTGACCCGCTCCCAGCGCCAGGCTGCCCTGAAGGCTGCCAGCCGCAAGCGCGGCATCGAGGCCGAGGCCGATCGCCTTCGCGAGGTCTTCCGGACCGGGTGGGCTCACCAGCCGCCGCAGGTCGAGGAAGCGCTGGGCAAGCAGATGCTCGCCCTTCTGCTCCAGTTGGAGGCCGCCTGCACGGCCGCCGACGACCTCGCGGGGGCGGTCGAGGAGGTGTTCCCCCAGCATCCGGACGCTGAGATCCTGCTGAGCTTCCCCGGACTCGGCATCCAGCTCGCCGCCCCCGCATCCTCGCTGAAATCGGGGACGACCACACTCGCTTCGCCGATGCCCGCGGGCTGAAGGCCTACGCAGGCGCCTCACCCGTCACCAGGGCCTCCGGCAAGAAATCCTCCATCACCCGCCGCTGGGTCAAGAACGACAGGCTCAACCACGCGGGCTACCGCTGGGCCTTCTCCGCCCTGCGGCACTCGCCCGGAGCACGCGCCCACTACCGGCGACAACGTGACATCGGCGACTGGCGCGCAGCCGCCCAGCGCAACCTCTTCAACCGCATGATCGGCCAGCTCTATCACTGCCTCCAACGCCACGAACTGTTCGACGAGCAGACGGCCTTCCCCACCGAACTCGCCGCTACCGCTTGACGTGTTGGCATCGTGAGGTGTCTGGCGAGACCCGACACCAGCACACCAAAGCCGAATCCAGGGATGAAACAACAGGATGAAACGACCTCTAACTGACCGTTTCAGAATGACATTCGTTGTGGGGCTTGGCAGTTGGGTGTTATGTCGGCAGGACCTGTTGGGTGGCTGCTGAACTTGTGCCAGATGACTTGTGGGAACGCGTGGCCCCGCTCTTACCTGCTCGGCCACCTCGGCGGCATCGGTATCCGGGCCGGTTGCCGGCGGATGACCGGGAGAGCTCTGAAAGGGGGGGCTCACACCGGACCTTCGCCGGTCGACCGGGCCCGGCCCGGCAGCATGCACCACCTGATCGTCGACCGGCACGGCACCCCCCCCCTTTCCGTCTCGCTGACCAGCGGGAACCGCCACGACGTCACCCAGCTGATGCCCCTGCTCGATGCGATACCCCAGATCCGCGGCGCCCGCGGGCGGCCGCGTCACAGGCCAGGGCAGCTGTTCGCCGACCGTGGCTACGACTACGACAAGTACCGCCGCCTTGTCCGGGCGGGAGGCATCACACCCAAGTTCGCTCGCAAAGGCACCCAGCACGGCTCCGGCCTGGGAAAGACCCGCTGGGTCGTAGAGCGCACATTTGCCTGGCTGCACCAGTTCAAACGGCTGCGGATCCGCTACGAGAGGCGCGCAGACCTCCACCTGAGTCTCCTCCAACTCGCCTGCAGCATCATCTGCTTGAGACGACTCCGAACCTCATTTTGAAACCATTAGTAAGGCGCACGGTCGCACGCTCCAAGTCGCTGTGTCTCGTCCCGATGTGGATCCGATCTGGGTCAGGAACCATCCCGGACACGTCAAAGACGCCGAGTCGGGCCCCCTGTTGATGTGCCAGTGGTGGTTGGAGTTCTGGCGCACCGGGCTCAACCTCGGCATACACACACCAGCAGTGGGAGTTTCGCCTGGCTTGGTCGCTATCGACTACGAGTACCTGGCCACCACCCAGGAGAACGCGATCTACCTGGCCACGGTCATGCTCCTGCTGCACCGCACTGCCAGAGCCCTGCCCTGAAAGGGGCTTCTCAGACACCCACTAGTGGCCCAGGCAGCGGCGCGCGCCCCTGCGCCGGACGACGGTGACGACGGGGAACAGAGGCGGTGGGACTGGCTCACTGGGCTGAGGGGGTGCGGTGGTGGTCGGCGGCCCAGGAGGCAAGGATGCGCAGGCCGTCGTGGGTGGAGGATCCGACTTCGGCGGTCCACACGACGAGCTGCTGGTCGGGGTCGGTGCTGGCGGTGAGGGTGTCCCAGTCCAGTGACAGCTCGCCGGCGACGGGGTGGAGAAGGGTCTTGGTTCCGACGCTGAGGGTGGCGACGTGGTGGGCGGCCCACCAGGTGCGGAAGTCCTCGTCCTGGACGCACAGTTCGCCGACCAACGCGGTCAGCCTCGGGTCGTCTGGGTATTTCGCCGCCTCCATGCGCAACTGCGCAACCGCCATGCGGGCCACGCCCTTCCAGTCGGCATAGAGAGTGCGCATGGCCGGGTCGGTGAAAAGAATGCGGA
The DNA here is from genome assembly GCF_055577715.1 of Streptomyces sp. NPDC033177. NCBI lineage: Bacteria > Bacillati > Actinomycetota > Actinomycetes > Kitasatosporales > Streptomycetaceae > Streptomyces > Streptomyces sp. NPDC033177. The sequence continues at coordinate 605,766 of NZ_JBVIPS010000004.1, read as the reverse complement.
CGTAATTGCGGTGCTTTTCCGGCACGGCTGCGAAATCGGTGACCAGGGCGGCGGCTAGAGGGTTCCAGGCGAGGATGTCCATGCGGCGGCCCATGACGATGGCCGGGGTGGCCATGAGGTCGTCCAGAACCCGGCGCAGCTGCGGCTGGACCTTCTGACGGACGCGGCGGCGCGGCTTGGCCGTCTCCTTGCCTGCAAGCCCGAAGAGGTAGCGGCGCTGATCTTCGTCCAGGTCAAGGGCTTGTGCGACTGCTTCGAGTACGGGAGCGGAGGCAGGGAGGCGACCCTGTTCGAGGCGGGTGTAGTAGTCCGTGGAGATCGCCGCCAGCTGCGCGACCTCTTCACGCCGCAGGCCCGCCACCCGGCGCTTGCCGGCATTGTCGGGTAGGCCCACGGCGCGGGGGGTCAGCTCGGAGCGGCGTGCCTTGAGGAACTCCCCCAGCTCGTTCAGATGCGGTGACGGGCTCATGCCCCCAGTGTGACAGTGAATACACCAGCCGTGAGGGGGAGAAATACTTCCCAGGATGCGCTCTTCCCGGGAAAACAATCTCCTCTGCACGCGCGCCCGCATGCGTGGCAGCGTGGAATTCCGCCGCACGACAGCACGCCACGGAAAGGGAAGCAAAGATCATGACGGAGAAACAGTCCGCGGCACAGCAGGCCATTGGTGACATCACGCCCAAGCTGGCCGACCTCACCGACGAGGTGCTGTTCGGTGACGTGTGGGAGCGCGACGGTCTGTCCCCGCGTGACCGCAGCCTGGTCACCGTCACCCCTTTGATCGCCCTGTACCGCTCCGAGCAGCTCGGCTTCCACCTCCAGCTCGCCCTGGACAACGGGCTGAGCAAGGACGAGCTGAGCGAGGCCATCACCCACCTGGCCTTCTACGCCGGATGGCCCAACGCCATGGGCGCCGCCGCCCAGCTCAAGACGATCCTCGCCGACACCGAATAGTCGCGGCACCAGGCCCGGCCTGCCGAGGCACACCCGCAGCGGCTGGGCAGCACCCTCAGAACCGTAATGATCAAGGAGACATCCGATATGTCTACTCTCGGGTTCGAGCAGATCTTTCCGCTCGGCGAGACCAATGACGCCTACGCCGAGAACTTCATCGGGCAGAGCTACCTGGCTCCCCTGACCGGCGGGAGCGTCCCGGTCAGCAACGTGTCGTTCGAGCCGGGCTGCCGCAACAACTGGCACATCCACCACGGCACCGGTGGCGGCGGTGATCAGGTCCTGCTGTGCACGGCCGGCAGCGGCTGGTACCAGGCCGAAGGCCAGGACCCGGTCAGCATGACCCCGGGCACCGCGATCCGCGTCCCGGCGGGCACCAAGCATTGGCACGGCGCGAAGGCCGACTCGTGGTTCTCCCACGTCGCCTTCATCACGCCGGGAGAAGACGTCAGCAACGAGTGGCTGGAGCCGGTCACCGACGAGGTGTACGGCCGGCTGCCCAAGAGCGGAGAGAACGCGTGAGCATCCTGAACGAGACCTACACCCTTTCCAACGGCGTCGAGATACCGAGGCTCGGCCTGGGAACGTGGTTCATCGACGACAACAAGGCATCCGACGCCGTGCGCGCGGCGATCGGCACCGGCTACCGCAACATCGACACCGCGCAGGCGTACGGCAACGAGCGGGGGGTCGGAGAAGGTGTCCGCGCCTCGGGCGCGGCGCGCGGAGACCTGTTCGTGTCGACGAAGCTGGCTGCCGAGATCAAGGACTACGACGCGGCCATCACCGCGATCGACAACTCGCTGGCGAAGCTGGACGTCGGTTACATCGACCTGATGCTGATCCACGCCCCGCAGCCGTGGGACGACTTCCGTGGCGGCGACTACGCCGAGGGCAACCGCCAGGCGTGGCGCGCGCTGGAGGACGCCCATAAGGCGGGGAAGATCCGCGCGATCGGGGTGTCGAACTTCCTGCAGCCCGACCTGGAGAACATCCTCGCCCACGGGACCGTGGCACCGCACGTGAACCAGGTGCTCCTGCACGCCGGGAACACCCCGGCCGAGCTGCTGGCCTTCTGCAAGGACCGGAACATCCTCGTTCAGGCGTACTCGCCGATCGCGCACGGCACGCTCCTCGACAGCCGCCAGATCACGGCGATCGCCGAGAAGTACGCGGTGAGCGTCCCGCAGCTGTGCATCCGCTATGCCCTGCAGTTGGGCACCCAGCCGCTGCCGAAGACGGCGAATCCCGAGCACATGCGCTCCAACGCCGACGTCGACTTCGAGATCTCCGAAGCGGACATGGCCGCGCTGTGCACGCTCAACGAGCGGGACTACGGCGAGCACGCCGCCTTCCCTGTCTACAGCGGCAAGTAGCCCGCACCTGGGTCGGCCGCGTCGCACCATCTGCGGCTGGCCCGGCATCACGCCCCAACGCCGCCACTACGGTGGCCGCGCCCGAACCGACGGAGCACCGACATGACGGACACGATGAAGGCACTGCTGCTCGGCCGCGGACCGCAGTGGGTCCTGGACAACGTGCCGGTCCCCGAGCCCGGACGCGGCGAAGTGCTCATCCGCAACCGCGCGTCGGCGACCAACAACGCCGACCTGCCCATGCTCGCCGAAGCCGACCCCAGCCACGGCGGCTCCTCCGGCAAGGAATCCATCGCCGGGTTCGAGTACGCCGGCGAGATCGCCGCCGTCGGCCAGGATGCCGGCGACTGGAACGTCGGGGACCCGGTCATGGGCACCTTCCCCTCCGCCTTCGCCGAGTACCTGGTCGCCGATCACCGGTTCGTGCTGCCCCGCCCCCATGCGCTGGCCCCGGAGGTGGCGTGCGCCCTGCTCCGCTCCGGAAACGCGGTCGGCAAAGTCGTCCTCACGTTCGCATGACGACCTTGCCGGACCGACCGGCATGGTGCCGGTGCGGATGAACCGGCCGTCGGCTGCGGAGCATTCAGTTGACTCATGGCGTGCGCGGCGCCGTCACCCCTCCGCCCGGGCTCGTTCGCCCGGATACCACCGGCTGAGGCCTTGGTCTCGGATTCCGCGACGGGGCTGTGGCGGTCTCGGCCAGCCAGCCGAGAGGCCGGGTCCACGACCTCCACGGCGTCGCCACAAGTGGCGAACTCGTCGGCGCCGTCTTCGACGACCATGCTTATGGACGACTCCGCCGCCGCAGGCGGCACGCTCGTGGGGGCGGGGGTGAGTGCACCAATGAATGGCAGCACTACCAAGAGGGCGGTCAGAGCCAGCACGAGCAGGACGTTGTGGTCTCTCGACATGCGCCTCCTCCCGCCCATTCTGATTCATTCGACCTTCGTGCCGTGGGAGCGGATCACGTCCCTCGCCCTTGACGGCACTTCAGGAGCCGCGGCGGTAGAGACCGCGTGACCAGCGCACCGGCAACGGCACGGGGCCTCCGCACTTGTGGCCCAACTGTGCTGGAAAGCCTCAACACGTGGCAGGCCGTGTTTTGCCAGGGTGTGCTGATCAGGGTTGCAACAGGGCCCCCAAGAGCGACCCCAGGCGGATCTGTTGTCTGCTACCGGTAGGCCGATCAGCGGGCAAAAAGGCGAATGTTATCTGCGGGGGCTGATGTTGGACCGATCCAGCCGATGGCCGAACGGCTGCCGGACGGCGATATGCAGGCCCTGCAGCAGTTCGTCAGCCAGTCTCCGTGGGACTGGACGCCGGTGCGTCGGCGGATCGCCGAGAGACTGTGCCGGGTGATCCAGCCCGAAGTGTGGGTAGTCGATGATGTCTCGTTTCCCAAGTGCGGGCGGGCATCGGCGGGGGATGCGCTGGCGAACCGAGCATGACTACCGCGAGCTCAAGCACGGCCTGGGCCTGGACCACTTCGAAGGCCGCACCTGGCGCGACTGGCACCACCACGTCACCCTCGTCACCGCCGCCCAGGCCTTCCTCACCCTGCGACGCTACGACCCAAAAGCCCACACGTCGGCCTGAGCCTCTACCAAGTCCTGGACACCCTCCAGGACCTGCTGCGGTGCTGGACCGGCACCTGCACCACCTGCGGCCGCCCCCTCACCACCAGCAGACCCAGAACCTAACGAAGCACTACTATTGCGCGAGCTGCTTCTTCAGCTCGCCGGCGCGCGGCACGGAGCCGGTAGCGGGGAATCCTCCAGCGGTGGGGCTCTCCTCGCCATCCACGTAAATCATGGTGCCGCCTTTCGCCTGGGCGGATTTGATCGATCACGCTTGCGTCACCATCGCCGAGGTAGCGCCTACTGCCAGAGTTGACAGCTAACTACCGCAGCGGGTTGATGCGCGTCGGGAGCACCCTGCGTAGCGTCCTCACCACACGGCGGCCGGATGCCGCGCACGGCTAATCACCCTGGCATCAGCCGCAACACCATCCATCGGGGGGATCTCATGCTCACACACTCACGCATCGCTTCACTCGCGCTGGCCGCGGTGGTTCTGGGAGGTGGGACAGCCGCCGCTACGACCGCGAGCGCCGCGCCCACGCACGCCGGTGTCCAGTCGTGTTACGGCAGCGCTGACCCATACACGGCTTACGGCGACGGCTTCAGCCGCGCGTACTGGCCGTCAAGCGGCTGGAAGTACACCACAGCTAGCTGCGGCGACATCAACATCAAGACGAACTACACCCGCAAGGTCCGCGCGTGCTGGAAGGACATCCCGTGCAGTGGCTGGGTGACGGCGCCCAAGGGCGAGTGGACCGTAGTCAAGAAGGGCGTCCCGAACGGGTGGGGCTTCTACCTTGAATTCCAGGGTGGCAACAACTCAACGGGCCACGCCGCGTTCTGACACTGCTCCGCGTCCCGCTGGGCAAAGGGCCTGTTCTACACCTCTGTGGTAGAAGACCTGGAAACCGCCGGGCAACCCGGTCATCCCGCGGGATAGGTGACTCACCGTCCGCGGATAAGACCCAACTCGCCACTTCATCTGGGGAATGCTTCTTTCCTCGCAACCGGCAAGGCTCTCGACAGCCTCTGCGTTGCAGGCCAGGAGCACTCCTCTGGATGTAAGCTGATCCACTCTGTGACGGAGCTCAGTATCAGACGGAGGCCGCCTCCTCGTCCGCTGAACTGCGAAACGCCGACCAAGTTCGAGCCACGTTCGACGCCTCACCAGAAACGACAAGGTCAGCCATGCTTGCCAGCCTCCGCCCGCTGGTCGTCTGCCAGCTCGAGCAGGGCGAGCACCGCGGTATGGCGGTCCTCCTCGACGACTAGCCTCTGGGTCTCGCCTGGCTCGGCATCGATCAGGTAGAGGCCGTGCTGACGCTCCGTCCAGTCGCGCAGGATAGCGCGGGCCTCGTCCGGCGTGGTGTCGATCGCGGCTGCGACCTCGGACCAGGTGGCCCCGAGCAGGATGGCCTCACGGATGTCGCCCGCGCGGCGGGCAGTGAGGTCGCGCCGGATCGACTCCGACAGGGCGAGCACGGCCAACACGTCGCCGGCACCTCCACGCTCGACCGGGTCCGGGAAGTCCGCGGGCAAAGTCCTGTTCATCAGCCGGTCGACGTGGCCGACGCGCTTCGCCATCTGCCAGGAAAGCGGGACCCGTCCACCAGAGATCATGCGGACGTCGTCCGGGCGGCGGACAGCAAGGTCGTTCCAAAGCTCGTACTCGGGTGTGCTCATGCGCCCCCTTTGGCGGCCGAGCCCGTCGGCATCGGCGTCCGATGAACACCCTAGTGCTGGGTCCCTCGCGCGAGCGACTTCGATCTCGCGTTTGACGGCGGGGACGGCGGGTGGCATCACCTTGTCGCAGACAAGGGGCACCCGCCACGCATGTGGTGGGGCAGCCCCGCGGTGGCGGGGCTGCCCGGTGGTGGGATCAGTGATGGTGGCCCCAGGCTTCGCGGTCCAGGACGTGTCCGCGGGCGTTGCGGAGTGTGGCGGTGTCGTTGTTGTCCCAGACGTAGTTGCGGCGGTCCTGGTAGACGTGGTGGCGCCTGTCATGTCCGTGGCCCGTGTGGACCTTGACGCTGGAGTGGCCCTTGAGGCGCAGGCGGTCGAAGCGGTAGCGGTTGCCCTGCTTGTCGGTCAGCGTGAAGCCGCGCAGCTGTACCGCGTGCCGGGACTTGTTCTTCACTTCCACCCACTCGGCATTGAGGCTGCGGTTGGAGTGGTCGTCGCGGCCGGGGCTGTTGTACTGGACCTCGCCGATGACGACAGCAGAGCGGTGTCGTTCCCCGTGGCCGTCGGCAGCGGCCGGCAGAGCGCCGGCCCCCAGGACAACGCCGGAAGCCAGGATCGCAGCCGCGATACGGCGGATGTCACGTGCAGCGGACATGAGTGCCCCTCAAGTACATGTCCCTCGCCCCGCAGTGCGCGACGCTGGACGAAGCGGGTTCCCCGGCGTGCTGCCGGATGACCACAGCGTGGGACTGCTGCGGGCCCGCGCGGGGTCCAACTTGAGGGTGTTACCAGATCCGGATATTTCAGCAACACTCGTCTGTATCCGTCACGGACCATGATGAACCGTTTTTCCATGAGTTGCTGCATACGCCAACGACCCTTTGAATGCTGAACAACAAGCGGTTGCCCCCGTCCGGCCCACCTCCGCGCACGCCCATTCCAGCAGGCCAGATTCCGGTAACAGACACCCCTTCCCCCTACTCGCACGCAGGCATCAAGGCCGTTCTGACATGCGATTTCCCTCTCAGAGACAGCATGCTCAACGTCGCGCATCCAACGGCCTTGGTACGGGAGGAAGGATGCCGACGCAGGAGATCATCGAGACCGGCACCGACTCCTACCGACTGGCCCACACCAAGGCCCAGGGCGAACAGAACAAGGTCGGCTCTGGCCCGCACCGCAGGCTCCCAGCCCCCGAGCCGTGACCACCGAGGCCGGCTGGAGCCGCATCGCCGACATGACTACGCAGCTCCAGCCTCCGCTCTCCACACGTGACCGGTCGGTGAGGCAACTCCCGCAGCCCCGCCCCCACGCCAGGAGGGCACCTCGCGCGAGGACCAAGGGGGAGCCGCGGGCCCGCGCGGGTTCCGGTCGTCGCCGCATCTACGGCGGCGACCGGGCATCTTCCAGCTTCCCACCACAGGAACGGGATGGGCTCTGGCTCAACTTCTGTGACTGGCCGCCGTCATCGAATACGCGCGTCTGGCAGCGAACCCCGTCGTTTCGGCTTCCTTGCCAGTGGACCGAGTCGCACGGACGAGTCGTCCTCCGGTGACCCGTCATCCCCGAGGCGGAGCGTCCGGATTCGTGCTCGCCCGCCCGGCGGAGGTTGTTCGGTCTGCGGAGCGATCCTGGCCGGCCTCGCCTGCTGCGAGTCTCGAAGCACACGGGCCGATCGGGCCCGTGGACGTGAGGAGCGCAGATGGTCCAGGCCAGGCCGACCACGACCACCGACGAAGCAGCAAACACGCCACGCCGCGAGGGCCGCCTGGCTCGGACGTGGCGTGCGGCGCACAAGCCCGCCGCAGGGGTGCCTCGCTGGGCCCGCCGAGTCGCCTACGCGGTGCCGCTGGTGGTGCTCCCGTCCGGGATCTGGCGCCTGGGCGTGCTGTTCACCGCGGACAAGCGTGGCGGGTCGATCGCGGACTGGGCGATGAACGGCTACGTCGTCCTCCTCACCCTCATCTCCGAGGTCCTTGCCTTCACGGCCGTCGGGCTGGTCGCCCGCTGGGGCGAGGTGTTCCCGCGCTGGATGCCGGGATGGGGTGGGCGGCGGGTACCGACGGCCGCTGCGGTCGTCCCGGCCACGATCGGGGCGACGATCCTGACCCTGGTCTTCACGGTCATCGCGATCATCACCACGGTCACCCAGTCCAAGACCAACGGCGATCCGCTGCCGGCCAACTTCCCGAGTAAGGCCGGCGGCTGGGAGACCGTCTACTTCTATGCCTCCTACGTCCCTCTGGTCCTGTGGGGCCCCATGCTCGGCCTCCTGACGTACGCGTACTGGCGCCGACGCAGGCCGGCGACGGCCAGACCGCTGATGCCGCCGACAGCCGGCAGCGCGTGCTAGGCAACCACCCCAACGTCCCGGTGCCGACGGACAAGGGCACCATCACGTGCTTCGTTCGCCGAGTCGCAGACCGGCACCCACCGCCCGCCAGACAGTGCACACCGCCCGCACTTCGCACCGCAGTCTTTCGTCCACCGGTCAAGGGGCGGCGCCCTCCCCGCTAGCGACCCCCAGTCGAAGCGTCCCGACCGGCAGAACAAGCATGCGCCTGCCCGGCTCACCAGGCGTCCCAGTGCAGCACCTCCTCCCTCGGGATGCGGCGGGCCGGACGGAAGTCTGTGCCGAGGGTGAACGCCACGGGGATGAACGCTGCCTGCATGACATCGTCGTAGGGGATGCCAAGGACGCGGGCCGACTCCTTCTCGTGGACGAGATTGCCGGTGGTCCAGCAGCTGCCGAGGCCGCGGGCGCGGGCGGCGAGCATGAAGCTCCAGACGCCGGGGAGGATGGAGCCCCAGGTGTTGGCCTGCTTCAGGACGGACGCGTCGTCAGTACGGCCCTCCACACACGGCACGACGATCGCCGGGACCTCGTGGATGTGCTGGTAGAGATGGGCGGCGCCGGAGTACACCCGCTCCATGTGCGCCGCGTCAGCACGGCGCACATCCCGTTCGGGGACGGGGTCAGAAGCACCCGGCGTGCGCACACCCTCACGCCACACCTCTGCCAGCGCGGCCCGCCGCCCGGGGTCGGTCACGATCACGAAGTGCCAGCGCTGGCGGTTGCGACCGGTCGGAGCCTGGATGGCCAAGTCCACGCATTCCTCCAGCAGTTGGCGAGGGACGGGCCGGGTGAGGTCGAGGCGGTGACGAACCGCCCGAGTGGTGGAGAGGAGCTCGTCGGAAGAGAGGTCGAGAGTCATGCGTTGACCTTCTCGGAGCGCGCAGTGCGGCGACAACGCCGGACTTTCACTGGATGAAAATGCGGGGTACAAGATGGCCGAGAGTGTTGCCGGGCGGGTCTTCTCGGTGCTGGACGCCTTCGTGGGCGCACCGGCCACGCTGCGCCTGACGGAGATCGCCCGCAGGACCGGGCTGCCGGTGCCGACAACGCTTCGGATGGTGCGGGAGCTGGTCGCGTGGGGCGGCCTGGAACAGGCGGCCGACGGCTCCTACCGCCTGGGCACCCGCATCCGCGCCCTGGGCGCCGCGGCCCCCTGCCCGCACGGCCTGCTCAACCTCTCGCTCCCCGCCCTTCGCACGCTCTCATCACGCACCGGCGGCCACGCGGACATTGCGGTCCCCTCCGACGGTGCAGCCCTGTGTCTGCTCAGCGGCAAACGCCTGCCCCTGCACGCCACGGCGGCCGGCAAAGTCCTCCTCGCCCACGGCCACGGCGCGCGAGCTGAACTACGGCGCCACACCCGCCACACAGTGACCGCTGCGGGCACTCTCGGCTCCCAGCTGATCCGCATCAAAGAGACCGGCCTGGCCACGGCTCACGAGGAGTACGTGCTGGGCGAACTCTCCTTCGCCGCAACGGTGCTGCAAAACCACCTGGCCATAGCGGCGGTCTTCGTCACGCTGCCCACCAGCACCCCACACGATCGTGCCGACAGCGCCATCCGCGAGGCGGCCCGCACCATCAGCCGAAAACTCGCCGATCCACCGTGATAGCCGCACCGGCCACCCCCGACGTGCCACGGCCAACGATCCGCAAAGTCGCTAGCCGCCATGTTGTGGTGGGGCCCATACCGGAGCGAATCGACGCCATGCATCTCTAGCCTGCCCCCGGCACACTCGCAGCGCCCCTTGCGTCACTGACGTGGGGCGGCCGGGAATGGAAGAGACCTGCCGCGCCTGGCAGGGCATCAGGTGTACTCCCGCACCGGCCTCAAGACCGGCGAACCGTACGCGCGCCCCAGCCACCATCAAAGGGCACCAAGCCCAGACCCGCGGAGCCGGCTTCCACCTGACAGAGGCCGCTCGCGGGTGAAGCCACGCCGTCCAGGAAGATGCAAGGCGTGGATACGAACGGAAGCCATGCTCTTGAAGACCTCGTCCACTGGCGCGGCGAACTCGTTGACCTCGTCAGAGCCGCCCGCCACGCAGATGCGTCAGCCACCGCCCTCGTGGACCGCGCCGCGATCGCAGTCATATTGGAGAAGGCCGCCGATGGTGAGGTGGGACTCGACGAGCTCACGACCTGGGCCCAGATGGTGCACTTCGCCGACGGCCTGGACATCGAAGACGGCCACGAGGACCTGCTGACACAGTTCCTCTTCGAGACGTCCACGCCCGAGCTCTTCGAGCCGGTGACGACTGAGCTCTGCCATCGATGGCTGAGCAGAATTCGATCATCACTCGCGACACCGCCAGCAGCCGGACGATAAACGACAAGCTGAGTTTGTTCTTTAAGGTCTGACTTCGAACGATGCGCCGAACGTGCTCGCTCAAACGAGGTTTCCGGAGACGTGGACACGGCCTTCATCTGATCCTGCGCTCCGGCGAAAGATGCACTTGACCAGCACGAAGGCCGTGGGGGAATGAGTCTGCTGCATCACGATGTCCGGCGGAATGCGTTCGCGGTGGCGTCACACTTCCGAGACGACTTCTTCGACTCCCTGACCGTGCGCGGGGACACGCCGTTCGAGCTGTCGGCGTACACGTGTGAACGTCCCCACCCGCGTACGGATGAAAAGGGACAGTTGTCGATGTGTTGAGATCTGCTGCTCGGCACTCTGCTGCTTGGTCGGTGAGAGGCGGCGGAAGGCGGTCGACGATGGTCAAATTCCGCATCGATGGTTGGAACTGCGGCGCTTCCGGAGTCTGTTGGAATCCGGGGCGATCAGCCATCTGTCGGCACCCGGTCCGGCGACCCCGCCGCGCCGGACGCCGAACGGGCGGTCGAAGGCGAGGGCGATCTACGAGTTCGCCGCTGGTCGACTCGATACTCCGAACGGAGATCCTGATGAAGGCCACAGTGATCCACTAGCAGCTGACCACGCAGTACGGGTTCACTGGCAACTACCAGCGGACCAAGCTCTACGTTCAGGAAGCCCGGCCCCGCATCGCCGAGGAACTCGGCATCACGCCGAAGGAACTCGCCGGTATGCACCGCCGCTTCGAGGTCATCCCGGCGCCCAGGCCCAGGTCGACTGAGGCGACGAGGGAAAGATCCTCGCCCACATGGGCATCGGGAAAGTCTACTCCTTCCACATGACGCTGTCGTACTCGCGCGACCCGTTCTGCTGCTTCACCACCAGCCAGGGCCCCCAGACGTTCTTCGACTGCCACCGCCGGGCCTTCGCCCACTTCGGGGGCGTCCCGATGACGGTCGTCTGCGACCGCACGAAGACCGTCGTCCGCCGCCACGTCGCTCCAGGTGAGGCGGTCCCACTGCATCCGGAAGCGGTCGGGTTCGCCGGCCACTACCACTTCGACATCGACGTCCTGGCCGCCTACCGGTCCACCGGCAAGGGCCACGTCGAGCGCCATGTCCTCATCGTCCGCGACCACGTCCTGTCCGGCCGGTCCCTCTCCACCGTCAAGGAGATGGGCGCTGCCTTCACCACCTGGGTCCCGCAGCGACGGGTTCAGGCCCACCGGACGCACCAGCAGATCATCGGAGAGCGAGCGGCCCACGACCACATGGCCCTCAAACCACTGGCGGAGACCCCGGATTTGGTGGCCGAACGGCGCCTGCGGCCGGTCGGCAGAACTGCCTGGTCGCCTTCGGCGGCACCTCTACTCGGTGCCCGCCCGCAGGGTCCGACCGCGTCAGCTGGTGGAGATCCGGGCCACGAAATCGCAGGTCATGCTGCATTCCACCATCGCGAATGCCGACGGCGAGACGCTGTTGGCTTCCCACCCGCGGGCGATCGGGCGCGGGGCCCGCGTCGCCAAAGTGACTCACTGGGACGGCCTGTCCGCCGGCCAGGGACGCCGCACCACCACCGGCGAGGTCCCGCCACGACCTCGCCATGAACGCCCGCTGGGCGAGGAGGCCGGACCTCTGCAGGCTCTGCTGAACCGGGCCGCGGCCACTCGCGTCGAGGGTGGCCGCCGTCCGTTGTCGGTCTACGACGAGCTGACCGGCACCCGCCCCTTCACCACCCACCCGAGCACGAGGGAAACGTCTTGAGTGAGCTGGTCTCCACCCGCATCCGCAACACGGCCGGCAAGCTTGGCCTGCCTCATCTGGCCGAAACGATCAACGAGTACACCCGGCGGGCAGACGAGGGCAAGATGGGCTACCTCGACTTCCTCGATCTTGTCCTGGCCGAGGAACTCACCGTCCGCGACGACCGCCGCTTCCGCCAGGGCCTGCGGCTCTCCCGGCTGCCGCACCACAAGACGCTCGACGAGTACGACTTCTCCTTCCAGCCCGACCTCGACCCACGCAAGGTCAAGGACCTGGCCACCCTCTCGTTCGTCGACGGCAAGGCGAATACCGCCCTGCTCGGGCCCGTCGTTATCCCCGGTTTCGTTTCTGATTCTGGCTGCCATTCCAGATCAGGACGCTTCTGCGATCGATGGAGTGGGGGAGGCGGTCGCGTGCCTGGGCGGTAGTGATAGACAGTCGCTGTGGCGACGTTCATGGTGATGGTCGATGGAGACGCGGGTGGGTGGCAGGTCCATCGTGACGCTCTGACCGCGGCGATCCGAGCCGGTTGGGCTGGTGTTGAGATCGATGCGACACCTCGCAGCGAGGCACGGGGTTATTGCTGGTCTTTCGAGGCGCAAGACGGCGCCGGCGAGGCATATCTGCATCAAGACGGGACGTGTCTGTACTTGGATGTCCCGGAGGTTGACGCTGTGAGGTTGGCGGTGGTGTTCCGCAGGCTCGCTCCGGCGGGCCTAGACCTGGTGTATTGCGACGAGGGCTATAACTTCGACGTCCGGCTGCGCTCCGGGAGCACGGATGCCGAGTTCGTCGCCCTGATGACCGCTGGGTGAGGTCAGCAGGGTCCGTTGACTCGGGCTTGTGGCGGTGGGGGTGTGGTCGGGCTTCCCCTCGTCAAAGTCGCGAAAACCCGGCGGCATACCTGCAGCTCAGAGGGCACTATCCCGAGGCCAGTACCCGACGGGCGCAGGCGCCACCACCGATGCGGGAGAGAGGCGTCAAAGACGTGCGCATACGAGGTCATCGGCGATGACCCTGCGGTGCAATCAGCCGTGACCGATGGCCGATCACGGCGCATCAGTCACCTCATCGCCCCGTCGGCACAGACCGGCCAGGGTGAGCGCACACTGGCCGACTCGTCAAACCCGAGACCAATCGGCCAGCGGTACCCGGCCTCCAGCACTGATCCGATACCGACGACAACGGCCAGCATTCCACCCGCTCCCGCTCACCGAAGACGCCGCGCACCCGACCAGCCACCCACTGCACAGCTATCTGACCGGCCTCTTCAGCATATTTCACGAACCGAACTGTATCGGTGCGTCCCCTCAGAACGAGCCGCACCCAAGGTGAAGGGGAAGCTGGCTGCGATACCGGGACCGCAGGTGCGCGCAGCGGCAGGATGGGCTGCTGTGGGTCAGCGGCGGGCGGCGACCGTGGCCGCGGTGAGCAGGAGGCGGAAGCCCTCTTCGTCGTCCAGGCAGAACTCGCGGACCATGGCGCACAAATTCGTCAGGACCTCGGGGTGCTCGCACTCCTGGGCGACGGCGGTGAACTGAGCGAGCGAGACCTGCTGGTAGGCGTAGCCGAAGCGGTTGAGCGTGGCCATCAGGACCAGCTGGACCGCGATGAGGCGGTCGAAGCGGAAGCGGTCCGGTTCCCGGCGGCAGGCTCCGTCCAGGAAGGTAAAGACGGTGCGGTACTCGGTGTCGTCCTGCGTCAGGCTCCGGGTGAACTCTTTCAGTGAAAGCAGCTGCCCGTCCTGGTAGAGGGAGTCGGCCATGTCCGTCAGCTGGTCGCGGAAGAAGTGGTCGTTGTTACGGCCGCCGTCGTAGGCCAGCCCTGCGTAGAGGTCGGCTCTGGTCCATACGGCGATGTTGAGTTTCATCGCCTCGAGGAACCGACGGTCGGATTCGGCCGCCACGACACTGTCCACATACAAGGCCTGGCGCTCGATGAGACGGCACACCGCCACCAGGCACAAGATCCGGTAGGCGAAAGAGCGCAGGTAGTAGCCCGATTGACCGCACGAACCCCGCATCCGCAGCCACTGGTTGTGCTCGAACTTCGAAAAGTTCGACAACCGGTTACGCAGAGCGCCGCCGGACTCCAGCAACAGACCCTTGTACAACGCGATCCGGTCACGCAACGCCTTCTGCTGCTCATACGTGTACTCGATGTCGAGCTTGCGCCGGTGGAACCGCTTGTCGAAACCGTACGTCAGCGACGGCGTCACCACAGCAACGACAAGCGCCACCACCGCGGCTATCACCGCCGAAGTAACCGGGGCGGGCAGCGACGACCAGACAAGTTCCATGCCCCGAGACAAGTACCTCGCCCCGTGCGTGTAAAGAGGGCATCAGCCGGCCGACCAGCAAAACGGCCGGCCCAACCATCAAAACGGCCGCAGGACCACGTGCAGAGACTGGCTCTGAGCTCGGTCATGTCCAGCTGCCTGCGGTCGCCGGAGGTCAGAGTGTCGGGTGATACCTGTCAAGCGTGGAAGATGCGCTAGCGGATGCGACAGCCCTCCTGCGTGAAGCCTTTCCGGCACAGGTACGGCACTGTCCTTGGGGCTGGGAGGCGCTTGAGGCATGGGAGCTCAGACACGGTGTGGTGCTGCCTGAGCCGTATCGCACCTTCGTGGCTGAGATCGCAGGCGGTACGGATCTCGGCCCGCCCGCTGAGGGCGGGTTGCTGCCCGTGGGAGAAAAGCCAGACAGCTGGCCCGTCTGGGAAGCGGACTACTGGATGAGCGAAGAGCCGTTCGATGGCACCGCCGCCCGCTCGCCCGGCCGCCCCTTCCCGCTTCAGGAGGAATGGCAATGGGAGTACGACTACAACGACCACACTCTCCCCCCTGTTGCACCAGACCTACCAGCACGGCTCGGTACTGCTGGGCAGCGACCAATCCGGGGAGTACTGGACGCTGGTGGTGACCGGGCCACAACGCGGCCGGGTGTGGTGGCTGACAGACGGATGCGCCACCCCCTACGCCCACTCCCCCACCGATCATCCTGCAGGCGCTTTCCTGCACTGAGTGAAGGACTGGCACACCGGACAGGGCTGGTGGCGTACCCCCTAACACCACCTCACATCACGGCCCCGACCGCCGACGTACGGTCACTGCCGCGAGCACCGACCACCGGCCCGCGCCTGCTGGCTGCCCGGCTTTCTGCCAGCCCCTTGCACACCCACCCGCGCTCGTGCATCCGCCGCCCACCCAGCGCGCCCTTGAGGATGTGCGCCCGACGGCTGGGGCCGCCGGGCCGTGAGGCGTGGCGGGCTCAGGGGCGGCGTCCCTTCGCCGACAGCAGCTGCAGGCCGTAGCAGTCACACGACAGCACCGTGGCCGCGGCGCCCTTCGCCGGAACCTCGATGAGCACGGTCATGCTGTTGGTCTCGGTAAACCGTCGCCATTCTCCGGCACCGCCCAGCAGGACAGCTGTGTCGGATCCCTTCTCCTGCACCACGGTGCCCGCCGGGTCCGTACCGGACACCCGCACCTCCTGCCTCAGGGTGCAGGTCACCAAAGATCCGCCCGAGGACAGGCGCAGCACCGGCAGGTCGGTGCCCGTGCTGCGGTGGGTGAGGCGGTAGTCCAGCTGGGGGTGGGACCAGCCGTTGTAGAACTTCACCAGGTCATGGGTGAAGGCGCCCTTGGTGAACGCGGCATCCGCCTCGTGTCCGTCCGGGGGCGAGAAGCTCAGGTAGCGGGCGAAGCTGGCACACACCTTTCGGTCCTGCTTCGCGGTGGCCGCCGGCACAACCGTGTCGCCGGGCCCGCGGCGCAGGCCCGGCAGGCGCTCGGGCCGCACCCGCACACGGCTGGGCGCCTTGCTCGCCGTCGGCGAGGGCGCCGGACCGGAGGCATGCCGCTTGGTGACCGGGTCCGTGAGTGCCCAGGTACCGGCGGTGGCGCGCCACGGCGCACCGGCCTTGCTCTGCACGAAGTAGAGCAGTTGGGACGAGCGATCGGACTCCCTGCCCTTCCACTTGCTCAGCACGCCGAAGAAACGGGGATACGTGGAGTCGGTGACGGAGGGGATCAGGAAGCGGGGCTTGGTCCGGTGTGCCACCGTGTCCTTGGTCCGCGCCAGGCGGTGCACGCGGTAGGCCGCGCGGGTCTCACCGTGCAGCACCCCGGTCTGGACACGGCCCGCAAGGGCATCATTCAAACCGGCGTCGGCACGCGCCATCATGCGGTCGTAGCCCTCGAACACCTCCTGAGCTTGCGCCTTGCTCACCACGGGAACAGGCGCGGCCCGGGAGGGGCCTTCTTTCCTGTTCCCGTCCGGGCCGCCCCGGGCACAGCCGCTCAGCGTCGCGCTCAGCGCCAGCCCGGCGACCAGCGCCGGGATCAACGCCCCTCTTACCGTCACCATGGTCCCCCTCCACTCCAACAACCCCTCCATTCTAAGGAGTTGGGCCACCCGGCCCGGAGGCAGGGTTTGTCTGCCGTGCGGCTACCGGGACCACCACCCTGCCGGGGTGCTGGACAGGAAGCGGGAGGCACACCGGCAGGCACTCGGCGAGCAGGTCCAGGACGTCGCGCCAGGCGCGCCGTGCGTGGCTCGGGTGGTAGCCCACACCGGCAACCACCCGGTGGTCGACCGGCGGATGGTGGAAGGCGTGCAAGGCTCCGCCATACAGCGTCAGGCGCCAGTCCACGCCCGCGCCCTGCATCTCCGCGGTGAACGCCTCGCGTTGCGCGGGCCCCATGATCGGATCGTTGGAGCCGACGCCGGCCCACACCGGGCAGCTGATGCGTGCCGCCTGGCCCGGTCGGCCGGTGGTCAGGGCGTTAACCGTCCCGATCGCCCGCAGATTGACCCCGGCGCGGCCCAGTTCCAGCGCGATCGCGCCGCCGGTGCCGTAGCCGATGGCCGCGATCTGGTCGGGGTCAGTTTGCGGCTGGGTGCCCAGCACATCGAGCGCCGCCTGACCGATGCCGCGCATCCGCTCGGGATCATCCAGCAGCGGCAGGCAGCGGGCCAGCATCTCCTCTGGGTCGGCCAGATAGCGTCCGCCGTGCAGGTCGAAGGCCAGCGCCACATACCCCAGCTCGGCCAGCGCATCAGCCCGGCGGCGCTCGACGTCGCTCAGCCCCAAACCCTCAGGCCCGACCAGGACCGCGGGCCGGCGGCCTGCACCGGCCGGCAGCGCGAGGTGCCCGATCATCGTCAGACCGTCGGCCGGATATTCGACCGTATGCGTCGTCATCGTCGTCACGGCACTGGACTGTAGTGACCGCCAAGCCCGGTGTGGCTGGTGCTCTGCCACAGGCAGAACAACGCGGGTACCCCTCCGCACTACTGCGCAGGGCCCATAAGGACTGGCACACACCCCTCCCCCACCACAGCGCTCCCCCGACCCCCGCCAGGTCCATCGGATCACCTGTCCCGGCCCCAGTGCTGAAAGGCCGACCCTCGCAGCAGAGCTCTGGGACATGCCGGTCCACTCCCGCGAAGGGCCTCCGTCTCCCCGGACCTGCACACGCAACCATCCTTCTTCCTCCGGCACCCGGTACGGCACAAAAGCGAGTGCTGTGCCTCGTTCCGCCCCACATCCGTGCGCGGCCTCATCGACTCATCCGTGCGTGAGGCGATGGACGCCTTTCTCGTCAGTCTGATCTGGGATGTGGAGCCTGCCGACGACCATGCGCTGACTGGCGGCGGAGGCTTCTTCCCGCCGCCACCGATCGCTGGAGGCCGCACGTCCTTCTCGTGTGCCCGCCCGAAGCAGTATCCGGCAAGGCCCGTGCCTGGACACGAGTGAAGCCCCACCTCGAAAAGCTGCGCG
The DNA here is from genome assembly GCF_055577715.1 of Streptomyces sp. NPDC033177. Taxonomy (NCBI): domain Bacteria; kingdom Bacillati; phylum Actinomycetota; class Actinomycetes; order Kitasatosporales; family Streptomycetaceae; genus Streptomyces; species Streptomyces sp. NPDC033177. The sequence goes on along the minus strand of NZ_JBVIPS010000004.1, from coordinate 587,953 downwards.
GGCCGTTCGCCGCCGAGTGTGAGAGCCGGGCAGGACGCCGGACACCTTCGAGGACTTCACCACGCTGCTGCATGAATGGGGCGACGTGATCACGGAAGCCGCCCACCGCGGTTGGGGGCTCGCGGGTCTGCCCTAGCCACCAGAAGTGAAGGGCATGCTGCCGTCTTTCATTTCACACGCCGGACTGAGCGCCGCACCTGGCGAGCGGTGCCAACTGCAGCGCACACGTGCCTCCCCGCCGTGCCAGGCCACCCGTCCAGGACTCGCCGGCGGCCCCTTCCGCCACGCACGTCCGGACAGTCGGACCCTGCCTCATATGATCAGCATCCCGGCGCCGTGGCGGTGTGCCCGTGCCGGAAGAGTGGTGCCAAAGGGGAAAAGATATGCGCAAGACGGTCGTTGGAGTCGCTGTGACCATGGCGGCTGCGCTGCTCGCAGGGTGCGGCGGCGGGGGCGACGACGCGAAGGCCGATGCCGGCAGCTCGACGAAGCCGACGAAGGAGCCTGCGAAGCCGGCGAGCAAGTGGGGCAAGCCGAAAACGTACGAAGTGACCGTGGCGGTCGAAGGCGAAGGCAAGCCCCTCATCACCTATGTGACGGACACGCTTCACTCCCAGCAGGCCACGCTCCCCTGGAAGAAGACCAGCGACGTGACGCTCGAAGGCGCGTTTCTCAAATCAGGCGTCAACCTGTCCGTGGGGGCCCAAGCCGTACTGACCCCCAGCGGAAAGTTCGACTTCCCGCCGTGCAGCATCAAGGTCGACGGGAAAACCGTCGCCAAGTACGCCGGGGGCGGATCCTCAAAGGGCTGCAAGTACCACTTGAAGTAGCGGGAAGGATGCATGCGGACCCAGCGAGATCTTTCTCGCTGGGTCCGCATGCTGTCGGTCGGCTCCAACCTCCGTCCGTCTTGCGTACCGGCCGCGTCTTGCTCCATGGAGCCGGATTCACGCAGGCAGGAAATGTGCGGCTTCTTGCCAGCCCGCTGTTCCGCTACGCGGTTCAGTTGTGACACGACCGGACCAGCGCCCGCATCCTCATCGACGTCGGCGACGGCGACGGACCACGGCGGCTGGAGTACCGACGTGCGGGGCCGCGACCGGATACAGGTTGTACGGGCCTCAGCCGCCTGGTCACTTACCGGCCGACGCCTGCGCGTGGTTCCGGGTGTGCTTGTGGGAGTCGGGGGCAGCCGCTCTGCGCTAACTCATGCGTGACGTCAGGGTGAATCCGCCGTCCACCGCAAGTACCGTGCCCGTGACGAAGGCGGCTTCCTGTGAGGCCAGGAACAGCGCGGCGTTGGCAACGTCCCAGCATGTGCCCTGATGCCCCATCGGAACCATCGCGGCCCGCTTGGCTGCCACGTCCTCGCGGGAGATGCCTTCTGCCCTGGCCGGGGCGTCGACGCCCATGGGGGTGTCCATCATGCCGGGCGCGACGCAGTTCACCCGGACGCCGTGGGGTGCGTACTCCAGCGCCAGGCTGCGGGTCATGGCGTGCACCGCGGCCTTGGAGGTGGTGTACGCGATCGCCTCGCCGCCTGCGAGCAGCCCGGCCATGGAGGAGATGTTGACGACTGCGCCGCTTCCGCGCTCGCGCATGTGTGGCAGGACCGCCCTGCTCGTGAGCCACATGCCGGTGAGATTGATCTCGAAGCCCTGACGCCACTTTTGCGGGGCGAGGTCCTCGGTACGGCCGACGGGGACCACACCGACGTTGTTGTGCAGCACATCGACGTGTCCCAGGGCCGCGAGTGCCGCGTCGAGGATGCCCGTGCACTCGTCCTCGACGGTGATGTCGGCCCGGTGTGCGGCCGCGGTGCCGCCCTCCTTGCGGATGAGTTCGGCGCTCTGCTCGGCCGAGTCCAGGTCCCGGTCCACGATCAGGACCTGCGCGCCCTCCCGGGCGAAGGTGAGGGCGGTTGCGCGGCCGTTGCCGGTGGTGGCGCCGGGAGTCTGGCCTCCCCCGACCACGATCGCCCGCTTGCCTTCGAGCCGTCCGGTCACAGGTCCTCCATTCCTGATGTCTTGCCCGTTGCCTTGTCCACGGTCCACTCGGACGACGTGGCGGCGGGCCAGCCCGCGTAGTAGGCGATCTGCACGGCCAATTCCCGCAGTTCGCCCTCGGCAAGGTGGCCACTGCCAAGGGCCGCCTTGGCGTGGAGGCTTCCGTGGTTTTGGTTGGCCGGGAGCATGGCCAGCATGGTGGGGGTCACGATGCGCCGCTCTCGGACGGTCAGTCCCGGCCGGTTCCACAGGTCACCGAAGACGACCTTGGTCGCCAGGTCGCTGAGCGAACCGGTCTCGGTCTGCAGCATGTCCGCCGGTACGCGCATGCGCATGACCTTCGCCTGCGTGGTACGGCCCGTGTCACCGAGGTGCGCGAAGTTGTCTTCGTCCGTTCCATGCCGCGGGCGTCGCGCGTCGTCGGAACTCACCAGGTCACCGGCAGGGTCTCGACGCCGTACGTGAGGGCGTCGTCGTGGAAATGCAGCGCCTCCTCGTCGACGGCAAGGCGCAGCCCTGGGATTCGTTCGAACAGCTTCGGCCAGGCCACCTGCATCTCGACCCGGGAGAGGTTCTGGCCCAGGCACTGGTGGACGCCGTAGCCGAATCCCATGTGCTTGCGCTCGACGCGTGTGATGTCCAGCCGCTCGGGCTCGGCGAAGACGAGCGGGTCGCGGTTGGCGGCGGGCAGGTTGCAGATGATGCCCTCGCCCGCCTTCAGCAGTACGCCACCGACCTCGATGTCCTCGGTCAGGACGCGGCGCGGTTCGGTCTGCACCATGCTCCAGTAGCGCATCATCTCCTCCACCGCGGTGGAGGCATAGGCGGTCGGGTCGGACAGCAGGATGTCGCGCTGTGCGGGTTCGCGCAGGAGCGCGAGGATGCCGAGAGCGATCATGTTGGCGGTGGTCTCGTGCCCGGCGCCGATCACGAGGACGCCGAGTCCGACAGCCTCTTCGAAGGTCAGGTCTCCCTTGCCGTCCACGTGGGTGTTCACCAGACGTGACAAAAGGCCGTCGTCGGGATGGGAGCGCTTGCTCTCCATGTGCCGGGTCAACAGGTCGTGCAGGGCACGGTGCGCGACCATCTTCTCGTCCTGCGCGATGCTGAGCTGCACCATCTTCTTCGAGGACTCGTGCACGGTGGGGCTGTCCTCGTAGGGGACGCCGAGGACTTCGCAGATCACGACGGTGGGCAGGGCCAGCGCGAAGTGTTCGACCAGATCGACGGGCCCGTCCATGGCGAGCAGGTCGTCGATGAGCTGGTCGGTGAGTTCGGCGATGCGCGGGCGCAGCGCTTCGGAGCGCTTGGCGGTGAAGTCCGGGTTGAGGATGCGGCGCACCGGCAGGTGTTCCGAACCGTCCTTGCGGAAGAAGATGTTGCCCTCGACGGCCGGCTGGGCGTCGCTGGTGTTGGGGAAGCCGGGGTCGGTGACGTCAGCACTGATCTTGCCGACTGCCCCGAGAAGCTGCTGGATGTGGTCGTGGCGGGTGATCAGCCAGGGGGTGCTGCCGTTCCAGATGGTGACCCGATGCGGTCGGCCGCTCTCCCGGAAGGCCGTGGCGTCAACGGGCGGAGAGAAGGGGCATCCACGCTGCAGCGGGAAGGCGGGGGCGTGTTCGGAGAAAACAGTCATGAGGGGTACTCCTTGGCTACGAACAAGACGGGGGGCAAGCCGGGACCTTTTCCCGGCGCGCGCCGTGGGCCACGAGGGGACGGAGGGCGCGCAGCACGAGGCGTGGGTCAGCGGGTGACCATGAGGCTGCGGACGCCGTAGTTGGTACCGGTGAAGTCCATGGGCACCTCTTCGAGCGGAGTGGCGAGGCGGAGGCCCGGGAAGCGCTCGAAGAGCTTTGGCAGGACCGTTTTGAGTTCGGCGCGGGCGACGTTTTGGCCCAGACAGGCGTGGACGCCGTAGCCGAAGCCCATGTGGCGGGCCATCTTGCGGTCGATGTCGAAGGTGTCGGGGTCCTGGAAGGCGCGGGGATCGCGGTTGGCGGCGTTCATCGCGACGACGACCAGGTCGCCCTTCTTGATCTGGGCGCCGGCGAGTTCGAGGTCTTCCTTGGCGACGCGGCCCAGGCCGAACTGGACGATGGTGAGGTAGCGCATCAGCTCCTCGACCGTGGTGCCGATCTTCTCGGGGTGGGCGAGCATCTGCTCGCGCTGTTCGTGGTGGGTGAGCAGGGTGAGGGTGGACAGGCCCATCATGGCGGCGGTGGTGTCGTGGCCGGCGAACAGCAGGAGCACGCCGAGACCGATGAGCTGCTTCTCGGTCAGCGCCGCGTCGTCGCCGTCGGTCTTGTTGATGAGTTCGGCGAGGATGCCGTCCCTGGCCCCGGTGCGGCGCTTGTCGGCGACCAGCTGGGTGATGTAGTCGATGAGCCAGTGGGCGCCCTTGTCGCGTTCCTCACGGCTCTTGGCCATGTCCATGAGGTCGACGGTGGCCTCGTGGAAGCCGTCGCGGTCCTCATAGGGGACGCCGAGGAGTTCACAGATCACCAGGCACGGGATGGGCAGGGCCATGGCCTGGACGAAGTCAAAGGTCTCGGGACCGGCGGCGATGGCGTCCAGGTGCTCGTCGACGATTTTGTCGAGGTAGGGCTGGAGCTTGTTCTGTACGGCCTTAGGGGTGAAGCGGGCGGTGAGCAGGCGGCGGTAGGCGCCGTGCTCGGGCTCGTCCATCATCACGAAGCCGGCGTCGAAGGGGGCGTCCTCTCCGGCCTCGGCGACCTCGCCCTCGGGGGTGTCGTGGCGAGGGCGCCTGGCGCTGAGGCGCGGGTCGGTGAAGACCTGGCTGCCTTCCTCGAACCGGGTGACGAGCCAGCCGGTGGAGCCGTTGGGGAAGCGGACCTTGACGATGGGCTGGTCCTCGCGGAGCCGGGTGTACTCGGTCGGCGGGTCGAGGGGGGCGTCGGGCGCGCGGGTGACGGGCTGGTTGATGAAGGTTTCGGTCATTGCTGCTCCTGCGCGGTGGGGGGTTGGCCGGTGTACGCCTCGATCGCGGCGGTGACGCCGGTGTGGGTGGCGGTGGCTTTGCACCAGCCTGTGTAGACGGCCAGGTGCAGGACGGCCTCGCGAAGCTGAGCGGCAGTCAGTTCGCCGTTAGCCAAGGCACCGTTGGCGATGACCTGCACGAGGTCGGGCCGGGCGACGGTGGCAGCGACACCGAGGGTGAGCAGCCGTCGGTCGCGGACGGACAGGCCCTCTCGGCCCCAGACCTGGGCGAAGAGATAGTCGACGGTCTCCGTACTGAAGGGGTCTTCGGCGTCCTGGATCGCGGTGCTGAAACCGGGGCCGTACGCCCGGTCCATCATGTGCAGGCCGTAGGCGTGGACATCGTCCTTCGCCGGGGCCGGGTCCGGGGCCGGTTCGGCTTCCAGCTGGAGGGTGCGGCGGGCCTGAGTGCGTACCGTCTCGACGAGGGGTGCCTGGACGCCGAGGGTGACGGCGAGGTCCCGGGCCGCATCGAGGTCCTTGGTCATCAAGGGCTCGATCTGCCGGCCGACGGCCTCGGGCAGGACACCCTCGGCATCCTGCATCCGCAGCAGTTGCAGCAGTGTGCGGCCCTCGGGGTCGGCCGCGTCGATGACCTCGGCGAGCCGGACAGGGTCCACGCCCGCGGCGCGGGCGAGCGCGATGGCCTCGGCGACCGTGCGCCAACTGCCATAGGTGACGACGTTGCGGGCGATCTTGGTGGCCATGCCCGCGCCGGGCGGGCCGCAGTGCACCACCTTCTTCGCCCAGTCCTCAAGGACGGGCAGGGCCGCATCCACGGTGTGCTGCTCGCCGCCGAGGATGGCGACCATGCCGTTCTCGGCGGCCTGGTCGCCCGGGGTTACCCCACAGTCGAGGAAGTCCACGCCCCGTTCGGCGCACAGCGCGGCCAGTTCGTGCACGATCGGCAGGGCTACGGTGGCGAGCAGGACGACGGTCAGGCCCGGCCGGGCAGACCCCAGCAGGCCGTTCTCGCCGCCGATGACCTCCCGTGCCTGGTCGGCATCGACCACCGCGACCATCACGACGTCCGACACCTCGGCCACCTCGGCGGGCGAGCCGAGCGGATCGGGCACACCGGCCAGGCCCGCGGCTGCGTCGGGGCGGACGTCGTAGACCGCGGGGACGCGTCCGCTGCGGGCCAGGCTGACGGCCACGCCGCCGCCGATCATTCCCAGGCCGATCACACCGGCCCGGAGGGTGGCGCTCATGCCGCACTCCCGGTGAGAAGAGGGGCCGCCGCGGCGACCTGGGACCGGTAGCCGCGCAGGGCCCGGACCATGTTGATGCCGACCGCCGCACAGGTCCGGCCGTTCCTGCCGTACAGGGCAACCAACTTGCGCTCGGCCGTGCTGCCTTCGACAACGCGGACCTCGTCGGCGCCCCGGGTCCGGCCGTAGATCTGGATCTTCAGGTCGTACTGGTCGGACCACACGTAGGGCACCGGGTCGAACGCGACAGCCCGCTCCGGGCCGGCCAGGATGTTGCGGGCGACGGCCAGGCCCTGCTCGGCGGCGTTCGTGCGGTGCTCGATCCGCCAGGGCTCACCGGTACGGGCATTGGGCCAGCAGGCGACGTCGCCCGCCGCCCACACCCCGGAGCCGGCGTACAGCGTGGCGTCGCACTCCACCCCGTTGCCGACCGGGACGCCGCTGCCGGTGAGCCACTCGGTGTTGGGTTGGGCGCCGATGCCGACCAGGACGGCGTCCGCGGCCAGGGTGCGGCCGTCGGCAAGGCGTACTCCGGTCGCCCGCCCCCCGTCGGTGAGGACCCGGTCGACGAGGGCCCCGGTCTCGAGGCGCACGCCGTGCTCGTGGTGGACGGTGCGCAGGAGGGCGCCCAGTTCGTCGCCGAGGGCGTCGCCCATCGGCTGGGCGGTGTCGGTGACCAGGGTGACCTCGCAGCCCAGTCCGCGTGCTACGGCGGCCGCCTCAGCGCCGACGAATCCGCCGCCGACCACGACCAGATGCGGCCCGGCGACGAGGTCCTCGCGCAGGGTGAGCGCGTCCTCCAGAGTGCGCAGCACGTGCACTCCGCGCACCGATTCGGTGCCCGGCAGGCGCCGGGCCCGAGCACCGGTGGCCACCACCAGGGCGTCATAGCCGACGAGGCTGCCGTCGGCCAGGGCGACCTCCCGCACCCGAGTGTCCAGCGCGACGGCCGGTGAGCCCAGACGAAGTTGCACCTCGAGAGCGGCGATGGCCTCCTCGCCGCGCAGGCGCAACCGTTCGGTGTCCCACGCGCCGGACAGCAGCTGCTTCGACAGCGGCGGCCGGTCGTAGGGAAGGTGGTGCTCCTCGCCGATCAGCGTGAGCGATCCGGTGTAGCCCTCGCGCCGCAGTCCTTCGACGACGCTCAGTCCGGCCGCGGAAGCGCCGACCACGGCGATCCGTGACGGAACGGCGGCAGCGGCGCTCACACGTGCACCTGAATCACGGCGGCCGGGCAGACCGCTGCGGCCTGGACCACGTTCTCGGTCTGCTCGGCCGGCGGGTTGTCGTCGAGCAGGACCACGACGCCGTCCTCGTCACGCTGGTCGAAGACCTCCGGCGCCGCCAGCACGCACTGGCCGGCACCGCAGCATTTGTCGAAGTCGATGGAGATGTCCATGGGGGATCCACTTCCGTCCAGCCCGCAGCAACGGGCGACCCGGGGCCGGGCACCATATGGTTGCCCTAGGCACCTAACTTAGTTCAGCGGTGACTGTACTCCTGCGCATACGGGGCAGCAACCGGCCCCGCGGAAAGGGGTGTTGACGGAGTGAAGGACGCGTGGAGGCGGGGTGCCCGGCCGGGCGTTTCCCCGCCGCCGGGGGCCGACCGCTCCCGTTATCCCCGCGGGCCGTCCGGCCCGGGGGTGCTCCGCAGTTCCCTGAGTCTGCGCGACGCCTCGGTCTCGCATCCGCCCGCGGCGAGGAGAGGGGCGCCGGGGGAGCCTGCGACCAGTGAGTCGACCAGCCCGTCGGCGAGCTGGAGGATCAGCCCCTCCGAGGACTCGTCGCGGTAGAGGCTGTGGTGCAGCGAGACCATGCCGTGCAGTCCAGCCCACAGCGTCTGCGCGGCCTGCTCCACCGGCAGGGACAGGCCGAACCCGCTCTGCGCGCAGGCGTGCAGACCGGCACGCAGGCCGGCCGAGACGAGTCGGGCAGGATGACCGGCGATCCTGCTCGGGCCCGCAGCCGGCTGGTGCACCTCGAACATGAGCCGGTAGTGGCCCGGGGCACTCAGGGCGAACCGGCAGTACGCGTGCGCCTGCGCCCGGATCCTGTCCTGCGGATCCGCGCGGCCTTCGGCCCGGGCGGCGGCCGCCATCTGTTCGGCAAGTTCGCCGTAGCGGTCCTCCAGCGCGGCCCACACCAGCTCGGTCTTGTCAGCGAAGTGCAGGTAGATGCTCGGGGCGGAGATGCCCACCTCCTTGGCGACCGCGCGCATGGTCAACCGGTCGGAGCTCCCCCATTCGCCGAGCAGCCGCTGGACCGCGGCCACGATCTCACGGCGCCGCTGCGAGCCCTGCCCGTCGTGCTGACTGCCGGCGGCCGACCGTTCCTCCATCGTGTGCACCTCACTTCCGGCTACAGGTTATCCAGCACCGTCCAGCGCCCGGGAACTCCCCGCCCGGCCAGTGGCTCGCGGGTGGACAACCGGCGACGACCACTGCCCAATGCGAGATCTGGCAACGGCCAGCCAGCGCGGCTTCTGCTTCTTGAGCGCGAGCTCCAGACCGGCAGGCTGAAGGGTCAGTGCAGCGGCTGCGCCCGGTCCCATGCGGCGTAGTAGGTGAGGGTGTCCTGAAGGATGCCGGGGTGGCGCGGCTGCCAGCCGAGCAGTGTGCGGGCATGGGTGCTGTCGACGAGTTCGTCGCGGTCAGCACAGGTCTCCAGCACGCCACCGGCGTCCGCGCTCTCAAACGTGATGTTGCCGGTGTAGCCGGCGGCGTTCAGGCATGCCTGCTGGACGGAGAGGAGTGTGGGCTGGTGCTCGTCGCCGAGCATGAAGATCTGGCCGTCGAATGCGTCGGGCCGGCGCAGGACGGCGACGTAGGCGGCGGCGAGGTCGTCGACGTGGACCCAGGTGTAGCGCTTGGTGGTGTCGCCATAGAAGACGGGCTCGCCGTTGCGGGCAGCGGCGAACCACTGGGCGGACTTCGAGCTGCGGCCGCTGCCGCCGTAGATGAACGAGGGGCGCAGCACGGTGTGGGGCAGGCCGCTGGCCGCGAGGTCCTGTTCGGCCTGGACGCGCAGATGGAGCGGGTTGCCGGGGTCGGCGGGGGTGTTTTCGTCCCAGACGCTGCCGGTGGTGGTGAGGAAGGTGATGCCGGTGGTGAAGACCAGGTGGCGGCTGCGCCCGGTGCGCTCCTGCGCTTCGCGGAGTGTGCGGAAGAGGAGTCGGTCGCTGCCGAGCGGGTCGTTCATGTCGAGGGCGGCGCATACGACGGCGTCGGCCTCCTCCAGGGCTGTCCGGTAGGTCTCGGGGTCCGACATCAGCCCCTCGACGGGGCGGACCTCCTCGACGAGGAGTTCCCTGGCCCGGGTGCTGGTGGCATCGCGGGTGAGGCCGAGGACGGTGTGACCTTCCTGGCGCAGGGCTCTGGAGATGTGAAAGCCGGCGTAACCAGTGGCGCCGATGACGAGGATCTTCATGGGGGACTTCCGTTCTGACGTGCAAGGTATTTGTTTAAGCAAGTACCAGGTTAACTTGCTCAGGCAAGCACATGGCAAACTGCGGGCATGACGAAGTCCGCGGAGGCGAAGGATTCGGTGCTGTCGGAGCAGGAGGCCGAGGTCTGGCGCGAGCTGGGGCGGCTGGTCCATGCGCTGCCTCGCTTGCTGGAGGAGGACATGCTGCAGGCGACACGCCTGCCACTGACCGAGTTTTCCGTCCTCAGCGTGCTGAACGAGGCTCCGGGGCGCCGGTTGCGCATGGCGGAGATCGCGGTGCGGACCGGGCTGACGCCCAGCCGGATCACCCGGCTCGTCACCGCACTGGCGGCCAAATCGCTGGTGGCCAAGGAGCGGGACGGCTCCGACGGGCGCGGCAACGTCACCGTCCTCACGGACGCGGGTCTCTCGTGCTGGGAAAGCGCCCGCTCCGCGCACCAAGCCAGTGCGCGCCGACGCTTCCTCGACCACCTGCCCGAGGGCTCCGCATCGGCCCTCGCCGACGCCCTGCGCGCCGTGACCGCCCAGCTCATCCCCGACCGCTCCTGCGCCGCGGACCAGGGACTCGGCTGAGTGCCCGCAGCACGGTGTCGCCCGCCCATGCAAGAACTGATGCGGCAGCCACACGTGAGTTCTCCGTGATGCAAGCCCGGCCGTCGACCGCGGCATGACCCTCGCGACACCCAGGGATTCTCCGGAGGCAGCACGGTGGCCGGGGATAGCCGACGCGTCACGCCTGGCGCAACGAGCGTCAGCTGCGGAAGAAGCGGTCCAGACGGGACGCGTACCAGGTGGGGTTGTCCTCACCCAGGGTGTGCCCGCTACCAGGAGCGATGTCCTGCTCGAAGCGGGAGGCGTCGGCGACGCGTGCCACACTGCCGGCGGTCTGCGAAGCAGGGATGCCGTGCTCGCCGTTGACGGTGAGTACCGGCATGGCGAGCTTGCCGTCCCCCAGAAGGGCGCGGGACTCGGCGATGTCTTCCAGGAGAGTCCCGTAGTGCTGGAATCCACCGCGCATTCCGCCCGGGGCCTGGAACGAGGCCAGGAGCTCCCGGGTCCATGACGTGTCCTTGCTCGCCGACATCATGTCCCACGTGGGGCCGAGGAATTCTTCCTCCCGGCCCTCGGTCTCCCGGGTGGCCAGGTCCACCTGCATGTGGTGGGCGAAGTGTCCGTAGCCGCCCGTCGCGGGGTCCATGTAGTCCTCCAGGCCGTAGCCCGGGATCAACGCCTCGCCCAGAACGGCCCTCCTGACCAGGTCAGGGCGGGAGGCGGCCAGCGCGAAGGCGGCCATCATCCCGATGTCCTGGCCCACCAGGTTGACGGGCGCAAGCTCGAGCCGCTCGACCAGTTCGGCGATGTCGCGGGCGATGTTGGTCTTGCGGTAGCCGGTCTGCGGTTTGTCGGAGAGGCCGAACCCGCGCAGGTCCGGGGCGATGACGCGGTACCCCGCCGCGGTCAGCAGGGGCATGGTGGCGCGGAACTCCCGCCAGGTGAAGGGCCATCCGTGCAGCAACACCACGGGATCGCCGCTGCCGCCGTCCACATAGTGCAGGCGGATTCCATTCACAGCCGCATAGCGGTGAGTGAAGCCCGGCAGCCCCTCGACCATCTGGCCATCGGCGGGCGGGGCGGGCGACATCGACTGGCTGTTCATAGGTACCTCTCAGAGTGCGATGGCAGCACGGAATGCTTGCCTAAGCAATAATAATGTGCCACCTAATTGCCTGAGCAAGCAATCTCGGTATCTACGGAGAGCGGGTCGGGCGGAGATGGGGGCAACCAGGACGCGGGGGACGGACACCAGTGGCGCGTAGCGGGTGAAAGGCACTTTTACCCCTTACGTCATCCGTACTGAAGTGCCCTCCGTGGAGGCATACCTGAGAACGGCTCCCCCTGGCGATGAAGGGGTAGAGCTCGAGCCCAGCAATTTGGTGTCTTCCTGGAAGCGCAGTGCCGCGTGCAGAGGAACCGGCAGCGACGAACTGGCTAGGAGGGGTCTTGCGGGAAGAAGCTCAGGGGCTGGAGCGGCGGCGCGTTGTGTGCGCAGAGCACCCCAGCAGCTACCGCGTCGAACCCATGAGGCCAGAGGGTAGTGGTGTCGGCCACCGCGTCGGTGAACGTCGCCCCGGTCAGGTCCGTGCCCGTCAGAACCGCGCCGCGCAGATCGGCCAGCTCGAATCGCGCGGCGCCGATGACGGCCGCTGTCAGGTCGGCATTGCTCAAGTCCGCCGCGCGCAGGTCGGCGTCGTCGAGCCGGGCGTGGCACAACAGGACCGACCGCATGGAAGCCTGCCGCAGGTCGGCCCCCACAAGTATGGCTCTGACCAGCCACGTTCCGGACAGGTCGACTCCTTGCAGCCGGGCTCCCTGCAGATGCACGTTCGTCAGATCGGCATAGTGCAGGTCCGCGTCGACGAGATCGGCGTGGTCCAGCATCGAACGTCGTAGGTCCACCCGCTGAAGACGAAGTGTCAGCCCCGGGGGACGTGGAGCACGGCCGAGGACGGTGATCGCCGCGTGCACGTCCGGGGCGCGTAGGACCAGCAGGGTGTCACCCGCGTGCGCCAGGGCCACTTCAGCGTCTGTGGCGATGTCGCGGGGAGTTGGTCGGGCTTCGAGCGGTGTGGCGAGTGCGTTGCGTTGCGCGAAGAGGCAGAGCACCTCGGCGGCGGCCTCCCGGTCGTCCCGGGAGTCGACTGCGACCCTCTCCAGAGCGAAAACCGCTCCGATGCGCACCTCCACGCTGGGGCTGCCCAACTGCTCCACCGCCGCGGTAAATCGCTCGCTGAGCTGTCCGTAGCGCGTCACCTGCAACTGCCGCCAGGTGAAGAAGGCTCCGACGAGCAAGGCCACCCCGGCCAGCCCCTGGAGCAGCGTGGTCCGAATATCGTTGATCGCCTTCGCGCGGTCAGGGACGCGGGCTGCGGCAGTGTCCCAGTCCAGCAGATGGCGCGGCGCCACCACCACGATCAACGCAACGAGCAGCAAGCTCACGGCTACCGCGCCGACGCCCAGCACCCACGCCCGGCCCGGCCTTCGCACCCCCGAGCCCCGCCCGGAACGCGGCGACACCTCCCGCACAGGGTGCCCGGGCAAAGCGGCGGGCCTTCTCCTTCTACGCGCCATCTCAAGAGGCTGCGTTGCCACGACCCATCTCAAACGCGAGGCGCAAGCCGCGCCCATGGCCAGGAACTGACCGCTTGCGGGTGTGCCTGCGGCTGTGGTGGCGCGTTCCATCGGCCACTCATCAGCGAACCTTCGGCGGGCCGCAGGCGTACACCGACGGCGAGCAACGGGCGGTGGCCGCCCCGAATCGGCGCACGGCGGACCCCCCTGCCCTCAGCGAAACAGGGACGCGTCGGCGCACTGTCCATGGTGGAGTGCGCTGATGAATATCTTGGTGTTGGGCGGGACGGCGTGGGTGGGCCGCGAAATCTCGCAGGCTGTGGAGCGTGGGCATCGGGTGACGTGTCTGGCCCGTGGGGAAAGCGGCCAGGTGGCCGCGGGTGCGAGGCTGGTTGTTGCGGACAGGCGTGAGGCGACGGCGTACAAGAGTGTGGCGGACCGGGATTGGGACGCAGTGGTCGAGGTGTCGTGGCAGCAGGGCTTCGTCCGCAGGGCGCTGGCGGAGCTCGGCCAGCGGGCGGGCCACTTGGTCGTATGTGTCATCGGTCAGCGCGTATGCCTCGCATGCGCAGCCACACATGGACGAGTCGGCGCAGCTGCTCCCGGCGGCCAAGCAGGACGAGGTCGGCCACGAGAGGTTCGCAGAGGCCAAGGTGGCCTGCGAGGAGGCTGCGGCGGCCGCGGTGGCAGGCCGGCTTCTCATCGCGCGAGCGGGGCTGATCGGCGGCCCCGGTGATCACAGTGGACGATGCGGGTACTGGGTCGCCCGCGCGGCCCGCGAGCCGCTGGCACCGCTTCTGGTGCCGGCTTCCTCAAGTATCCCGACGCAGGTGGTCGATGCGCGAGACCCCGCGGCATGGCTACTTGAGTGCGGAGAAGAAAACGACGGGGACCTAAAACGCGGTCGGCCCGATCGTTCCCTTCGGGGAATGGGTCGCGCTGTCGCGCCAGATCGGCGGGCACACCGGCCCGGTGAGGGACGCCGACGACGCCTGGCTGCTGGGGCAGGGCGTGGTCCAGGCCATGGGCCCGGAATCGCTCGCGCTGTGGGTGGCTGACCCCAACTGGGCCGGCTTCAGCGCTCGCAGCGGCGCTGCGGCAGGCGCGGCAGGTCTGCAACACCGGCCTCGGGCTCAGATGCTGGCGGACACGCTGCGTTGGGAGCGGGAGCAGGGCCTTCACCGGCCCCGCCGGGCCGGCCTCAGCAGCGAACGCGAGCGCCAACTTTTAAAAGAACTGGGGTAGATGGGCCATAGGGGCATGCGCACAACCAGAAAGGAATAGCCGAGTGCCCGAGCGTCGCGCCCTACTCGCACGGCGGACCTCATCCTCACTCCAGGTGTCATCACGCTGGTAGTAGTCGATCTCGTAGGTCAAGTCACGAAACAGTTCCTTCAGGCTGAAGCCCTGGGCCTGATCTCGTCTCAACTCAACAGGGGTGTTCTTGCGGTAAGCGAGGCGGCTACTTCGTGTAGTTGTAGACAGTCGCCCGGGAGACGCCGAGCTGGTCGGCGATTAGCTGTGCGGAACTCCGGGTCTCGAAGAACCCCTCGCCATGCAGATGCCGGACCAGTTCGCGCTTCTGATCGCGGTTGAGGCCGCGGGGAGTGCTGGAGCGCGCGGCGGCGAAGGAGTCTATATACGACCGGAGTTCGCGTCCCGTGCGGTCACGCAGCGTCTCCAGGGTCTCGCCTCGGTGCTCGGCGTCCGTGGCGACCAGGTTGGCCAGGGTCAGTGCCAGCGGTGACAGCGTGCTGAGGTCCAGGTTCAGGCACAGGGCCGCGACGTAACGCCCGTCGGCGTTCTTGATGCCGATCGAGGTGCTCTTGGCCGGGCGTCCGTCGGGGAACTGGTTGCTGTAATTCTGGATGACGCTGGGGTACTCGGGGTCCGCGATGCGGTTCAGCCCCAGCTCGGTGGCGGAGTCGCCGACCTGCCGCCCGGACAGGTTGTTCTCGATGGCGCGGATGGCGCTGTCGGGCCGGCGAAGATCGTGCAGGACGACTTCGCACAGGCCCGGGAACATGCGACCGATAGCAACTGCAATGCGCTCGGCTTCTCGTACAAGGTGCTCGTCCTGCCCTACGGGGTGCTCGTCCTGCCCCACGAGGTCCTCGTCGGTGAGATCGCCTTCGGACGGGTGTGCCAACGTGCTCTCCTTTCCTCGCATGGGCTCAGTCGGATGGCCGGGCGAACACCGAGGCCATGGTCTCGGCGGACTTCAGCCCCGCACCGGTGAGCACGACCACGGTCGTCTCGCCCGGAGCGATGGCCCCCGTCTCGATGAAGTGCTCCAGGGTCGCGGCGGCGACACTGCTGGTCGGCTCGGCGTACAAGCCTCGCGCACTCAGTGCGCGGACCGCGGCGTGGATCTTCGCCTCGGGGACGGCGCAGGCGGCGCCGCCGGAACGCCGAATGGCCTCCACTGCCTCGGGCAGCCGGACGGGTTGGGCGATGGAAGCGCCCTCAGCGATGGTCGGTACTCGCTCGCCACGGCGGGCCGGGTCGATGCCGTTGAACGTGTCGGCGATGGTCGCCCAGTGCTCGGGCTGCCCGACGAACAGGCGCGGGAGCCTGTCGATCTGACCGGCAGCAAGGAGCTCGCCGAAGGCGAGGTCACATCCGAGGATATTGCTGCCCGCCCCGGCCACCAGGACGACATTGTCGGGCGCGGTGAAGCCGAGGGACTCCCACATCTCGTAGGCGATGGTCTTGGTGCCCTGGATGAACATGGGGTGCCAGTTGTGGCTGGCGTAATGGATGTGCTCCGACTGGCGGATCGCTTCGCCTGAGACGTCGTCACGGGTGCCATCCACGAGCTCGATCTCGGCTCCGTAGGCGCGAGCCTGGAGGATCTTGGCCGCCGAAGTGGCGGCGGGAACGATGATCTTGACGCGGATGCCCGCGGCAGCGGCGTAGGCGGCCACCGCACAACCGCCGTTGCCCGAACTGTCCTCGAGCACGCGGTCCACGCCGTGTGCAGCGAGGTGGGAGATCATCATCGATGTGCCCCGGTCCTTGAAGCTGGACGTCGGGTTGAACCACTCCAGCTTGAAGTGGACGCGCCGACCGACCCAGTTGACCGGGATCATCGGCGTACATCCTTCGCCCAGGCTCACCCGACGGGCGGCGGGGACGGGCAGGGCCGCGCCATAGCGCCACAGGGACCGTTCGGCGGTATCGATCTGATCGGGACGCAGACCCGGCAGTGCGCTGACGGCCAGAGGGCTGCCGTCCTCGCCCCGCCAGCGCATGTCGTCCAGGGAGTAGCGCCTTCCCGACCCGTCGTACAGGTTTGGGGCGGTGACGGCTGAGTGCTGTTCGGCATTCATGGACGGTCCCGGCTTCTCTTCGCTCGACATGCTGCCGCAGGGTTGGGGTGGCGCGGTGATCACCCCGCCACCCCAGATTAGACTATCTATCTAGATCTAGACCAGGCATCCAAATTCTCGTCGATGCGCCGACAGGAGCTGACCGAGGCCGGCGAGGCCGAGCAGAGCGATCCAGGCCGGGAGCAGCTCCGACTGCGCCGACTGCGGGGTTTTCCGTGCGCTGGCCCCCTGGGACGGGCCATCCGCATCAGCTCGACCGGCGGCGGCAATGCGCAGCCCGAGGCGAGGTTTTCGACACGACCGCGGGGGTCAGCAGGATCAGTTGGAAGAAACTGCAGGATCAGGCGTCGGCGTACTGGGCGCGACTTCTATCCGGTGCTCGCCCACCCGGGATGTGGCTGCCTCCCGCGACTTGTCCGTACCGTGTGAAGCGCCGCTGAGCGTAGGCCAGTTGGGGTCCTTTTTGGCGATCACGCTGGCCCCGCCTCCCCGCTGGCGGCCAGGGCTGGGTAACCGCTCCTGGCAGCCCCGCTCGCGATCTACCTACTCGGCCTCTGACGCTGGGAGTTGTCGCGCTGCTGGGACGCCCCCGCCGAACTGCGGCCTGACCCAGGCAGGTTCAGGCATATGCCGAACCGGCCGGGTCTTCGTCACGGGAACTTCGTGGGGCGTCCCTAAGGGCTGTCCCGCAATTGATCACGAGTTTCGGCTGATGGCCGATGGCCACTCTCGTGTCAACGAGGGTTGACGCCGTTCACCTTGTCAACCTATGTTGACGCGATGGGTAATCAAACGCTGCTTGCCTGCGGGGTGGCCGCTGGCCCGCTCTTCACGGTCGCGTACCTACTGGAAGGCACCCGCCGTGTGGACTACAAGCCGCTCCGCCATCCCGTCAGTTCGCTCGCCCTCGGCCGCTCCGGGTGGACGCAGACCGTCAACTTCCTCTTCACGGGCTTGTTGTCGCTGACCTTCGCCGTGGGT
Organism: Streptomyces sp. NPDC033177; assembly: GCF_055577715.1. NCBI lineage: Bacteria > Bacillati > Actinomycetota > Actinomycetes > Kitasatosporales > Streptomycetaceae > Streptomyces > Streptomyces sp. NPDC033177. Next base: position 570,851 of record NZ_JBVIPS010000004.1, on the reverse strand, counting down.
CTGTGGCGTGCTGGGCCCTCCCGCTGGGGGGCACTACTGATCGGCGTGTGGGCGGTCGGTCTGTTGGGCGCAGGTATCTGCCGCACGGATCCGGTGAGCGGTTACCCTGTCGGCACCCCCGATCAGCTCCAGCGCCCCACCCGCGCAGGAGCTCTGCATGACCTGTTCTCCCTCATCGGATTCCTCGCCCTTGCCGTGGCCTGTTTCGTCTTCGCCCTGTCCAACTCGCCGGGATGGGCCCTCTACTCGATCGCCAGCGGAGTGCTCTTCGCAACCACGATGGTGCTGGCCAGTGCCGCGTTCAGGCAGCATCAACGCTGGGTGGGTCGGGGCGGACTGATCCAGCGCGTCTCACTCACGATCGGCTGGACTTGGCAGATGCTGCTCGCCGTGCGCATTCTCCACACCTGACGGTTGTCCACCCGCTGGTCACGGCAGAGATGATCTCTCGATGGCTGGTGTGATCACGGCGTCGGAGCCGTCTTGGATAAGCCCCTTCACCGGGGTGAGCCCGCGATGCTTCAGCAAGTTGGTGAGCGCACTGCGGCGCGAGGGCGCTGACGCGGTCCGTAAAGGCCGGCCGTGGAGCCTGCCGCTGGAGGACCGAGTCTTGCTCGTGACGGCCTACTGGCGCACGAACTTGACGATGCGCCAGCTCGCCCCGCTGTTCGGCATCTCAAAATCCGCAGCTGACCGCATCATCGACCACCTCGGCCCCAAGCTCGCGCTCCAGGTACGCAAGCGATTCCGTAAGGGCGCCGTACTCATCGTGGACGGCACTCTCGTACCCACCCGGGACCACACCGTCGCCGAGCAGTCGAAAAACTACCGGTACTCCACCAACCACCAGGTCGTGATCGACGCCGACACGCGCCTGGTCGTCATGGTCGGTCGACCGTTACCCGGCAACCGCGCCGACTGCAAGGCATGGACGGAATCCGGCGTCAAGGCCGCCGTCGGCAGGACCACCACGATCACCGACGGCGGCTATCCCGGCACAGGGCTCGTCATGCCGCACCGCCGACGCAAAGGCGAAGAGCTGCCCGACTGGAAGCAGGCACACAACAAGTCCCACAAACAGGTCCGCGCCCGCGTCGAGCATGTCTTCGCCCGGATGAAAGGCTGGAAGATCTTGCGCGACTGCCGCCTCAAAGGTGACGGCGTCCACGACGCCATGCTTGGGATCGCCCGCCTGCACAACCTCGCCCTCACCGGATAGACGAGCGAACCGCGCCAGGGAGACCCCCGGCCAACCCGCGTCGAAGATCAATTGCGGGACAGCCTTAGTGAAACGGCGCTCGGCATCGACGGTGAAGCCGTTGGCTGCGTGGCTGCCGATGGTGGTGCGCGGGACGAGGGAGGTCCAGGCGACGTCGTCGCAGAGGAGTTGAACGGGGGACGGTGTGCCCTGGATGCAGGTGCCCTCGATGCTGATGCTCTGCGGGTAGTTGGCGCGAAAGTGGGCGGTGTCGACAACGATGCCGCGGATGACGCCGGGCGCGCCGAGCCGGATCAGTCGTGGTCCTGGTCCGCCGGTAACGGGTGCATGGCGTCGGTTCCCCGTCGGCGGCGGGACTCCCAGCCGTCCATGATCTTGCCTCTGGGGCCGAATGCCGTGGGGTCGAAATGGGCGGGCTCGGGCTTGAGGAAATTTTCCCGCTCGGCGAAATACTCATCGCTGCATGCGGTTACGGTTCCGCCGATTTGTTGATCGGCCAGGTCAGGAAGGTTGGCGAACGGGAAGCCCGCTGACCCGGGCGTGCGGTAGTCGGCGTAGGGGTCGCCGCCCGCGCCGGGGCCGGCGTCACCGGTATGACGGGGCAGGGCGGCGGGTTCGGCGGCCGTCATCGCGCGGGCCCTTTCAGGAGATCACTGGTGTCTCAGTAAACGCTGCCGCGGCGTGAAGCCGGCAGGAACGTCCGTCTTTACGCCGGGTTTTGGTCACGCTCCAACCGCCGTCCACCGTCAATGTCGTCCCGGTGATGTAGCTGGCCTGGGGGCTGAGGAGGAATGCGATGGCCGCGGCGATCTTCTCCGGGCGTCCCAGGTGCCCGGCTACGGCCTGTGCTGCGGTCTGGCGCTGCTGTGTTTCGGACAGATCGTTCCACGAGGGCGTCAAAACCGGGCCGGGCAGCACCTGTTGACCCGCACCTGGGGCCCGTAGTCGCAGGGGACCGGCAAGGCAGTCCCGTCGCAACGGCACCTCCACCCGGACGGCGCCGGGCGCGGTGCACGCGAACCTACAGGCCCCAGTCGGCGTGACCCACGATGAGCCAGCACCCGGCAATGGCGGAGGGGCAGAAGACCCGTACACACTCTGCCGTGTTCGCGGTTCGACTCCGAATGCAGCCACGACGAGCGCTTGACCGTAAGCCTCGCTCAATGATGCGCAGAGTTCCTAGTCGCGCTCATATTCCATGTTCGACTCAGCCGAGTCGTCTGTATCGCCGCCCTCATTCTGCTGCTGGTCTTCACTCTCGTTCTCACCGGTAACAACCTTCTTCGCCTGCTCGGCGGCGTCACCAATTCCGTCTTCGATGCCCATGAGGGACTCCTGCCACCCTGGTAGGTAAGTGGTCATTCCAGTTCGACGCACGTGCCTCACGCGCGCGGAGGGCCAGACGGCCGTAGCCGCATTTCAGAGCCCGCCCATCCTTCATTTCTACTCGTCGTCATCGTTGTACTTGGATGTCTCGACGAAGACGTCATCCACCTGAGAATCCTTCTCCTTGTCGCCCCTCCCCTCGCCTTCCTTGTCGCCAGCCTTCTCGTTGAGCGGAACCTGCTTGGATGCCTTGCCGGCTGCATCCTCAGGCCCATCTTCAATGCCCATGAGAAGCTCCTTCGCTGATGTCTGAGCGGACGCTCCCAGACTGATACAGCCACCGGTCACACGCACGGGCACGTGAGGGCAGTTAGCCCAGAAGAGAACTCAAAAACATGGGAGTGCGGAAGAGAGCGCGGTATCGACTGCACCCGGCGTGCATCGCCAGTTCCAGGAAAATCTTCCCTGTGACCTGTGCAGGTGTAGGGGCGCAGACGGCCGATGCGTTTGCGCCGGGTCTCCCGGGGCGCGCGAACGGCCAGTAGGGACTCAAGTTGTTGGTCAAGAGGGAGTCGGCTGATCGTCAGCACTGCTTACCCCAACTCGCCCACAGGCACGGGGGATGTCGCAGGCTCCGTGGAGCGGTCAGCCGGCCCTGACGGATTCGTTCGCTTCCGCTCGTGTGGAGGCGAGGCGCTAGGAGGCCGTGCCGGTCTCGATGATCGTGCCGTTGAAGGTGAGCCGGTCGACGGGGGCGGCGCAGAGCCGAGGGATGCGTGCACGTCTTCGTCCACCCGCCGACGTCTGGCCTAGCGTGCGCCTACGGGTGTGTGTCCGTGACCGCGATGACCTCGTCGAGGTGGTCCAGGGTGGCCTGCAAGTCGTCGACCTTGGCCTGGATACGCTCGCGCTCGGCTCGCAGCATGGCACGTTGCTCGGTGTCGGTGTGCCCGGAGTCCCAGCACGGCAGGAGTTCGGCGATCCTTCGGCTGGTGAGGCCTGCGGCGTACATCTGTTGGAAGAAGCGGACCAGGGGGACGGCGTCTGGCCGGTACAGGCGCTGGCCGGACGGGCTGCGCTCCGCGATGAGCAGCCCTTGTTGCTCGTAGTAGCGCACGGCGCGCACGGAGACGCCGGCGCCTCGTGCCACCTCGCCGATGCGGATCAGCCGCTCGGCAGCGGCCACTGTGACAGTCATGGTGATTCCTCTCACCCCGGGCCCCTACGGCCGGCACTTGCCTCTGACGCTAGCGTCAGGTTTTAGCGTACCTGCCATGGATATCAACAACTCCGTCGCCCTTGTCACCGGAACCAACCGCGGCCTGGGCCGCGCCTTCGCCCAGCGCCTGCTCGAACGGGGCGCCCGCAAGGTCTACGCGACAGCCCGCCGACCGCAGACCGTGGACCTGCCCGGGGTCGAGGTGCTGCCCCTCGACATCACCGATCCCGCATCCGTGCGGGCTGCCGCCGAGGCCGCCCCGGACGTCTCGCTGCTCATCAACAACGCGGGAATCAGCACGGGGACCGGCCTGGTGACCGGTTCGCTGGACGCGGTGCGGCACGAGCTGGAGACCAACATGTTCGGCCACCTGGGAATGATCCGGGAGTTCGCGCCGGCGCTCGCCAAAAACGGCGGAGGCGCGATCGTCAACGTCCTCTCCGCCATGTCGTGGTTCGGGGTCAACGGCGCCAATACCTACCACCTGACCAAGGCCGCCGCCTGGGCCATGACCAACGGCGTCCGCCTGGAGCTCGCCGAGCAGGGCACGCTCGTCACAGCGGTACACCTGGGCCTGGCCGACACCGACATGGCAGCGGGCTGGCCCGTGGACAAGATCGCTCCGTCGGACCTGGCCGACGCGGCGCTCGACGGTGTCGAGGCGGGCTTGGCCGAGGTCCTCGCCGACCAGTGGAGTCGGGACGTCAAGTCCCGTCTGCCGCTGGCGCCGACAGAGTTCAACGCCGCAATGGACCGCGCCCTGGCGGCACTGACGGCGGCCTGAAAAGCCCCTCGGGCCGCACACCTCAATCGGCTGCTTCCCAACAGCCTCTCGAGCTCCTCCACGCGAGGTTGAACTCGTGGTGGAGTGATACGTGCTCGGTGCAACGCAAAACGGCCCGCACTCCTGGCGATTCATGCCGAGGGTGCGGGCCGTCGTGGTCAGCTGTGCGAGTCGATACGGCCGCGTACGGCGTGCACGCCGGTGATCGCTGCAGCCATCCAGAAGCACGCCCCAGCCACCGCGATCTGAGCCGGTGCGTGGAGGAGCAGCGCCAGTACACACACAACGGCGAAGACGGCGACGCCGCAGGCTATCGACGTGGTGTCACGCCAGGCGGGTGTCGTAGGCCTGCCTACGAAGAACAGGACCCCGATGGACAGGAGCACCAACAGGGCTCCGCTGTAGATGAGCCACGAGCTGCTCAAAGCCGTTCTCCGTTCGTTTCGTTGTGGTTGCTACTTGCAGTTTCCGCCGGAGTACTGGCCGGGGATAAAAATCCCAGCCGCGAACTTGACCTTGATGCACTTCTTGGCGTTCTTCGCCTTCAGCGCCGTCGTGGTGATGACCGCGGCGTGCGCTCCCCAGTAGATGTTCAGACCCGGCGGGAGGAAACCGGAAACCACACCGGACAGAGCGCCATTGTTGGCGATCGCCCTGGTCTCCTTCTTGTTGAAGTACGCGGTGCCCGTCACGATGCCCCACGTCATCTTCGGGTCAGCGACCACCGGGAACGCGGTGTCCTCACCGGTCTCTATGGTCTGGATGAGGTCATGGCCGTCCAGCTTGTAACTGGTGGGCACGCTCTTGCCGTTCGCGTCCTTCGCCCACGGCGCGTCGATCGTGGCGACCGGGACGTGTATGCCCTCGGCGGCCTCACGCGTGATCTCGAAGCCGCCTTGACCGTCCTCGGTGATGTTCGCATCCTGCGGGATGTTGAGCCGGAAACGGTGGGTTTCGGCAGCCTTGCCGTCCTTGAGCGTGACCAAGGTGCGGGCTCCGCCGTCCGTGGTCGGCTGCACCGCGATGTCCGTGTCGGGAGCGGCGTCGGGGTAGATCACCGTGCCCGCGCCGGCCTTGACTCCGGCGACCTCCTTGGCGCCCGGCAGAGTGAGGCCGAACGACGAGCCGCTGCCGTCAGCCGCGTGCAGGGCGCCGTTCGCCTTCTCCGGTGCGGTGACCGTGAGGGCGACTCCGTCCGCAGGGGTGACCGCCTTGGCCGGCGTGCCCGGAGCCGCCGTTGACGCAGCGATGTCGGCCGTCCCCGTGGCAGCTTCCACGACAGCGGCGGCCTGGGCCGCGCCATCCGAACGCATGGTGGCGGTGGCGGCGTTGGCCGGGATCGCGGAGGCGAGAAGCGCTGCCCCAACGGTGGCGGATACAGCAGCAAGGGAGAGCTTGCTGAACTGGCGACGGTGTGTGCTGTTCTGCACGCGCCGTACTCCTTTGAACGTGCTTTTCAGGCATAGCTCGCAACCCACCCCTGCGAGGGCGATGGGTGCTTGCCGGTCCTTATGGTCAAGATCAACTCCATCACACACAGAGCTGTACACGCTGTGGCGAGAGTCATAAGTATGCCTCAAATATACATCTGATCCAAGGGTTAAGCCTCATATACCCTTCGAATCTCAGACCCAAGCTTGACGCAACCTGCGAAGCCAAAGACCCGTCAGAGGTCGTACGCCCCCGCTCCGGCGGCTCCGATCTCAGTGCAGGTTCGGGGGGGCGCCCCCCCGCTCAACAGGACTCAAGGTGGCATGGTTGATCGACTGGCGGGCCGGACACTCCGCGTCCGCGTTGGGGGGACTTACATGCGTACTCGTACCGCTGCAGCTTCGGCCGCTCTGATCCTGTGCACGGTGATGGGCTCGGCGGCCTGCTCGTCACCCTCGGACAGCAATCCATCCTCCGACACCTCGACCTCGGACGAACAGGGCAAGAGCCAGCGCCAGGAGAACAGGGGCGCACCCGATGCCGACCCCTCAGCCTGCGCGACTTCCAGCGAGAAGATCCCGGAAGGCTGCGAGGCCGACATCGATGTAGCTGAGATGGGCGAGGCAACTCCCGCCACAGAGCCGCCTGCGACGAATGCGTGGGTACCCCCGGCGAAGTAGCTCCCCGTACGACGGGCCCCCTCGTACGGGGAGCTGCGGAGCCAGCAGGGCTGAAAGTGCCGTCAGCGCGAACCCGCAATCCCCTCAAGGCTCGAGCCTCGAGGGGATTGCCGCAGCAGTATCAGTGGACTCCGTGGACATCGAGAGCCCTGGTCAGCCGTGAATCGCGGATACCGCCGCGTGGGCCTCGGCCCGCAGAACTTCGGCGTCAGGCTGTTCGCTTGCCCAGGCGACATGGCCGTCGGGGCGGATGAGCGCGGCACGCACGGTGGACCAGGCGGGGCGCGGGTCGCACCGATGCGCAGTGTGCGTGACGAGGTGGAGGGTTGAGGGCTGTGCCGGGGTGCCGGTGAAGTGCAGCAGGACGTGGCGGCCGGTCCGGAGCAGTGCGAAGAGGTCTGTGTTGTCGCCGAGTTCGAGGTTGGGTGCGCGGTGACCGGTCAGGGGGTGGTGGTGTGCGGGGCCCGGGTAGGTGACGGCCAGTGCGGAGAGTCGTTCGGCCAGGCTTCGGGAGAACTCGGGTACGGTGGCGATGAGTTGGCTCAGGAGGGTGCGCAAGTCCTGGCCCTCCGCGGAGTAGGCGTTCATCAGTGCCGTCTGGGCGCGGGTGCTGAGCAGTAGGTCGGCGCCGACCGGGTGGCGTTCGGTGTGATAGCTGTCCAGAAGTCCGGCGGGGGCGGTGCCTGCCATGGTGGCGGCCAGTTTCCAGCCGAGGTTCGTGGCGTCCTGGATGCCGACGTTGAGGCCCACGCCTCCGGCCGGGTAGTGCATGTGCGCCGCGTCGCCCGCGAGGAGGACGCGGCCCCTGCGGTACTCGGCGGCCTGGCGGGTGGCGTTGCCGAACCGGGAGAGCCAGCTCGGGTCACGCATGCCGAAGTCGCTGCCGGCGATCCGGGTCACCTTGGCGCGCAGCCCGTCGAGGGTGAGTTCACCGGGGTGGCCGGTGCCGTTACTGTCCGGGTCGCCGCCGACGATCCGGTGGATGCCGCCCGGCATCGGGACGATCATGACGCCGCCGGTCGGGCCTGACACGGCCAGCACCGCTTCCTGTGGCGGGTTGTCCAGGACGACGTCGCCCAGGAAGCCCCAGGTGGTGGCGTCGTTACCGGGGAAGTCGATGCCCGCCGCTTCGCGCACGGTGCTTCGGGTGCCGTCGCAGCCGACGATGTAGTCGGCGCGCAGTGAGTACGGGCCATCGGGGCCGGTTGCCTTCACGCTCACCCCGTCTGCGTCCTGGGCGAGTCCGGTCACTTGGTGCCCGCGCCGGATCTTGGCTCCGGCCGCATGCGCGTGCTCCTCCAGGAGCTCCTCGGTGCGGGCCTGCGGCAGGGCGAGTGTGAAGGGGTAGGGGGTGTCGAGGACCCCGAAGTCCAACCGGTCGTCGAGCCCGCCGAAGTGGCCGCTGGGGATGCGCCGGCCCTCCGCGAGGAAGGGCTCCACCACACCCCGGGTGGCCAGAACCTCCAGCGTGCGCGGATGGATGGTGAGTGCCTTGGAGTGGGGATCCCGCTCGCGGCGAGCTTCCAGGACGGTGACGGGTATCCCGCCCAGCCGCAGTTCGGCGGCAAGCCACAGCCCGGTGGGGCCGCCTCCTGCGATGACGACGTGCTCGTGCTCCATGACAGCTCCTCAAGACATTCTTGGTCAGTGACCAAGATGACGTGCGCCCAGTAGACTAGGTCGGTGACCAAGAAGCAAGCGGAGAATCTCGCCCGGATTCGACTCGACCCCGGAACGGTGGTGCGAGCGGCCCTGGAACTGCTGGAGGAGAAAGGCGCGGACGCGCTCTCTATCCGCGGTATCGCGGACCGGCTCGGCGTCCGGATGAACACAGTGCTCTGGCATGCGAAGACCAAGGCGCGGCTGTCGGAGCTGATGGCGGACGCGATCGTGGCCGGGGCGCCGGTGGACGGACTGCCCGAGCCCTGGGAACCACGGGTCCGCGAACTGCTGCACCGCTACCGCCGCGCCTTGCTGGCCCACCGGGACGGGGCCAGGATCGTGGCCGGTACCTACGCCGCGGAACCCGCCACCCTCCGCTTCGCCGACCTGATGACCGAGGCGCTGCTGGCCGGCGGGCTGGAAGAACGCGAGGCGGTCTGGACCGGCTGGAGCCTTGTCTACTTCGCCTTGGGGCTGGCTCAGGAGGAACAGGCGCTTCCTGACGCGAGGGGCCCGGCGTTCGCACAACGGCTGGACACGGGCGAGTACCCCTCGCTGTCCCGAGCTGCCGCGTACTTCGAGGACACCTCCTTCGACGAGCGCTTCGAGTACGGGCTCTCCCGCATCCTGGGGGTGTGAAACGGAACGGCGCCCCACGCATTGCGGCGCGTCGGGCGCCACCGTCCTGGTCCTGGACCTGCCTGCCTGCCTGCCTGCCTGCCTGCCTGCCTGCCACTCTCGCGGTAGCACAACAGCAGAGATAGGCCGACGTCCCCACCGAGTACGCGGCGCAGCCCACCCTGGACCGCACCGGCGGCGCGTTCGTCGCCGCCACGGTGCCAGGTCAGCGGGTAAGCGTCCCGTCCGCATTCTCCACGTCGGGACGTGACCGAGCCGCGAGGCGAAGGCGGAACAGCCGACCTCACCACTGTGGCCCTCACCGCAAGTTGCGCAGCACGCCAGGGGCCATCTCAGCACATGTCGGGGGGGGGAACAGCCACGGGAGCCGTCCGCCGAGCTCGTGCTGCCGGGGGCCGTTCCCGCGCGCAGGGAGCGGTTGGTGACCAGGGCCTTGGCTGCGAGATCGGAGGTGAAGTCCCGCAGCCAGTCCAGAGATCGGCGACAAGGTTCTCTGCCCGGACGAAAGGCTGGCCGGGGCGACGCTAGCGTCGGCAGCCTGCCATTACCCGATGGTTGCACCCCGTGGCCTACCAGAACATGCCGGAGGCCGTCCTACGGCCCCGCCCGCCCCCATGCGCCCATCCCTGGAGCATCCCCAACGGGGGTACCACTCCAGCCAGAAGCCAGGCGCCGAGCACTGAACTGTTGGCCGTGACCGGCCCGGTTGGAGCCGCGACGAAGTGAACGACCGATCCAAACTCCCGTGCGCAGCAACAGTTACGTCCACGGCGGACACTCCGTCTGTCGCAACCACCTGCGGCAGTTACACACCTCTGCGAGGTCAGGCCTCAGCGCATGGCCCGTCAGAGCAGGTTCTGGCGCAAAGGTCCCGGGGCCCGGAGAGCCTTTTCGATGTCTTCCAGCGATTTGTTGCGTGTCTCTGGGACCTTGAGCAGGACGAACACCACGCACAGGACGTTCATGGCCGCATAGACGAAGAACGTGCCCGACCGGCCGATGGCGTTGATCGCGGTGAGTGCGGTGACCGCGATCAGCAGATCGAACCCCCAGACCGAGAGCGTGGCCAGGCTCGTCGCGGGTCCCCGCACGCTCAGAGGAAGGATTTCCGGGGCGATCAGCCACACGACCGACTGCATTCCGATCCCGTTGAAGAGGATGTAGGCGAACAGCGAGACGATGACAACCCAGTGCTGGGCGGTGGAGTCACCCACCAGGAAGGCCACGCCCAGGACGGCCATGGAGAGCCCGGACAGCGGGATGAACACCAGCATCGTCCGGCGCCGCCCGATCGCGTCCACGGCGATCGCGCCGCTGATGCCCGCCAGGACGAGCATCACTCCGATTCCGGTCAGCAAGGCAACGGAGTCGCCGAACCCGGCGTCCGACAGCATGGTCGGTGCGTAGTAGACGATCGCGTTGATGCCGGTGAGCTGGGAGAAGGCAGCAACGCCCAGAGCGACGACCAAGGCGGGGCGCACCCAGGGCTGCGCCATGGCGCGTCGGTGCACCGGCGGTGCCGAGGTGGCGATGTCTCGGATGCCGGCGATCTCTGCTGCGACGTCTGCGCCCTGGGGACGCAACCGTCGTAGGACCGCCTGCGCGTCACCTTCGCGCTTCTTGTCCACGAGCCAGCGCGGGCTCTCCGGCAGCTTGACCATGCCAACGACCAACACGACCGCAGGGATGACGGCCAGTGCGAACATGATGCGCCAGCCCCCGCTGCCGGCGAACAGCCAGCCGCACAGGTAGGCGAGCAACTGGCCGATGGCGACCATGAGTTGGAACAGGACCATGAGCCGGCCCCGGATGGCGGCCGGCGCCACCTCTGCGATGTAGACGGGGACCATGTTCGATGCTCCGCCCACGGCCAGGCCCAGGACGAAGCGCGCTGCGACGAGCGCTTCTGCCCCTGGGGCCAGTGCGGCCCCCACAGCGCCCAACGCGAACACGGCGGCCACCCACATGACCACCCGGCGCCGTCCGAAACGCCCCGCGAGACGTCCCGAACCCAGGGCGCCGACCATGGCACCGACCAGGATGACGCTGACCACGATCTCCTGCCCGCGTGAGGACAGATCGAGGTCCTCCCGCAGATACAGCAGGGCGCCGGAGATGATGCCCGTGTCGTAGCCGAAGAGCAGGCCACCGACGGCCGAAACGGCAGCCACCGCGTAGACCAGGCCCGGCTGACGGGCGCCGGTGGCGTGCGGGGTTTTCGGCGCCGGCGTGAGGACCTCAGGCATCGCCCATGACCAAGCCCTCGATGGTGTGCTTCTGCGTCATCGGCGTCAGCTCGTCCACGATGGGGCAGTGCAAGTGCCGGCGCACCCGCTCGGGCAGCGTCTTCCAGTAGCCGGAGGTCACGGCGGTGTCGTGACGGTCGCCGTTGTTCGCCTCGGGGCCGTCCACCCCCAGGATGAGCACAGGGCGAGGCTTGGCGGAATGGTTGGTGGTGCCCCGGTGGATCGTCAGCGCGGTCCGGGCGGAGATGTCACCGCGCTGCGGATACTTGCGCACGGCCCGTTCCTCGTAGCGGCTGTAGAGAGACTTGGGCGGGAACATGCCGTGCTCGAAGTCCGGGCCGTCGTCCCACTGGGTGCCTGGTGCGATCTCGAAAGGGCCCATGTCCTCGGCTGTGTCGACCGTGGTCACATTGATGGCCAGGGAGGTCAGGCGCCGCTCGCGTTGCGTCTCCTGCGGGATGGGGAAGTCGCGGTGCCAGGGCTGGTTCACGGCGCCTTCCAGGGGCACGTCGAAGCCGAGCTCCACGATGCGGTACTCGGGGCCCAGCGTCGCGGTGCACAGCGAACGTACCCACGGGTGGTCCACCAGCTCCACGAAGCCCCTGATCTGCTCGGGGTGGATTTCCACGTAGAAGCGGTTCGGTCCACGGCCCACGGCACCGTCCGGGCGCTGAAGAGCCTCCGTGAACGCCCGGTTCACATCGTCGCCGAGCTGATCCGCCCACTCCTTCGTGAACGCCCCCTTCCGCGCCGTGATGCCCTCCGTGTAAAGGCTCTCCACGTCCGCCGACACATCGATGTCCAGGTCGTCGGCGGTGACGCCGGGGAAAGTGTGCACGCTCATGCTGCGCCTCCTTGCGCTGGATGACGCCGCTCATCCTGCAACGTTGATTGCAACGTGGCAATAGCCAGAATCGGATCTTGGTTTCGGTCGTCGCCGCATGCGAGGATGTGAGCCGTGAGCAGTCGCCTGAAGGACGTCGCCGCCCTCGCAGGCGTGTCGCCCCGAACCGTTTCCAATGTGGTCAGCGGGTCTGTGCCCGTTGCCGAAGAGACACGGGCCCGGGTCCAGGCCGCTCTGGACCAGCTCGGCTACCGTCCCAACATCGCCGCGCGCAATCTGCGGGCCGGCCGAACCGGGCTCATCGGCCTGGCCATTCCCGAACTCCACTCGCCCTACTTCGGTGAACTCGCCAGCCTCATCGTCGATGCCGCCCAACAGCGCTCATGGACCGTTGTCATCGACCAGACCTTCGGCGACCCCGAGGCAGAAAAACGCCTCCTGGAAGGCGCCGGTGACCGCCTGGTCGACGGACTCATCATCAGTCCGTGGTCGCTGGGTCCAGGTGAGCTGAAAGACCGCTCCCGCGACGTACCGGTCATCCTGCTGGGCGAGCAGCCGCCCCACGGATTGGCCGACCGCGTCGCCGTCGACAACGTCCTTGCCGCTGACGAAGCCACGAGCCATCTGATCGAGTCCGGGCGCAGACGCATCGCCGCGATCGGCCTGCAGCCCCACCTGCACAACGAAACGGCAAGGCAGCGCTTGGCCGGCTATCACCAGGCATTGCGGCGTGCCGGCCTGCCAGAGGACTCCGGCCTGGAGAAAGCGGTGACCACCCTGCACCGCGCAGACGGTGCCGCGGCCATGACGGCTCTTCTCCAGGAACGCACACGTCCCGACGCCATCTTCGCGTTCAGTGACGAACTCGCCCTCGGCGCCCTCCACGTCGCCCACCAGCAGGGCATCCGTATCCCCCAGGACATCGCCGTGGTGGGGTTCGACGGCATCGAGGACGGACGGTACGCCAACCCGCCCCTGACCACCGTGGTCCCCGACAAGCGTCAAATCGCGGAACGAGCCCTGCAGTGCCTGGCAGATCGCATCTACAGTCCCGCATCTACCGTCCCACCGCTGGACATAGTGATCCCGCACCGCCTCGAGAAACGTGCGTCCAGCGGCCCCCCACGCAACGTCAGGTAGGGCGGCTTCACACGAGACGCCCCGCGACCAGCGAACACCAGGGTTGCGAGATTCCGCTACCAGCCCCTGCGCGCATCCCGTGCCGAATCGCGGTGGCGAGCTTGTCCATGACCGCCACGAAGGCCCGCTCCCGGCGCGTCGGGGGGCTAGGCACGCCGGAAGGTTCGAGATGATCAGCTCGGTGCTTCCCGTCATGGCTGAGGAAATGAAGGCACCGAAAGAGCTGCTGAAGGAAAAGCCCTAATGGATCACGAGGTCATCTAGGTCATCCATTGATCACAGGTCAGCGCAGATCGCGCGGGTGGCATACGCGCGATCCGCGATGACCTGTGCGGGCCGGGAGCGTGGGCAGCGGCACCGAGCCGGGGCACTTTGAGGGCAGCCACAATCTCGGTGAAGTACGGAGCGTGGCCGCGCTGTCCGCCCGAAACGACCGGCATTGTCATTGCATCGCTCAAGCGGCACCCGTGGGGATCGGTGTAGGTACAGCCGGCCCCTCGTCCGCCCCGTCCAACGCTGTAATCCCCCAGACCAGCAGGGCTGCTAGCAGTCCAGCCACAGCTATCACAAAGAGCCTGATGGCAAGGTTCGCCAGCATCCACCCTCCCCCAACTTGCCGTCCCGGTGGTCGGCGCCACCCTCCGCAAGGCTACGGGAGGACCTGGGGACGATTGGTTGAGCGTTTCCCGCATGGCCGCTAACGAGGTTAAGGGTGGCGGGGCCCGCAACGCACAATCTTCCCGTGCCGTTGCGTGAGGTGCTCGAAGCCTCAACTCGCAGACTCACGCGCCTTGTTGCATCCCCAACCTGCCGCACTCGACTTGTACATGGATGACCGGACCGGACCTGGACGCTGTCGCGGAACAAGAAACTGAGCGGGCGCCATTTCCGTCGAGGTCGGTGCCCCACAGGCCGATGATCGCCTCCAGGACCAGCATACCGCTGGGGCGCACATGGGCCGGGAATCCTGCTCATGGCATGACGCTCCAACTCGACCGCCACGGGCGCGCTTGATCACATCGATCGTGGGTCGGGGCTCAAAGAAATCCGTGGACGGACCCTCAGCAGACCGCTTACTCTGTGGCTCCACGCCCTGAGATGGATGGAAGGAGGCGAGTGCCGTGCGGTTCACACCTTTCCAGCGCTCCCTCTTTCCGCTGTCCCGGCGTGGTTCGTGAGTTCTGACCGGGAGCGCTCCAAGCAGCCTGTATCCCGGAGGAATCCATGACCGATGCGGTCATCCGCGCGCTCTCCGCGAGCGACGCCCATCTCTTCGATGCACTCCCCGACCCCCTGGGCGCCCGTGAAGGCCATCGGCGTACCCAGTTCCGCCCCGACTGGAAGCGCGTCGCCCTGCGCGACGGAGAAGTCGTCGCGCGCGGCGCGTGGTGGGGCGGCCCCAATGACTCGGAGCCCCTGAACATCAACTGGTTCGACGTGGCCGAGGGCGAGGAGGAGGCGGGGGCCGAGCTCCTGCGCTCCGCTCCCTGGCAGGTGGAACTCGAGATCGATCTGCCAGGCGACTGGCGGGAAGAGACCGACTTGCGTGCCGGCGCCGAGTCACGCTTCGCCGCCGCTCGTGCCGCAGGGTACGAACTCCTGGTGGAACGCTTCCTGTACCGCTGGACTCCTGAGCGTGGTCTACCCGAGCGGCCCGGGCGCCTGCGCTTCAGCGCCGACCCCGACAACACCGTGTTCTTCGACGCGTTGCGCCGCATCCACTCCGTCACCCTGGACGCCCACGCGCTCAGGGCCATCGAGGAGGGCGGTCTCGACCAGGCCGCCCAGGCGGAACTCGACTTCTTCCACTGGTGCCCCTCCCCACGCGATTGGTGGCAGATCGCGCACACGCCGGAGGGCGACCTGGCCGGCATCCACATCCCAGCCCACAACTCCTCCGGCCCGACCATCGGCTTCATCGGAGTCGTCCCGGAACAGCGCGGTCGGGGCTACGCCTATGACCTCCTCGCGGAGTGCACCCACTTCCTCGTCGAGCAGGGCGCGGAGTTCGTCAGCGGAGCGACGGACCAGGGCAACTTCCCCATGGCCGCGAACTTCGCCAAGGCCGGCTTCCCCGTCGTCAGGGAACGCATCAACTTCCACCCGCCGGGCCAAGCGGCCTAGCAAGGAGTAGCACGCGCTGAGGGGTCCGGTCCGAGGGCAGGTCCGGACCTCTTGTCGACGACATGCGGGATCTGCGCTGTGGCCAGAGGCCACCATCTCGTCATCAACGTCGTGGCGGTATCGGAGCTGGGCGGAGGCCACGTCCGGACGGCAGTGTTCAATTCATCGGGGTCGGCGAAGGCACAGCTGGCCGCGCTGGTGCGTCGCACGGACGGACCAGATGTCCCCGCCCGGATTGAGGTCGGGTGCATAGGACGGCAGTTCGAAGGCAGTAAACCAGTCGCGGTCGACCCCGCCTCCCCGCCCTGGGCCGCTGAAGGTCACAAGCGGCCCTGCGCTCTCAGGAGTTGGTGCCGGGGACGATGCGCCCCTCTCCCCCGGCGACGGTGACCATCCGCGAGCCGCGCAGCGCCCGGTGCATGGCCCGGGCGCCGGCGCACATCGAGGCAGTCTCGATCCGGAGGCGCGCCAGTTGCCAGGGCCGCTGCCTTGGGCTCTCCCGGTCGTGTGAACAACTACGGGATCGTCTCGGGGCGCAGATCCTCCACGGCTCCGGCCGCCGCACGGGTGCGGCGGCCGGACACTGCGAGCCCTTCAAGAGGCCCAAGGGCCTTGAGGCTACTTGCAGTTGGGCACGGCGCCCTGCGCCTTGACGTAGCGAGCGGTGACCCATCCCTTGGGCACGCTGACCCGGTACCAGATTCGGTTACCGGCGACCGGCTGACCGGCCTTCTTGCAGATCACATTGATGGTCTGCCGGTAGCGGTAGGCCCCCACTGCAGCCGAGTTGGACGTGGGCTGCCGACGCACGAACAGCCCGGCCTTCGAGGTGACGGTTCCCTTGACGACCTTCGCGTTGGGCGCCGCAGGAACAGTGAACTTGCCCTTCGCCACCCACTTGCCGCAGCCGACTCCCCCCACGACGACCTGGTGACTGCCAGGCGCAGCATTCGCCTTCACCGCGGCCCGGCCCGCGTACATCAGCGGCTTGGTCTTCTTCGCCAGCACCACCGGTTTGGCGAACGCGTCGGACCTCGCCTGCACCGAACGACACGTCTTGGGGACGCCCACAACCTTCACCGTGACCGCAGCCCTCTGCTGGACCGAGGCCGGGGTGACCGTGACCCTCGGCTCCGGTCGCGAAGCATCAGACGCCGATGCCGGCGCGACACCAGTGAACGCCACGGAGGCGAGAGCCACCACCGCACACCCGCTCATAGCACTACGAACCATGACTTCGCTTCTCCTCGGTGACGCGTCGAGCTTCTAGAAGGAGCCCGAACTTCTGCGCTGTGCGGGAAACATAGAACTGACACCAGGAATACGAAGCGACCCCCCGCCCGACACGCGTCTCATCACCAGAATGCAGGAACGCGTCAGCAGCAGTGGTCCCGTGGGCCTTCTCTCTGCCTGCCGTTAGCTCCGTCGCCAATTGCCTCGGCGTGGTACTCCGCACACGGCGTCAAGGACGAGAGCCAGGAGCCGGTTCGCCTGGTCGGTGCCCTCGTCACGGACCGTGGACAGCGCGATCCCCGTGACGAGTTGGACCAGGTCACTGGCGGTCAGGTCGGCACGGGCGGTTCCGCGCCGTTGCGCTTGAGTGAGGAGACTGGTTGCCGCGTTCAGGATCAGCTGGTGACAGTCGAAGTTCGGCGCGCCGAGCTCGTTGACCATCAGAGCGCTGCCCATGCCGTGGTCGGCACGGGCATGGGCCATGAAAGCCCCCAGCCATTGCGACAGGGCCTCATCGGCGGAGTCCGCGGCGCACAGCCTTTCTGCTTGCTCGCACAGCACCTGAATCCGGCTCTTGAGTACGGCGGTCAGCAGGGCCTGGCGGTTCGGGAAGTGACGGTACAAAGTCCCCGGCCCCACGCCGGCCCGGCGGGCAATCTCATTGAGGGACGCCCCGGGGCCGGTTTCGGCGAACACTTCCTGCGCGGCGGCCACCAAGCGCTCCCTGTTCAGGCGCGCGTCCGTGCGCTTCAGCGATTGAGCGGCGCCATCATGCCCGATCGTCATCAACCTGCCTTTCGCTTGCCCCCGGAGATAGCCAAGCGGAGACGTTCTCCGTATCGTAGCGGCTCCGAACCGGAGAACCTCTCCGGAAAGCCCTGGCTGAGGAGTACCCATGACGAACGGCGCATCGGCGGAGCTCGGCCGGGTCGGGATCTGGACTGTCGCCTACGAAGGGCAGCCCGCCGGACGGGTGCGGGAATCAGCCGCGGAAATCGAGGAGTTGGGTTACGGGGCCCTTTGGTACGGCGAGGCGTTCGGCCGCGACTCGGTGGGCCAGGCTTGGCTGCTGCTGTCGGCGACCCGTCGCATCGCTGTCGCGTCCGGCATCGCCAACATCGCCTTCAGGGACCCGATTGCCACTGCCGCCGCGACGCGCACCCTGGGTGAGGCTTTCCCCGGACGTTACGTACTCGGCCTGGGCGGGCACCGCGTCGACGACACCGTTCACGAAGTGGACGGCTACCCCGTACCGTCCCGTGGCAGGGCGGTGGCCACGATGCGCTCGTACCTGGAGTCCATGGACGCGTCACCCGTCCACGGTCCGATACCAGACCCGGCTCCGCGCCGCGTCCTGGCCGCCCTGGGTCCAAAGATGCTCAAGCTGGCAGCCGAGCACACCTGGGGCGCGCACACGTACTTCGTGCCCGCCGAGCACACCGCACGGGCACGTCAGATCATGGGACCGGATGCGTTTCTCGGCGTCGAGCAGGCCGTCGTACTCGACCATGACCTCGGCCGGGCCAGGGAGATGGCTACAGCTCATGTCGCCCCCTATCTCATGGCGCCGCACCAGGAGGCGAGCGTGCGCCGACTCGGCTTCGGGGACGAAGACATCGTCGGTCGTGCCGACAGGCGCGGTGCAGCCGAACCGGGCCCTGGTCTCCACGGTGATCCCGCCGCTCGTGGCGGCCTGGCGCTGCCGACGCCTGCGTACGAGCGGCTGCCACCGCTGCCGAACGGTGTCGTCGATCTTCGCGGCAATGTCGGCGCGGGCGTGCTTGCGGGCGCCGCGCCGGTAGCGGTTGACGGAGTCGGCGGTGACCCCGAGCTCCGCAGCGACGGCCTTCGCGCTGCCGAACTGCTTGAGCAGGAACCCGATCCGGCCCTCGAGGGTCTTTGGCGGGTCCTTCGTGAACGCCTCGCGGTCGGCGCGCTCGATCACCTCGTCGATCTCCCCCGCCGTCTACTCCCCTTCGTCCCAGACGGCGTCGCCGCCCTTGATGTGGCGGGCCGGGTTCAGCCCCTCTTCCATCAGGCCAACCGCCCAGGCCATCTCCTGGACGCCTTCCAGCTTCGCCAGACCCGGCGTGAGTCCCAGGCGGAACCCTCCGGGCTGAGGCTTGCCCGAGGCCGCGTACGGGAGGAAGTCCGGCGGGCTACTGCCGGGACTCGGGTAGACGAGGCAGTCGCAGAGCACGGCGAGCGGGAACGGCCCGGTCATCCGGGACATGTTCAGCAGCTTGCGGTGCAAGTTGACCCGGGCTCGGAGATGACGGCGGCCCGGATGTCGGGGCGCCACGTCCGCCGCACCATGGCCGGCCACGGCTCGCCCTCCTTGTAGCTCTTGCCCTGCGGGTGCCCGAAACAGTTTCCCGATACCGCCCTTCACCGTGCCCTTGACCGTGGCCTTGATCGCTGCGAGGACAGCGGCCAGCGCCGGGTCAACGTCCTTGTGCCGCTCCATCGCCACCAGGACCTCGGTGTCGGTGAAGTCCTTGGTGACACCGAGGTCGGCGAGGGTGTCGACGTACGCGGTCTTGAGCCGGTCGTGCCACGGAGCCAGATGGGTGCCGGCCTCCTTGCGCAAGTACGCCTCGACCGGGGCGACGTTGTAGCCGAGCTCCTGGGCACAGGCGACGGTGCCCGCCCCGCGAGTGGTCGGCGTCGACGAGTACGCCACCCGCAAAGGCCGGAACTACGGCACCGTCCTTGTGGACGTCGAGACCCGGCGGCCGGTCGACCTGCTGCCCGACCGGGAGTCATCGAGCCTGGCCGCGTGGCTGGCCGAACGGCCCGGAATCGAGGTCGTATGTCAGGACCGCGCCCCGTTCTTCGCCGAGGGCGCCACCGCCGGCGCACCGCAGGCCGTGCAGGTCGCGGACCGGTGGCATCTCTGGCACAACCTCAGCGAAGCCACTGAGCGGAGCATCGCCCAGCACCGCCAGTGCCTGCGCGTCCTGGTCCCCGAGACGCCTGAAACGACCGAGGAGGAGCCCGACCCCGCAGAGGAGTCGTCCGGGTCGCCACGCCGACCGGGCACCGGTTCGCCGACCGAACCCGAACCGTTCACGCCACCGTCCATGCCCTGGTGGAGGCAGGACACAGCCGTCGCGCGATCCAGCGGCAGCTCGGCATGACGAGCCAAACCGTCAAACGGTACGCGGACGCCGCCAAGCCAGAAGTCCTCTTCACCGGTCAGTGGCAAGCCCGGACCTCCGTCCTCGACGAGTACAAGACCTACCTCGACACCCGATGGAACGAGGGCTGCACCAACGCCTGGAAACTGTGGGAAAAGATCGTCCCACTCGGCTACCAGGGCAGCTACCAGCGTGTTCGCGCCTACCTCCGCCAGAAGCGCACCTCGCCACGGCCCGTGACAGCCCGGCCGCCCTCACCCCGGGCAGTCGCCGGACGGGTTCTGCGCCGCCCGGAAAACCTGTCCGATGCCGAGCAACTCCAACTGAAGAACGTCCGGGCCAACTGCCCCGAGATCGACGCCCTCACCAGGCACGTCCGATCCTTTGCAGCGATGCTGACCGAGCGCCAGGGTGAGCGCCTGCCGAACTGGCTCGCCGCCGTCAGGCAGGACGACCTCCCGAGCCTCCACACCCTCGCTGCGGGCATCGACCGCGACCGCGAAGCCCTCATGGCCGGCCTCACCCTCACCTGGAACTCGGGCGTCGTCGAAGGCCATGTCAACCGGCTCAAGATGCTCAAGCGTCAGATGTTCGGCCGCGCCAGCTTCACCCTCCTACGCAAGCGAGTCCTGCTTGCGTGAGGGCCCTTTGGTCTCCCACTCCTGGCACGGCCTACACCGGCTCCTCGTAAAGGTTGATCTTGGAGGGCCCACGATCAAGTAGGCGTTCGAGACGACACTCCATGGCGGCGAACCACCGGTCGAGGTCTGTATCGGTGTCGTGAAAGAACCAGGAGTCGAAGCTTCCCACCGCATCCAGGGCGGATTCGGGCTCGTAGCGGAGTTCACAGTGGACCTGCACGTAATGGTCGTGCTCGCCGTCGTCATCGTTGATGTCGAACTGTCGCGTGAGGTCCAGCGTGAACACCGGTCGCCCGCTGAAGGCGTACGTGCCGTATTGGAAGAGTAAGCCGTCGGAGTCGGGGGTCGGTGCTGTGTCAAAGCGCTGCTTCGCGAATCGCACCCACGCCAGCCATGCCGCCCGAGTGGTCAACTCGGTCGTCGTCGATCGCTCCGCTGCTATCTCGGCGCGCAGGCAGTCGAGGGCTTCCTCTCTCCTCGGTCTGTTGAGCACGCCAACTCCCCTTGCTTCGTGAATCAGCACCCTAACGCCCTGGGGCGGATTCAAATCCGGCTCTGCTCGCGGAGGCACCCACCTCGCCATCCGCAACGCTCGGTTACAACTCCACAGAAGGTGAGCCAGAACCTCTGAACGGGAGTCGTTTCGCGGCGAGTCGGGGAGTCGTTAGGCGGGTCTCCGCGTGATCAATCGCGACGACATTTGATGTCACCTTGAGACAGGGGCTCCCCCCGCCCGCAGGCCCCGGCCCACGGCCTGCCCCCTATGAACAGGTGTTCTTGTTGTCCTCTCTTCAAGTCCGCGGATGTCTTCGCCGCCGAAATGCCTGTGTCTTGCCTGGCTATTGAGGTGCGGTATGTCTCGCTCGCTTTCATCACTTCCGCCGAATACGTCGATCAGGCGCGCGTGGAGCTCTTGTGGGCCGCCACGATGGCTGCAGGTGCGGCCGCGAAGGCGAGGGTGCCGCAAAGGACGGCGAGGACCGGGTAGCTGGTGGCGGCGACGACGATGCCGGAGGCCAGGCCGCCGACGGCGCCCGCGATGGCGATGGCGACGTCGACCAGTCCTTGGACCTTGGCGCGAGTAGCCAGGGGTGCGCTGTTGGTGACGATCGCGGTGCCGGTGACCAAGCCGAAGCTCCAGCCAATGCCGAGCAGGACGAGGCCGAGGGCGATCAGGGTGAAGGAGTGGCTGGGCGCGAGGGCAGCGACTACTCCTGCGGTGAGCAGCGTGCCGCCCGTCACCACGCTCATTGCTGTGGCCCCGACTCGGTCGACGAGGCGGCCGGCCAGGGGCGAGGGCAGATACATGGAACCCGTGTGCAGGGCGATGACCAGGCCGGATGCGGCGGTGGTGAAGCCGTGGGCGTGCATGTGGATGGGGGTCATTGTCATCACGGCGACCATGACGAGCTGACTGAGGACCAGGACCACGACGCCGATGAGCAGTCCGGGCCCGGACCGGGAGGAGGAAGCCGCGGGTGCGCCTTCAGCAGGGGGCGCGGGCAGGGTGTGCGCGAGCAGCAGCGGGTCGGGCCGCAGCCAAAGGAGGAGGGTGAGTGCGGCCAGTGTGAACGCGACCGTGGAGAGGAGGAACAGGCCGGTGAGCTCGGGCAGTCGGAGGGCGGTCGCGAGGTGCCCGGCGGGGGTGGCGAGCAGGGGCCCGGTGATGCCGCCGGCGGTGGTGGCGACGATGACGGTGGAGGTGGCGCGGGCGCGCTGGTGGGGTGCGGCGAGGTCGGCTCCGGCGTATCGGGCCTGGAGGTTGGACGTGGTGCCCGCGCCGTAGAGGAACAGAGAGACGAACAGCAGCGTGGGGCTGGCGAGTGCTGCCGCTACGACGACACCGGTGCCGCCGAGGGCGCCGGTGAGGTATCCGGCGGCCAGTCCGGGGCGGCGGCCGAGGCGCTGGGAGAGGCGTCCGATGACGACGGCGGCGACGGCGGAGCCCGCGGTGAGCAGGGCGATGGGCAGACCGGACAGCGAGGTGTTGTGGAGCATCTGCCCGGCCAGCAGCCCGGCGACGGTGACCCCGGCGGCGAGGCCGACACCGCTGAGGACCTGGGAGACGAGCAGGACGGTCAGGGTGCGCTTCTGTACTGCGGATATGGCGGAGGCGGCAGCGACGGTGGGCGGGGCGGGGATGAAGGGCGGGTGGGCCATGGGTCCGTACTTTCGAAATGCCGCGACGTCGGAAGGCCGGGGTGTCGACTGCCAGGCGGGGCGGTCGGTGGTCGTCAGGCGGCGGTCAGGGGTGCGCAGGGCAGGAGAGAGCGAAAGAACTGTCCGGTGACGCGGGCCAGTTGCCGCTCCGGGCGACTGACCCGCGGGAACCCCTCGGAAACTCCCGGAGAATCAGGGGGAATTGGCGGTGAAGGGTGGTCGGTGTTGGTGGGCAGCCGTTCGCCCGTTCCCGGTCAGTGCGGGCTGTCGGGCATGCCGTAGGCGTCGGCGATCAGCTCAGTGGAGCGCAGCCGGGCCTGGACGGAGTGGCCGACGCTGCCGATCATGAGCTCGTCGGCGCCGGAGTCCCGCTGGACCTGGTTCAGGTGAGCGGTGACCTGGGTGGGGGTGCCGTGCGGGATGTGGGTCAGCCAGCTGTCGACGGCCTGGCGTTCCTGGGCGTCGTAGGTGTAGGCGTCCACTTCCTCGGGGGAGGACAGCAGGTAGGACTTGCGCTGGAACATGCGGAGCATGGCGTGCGCGAGGGTGCCGGCCTGGCGGCGGGCCTCACGCACGTCGTCTGATGCCGCGACGGTGAAGCTGACCAGCGCGTACGGCTCGGCCAGGGTCTGGGACGGGGTGAACCGCTCGCGGTAAAGGCGCAGGGCGGCCACCACGTCGTGCGGGTTGAAGTGTGCGGCGAAGGCGAACGGCAGGCCGAGCCGGGCGGCGAGCTGTGCCGAATAGGCGGATGAGCCGAGCAGCCACACCGGCAGGCGGTCGGGGGGGCGGGGTGATGCCGTTGAGGCGGTCCTGGGCGGGCCCCCGCACGGCGTACACGCGGTCGGCATAGGGGTGCTCGGCGGGGAAGTCATCGCCGAGCAAGTGCAGCAGTTCCAGCACTTGTTGTGGGAAGTCCTCGGCGTCGGAGGCGCCGCGGCGCAGGGCGGCGGCCGTGGCCGGGTCGGTGCCCGGGGCGCTGCCCAGGCCCAGGTCGATGCGGCCGGGGGCGAGGGCATCCAGCATGCCGAACTGTTCGGCGACGACCAACGGCGGATGGTTGGGCAGCATGATCCCGCCCGCGCCGAGCCGAACCTTGTTGGTCTCCGCGGTGAGCCGGGCCAGCAGGACGGGCGGGCTGGAGGTGGAGACACCGGGCATGGCGTGGTGCTCGTTCATCCAGTAGCGGGTGAACCCACGCCGGTCGGCGAGCCGGGCAAGTTCGATACTGCCGGCCAGCGCCTCCGCAGCGGACTGGCCGGTGCCGGTCATGGCGGAGTCCAGTACGGACAGGGCGGCGGGGGCGCAGCCGTGGCGGGTGCCGCGGATCGGGTCGGTCATGGTGACGGTCCTTCGGTGGTGCGGGAGGCGGGGCCGGGGGGGGGGGGGGGGGGAGGAAGGGGGGGGGGGGGGGGAGGGCCCACCCCCCACCCCCCCCAACACAACCCCAAAAAAGTGGTGAACCCCAACACAACAAAAAAAAACACA